>JBQLZH010000005.1:0-326972 GCA_052168175.1 Kiloniellales bacterium
GCTACCTCGGCGAAGACGACATCGTCAGACTCGCAGACGTCTACGGAAGAAGCGGCCTCGTCGCCAGCCAATAGCGGTAGGCCAAATGGTCGGGTCTCTCTCGGGAGCCGGGGTGTCTCATCGCAGATCGCCGGTACGATAGTCTTTTCGTCTTCTCGCCATCTGTACAAGTTCGAACACTTGGTTTACCGGAGCTTTACATAGACTATTATACAAGGTTGTATTGCAGTGATTGCAGCGCGACCTAGAGAATGTCTATGGCTGCCGACGCAGAGGATTTTCAACGCTTATCGGTGTTCCTCGTCTCTCGGGCCGAAGGCGACATTCCCCAACGTGTGGAGACTGAGGAAATTCTCAATCTCTACCGCCGATGGGTCGAGGAAAGCCGTGCGGCAAACGGCTTGCCGGACTACAAATACTTTAATCTGAACAGCCTTTCCGAAATTGCCGATCACCTCATGATCCTCCAGCCGATAGCGTGTGACGCGGCTGAGAATGAAACGGCTAAGGACCTCGATTTTCTCTATCTGCATTACGGAGCCGGGATTGCGGAAAAGTCCGGTTTCGACATGACCGGCCGAATGGTGTCGGAATTCAAGGGTGAGCTCGGCCGCTTTTTTCGTTCGACCTATCAAACCGTTTTGAAGCGCCGCTTGCCTCAGTATACGAGTCACTTTTCAGAACATGCCGCTCAGGTTCATACTTGGGAGCGTCTCATGCTGCCGGTGACCGATGCTTCGGGACGTCCGTTGGTGGTCGTCTACAACCGCCCTAAACACACGCGCGTCGATCTGATCGACGCGATTCTCGAATCTTCTCTCGATGGCGTTTTCTACATCGCTGCCCTGCGCGATCTCTCAAGCGAGATCGAAGACTTCATCTTCGTGATGTCCAATCCCAAGGCGAGCGAGATTCTTGGCAAATCGCCGGAAGACTATCTCTACCGCCGCCTGTGCGATGTCTTCCCGGGGGCGACGGAGAGTCGGGCTTTCGAAGCTTACGTTCGGGTGGCAACGACGGGGACGCCCGAGACCTTCCGGCTGCATTATCCGCACGATGGCCTGAATAAGCACTTCGACATCAGTGCGGTGCGCTGCGGCGACGGCGTAGCAGTGACCTTCTCCGACATCACCGAAATGGTCGAGATGCAGCAGTATGTCGAGCGGCAAAGAGACGAGCTGATTGCCGCGACAACCAGTCTGCAGGAGCAAGCTGCGGCCATTGCGCAACTCGCTGAAGATCGCGAGCAAGCGCTGAACCGCATGCGGGCGGAGATCGAGCAGCGCAAGGAAGCGGAAAAGAAGCTGATTCGGCAGGCGACGACCGATCCGCTCACGGGTATCGCCAATCGCCGCACTTTCATGGAGCGGGCGCGAAGCGAGCTGGTGCGTGCTCGCCGCTATTCCGAATCCCTGTCGGTGATGGTGATGGACCTCGATCACTTCAAGGCAATCAACGACGCTCACGGCCATCAGGCTGGCGACCGCGTGCTGATCGAGGTCGCCCGACGGATCTCCAAGACCGTGCGTGATTCGGTCGATGTCTTCGCTCGACTTGGAGGCGAAGAGTTCGTGGTGCTGATGCCGGAAACGGGACTGGAGGGGGCGCTCAACCTTGGCGAACGGCTGCGTGCCGTGATCGCCGACACGCCGGTCACCCAGGATGGCGGACCTGCGATCAAGGTGACCACCAGTGTCGGTGCGGCAACGCTGCAGCCGGGCGATCTTGCCATCGACTCCCTGCTCAATCGCGCCGATGCCGCGCTTTATCAGGCAAAGGATGCCGGACGCGATCGTGTCGCAGCCTGACGGCTGAGAGCGACGCTCCGTCCTTTCTATGCCATCAACTGCCCGCCGTTGACTTCGATCACCTGACCCGTGACATAGCCGGACAATTCCGGCGCCGCGAGAAAGAGGTAGGCGCCGACACAGTCGTCGGCACTGCCAAGTCGTTGCAGGGGAATCGCTGCAGCGGTGGCCTCTAGCTTCTCCGGGCTGGAGTAGCGGCGGTGAAAGTCGGTCATGATCGTCCCGGGGGAAACGGCGTTAACGCGAATACCGTCGTCGGCCAGTTCGCGTGCCAGCGCTCGGGTATGGGTGGCGACAAAAGCCTTGGCTGCCGAGTAGACGGATGAACCCGGGCTGCCGCCCGTCCGCGCTGAAATCGAAACGGTGTTGACGATGGCCGCGTTGGCCGATTTGCGCAGCAGCGGGATGGCAGCCGCAGACAGCAGCACCACCGACCGCGCATTGAGGTCGGTTACGGCATCGTAGTGAGCTGCCGTCATCTCCTCGGCCGGTTTTCGGCCTAGCATCGTTCCGGCGTTGTTGACCAGTAGATCGAGACCGCCCAGTGTCTCGGCCGCCGTTTCCATCAGGTCGGCGGCGCTTTCGGTTGCTGTCAGATCGCGGGCGGTAAGCGTAAGCCGTGTGGCTTCTTCTGCCGTCAGGTCGGGAAAGACCTCCTCCGCCCGACGCTCCGCGATACCGCTATGGGCTAGGACCTTGGCGCCGTACGCCAGGAGGGCACGTGCCACGGCCTGGCCGATGCCGCGGCCGGCACCGGTGACCAGGGCCCGGCGATTGGCGAAGAGGTCGTTACGAAACGGCAGCTCCATGGTGCGGTTTCCTTTTTCGTTTTCAATCCCTGTCGTCGTCCTATGCTATTGCCGCCCCCAACATGAAGGGGTTTCGTTTGCAGCCGGGCCTGCCCGGCCGCCAATCCTGCCCGAGAGTTTATGTTGCCCAAGGGTTTATGCTGATCGAACGACAAAACCAGATTCTGGAGATCGCCAAGCAGAGCGGGCGGGTCGGCGTCGAGGATCTGTCGACCCAGTTCGGCGTCTCGGTCCAGACGATTCGCAAGGATCTCAACGATCTCTGCGAACGCGGCCTGCTGGACCGGGTGCACGGCGGTGCCATCATCGGTTCCACGGTCGAAAACGTCGGCTACGAGGCGCGGCGCCTGATCGCCCAGGACGCTAAGCAGGCGATCGGTCAGGCGGCTGCCCGCTTGATTCCCGACGAATCCTCGATCCTGATCAACATCGGCACGACCACCGAGGAAGTGGCCAAGGCCTTGCGAAGCCATGTCGGCATCCTGGCCATCACCAACAACATCAACGTGGCCAACATCCTGCGCAGCCATCCCAAGCATCAGGTGATCATCGCTTCGGGTGTCGTGCGTCATTCCGACGGCGGTATCGTCGGCGATGCGGCGGTCGAGTTCATCCGCCGCTTCAAGGTCGACTACGCGGTGATTGGTGCCTCCGCGATCGAGGCGAACGGCGACCTGATGGACTACGACTACCGCGAGGTCAGCGTCGCGCGCACCATCATGGAGAATGCACGCAAGGTCATTCTGGTCGCGGACGCCAGCAAGTTCGAGCGGACGGCGCCGGTGCGTATCGCGCCGATCTCGGCCATCGATGTGTTCGTGACCGATCGCCTGCCGGACCCGGCGATGCGCGACCGCCTCGCCGAAGCCGAGGTGGTTCTGGTCGAGGCCGAGGCTTCCGCCGCACTTTAGCGGTTTTCCCACCCCGCACTTGCGAAATTACTTTCGTATCGGCTGAAATCGAAGGTTATCTGCTCGATTGATTTTCGTTTTCCGAAAGCGTACGCTTACATTGGTGCATGAAACGAAACCCGCTGCAGCCTGGAAACGACAGCGCGTGCGAGGGCCATGCGCCGGGGAGCGGACGCGTGAACACCTACGATATCCTTGTCGTCGGCGGCGGTGTAAACGGTTGCGGTATTGCTCGCGACGCCGCTGGGCGTGGCTATTCCGTCTTGCTATGCGAGCAGAACGATCTCGGCGGCGGCACCTCGGCGGCTTCGACGAAGCTGGTGCACGGCGGCCTGCGCTATCTCGAGCACTACGAGTTTCGGCTGGTACGGGAATCGCTCATCGAGCGTGAAGTTCTCCTGCGCATGGCGCCGCACATCATTTGGCCGCTGCGCTTCGTGCTGCCGCATCACAAGGGCCTGCGTCCGGCCTGGCTGCTGCGGCTCGGTCTGTTCCTCTACGACCATTTGGGCGGGCGTAAGCTGCTGCCGCCGACACAGGTGCGAAACCTGCGCCGCGATCCCGAGGGGTTACCGCTGGCGGACGCCTTCCACAAAGGTTTCGAGTATTCGGACTGCTGGGTCGAGGACTCGCGTTTGGTGGTTCTAAACGCCATGGATGCAGCCGAACGCGGCGCCGAGATCCGGGTCGGCAGCCGCTGCGCGGAAGCGCGGCGTGATGGCGAACTCTGGCGCGTGGTGCTGCAGGGGCGCGACGGCGAGCGCGAAACCGTGGCGGCCCGGCTGTTGATCAACGCAGCCGGTCCTTGGGTGGACAAGGTGTTGGCCGCGACGCTCGGTTCGAACGCGCCACGTCGCGTGCGTCTGGTGCAGGGCAGCCACATTGTCGTGCCGCGGCTGTTCGACCACGACAAGGCCTACATCTTCCAGAATGCCGACGGCCGCATCGTCTTCGCCATTCCCTACGAGACCGACTTCACCCTGATCGGAACGACCGATCGCGACTGGGACGGCGACCCCGGTGACGTCGCGATCAGCGATGAAGAAGTGCGGTATCTTTGTACCGCGGTTAGCGAGTACCTGGCCAAGCCTGTGATGCCGGACCAAGTCGTCTGGACCTACTCCGGCGTGCGACCGCTTTACGACGACGGTGCCTCCAAGGCGCAGGAGGCGACCCGCGACTATGTGCTGACCCTGGAGCGCGGTTCGGAAGAGACTTCGGCCCCGGCGTTGCTCAATGTCTTCGGTGGCAAGATCACGACCTATCGACGCCTTGCCGAAGCGGCGCTGACCAAGTTGCAGGAGGCTTTGCCGGTCAAGGGAAAGCCCTGGACGGCCGGAACCACCTTGCCGGGCGGCGATTTTCCCGTGGAAGGTTTCGAGTCACTGGTCGCGCGGCTGATGGAGGATTACGCTTTTCTCCAGCCGGCCACGGCACGCCGACTTCTGCGCGCCTATGGAACCCGTTGCTGGCAGCTCCTGGGTCAAGCGAAGTCGGCCGAGGAGCTTGGGCAGGTCTTCGGCGCCGACTTGACGGAGGTTGAGGTGGACTACCTGATGCGCGCCGAGTGGGCGCGCCGGGCCGCCGATGTGGTGTGGCGGCGCAGCAAGCTGGGTTTGCGCATGACAGCCGAGGAGATCGCGGCGCTCGACGATTGGATGGTCGAACGGGCGACGCACCTGAACCAAAGCCTGCAGGCCGCGGGCTAGAGGGCGGGACGATGGCGCTGGAACTGATCGAGGTCAGCAAGGTCGTCGGCGGTCAGCCGCACATCACCGACGTGTCGCTGCGTCTGGAGCGCGGGAGCATCAACGTTCTGCTCGGGCCGACGCTGTCCGGCAAGACAAGTCTGATGCGTCTCATGGCCGGACTCGACAAGCCGACCAGCGGCAAGTTGGTCATAGAGGGACGCGACCTGACTGGCGTACCGGTGCGCCGCCGTAACGTGGCCATGGTCTACCAGCAGTTCATCAACTACCCGACCCTGAGCGTCTACGAGAACATCGCTTCGCCTTTGAAAGTCGCTGGGGTGGACAAGTCGACAATCGAGCAGGAAGTGCGCAAGGCTGCCGAACTGCTGCGCCTGACGCCAATGCTGGAACGCACGCCACTGGAACTTTCCGGCGGTCAGCAGCAGCGAACGGCCATCGCGCGGGCTCTGGTGAAGGGGGCCGAGCTGGTTCTGCTCGACGAGCCCCTGGCCAACCTGGATTACAAGCTGCGCGAGGAACTGCGCGCCGAGCTGCCGCGTATCTTCCAGGAGTCGGGCGCGATTTTCGTTTATGCCACGACGGAACCCAGCGAGGCCTTGCTGCTGGGCGGCAAGACTGCCGCCTTACATGAAGGCCGTGTCAGCCAGTTCGGGCCGACAGCCGACGTCTACCGCCGCCCGAACGATCTGATCACGGCCCGGACCTTTTCAGATCCGCCACTGAACGTCGTGCAGGTGGACAAGCGCGACGGTCGGGTACGCTCGCCCGACGGTCAGTTGGACTTCGTCGCAGCTCAGGGCCTGGCCGAGTTGCCGGACGGTGCCTACAAGCTGGGGTTTCGCCCGCATCACCTGCACGTCGAAGCCCCGCATGCGGCCGCCGTAGCCGTGAGCGCGACCGTTGCCGTGTCGGAGATTACCGGTTCGGAGAGTTTCGTCCACGTCGACTTCGGTGCGGAACGCTGGGTTGCGATCTGGCACGGCGTGCACGAACTGCCGGTGGACAGCGAGATCCAGGTCTGGATCGATCCGGCGCGCGTGTTCGTTTTCGATCTCAACGAGCGCTTGGTCGTCGCACCGACCCGCGCTCAGGCGGCCTGAGGCGGGGGGCGGAGATGGCACGCATCGACCTGCAGGGATTGGCCCATGCTTATAAGCCGAACCCGAAAAGCGAGCAGGACTTCGCGCTCAAGCATCTCGATCATGTGTGGCAGGACGGCGGTGCCTATGCGCTGCTTGGCCCGTCGGGGTGCGGCAAAACCACGTTACTCAATATCATTTCCGGTCTGATCACGCCGACCGAGGGGCGCATTCTCTTCGACGGCGAAGACGTCACGGCGCTGCCGACCCAACAGCGCAATATCGCTCAGGTTTTCCAGTTTCCCGTCATCTACGACACCATGACGGTTTACGAGAATCTGGCGTTTCCGCTGAAGAATCGGAACCTTCCAAAGGCCGAGATCGATGCGCGGGTACGTGAGATCGCGGAGATGCTGGAGCTCAGCGACTCGCTGACCCGCAAGGCCCGCGGCCTGACCGCCGATGCGAAGCAGAAGATCTCGCTGGGTCGTGGCTTGGTGCGTGCGGACACGGCGGCGATCCTGTTCGACGAGCCGCTGACGGTGATCGACCCGCATCTGAAGTGGCTGCTGCGGTCTCAATTGAAGCATCTGCACCGCCGATTCGACTTCACCATGATCTATGTGACTCACGACCAGACCGAGGCGCTGACCTTCGCGGACAAGGTGGTGGTGATGTACGAAGGGGAGGTGGTGCAGGTCGGTACCCCTGAGGAGCTGTTCGAGCGACCGGCTCACACCTTCGTCGGCTACTTCATTGGCTCGCCGGGCATGAACATTCTGCCGGCGACGGTGGAGGGCGACCGGGCCAGGATCGGCGGTCACGAGATCGCGCTGCCGCAGAGCTACCGCAGTCTGCCGTCCGGCACAGCCAAGCTAGAAATCGGTATTCGTCCCGAGTTCCTGCGGATCGCGCGGGGCGGCGAGGCAGGAGGCGTTCCGGCCGCGCTGCAGTCTGTCGAGGACATCGGCCGCTATCGAATCGCCCGCGCCCGCTTGGCCAACCGCGAGGTCGCTGTGATGTGCGGCGAGCAGGAGGAGATTCCAACCGACGGACTGCACATCGTCTTCGATCCACAACGGGTCAATGTCTACGCGGACGGTCACCGCGTCGAAGGGGAGGTTTAGTCGGCGCCGTGGATAAGACTCAGAACAACAAAGCCTGGCTGTTCGTCCTGCCCGTGCTGGTGCTGGTGGCCTTCTCAGCCGTCATCCCGCTGATGACCGTAGTCAACTACTCGGTCCAGGACACCTTCGGGAACAACGTCTTCTTCTGGGCCGGGCTGGAGTGGTACGTGCAAGTGCTGGAGTCGGAGCGCTTCCATGCTGCGCTCTGGCGGCAGTTCCTGTTCACCGGCATCATCCTCTCGATCCAGATCCCCCTGGGCGTTGCCGTCGCGCTGGCGATGCCGCGCAAGGGGTGGGGCGTGCCGGTCTGTCTGGTGCTGATGGCGCTACCGCTGCTGATTCCCTGGAACGTGGTCGGCACGATCTGGCAGATCTTCGGGCGTGTCGACATCGGCTTGCTCGGCCACACCCTGTTCAATCTCGGCATCGACTACAACTACACCCAGGATCCGCTCGACGCCTGGATCACCGTGGTGGTGATGGATGTCTGGCACTGGACCAGTCTGGTCGTGCTGCTCTGCTATGCCGGCCTGGTCTCGATCCCCGAGGCCTACTATCAGGCGGCCAAGATCGACGGCGCGTCGCGCTGGGCGGTGTTCCGCTACATCCAACTGCCGAAAATGCATCGGGTGCTACTGATCGCGGTACTGCTGCGCTTCATGGACAGCTTCATGATCTACACCGAGCCCTTCGTGGTGACCGGCGGCGGACCGGGCAGTGCGACCAGCTTCCTGTCCATCGACCTGGTGAAGATGGCGATCGGACAGTTCGACCTGGGGCCGGCGGCAGCCATGTCGATCATCTACTTCCTGATCATTCTGGCTGTCAGCTACGTGTTCTACACGGTCATGACCAATGTCGGGCGGGAGCGCTAGAGCCGTGGCCGAGACAACTGCGCCTGCCTCAAGAGCCTCCTCCGGAACGCTTGCCGTTCGCGCCGCGACCGGGCACTCCGGCCTGCGCCTGAAGTGGCTGGTTCCGACCCTCTACATCGTCTTCCTGATGCTGCCGATCTACTGGCTGCTCAACATGTCGCTCCAGACGAACGAGGAGATCATTTCGACCTTCAGTCTGTGGCCGCAGGAGCCGACGCTCGCGAACTACAGGGAGATCTTCACCAACCCGGCCTGGTACACGGGCTACATCAACTCCATCACCTACGTGGTGATGAACACGGTGATCTCGGTGGCGGTCGCGCTGCCGGCGGCCTACGCCTTCTCCCGCTATCGCTTCCTCGGCGACAAGCACCTTTTCTTCTGGTTGCTGACCAACCGCATGGCGCCGCCGGCGGTCTTCGCTCTGCCGTTCTTCCAGCTCTATTCCTCGGTCGGCCTGTTCGACACCCACATTGCGGTGGCGCTGGCGCACTGTCTCTTCAACGTGCCGCTTGCGGTCTGGATTCTCGAAGGCTTCATGTCCAGCGTGCCGAAGGAGATCGACGAGACGGCCTATATCGACGGCTACTCATTCCCGAAATTCTTCGTGAAGATCTTCATGCCGTTGATCGCCAGCGGCATCGGTGTCGCTGCCTTCTTCTGCTTCATGTTCTCCTGGGTCGAGCTGTTGCTGAGCCGCACCCTGACCTCGGTCGACGCCAAGCCGATCGCCGCGACCATGACCCGAACGGTCAGTGCGGCCGGCATGGATTGGGGCGTGCTCGCGGCCGCCGGCATCCTGACAATCGTGCCCGGTGCGCTCGTGATCTACTTCGTCCGCAACTACATCGCCAAAGGCTTCGCCCTCGGGCGCGTCTAGGCGGAACAGAGGGAGTCGCAGCATGGATCTCTCCTGGATGGCCTGGACCTGGCCGACGGCGATTTTCTTCGTGACGATTGCTCTGCTGTTGCTCGCCATGGGGGCTTGGGAGTACGTGCGGCCCGGAGGCGGCCCACGCATCGGTATCCTGGGGTTCGAGACCACGCGCGGCGATCGACTCTTCATCAGTCTGCTTGGCTCTGCCTTCATCTGTCTGGCCTGGCTTGGGCTGTTCGGTCCGCCGGTCTGGGGTGCCCTGGTTGTTTGTCTGATCTACGCGGTGGCCGTTTTCCGTCTCGCTTGATCGGGTCCGAAAGCCCGCCGCTGCTGCGCAGTTTGCGGACGGGATGCAAAGAAGCGTTCAACTTGGGAGGAGTACTGATGAGACGACATCTGACGACAGCGGTCGCCACGGCGGCGCTGATGGCGCTGGCCACGCCCGGTCACGCCGACATGGAGGCGGCACAGGCCTTCCTCGATGCCGAGATTGGCGATCTCTCCACCCTGTCGCGGGCGGAGCAGGAAGCCGAGATGCAGTGGTTCATCGATGCTGCGGCGCCCTTCAGCGGCATGCAAATCAGTGTGGTGTCCGAGACAATCACCACGCACAAGTACGAGGCGGAAGTGCTGGCCCCGGCCTTCAGCGCCATCACCGGGATCCGGGTGACGCATGATCTGATCGGCGAGGGTGACGTGATCGAGCGGCTGCAGACGCAGATGCAGACCGGCGAGAACATCTACGACATGTATGTCAACGATTCCGACTTGATCGGGACGCACTGGCGCTATCAGCAGGTCCGAAACCTGACCGACTGGATGGCGAACGAAGGTGCCGAGGTGACGAACCCGAACCTCGATATCGAGGACTTCGTCGGGATCAGCTTCACCACGGCTCCTGATGGCAAGATCTATCAGTTGCCGATCCAGCAGTTCGCGAACCTCTACTGGTTCCGTTACGACTGGTTCACCGATCCGGAGATCATGGCCGACTTCCGTGAGCAGTACGGCTACGAACTGGGCGTGCCGGTCAACTGGTCGGCCTATGAGGACATTGCCGAGTTCTTCACCGGTCGCGAGATCGAGGGGCAGAACGTGTTCGGCCACATGGACTACGGCCGTCGCGACCCGTCTCTCGGCTGGCGTTTCACCGATGCCTGGCTCTCGATGGCCGGAGCCGGTGACACCGGCATTCCCAACGGTCTGCCGGTCGATGAGTGGGGGATCCGGGTTGACGAGCAATCGCGACCGGTTGGCTCCTGCGTCGAACGCGGCGGCGCGACCAACGGTCCGGCGGCGGTCTATTCGGTGCAGAAGTATGTCGAGTGGCTGCGCAACTTCGCACCGCCCGAGGCGGCTGGCATGACCTTCTCCGAGGCCGGTCCGGTGCCGGCCCAGGGCAACGTCGCCCAGCAGATCTTCTGGTACACCGCCTTCACGGCCGACATGGTCGCCGACGGCCTGCCGGTGGTGAACGAGGACGGCACGCCGAGGTGGCGCATGGCTCCCTCGCCGCGCGGTGCCTACTGGGAAGACGGCATGAAGCTGGGCTATCAGGATGCCGGTTCCATCACCCTGCTGCAGTCGACTCCGGACGATCGGGCCAAGGCTGCCTGGCTCTACGCACAGTTCATCGCCTCCAAGACCGTCGATGTGAAGAAGTCGCATGTCGGCCTGACCTTCGTGCGGGAGTCGACCATCCGGCATGAAAGCTTCACCGAGCGGGCTCCGCGGCTCGGCGGCCTGATCGAGTTCTACCGCTCGCCGGCGCGGGTGCAGTGGACCCCGACCGGGACCAACGTGCCGGACTATCCGCGTTTGGCGCAGCTCTGGTGGCAGTCGATCGGTGACGCTTCTTCGGGCGCTGCTACGGCACAGGAGGCCATGGATCGGCTGTGCGCCGAGCAGGAACGGGTCCTGGAGAGGCTGGAGCGATCTGGTGTGCTCGGCGATATCGGCCCGCTTATGAACGAGCCGCGCGACCCTGAGGAGTGGTTCGCTGAAGCGGGTGCACCGAAGCCGCTGCTCGATAACGAGGATCCCGAGCCGATCACCGTCAGTTACGACGAGCTGGTGAAGTCCTGGCAGGATGCCACTGCGCAGTAGTGTCGTCGTGTTGCTTTGATGTCTGCGGTAGCTTGGTTCGGCTGTTGCAACGAAGACTGCGATAAAGACTGGGGGCCGGGCGTCCGTGACGTCCGGCCCCTTGCTCGTTTTGCGCCGTTAGGCTTCGGACGGGTTGCCGTCAGCCTTCCTGCGGTTGCGCGTCGTCGGACGGCTTGCTGCGGCCGCGGCGGTCGGCCATGAACTGGTCGAACTCCGCCTTGTCGCGTGCCTGGCGCAGGCGTTCCAGGAAACTGTGGAACTCCTGCTGTTCGTCCTCGAGGCGCTTCAGCGTCTCTTCACGATACTCGTCGAAGGCCGAGTTCCCGCTCGAGCTCTTTCGGCTGTCCAGGCCGTACCAGCGACCACGCGCCTTACCGAACTCACCAAATCCGTTTCGCTTCCAGCAACCCATGCGTCCACTCCAGATCATGTATCCCAAAATGGCCAATCCGATCGGCCAGAACAAAATGAAGCCCAGGACCATCACAGCGATCCAAGCGGGTTTCCCGAAGCTGTCGAGCTTCGTTGCGATATCCATGCCGCACGCTCCAGGCAATGTTAATGTTATTGACATTCACATAGATTGGACAGGCTTGCGACCGTGTCAAGACATTGTGTTTGGGTTTCGTATTAAGCCTTGTTTTATAGGCTTCTAGCCCTGCCCCGATCGCCCTCGAAAGATGATGATCCGGCCAGGGGGCGGGTGTCTGGAGAGATCGCGACCTTCAGCGCAGGCCGCCGTCGAGCCCGAGGCCTTGCCGGTAGATCAACATGGCCGCCTCGAGCAGGTCCTCCGGACTCATCGGCAGGGTTCGGCGGCTAGCGTCGCCACGGGCGAAAAGCGAGGCGATCCCGTGCGACATTGCCCAGATATGCAGGGCCATCATCAAGGCGGGGGGCCGGCTTTCCCTCGGCAGGCTGGCGCAAAGCGCTTCGGACGCCGTGCGGACGATGGCAAAGGCGCGGTCGGAGGCCTGACGCAGTTCAGGATGGTCGGCAACCTGGATACCGGCCTCGAACATTGCGGAGTAGTAGGCGGGTTCGGTGCGGGCGAAGGCGAGGTAGGCCTTGCCCAGATTGCTGAAGGCGGTGTCCACATTCGGACGCCCGTCGTTCCAGGCTGTGGAGAGAAAAGCTTCGAAGCGTTCGAATCCCTGACGGGCGACGTCGGCGAGTAGCGCATCGCGGTCACGGAAGTGGCGGTAAGGCGCGGCCGGACTGACCCCGGCGGAGCGCGCCGCTTCGGCAAAGGTGAAGCCGCCGGGCCCCTTGGACGCGATGAGGTCGAGCGCCGCTTGAACCAGCGCTTCACGTAGATTGCCGTGATGATACCCTCGTCGCGCCATGCGCTCTCCCGACTCCGATCCTGGGCGTCCCACTTTCATGTAAAGCGGATTCACATAGTCGGCAACGGAGCTTGGCCCGGTTGTGAGGCTTCCGGTTGGATCGCCGGGCGAGACTGGAGGAGAGGACGGCCGCTGAACGACGAGCGGACGTCCCCGGTCACGAATCCGGTCTCAGAGTCGTCTCGGTTCGATGGCCCGTTTTCCCCTTTTTCCTTTATCGGACAGCTAGGCTTTACTCGGTTCACGGGTGCCGGGACGTTTGCCAGAGCCACAATCGCGGCGTTTACAGGCGAGATTCTTCACGCGGAATCAGCGGCTTGCCCTAGGCGCAGACCAATACCTCAAAAATGTTAGTTCCCAAGACCGTTCCTGCGGCTTAAGGGGTAGAGAACGGTTTCCATTGGTAAGCCATGGTGCTTTCATAGGATACTGAGTAGCCACGACGCTCTGGTCCGGTGCTTTGGGGGCAGGATACGGAGCCTGAAATGGGAATGGGCCGATGGTACGCATGACCGAATACGCGGCCGAGTTGGGCGAGCTGGATGTACGCCTCGCCAACGCGCCGGATGTACGCACGCGGCAACGCCGTATGACGGACGCCCTACTGCGGGCGCACCCCGATCTTGCTGCCGAGGAGGCGATCCACCTCGTTCGTTGGTGGGCGGGCGATCCTAGCGATCTGCGTGCCGCAAGCTGACATCTGGAATGCCTGCGGCAGACCTCGGTGATTAACAGTACCGGGTAAAGGTCAGGAGGCCTGGGCCAGGGCAACGCCATCTTTGGTTGCTAGGCAGACGATCACCGTAAGCGGATCCGCCGGCAAATGTTCGCTGGTTGTTTTTCCGAGGCCGGCTTCTCCGAGCCACTCGGTGACGGCATCTTCCGCGAAGCCCAGCCAACGATGAGCGTGTTCGGCGCGCAAGCGTTCTTCCTTATGCGGCGCGAAGTCGACGATCACCAAACGCCCACCGGGGCGTAACACCCGTGCGGCTTCGGCGATGGCCTTCGCCGGATCGGCGGCGTAGTGCAGCACCATGTGAAGCGTTGCGAGATCGAAGCTGCTGCTTGGCAACGGCAACTGAGTCATGTCGCCGTGTCGGACCTCGGCATTGCGAAGGCCCTGGCGTTCCAGGTTGGCGCGCGCCACGGCCAGCATCTCGCGGCTGGTGTCGATACCGATCCCACGGTCGGCGCGTCCGCTTAGCAGAGCCAGAATACGGCCGGTACCTGTGCCGATGTCGACGATCTCCCCGAGCGGTCCGGCCGGGAGTTGGCGTTGCAAGGCCGCCTCGACCTTCGCTTCGTCGATGTAGAGCCTGCGAATGGAGTCCCACTCGCCGGCGGCCCGGCGGAAGTAAGCCTGGGCTTGGGCTGCCCGCTCGCGCTGCACTGCGGCCAGGCGGGACAGGTCGAGCGCGATTTGCGTGTCGGCAGGATCGAGCCGGGCGATCAAGTCGCCTGCCAAGGTGCGCCGAAGCTGCTGTGGCGGCAGATGATAGAGCGCCCAGTTTCCTTCGCGCTGACGGCTGATCAAACCAGCTTCCACCAGGATCTTGAGATGACGGGACACGCCGGGCTGCGATTGCCCGACGATGGAACAGAGCTCGGTGACGTTGAGCTGCGCGCGAGCGAGCAGGCTTGCGATACGCAGGCGTGTGGGGTCTGCCAATGCGCGCGCCTCGCGCATCATGCCGTCCAGAGTCAGGTGCTCGCTCACCGCTTCGCGCCGTCCCTATCTACGCCGAATCCGCGCTAATCTAAGCCACGCGGCGCGGCAAATCAGCATATAAGCATGTTGCGATGCAGCAGGGAGTGCCGTCAGCTGGCGGTCAAAGCAGCGAGGAGCCCAGCTGTCTCAGCGTCGAGCCTGCCGGTAACTCCAGACGGGCGAAAGCGCCGTTGGAAAGCTGCGATCACGGCACCGAGGTCTTCGCTTAGAAAGCCGTAGCCCAGCCTGGCAAGACGCTCCTGCGCTGCGGCGGCGTCAGGTGTGACGGGCTGTGCCGTCGGAGTCGGCAGCGCCAGGCCTTCGGCGGCCAGCCGGCGCCAGTCGAAGAGCTCCCCCGGATCGGTCTTGCGCAGCGGTGCCACGTCGGAGTGGCCGATCACGCGGGCGGGATCGATGCGATACTTCGTCTTGAGGACATGAAGCAATTCGATCAAGGCCGCCATCTGAGCCTCCGGGAAGAGGCGGTAGCCGAACTCGTGGCCGGGATTGACCAGTTCGATGCCCAGCGAGATGCCGTTGACATCGCTCTCGCCGGCCCAGACCGCGACCCCGGCGTGCCAGGCACGGCGGTGATCCGGCACCAGGCGGAAAACGCGGCCGTCCTCCTCGATCAGGTAGTGGGCCGAGACCTTGGCGGCTGGATCGCACAGCCGTTCCAAGGCGGCTTCGCCCGTCCGCATGCCTGTGTAATGTAGCAATAGCAGATCCGGCGAACGTGGTTCGCCGCCCTGCTCCGGACGACCGTTGTGATTGGGGGAGGGCCGGTCGATCAGTGCAACCATCAGACCCGATCCGCCTCCGGAGCAACGACCTTGGGGCGGCGCAAGATGATGATACCGACGCCGACGACCGTCAGCAGGCCGCCCAGGATCAAGCTGAGGTGCAGCGTATCGCCCAAGACCAACACTCCGGCCAGCACGCCGAACAGGGGAACCAGCAGGGTGAAAGGCATGGCCGTGTTCACCTCGTAGCGGCGCAGCAGGCTATACCACAGCCCGTAGCCGATGATCATCGCCACCACGGCGTTGTAGACGACGCAGCCCCAGGCCAGCCAGTCTGCCGTTCGTAAGGCCTCCATCTGCCCGTCCTCCAGCAGGAGCGAGGCGACGAAAAGCTGTGGCACTGCGAAGAGGCTCATCCAGCCGGCGATGGTCCAGCCGTCAAGGCTGTGCAGTTTCTTCACCTGGATGTTGGAGATCGCGAAGATCATAGCCGCCGTAACCACCAGGCCGAGAGACAGATAGCTTCCGGCCATCTGGGGTTCGCCGGCGATCACTGCCACGCCGGCGAAGGCAGTCGCCATGCCCAAGGCCCGCCGCCAGCCCAAGGTGTCGCCGAAAACGAATGCGGCCAGCAGGGCCGCGAAGGGGACCTGCAGTTGGATCGCAATGGCGGCCGTGGAGGCGTCGATACCGCTCAGGCCGGTGAACATCAGCGAGAAGTGCAAGAAGCCCAGGGTCACCGAAACCAGGAAGACGTCGAAGAACTTACCCTTCGGTCTCGCGACGAAGGGCAGCAGTATGGCTGCCACCAGGGCAAAGCGCAGCGTTGTCATGAAGATCGGCGGAAAGGTCTGCAACGCCGTCTTCGAGACCGCGAAGTTGAACCCCCAAATAGCCATGACGACGACGAAGATGGCCGCGTCGCGTGGCGCGATGGCGAAACGGATCATCCGGTGCCCGCCGCCAGCTCTTCGCGTTTGTGCTCCAGTTCCAGCCAGCGCTCTTCGGCGACCGTCAAGCGATCCGTCGTCGCTGCCAAGGCCTCGCTGGCTTGGCGGAAACCTTCGGGGTCGCGACTGTAGAGCGACGTGTCGGCCAGTTTGGTCTGCAGCTGGCCGATCTCCGCCTCGAGTGCGGCGATACGCTCTGGAAGTCCGTCGAGCTCGCGCTGCTCCTTGTAGGAGAGTTTGCCGCCGGAGCTAGCCTTCGCTTTGGCGGTCGGCTTCGCTTTGAGAGCTTTTGTGGAGGCCTGAGAATTCTTGTGAGCGTCCGGGAGGCCGCCGGCCTGGCGGACGGCGTCGCTGAAGCCTCCCGGATATTCGCGGGCGCCACCGGCGCCATCCATCAGGATCACCGAGGTACAAAGCCGGTCCAGGAAATCGCGGTCGTGGCTGACCAGCAGAAGCGTGCCTTGATAGTCGCTCAGGACCTCCTCCAGCAGATCCAGCGTATCCATGTCCAGATCGTTGGTCGGCTCGTCGAGCACCAGCAGGTTGGAAGGGCGGGCCAGAAGTCGCGCCAGCAGCAGGCGGTTGGCCTCGCCGCCGGACAGGGCTTTGACCGGCTGTTTGGCTTGGCTCTCCTCGAACAGAAAGTCGCGCAGGTAGGCGACCACGTGGCGTTGTCGTTCGCCCACCATGAGGGAGTCGCCACCGTCCGGCGCCAGCGTTTGCCAGAGTGTCTTCGCTGGATCCAGGCTTTCCCGGCGCTGGTCGAAGACGGCGATCTCCAGGTTGGTGCCGTGGCGTAGACGGCCGTCATCCGGCTCCAGGCGCCCAAGCAAGAGATTGATCAGTGTGGTCTTGCCGGCGCCGTTCCGCCCGACGACGCCGACCCGGTCGCCGCGCAGGATGCGGGTGGAGAAGTCGCGCAGGATCGTGCGGCCGCTATCCGGGTGGCGCTCGGGACCGTCCAGCTGTGGATAGCTCTTACTGAGGTGCTCGGCCTCTATCACAAGCTTGCCGCTGCTGCCGGCCTGGGCAGCCGTCATCTCCACCTGTCCCGGCTGTGCCTTCAGCAGGCTTGCGCGGCTTGCGCGAAGGTCTTTCAGGCGTGCGAGGCGGCCCATGTTGCGTTTGCGTCGGGCAGTGACGCCGCGGTGCAGCCAATGCTCTTCACGCTCGATGGTCTTGCCCAGGCGAGTCAGTTCCCGGGCCTCCGCCTCGCGTACCTCTTCGGCCCAGGCTTCGAAGTGCGCGAAGCCCTTGTCCAGACGGTGCGCCTTGCCACGGTCCAGCCAGACTGTGCGGTTGGATAGCTTGGCCAGGAAGGTGCGGTCATGGCTGATGACCAACAGGGCGCCACGAAACCGGGCCAGTTCGCCCTCCAGCCAGGTGATGGTCGGCAGGTCCAGGTGGTTGGTCGGCTCGTCCAGCAGCAGGAGATCGGGCTCCGTGATCAAAGCGCGCGCCAAGGCTGCCCGGCGCCCCTCGCCACCGGACAGGGTTCCCAGCCTCGCCGTGCCGTCCAGCGATAGTCGCTCCAGCGCCGCCTCGGCCAAGGCGCGGCGGGCCGGATCGTCCTGCGGCAGGCCGTCGGCCACATAGTCGGCGATGCTTTGTTCGGCCGGTAGGTCGGGGGTTTGCGGTAGATAGCCGACGCGCAGGCCGGCCTGCAGACTGCGCTCGCCCCGATCCAGCTCGACCAGCCCCGCCAAGACCTTCAGCAAGGTCGACTTTCCACTGCCGTTGCGTCCGACCAAGGCGGCGCGTTCCCCGCGGGCCAGAGTCAGGTCGAGGTCTTCGAACAACGGCTTCCCGCCAAAGCCTAGGCGGGCGTTTTTCAAGGCGATCATCGGAGGGGAGGCGGCCATCGTCGGCAGAAGTAGCAACCTCGTCCGGCATTAGGCCAGTCGGCATTCCGCATGGCGCCGTTGCACGTAACGAGCGGGAGGGGCCGGGTCGACCTGAACGTCGTTTCCTGATGTCCTGCGCTCATCATAGGCAAGAGCGCTTTCGCCCCAGGATAATCGCGCTTTAGAAGCCTCTGGCCTTCTTGATCTTCGCGTAAGCCTGGTTGACGGTGGCCAGCTTTTCATTGGCCAGCTCGATGAACTCGGGGGGCAGGCCTTGGGCGACCAGACGGTCCGGATGGTTTTCGCGCACCAGCTTCCGGTAGGCGGCCTTTACCTCGTCGTCCTGGGCATCGTGCGCAACGCCCAGGATCGTGTAGGGGTCGCCTTGGTCCGGCCCCATGTTGGCTTCGCGGATGCGGTGCCAGGTCGTTTCGGAGAAGCCGAACTCGCGCGCGACGGCCGCCAGATAGTTGACTTCCTCGTCCGATACGCGGCCGTCGGCTCGAGCGATGTGGAACAGCCCGTCGAGCAGCTCCTCCAGCACCGCGGGATTGTCGCGGAACATGCCCCCGAGCTGCCGGGCATAGGGTTCGAAGCCGCCCGAGTCCTTGCGTGCACGATTGAAAACGCGTCCGACGTTCTTCATCTCGTCGGAGGGCACCCGGAAGACTTCCTTGAAGGCTGCCACCTCCGCGGGCGTCACCCGCCCATCGGCTTTGGCCATTTTGGCGCCCAGCACGATCACGCCCATGGTGAAGGCGATGGACTTGGTCGCGTCCACTTGAGGTTGGCCGGCGGCTTGGTCTGCCGTCTGACCGCGCATCACGTCTACGGCATGACCGGCCAGCCCGCCGATCAACGCGCCTAAGGGGCCGCCGACCGCGAACCCGGCGCCGGCCCCAATAATCTTACCCCAGATCGACATGCCTTGCGGTTCGCTGCCCCGTCTTGGAGAACCGTGTGTCTTTACAGGCGCTACGGCCCGAGCGACTGCATCATCCCCCGGTCGGTTCGGAGGAGCAAGCGGCGGAGTCGGATGACTTTTTGTGAAGTCGCCGTGTTGGTCGCCTTCTCGCGGCGGCTCAGGAAACCCTGCCGTGGCAGTGCTTGTACTTCTTGCCCGAACCGCAGGGGCAGGGGGCGTTGCGCTGTACCTTGCCCCAGGTCGCCGGATCGTTCGGATTGGGCTGTGCCGCGGCTTGCTGCGGCCGCGGTGCTTCGGCGACGGCGGCGCCTCCCCCGGCGGGTTGCATCGCCGCTTCGGCGCCCGGCGCGGCACCGGCCAACGCCGGGTCCTGGCGGCCCTCGGTCATTGGGACAGAGGGCCGTTGCGGTGTGAGCTGCTCCATCGCGGTCTGCGGGCGGATCTCGATACGAGCCAGGAGGGAGACGGTCTCCTCGCGGACTTGCGACAGCATCTCCTCGAATAGCTCGAAGGCTTCCCGCTTGTACTCGTTGAGGGGGTCCCGTTGGGCATAGGCCCGCAGTCCGACGGCCTGGCGCAGATGGTCGAGCGACAGCAGATGGTCTTTCCACTGCTTGTCCAGCACGGTCAGCAGCACGTGCTTCTCGGCCGTGCGCATGATCTCAGGTCCGATATTGGCGGTTTTGGCCGCCATCTTTTCGTCGACCGTGCGGCTCAGGCGCTCACGGATCTCCTGGTCCGCGATGCCTTCTTCGGCAGCCCAGTCGTGCACAGGCAGGTCCAGGCCGAACAAACGAAGACACTCTTCGTGCAGCAGGCCGATATCCCACTGCTCTGCGTAGGCCTCCTTGGGGATGCAGCGCTTGATCAGGTCGTCGACCACCTGCTGGCGCATCTCGGCGACGGCTTCCTGCACGTCGTCGGCCCGCATCAGCTCCCGACGCTGCTCGAACACCACCTTGCGCTGGTCGTTCATCACATTGTCGAACTTGAGCAGGTTCTTGCGGATCTCGAAGTTCCGCGCCTCGACCTTCGATTGGGCTTTCTCCAACGCCTTGTTCACCCAGGTGTGGGTGATGGCTTCGCCTTCTTCCAGCCCGAGGCGCTTCAGCATGGACTCCATGCGTTCGGAGCCGAAGATGCGCATCAGGTCGTCTTCCAGGGAGAGGAAGAAGCTGGAGGCACCGGGGTCGCCCTGGCGGCCGGAGCGGCCACGAAGCTGGTTGTCGATGCGTCGGCTTTCGTGTCGTTCGGTGGCCAGCACATAGAGGCCGCCGGCCTGCTTGACGATGTCCCGGTTGGCCTCGACCTCGGCCTCGATCTGCTCGATCTTCTTCTGCCGCTTGGCCTCGTCCTCGATCGGCTCGGCTTCCTGCCGGACGCGCATCTCGATATTGCCACCGAGCTGGATGTCGGTGCCGCGGCCGGCCATGTTGGTGGCAATCGTCACCGCGCCGGGGGCTCCGGCCTGGGCGATGATGAAGGCTTCCTGCTCGTGATAGCGTGCGTTCAGCACATTGTGCGGAACACGCTTCTTCTTCAGCATATCCGCCAGATATTCGGATTTCTCGATCGAGACGGTGCCGACCAGGACGGGCTGCTTGCGCGCCCGGCACTCCTCGATCTGGCGGATGATCGCTTCGTACTTCTCGCGCGCCGAGCGATAGACCTCATCGTCGTTGTCCAGGCGGGCGACCTGCCTGTTGGTGGGGATTTCGATGACCTCAAGGTCGTAGATCTCACGGAATTCGTCGGCTTCCGTCATCGCCGTGCCGGTCATGCCGGCGAGCTTGGGGTAGGCGCGAAAGAGGTTCTGGAAGGTGATGGAGGCCAGTGTTTGGTTCTCCATCTGCACCGTGACACCTTCCTTGGCCTCCAGCGCCTGGTGCAGGCCGTCGGAGTAGCGTCGGCCCTCCATCATGCGACCGGTGAACTCGTCGATGATGATCACCTTGTCGTTCTTGACGATGTAGTCCGTGTCGCGGCTGAACAGCTTGTGCGCCCGCAAGGCCTGATTGACGTGGTGCAGCAGGCCGATGTTATGAACGTCGTAGAGCGAGCCGCTCTCCATCATCTCCATCTCGCGCAGGATCTCTTCCACCCGCTCCGTGCCGCTGTCGGTCAGGGTCACGGCCCGCGCCTTCTCGTCCTTCTCCCAGTGCTCCTCTTCCAGGCGCGGCACCACCTTGTCCATTGCCCGGTAAAGCTCGCTGGAGTCCTCCGCCGGGCCGGAGATGATCAGCGGCGTGCGGGCTTCGTCGATCAGGATCGAGTCGACCTCGTCGACGATGGCGAAGTTGAAGTCCCGCTGAACCATGTCTTCCAGACGGAACTTCATGTTGTCGCGCAGGTAGTCGAAACCGAACTCGTTGTTGGTGCCGTAGGTGACGTCGGCGTTGTAGGCGGCGCGGCGTTCCATATCGGTCAAGCCATGAACGATGCAGCCGACCTCCAGACCCAGGAATCGGTAGATTGCGCCCATCCACGCACTGTCGCGGCTGGCCAGGTAGTCGTTGACGGTGACCACGTGGACGCCTGTGCCCGGCAGAGCGTTCAGGTAGACCGCAAGTGTGGCGACCAGCGTCTTGCCTTCGCCGGTCTTCATTTCCGCGATATCGCCCTGGTGCAGCACCATGCCGCCGATCAGCTGCACATCGAAGTGGCGTTGACCCAGGGTGCGCTTGGCCGCTTCGCGTACCGTCGCGAAGGCTTCGGTCAGCAGGCTGTCCAGGCTTGCCCCATCCTGTAGGCGCTTGCGGAACTCGACCGTCTTGGCCGCGAGCTGCTCGTCGCCGAGCTGTTCGTACTCGGGCTCGAGCGCGTTGATCCGCTCGACCTCCTTGCGCAGCGATTTGACGAGGCGGTCGTTGGCGGACCCGAAGAGCCGCTTGGCAAACGATTGGAGCATCCGGTCGGGGGTCCTTGGTTGCGCGCAACAAACGGGCCGTCGATCCGGCAAGGCGCACAGAAAAAATAGCTTGGCGCCGCCGCGGCTGCCCGCCGATGACAGATATGCGCCACCGCTTGGCCTGTCAACGAAAGGCCCACTCCCGCGGCAACAGGCGAAGAAGTCCGCTCGGGCAAGGCTCCGGCCCCGTCACCGGTACCAGAATCGCCGTTTTTAACGGCATTTGTCTGCTGCTTGTCGAACCGCCGTACTTGCGTCGCAAAGGCGCTGCTGTATGGTGCCGCCGTCTATTCGGGGCTTTTAAGCGGCCGTTTGCGCACGGTGCTCCCCAAAGACGAGCTCAATCGACCCAAACCGGGAGCCCTGCATGTCTGTACTTCGCTGCGCTGCGGCCTCTGCTTTTGCCTTACTGCTGACCGCGGCCGCGTCGCTCGCTCTATCCCAGTCGGCGCAGGCGCAAGCTGCGGAAAATGAGGCCGCTCAGGATCAGCCCTCCGGAGCGGCGCAGGGTGATCAGGAAAATCAGTTGGTCGCTGTCGTCAATGGCACCGAGATCCGGATCTCCGATGTCATGGAGATGATCGGTCGCCTGCCGCAGAACGTACAGATGCAAGCCTATTCGAACATGCCGGCGATGATCGAGCGCACCATCGATCTGGAATTGATCCTAAAGGCGTCGGAGCAGGCCGGCCTGCGCGAAGATGCCGTGGTTCAAGAGCAGATCGAAGCCATTTCTCGGGACGTGCTGCGCCAAACCTATCTCGAGCGCCTGGCGGAGACCGCCGTGACGGAGGCTGAACTCCGCGAGGCTTACGACACCTACGTCCAGGAGAATCCGCCCGAGCAGGTTAGAGCCCGCCACATCCTGGTGGAGAGCGAAAGCGAGGCGCAAGAAATCATCGGTCAGCTCGACGGCGGCGCTGACTTCGCAGAGCTGGCTCGGGAGAAGTCGACCGGCCCGACCGGCGAGAATGGCGGAGACTTAGGCTATTTCGAACGCGGTCAGATGGTGGCGCCCTTTGCCGAGGCGGCTTTCGGCCTGGAGCCTGGGTCCTATACAGAGACGCCGGTGCAGACCCAGTTCGGCTGGCATGTCATTTTGGTCGAGGACAAGCGAACCGGTGAGCCGCCGAGTTTCGAGGAACTCCAGCCGCAGCTTCGCCAGGAGCTCGAGCAGGAAGCGATTCAGACCCATTTGACCGAGTTGCGTAACAGCGCCGACATCGAAGTGGTCGAGCCGGAGGCACCGGCAGCCGAGTAGTTTGGCGGCGGGACTTATCCAGGATGCAGTTGGCCCGTTCCCCTCTGGCGCCGGTTAGCTTGCCGGAGTTGCCGCCGGTAGCCGGTGTTCGCGGTGTCGCCCTTGCGGCGGAACTGCGCTATCGCGACCGCGACGATCTGCTGTTGCTGCATTTCCCTCAGGGCGCGGCTGTTGCCGGCGTGCTGACGCGCTCCAAGACCCCGGGTGCGCCCGTTGAATGGTGCAAGGCGCATCTGCCGGCCGGCCGCGCTTCGGCGCTGTTGGTCAACGCCGGCAATGCCAATGCTTTCACCGGCCGTCGCGGCCGGGTCAGCGTCGAGCGGGCTGCGGCGGCCGCCGCGACTGCGCTTGGCTGTTCCGCGGACGAGGTGTTTCTCGCCTCCACCGGAGTGATCGGAGAACCCCTGCCGGACGACCGCATGACGGCAGCTATCGCCGGCGCTGCCGGAAAGTTGGGCGAGGTCGACTGGGCCAAGGCGGCGGCGGCCATTACCACTACGGACACTTTTCCGAAGGCCGCGTCCCGGCGTTGTCTGCTCGACGGCCGTTCCGTCACCCTCTGCGGCATCGCCAAGGGCTCCGGCATGATTGCACCGGACATGGCGACGATGCTTGCTTTCGTCGCTACCGACGCGGGGCTACCCGCCGAGATCCTGCGGTCCCTGCTGGCACGCGCCGTAGACCGTTCGTTCAACTGCATCACCGTCGATGGCGATACTTCAACCAGCGACACGGTTTTGCTCTTCGCCACAGCGGCGGCCGGACATTTCGAGGCTGGCGAGCCCGACGACCCGCGCCTCGCCGACTTCGCTTCGGCCTTGGAGGCGTTGCTGATCGAACTGGCGCAGTTGGTCGTGCGAGACGGGGAAGGCGCGCAGAAGTTTGTGACGGTCACCTTGCGCGGTGCTACCGACGACGACGCGGCCAGGCGTATCGGCCTGGCGATTGCCAATTCACCCTTGGTGAAGACGGCCATCGCCGGAGAGGACGCCAACTGGGGCCGGATCGTCATGGCCGTCGGCAAGTCCGGCGAGGCCGCCGACCGCGACCGGCTGGCAATTGCCGTTGGCGGTGTCACCATCGCGCGTGACGGAGAACGCGTCGCAGACTACGACGAAGCGCCGGTCGCCGCGCATATGAAGGGTCGGGAGATCCAGATCGAGGTCGACATCGGGCTTGGTCAGGGTGCGGCCACGGTTTGGACCTGCGATCTCACCCACGGCTATATCGACATCAACGCCGACTACCGGAGCTGACCGGGATGCAGGGACCGGGAGACTTGAGCGGCTGCTGGCAGGCTGAGGTGCGGTCGTCGAGCGGGAAGCCGATCGTGCTGGTTGCGGCCGCGGCGCTGGTCGACCCGGACGGCCGCGTGTTGATTGCCCAACGCCCGGCCGGCAAGTCGATGGCCGGCCTGTGGGAGTTTCCTGGCGGTAAGGTCGATCCTGGAGAGAGCCCGGAGACAGCGCTGATTCGCGAGCTGCAAGAGGAGCTGGCGATCGAAACGCGCAACTCCTGCCTCGCGCCGATTGCTTTCGCCAGCCATGGCTACGATGACTTCCATCTGCTGATGCCGCTCTTTGCTTGCCGAGTCTGGCAGGGGCGGCCGCAGGGACGCGAAGGTCAGCAGCTGGCCTGGGTTCTGCCGGTGCGTCTGGCGGATTATCCCATGCCGCCCGCTGACTTGCCGTTGATTCCTCTGCTGCGGGATCTGCTTTAGCGACGCCTTAACTGCCTTCCAGTTTTTTTTAACTGGATTGGAGGTTCGCTGGCTTTCCTTTTTGGGCGAAAAACCCCTATCATTGTACAGCCCTTGGTCGCTTGCCCGCATAGGAGGAGCGAGTAAGGCTTATATTGCTCGGATAGCGGAAGGCTGTGTGCGTGCATGCAACGACCCCGCGAAGAAGCGCGTGCGGAGCGACGAAGCGACAGCACGCTGGTCAGTCGAAACGTAACGGTCAGCGGCCGTCGCACCTCCTTGCGGTTGGAGCCGGCCATGTGGGATGCCCTGGCCGAGATCTGCGACCGCGAGGCAATGACGCCGTCCGCCCTCTGCAGCGAGATCGACCGCACCCGCGACCCTGCGGGCTCTCTGACCGCAGCGGTGCGCGTCTTCCTGCTGGTTTACTTCCGCGAGGCGGCCACGGAGCAGGGACATCGCGAAGCGCGCCGCCCCTCGCTGTCAGCCTGACGCGTCTCGGGAAGGCGCTTGCATGGTCGTCAAGAAGCGGTCTTCGGGCCGATCCTTGGGCTGGCCTTGCCCGTACCTGGGTCGGCCTTGTCGCCGGCCGGCTGTTCTACCGTGTCCAATACTTCGGCCAAGCGGGTCTTGGCGCTCCCCGGTCGCAGAGGCTGCTGCTGGCTGTCGTGGGGAGCCCAGGCGGTCAGATAGAGCACCTGAAAGGTAATCGGAATGCGGCCGTCCGGTCGCGCGAAGCGTTCGGCGTAGATTTCGGCCATGCGGGCGAAGAGCGCTCGGCGCGCCATTCCTCGCGGCCGTTCCCGAACCGCATTCGTCTCTGCCATGCCGCGAAGTTCGCGCAGCAGCGCAAAAGGATCGGCATACGTCACCGTGATCTCGTCCTGATCGACCACGGGCAGGGCAAAGCCGGCGCGCTGCAGCAAGCCACCGCAGTCGCGCACCTCCGCGAAGGGGCTAACGCGCGGCGAGAGGCCGCCCGTCACCTCCAATTCCGCTTCCATCAGCGCGACGCGCAATTCGTGCAGGCTTTCGCCGCCCAGCAGCGCAGCGAGCAGCAAGCCGTCCGGCCTGAGGCAGGTCTTCAATTGGATCAGGGTCCCAGGCAGGTCGTTGACCCAGTGCAGGCTAAGGGCGGAGAGCGCCAGGTCGAAGCTGTGAGGTGCGAACGGCAGAGCTTCCTCGTCCGCGGCAAGTGCCGGGCAGCCTCCGGCCGCCGCGCGCTGAGCCATGGCGGGTGCGATGTCGCACTGTACGAGATGCTCGACCTTGCCGATTTCGGGCAGCCGCTCGGCCAGGGTTCCGCCATGACAGCCAAGATCGAGGGCGGAGACGAACCTGCGATTTACGTCGCGCAGCCGGTCGAGCAGCCGCTCGGCGACCTCCCGCTTCAGAAAATCGTGTTCGGTCCATCGCGCCGCGCTCCGCTGGCGATGCGCGCGCACGGCCGCCCGATCGAAGACCTGCATGCTGTCTGTCATGGCCGTCCATATGGCGCAGGAACGGTTGGAGGCCAAGCGTGAGCCTGACGGGCTTGCAGGCATGACCCGGCAGGTGGTGCTGCAAGCCCTGTCACGTATGCGTAGCCGTGCTGAGACTGTCGGGCGATTGGTGCTGGACGCCTTGCTGCCGCCGCGGTGTCTGGTGACCAATGCAGCGGTCGACCGGCCCGGTCAACTGAGCCCGGCGGCGTGGCAGGCCGTCGACTTCATCGACCCGCCGATCTGTGCCTGCTGTGGCCTGCCCTTCGAGGTGGATCCTGGCCCCGATGCGCTTTGCGGGGCCTGTGCGCGGACAGAGCCAGCCTATGCCCGTGCCCGTGCCGTGATGCGCTACGACGACGGCGCCCGGCCGCTGGTCCTGAGGTTCAAACATGCCGATCGGACCGAGGCAGCTCCGGCGTTCGCCCGCTGGATGGCGCGTGCCGGTGCGGTTCAGATTGAGGCCTGCGATCTTATCGTGCCGGTCCCCTTGCACCGCTGGCGGCTGCTGCGGCGCCGGTACAACCAGTCGGCACTGTTGGCAGTGCAGCTCGGGCGGCTGAGCGGTAAGCCGGTGGCGCCCGATCTGCTGCGCCGCCGCCGCAACACGCCGAGCCAGGGCCGCTTGAGCCGTGGGCAACGTCAATTGAATGTTCGTGGAGCCTTTGCGGTCGCGCCAGGACGGGCGTCAGAGGCCGCGGGCGCCAGCATCCTGCTGATCGACGACGTGCTGACAACCGGTGCGACGGTTGAAGCTTGCGCGCGCGTTCTCAAGCGGGCCGGCGCCCTCCGCGTCGAGGTTCTGACTCTGGCTCGTGCAGTGCGCCCGCAACAGGGATAGTCCGAGCAAGGGTAAACTGCATCACAGCGGGGGTGAAATTCACCTTTGACCCAGGCAATCCTGACAAATCCACCGAGTTCCCCATATCATGGGGTGTCGTCGGAATTGCGGAGGCCCTATGGCGAAGATCGAGGTCTATTCCAGCTTGTTCTGTCCTTTCTGCTTTCGAGCCAAGAGGCTCTTGAAGCAGAAGGAGCAGGAGTTCGACGAGATCGATGTTCTGGCACAGCCGAAGCGTAAGGCGGAGATGGTGCAGCGCGCCGGCGGCCGGACCTCGGTGCCGCAGATTTTCATTGACGGTCATCACGTCGGCGGCTGCGACGAGCTGTACGCGTTGGATGCCGAGGGCAAGCTCGATCCCTTGCTCCTGGGGCAGGCGTCATGACGGCCACGTTTCGCGCCGCTTGCGTTCAGATGGCTTCAGGCTCCGAGGTCGAGCCTAACGTCGCGGCGGCGTTGGAGCTGATCGCCGAAGCCGCGGGCCAGGGTGCGGACTTCGTCGGCACGCCGGAAAACACCACTCAGATCGAGAACGACAAGCGGCGCATGCTGGCTTCGGCACATCCCGAGGCGAGTCATCCGGCCATCCCCGCCTTCGCGGAGGCGGCGGCAAAGCATGGGATTTGGTTGCTGATCGGTTCGCTGACCATCAAGCTCAGCGACAGCCTCTGCGCCAACCGCTCGATCCTCTTCACGCCGAGCGGCGAGATCGCGGCGCGCTACGACAAGATCCACATGTTCGACGTCCAGATCCCGGATGGGCAGAGCTATCGCGAATCGGCGACCTTCCGCCCGGGCGAGCAAGCTATTCTGGCGGAGCTGCCCTGGGGCAAGCTCGGCATGACGGTCTGCTACGATCTTCGCTTTGCCAAACTCTACCGCAGCCTGGCTCAGGCCGGGGCCGGGATCCTGACGGTGCCTGCGGCCTTTACCGAGTTCACCGGCCAGGCTCACTGGCACGTGTTGCTGCGCGCCCGGGCCATCGAAACCGGCTGCTTCGTCATCGCGCCCGCCCAGTGCGGCGAACATGCCGGCGGCCGGCGGACCTACGGTCACAGTCTGGTTGTCGCACCTTGGGGCGAGGTCTTGGCGGACGGCGGCGACTCGCCGGGCGTTGTGACGGCCGAGATCGAGCTGGCCAAGATCGCCGAAGCGCGCGCGATGGTGCCGGCGCTCACGCATGACCGGGATTTCGCGCTTCCGGACGCGGAACCGCTGCGACAGGCCGGGGAATAGCCTTCAGGCTGGCCGGGCTGCGGCGATTCGCTGGACAAAGGCCGGTTTCGGCACCGCGACCTCCAGGTCCTCATAAGCCAGGACGCGTAGACGCCCTTCGACAACCCGCAAAAGCTCCCCCGGCTGCAGCAGAAAATCCGGGTTGCTCGGCTTGCCGAAGCGTTCGTTGCCGATCGCAAAGGTCTCGTAAAGCAGCAGCCCACCAGGAGCCACGGCCTCAAGCAAGGCCGGCAGTAAAGGGCGGTAGAGGTAGTTCGTGACGATAACCGCTGTGAACTGCCGCCCGCTCAACGGAAAAGGCTGCCCATCTTCCAAGTCGATTTCCAGCCGGTCCAGCCCGCTGGAGCCGTCCAGATCGGCAAGACCCGAAAGATCGCGGTCGACCGCCGTCACGCGATGGCCGCGCGCCAAAAACAGGCGGGTATGACGACCGCCGCCACAGGCCAAGTCCAGCACGGCCCCACCGCGCGGCACCGAGGGCGCGAAGCGGCAGATCCAGGCCGAAGGCGCGACAGCGGCGTGGTGCGGTGCGGGCATAGCGATCTCTCTCACGCCAATGTGGTTGACGAAGGGTGACTTGCGGGCTTGTCGATTGCCTCGGCCATGGCAATTATGCTGTAGCAGTCAGATGTAGAGAGTGCCAATCGGGTTCGATGTCATGATCAAGTACGCTCTTCAATGCGCTCAAGGCCACGGTTTCGAAGCTTGGTTTCGTGATAGCACAACCTTCGACAGTCAGGCGGCCGCCGGTGAACTGGCCTGCCCGGCGTGCGGATCGACCGACGTACGCAAAGGCGTCATGGCACCCAGGATCGGTAAGGCCAAGGCAGACGCATCAGCCGTTCGCCGTGTTGCGGCCAGCCAAGCCTCGGATGCCAACGGCGTTACCGAGGAGGCGGTCGCTGTCACCAAGCCGTCGCCTGATCAGGCGCAGCTTCGCAGCAAGTTGCTGGAGCTGCGCGGAGCCATCGAAGCGTCCTGCGACCATGTCGGTCCCGCCTTCGCGGAGGAGGCGCGCAAGATCCACTACGGCGAGTCCACGCCGCGCGGTATCTACGGTGAAACCAGCCGTGACGAGGCGCAAGCCTTAGCGGAAGAAGGTATCGAAGTGGCACAGATTCCCTGGATCTCCCGCGGGGACGCCTGAGCGGCAAGGCTCTCGGAGACGCCGCCGAGCATCTGCTTTTTTTCAGATATTCCAGAATGTTATCGTTTATGGCGAAGGGAGCCCGCCCGTTTCGCCTATCGTTAGCGTTGTATTAAATACTGCTTCGATAGCGTTTGCTCGGGCTGCGCGACCCTTGCGTTGTCTTACACTCGTATGATTGCTTGTGGTTGAATGCTGCGCTGCGCAATAAAGCTGTGAGGCTTGGCAGAGCCGTCCGTCGCGATGGCAGATCTGCCGTAAAGTCACCGCAGCAGCCTGGACTTGGGGGCGAGTCATTCACGGCGAGGGTAACATCCAGGATATCCTCTGGCTGATCATCAGCGCCGTTCTTGTGCTGATGATGCAGGGTGGGTTCGCTTGCCTCGAAAGCGGCCTGGTTCGTGCCAAGAACACCATCAACGTGGTGGTGAAGAACGTCGTCGATATCTCGCTGACGGGCATTCTTTTCTGGCTTTTCGGTTTCGCGTTGATGTTCGGTCCGAGCCTTGGCGGCTGGCTGGGTTTCGGCGGGTTTGCGCCCGGCGAGGAGGTTGGCGCCTGGTTGCTTGCCTTCTTCTTCTTCCAGCTCGTTTTTTGCGGTACGGCGGTGACCATAGTGTCGGGTGCCGTTGCAGAGCGTATGCGCTTTGCAGGCTATCTGATCGTGGCGGCGCTGGTTGCCGGCCTGATCTACCCAGTCTTCGGCCACTGGGCCTGGGGCGGAATCGTTGCCGAGGGTCAGGGTTGGCTGGCTGCTGCCGGGTTTATCGACTTTGCCGGCTCCACCGTGGTGCATTCAATCGGTGGCTGGGTCGCGCTGGCCGCTGTGCTGGTGATCGGCCCGCGACTCGGCCGCTTCGGCCCAGGCGGCCGACCTATCGAAGGGCACAATCTGCCGCTGGCCATGCTTGGCGTCCTGCTGCTCTGGGTCGGTTGGTTCGGATTCAACGGTGGTTCCACCTTGGCTCTGACTCCATCGATCGCAGGGATTGCCGTAAACACCATGCTGGGCCCGGTGGGTGGCTGTCTATTGGCCATGGCCTGGTCCTGGCATCGCCGTGGCCGTCCTGCTGTACAAGATATGATGGACGGCATTCTGGCTGGTCTGGTGGCGATTACGGCCGGGGCCCACAGTCTCTCCCCGCTTGATGCCCTGCTGGTCGGTGCACTGGGTGGTGCAGCCTGTATCGCTGGCGTGGCCTTGCTCGAGCGGCTGGCGATCGACGACGCGGTCCATGCTGTGCCCGTGCACTTGGCGGCAGGTATCTGGGGCACGCTCGCGGTAGCTCTGTTCGGCGATCCGGCGGACTTCGGCGGTGCCACGCGACTGGAGCAGTTCTCCAGCCAGTTGCTCGGCGTGACCGTGGCCGGGGTTTTCGCCTTCGGCTTGGCCTTCGGACTGCTCTGGCTGATCGCTCGCCTCAACCCGCTCAGGGTTTCCCGTCAGCAAGAAATGGCGGGCCTTAACATCGCCGAACATGGCGCCAGTTCGTCGCTGACCACTTTGCTCGACCAGATGCACCGGCAGTCGAAGTCCGGCGATTTCGCCCGCAACGTGCCGGTCGATGAAGGAACCGAGGCCGGTGAGATCGCGGCGCAGTACAACATGGTGCTGGAGAAATTTCGAACCGAAACGGCGACGCGAGAACAGGCGGTTCGCGCCGTGCATAAAGCCAAGGAACAGGCCGAGAGCGCCAACGCCGCGAAGTCACACTTCCTAGCGTCCATGAGTCACGAGCTGCGCACACCGCTCAACGCGGTGATCGGCTTCTCCGAGGTGATGCGCGAGCAAACCTTCGGTCCTTTGGGGAACCAGCGCTATCAAGAATACATCGGCGACATTCACGGCAGTGCCAACCATCTGCTCAGCCTGATCAACGACCTGCTCGATCTCTCCAAGATCGAGGCCAACAAGTACGAGCTCTGTGAAGAAGAGCTCGACATGGGCGAGACGGTGGAGGGCGTCTTGCGTCTCGTCCAGCCCCTGGCTGAGCGCAAGGGGCTGACTCTCCGCGCGGTGCTGCCGGACCCAGAGGGTACCGAAGCTTTACCGCTCGTCCTGGCCGACGAGCGGGCGTTGCGCCAGATCCTGCTGAACTTGTTGTCCAATGCCTGCAAGTTCACCGAATCCGGCGGGGAAGTTCGGGTTTCTGCCTTTCGCGAGGCCGACGGGCGCGTTGCGCTCGTCGTGGCAGACACCGGCATAGGCATGGCGCGCACTCAGATCCAGCAGGCCCTGGAGCCCTTCGTTCAGGTCGACAGCCGCACTCGCAAGGCCGATCAGGGGACAGGTCTAGGGCTGCCGCTTGCCAAGTCCCTGGCCGAGCTGCATGGTGCTAGCTTCGTGATGACGTCGGAGGTCGGACATGGCACCGAGGTCTTTGTCCGCTTGCCGCTCAGCCGTCTGGTGCCGGGCACCGGCGGACAGCTGCCCGCTACCGGAGATGATGGTGAAGATCCCACCAGGGACAGCGGCATGGGAGGAGTCAGCGCAGCTTAACGCCAGCGGATTGGGCCGTTACCGGACAAGTGGGGGCGAGGCGCGATCAGTCGCCGTCGATGAAGGCGCGCAAACCCTGGTCGAAAGGCCCCTCGACAAGCACGCCACGTTTCTCTTCCGTTGTATGGTTGATGAAAACCTGCCCCGACAGCACGAAGTGAACGGGGTCGACTAGATCCCGAGCGGCAGTTTCTTCGGTCTGGGAGTCGCGACCCACGATGCCGGACGGCGCCGGTTCATGTGACTGTGTCGTCTCCGTGGGGCCTGTCAACGGCAGCATCAGTCGCGACGTGGCTTGTTCGATGACTTCGCTCTTGTTTGGCGCCATATAGGCGCTTTCGGAGTAAATCGGCATACGGTGGTGGCGCAATGTATCGTAGAGGCCGAGCACGTAGTCGCCGTAGGCTCCTGGCAGAGCCTCATCCAGAAAATGCCAGGTCGGATCGAAACCGGCGGCCTTGGCCACGGTCGTGCCGACCAGGCGGAAACGCCAACGGCGGCGTCCGCGCTCATCGTATCTAGCCGCCTCTTCGCCTGGTTCTGCGGAGGATGAGGCGTCGTCCACCAATTCGGCGAGCAGAATGTGGGGGAGGATACCGGGGTCGAGCTCCAGGGGATCGATCTGGTCGCGCCGTGGCAGCAGCCAGTCCAGCTGAGGTCCATCGTTGGTACGCGCTACGCTTGCTGCGCGCTCTCGCCCCTTGGCCCGCCAGTGTTTATAGAGCCAGCGCAGTTTTTCGTCGCCGATGGCGTCGGGCGCGAGTGTATCCACGAGTAAACAACCTGCCTTCACGTCTTATCCGAGCATCGGAAGCTATGGATTCTAGCTCGTGCGGGCAAGCAATCTTACGGTAAATCCGGTTAAAAACTCCGGGAGCTAAGCGTCTCAGCCGCGGAACGCGGTCATCATGTAGTTGACGTCGAGATCGCGCTTGGCGAGGCGCCAACCATCGGTCAGCGGGTTGTAGACCAGGCCGCTGGCGTCACCGACAGTAAGACCCCCGGCCCTTAGGGCCGCAGCGGCCTCATGAGGTCGCACAAACTTGCGCCAATCGTGGGTCCCGGCCGGCAGCCAACGCAGAACGTATTCGGCGCCGATCTTCGCGAGGGCGAGGGCCTTCAGCGTGCGGTTCAACGTCGAGAGCACCAGCAGACCGCCATCGCCGACCAACTGGCCGCAAGTGCCCAGAAAAGCCGCCGGGTCGGCCACGTGCTCCACGACCTCCAGAGTGACCACGAGGTCGAAGGAGGCACCTTCCGCCAAGAGTTGCTCGGCCGTGGCTTGTCGATAGGACAAGCGAGGCTCTGCCGAAACCTTGCCCGTTTCCATCAATCCGGTATCCGCGGCATGCCGCTGGGCGACCTCCAGCGACTCCGCCGTGGCGTCGATACCCAGCACCTCAGCCCCCAGGCGCGTCAGTGGTTCGCTGATCAGGCCGCCGCCGCAGCCGATGTCGACGGCGGTGAGTCCCGCCAAGGGTTTATCCGCGTTCGGGTCGCGGTCGAACCGCTGGCAGGCGGCGTCGCGCAGGTAGGCGAGGCGTGTCGGGTTGAGACGGTGCAGCGGTCTCATCTCACCGTCCGGATCCCACCAGGTTGCCGCCAAACGGCCGAACTTCTCCAGTTCGCCTGCGATTACCGAACTTCCGCCAGTCTCCTGCCGTGCCTCTTGTGCCTTTGCAGCGCTTCTTGCCATTCGCGGATCCTGCCGGAGAGGTTTTTAGGAAAGGTAGAAAAATACCCTTCGCCACACGAAAACCTTGTATCATCCAGATGGTGACTAAGGGGTTTGCTTGCTTTTTCCACAGCTTCCCAAGTATGGATAGCGCGCCTCCTCGCGGCAACCTGCCGCCTGTCCTGGCCCGCCAAACGGGCCGCCTGGGCGGCGGGGCGTTTCCAAAACCGTTGGTCGGACTTCGCGATGGCCCGCATCGTTATGAAATTCGGCGGCACTTCGGTCGCCGACCTGGAGCGTATTCGCAACGTTGCTCGGCGCGTGCGGCGTGAGGTGGAGGCAGGCCATCAGGTTGCCGTCGCCGTTTCCGCCATGGCCGGCGAGACCAACAAGCTGGTCGGCTGGGTCAAGGATGCGGCCGCCTTGGCCGATCTGCGCGAGTACGATGCGGTGGTCTCCTCGGGAGAGAATGTTACGGCCGGTCTGCTGGCGCTGGTATTGCAGGCTGACGGAGTCGCCGCCCGGTCATGGCAGGGTTGGCAGATCCCTGTGCTTACCGATGCGGCGCATGGTTCGGCGCGTATCCAGCGGATCGAGACGGATGAGCTCGAGCGTCGCCTGGCAGAGGGGCAAGTTGCGGTGATCGCCGGTTTCCAGGGTTTGGAGCCGGAGCGTAACCGTGTCACCACGCTCGGTCGCGGTGGCACGGACACGTCGGGCGTTGCCCTGGCCGCCGCGCTGGGGGCGGAGCGCTGCGACATCTATACCGACGTCGATGGCGTCTACACCAGCGATCCGCGGATCGTGGCGAAGGCGCGAAAACTCGACAAGATTACCTATGAAGAGATGCTGGAGATGGCCTCGCTGGGGGCCAAGGTGCTTCAGACCCGCTCGGTGGAGATGGCCATGAAGCACCGCGTCCGCGTGCAGGTCCGCTCTTCCTTTGCGGATGCGCCGGGAACGCTGGTGGTAGACGAGGACGAGATCGTGGAACAGGCAGTGGTGAGCGGCGTTACCTACAGTCGCGACGAGGCGAAGATCACCCTCATGGGTGTCCCTGACCGGCCGGGCTTCGCAGCGTCGATTTTCGGGCCGCTCGCCGAGGCGGCGATCAACGTCGACATGATCGTGCAGTCGGTTTCCGGTGACGGTGAGCGCACGGACATGACCTTCACCGTCACCAAGCACGATCTGGCACGCGCCGTCGAACTGCTGAGCCAGCGTCAGACCGAGCTGGCCTTTGGTGAGCTGCGGCAAGATTCCGATGTGGTCAAGGTTTCGGTGATCGGCGTCGGCATGCGCAGCCATGCCGGCGTTGCGCAGAAGATGTTCAAGACCCTGGCCGACAAGGGCATCAACATCCAGGTGATTTCGACCTCCGAGATTAAGGTGAGCGTCTTGATTTCCGAAGCCTACACCGAGCTGGCACTGCGTAGCCTGCATACGGCCTACGGTTTGGACGCCGTCTAGCCGGAGGTGCGATCGGGTGACCTTGCTCGAACGCGGTTAAGATGAGCTAGGCCTTCCGCCGGCCGAGTTTCGGCAGGAGCGGCCGCTTCGACAGTCCTTCCGGAACGGCTCGCGGAGGAGCGATTTTAGGGATGACGCCGCCGCAGACTCTGGGCTGGGTTGGTTCGCGACGCCTGTTGCGGCAGCTGCGCGACCTCATGAAGGGCGGCGGCTCTGTTCAGGATCGTCTCAATCGCACCGTTGCGCTGATTGCCGACGACATGGTGGCGGAGGTCTGCTCCTTCTATCTGCTGCGCGCTGGCGAGGTTCTCGAGCTTTTTGCCACCAAGGGCCTCAGTCCGGAGGCCGTCCACCGCACCCGCTTGCGGCTTGGCGAAGGTATTGTCGGCGACATCGCCGCCCATGCCCGTCCGCTGAATCTGCCGGATGCCCAGGACCATCCCAACTTCGCCTATCGGCCGGAAACCGGCGAGGAGATCTACCATTCCATGCTCGGCGTGCCGGTGCTGCGCGACGGCCGTGTACTGGGGGTTCTGGCGGTGCAGAACCGAGCTTCGCGCCACTACGGCGAGGAAGAGGTCGAGACGCTGGAGACGGTCGCCATGGTGCTGGCCGAGCTCCTGAGCTCCGGCGACCTGGCGGCCACGATGGGCAGTGGCTCCCTGAACACCTCCGAGGCGCTGCCCGCGCGCTTCGGCGGCGTTGTGCTGAACGAGGGTTTGGCAATCGGCAGGGTGGTGCTGCACGATCGCGGGATCGTGATCCGCCAGGTGGTGGCCGAGGATCCCGGGGTGGAGATCGAGCGGCTGGATGCGGCCCTCAAGGCCATGTACGGCCAGCTCGACGATCTTCTGGCGCGCGACGAACTGGCCGACAGCGGCGAGCATCAGGAGGTGTTGGAAACCTACCGCATGTTCGCCGAGGACCGCGGATGGGTGGAGCGGATCCGCGAGCAGGTGCAGGGCGGCCTCTCGGCGGCGGCGGCGGTGCAGCGGGTGCAAAACGACCTGCGCACCCGTATGAACCGGGTCAAGGACCCGTATCTGCGGGAGCGCTACGCCGACTTCGAGGATCTGGGCAATCGGCTGCTGCACCACCTTCTGGGAAGCGCCGGTTCGGCCGAGAATCGAGGGCTGCCTGACGACACCGTGCTGCTTGCACGCAGTCTCGGTCCCGCAGATCTGCTCGACTACGATGCCGCCAAGTTGAAGGCCGTGGTGCTGGAGGAAGGCTCGCCCACCGCCCACGTCGCGATTGTCGCGCGGGCCTTGGGCATTCCGATGGTGGGACGTTGCCGCGACGTCTTGACCCGGGCCCGGCAGAACGATGTCGTGGTGGTCGATGGAGTCAGCGGCCAGGTGCTCTTACGCCCGCGTTCGGGTATCCGGGACTCTTTCGTGGAGGCGATCCGCGTCGGAGAGGAGCGGCGTCAGCTCTTCGCGGCGACCCGCGATCTTCCGGCCGTAACCCGCGACGGCGTCGCCGTCAGTCTGCAGGTCAACGCAGGCTTGTTGGTCGATCTGCCGCAGCTTCACGCCAGCGGCGCCGACGGCATCGGCCTTTACCGCACTGAGGTTCCCTTCATGGTGCGGGACTCCTTTCCGGACGTGGCGGCCCAGGTCGAACTCTACGCACGCGTACTCGATCAGGCCGAGGGCAAGCCGGTGACTTTCCGGACTCTCGATGTTGGCGGCGACAAGGTCTTGCCCTACTGGGGCGGGACGGAAGACGACAACCCCTCGATGGGCTGGCGGGCCATCCGCATCGGGCTCGATCGGCCGGCGATGCTGCGGCAGCAGCTGCGCGCCTTGGTGTGCTCGGCCGCCGGGCGCGATCTGCGCGTAATGTTTCCGATGATTGCCGAGGTGAGCGAGTTCGTGCGCGCCAAGCATCTGCTCGAGCGGGAGGTCGAGCGGCAGATTGCCAAGGGCGGCGAGGCACCGGTGCGGGTCGAGACCGGGGTCATGTTGGAGGTGCCGGCACTGGCCTGGCAGCTTCCGACGCTCTTCGACCTTGTCGACTTCGTCTCTGTCGGTTCCAACGATCTGCTGCAGTTCCTCTTCGCCTCCGATCGAGGAAACCCGCGGCTGGCCCGGCGCTACGACATTCTCTCGCCGCCGGCGCTGTCCTTCCTGCTCAGCCTTGCGCGTCAGGCCGACGATGCCGGCGTGCGCTTGTCGCTATGCGGCGAGGCGGCGGGTCATCCTCTGGAGGCCATGGCGCTGATCGGGGCGGGGTTTCGCATCCTCTCCATGCCTCCGCCGGGGATCGGCCCGGTCAAGTTGATGCTGCGGTCGCTCGAGCTGGCGCCGCTGCAGGCCTACCTGCACCATCTCGCGCGCTTGCCGCATGCCAGCGTACGGGGCCTGCTGCGTGCCTATGCACGCGATCGCGGCGTCTCGATCTGATGCAGAACTGCGGTTGAAGGGCCCCAAAAAGGCGTTCTTCGGGTCGCTGCCGCCTCAAAAGACCTTGATTGGCAAAAAAATCCCGCAAATCTGTATGATTTGCAGCCTTAACGTAGAATTTGCTAACCCTTTGCACACGACACTGCCGCAGGTTCAAGCCAACGGAGTCGCTCCGGCGTCTCCATCGCAGGTAAGAGCTCTGCGCGGTCTTTATCGCGCATGAGGAGACGGGTGGCCGACAACGCCCGTGTCGTACTGGCTGGGTGTCCGGGGATGTCGGGGACACCGCCGCGAGGGAAATGACTATGGCCGAACGTGCGCTTGAGGCAGAGCTCCGCGAGGGCTACGAGCAGAACCGGCAAGCGGAGCGGGACAGTGTCGGTACGATGCTGGCGCGGGCTCGCCGGCAACGCGATCAGGAGGTGGCTGACGTCGCCGCCAACCTCCGGATTAGACGCGTCTATCTGCAGGCGATCGAGGAGGGGCGCTACGCCGAACTGCCGGGAACGACTTATGCTGTTGGCTTCGTTCGGTCCTACGCTGAGTATCTCGATCTTGATTCCGAGTTTCTCGTCGAGCGATTCAGGTCCGAGATTGCCGGCCTGGATCGTAAGCAAACTCTTCACTTTCCGGCACCCAAGCCAGAGGGCAAGCTGCCGGGCGGCGCGCTGGTTATCATCTCGGTTCTGCTGATCGCCGTGACCTATGGCGGCTGGTACTACGCCAATCAGAACAACCTGCTTGACGATCTCCTGCGCCAGAATGCCGGTCAGTCCGTTGCCGACGTGCCCGACGCACCGCCGGCTGACGCGGATGCGCGTTCCGCGCCTGTTGCAGAGATCGCGACTGCGTCCCGGCTCAGCGAAAATGAAGCCCAGGCTGGTCTTACGCCACCACCGCCGCTCGGCAACTCCGCTCGGCAGCTCTCCCAGACGCCTCGCGATTCGGACGCCTTGAACGAGCAGGCACCGCCAGCAGAGGTGGCCGGTTTGCCGCCGCAGCCTGAGGCGGCAAGGGATGCCGTTGCTGAGCCGGCTGCGGATGTTCTGGCGGAGTCGGCACCCGGAGTGCCGGGGCGTGCGGCCGACCCTTCGGCGCCCCAGGCCGCTGCCGAAAGCGAAGCGGTCGAGCCAACGGTTGCCGAGTCCAGGGAAGCCACAAGTGCTGTCGAGGCGCCTTCGGTAGCAGAACCGCAGACGGAAATTGCCGCCGTGGCAACGGAGACGATGGACGCCGACATTCCGGCGGCGCCGGATCTGCCGGCCGAGGCGGACGAGGATGCCGGTCGGGTGTACGGGGTCGGCAATGTCGAATCCCGGGTGACCTTGACCGCCACTTCGGATTCCTGGGTTCAGGTTCGCAGTGCCGACGACAACCTGTTGATCACGCGTGTGCTGCGGGCTGGGGACGCCTATCGGGTTCCCAATCAGCAAGGCCTGACCTTGGAAACCGGCAATGCCGGCGGGTTGTCGGTGACCGTGGACGGTCGGACGGCACCGCCGCTCGGTGGGTCGGGCATCGTGTTGCGCGGCGTGTCTCTGGAGCCGCAGGCCCTGCTGTCGGGGCAGGCGACGCCTTAGAGTCCTGCTCTAGGGGATTTTGGGTAAAAGAGCAGCCGACTCTTGCGCTTGGATGCCATCTCGCCTTGAAGAATGCCGCCAGGGACGGCATTTTGCACGGGAAAGGCGCGGGATTGGAAACGCGCGAATCTCGAGGAGCAGGCGATGTCCGCGGTTCGTCCCTACCGGGAAATCATCCGGCGTAAATCGCGCCAGATTCACGTCGGCAAGGTCCCGGTCGGCGGCGATGCGCCGATTTCGGTGCAGTCCATGACCAATACGCCGACGACGGACGTGGCCGGGACCATCGCGCAGATCCGCCGCCTGGAGGTGGCCGGCGCCGATATCGTGCGCGTTTCCGTGCCGGATCCGGAGTCCAGTGCTGCCCTGAAGGAGATCGTGCCGGAAGTGACCGTGCCGATCGTGGCAGACATCCACTTCCACTATAAGCGCGGAATCGAGGCGGCCGAGGCCGGCGCCGCCTGTTTGCGTATCAATCCGGGCAATATCGGCAGTCGCGACCGGGTGCGCGAAGTGGTCAAGGCAGCGCGCGACCACGGCTGCGCGATCCGCATCGGTGTCAACGGCGGCTCCTTGGAGCGCGAGCTGCTGGAGCGCTATGGCGAACCTTGCCCGGAGGCGATGGTCGAAAGCGCGCTCAATCACGCCAAGTACCTGGAAGACGAGGACTTTTTCGAGTTCAAGATTTCGGTCAAGGCCTCTGACGTGTTCCTCGCCGTAGCAGCCTACCAGGGTCTGGCGGAGGCTTGCGACTACCCGCTGCATATCGGTGTTACGGAGGCAGGTGGCCTGCGCTCCGGCACGGTCAAGTCGTCGATCGGCTTAGGCATGCTGCTGTGGTCGGGTATCGGCGACACCGTACGGGTTTCGCTCTCGGCCGAGCCGGAAGAAGAGGTGCGCGTCGGCTTCGAGATGTTGAAGACGCTGGGCCTGCGCCATCGCGGCGTCAATGTCATCTCCTGCCCGTCCTGTGCGCGCCAGCAGTTCGACGTGATCGAGACGGTGAAGGTGCTGGAGGAACGGCTGGCACACATCACGACGCCCCTCACGGTGTCGGTGATCGGCTGCGTGGTCAACGGGCCGGGAGAGGCGACCATGACCGATATCGGCTTCACCGGCGGCGGCAAGGGCACGCACCAGGTCTATATCGGCGGTTTGCCGCACCACCGTTTGAAGGACGACAGCATCGTCGATCACTTGGTCAAACTGGTCGAAGAGAAGGCCGCGGCGGTCGAGGCCGAGAAGGTCAGCGCAGAGGCCGAGGCGGCCGAGTGACCCGCTGCCCGCCTTTCGCGGTCCCCGCCATGAGGGGCGCGCCAGGGTCTGCCAAGACATTCCACCGGCAGGACCGGCACGCCGCCCGCGCTTAGCGGGGCCATGCCGTGGCCGACTCCGCTTCCTTACCGTCCTGTCCGTCCGCTGCCTTAGCGGTGTCGCCGCTCGATGACCTGCTGATTGTCGGGGTCAATCACCGCACAGCCTCTGCCGACTTGCGCCATCGGCTCTACGTCGAGGAGGAGGACCAGGCGGCACGTCTGGCCGAGCTGGCTGCGAGCGGTGTCACGCCTGCGCTGGTGATCTGCACCTGCGATCGGGTGGAGATTGTCACCAGCGCGCCGGCCGTGGATCCGGCAAGTCTGATCGCGCGCCTGGCCGACTGGGGCGGCGCCAGCCCGGAGACCTTGAGTGACCTGATCGCGACACGGCGCGGGGCCGTGGCCGTGCGGCATTTGTTTGCGGTGGCGGCTTCCCTGGACAGCCAAGTCGTCGGCGAACCCCAGATCCTCGGCCAGGTCAAGTCGGCCCACAAGCGAGCCGCCGCGGTCGGGCAGGTGAGCGGTATCCTGGAGCGAACACTGCAGGCCGCCTACGCTGTGGCCAAGCGTATCCGCAGCGAAACGGATATCGGCGAGCGGCCGGTGACACTGGCCGCTTCGGCCCTGCAGGTCGCCCGGCAGATTCATGGCGATCTCAAGCGCTGCAGGGCGTTGCTGCTGGGGTTCGGGGAAATGGGTGAACTGCTGGCGGAGGAACTTCAACTGACCGGTCTGGCTGAACTGGCAGTGGCCCATCCGATCGAACGGCGCGCCGAGCGGGCGGCCCAGCGCATCGGTTGCCATCGCCGCGGCTGGGCCGACCTGCCGGTGGCATTGGCCGGGGCTGACATCGTCATCTCGGCTCTCGGCGGCAGCGAGTACGTGCTGGACCGTAGTCACCTGGCCGCTGCCTTGAAGGTACGGCGACGACGGCCGATCTTTCTGGTCGATGCTGCGATTCCTGGCGATGTCGCGCCCGACGTAGCCGAACTCGACGACGTCTTCCTCTACGATCTCCACGATCTGGAAGGGCTTGCCCTGCGCGGCAAGGAGGAACGGGAGGCGGTCGCCGGAGCGGCTTGGTCGATTCTGGAGGCCGAACTGAGCGGCTTCTTGCGCCAGTACGCCGAACGGGCGGCCGTGCCGGCGGTGACAGCTCTGCGTCGGCGTTTCGAGGACCTGCGGGCGGAGGTTTTGAGCGGTGCTCCGAACGACCCCGAGGAAGCGACGCGGCTGTTGATCAAGCGGCTTCTGCACGATCCCAGCGAAGCCCTGCGTCTGGCGGCCGCCGAGGGTCGCAACACCGCGGAATTGGAGGCTCTGCTGATCCGGCTGTTCCGGCTCAGCGAGCGTGAAAACGAGGATAAAGCGTGAGTTTGGACGATAAGTTGGCGCGTGTGGTTTCGCGTTTTGAGGAGCTGCAGGCCCTGATCGCCGAGCATGCCGACCCCGGCTCGGCGGACTACACGGGTAAGCTGAAGGAATTCTCCAGCCTTACGCCGGTGGTGGAGGGCATTCGGGCCTATCGCAGTGCCCGCGACGAGCTGGACGACCTGGACGCCTTGCGTCAGGACGCCGAGGGCGATGCTGCCCTGCGCGACCTGGCCGAACAGGAATACCGGGACGTCAAGCAGCGGCTTCCGGAGCTGGAACAGCAGGTCAAGATCCTGCTGCTGCCCAAGGACGAGGCGGATGCACGCAACGCCATCCTGGAGGTTCGCGCCGGAACTGGGGGGGAAGAGGCGTCGCTTTTCGCCATGGAACTGTTCGGCATGTACCAGCGCTGGGCAGAGCTGGAGGGCTTTCGTTTCAACGCGCTGGACGTCGAGGAGACCGACTTGGGCGGTCTCAAGAACGGCAGCGCGGAAATCGCCGGCCAGGACGTCTTTGCCAAGCTGAAGTACGAGTCCGGCGTGCATCGTGTTCAGCGCGTGCCGGTTACCGAGTCGGGTGGCCGTATTCATACCTCCGCCGCCACGGTGGCCGTGCTGCCTGAAGCCGAGGAAGTAGACCTCCAGGTGGAGGACAAAGACCTCAGGATCGACACCTATCGCTCCCAAGGTGCTGGCGGTCAGCATGTTAACACCACCGATTCGGCCGTGCGGATCACTCACCTGCCGACCGGCATCGTCGCGCAGTGCCAGGACGAGAAATCCCAGCATAAGAACAAGGCGAAGGCGATGAAGATGCTGCGCGCCCGGATCTACGATGCCGAACGACAGCGTCGCGAGGCGGAGTACGCTGCGGCCCGCAAGAGCCAAGTCGGTTCGGGCGACCGTTCGGAGCGCATTCGGACCTATAATTTCCCGCAAGGGCGCGTGACCGACCATCGCATCAATCTCACGCTGTACAAGCTGGACAAGGTGATGGCGGGCGAAGCCCTCGGCGAGGTGATCGACGCGCTGATCTCCGAGGATCAGGCGGCACGGCTCGCCGTCATGCAGTGAGCCAGCCTCTGAAGGAGCTGACGGTCGGGTTGGCGCTTTGTGCGGCGACGCGCCGCCTCAAGGCAGCTGACGTGGACCAGCCGAGGCGCGACGCACGCCTTCTGCTCGCCGAGGCCCTGAGGTTGCCGCCGGAGCGGCTGCTGACCGCGCCCGAGCGGCCCGTTGACGACCTGGAGGCAGCGACGTTCGACGGTATGGTAGCGCGGCGGGCATCCCGAGAGCCGGTTTCGCGCATTCTTGGTCGACGCGAGTTTTGGGGGCTTAGCTTTCGGCTCTCCCGCGAGACCTTGGACCCGCGCCCCGACAGCGAGACTCTGGTCGAGGCGGCGCTCGAACGCCTCGACGGCTGCCAACAAGCGCCCGCGCGGCTGCTCGATTTGGGCACTGGCAGCGGTTGTCTGCTGCTGGCACTGCTCAGCGAGTACCCCGAGTCTTGGGGACTTGGAATCGATCTGTCGCTGGGGGCGCTCGCGACGGCCCGTGCCAATGCCCTTGATCTGGGGGTATCACAGCGCGCCGCCTTCGCGGTCATGGACTGGACGGCGGCCCTTGCCGGCGCCTTCGACACGATTCTCTGCAATCCCCCCTATGTCGCGGAGGGGGCGGGTTTGGCTCCCGAGGTTGCTGCCTATGACCCACCCGCCGCCCTTTATGCGGGATCTGACGGACTGTCCGCCTACCGGCGGCTGGTTCCGAGCCTGCTCCCGTTGTTGGCGCCTGGCGGCTGGGCGCTGCTGGAGCTAGGGGCCGGGCAGGCCGCTGCGGTTTCGGCTCTTGGCCGGGCTGCCGGCTTCTCGAAGATGGAAATCAAGGCCGATCTGTCAGGGACGCCGCGCTGCCTTGCACTGGCGCGATAAAAAAATTGTTGGAATGCGCCGCGTCTGTCTCTACCTTCGTTGTTGTGAGCCGCGCGCGGCTCCAGAGCGTCCGTGGGGGCAAGAGTCCGGACGCCGATCCAGTCCCACAGAAACAGCGCCTATTCCCGAGGGTCGGGAGCTTGGGCGCGTATGCTGGCGGCAGTGGGCCGTTGGTCTTTGTGGGGGCGACACCGTCAACATATGGCTTCATGACGTAAGCGACGGATGAGACAAGGTAACAATCAACGGCGTGGCCGCGGTCGCTCCGGGCGCAGACCTAATGTGCCCAACCGCAACCAGACCTTCGACAGCAACGGGCCTGAGGGGCGCGTGCGTGGAACGGCGCAACAGGTATACGACAAGTACCTGGCGTTGGCCCGTGATGCGCAGGTTTCAGGCGACCGTATCCTGACGGAGAACTTCCTGCAGTTCGCGGAGCACTATTTCCGCGTTCTGAACGATTCGACCGATCCGGACGAGAATCGCGATCGCCAGCGCCAGAACGGCGACGATCGGCAGGCCCGCAGCCAGGATGAAAGCTTTGGCGACGAGGCCGACGACGAGGGCCAGGCTGCCCAGGGCGGCGTTCAGCCGGCACAGGTCAACGGCGGCGGTCGCGAGCGATCGCACCGCCGGGACGATCAGCGCCGCGAGGACTATCGCCGGGAGGAACGGCCGCGCTTCCAGGACCGCCGTGGCGGCAGGGACGAACGCCCTGCCGAAGCCGTCGAAACGGGCACCGGCGAGGAAGGTCGGGAGAAGCAGGCGCGGGATACCGAAACCTCGGCTGTCGAGGCCCCTGGCGGTGAGGGTGGCGGGAAGCCGTTCGAAACGGCACCGCCCCTGAGCGAGCGGCGAGCCCGGCGACAGAGCCGAGAGCCAGCGCCGCGCAACGACGAGCGGGCGGGCGTGTTGACTGCCCATCGCCCTGAGGACGAGGCCAACGCCGAAACGAGCTCCGATGCCGGGGGCCCAGCGGCCGACGCGCCGCGGTCGGCGGAAGCAGGCTCCGATGAAGGATTGCGCAAGATGCTGGGCGACCGCCCCCGTCGTGCACCGCGCCGCCGCCGCACGGCTGCCAGCGAAGGAGAGGCGTTGGTAAGCGCGCCTGCGACTGGGACTGGCGACGGTGAGGCCGGCGACTCCGCACCGGCAGCGCCCAAAGCGGCGGCGCCGAAAACGACACGAGCCAGGACGAGTCGAGCGAAGGCGGCCAAATCATCGGTCAGCGAGCCCCAAGAGGGCAGTGACAGCTCGTCGAGCAGCGATGCCACGGCTGACGAGTCCGGCAACGCAGCGACCTGAGGTTCGTTCCTGAGAGGTGAGCCGAGCGGGGTTGGCCGCAAGGCGTTCTGTTTCGAGAGCTCGATCAAGGACGCAGTCGGCGAGCCAAGTCCCGGTCTGCTGTAGGCGACTCTAGGCTTCTGTGACTGGGCTTCGCTTGCCGGCGGGCCAAGCCTGGCACGAAACCGTAACGATCAGCGCACGAACTGCATGACGTAGTCGGCACCCAGGCCGCACTCGGCATAGTGGGCGCGGCACATGTCGATCTTGGTGAAGACGTCGTCACGGCCGATGACCCTGTCGTCCTCGTCCAAATAGATCATCGCACCGGAGATGCTGAAAAAAGTCATCATTTCCTCGGCGTCTGCGTCGACCACGAGTGTGTGGGTTTCGCCGGGCGGTTCGAAGACGAAGTCGCCGGCACGGGCAACCCAGTCATGTTCCAGGTAGCGCCAGCTGCCCCGCAGCACGTAGCCGTGCACCGGTGCCGGGTGACTGTGTCGGCTGAGGACGCCGGACTTGCGAACCCGCAGCAAGTTGCACCATTGGCCTTGCACCCGGTTGAGCAGCAGCGGCCGGAACCAGACGTTCGGCGCTTGCGGCACCCAGACCCGTTCGTCTTCCGGTTCGCCGGCGATCACCAGCTCCGGTGGCGACAGGGGGTGAACGCTCGATACCTCTGGCATAGTGGGGTTCCTCGCAGTCAGATCGCTGAATAACCGCCGTCGGCAGCGATGACGGTTCCGGTGACGAAGCGTGCTTGCTCGGAGCAGAGGAACGTCACGGCGCCGGTCACGTCCTCGGGCCGTCCCCAGCGGCGCATCGGCGTGCGCTGCTCGATCCGGACACGATGTTCCGGTGCGTCATGCAGCGGCCGCGTTAGTTCCGTTTCGATGTAGCCGGGCGCAACGGCATTCACCCGAATGCCGTCCTCTGCCCAGGCGCCGGCCAGGGATTTGGTCAGCAGAAGCAGCCCGCCTTTGCTAGCGGCATAGGCAGGCACCGTTGGGCTTCCGAAGAAGCTCAACATGGAGCAGACATTGACCACGGCAGCTTCCTGTCCGGCCTCGACGGCAGCCCGCAAACGCGGCCGCGCCGCCATGGCCAGGCGCATCGCACCCGTGAGGTTGACCTCGACGACTCTTGCGAACACCTCGGGGTCGAACTCCCGCCCTTCGCGCGCAGTAATCCCGGCACAGTTGATCAGCACCGAGAGGGTCTTCAGGTCTTCCAACGCAGCTTCGACGCTATCCGGGTTCGTCACGTCAAGCCATCGACCCTCCACGGCTTCCGGTAGCGCCGTTTCGGCGATGTCTATTGCCCCGATGATGGTGCGGTAGCCAGCTGCTGCCAACGCAATGGAAATTGCGCGGCCGATCGCGCCGGTTCCACCGCTGACGAAGGCAGTCCTTTGCGCGGTCGTTGGTGCAGTCTCTGGCATCCTGTCGTCCGCCGTTGCGTATCCCGAATTTGGCTGCCCTGTCGTCACACCCCTGCCTCGGCCAACGCCTGCTGCACGGTGTCGCTTGTCGGCATCGGTCCGACGGCACCATAGCCTTGGGTCGAAAGCGCCGCGGCCGTGTTGGCATAGCGCGCCGCGGCCACAACGCTGTCCCCGGCCAGCAGCCGGGCCAGGAAAGCGCCGTCGAAGGTGTCACCGGCAGCGGTGGCATCGACTTGTTCGACCTTATGGGCCGGAACGATTTCTCGCAGCTCTGCCGTTGCCACGAGGGTGCCGGCAGCGCCCATGGTCAGCGCCACCACCTTGGGACCCAGCTCCAGATAGAAATCCACGATCGCATCGGGTGCGTCCAGGCCGGTCAGTTGCCGAGCGTCCTCCAGGCCAGGGAGTGCGATATCGGCTTCGGCCATAGCGGCATGGGTGATGGCGCGGGCGCGGGCCAAGGGCCAGAGCTTGAGACGAAGATTGGTGTCGTAACTCACCTGTGTGCCGGAGTCCCGGGCGGCAGCGATCGCGGTGAAGACGGCGTCGCAGGCGCTATCGCTGATCGCCTGGCTGATGCCGGAAACATGCAGGATGCGCGCGTTGCGGATGACCTCCAGCGGCAGCGTTTCCGGACGCATCCGACTGGCGGCCGAGTCGGCACGCCGGTAGCTGAACTCGTGCAGGCCGTCCTGGTAGGTTATGAAGTACAGTCCCGTTGGGGCCTGCGGATCGACGGTCACGGCGTCCACGGCGACCCCCTCACGTTGCCACAGATCGAGAAACTCACGGCCGAAGGCGTCGTCTCCCAGGGCCGTGACGTAACTGACGCTGGCGCCCTGCCGAGCGGCGGCGATGGCGCAGTTGGAGGTGTCGCCGCCGTAGCCTTGCAGGTAGACGGTCTCTCCATTCCGCGCCACCGCAGAGAACTCCAACAGTGGCTCGCCGAGGCAAACCAGATCCGACATGGAGCGCTCTCCCTCAGATGCGGCCATACTTCGCCAGGCCCTTGCGCAACGACTTTTCCTTGGCGATCAGCTTCGCCTGCTCGGCTTCGCGTTGGTCGATCTCGCGCGCCTGCTCGAGTACGTCCTCGGCATGTTCGCGCGGCACCACGACGACGCCGTCGACGTCGCCGACAATGATGTCGCCGGGATGCACCAGGATGCCGCCAACCTCGACGGGCAACTGGGAAGCGATGGTTTTGGCACGGCCGAGCGTGGTCCCGGGGCAGGCCGAGCGCGCATAGACCGGGAAGCCGAAGTCGCGGCGGATCTCCACGATATCGCGCACCGCGCCGTCCAGGACTGCGGCCACGTGGCCATTGGCGACAGCACCGGCCGTCATCAGACCGCCCCAGACGGCTACGTCCGCATCGGCACCGATTGAGATGCAGATGACACTTCCAGCGTCGGCCTCATCGATCAGGTCGAGCGCATGCTGTGGTGGCAAGACTTCGTCGGTCGGTACCTCCAGCACCGTTGCCGCCGGCCCGACAATCCTGTCTTCGTTGATTCGGGGCGCGATCGCATGGTCCATATAGCAACGCCGCCCAACAACCTTGTCGCAGGCATCCGCACAGGAAGCGATCGCGGTTTCCTGGAAACCGGCAATCAGCTCTTGCGTGTTCATCGGGTATGTCTCCTCTTGTCCGATTAGGGGGTCAGGGTGTGTCGCGTTTGGCCAAGCGGATGGCACGTGCAACGATCTCGTCCCGCGCACCTGCCGTGATCTCGCGTTGACTGGCCAATTGGCTGCCGAGGCCGACGGCGAAGGCGCCGGCCGAGAAGTAGTCGGTGACCTGTTCCAGCGCGATTCCGCCGGTCGGCAGAAGCGGCACGTCCGGCAGCACGCTGCGGACGGCCTTCAAGAAGCCTGGGCCGCCAAGCTGCTCGACCGGGAACAGCTTGACCGCTGCCGCGCCGGCGCGGTGCGCCGTCAGGATCTCCGTAGGGGTGGCGGCACCGGGGATAACGGGTAGGTTCGCAGCTCTTCCGACGGCGATCACCTCCGGCACCAGGCAAGGAGATACCAGGAAGCGCGCCCCTGCCTCGACCGCTGCCTGTGCGGTGGCCGCATCAAGTACGGTGCCGGTGCCGACCAACAGACGAGCGTCGGCGGTCAGCTTGGCAACCAAGTCGGCATATCCGGGCACCGTGGTGGTGATCTCAAGGACCGTCAGGCCGCCCTGGATCAGCCATTCGCTCAATTCGCCGGCTTGTTCTGTGCTATCGCAGCGAACGACGGGAATCGCCTTGCCACGGAGTCTCTCGAGTACCGCATCCATGGTTCAGACTTGCGGTAGGACTGAGTTGGCGAGCGGCACACCGAGTAACGCGCGGTGCACCTCTTCGGCCGCCTTGCGCTGCAGATCCTGAAGCGCCTCCTCGGAGTACCAGGCGACATGATCGGAGAGAATGCAGTTGGGAGCGGAGCGGAGTGGATTTCCGCTCGGCAGAGGTTCTTCGCCGAAAACGTCGAGGCCGGCTCCCAGAAGTCGCCCCTCCTCGAGGGCCGCGGCAAGGGCGGCCTCGTCGATCAGGCCACCGCGGGCCGTGTTGATCAGGATGGTGGTCGGTTTCATCGCCGCCAGCTTTCGGGCGTCGATCAGATGGTGCGTCTGCGGCGTCAGCGGCAGGTGGAGGGAGATGACATCGGCTTCCCGGCAGATCCGGTCGGGGTCGGCTGCCTCGGTGCCTTTCGGCAGAGCATCTCGACTGTGGACCAGCACCTTGGCAAATCCGAGCGGCCGCGCCTTGTCCAGAAAAGCGCTGCCGATCCGTCCCGCGCCGATCAGCCCCAAGGTGCTACCGCGAGTGCGGTGGATCGGCATGCTGCGAACTTCGCCCCAGTTATCGGCACGCACCGCGGCATCTCGCTGAAACAGCCGGCGTTTGACTGCCAGCAGAAGCCCCAGCGCGTGTTCGGACACCTCCTCGATGCCGTAGTCCGGAACGTTGGCCACGGCGATTCCCCGGCTGGCGGCGTAGGCGAGGTCGATATGATCGGTGCCGACACCGTAGCGCACGATTGCCCGCAAGCGCTCCAGATGCTGAAGCGTTTCCGTCGGCAACGGCGTCTCACGGACCAGGATCGCATCGGCATCGCTGGCCACCTCGATCACCCGGCGGGAATCGCCCTCGCAGGGCGCCAAGATAACCTCCGCGCCGAGCGGTGCGAGCACCGCTCGTTCCGTGTCGTAGGTATCGTAACCGCCGTCAATGACGACGACCTTGGCCGCCTGCGAGGGCATATCGGCGTTCCCTTTCAATTCAAGGTGGGTTCGTGGGTCGACTGTGGAGCTACCGGCCGCTCTCGACGGCCGCGAACAGGCCGTCGACCCAGTCTTGTCCGACCTGGCCGGCAACCCACTCGGCAACGGGGCTCTGCGCCTTGGCGCGGAATTCAGCCACCTGATCGGGGCTGAGCGGTGTCACCTCCATACCCACGTCGGAGAGTATGGTCTGGGCGTTGGCATCCTGCGCCGCCGTCATGCCGCGATGGATCCACTTTGCGACTTCAATGCCTTCGCGCACTGCCTGTTGCTCGGACTCCTCGAGACCTTGGAAGAAGGCATCGTTCATCATGTAGGCATGCAGGCTGTAGACATGACCGTCGAGCGAGACAAACCGCTGATTCTCATAAAGATCGGCGGCCAGGATATTGGTAACACCGTTTTCCTGCCCGTCGACGACGCCCTGGGCGAGTGCACTCGGCAGTTCGGGCCAGGCGATGACGGTGGGACTGGCGCCCAGGCTTTCCACCAAGCGCTGAAACACTGGGCTGGGCTGAACGCGGATCTTCAAGCCTTCCATATCGGCCGGGCTTGAGATCGAGCGTTCGTTGTTGGTGAAATGCCGGATGCCGTTGTCGGCATAGGCCATCAGGCGAATGCCGGTCTGCTCGCGCATCGCTTCCGCAATACGGTCGCCATAGTCACCGTCGAGGACACTCCAAGCGACTGACTGGTTCGGGAAAACGTAGGGAATCTGGAAGACCTGAAAAGGAGCGAAGGTCGAACCGATCGGGCCGTCGTGTACAACACCCAACTGGATCGTGCCGAGTTGCAGACCCTCCATGACCTCGCTGCCGCCGCCGAGTTGGCTGGCCGGAAAGATCTCGACCGTTACGCTGCCGCCGGTCGCCGCCTCAACATGAGACTTGAAGGCAAGCGCGGCTGCATGCTTCGGCTGATCGAGCGCGGCTGGCTGAAAGTGGGCGTAGCGAATGGTGTCGGCTTGCGCTGCGTTTGCGGTCAGGATGGCGGCGCCCGCCATGGCGCCAAGCATTGTTAGGTGTTTGAGCATCCCTAAGTCCTCCCATTTGTGTGTTTTAGCCCCCGTAGCCGAATAGCCGGGGAATCGTGAGGGAAAGATCCGGTATCAGAACGATGGCGAGCAGCACCGTGATCTGGACTGCCAGAAACGGGAGTATCGCTCTGGTCAGCACCTCGATACGGATCTTTCCAACTGTGCAGATGACGAACAGCACAGGCCCCACCGGTGGTGTCACCATTCCGATGGTGAGGTTCAGAATCAGCACCATCGCGAAATGCAGCGGATCGATACCCGCGCTGAAGGCGATGGGGGCGAGGATCGGCGTCAGTACGATCACGGCGGGGATCGTGTCGATGAACAGCCCGCAGATCAGGATTAGCAGAGCCAGCAGCAGAAGCGTGCCGATTTGTCCAAGCGGCAGCGCCGTGATGGCTTCGGCAAAACTCTGTGGCACCTGAAAGACGGTCAACAGCCAGGCGAAGATGGAGGCCGTCGAGACAATCAAGAGCACTGCGGACGTGAGCAATGCGGAGCGCAGGAAGATCTGCGGCAGCAGAGCGAGCGTGAGCGTGCCCTGGAGGAACCCGATCAGCATGGCGTAAAAAACGGCGACCGCCGCCGCTTCCGTCGGTGTGAAGATACCGCCCAGAATGCCGCCGAGGATGATCGCCGGGACCAGGATTGCCGGTGCGGCCTTCAGCGCAGTTGCCGCGATGTCTCGCAGGCTTGCACGCGCGACGCCACCGCCGTAGCCATGGCGCCGGCTGATCACGAAGTTCGCCGCCGCCAAGGCCAGTCCCATCAGCAAGCCGGGCAGAATGCCGGCCATGAACATCTGGGAGATCGACACGCGTGGCTCGGTGATACCGTAGATGACCATGATGATGCTCGGCGGAATGACCGGGCCGATCGTGGCCGTCGCCGCGCTGAGTGCGGCCGCATATGGCAGCGGGTAGCCGGCGCGCGCCATCATGCGCATGGCGATTGCGCTGGGTCCCGCCGCATCCGCCAGCGCCGATCCGCTGATCCCGGCGAAGAAGACCGAGATCAGAACGTTGACATGCCCCATGCCGCCGCGAATGTGGCCGACCAGCGCTTGGCTGAAGCGCAGCAGCGATGCGGTGATACGCCCGGCGGTCATCAGGTCGGCGGCCAGAATGAAGAAGGGCACCGCCATCAAAGGAAAGGAATCGAGACCGTTGAACATCCGCTGCGGCACTACGAGCAGCGGAAAGCTGCCATCCGCCAGCAGGACGGCGAGGCTGGCAATTCCCATGACGAAGGCAATGGGAACGCCGATTATGAGACTGGCGGCGAAGACGCAGAGCAGTAGCGCGGTCATCCTGCATCCGCCGGGCCCTGTGGCGGATGCAGCGCTGTCTCCTGATCGAAATCCTCCAGCGCCAGCCATTCGCCGCGCATCACCTGCCGGAACCCGAGCGTCAGGTGCAGCAGTGCGAAGGCGGCCCCGAGGGGGACGGCGAGGTAGGGGATGCCGCGCGATATCTGCAGAACCGGCGTGCGGTTGTTCCAGGAGAACTCGACGAACTGCAGGCCGAGCACGACCAACGCAATAAGAAAGGCGACGACAAGCGTGATCGACGCCCAGCGAAGCAGTAGAGCCGGTCGGTCGGGCATGATTGTCTGCAGTGTTTCCACCGCGACCAGTTGGCCGTACCGCAGCGCGAGGCCGCCTCCCAGGAAGGCGATCCAGATCATTGCGAAGCGGGAGATCTCTTCGGCCCAGCCGAAGGACACCCCGAAGAGGTAGCGCGCTACGACGTTGGCGAAAACCAGAAGGGCCATCGTTGCCATCAACAAGACGAGCAACGCCTTGTTGAACGAGATGAACCAACGGTCGAAAGTATCGACCATCGGGGTGGTTTCCTCCCTGTCGCCGTCTATTCTTTTTCTTAGATCTAAGATATCAGTTGGAAATTGGGAGCGTCAAGCGGAGTCATGAGAGGACGAAGCACAGCCAGAAAGACCGCTTCTGCTCCGAAGACCGGAGCCTCGCGGGCGGGGGGAGAGAGCTTCCAGGGCGACGACGATCGCGGACCGATCAAACGAGGCCCGCTGCTGGGCGATTCGGTGCTGACCCGCATGCGCCAGTCGATCGTCCAGGGCGACTGGATGCTGGGCGAGAAGATCTCGGAGGCGAGAGTCGCTGCCTCGCTAGGCACCAGCAAGACTCCGGTGCGTGAGGCTCTCGTCCAGTTGAAGCATGAAGGTCTGGTCGAGATCCGGCCGCAGGCGGGAACCTACGTCTTCACCTTGGCGCCGGGTGAACTCAACCAGATCTGCGAGATGCGCTGGGTGCTGGAGGCCGCAGCCCTGCGTCGCGTCTTTGAGATCGATGCCCGGGCCGAACTGGCAGAGCGGCTTAAGACGGTCTTTGCCGATATGCGAGTCGCCTGGGTACGGAACGACGTGCGCCGCTATCTCGACCTCGATGGTGCTTTTCATCAAGTGATCTGTGAAGTCAGCGGCAGCCCTTACATCTTGCAGAGCTACAATCTGATCGCAGGCAAAGTGGCTGCCCTGCGTACACACCTGGGGATCGATGTGCACCACCTCGAGAAGTCGTTTGCCGAACACGATCGCCTGGCCGCTCTCGTGATGACGGCCGACCTGGAAACGGTCCTTTCCCTGCTAGGCAGTCATATTGCGAGGAAGGAAGGCTCCTACTGGGAGCACCTGGACCAGACGCCTGCCGGTGGGATCCTGCCTCGCCAGGAATGACCGGGTGGTATCTGCAGGGTACGGCTAGGAGGCTGGTGACGGTCGGCGGATCTTCGGACCCAGTTCGTCGAGAACCGCCTGAGTGGTGCGCAGCGGAACGTCCTGCGGCGCCTCTGCATCCTCCGGCAGAAGCTCGATTTGCATGACCGCCGTATAGACGGTCCAGGTGTTGACCCGCGGCGGGAAGCGACCGTAGGCGCCATGCCAGCGGTAACGGTCGCGGTACCACCAGGATGGAAACGGCGGCGTGTCGATGGTCTCGTAAACCCTGCGCTCAACGGTCCTGTCGTGCACAGCGAAGCGCGTCGCGTTTCGCTGTGCGGCCAGCTCGGCAGCGCGATAGAGCAAGCCGTCTTCCACCGTCTGGCGGTCGGTCCGCCAGTTGCCGGCGAAGCGCACTTCCGCACGCCGCTCGTCTTGCCAGATCTCCGAATAACCTGAGCCGCCACCTGGCGGTGCGGCCTTATAGGAGGTCGGCTGTACCGGGCCGACGCAACCAGTCAGTACGAGAAGCGCTACTGCAAGCGAAAGCCTTCGCATTCGGTCAGCTTCCGACCGCTTGCCCAGCGCTGCGCGACGGCGGAAGCAGCGAACCGGCGTCGGACTCTGCTGTCGGCTCGAGATCGGTGGTTGCAGCCGGTTCTGCCTCGTTCAAATCGATTTCCGGCAGGTCGCCGTTTGCGTCGCCAGCTGTCTGGAGGGCTGTGTTGGATCCCTCGGCGCTATGTAAGGCGAAGACCGGCACGGCGGCCTCGCGGCCACGCAACTGCGTCTCTCCTGCCGGTATCAGGCCTTCCAGCAGTTCGGCGCTCTCGGCGGTTTCGCTGGCGGCTGTAACCAAGGCGCCGCTTGCCACCAAAGGTACGTCTAGATCGCGAGTCAAGCGCTCCAGGCGGCTGGCGATGTTGACCGTATCGCCGATGGCGGTGAATTCGAGCTGCCGCTCGCTACCGACGTTACCGACGGTCACCGTGCCGTAATGCAGCCCGATACCGATGCTGACCGGATCGGCACCGCGCCTTGCCCGCTTGGCGTTCCAGCGTTCGACTTCCTCCAGCATGGCCCGCGCGCAGGCCAAGGCCCGCGCGGCATCGTCGTTGCGTGGCTCCAGGGTGCCGAAGGTCGCCATGACGCCGTCGCCGATGTACTTGTCGAGCGTTCCGCCCTGGGCGAAGACGCAGCGCGCCATGCGGACATGGAAGCTGCGCAGCAGGGCAATACACTTCTCTGGCGGCACCTGTTCGCACAGCCGAGTGAATCCCACGATATCGACGAAGATTACGGCGGCCTGGCGCTGATCCGGCTTGTCGAAGGTGCCGCGTTCGACAGCCAAGCGCTCGACGACATCGGGGGAGAAGTAACGCGCCAGACTTGCGCGCGCGCGCTCGGCCGAGACCTGGCGAGCCAGCAGCCGGCGCGAGCGCCAGACCGCAGCGGCGACGATCAGCGCGGTGATACCGAGCAGCACGACCTCGTTCAGCCAGCCGTTAACGTTGACGTAGAAGGGGTTGAGAAACCCCTCCAGTGTCTGCTCGAGCGGGTCCGGCCCGCCGGCTGCCTCCGCGACCGAGAACCGGTGCGTCGTCGGGAGGGTTAGGATGAGATAGACGCCGATGCTCCAGGCGCCGGCGGCGGCAAGCCCGGTCCAGAGCACCATCGAGGGGGCGTAGCTCAGCGCCGCGCCGGCCAGAAAGACGAAGAGATAGAGGTTGTTGTGCAGCCTCAGCGTCATCTGGATCGGCCAGTTTTCTCCGGCCAGCGGATTGGGAGCGAGCAGGGCAGTGGTCAGCAGAATGGCGTCGACGCCGATAAAGGCGGCCACCCATACGCGCCAGCGTCGGCGGTGCCTCAGCAGATAAGGGATCAGGCCCGACAGCACGAAGAGCACGACCAGTCCCAGCCACCAGCCGACTCGCGGAAAGGGCACGGTGTAGGCCAGCCAGGCGAAAACCAATGCTAAGGCACCCAGCCGCACGAAAAGGGCAAAGCGCCAGCCCGACTGCTCTTCCCGTTCGATCGCGGCCGTAATGCGGCGGTCGAGTGACGAGGTGGAGGTCGAGCTGAACCGTCCCAACAACGCCATGATCTCTGCTCCCCAAAGGCCGCGTCGTCTAAGTTCGGTAGAGTCTACGTCAATGCGACCGTCTGCGATCAGCGCGGTTATGCGGCTTTGCAGCTCCATCAGGAGCTTGGCGACACGCTATGTCTAAATTCGGACGCTTTCGCCCAAATTCGAACAAATATAGCGGTTTAGCGGCGTGTGGGCCAGATGGCTCCGTCGCGATCTGCCGTGGAGCCTAGGCCCAGGTTTCGGACGCTCCTTGGCGGCGCCCGCGCAGGACGGATAACGTCGGCGAGGCGGCGGCAAGCGGTGCCGGCGTGACGGGTTTGCCAACCTTTGGACCGCCGAAAAGATAACCCTGACCGAATTCTACCCCGATTTCTCTCAAGAGGTCCGCCTGTTGCTGGGTTTCGATCATCTCGGCGACCATCGTCAGATTCAGATCTTGGCAGATCCCGGCCATGCCCTTGATGAGGGCGTAATCGCGCGGAGAGTCGACCATTGCGCGGACATAGGCGCCGTCCATCTTGATGCTGTCGACTTCGAAGGCTTGCAGGTAGCGAAAGGTGGCGTTGCCGGCGCCGAAATCGTCGAGGGCGACCTGGCAACCGAGCGCACGCAACCGCTGAATCGCCGCGTTCACCGCTGCGAAGTCCACAATCTCCGCCGACTCTGTAATCTCGAACGACAGGCGCCGGCGCAGCTGTCCATGCTCTTGCAGGAGCAGCTCCAGCGCATCGACGAAGACCTGTTCCTGCAACGACTGCGCCGAGAGGTTTGCCGACAGCGTCAGCCCTGCGGCCGGTCCGTCGGGCTGCAGGTCGGCCAGTGCCTTACGGCAGATCGTCAAGTCGAAGGCGGCGATCATGCCGATGGATTCGCCTAGCGAAACACTCTCGAAGGGGGAGCCGCCGTCCGGTAGACGCGCCAGCACCTCGTAATGATGAACCTGGCCGCTCGCCAGCTCGACGATCGGCTGATAGGCCAGCGCGATATGATCTCGCTCGATGATCTCCTGAAAGCGCTCGATGGCCCCGAGGGTTTGCTTCAGCATGTTGCGGAACTGAGTCCCGGGATCGGCCCGTACCTCGTCGGTTAAGCCCTCGCTCTGGAAGCGCTGCAGCGTGTGAATCAGCGTTCGAGCGGAGGTTTGGGCCGAGATACCGGCCGGGCGCAGCGCCTGACTGTGCAGACTGGCGGTAAGCTGCCGTGCCTCCGGAACGGCCTCCAGCAGTTCGTCGGCAAGTGCTTTGTGGTCGACGTTGGCGTCGGTCACCACGCCGAAGCGGCCATCCGCAACCCATCCGGCAGAGTCGCCTTCAAAGGACCTGAGACGCAAGAAAGCGGCGACACCGCTGATCACGTCCTGATAGCTGCTGGAGGTGGCCGACTGCTCGAAACGGTCGAGGCCCTCCAGCTCCATGAAGGTCATGGTCAGTTCGTTGGCCGACTCTTCGTCGCTTTCGATCAGCTTGCGCAGTCGCTCGCCGAACTTCTGCGTCGTGTGCAGCCCGGTGCTGGGATCGCGCCCTTCGCCTTGCTGCGTCAGAGCTTGGAAACGCTGAGCTGCACTCAGGGCCAGATACTTGGTCGGCTCATGTGGCAGCGCATAGCCGCAGAAGACCACCTTTGCGGCGGTTCCGTCGGTCTTCTCGACGGCAATCTCCACCGGCGGAATGCGATGTCCGGTGTCGAGCTGGTGCAGAAGCTGCTTGACCAGTGGGCGATAGGCCTTGGCGATGCGCTCGGCCAGCAACTGACCCTTGAGCGTGGCGTCATCCTGACCGAACAGATGCTGACAGGCGCCGGCAGCAAAGACGATGCGGCCCGTTGGATCGAGCTCAATCAGCAGATCTGCCAGAGCGAAACTGAAGCCTAAAAAGCGATGGCGCTGCAGTTTGACGGCGTCGATCGGGTTTGCATGCGGCATCGCGGCGATCCCGGCGTGTCCTTATACCTTCGGTCGCGAACACTCTAGATCCGGGAGCTTAAGTGGTCGTGAACAAACGCCTGCGGAGAGATCGACCGGATCGCCGGCTTGAATGAAACCATACAGCTATGAAGGTGTGTAGAAGGCTAAACGTTGAACCTGAAGTGGAAAACGTCGCCGTCCTGGACGACATAGTCCTTTCCCTCGGCCCGCATCTTGCCAGCTTCCTTGGCCGCGGCCTCGCCGCCCAGCGCTACGAAATCCGCATAGGCGATGGTCTCGGCGCGGATGAAACCGCGCTGGAAATCGGTATGGATTGCGCCCGCCGCCTCGGGAGCGGAAGCCCCGCGCGGTACCGTCCAGGCACGTGCTTCCTTCGGCCCGACGGTGAAGAAGGTGATGAGGTCCAGCAGCGCAAAGCCGGCGCGAATCACGCGGGCCAGCCCGGTGGTCTCCAACCCCAGGGTTTCCAGGAACTCCTGCTTCTCCTCGGCATCGCTCAGGCCGGCGACTTCGGCCTCGATCGCGGCCGAGACGATCACGAAGCCGGCACCCTCCGCCGCCGCACGCTCCCGCACTCGCTCTGCCTCGGCATTGCCGATGGCCGCCGCTTCTTCTTCCACGTTGGCAACGTAGAGCAGGGGCTTCGCCGTCAGGAGCTGGAGCTGTTGAAAGACCGACTTCAGTTCGCGCGGAACCGAAACGCGTCGCGCGGGCTCGCCGTCCGAGAGGGCGGCGATGGTTGGCTCCAAGACGGCTAGGCGATCCTTGGCCTCCTTATCGCCGCCGCGTGCCCGCTTGACGGCGGCATCGCGCTGGCGTTCGCAAGATTCCAGGTCGGCCAGCAGCAGCTCCGTCTCGACGGTCTCGGCATCGCGGATCGGATCGACGGAGCCCGCCACGTGGGTGGTCTCGCCGCCGAAGCAGCGCAGCACCTGGACGATGGCATCAACCTCGCGGATGTTGGCGAGGAACTGATTGCCCAGGCCCTCGCCCTTGCTGGCACCGGCCACCAGCCCGGCGATGTCGACGAACTCGAGCTGTGTGTGAATGGTTTTGGCCGATTTCCCGAGCCTGGCCAACTCCTCCAGCCGCGGATCGGGCACGGACACCCGGCCGATGTTGGGCTCGATGGTGCAGAAGGGATAGTTGGCGGCTTCGGCCGCCTGCGTTTCGGTCAGCGCATTGAAAAGTGTCGACTTGCCGACGTTCGGCAGTCCGACGATCCCGCAATTGAAACCCATCCTGTCGCTCTATCCCGTGTTGTCTTAGGTCTTGGTTTTGCTGCTCAGTTGACCCATGGCACGCTTCAGTGCTTGAGCCAGCAGGCCTTCACGCTTGTCTCGGGCGGGGGGTGGCGCTGCCGGTTGCTGTTCGGCGGGCGGCGGCGGGTCTGTCGCCTGAACCGCGTCGGTGCCCGCCGGGGCTTTCTTCGCAACCTTCGGTTTCGCCGGAGTCACCTCCTGATTCACCCGGCTCATGAAAGGACCGTCCTGGCCGGCGGCCAGGAGCTCCGCGTGGCGCACAAGCGCCTCCAGCAAGCGTTCGAGCCAATCGGCATCGGCCTTGGCAAAGTCGCTGAGAACCCAGCCGTGCACCGCTTCCTTGCGGCCGGGGTGACCGATCCCGAGGCGCACCCGTTTAAAGTCGGGACCGATGTGCTGAGTGATCGAGCGCAAGCCGTTGTGGCCGGCCGCTCCTCCGCCTTGCTTCACCCGCAGCTTGCCGGGGGCAAGGTCGAGTTCGTCATGCAGCACCGTTACATCGCCGGGCGCCAGCTTGTAGAAGCGCAGGGCTTCGCCGACCGCACGGCCCGACTCGTTCATGTAGGTCTGGGGCTTGAGCGCCAGTACCTTTCCCCCGGCCAGGCGGCCTTCGGCCATCTCCCCGTGGAAACCCTTGCGCCAAGCGGAAAAGCCATGGCGCCGGACGATCTCGTCCAGCGCCATGAAGCCGATGTTGTGTCGGTTGCCGGCATAACGGGGACCCGGATTTCCCAAGCCGACCAGCAGCAGCATGGTGCCTCCTGTCCCCGCTCGCCTCGCCGTTTCCGGCGGCGCTGCGGCCTAGCAGTCTGCTCTCTCATCGAGGTAGAGAGCGATTCACACCCCAGGTGGACGCCAAGCCGCGTCCACCTGGGGCGATCGTGCTCTAGTCTTCGGCCTTCTCTTCAGCCGCCTCTTCGGTCGCGGCCTCGCCCGAAGCTTCTGCCTGCTCCTCGGCCGCCTCTTCCTTCACCACGCTGGGTGCGGCAACCGTCGCGATGGTGAAATCGCGGTCGGTGATGGTCGGCTCCACGCCGTCCGGCAACTTGACCTCGCTGATGTGCAGGGAGTCGTTGATCTCCTTGCCAGTCAGGTCGACCTCGATGGAATCGGGGATCGCATCGGCGCGGCAGCTCAGCTCAACCTCGTGACGCACCACGTTCAGCACGCCGCCCTGCTTCAGGCCGGGGGCTGCCTCCTCGTTTACGAAGTTGACGGGAACGGCGACGGTGACGCGCGAAGCGCCGGTCACACGCAGGAAATCCGCGTGAACCGGAACGTCGGTGATCGGATCGAGCTGCAGGTCGCGGGGCAGCACCTTTTCCGTGCCGCCGCCTTCGACCTTGATCTCATAGACGGTCCCGAAGAAGGCAGCCCGTGCGGCCTGCTTCTTCAACACGCGCTCCTCGATCAGGATCATCGCGGGGGTTTTCTTGCCGCCGTAAACCACGGCCGGCACCATGCCGCTTCGCCGGGCGGCTCGGGCGGTCCCCTTTCCGGCCCGGTCGCGCGGCTGAGCCGGCATCATATGCGCGTCGCTCATCGCTTCGTCTCCTCAGGATAGCTTCTCAAGCGTTCGGCGGGCCCTTGCCCGCCGCAGGATGTGCGCCGGGCCTCCAGGGGTGCCCGACGCGGTGAAAGTGCGTCTGTATAAGCGGCTGTGCCGCGATTTCAAGCGAACTTGCGTGCCGGCGGCTCGTCGAACAGGCTCGAAACCGAGCGTTCATCGCTGATCCGGCGCATCGCCTCGCCCAACAGTGGGGCAATGGTCAATTGCCGGATGTTCTGCGCCACGCGGACCGCTTCGGTTGCCGGGATGCTGTCGGTGGTCACCAACTCGGTTAGCGGCGAAGAGGATACGCGCGCCACGGCGCCACCGGACAGCACGCCATGGGTGACGTAGGCCGAGACCGAGCTGGCCCCGGCGTCCATCAAGGCGACCGCCGCATTGCAGAGGGTGCCTGCCGAGTCGACGATATCGTCCACCAGCACGCAGGCGCGGCCCTTCACGTCGCCGATGATGTTCATGACCTCGGAGACCCCGGCGCGCTCGCGGCGCTTGTCGATGATCGCCAGGTCGGCGTCCAGGCGGCGAGCGATGGCGCGGGCGCGGACGACGCCGCCGACGTCCGGCGAGACAATGGTCAGTGCTTGGCCGTCGTACTTGCGCAGAATGTCGTTGGTGAAAACCGGTGCCGCGAAGAGGTTGTCCGTCGGAATATCGAAGAAGCCCTGGATCTGTCCCGCGTGCAGGTCGAGGGTCAGCACGCGGTTGGCACCGGCCGTGGTGATCAGGTTGGCGACCAGCTTGGCCGAGATCGGCGTGCGCGGACCCGATTTCCGGTCCTGACGCGCGTAGCCGTAATAGGGGATCACCGCAGTCACCCGCCGGGCCGAGCCGCGGCGCAGCGCGTCCAGCGCGACCAGCAGCTCCATCAGGTTGTCGTTCGCCGGGTAGGAGGTTGACTGAATGACGAAGACGTCCTCGCCGCGCACGTTTTCCTCCACTTCGACGAAGATCTCCATGTCGGAGAAACGCTTCATCGAGGCTTTGGTTAACGGCAGATTGAGGTACGCGGAAATGGCTTCGGCCAAGGGCCGATTGGAGTTGCCGGTCAGAATTCGCATCGGTTCAGGATCCAGCTTGGCGCTCGCCGCACGGCCTCCACGGCTTCCTGCCCCGGCCCGCGCGCGGCGGACAATATCAATCGGTCACGGAGCTGTAAACGAGCTGCGATCCCGACGGGATACAAAATCGTCACCTTGGCTTTGTACCTGGGGAAATCGGGTCGCGGAGGCGCACGGTGGCCGTTCGGAACTGCCGAGTAATCCACAAGGATCTAGGGTTGGCCGGCTTGGTCGATGAGCTGCAACAGGCCATCGGCGGCATAGTCGGCCACCTGCACGGCGATCTGTCCCCAACGTCCGTCGAGCTGGCCGGCGGGAATGCGGTTGCTCTGGGCAACACGGCCGATCTCTCGGCCGTTGTCCGGATCGGGCGCGCCGGGTGGTGCGGCCTCCAGCAGGCGCCAGGTGATGGTGGCCCGTTCGGTGCCGGGACCGTCCGGCTCCACCTCGACACGCCCGGCGATCAGCAGATCCTGCGGTTCCGGCTCCCGTGCCAGCGGCACTTCGCGATCCTCCAGTTCGGCGCGCAGGGCGACCGGCAGGCTGTCGGCGCCGTCGCCGGGCGCGCCGGAAATCGGCAAGACCACCACGCGGGCGCCTGGGAAGCCCGGTAGAGCGACCTGAAGAACGGGCGCGGGCGCGAGCTGTTCGGCCAGGCTGGCGGCCGTGGCATCGGCCAGATCGGCCAGTAGTCGTGGATCGCCGGCCTCCCAGGACTCGGCCGTGACCGAAAGCTCGCTGGCGGCGCGCGCCAACTTGGTTCCGTCGGGCTCCGTGACTTCCGTGACCAAGGCCAGTTCTGCCTGGCTGCCTATTGGGTCCAGTCTGCCGCGGGAGAGCACCACGCGGTTGCCCGGCGCCCGTTTTGTACTGGCGCGCATACCCTGCGCTTCCAGCGCGGCGGCCAGGGCGATCGCGAAGTCGCCGCCGCGGGGGCCGATGCCGCTGGCGGGCAGAACGTAGAGCGTCTGCCGCGCCGCCAGGGCTTTCAGATCGATGGCCTTGGCTTCGGGCTGGAACGGTCGCGGCAGTTGTCCGCAGGCAGACAGAGGCGCGGCCACCACAAGGGCCAGCAGGAAGCCCGGCAGGAGCGCCCGCATCCTACGCATCAACTGCATCCCTACAGCATCACGCAGGTTGCGAGCATCCCGAGCAAGAGGAAAGCGGCGAAGAGAATGACGTGGGGCACAGCGCTTCGGGCCTCGTTGCAGATCAGGCTCTCGAGTCGGAAGCCTAGCTCAGTTTCCAATGCACAGGGAGCTAATGCACATAGAGGTCGAGCGATGCCTGGGACAGTGGCTCCGCAGCCGTTTCGCCGATAAGCGAGCTGCGGCCCAGAGTCATGGCCAGCCCGGCCTCGCTGTCGAAGATAATGATATGGACGAAAAAGGCCATGCCCGGACGCAGCTCCACCGGGTTGGCGTGGTAGAGCATCGGCCAGTCCATCCAGTTCGGCGCGAAGGTTGTGCCCATGGCATAGCCGCAGGCGTTCATCCGGGCTTCGCGGTAACCCGCCTTGTCGAGGGTTTCGGCATGGGCATCGAAAGCCTCACCGACCGTGTTGCCCGGCCGCAGTTTGTCTTCGACGGCCAGCAGCGCGTCACGCGCCGCACTGTGCATCTCCCGTTGCTTGTCCGGACAGTGGCCCACCAGCAGCGTACGCATCATGGCCGCGTGGTAGTGTCGATAGACGCCGGCCCATTCCAAGGTCAGTTGATCGTTCGCTTCCAGATGCCGCCGGCCGGTGTGGTAGCGGCACAACAAAGCCTGAGGCCCGGACCCGATGATAAATTCGTTCGCCGGATCGTCGCCGCCGCCGCGGTAGATCGCCTCGTGCATCTCGGCCAGGATGTCGCCTTCGTAGGCGCCGGGTTTGGTGAGCCGCTCGGCGGCCGCCAGGGCGGCGTCGGCGAGTTGCGCCCCGCGCCTCAGGTAGGCGATCTCGGCGGGCGATTTCACCAGGCGCAGCCGGCTGACCAGCAGAGAGGCATCGGTCAGGCTGGCGAAGCCTGCAAGCGCCGCCTCCAACCGCTTGCCGTTGGCGGCTGTCAGGCCGTAGGCCTCGTACTCTGCGCCCAGTCTGCCGCCTTTCAGGCCGCGCTCCGCCAGAATGTCGCGCAAGGCCGCCGCCGGGTCCGCGTCTGGCAGATCAACCCAGATGCGGATGTCTTCGATGTCGCTGGTCTGCTGCGCTTGACGCAGGTCGGGTGCGCGGGTCAGCAGTGTGGTGCGGCCATCGGCACCCAGCACCAGGCACTGAAAGAAAACGTAGCCGAAGGTGTCGTAGCCGGTCAGGTAGTACATCGACTCCTGGCGGAAGATCAGGAGGCCGTCGAGGCCCTGCTCGGCCAGGGCGTGGCAGGCCCGCGCGCGGCGCTCTGCGAGCTCCTCCGCATCGAAGTGAAGCGGCATGTTTGAGATTACCCCTCGAGAAAAATAACGGAAAGCAAACGTCCGTAGTCCGATTCGCCGGCTTTGGTGGCGCGGCGATAGCTGAAGAAGCGCTGCGGTTCTGCGCAGGTGTCGCAGGGCAGGATTTTTACGTTGCCGACGCCAGCCAGCGTCAGTCGGCGGGCGACATACCCCCGCAGGTCGAAATGCTGCTTCTCCGGGACCCTGGCCGACGGACTGAAGAACTTGGCGTTGCCGGCATCCTGATCGACGAACGGCGCAGCGAACTCAGCCCCGACTTCGTAGGAGCGCTGGGCGATGCACGGGCCGATCCCGGCGACGATGCGCTCGGCCGTGGCGCCCAGGCGAACCATCTCTGCCACAGTACCTTCCAGCACGCCGCCGACTGCCCCCTTCCAGCCGGCATGGCAGGCGCCGATCACGCCTGCGGCCGCATCGGCCAGCAGCACCGGCGCGCAGTCGGCCGCCAGAACGCCCAGGGCGACGTTGCGGCGGGTGGTCACCATGCCGTCGGCGCGCGGACCCGCCCCGATGTCCCAAGGCTCGGTCACCTCGACCACGTCCGACGAATGAGTCTGATGCAGAGTCGCCAGCGCCTCGCCGGGCAGGTCCAACTGCGCCAAGGCCCGGCGCCGGTTTTCGCGGACCGCGGCGGGATCGTCGTCGGATCCGGGTCCGCAATTGAGCGAGGCGTAGATGCCCTGGGACACGCCGCCCTCGCGCGAGAAGAAGGCGTGGCGAACGCCCGGTAGGTCATTTAGCGGCCCGATGGTCAACATGGCGTCAATGTAGGGGGCTCTGCGCAGGTGCGGAAGAAGACGATTGCTCCGCAAGCGAATCGCTCTTGTCGACACCGGGCTACGAATCGAACCGGCGGAAAAGAAAACCCCGCCGCAACTTGTGCGGCGGGGTCGGGATGTCCCGTCAAGTGTCAGGAGAGATCGATGCCCACGGTCAAGGACGAAACCGGCGCGGACCGGATCGGCCTGTCGCGTGAAGCAAGGGGAACTTAGAGGGTTTCTTCCGCTATTGCAACTCATTCTCATTTGCAAAAAGCCGAATCAGCGAAATTTATCCCTTTGCGCTACCCATAAGATTTGTTGCAGTGCAACATGACGGTTGACTCGCAAGGGCTTCGGGGGCTTGATTTCACAGGTCTGACGCAGAGTTCAAAAAACTGAAACAGCCTCCCGGGACGGCCATTCGGGTCTGATGCCTCGGAAACCGAAGAGGGCCCGAAACCGAAGAGAGGTGGAGGATCGAACCCGTGGCAGAGATCGCGGCTATCTGGCGTTATCCGGTGAAGGGCCTAGCCGGCGAGCGGCTATCCAGCGTGCAGTTGACCGCCGGGCGGCTGCTGCCGCACGACCGACGCTTTGCCTTGGCACACGGCTCGACCCGGTTCGATCCGGGCAGGCCCGAGTACCTGAAACCCAGTAACTTTTTTCAGCTCAAGCGCGACGAGAAGCTGGCGCAGCTCGGTCTGGCCTTCGAGGCGGAGAGCGGGCAACTGACGCTCACCCGCAAGGGCAAGGCCGTGGTGCGCGGTCAGGCCGAAGATCCGACCGGCCGCCTGGTTCTGGCACAGTTCTTCGCAACCTTCCTGGGCGAGACCGGCCGAGGCGTGCCCAAGCTCGTCGCCGCTGAGGGCCATGCCTTCACCGATCTGCCCGAGCGCCAGATCTCCGTTCTGAACCTCGCCAGCGTGCGTGACCTGGAGCGGGTGGTGCGGGCTGAGCTCGACCCCCGCCGCTTTCGCGCCAACATCTGGCTTGAGGGGCTTCCCGCCTGGTCGGAGTTCGACTGGATCGGCCGGAGCATCGCCCTGGGGCCGCTGGGTGGGCGGGTGCGTTTGCGCGTCGATGCCCCGATCGAGCGCTGTGCCGCCACCAACGTCCACCCCGAGACGGCGGAGCGCGACCTCAATATCCCGCTCAGCCTGCAGCGGGGCTACGGCCACCGAGATATGGGCGTCTACTGCGAAGTGCTGGACGACGGCGAAATCGCCGAAGGACAGGCCGCCGACGTTCCTCAGGAAGTCCGCGAAGCGCTGCCGTTCTAGCGACAGGGTCGGTTTTGGCGCACCTGGTGGCGAGGATGTTGTCGACCTAACGACCCCGGCCGCGTCGGGCCTTCGGGCTCTTGCTCTTGGCGTGGGCGTCGGCGCGCATCAGGGCGGCAGCGAAGGAGTCCGGGTCGGTCTTCATCGGCTCGCGCCGGCCGCTCGACCGGCCGCGCTTCTTGCGCCCCTCCGCCTTTCGGTTGTAGCCGGCACCGATGTCGCCCGTTCCGTCCCAGACGGCGCGGTGGGGGATCTCGAGGTTGGCGTTCTCCAGGCGCAGGATCTCGTCGCGCAACTGCGCGGCCTCCTCGAACTCCAGGTTCGCGGCGGCTTCCTTCATGCGCTTTTCCAGATCGGCGATATGCGTCTTGAGGTCCTTGCCCACCAGCAAGCCCTCTTCCTCGCCGGTGCCGACGGTGACGTGGTCGCGCTCGTAGACCGACTGCAGGATATCGGAGATCTGCTTCTTCACCGTGGCCGGGGTGATGCCGTGCTCGGCGTTGTAGGCCTGCTGCTTCTCGCGCCGCCGCTCGGTTTCCTCGATCGCCGCCTTCAGGCTGTCGGTCATCTTGTCGGCGTAGAGGATGACGCGGCCGTCGACGTTGCGCGCCGCACGCCCGATGGTCTGAATCAGCGAGGTGGTGGAGCGCAGATAGCCCTCCTTGTCGGCATCCAGAATGGTGACCAGGCCGCATTCGGGGATGTCCAGCCCCTCGCGCAGCAGGTTGATGCCGACCAGCACGTCGAAGACGCCGAGGCGCAGGTCGCGGATGATCTCGATCCGCTCTAGGGTGTCCACGTCCGAGTGGATGTAGCGCACCTTCAGGCCGGATTCGTGCAGGTATTCGGTCAACTGCTCGGCCATGCGTTTGGTCAGGGTCGTGACCAGCACCCGCATGTTGCGGGCGACCGTGTCGCGGCACTCGGCGATCAGGTCGTCGACCTGGTTCTCGGTCGGGCGGATCAGGCAGACCGGGTCGATCAGGCCGGTCGGACGGATCACCTGCTCAACGAAGACGCCGCCGGTGCGCTCCATCTCCCAGCGCCCCGGCGTGGCCGAGACGTAGACGGAGGGCGGCCGCATGGCGTCCCACTCCTCGAACTTCAGTGGCCGGTTGTCGATGCAGGAGGGCAGGCGGAAGCCGTACTCGGACAGGGTCGACTTGCGCGCATAGTCGCCGCGGTACATGCCGTTGAGCTGGCCGACGGTCACATGGCTCTCGTCGACGAACAACAGGGCGTCGTCGGGCAGATATTCGAAAAGGGTCGGCGGCGGCTCGCCGGGATTGCGGCCGGAGAGATAGCGCGAGTAGTTCTCGATACCGGCGCAGGAGCCGGTGGCCTCCATCATCTCCAGATCGAAGGTGGTGCGCTGCTGCAGACGCTCCGCCTCCAGCAGCTTGCCGGCGGCGACGAACTCGTCCAGGCGGATCTTCAGGTCTTGCTTAATCTGCTCGATGGCCTGGATCAGCGTCGGCCGTGGCGTGACGTAGTGGCTGTTGGCATAGAGCTTGATCGCCTCCAGCGTCTGGGTCTTCTCCCCGGTCAGGGGATCGAACTCGTAGATCGCCTCGACTTCGTCACCGAACAGGCTCAGGCGCCAGGCGCGATCCTCGTAGTGAGCCGGGAAAATCTCGACGGAATCGCCGCGCACCCGAAAGGTGCCGCGATGGAAGTTGCCGTCGTTGCGCTTGTACTGCAGCTCGGTCATTTCGCGCAGCAGCAGCTTGCGGTCGACCGTCTCGCCGCTGCGCACGATCCGCGTCATGCGTGCGTAGGTCTCCGGTGCGCCGATGCCGTAGATGCAGGAGACAGAGGCGACGATCACCACGTCGCGCCGTTCGAACAGAGCTCGCGTGGCCGAGTGGCGCATGCGGTCGATCTGCTCGTTGATCGAGGATTCCTTCTCCACGTAGGTATCGCTGCGCGGAACGTAGGCCTCCGGCTGGTAGTAGTCGTAGTAGGAGACGAAGTACTCCACCGCGTTTTCGGGGAAGAAGGAGGTCATCTCCGCATAGAGCTGCGCGGCCAGGGTCTTGTTCGGCGCCAGGATCAGAGTCGGGCGCTGCAACGCCTGGATCACGTGCGCCATGGTGAAGGTCTTGCCGGAACCGGTGACGCCCAGCAGCACCTGGTCGCGCTCGCCCTCTTGCAGCGCCTGGGTCAGCTCCATGATCGCCTGCGGCTGATCGCCTGCGGGCTGAAACTCGGAGGCGACGTCGAGCGGCGGGGAGTCGCCGGAAAGCTGGTCGCGCGCGATGGCCAGCTCGCTCAGGAACTCTTGGTAGGCGTTCTCGGGCATGGCCCTAATGTAGAGCGTTCGGCCCCGAAGTGGCGAGGGGGCAGGTGCTAATTTTTCGGGCCGCAGTCTTCAGTCCGCAGTCTGCTGCCCGGCGTCCTCGGCGCTTGCCGGCCGGAGGTCTGTGTCAGCGGAACAGCATCACCGGAATCTTGCAGAGACGGAGCATGGCCGTGGTGGTGGAGCCGATGATCAGGCTGCGCATGCGCGAATGGCCGTAGGCCCCCATCACCAGAAGATCGATGCCCTCGGCCTCGACGGTTTGCGAGATCGCGGTCTCGGGCTGGCCCGGCACGATGTCGGCCTCGACGCTATAGCCTCCGGCTTTCAAGAGGGCCTGTGCGTTCTCGAGGCCCTTGCGGGTTTCCGCGGTTTCGGGGCCGACCGCCAGCAGGCGGCCCTGCAACCCGGCGAAGAGGCGGCTGCGGGCGACGTGGTCCACCGCCTTCATGCTGCTGGCGCCGCCGTCGTAGGCGATCAGGAAGCGCTCGATCGGCCGAAAGGCGCGCGAGGCGACGAAGACGGGCTTGTGACAGGAGCGGACGATGCGCTCGAGGTTCGAGCCGAGGTGAAGCTTCGCGAAGTCGGCGGCCTCGCCGCGCTTGCCGATCATCACCAAGTCGGCCTCGACCTCGCTTTCGGCCACCGTCTCGACGAGATCGCCCAGCTTGAGGCGGGCCTGTACCTCGGTCACTCCGGCGGCCTCCAGGATCCCGCGGGCGTCGTCGAGGATCGCCCGGCCGCGCTTGCGCGCCAGCTTGGCCGTCCGCTCGTCGAGCTCGCTCAGCTCCTCCAGCAATGCCGTGCGTGCGCCGAGGGCGATGTTGCCGCTGAGGTCGATCGGTGTGCTCGCCGTTTCCCGGCGCCCCAGCACGTGCAGCAGTTCCACCGCTGCCTCGGTGCGCTTGGCGATCCAGGCCGCGTGGTCACAGAGGCTGCGCGCGTAGATGGAGGCGTCGACGAGGGCGATGAGTTTCGTGTCGGGTAGTTCGGCGTCGGGCAGCTTGGTCATGGACGGTTCCCCTCAGTGCCCCATCAGCCGGTCGAAGGCGTCGGGTTTGTCATGGATCGCCAGCTTGTCGACGATGGTCTCGCTGGCCCGGTTGATCCCCACGATCTCGACGTCCGTCCCTTCGCGGCGAAACTTCACCACGATCATATCGAGGGCGGCCACGCTGGAGATATCCCAGATATGCGCCCGGCTGACGTCCATGATCACCTTGTCCAGCGCTTCGCGAAGGTCGAAGGCGTTGCTGAAGGCCTCGGCGGAGGCGAAGAAGACCTGCCCTTCGACCAGATAGGTTCGCGTCGTGCCGTCCGGCGACAAGGTCGAGGTGACGCGGAAGATCTGCGCGATCTTCCAGGCGAAGAAGATTCCGGAGAGCAACACGCCGACCAGCACGCCGATTGCCAGATTGTGGGTCACGACCACGCAAATCACGGTCGACAGCATCACGATGGAGGAGCTGCGCGGATGGTCGCGCAGGTTGCGAATCGACGACCAGCTGAAGGTGCCGATCGACACCATGATCATGATCGCCACCAGCGCGGCCATCGGGATCTGCTTCACCCAGTCGCCCAGCACCACGATCATGAACAGCAGGAAGATACCCGCGCAGAAGGTGGACAGCCGCCCGCGACCGCCTGATTTCACGTTGATGATCGACTGGCCGATCATGGCACAGCCCGCCATGCCGCCAATGAAGCCGGTCGCCGTATTGGCTAGGCCCTGGCCCACGCACTCCCGGTTCCGGTCGCTCGGCGTGTCGGTCAGGTCGTCGACGATGGTGGCGGTCATCAGCGATTCCAGCAGGCCCACGGCGGCCACCGCTGCCGAGTAGGGCAGGATGATCAGCAGGGTCTCCAGGGTCAGCGGAATGTCGGGCAGTAGGAACATCGGCAGCGTCGAGGGCAACTCGCCCATGTCGCCTACGGTCCGCAGGTCGAGGTCGAGCAGCAGCGCGGCCGAGGTAAGGACCAGGATGCAGATCAGCGGCGAGGGCACCGACTTGGTCAGCCGCGGGAAGAGGTAGATGATCGCCAGACCGGCGGCCACCATGGCGTAGGTCAGCCAGGGCACCCCGATCAGCTCGGGGAGCTGGGCCATGAAGATCAGGATGGCGAGGGCGTTGACGAAGCCGGTGATGACTGAGCGGGACACGAAGCGCATGACGGCGCCCAGGCGCAGCAGCCCGGCGGCGATCTGCAGCAGGCCGGCCAGGACCGTCGCGGCCAGCAGGTACTGCAGCCCGTGCTCCTTGACCAGTGTCACCATCAGCACGGCGGTCGCTGCCGTTGCCGCGGAGATCATGCCGGGCCGGCCGCCGGTGATCGCGACAATCACAGCGATCGAGAAGGAGGCGTAGAGGCCGACCTTCGGATCGACCCCGGCGATGATCGAAAAGGCAATGGCCTCGGGGATCAGCGCGAGGGCGACGACCAGTCCGGCGAGGATGTCGCCACGGATGTTGCCGATCCATTGGTCGCGATAGGCGAGAAGCGAAGGCATGACATATCCCGGTTACGTCGCGCGCGTGCGGCGGTTGCGCGATCCCTCGCGCGACACGCCGGGCCTGAGGGACCGGCCGCCGTCTGCAAGACTCGGCACCGCAAGCGCCATGAAAGAGCAGAGAATTTCTGTAATTCCGTTTTGATAGAGGAGGTTTTGTTGCGGTGCAACATAGATTCTGCGATTCGGCGCAAGGCCCAGCTTCGGGCCCGCCTTGGCGACTCCGAAGGCCCGCGGCGAGACTGCTGAAACGTCTGACTTTTGGGAGCGCTGGATCGGATGATCGTCGTCTACGGACTCAAGAACTGCGATAGCTGCCGCAAGGCGCGGGCCTGGTTGGAGGGGCAGGGGATCGCCCATCGCTTCCACGATCTGCGCGCCGACGGCTTCCCCGGCGACCGGCTACCGGCTTGGTTGGCGGCGGTGGGTTGGGAGACGCTGCTCAACCGGCGCGGCACCACATGGCGGCAGCTTCCGGAAGCGACGCGCGCAGGCGTCGGCGCCGAAACGGTCGCGGAGTTGCTGGAGACTCACCCGGCCTTGATCAAACGTCCTGTCTTCGATCTGCCGGATCGGCAGGTGCTGGTCGGCTTCGCAGCGGCTCAACAGGTGGCTCTGGCCGATATCCGTGCCAATTAATCCGGGTCGGATAGAATAACTGCGTCAGTCCCGACGTCTCAGTCCGGAAGCTGGGGTGTACCCGCCTCGTCGAGTGGGACGTGGGGGTTCCAGGCGACCTCCCAGAGGTGCCCGTCGAGATCGCGGAAGTAGCCCGAGTAGCCGCCCCAGAAGACCTCGGCGGCCGGCTTGACGATCTCTGCGCCAGCCGCCTGCGCCTCGGCCAACACGGCATCCACGGCCTCGCGGCAGCGCGTGTTGTGCGCCAAGGTCACGCCGCTGAAGCTCGATGCCTGGTCGGCGGCCTCGGCCGACAAGCCGACATCCTCTACCAGCTTGTCTCGCGGATAGAGCGACATCGCCAGACAGCCGCAGCGGAAGAAGCGGATTCCTTCGAATTCGCGGGCTGTTGGCTTCCAGCCGAGCGCTTCGTAAAAGGCGCTGCTGCGCTCCAGATCGGCCACGCCGAGCGTGACCAGGGAGATGCGCTGTTCCATGGCGTCTTTGTTCCAGACCGGGGGGCCTATGGCAATCCACGGTCCCGCCGCTGGGCGGCGTTCACTCGCGCTCCATGGCCCGCATGAACTCTTCCATGGTTTCCATCTCGCCCAGAACGTGATCGTAGTTGTTGCGCATCGTCGGCGGACCGTAGTCGAGCAGGAAGCGCTGGGTCGGCGTCAGCGCCTGCATTTGTGCACGCATTCTGGCAAGGTCGTCGGCGGCACTGGTATTGCGGTGCTCGCCGTTGGCCAACCGCTCGAGAACATCGCTGAATCTGGGGAGGTCCGGAGACGGTGTCAGGGGTTTGTGACTGGCCAAGGCCCATTCCGGCGGCGTCTCGATCGTCTCAAGGGCGATGGTGACGGCCCGGTTCCGCTTCAGGCCGTCCCGGATTTCGCTCCGGTAGCGTTCGGGCAGATCCGCGTAGTACAGCCGTGTCCGGCGCAGGGCCATGGTGCGCAGCCCCTCCGGCACCTCGGCGCCGGTTGGATGCCAGGTCGCATATTCCAGGGCGCGCGTGCGATTCGATGCTACCCCGAGCCCTTGAGCGTAGGCGATGGCGACGTTCCAGCGCGCCACCGGGTTGCCGGCGCGGGCCGCCCGCAGATGCCAGTCGAAGGCCTCCTGGACGTCGAAAGGCAGGCCGATCCCCAGCAGATAGAGCTGACCGAGGTTGTTCATGGCCGGGACGAAGCCCTGCTCCGCAGCTTGGCGATAAAGGCCCTCCGCGACCAGGAAGGAACCGAGAAAGGGTGGATTGCTGGCAAGAAGCTGCTCTTTGCGATGGCGCCGGACGGCTGGCGGTTCTCGGCCGTAGAGCTGTTCCAGTCTTTGATAGCTCTCGGCGAGCTGACTCAGGCCTTGGGTCTCGTGGGCCCAGGCCAGATGGAACAGGGAGGCCGCGTCGCCTGCGTGAGCCGCATAGGCGTACCAGAGGCTCGCACGCGGCAGGTCGTTGTGCAGCGACCAGCTGTGTCCGACGTGGCGGAACAGCTCGACGCAGTCGGCATCGGGCGCTTCGAGATCGCAGCCCCACTTGGCGCGTGTCTCGTTGATGTAGGGCCAGCCGAACACCAAGGCGATGCCAAGCGCCATGGCGAAGAGGGTGACGATGAGCTTGCCCATGGCGCCCTTCCCGGTTTGAGGGCGCCAGTCTGGAAGCACTCTTATAAGTATAGGTTAAGAAAAGGATTTGCGCTGAATGCGAGCTTCCACGGTCGGCAGCACTTTGGATCAGTCAGTCGATCAGGCAGTGCATCAGGCAGCCAGGTGTCGGGTGAAGAAGTCTGTCACCTGCGTGAGGTGCTCGTTCTCGGTAGGGCTGTCCGGCAGATGGTCCTGGCCCTCGTAGTAGTAGACTTCGGGGGTGCGGCCGGCTGCCAGCAGCCGTTTTTCCAGCCGGCGCGTCATCTCGCAGCTCCAGGTCTTGTCCTCGCTGCCGTGGCTCAGGAACAGCGGTCCGTCGTAACGCTCGATCTCTATCGCAGTGGTGGGCCGCAGAGCCTCGCTGCTGCCGCGCCAGGTCCAGGCGCGGTCGGCCGGGTCCCAAACCCGCCAGCCCGGATCGCCACGGTCGCGCCAGGTTGCCGCGTGAAAGGCGCCGCAGATTACATCTGCCGGACTGTGGGCGACGACGGCGTCTGGCAAACCCTCTAGGCCGTCGCGTGCCATCAGGCTTGTCACCAGCAAGGCGTGCTCGCCGCCGCGCGACAGGCCGTAGAGGCCGACCCGCGGACCGACGAAGGCGAACGACCGGAGGGCCGCCAGGGCCTGTACGGTGCGGTCGAGCGGGACCTCCGCGATACTGCCGGCGTTCCAGGGGTTGCCGCCCTTTGAGTAACTCAAGGGGAAGGCCAGAAAGCCGTGGGCGGCCAGCAGCACAGCGTTACGGTGACTCCAGCCGGCCCAGGGGCCCTCGGACCCATGCAAGACCATCACGGCTGGAAAGGGCCCGTCGCCGGGCGGGCCGTAGGTCGTGCCCCAGTCGGGCAACAGGCGGCGCAGTACTTTCAGCGACATGTCTCGATCCCCGACGTGCGAATTCGCGGTGAGCTATAGCCTAGAGGCGCTGGTTTCGCGCCGCACGCCGGGTGCTCTGCATGGCTGTGCTGCGTCCTCCAGGACTGCAGTCTCTCGACTGTTCACAATCCTGCCGAGGCGCGTGGCGGAATGGCAGAGTTAAATACGCAGAGCGACGTGGCGTCTCCGCGTGGTCGACGTTAGGTTGGGACCGAGAGAACTCTTCCTCGCGCGGTGTGCGTTCCTGTTCGATGCGAGCTTCTAAACTCTGATGCTTTGGCTTCCGGTTGCCTGCGCCGCGCTTCTGTCCATGCTCGGCTACACGATCTTCCAGTCGGAGGCGGTGGGCTTCGGTGCCGCCGTCGCCGGTTTCGTCGCCGGGCTGGTTCTGAAGAGCTACATCGAGGAGCGACGACAACGTCGTGGCGAGCGATCCGGCCTTCGCTCAGATCGCTAGAGCTGTCCTGAATGGCGCGAAGGCCGGCGTATGGTCTCTCCGCCTGACCGATCGTTGCAGTCAAAGGTGGCTTTTGTTTTGCGGAGCCGTTTCGCAACCTGCGCTCCGATCACCAGTATCAGGATGGCGGGAGCTTTCGTCGAACAGCATGCGTGGATTGGTCGGACTCAATGGCAAACCACCCCGGCGGTCGGCACTGTTGCCGTCGCTGCAAAATCTGGAAGCTGGGCTGTGATCTACAGCTGAAGCGGACCGGTGGCGCCGTTCAGATGAACGGCGCCACTTCGGTCGCCAACAGCAAGGCGCCGCAGGCGGCGCTTAAACCGATAATCGCATAGGCAACCACCTGCCGAGTGCGGCGGCGGCGTCGTTTGCGAGGGCTTTCGTAACAAAGCAAGGTGAGATAGCCGTTGCGCATCGTCGCGCCATCGAAGGGCGACTGTTCCATACACACCTCCCATCCATGCGAAATCCATTGAAGCCGAACAACCTCTGGGAGTCATGAGTCAAAGATGTGGTCCTCGGGACTGGAGAGCGTTTTGGGCCGGGCTGGCGTTCGAGCGAATCCCCGGGGGCGCAGGGCGTAAGGCAGCTTTGCTTTGCGCAACGGTTGTCATCGCCAGCGCCCTCCGATAGCTTCCGCTCGCTTTTTTTGACGGTTCGCTCGGCCGCGCGCGTCGGTCGCGGGCCTTAGTTCCGGAGGATCTTTCGATGCCGTTGCTTGCCGAGCGTCTGTCCCGCATCAAGCCTTCGCCCACCATCGCCGTCACCACCAAGGCCCGCGAACTGAAGGCAGCCGGCCGCGATGTGATCGGTTTGGGTGCCGGCGAGCCCGACTTCGACACGCCGGAGAATGCCAAGCGGGCGGCAATTGCTGCGATCGAGCGCGGCGAGACCAAGTATACCGCTGTGGATGGTACGCCGGAGCTGAAGAAGGCCATCGCCGCGAAGTTCCAGCGTGACAACGGCCTGAGCTACAAGCCAGAACAGATCACGGTCGGCACTGGCGGGAAGCAGGTGCTTTACAACGCGCTGATGGCCACGCTCGATCCGCGCGACGAGGTGATCATCCCGGCGCCCTTCTGGGTGTCCTACCCCGATATGGTTCTGCTGGCCGAAGGCGAACCGGTCGTCGTGCCCTGCTCTCAGAACGCCGGCTTTAAGCTGCAGGCGGAGGATCTGGAGCAGGCGATCACCGAGAAGACCAAGTGGCTGATTCTCAACAGCCCGAGTAACCCGACCGGTGCGGCCTACACGGCCGACGAGCTGAAAGCTCTCGCGGAGGTGCTGCTCCGCCACCCGCACGTCTATGTCATGACCGACGACATGTATGAGAAGCTGGTCTACGACGATTTCGAGTTCACCACGCTGGCACAGGTCGAGCCGAAGCTGCTTGAGCGCACGCTGACGGTCAACGGCGTGTCCAAGGCCTATGCCATGACCGGCTGGCGTATCGGCTTCGCCGGCGGGCCGGCGGAGCTGATCAAGGCGATGGCGAAGATCCAGTCGCAGTCGACCAGCAACCCGTCCTCGATCAGTCAGGCGGCAGCGGTCGAAGCACTGAACGGCACCCAGGATTTCATTCCGGAGAACAATGCTACCTTCAAGGCACGACGCGACCTGGTGGTAAGCGCGCTGAACAACTGCCCAGGTCTGAGCTGCTCAACGCCTCAGGGCGCATTCTATGTCTATCCGTCCTGTGCCGGCGCCATCGGCAAGACCACGCCCGACGGCAAGACGATCGACTCCGACGAGGACTTCGTGACCTATCTGCTGGAGGGCGAAGGAGTTGCGGCGGTGCAGGGCGCGGCCTTCGGACTCTCGCCCTACTTCCGTATTTCCTACGCCACCTCGACGGAGGCCTTGGAAGAGGCTTGCAAGCGGATCAAGCGCGCTTGCGAGGCTCTGGTTTAAGCCGCCGCCGTGAAAATTCTCATTTTCGGTAGCGGTGGGATCGGCGGCTATTTCGGGGCCCGCCTGGCCGCGGCGGGCGAGCAGGTCGTCTTCGTCGCACGCGGTGCCTTCGCCGAGGCGCTAAGGCGCGACGGTTTGCAGGTTTTCTCCGCCCGCGGCGACCTGCATCTGAACCCGGTGACGCTGCACGAAGACGCCGAGACGACCGGGCCCGTCGACGCCGTGTTGATCTGTACGAAGATGTGGTCGCTTCCCGCTGCGGCCGAGGCGATCCGGCCGCTGCTGACTCCGGAAACGGCGGTGGTGCCATTGCAGAACGGTGTCGAGTCCGTCGATCTGCTCGCCGAAGCCATCGGGCCGAACAACCTGTTGGGCGGCGTCGCCTATATATCGGCGCATATCGAAGCGCCCGGTGTGATCCGCCACAATACGCAGCATGCCCGCATCGTTTTCGGGGAACTGGACGGCCGCCGCTCCCCCCGTGCCGAAGCCTTGCACGCGGCGCTGGAGCGGGCGGATGTCGAGGCTGTACTGGCCAACGACGTGACCCGCGCCCTCTGGGAGAAGTTCAGCACCTTGGCGCCCCTGGCGGGCGCCTGCAGCTATCTGCGCAAGGATATCGGCGGCGTGCGCGATAGCGCCGGAGGACGAGAGCTGCTCCAGGCCCTGGCAAGCGAATGCATGGCCGTCGGCCGGGCTCGCGGCGTGGCCTTGCCCGAGGGTTGGGAAGAGCAGGTCTACGCGCGCTTCGACGAACTGGGCGGCGCGGTCAAGCCCTCCATGCTGCTCGATCTTGAGCGCGGGAATCCTCTCGAGCTGGAGTGGTTGACCGGCGCGACGCTGCGCTTGGGCGAAGCTGCAGGTGTCGAGACGCCGGCCAGCCGTAAAGTCTACGAGGCGCTCCGCCCTTTCGCCGAGGGAAGGAGGCCGTCTCTTGCTTGATCCTAACGCTCAGTCCGTCGGGAAGGGCAATGGGCCTCCCTGGCTGAAGCCGGCCTGCGATTACGGGCCGCTTCTGGTCTTTCTGGTGGTCTACTTCGCCAGCGACATCCTAACCGCCACCGCTGCGCTGATGGCGGCCGCTCTGGTCGCCGTAATCGTGTCCTGGATCGTGACGCGGGCCATTCCGTGGTTGCCGCTTTTCGCGGCCGCCATCCTCGGCGTCTTCGGCGGTCTGACCCTTGCGTTCGAAGACGACATCTGGCTCAAGATCAGGCCGACCGTGATGCAGGTGATCTTTGCCGTGGCGCTCTACGGATCGCTGCTGCTCGGCAAACCTCTGCTGAAACTGATGATCAACCAAGCCTTCGCCATGCCGGACCCAGCCTGGCGTGTCCTGACGCTGCGTTTTGCGCTTTTTTTCCTCGTTATGGCAGGACTCAACGAATTGGTCTGGCGCACCCAGTCGACCGACTTCTGGGTCACGTTCGACACGGTCGGCCAAATGGGAATCAACTTTATTTTCGCGATGAGCCAGTTGCCCTACATGCTACGCCACCACGAGGCTGCGCAAGCGGCTGCGAAAAGCGGAGAGCCGAGCGGTTCCGGCACTGCCGAGGAGGATACGAGAGAGGGCGAGGCGGACCGCTAGGGTCTGGAGATCTCTTTGTTAGGCACACTGGCTCTCGCCTGATCTTGAAGTAAGGCGCTCTGCTCCGCTGAGCCTGAATGGCGAGACATGAGCCGCGGTTGATACTCAATCTAATGTTAAGCACTCGATGCGAGAGTTTGAGAAAGAGGCCGCCGGTCTTGCGGCGGCCGGGAGCACGGCATGCCGTCCGATTTCGAGTCCGCTATTGCCGACCTGCGCGCGCGTATCACCAATCCGGAGCAGTCGGCTTTTTTCGATTACTGGTTGGCCCACTTCAAACCGGTCGGCTTGCCGGCACGGAGCGATTTGGATCCACTCGACTTCCCGAGTCTCTTACCGCGTATCGCGCTTATCGACGTACTGCGCGAGCCTGCCGGGCTGGCATTTCGCTATCGCCTAGCCGGAACCGAGATCGCTAACCGCGCCCGGCGCGACCCCACCGGCAAGCGTTTTGATGAGCTTTATGAAGGCGACTATCTGGCGCAGGCCCAGGCGGTGTACGAGGAGATTGCAAAGTCGGGCCTGCCGCATCTCTCCGACCGTACCTATCTCGTTCAAAACGGCAGAGAAGCCTTGGACTACCATCGCTTGATCCTGCCGTTGGCGAGTGACGGCAGAACGGTCGATATGCTGGCACTCCTGATCGCGGTGATCGATCAGCGGCGCCTCGACGATGCGCTGAGGGCCTTCCGATGATGTCCGGCACCTCCGGGTCCGAGGTGGCCTGCGTCCCGGGCGAGACTGCTGAGGTAGCGAAGCGGGCGTCGGCGAGCCGTAGGGCTCTGGAGCAGGTCGAGCGGGAGGCCGCGAGCTGGTTTGTGCGCGATTTCGCCGGTGCCATGCTGGCGATCCACCCGCCTGACGCCTTGCCTGCGCGCCGCGCGTTCGATCCTGTGGAAGTACCCAAGCTGCTGCCCCATCTCATTCTGGTGACGGTAGAGCGCAATCCCTACCGCTTCTTCGTCAAGCTGGTGGGGCAGTCGATGCGCGACGCCATCAAGACGAATCTCACCGGGCATTACCTGCAGGACTTCCTGGAAGCAGTGCCAAGCATGCGGTTTCCCATCGAGGACCGGATTCAGGTCTGCGAAACCGGTTTGGCCGTCTATGGCTTGCGCCAGCCGCGCACGCAGATCGCTTTCGACTTCGCCCGAATCGAATACTTGCACATGCCCTTCGCCAGCGACGGCTACCAAGTCGACCAGATCCTAAGTCTGTTCGCCTACGAGGGTGAGAATCGCAGCGCTTTCGACCGGTAGGCCGGCGTGCGTCAGAAAGCGACGATTTGCAGGACCTCCTCGAACGCGGTCCAGTCGTCAGTGGGGCGGGCGTTGAAAAGGGCGATGGCGATGCGGCCGTCGTCATGGCGTGCCAGCACCGCAAAGCTGCCGGGCATTGCGCCGTAGTGCGTCAGCAGGCCGTCACGCGGGCCGCTCCAGACCCGCCAGCCAAACCCGTAGTGATCTGCCGACTCTGGGTCGGCGTAGGTCGGCCGCTCGGTCGCCCGGGGATGCGGCACGCGCTCCGCGAAGCGATAGACCTGGGCCGCGGTGGCGATCCAGCCGCCTGCCGCTCCCAGCACCTGCGGGCGTTGCAGCAGGTAGCTTTCCGTGCCGGCTGTCCGCTGCGGCGTCGCATCGTCGGGCATTTCTTGTAGACGCATGCCGACAGCTTCGGGCAACAGCGACCAGATCGCGTCCGCATAGGGCTGGCCGGTGACGTTTTCCAACACGAGGCCCAGCCAGCAGTACCCCAGATTGGAGTAGGCGTGGCCGCTACCGGGTTCGAACTGAAGCGCACGGCCGGCCATAGCCTCCGCGACCGGCCGACAGTCCTCCACGGCATTCGCCTTCAGCCCTAGCTGTTCCGACAGCTCGTCGGCGGTCAGAAAGAAGGGATCCAGATCGGCTGCCCGGTCCCAGCCGCCGCTGTGCCGCAGCAGGTCCGCAATCGTCACCTCGGCTAACCGGGGATCGGGGCTTTCATACGTTTCTGGGAAGAGCGCGCCGAGCCGCGTTTCCAATGTCACGCGTCCGGCCTCGACCAGAGCCAGCACCGCGGCGGCGGTGATCGGCTTCGAGAGGCTGGCGATCTTCAGGGGCGTATCGGGCGTCATGGTGCGGCCGGTGCTGGGATCGGCCAAGCCGTAGGCGCGTACTTCCGGCGTTTCGCCGACACGACCGACGGCGACAACGCCGCCAGGGATGGCGTTGTCGGCCAGAAAGCCCTCCAGGCTTCGGTCGAGTGCGTCGCGCTGCTGTCCTCTCCAATCCATCCAGAGGGGAACTACGAGCCCGCCGACCACCCCGGCGACCAGGCCTGCCACGAGGGCTTGGATTAAACCTCGGCGTCTCACACCACGTTCTTCTCGACGATCGGTTGTCGGGCAGCAATCCGGTCGTAGCCGAAGCGGCTTAGATCGAGGCTGGTGTAGCGGCCTGCGGCGATCAGCTCGGCCAGGGCACGGCCGACGGCGGGACTCTGCTGCAGACCGTGGCCGGAAAAGCCGTTGGCAAAGAGGAAGTTGGGGACCTCCGGGTGAGGCCCCAGGATGGCGTTGGCGTCGAAGCTGTTAAGGTCGTAGTGCCCGGCCCAGGCACCGGCCGGTTTGATGGCCTCGAAGGCCGGCACGCGTGTGGCCAGCAGTGGCCAGAGCTGTTCCTCGAACAGGCTGTGATCCACCTCCAAGTCGTCGCAGTCGGGGTCGGGGTCGCCTGGCCCAGGAGAGATGCCGCAGATGAAGCCGCTTCCCTCCGGCCGGACGTAGAGGCCGCTCGGGTCAATGATCAGCGGACAGCCCGGCAGGGTTTCGCGGCAGTCGAAAACGAAGACCTGACGCTTGCGCGGGTGGACGGGCAGTCCTGGAAGCCCCGCCATCGAAGCGAGGTCGCGTGCCCGGATCCCGGCGGCATTGACCAGCCAGCCGCAGGTGAGCCGGCCGTGGCTGGCTGCGTCTGCGCCGACAATGCGGTTGCCGTCCCGTGCAACGCCGACGATCTCGTCGGCGAGATAGGTTACGCCGAGCGCGATGGCCTTGCGCCGAAAGGCCTGCAGCAAGGCGAAAGGATCGAACCAGCCCTCCTCCGCCGTACCGAAGCAGCCGGCCGTCAGGCCCTCCAGGCTCAGCCAGGGAAAGCGCGTGGCAAGCCCGTCACGATCGAGCAGGGCTACGGGCGCCCCCTCTGCCCGCTGCACCTCGTAGTTCGCGTGCAAAACCTCCCTGCCGGCATCGCTGGCCAGGAAGAGGTAGCCGCCCTCCTGCAACTGCACGTCGGGCTGCTCACCTTCGACCTCCAGGATCTCGCCCAGGGCCTTGAGGAAGGCGACGCCGAACTGCGACATGCGGATGTTCTCCGGCGTCGAGAACTGCTGCCGAATCGAGCCGGCCGAGCGCGCCGTCGCACCGGTCTGGTAACTGGGGTCGCGCTCGACGACGCAGACACTGCCGTCGAAGTCTGGGTGGGCTGCGAGAAAGTAAGCCACAGCCGAGCCAATCACACCGCCGCCGGCGATCATAACATCGAAGTTGTGACTGCCGGTCTTGAGGTGTGTGGCGGGGGAGGTCAGGCCCGAGTCGATCATGGCGCCGGAAAGTAACAGCGCCCCCGGCGAAAGGCGATTGCCAAGCGAAGCCATGCCTGAGAGCATTCGCCCCTACCAGCCCGGGTACGGTGATCGGCCGGGTTGGAGCGATAAAGGCTCGAAAGACCCGGCCAGCTCCCCGGGCGGCCAACCGACGACCCGCCGACCCTCCATCGAGAAGAAGAGGGTGCGCGGGCCGCAACACGGGGAGGAACCGTCATGACGAAGCCGCAAAACGGCGCGGCACGCTGCGCCGTGCTTGTCGGGCCCTACGGCAGTGGCAAGACCAGCCTGCTTGAGGCCCTGCTCTTCGCCGCCGGCGCTACAGATCGCAAGGGACTGGTGGGCGATGCCTCGGCCGAGGCGAAGGCACGCGGGATGAGCATCGAGCCGAACGTCGCTCAGGCAAGCTACCTGGACGAGCCCTGGTCCTTCATCGATTGCCCTGGGTCCGTCGAACTGGCGCAAGACGCGCAGGACACCTTGATCGCCGCAGATGTCGCGGTGGTGGTGGCCGAGCCCGAGGCCGCCAAGGCGCGGGCCTTGATGCCGTTGATGAAGTTCCTGGACGACCGGCAGATTCCGCACCTGCTCTTCGTCAACAAGATGGACAAGCTGAGCCAGAGCGGCGGCGAACGCGTGCGCGACCTGCTGGCGGCCTTTCAAGCGGCGTCCTCCCGTCCGCTGGTGCTGCGCCAGGTGCCGATGCGCGAGAGCGGCGCCATCGCCGGAGCCGTCGATCTCGTCAGCGAGCGGGCCTGGCATTACAAGCCGCATGCCCCCTCCGATCTGGTGGAGATGCCCGGCGATCTGCGCGATCGGGAGACGGAGGCGCGACAGCAGTTGCTCGAGACCCTGGCTGACTTCGACGACGACCTGCTTGAGCAGTTGCTGGAAGACAAGGTTCCGGCCAACGACGAAGTCTATCGACATCTGACGACCAACCTGGCGGCCGACCGTATCGTGCCGGTCTTCCTCGGCTCGGCCGAGCAGGACAACGGAGTCCGCCGGTTGCTGAAGGCGCTGCGACACGAGACTCCGGGGCCGGAGGCTGCTGCCGGGCGCCTTGGCGTCGCCCCCAAGGCGCCGCCGGGTAGCGGAAACGGAGGCGGAGAAGCCTGCGCAGCGGTGGCCCGCACCCTCAATCTCGCGCATGCCGGCAAGGTCTCGGTGGCACGCTTGCTGCGCGGCAGTCTGAAAGAAGGCGACCGCGTTGCCGGTCAACGTCTGGCGGCGCTGTTCCGTCTGCAGGGCAGTCAGCTGGAAAAGGTGAGTGAGGCCAAGACCGGGGATCTGGTTGGTCTGGGTAAGCTGGAGGGGATCGGGACCGGTGATCTGGTCTGTCCCGAGAGCACGGCCGCCGCCGACTGGGCGGACCCCCTGCCGCCCGTCTACGCGCTGGCGATCCAGCCACGGAACCGCAGCGACGAGGTCAAGATGAGCACCGCCTTGGGCAAGTTGCTGGAGGAGGACCGCTCCTTGTCTCTGGAGCCTGACCGGGATACCGGTGAAACCAAGCTCTGGGGCCAAGGCGAGGTGCATCTGCGGATCGCGCTGGAGAAGCTTGCCGGCCGCTTCAACGTCGAAGTCGATGCGGAACTGCCGCAGCCGGCGTACAAGGAAACGATCCGCCATGGCACGGATCATCACGCGCGCCACAAGCGTCAGACCGGCGGTCATGGCCAGTTCGCCGACGTCAAGGTGGCCATCGCTCCGCAGCCGCGCGGCGTCGGCTTTGCCTTCCAAGACAAGATTGTCGGCGGTGCGGTTCCCAAGCAGTTCATTCCCGCGGTCGAGTCCGGGGTGCTGGAGGGCTTGCGCAGCGGCCCACTGGGCTTTCCGGTGGTCGATGTGTCGGTCACGCTGAACGACGGTCAGTTTCACTCGGTCGATTCTTCGGAGATGGCCTTCAAGACGGCAGGACGCATGGCTGTCCAGGACGGCCTGCCGGATTGCGATCCTGTCTTGCTGGAGCCGATCCATCGCGTGGTGATCTCAGTGCCCAACGCCTATACCAGCAAGATCCACGGTCTGCTCTCCAGCCGGCGCGGGCAGATCCTTGGCTTCGACGCCAAGCCGGCTTGGGAGGGTTGGGATGAGGTGCAGGCCTACCTGCCGGCTGCGGAACTGCGTGATCTGATCATCGAATTACGTTCGGTGACTCAGGGCACCGGCAGTTTCACCGCCAGCTTCGACCACCTGTCGGAGCTGACCGGCCGACTGGCTGACCGCGTGGTTCAGGGGCGCCAGGCAGCACAGTAGGTCAGGCGAAGGGTCGGCGCGGAAAAAGCGGCTGCTGAGCCTTATCGGGAGCGCGATGATGTAGGATGGTCGCCGCCGCGGCGGTGGCCGCGGCGAGGGCTGTTCTCTCTTCCTGCCAATTTTAGAATTCTTCCAAAGAGCGTTGTAAATGGTTTTTCACGCACTATATCATGCTCTGTGCGGAAAGCCGGCAACGGCTATGCCCTTAAAATCAATAAGGAGATCGATCATGAGCTTGAATACCGGTTTGAGTGACGAAGACCGCAAGGTTGTCGCCGAGGGGCTGTCCCGCGTTCTGGCGGACACCTACACCCTCTATCTCAAGACCCAGAATTTCCACTGGAACGTCACCGGCCCGCACTTCGGCCCGCTGCACAGCCTCTTCGAGCAGCAGTACGACGAACTGCGGCTGGCGGCCGATGAGATCGCAGAGCGGATCCGCGCTCTCGGTCACTTCGCACCGGGCAGCTTCGCGCAGTTCGCCGAGCTGAAGTCGATTGCCGAAGCGCCAGCCAACCCGCCGAAGGCCGACGAGATGATTCGGCAGTTAACGGGCGACAACGAGGCGCTCTCCCGGGTGGCGCGCAGCGTGCAGACGACGGCCGAGAACGCCGGCGACGAGGTGACGATCGGCATGATGGTCGACCGTATGTCCGTCCATGAAAAAGCTGCCTGGATGCTGCGGGCGCAGCTGTAACAGAGCGTTAACAGATCCGAGGGCACCCCAGTGGCTGGTTCCGACACTTTCCTACTTGGCTCCGCCGCTTCTCTGGTGGCGGGGCTGGGGACCGGCCTCGGGGCGCTCGCGGTCTTCGTGGTGCGGCGGCTGACCGCTGCCTTGGAAACCACGCTGATGAGCCTGGCGGCCGGCATCATGCTGGCCGCTTCGGTCTTTTCGCTGCTGATCCCGGCGTTGGAAGCGGCCGAACCGACGGCGGGTCCGGTCGGTGCCGGGCTGATTGCCTCGGCGGCCTTGCTGATCGGCGGCGGGCTGTTCTGGCTGGCGCAGCGCTATGTGCCGGAGGGGCACTTCACAACCGGCCGCGAAGACCAGGACAGCCTTGAGGTCAGGCGGCTCTGGCTCTTCGTGCTGGCGATCACGATTCACAACTTTCCTGAAGGTCTGGCGGTCGGCGCCGGCTTCGGTGGCGATGACCAGGCACGCTCGATCGCTCTGACACTCGGTATCTTGGTCCAGAACATGCCCGAAGGCTTCATCGTCGCGGCGGCGCTGGTCGCGCTGGGGTATCCCCGCGGGCGTGCCTTTCTCGTTGCCTTGCTGACAGGACTGGTCGAGCCGATTGGCGGACTGCTGGGCGCTGGAGCCGTGGCCGTCGTTGCGCCGTTGCTACCCTGGGCCCTGGCCTTTGCAGCCGGAGCCATGCTCTTCGTCATCGGCGGCGCGATGATTCCGGAGACGCACCGCAAGGGCTTCGAGAGCCGCGCCACCTTCGGCCTGCTGATCGGCTTCTGCATGATGGTGATGATCGACCAGACGATCCAGCTATAGGAGGCAAGGTTTTTCCGAGCAATCGCGACTGTTGCGGTCGGTGACGCAAAAAGGCTGCTCGCTAAGCTGTGAGTTGGCGTGTGAGCCGGGTGCCTTACATTGTGGGCGTGATGACGACCAGGAGCTGTATGTCATGCTGATCAAGCGTCGCCGGGGCTGGGAGCTGCCGGAATCGGCCGCCACGCCCGAGCCAATCTATCACGGGCGGCGCCGGTTCTTGCGCAGCGCGGCTGCCGGTTCGGTCCTCGTCGGTGCCGGCGGTCTTCTGGCCGCCTGCGACGAACCGGCCCAGGCCGAGGGCAGCGCGCTGGACGATGGCCCGGGCGCATTGCAGATCGCCCAGGCGGCCAGCGACGACCCCAGCGCGAACCTCTACCCGGTGCCGCGCAACAAGGCTTTCGTGCTCGATCGGGAGATCACCGAAGAGCGGCTGGCGATCACCTATAACAACTTCTACGAATTCGGCTCCTCGAAGAACATCTGGCGGCGTGCTCAGGATCTGCCGATCCGGCCCTGGACGATTTCGCTGACCGGCGAGGTGGAGCAGCCGCAGCAGCTTGCCATCGACGATCTTTTGGCCAAGGTGGATCTGGAGGAGCGGCTCTATCGCCACCGCTGCGTCGAGGCCTGGGCGATGGCCGTGCCCTGGGCAGGCTTCCCGATGCGCCAGCTGGTGGAGATCGCCAAGCCGCTGTCCTCCGCCAAGTACGTCAAGATGGTCACCTTCATGGACCCCGATACCGCTTCGGGTCAGCGGTCCAGCTGGTACCCCTGGCCCTACGTCGAAGGTCTGACCATCGAGGAGGCTACCAACGAGTTGGCCTTCATGGGCACGGGCCTCTACGGCAAGCCCATGCCGAAGCAGAACGGCTCGCCGCTGCGCCTCGTCGTCCCGTGGAAGTACGGTTTCAAATCGATCAAGTCGATCGTTTCCTTCGAATTCACCCGCGAGCGCCCAGTGTCGTTCTGGGAAGAAATTCAAGGCAACGAGTATGGCTTCTGGGCCAACGTCAATCCCGAGGTGTCGCATCCGCGCTGGAGCCAGGCCACCGAGGAACTGCTGGGCGTCGATGAGCGGGTCCCGACGCAGCTCTACAACGGCTATGGCGAGTGGGTCGCAGAGCTCTACGCAGGCAAGGATCAGACCAGCCGTACGCTCTGGATGTAGGCAATCAGCGCTCGGCACCTGACGTGCCGAGCATGGCACCTTCCAAAGCCCAGCCGTCTTCGCGCATGAGGCTGCCGAGAAACCTCCGGGCTCCGGCGGCATAGCCCTGGACCTCGATGGCCCAGACCTGCGGGCAGTCCTGCTCGACCAGAAAGCGGACGCCGGACAGGAAGCGCTGCAGGTCTCGGCGCGGCGCGGCATAGGCCTTGCGGTCGAGCGCGTCGACACGCAGCCGCACAACGCCGGTGCCCCCCTGCTGCGGTGTCGGGCACCAGCCGCGCGCCGGTAGCGGGATGGCCGTCAGCCCCGTGCCGTCGACCACCCAGGGCCGCGTCGGAGCCGTCGCTGCGCCGGGCTCGCGCGCATGGCTCTGAGCTGCTGCCGGGAGGACCGGCAACAGCACGAACAGCAGGCAGAGGATCAGCGGCCGAACCATTCTGGATGATACGTGCCAAGCGGGGGCGGCATACACGGCCGCGGATACAGTTAGGTTAGCCTCCGTGAAGACGCTCTCGTGAGGAAAGCGCGATCTGTGAAGTCATCTCGCCGGGCGCGCTTCCGATCGGTTCCGCCTAAGGCCAGGCAGCCTGAGGCGGCAGGGACATCAGGATGGCTTCGACGTTGCCGCCGGTCTTGAGTCCGAAGGTCGTACCACGGTCGTAGATCAGGTTGAATTCGACGTAGCGGCCGCGCCGGAAGAGCTGGTGTTGGCGGTGCTCCTCGGTCCAGGGCTCCTGCAGATGGCGCCTGACGAGCTGCGGATAGATCTCTAAGAAGGCGCGGCCAACGTCCTGCGTGAAGGCGAAGTCGGCTTCCCAATCGTCTTCCAGATAGTCGTAGAAGATGCCGCCGACGCCGCGGGCCTCGCCGCGATGCTTGATCATGAAGTAGTCGTCGCACCAGGCCTTGAACTTCTCGTAGTACGCCGGGTCGTGGGCGTCGCAGGCGCGTTGCAGCGCGGCGTGGAAGTCCGCCGTATCCGCTTCGACCGGGTACATGGGATTCAGGTCCGCGCCCCCGCCGAACCAGGACTTCGAGGTCACGATATGCCGGGTGTTCATGTGCACTGCCGGTACCAGCGGTGACTGCATATGCGCGACCAGAGAGATACCGGAGGCCCAGAACTGCGGGTTCTCGGCCGCGCCGGGGATCTGCTTGGCGAACTCGGGACTGAAGGTGCCGTGAACGGTCGAGGTGTTGACCCCGACTTTCTCGAACACGCGGCCGCGCATCAGGCCCATACGGCCGCCGCCGCCGGGCGCGCCGCTCTCGTCCGTCCGATCCCAAGCCTTGTAGTCGAAGCGACCAGCGGGTTGGTCGGCATGCTGCTGGGGCGGCGTAAGTTCGTCTTCCAACTGTTCGAAGGCGGCGCAGATCTGATCCCGCAACTTCTGAAACCAGGCTTCGGCGCGCTGTTGCCGCTCGCTCCAGGTTGCCCGGGGGTCTGCAAGAGAGTCTGCAGGATAGTCTGCGGTATCGGTCATGAGGGCTCCCCTTGCGGAAAAAGGTTCGTTTGGCGCAGTGCCTCGCCCAGAACCATGGCGCCGGCCACCGCTACGTTGAGCGAACGCTGCCCCTGGCGCAACGGGATGCGCAAGCGGGCGTCGGCGGCGGCATGAACGTCTTGCGGCACGCCGGCGCTCTCTCGGCCCAGCAGCAGAGCGTCGCCGGGTGCGAAGGCGAAGTCGGTGTAGCTGCGGTCCCCCCGGGTCGTAAGCAGCACCAATCGCTCGCCTTTTGCGTGCCGAAGCTCGCTGTAAGCTTCCCAGGATCGGTGGCGCGTCAGCTCGACGCCGGCCAGGTAGTCCATGCCGGCTCGGCGCAGGCGCCGGTCGTCCCAGACGAAACCGCAGGGCTCGATCACCTCCACGGCGACGCCGAGGCAAGCGCTCAAACGCAGCAGGGTGCCAGCGTTTTGCGGAATGTCCGGCTGATAAAGAATCAGTTTCATGAAAATCTTAACGAGAGATCGGGATAATGCCGGAAGTTGAAAGGTCGGCTCCAGGCGCCGCCTTGGCTGTCGCGGTTCATCGGACCGGTTGTCCTTTACTTGCGCGGGCGGTTTCCTCTATATCCCAGCCCGCGCCGGGACGACGGGTCTAAGGAGTCGCGTCTTTGTTTCACGATGCGGCAGCTAGCCGCAATCGCTCGCGTGGCGGATCGGGGTATATCGGGAAATGGCAGGGGTCTCTGCGCCGATAATGCGCGTACCGCCGGGAAACTGTTCAAAGTCGTTTGTCTAGGGATACGGAACGCAGATATGGCTGACAGCGCGGACGTTCAGCATGGCGTCGAAGACCAGTCGAAGCGGGATTTTCTCTACCTGGCCGCTGGAGCGGTCGGGGCGGTGGGTGTGGCCGCTGCCGTCTGGCCGATGATCAATTCCCTCAACCCCTCGGCCGATGTGCTCGCTCTGGCGAGCATCGACGTGGACTTGAGCCCTATCGAGGTCGGACAGTCGATCACGGTCACCTGGCGCGGCAAGCCGGTGTTCATCCGGCATCGCACCGAGGAGGAGATTGCCGAGGCACAGGCGGTTCCACTCGAAGACCTGATCGACGTCCAGAGCGACGACGAGCGGGTGGAGCAACCCCAGTGGCTGGTGATGGTCGGGGTCTGCACGCACTTGGGCTGTATTCCGCTGGGTCAGAATCCCAACGACAACAAGGGTGAGTTCGGCGGCTGGTTCTGCCCCTGCCACGGATCGCACTACGACACCTCGGGCCGGATCCGCAGGGGTCCGGCGCCGCGGAATCTCGAGGTACCGGCCTACACCTTCATCGACGAGACCACGATCACCATCGGTTAAGTCCGGTGAGGCCCGACGAGCCTCAAGCGAACAAAAGGTCGCGAAGCATGGCATTCCAAAGCAACAACGGATTGGTTCGGTGGATCGATCACCGGCTGCCGATCTTCACCTTTATGAACGCCGAGCTGAATGAGTATCCGACGCCTCGGAACCTCAGCTACATGTGGAACTTCGGATCGCTGGCCGGCATCGTGCTGGTGATCATGATCGCCACCGGCATTCTGATGGCGATGCAGTACACGCCGCATGTCGATCATGCCTTCGACTCGGTTGAGCGCATCATGCGCGACGTCAACAGCGGTTGGCTTCTGCGCTACGTGCATATGAACGGCGCGCACTTCTTCTTCATCGTGGTCTACCTGCACATCCTGCGCGGTCTCTATTACGGCTCCTACAAGGCGCCCCGCGAAATCCTCTGGATGATCGGCGTGGTGATTCTGCTGCTGATGATGGCAACGGCCTTCATGGGCTACGTATTGCCCTGGGGCCAGATGTCCTTCTGGGGTGCGACCGTCATCACCAACCTCTTCTCGGCGATCCCGCTGATCGGCCCGGACATCGTGGTTTGGCTGTGGGGCGGCTTCAGCGTCGAAAACCCCACGCTCAACCGCTTCTTCGCCCTGCACTATCTGCTGCCCTTCGTGATCGTCGCCATGGTGTTTCTGCACCTCTGGGCGCTGCATCGCTTCGGCTCGAACAACCCGCTGGGCATCGATGCCAAGGGGCCGCAGGACAAGATCCCGTTCCACCCCTACTACACGACCAAAGATCTCTTCGGGCTGGGCGTTTTCCTGCTGGTCTTCTGTGCCGTGGTGTTCTTCGCACCCAACTACATGGGTCACCCGGAGAACTACATTCAGGCCAATCCGCTGGTGACGCCGCCGCACATCGTGCCGGAGTGGTATTTCCTGCCCTTCTACGCGATCCTGCGCGCGATCGAGTTCGACATTGGGATCCCCTTCACCGGTATCGTCCTGATCGAGGCGAAACTGGGCGGCGTGATCGCCATGTTCGGCTCCATCGCCGTGCTCTTCGTGCTGCCTTGGCTGGACCGCTCGCCGGTCCGCTCGGGCCGCTTCCGCCCGCTGTTCAAGCAGTTCTTCGTTCTGCTGCTGGTTGCCTTGGTGGTGCTCGGCTACATGGGCGCCATGCCGGCGGAACAGCCCTACGTTGCGATCTCCCAGATCGCGACCGCCTACTACTTCGCCTACTTCATCGTCATCCTGCCGTTGCTCAGCGTCCTGGAGCGGCCAAAACCGCTGCCGGCCTCGATCAGCGAACCTGTGCTGAAGGGCGGCGGCAGTGTCGCCGGTGCGGCGGCCAAGCCCATGGAGAAGCCGTAATGCTCAAGCGGCTCACCGCTTCCGCAATCGCCGCCGCGACGCTCTTCGTCGCCACGGTCGATACGCCCGCCGAGGCTGCCAAGGCCGTCCCGGTGCCCGACTACGACTTCTCCTTCGACGGGGTCTTCGGCCAGTTCGATCAGATGGCGAAGCAACGCGGTTTCCAGGTCTACCGGGAAGTCTGCTCGGCCTGTCATGGCGTTCGCCTGATTGCCTTCCGTAACCTGATGGCTCTCGGCTACAGCGAAGACCAGATCAAGACGCTGGCCGCCGAATACATGGTGGAGGACGGCCCGGACGAGAACGGCGACATGTTCACACGCCCCGGCATTCCGGCCGATCTCATTCCGCCGCCCTATCGGAACGAGCAGGAAGCGCGCCTACTGAACAACGGCGCCTATCCTCCCGATCTGTCCCTGATGGCCAAGAAGCGCAAGGGCGGTCCCGATTACATCAAGGCCCTGCTTGTCGGCTATGGCGAAGCGCCTGCGGACGTCGAGCTGATGCCGGGCATGTACTGGAACGATTACTTCCCCGGTCACCAGATCGCCATGCCCGAGATCCTCTTCGACGGCTCCGTCACCTATGCCGACGGAACCGAGGCCACGCTCGAGCAGATGTCCCTGGATTTGGCCACCTTCCTGATGTGGACGGCAGAACCGAGCATGGACCAGCGCAAGCAGACCGGTATTTCGGTGATGCTCTTCCTGCTGGTTTTCACCGGCCTGATGTACGCGGTGAAACGTAAGGTCTGGGCCGACGTCCACTAAGCTCGATCCAAATTGCTGCAAATCTGCGAACGGCCGCTGCGGAAACCTCTCCCGGCGGCCGTTTTTGCGTCTGTCGCGGCAGCCCGTTTCTCAGGTCCAAGATCGACCGCCTTCCGAGATATCTCGCCGCGAAATGTCCTTCGCTAAACGTCCTTCGGGGCGGATTGCGCGAATGCTATAGTGGTAGGAGACTGATGGAAGGCGATCTATCCGGGAGACGTTGGGGTAGGTAGATATGCTGCAGTCGGACGTCATCGTCTTCGATGGCGATTGCATATTCTGTTCGGGTTTTGCTCGCTTCATGGCACGCCATGACCGGCTGTCCCGCTTCCATTTCGTGATCGCCCAGTCGCAGACCGGACAGGATCTCTATCGCCGCTACGACCTCGATCCTGACCTGATGGAGACGAATATCGTCATCCTCGACGGACGGGCTTATCTGAAGATGGCAGCTTTCGCTGCCGCTATGCGCAGCATCGGATGGCCCTGGCGTGTTCTCGCCCTCGCAGGGAAGATTCCACAGCCCTTGTCGGACTGGCTCTACGACCGCATCGCGCGCAACCGCTATGCCGTCGGCAAGCGCCGTTGCCGACTTCCGTCCTCGGCACTTCGGGGCCGGCTTGTCGAATAACACGGTCCTGGTCGTTGGCGGCTACGGCGTGTTCGGCTCGCATCTGTCTTCCGGACTGCTGAGGCGTGGAGCTTTCGATGTCCTCGTCGCCGGGAGAAGCCAGCGGCGTGCCGAAGCCTTCTGCCGCAGCCACGGCGGGAGAGCGATGCGGCTCGACCGAACAGCGCAGGATCTGGCTGCCACGGTCGCTGCGGTACGTCCGGCCATCGTAATCGACGCAGCGGGACCTTTTCAGGCATACGACCGTCACCCTTACGCGCTTGCCGAGGCAGCGGTTGCTTGTGGCGCACACTATCTCGATCTGTCCGACGATGGGGTCTTCACCGCCGGCATCGCGTCTCTCGACACTGCCGCCCAGGCGCGCTGCGTCACGGTGCTGTCGGGTGCGTCCAGCGTACCCGCTCTCTCTTCCGCCGTTGTCGAGGCCCTCGCGCCGGGACTCGAGGACATCCACCTGATCGAGAGCGTTATCCTGCCGGGTAATCGCGCTCCCAGAGGTTTATCCGTCATCAAGGCGATCCTGACCCAGGTTGGCCAGCCGATCAGTGTCAGGAGGGACGGCTGCGCCGATACGGTGAGCGGCTGGTCAGGGTTGCAGCGAGAGCGGTTGCAGGCGAGTGTTGCCGCGCCCTTGCGTCACCGTTGGTCTTCCTTGATAGGGGCACCGGATCTGGGTCTCTTCCCAAAGCACTATGGGGCGCGTTCGGTTCTTTTCCGCGCAGGCCTGGAGGTGTCGGTGATGCACCGAGGGTTGGGTCTGCTGGCTTTGCTTCCGCGTATCGGCGTTCTCACGTCTCTAGACTCGCTGTCTCGCCCGTTGAAGACTGTCGCGGAGTGGCTGGCGCCTATCGGCACGGATCGCGGCGGGATGGCCGTGCGTCTGTGCGGTCTGCGAAGCGATGGCGTGGCAGTACGGCGCGAATGGACGCTGATCGCAGAGGCAGGCAATGGCCCGCGTATCCCCGCCTTGGCCGCCCAGGTGCTCTGCGGCAAGCTTCTTGAAGGCAGCCTTCGTCCCGGGGCTCGTCCCTGTCTCGGCGAGGTGACACTGGCCGAAGCCGAAACTGCGGCACTTGCAGACGATCTGCAGGTCGTCTTTGCAAGATCGGAGGTACCGCTCCCTCCGCTTTTCCGTCTCGCCTTGGCGGAGCGCTTCGAGGCCTTGCCGCCACCGATCCGAGATCTCCACACCGTACTGCATGAAAGGCGCTGGAGCGGCAGCGCTGGGATCGAGCGAGGCAGCACGTGGCTGGCGAAGCTGGTTTGCCGTCTTGTCGGCTTCCCGGAGGCGGGCGACGGAGTTCCCGTCGTGGTCACCATGCGCCGCGACGGCGACCGGGAGATGTGGGAGCGACGCTTCGGCCGGCGCCGCTTTCGCTCCGAAATGAGCTTGGCCGGTAGACCAGGTTCGGGCGTGATCTATGAGCGTTTTGGCCCTTTCCGCTTCCGCATCGATCTGACCCTCGATGAGCGCGGTCTTCACTATCCCGTCGGTGGCGCTCGCCTGCTGGGCGTCCCTTTGCCGCGATGTCTCGTGCCGCGCAGCGATACGGTCGAGAGCGCGGCCGAAGGTTCGGCGTCCTTCGACGTCTCGGTCTCGCTGCCGTGGGTTGGGAAGCTGGTGCGGTACCGAGGAACGCTGACACCCGTTAAGCGTCTGACTGAATAGCCCTATGCCGGGTTGTTCCCCTTGCCGGCCTTTCGTTCGCAGTCGCAGCCGCTATGATCCCTTCAGCAACGAGAGCGGGGCAGGGTATGAGTGAAGCGGGTATGCCGCCGGTGATCGGCGTGATCGGCGGCAGTGGCGTTTACGATATCGAGGGCTTGGAGAAGCGGGAGTGGCGGGAGATTGCCTCGCCCTTCGGCAAGCCGTCCGACGCGCTGCTGTTCGGGGAGCTGGACGGCCAGCGGCTGGTCTTCCTACCGCGCCACGGCCGCGGTCACGTACTCTCCCCCAGTGACCTGAACTTCCGCGCCAACATCGATGTCCTGAAACGGGCGGGCGTCACGGAGATCCTCTCGGTCTCGGCGGTCGGCTCGTTGCGCGAGGATCTGCCGCCTGGCCACTTCGTGCTGGTCGACCAGTTCCTCGACCGGACCTTCAAGCGCGAGACCTCCTTCTTCGGGGAGGGCCTGGTGGCTCACGTCTCTCTGGCGCATCCGACCTGCAGCCGCCTGGGCACACATTTGGCCGCCTCGCTGGCCGAGCTGTCCATTCCTCACAGCCGTGGCGGAACCTATCTGGCGATGGAGGGGCCGCAGTTCTCGACGCTGGCGGAGTCCAACCTCTACCGCAGTTGGGGCTGCGACGTGATCGGCATGACCAATATGCCGGAGGCCAAGCTCGCCCGCGAGGCCGAGCTTTGCTACGCCTCGGTCGCTATGGTCACCGACTACGACTGCTGGCATCCGGATCATGACCACGTCACTGTGGAGGCCATCGTCAAGGTGCTGATGGACAACGCGGAAAAGGCCCGCGCCCTGATTCGCGCGACCGTGCCGCGCCTGGCCGACCGGGCAGGGGTCTGCGAGGCCGGCTGCCACCGGGTTCTGGACACGGCGATCATCACCGCCCCCGAGAAGCGGGATCCGGCGATGCTCGACAAGCTCTCGGCCGTCGCGGGCCGGGTGCTGAACGCCTGACGCGGAGGCTCTTGGTTCGACTATGACGGTGCCGCTATGAAGGTGGACGGCGTCCCCCATCGCACGATCTGGCTGGCCGAGGACGGCTGGTCGGTCGAGATCATCGACCAGACCAGGCTGCCGCATCGCTTCGAAACGCTGCGCCTGACTTCGCTGGACCAGGCCGCGGAGGCGATCCGCTCGATGCAGGTGCGTGGCGCTCCGCTGATCGGCGCTACCGCGGCCTACGGTATCGCGCTGGCGATGGCGCAGGATGCCGGCGACAGTGCTCTCCAGGCAGCCTACGATAAGCTGCTGGCGACCCGGCCGACGGCGGTCAACCTGCGCTGGGCGCTGGACGATCTCTACGACCTGCTGCAGCCGCTCGGCGCCAATGCCCGGGCGGCGGCGGCCTATCTGCGGGCTGCCGAGATCTGCGAGGAGGACGTGGCGCTCTGCCGTGCGATTGGCGACCAGGGGTTGCCACTCATAGAGGCGATTGCCGCACGCAAGGGCGGCGAGCCCGTGAACCTTTTGACCCACTGCAATGCAGGCTGGTTGGCGACCGTCGACTGGGGGACGGCGACGGCGCCGATCTACCTGGCGCACGACAAAGGCGTTGCGGTGAAGGTTTGGGTCGACGAAACCCGGCCGCGCAATCAGGGCGCCAGCCTGACCGCCTGGGAGCTGAATCAGCACGGCGTCCCGCATGCCATCGTGGCGGACAACGTCGGCGGCCATCTGATGCAGCAGGGTCTGGTCGATCTCTGTATCGTCGGCACGGATCGCACCACCCGCCGTGGGGACGTCTGCAATAAGATCGGCACTTATCTCAAGGCGTTGGCGGCGCAGGATAACGGCGTGCCGTTCTATGTCGCGCTGCCGGGACCGACCGTCGACTGGACGCTGGAGGACGGTCGAGACGTACCGATCGAGGAGCGCGACGCGCGCGAGGTTACGCATATGACCGGGCGCGACGCGGCGGACGAGCTGGTGACGGTGGAGATTACCAGCCCCGGCAGTCCGGCGGCCAACTACGCCTTCGACGTCACGCCGGCTCGGCTGGTCACCGGCCTGATCACCGAGCGCGGGGTGTGCGAGGCCTCGGCAGACGGGCTGGCCGGGCTCTATCCGGAGCGGGCCGGCGGCGCTCGAGGGTAAGGCAAGCCTAAGCGCAAAGTGAGGATAGTTGAGCCGGCGCTGCTGCGGGAGAAAGCCTGCGCCGGCTATGGCGCTGTTAGAAGATCGGAGGAAACGGCGGTATGGACGGCAGAACACAGGTAACGGTACCGGAGACTCTTCGCGGGCTCGATCATGTGTTGGTTGGGGTGCGGGACTTGGAGGCGGCACGCCGGGATTGGGAGCGGCTCGGTTTCACGGCCTGTCCGCGCGGCAGGCATATCGGTTGGGGCACCGCCAATTACTGCCTGATGTTCCCGCAGGACTATGTCGAGCTCATCGGCATCGTCGATGCCAGCCAGTTCACCAACCGCCTGGACGAGTTCCTTGCCGAGCGCGAAGGCCTGATGGGGGTCGCCTTCGCCACAGGGGATGCCAAGCGCTGCGCGGAGGCCTTCCGTGCCGAGGGCATTGCGGCCGAGGGGCCGAAGGATCTCAAGCGTATCATCGAACTGCCGGAGGGCGACGTGCTGCCGGAGTTTCGCCTCGTCTACACGCCCCCGGAGGCAACGCCTGGGTTGCGGTCCTTCGTCTGTACCCATCTGACGCCGGACCTGGTCTGGCGTTCGGACTGGCTGCGGCACGCGAACGGCGCCGAGGGTATCGCCGAGGTCGTCGTCGCCGTCGAGTCCCCGGGTAGCCTAGGCGTGGCCTACAGCCGGATCTTCGGCCCGAAGGCCGTCAGCGCGGCCGATGGCCAGCTCCAGGTCACGGCCGGAGACTGCCTCTTGACCTTTCTCGGCCCGGACCGCCTGGCGGCACGCTATCCGTCGGTAGAGGCTCAGCCGCTGCCCTGGCTGGCCAGCTTCGCCGTGCGTGTTTCCGAACTGGCCATCCCGGCATCCTTTCTGAAAAGCGAGGGTATCCCCTTCGCTGAAACCGCCGAAGGGCGTTTGACCATCGGTCCGCAGCTCGCCAGCGGCGTGACACTGGAGTTCGTCGTCTCGCCCTGACTGCGGCTTGGCGCGGGTGCCTCGCTCCCTATATCCCGCACGAGAGAGGTCCCGAAGGAGAGCGCCGCCATGTCCGATCCTGCCAAGACGCGTTTCGATATCTCCCATCTGACACCCGAACAGCTGCGGGTGACTCAAAAGCACGGAACCGAGCGGGCCTTCAGCGGCGCCTATCATGACGAGAAGCGGCCCGGAACTTATGCCTGCGTGGTCTGCGGCACGCCGCTCTTCGCCTCCGCTCACAAGTTCGACAGTGGCACCGGCTGGCCGTCCTTCTGGCAGCCGCTCGAGGAAGCCAGCGTCGGCACCAAGAGCGACCGCAGTTTCTTCATGGTCCGCACGGAGGTGCACTGCGCGACCTGCGGTGCGCATCAGGGGCATGTCTTTCCCGACGGACCGGACCCGACGGGGCTGCGCTACTGCATCAACTCGGCTAGCCTGAACTTCGAGCCTGAAAGCTAAGCTAGGGGAGCGGGCTGCTGCGCGCCGCAGAGCGGTGTTGCCACATTCTGCGTCTGCCGCCGTGCTTGCGCTGTTGAATTCCTACACTTCAGCCCGCATTTACAGCCGGACAGGGGCAGGGTCGTAAGACGGACCGGCCGCGGGTCGGGCAGCGCTCCGGGATCGCGCCGCCGTCCGCGCTCCATTGCTCGTCGCCATTCTTCTTCCCGCTGCCGGCCAAGGTATGACCCCCAGCTTATTTCTGCCTGTTCTCAGTAGCCGCCAACACTGTTTTGGGTCGCCCAGATGTTGATCGACAGCCTTTTCGTGCTGGGCGGTCTGGTGCTGCTGGTGCTGGGCGGAGAGCTGCTGCTGCGCGGTGCGGTGGGCTTGGCCCGTCTGCTCGGTCTGTCGCCGCTGTTGATCGGCCTAACCGTCGTGGCCTGCGCCACCTCCATGCCGGAGCTGGTGGTGACCGTCGCAGCGGGGCTGGAGGGGCGGCCGATCATTGGCGTCGGCAACGTGATCGGTTCCAACATCGCCAACATCCTCCTGATCGTCGGCGCCGCGGCGATGATCCAGGTGATGCACCCGCCGCCTGGCTTGGCGCGGCGGGACGGTGCCGTGATGACCGGCGCCACCCTGGTCATGATCGCGCTGGCCTTCGCAGGACCGCTGTTCTGGCCGCACGGTCTGATCTTCCTGCTGCTGCTCGGCGCCTACATCGTGCGCAGCTACATGGTGGAGAGCCGTCAGGGCAAGACCAACCCGGACGGTGAGGCGGCTGAAGCTCTGGAGGTCGCACCCGACACCTGGCTGCCGGCGATCGGTTTGATCGTTGGTGGCGCAATCGGGCTGGTGGTCGGTTCGGAACTGCTGATCGACGGCGCGGTAGCGATTGCGCAGGCCTTCGGGGTCTCTGATGCGGTGATCGGCCTCACCCTGGTTGCCTTCGGCACGTCTCTTCCAGAGCTGGCCACGGCCGTGGTTGCCGCCTTGCGCCGACACGCCGATGTCGCGATCGGCAACATCATTGGCTCCAACATTTTCAACGTCCTCGGCATCCTGGGCGTGCTGGCGCTGGTGTCGCCCTTCGAGTTCACGGGTGAGCTGCTGGCGTTCGACATTTGGGTCATGCTCGCTGCGACGGCTCTGTTGATGGCGGTGCTTGCCTCGGGCCGGTCGATCGGGCGGGTCACAGCCCTTGCCTTCCTGGCGATCTACGGCATCTTCATCTTCGTTCAGTTCGACCCTGGCGCCATTGCCTTCGCGGGCGTGGCTCTCGACCGTTAACGTCCGGTTCCCGTCCTAGGATTTCGATGTCCGAAGAACTGTCTCTGCCTGACTCTCTTCCCAAAGCTGCCCTGGTGACAGGCGCCGGTAAGCGGATCGGCCGCGCCATCGTTCTGTCCTTGGCCCGTGCCGGCTGTGCCGTGGCGGTACACTATCGGGAGTCGAGCGCCGAGGCGGAGGCCGTTGCAGCCGAGGCACGGGCGTTCGGTGTCCGCGCGACGGTTTTACATGCGGACCTTGGGCAGGAGGCTGAGGTTAGTGGGCTGATCGAGCGCGCCCGGCAAGCCCTCGGGCCTATCGGTGTGCTGGTCAATAACGCTTCGACGTTCGATATGGATCTGGTCCAGACCGTCACGCGGGCCTCTTGGGATCATCACATCGAGCCGAACCTGCGAGCGCCCTTCGTTCTAACTCAGGATTTCGCCGCGCAACTGCCGGACGAGGCAGAAGGCGCTGTCGTCAACATGCTGGATCAGCGGGTCTGGAATCTGACGCCCTATTTCGTCAGCTACAGCGTTTCCAAGTCAGGTCTCTGGACCCTGACGCGCAGCTTGGCGCTGGCGTTGGCACCGCGTATTCGGGTCAATGCGATCGGTCCGGGGCCGACGTTGCCCAGCGTCCACCAGACCGATGCGCAGTTCGAGCGGCAGTGGCGCGCTATGCCGCTGCAGCGCGGGACGACCCCTGAAGAGATCGCCGAGGCCGTGCGCTTCCTTCTTGCGGCTCGGGCCATGACCGGGCAAATGTTGGCGCTCGATGGCGGCCAGCATCTGGGCTGGGCTCAGCCGCAGGCCGCCGCGGACCACTTCGCGTAGTCGCCGGGTGGTGCCCCTTGACGTGACAGGGTCCGCTCTGTCGCCCCAGCCAGCGTCCTGAGGACCATGGACGATACCGCTCCCAGATCCTACTCAACCAAGGCCGCAGCGACGGCTGCGGGCGCCGAACAAGATCGCGGTGGCCAAGCCACGGACGGTTGGGTGACCGAACTCACCTTGCTGGTCACTGCGCTGGAGGTGAACTGTGTCATCGGCGTCTATCCGGGCGAACGGGATCGGGCACAGCGCCTGCGTCTTGATCTGGAGCTCGAGGCGCAACCACCGGCTGCCTTCGACGACGATTTCGCTAAAGTAGTAGATTACGGTGCGACTCTCGAACGGGTAAAGCAGGTCTGCGCCGAGAACGATGCGCATCTGTTGGAAACGCTTGCCGACCGAATTCTCTCCGCCTGCCTTGAAGACCGGCGCATTTTTTCGGCCCGTGTAAGCATCCGCAAATTGGACCTGGATCGCGCCGCGAACGGCATCGGAATCGCCTTGAAGAGACGGCGGATGCCGGCGCAAGAGTCTTAGATCTCTTAGTAAATGCCGGCTATTCGTTAAGACGCCTAACATACCGAGCTCACAGCGCTTTTCAGACAGGCGTTGAGCTGCACGCGGGTGGCTGGTCGCTCGAATTGTTCACAGGCGTCCTCGTTCGGTCACGGCCAACCCTCGAAACGGATGGGGTCATGTTCATGACGTTTTTCTAACAGTTGACTGACAGAGAATGCAGTGAAATCAATGCACTAAGTGCATGCCCAAAAAATAGGCAAACTATAGAACCCCGCAGAATCTCTACCGTCGACACCTCGGCCCTTGCCTTTTCCAACAGACTTATCCACAGAGACAGTGGACAGCTCGGAAAAGCCGTGCAAGCGCACCAGGTTCGCCTTTTTGTCAAGCGCTCCAGACCAACTTATTTGGTGTTTTGGTAATGATTCATGACCTTGGAGGGCCCTTTGATGCCTCTTTTGGGTAGGATGTTTTTTCGCGCCGTTAACGATTTGTAAACCAATGCGTCAGAGCCCTCGAAAGCCGGTTACGAAGGACCCCACTCTTGGCGGCAAGCGCGCGCCGCAGGAGCCGGCTGCCTATCGGGAAGCGCCCGCCTCGCCGGGCCTGCCGGGCCTGAAGGAGGAGGCCGGCGACTACGTAGGGTTGAACGAGCCTTCGGTCGAAAGACTCGAAGGCGGCTTGGCCGAGGGTGTCGAGATCCTATCGCGTGCGGTCAAAACGCTGCCGTCGGGTCCCGGCGTCTACCGCATGCTCAACGCCCGGGGCGATGCTCTCTACGTCGGCAAGGCGCGGAGTCTGAAGCGGCGGGTGACTGCCTATACCCAGCTCTCCAAGTTGCCGCGCCGACTGCAGCGCATGGTCGCCGAGACGGTGGCGCTTGAGGTGACCGCGACTCACACAGAGGTCGAGGCGCTGCTGCTGGAATCGAATCTGATCAAGCGCCTCATGCCGCGCTACAACGTGTTGCTGCGTGACGACAAGTCCTTCCCCTACATCCTGATCGCTGGCGCACACGACTACCCGCAGATCGTCAAACATCGAGGCAGTCATGATCGCGAAGGCCGCTACTTCGGCCCCTTTGCGTCGGCTGGTGCGGTGAACCGCACAGTAACGGCCTTGGAGAAGGCTTTTCTGCTGCGCTCCTGCTCGGACGCCGTGTTCAGTCAGCGCACCCGGCCTTGCCTGCTCTATCAAATCAAGCGGTGCTCGGCTCCCTGCGTCGGCCGCGTCGATCAGGCCGGCTATGCCGCTTTGGTCGGCGATGCCCTGGACTTCCTTTCTGGCAAGTCCAGCAGTGTGCAGCAGGACCTCGCCGAGCAAATGCAGGCTGCGGCGGCGCGGCTGGATTACGAAGCGGCCGCCCGCTACCGCGACCGCATTCGGGCACTGGCGCACATTCAGTCGCACCAGGATATCAACGTCGAGGGCGTCGAGGACGCCGACGTGATTGTCGCGCATCAGCAGGCGGGGCAGACCTGCGTTCAGGTCTTCTTCTTCCGTGCCGGGCGCAACTACGGCAACCGGGCCTATTTCCCCAGTCATGACAAGCAGCTGGGCTCGGACGAGGTGCTGGCCGCCTTCGTCGCCCAGTTCTACGACAACAAGCCGGTGCCGCGGCAAGTGTTGCTGAGCCATCCGCTGATCGAGCAAAGCTTGATCGCCGACGCCTTGAGTCAGAAGGCCGAGCGCAAGGTCGAACTGGCGGTGCCGCAGCGTGGCGCCAAGCGCAAGCTGATCGATCAGGCACTCTACAATGCGCGCGAGGAGCTCGCGCGTCGCCTGGCCGAGAGCTCGGCGCAGCGCCGGTTGCTGGCTGGTTTGGGGGAACTACTCGGTTCCGACACGGCGCCCGAGCGGGTCGAGGTCTACGACAACAGCCATATCGGTGGCAGCGACGCCTATGGTGCGATGATCGTCGCCGGACCCGAGGGCTTTCGCAAGACGGCCTATCGCAAGTTCGCGATCAAGCAGAAAGTCGCCCCTGGCGACGACTACGCCATGATGCGCGAGGTACTGACCCGGCGCTTCTCCCGCGCCCTCAAGGAAGATCCCGACCGCAGTCAGGGGCAGTGGCCGGATGTCGTGCTGATCGACGGCGGACGCGGCCAGCTTAACGTGGCGCTGGAGGTCTTCGCCGATCTGGGCATCGAGGACATGGCAGTCGCCGGCGTCGCCAAGGGGCCCGACCGCGACGCCGGGCGCGAACGCATCTTCCTGCCGGAGCGGGCGCCGATTCTGCTGCAGCCTCGGGATCCCGTGCTCTACTTCATCCAGCGCCTCCGCGACGAGGCGCACCGCTTCGCCATCGGGACCCACAGGGCCGGTCGGAGCAAGACTCGCCTGACGTCGGCGCTCGACGGCGTGCCCGGCATCGGCGCCAAACGCAAGAAGGCGTTGCTGCTGCACTTCGGTTCGGCCCGCGCCGTCCAACGGGCCGGCCTGGTCGACCTCGAGGCGGTGGAGGGCATCAGCAAAGCCGTTGCCAAGAAGGTCTACGACCACTTTCATGGCGCGCCTTGAGGGCCGCACTGTTCGGCAGGCACATCGACCTGACAGTTGCCGTCAGATACCTTTCGATGTGCGGTTTTCAGGGAGAGAGCGAATGTCCGCCAAAGCGAAGTCAGGCGCCTCGACGTCGTCTGGCGTCACGATGAGCTGGCTGATGGAGGATGCGATCGAACCCGACGCAGGCGTCAGTCTGGCCAAGATGACGATCGATCCTGCCGTGACCTCGGAGGCGCACCATCATCCGAACTGTACGGAGGCGATCCATGTGCTCTCGGGGGCCATTCTCCAGCGGAAGGGCGATGCCTGGATCGAGCTTGCAGCCGGCGACACTGTCCTCATCCCGGCCGGGGTCGTGCATCAGACCCGGAATCTAGGTTCCGAGACTGCGGTGATGATGATCGCTTACTCCAGTGGATCGCGTGTCTACAGGATCTAGGCGCCAGCCTAAGCCTCTCGCGGCCGATGCGAAGCGCCGGCGCCAGGCATAGCGTCGACTGGCGCCGCCCTCTGTCCATTGCGCTGTCCGTGCAGGTCGCGACCAGCGTGATGGACATGGCGGTACCGGTCCTGGGGCCGACGATCACCGCCAGTGCCGGCGTTCCGGCCTCCTATGTCGGCTACTACGCCTCGGCGGCCGCGGCCGGCGCCATTCTCTTCTACCTCTGTGGTGCTGGACTGGTACGCCGGGCCGGGCCGGAGCGGGCACTGCAGATCGGATGTCTGGTTTCTGCGGCAGGTTTGCTGCTGCTGCTGAGCCAGCAGTGGTGGCTGATGCTCGCCGCCGGCCTGATGGTCGGTCTGGGGTTCGGCACGAATGCCCCGGCAAGCGGCCTGCTGCTTCACGGGTCGGTGCCGCAGCGACGGCGGAGGCTCGCTTTTTCCGTCAAGCAGGCTGGCGTGCCTTTTGGCGCTTTGCTCGCAGGACTGGGGTTGCCCTTTCTGGCGGCGGCCTTCACCTGGCAGGTGGCGCTGCTCACCGCCGCCACGCTTGGCGTCGTTGCCCTGGTGTTCGTGGCGCTTTCGGTGCCTCCGGGCGGTCGCGCTGTCGGCAACCAACGCCGGCCTAATACCTCTTCGCGCGGGCTGGATTGGCAGGTCTTTTCGGCCTTGCTCCGGCTCGGCGCTCTTCGCCGGCTGATCGCCGTCGGGGCGCTGCTCGCCTTTGTGCAGGGCAGTTTGAACGCCTTTCTCGTCACCTATCTCGTAACAGAGCTCGACCTCTCGCTCATCTTCGCCGGCGGCCTCTACGCGGCGTTCCAGGCAGCGAGCATTCCGGGGCGGATCTTGTCCGGCTGGCTTGGGGATCGGCAGAGTCTTCGGGCACGCCTGTTGCCGATCCTAGGCGTTGCCTCCGCGGGGGCTGTCGTGCTCCTTGCGTTGCTGACCGCTGGGGGGACGATCTTGGCGATCGTTCCGATCGTCGTGGCCGCGGGCTTCGTGGTGGGCAGTTGGAACGGCGTACTGCTGGCCGAGGCTGCTGAAGCCGCTCCCGAGGATCGCGTGGCAGAAGTCCAGAACGTGGTTGCCATCGGGATCTTCGGCGGGTTCTTGCTCGGGCCCATTGCCTTTGCGGTGTTGGTTTCGGTCGCTGACTACCAAACCGCGCTTCGTGTCCTGGCGGTCGCTGCGGTCCTTTCGGCTGTCGCTGCCAAGTGGTTGTGATCGGAAGGACCGAAGCTAACGTCGTGCCTCTGTAACCCTCGGCGCTCTATGTTAGAAGGACGACTCGGGGGTGTAGACGAGCATGCTGACGACTTTGCCCAACCTTCTGACACTGGCGCGGATCGTCGCGATTCCGGCTGTAGTGGCGTTGCTGTATCTGGATGCGGCGGTCGCGCGCTGGGTGGCGTTCGGCCTTTTCGGGGCGGCCGCTTTCACGGACTGGTTGGATGGTAAGCTGGCGCGTGCCCGCGGCGAGGTTTCGCCGCTCGGTCGCTTCCTCGATCCCATCGCGGACAAGCTGCTTGTCGCGGCTGTGGTGGTGATGCTGGTCGCCAACGGCGCCATATCCGGCTGGGCCGTGGTGGCGGCCATTGTCATCCTCTGCCGCGAAATCCTGGTCTCCGGCTTGCGCGAATATCTGGCCGAGCTGAGCGTACCGATGCCGGTCAGCAAGCTGGCCAAGTGGAAGACCGCGGCGCAGCTTGCGGCCCTCTCGCTCTTGATCCTGGCGCCTATTCTGACGCCCGGGTTTCGCTTCGGGGCCGAGGCGTTGCTGTGGATCGCAGCGGGTCTGACCTTGATCACCGGTTGGGACTATCTGGTCCGTGGCCTGAAACACATGCAAACGGGGTGACCGCGCCGCACGCCGTTGCGGTCTGCATGACCTGGGGAGCTTTCCAGCAGTCCTTACCCCTAGAGCCCGTCAGGTTGACTTGTGCGGTCTCGGGGTATTCCTACATTGCTCAAGCATTTAGCATCCCTAAAGGATGGGCTAAGGGCATGCGCAACGACGGGCGGGAAGACCCGAAATGAAGATCATCGGCTTGGCGGGCTGGAGCGGTAGCGGCAAGACCACCTTGGTCTGTCGGCTGATTCCTGCCCTGGTTGCGCGCGGCTATCGCGTCTCGACCATGAAGCACGCACATCACGCCTTCGACGTCGACAAGCCGGGCAAGGATTCCTACGAGCACCGCGAGGCCGGAGCGACCGAGGTGATGGTCACCTCCGCCAATCGCTGGGCGCTGATGCACGAGCACCGCGGTGCGCCGGAACCCACTGCGGAGGACTTGATCCCGCATATGACCGAGGTCGACCTGTTGATCATCGAGGGCTTCAAGAAGGAGGGTCACGAGAAGATCGAGGTCTTTCGCCGCGGCGTCGGCAAGCCGCTGCTGGCTGTCGAGGACCCAAACATCGTCGCGGTGGCAAGTGACGGGCCGGTGCCGGAGATCGATCAGCCCTTGCTCGATCTCAACGACATTGAAGCCATCGCCGACTTCGTGGTGCGTCACTGCGGCTTGGGCGCCGCGCGCCGCCAGGGAGTGGCCTGATGGCGCAGCTCAGCGACGATTGCTTCGCCCATGGCGGGCGCCTGATGCGCTTGGATGAGGCGCTGGCCTTGTTGGAGGCACGCATCGGCACGGTCAGCGAGGTCGAGCGCGTGGCTTTGATCGAGACCTTGGGCCGGGTGCTGCGTGAGGACGTCGTGGCCGCCGTCTCGGTTCCGGCAGAGAACAACTCCGCCGTCGACGGCTATGCCGTACACTTCGCCGATCTGGAGTCTCAAGCGGACACCCGTCTGCCGATCACGGGCCGCGCGGCCGCGGGGCATCCGCTGGGCCGGCCGGCTGGTCGCGGGGAGGCAATTCGCATCTTCACCGGCGCCTTGATGCCCGACGGGCCGGACACCGTGATGATGCAGGAGGACTGCAGTCTTGAGGGCGATACCGTGGTGATCCGCCCCGGTATCAAGCAGGGCAGCAACCGGCGCCTTGCCGGAGAAGACGTTACGGCAGGCGAAACGGTATTGCGCTCCGGACAGCGGCTGAGGCCGCAAGACGTCGGTCTCGCGGCGGCGGCCGGGCGCACCGACCTTCAGGTAGCGCAACGGCTTCGCGTCGCGCTGTTTTCGACCGGCGACGAATTGCAGGAGCCGGGGCAAGCCCCGAAGCCTGGCTGCATCTACGATTCCAACCGCTACACTGTCGGTGCCCTGCTTCAGGGGCTCGGTTGCCGGGTCTCCGATCTCGGCATCTTGCCTGATGATCGTGAGAGTGTGATCGCTGCGCTGGGCGAAGCCGCCGCCGATCATGATCTGCTTCTGACCTCCGGCGGTGTTTCCACCGGCGAGGAAGATCACGTCAAGGCGGCCGTCGAAGCGCAGGGCCAGCTGCACGCCTGGAAGCTGGCGATCAAACCCGGCCGGCCGATCGCGCTCGGCCAGGTGGATCTTACGCCCTTCGTCGGCCTTCCAGGCAACCCGGTGGCCTCGATGGTGACCTTCCTGGCGGTGGTCCGGCCAATGATTCTGCGCCTGATGGGTGGGCGCGTGGAACCGCCGCACCGCTTTGCCGTCACGGCGGACTTCGATCACAAGAAGAAGAAAGACCGCCGAGAGTGGGTGCGTGCCCGTCTTTCGTTGGGCAGCGACGGGCGGCTGGTAGCCCGCAAGTTTCCGCGCGACGGGGCCGGTATTCTTTCGTCGCTGGTCGAGGCCGACGGGCTGGTCGAGCTGCCGGAGGACTTGACCAGGCTGGAGCCCGGCGCAATCGTCGAGTTTCTGCCCTTCAGCGAGGTTACCCCGTGAGCGCACCTGTCAAACTGCTTTACTTTGCTTGGCTCAAGCAGAAGACCGGCTGTGCCGAGGAGGAGGTGCAGCCGCCGGCCGAGGTTGCCACCGTCGGCGAGCTGCTAAGCTGGCTGGAAGGCCGCGGCGGCGGCTTTGCCGAGGCGTTGGCCGACCGCACTGCGATCCGGGTCGCGGTCAACCAGGAGTATGCGCGACCCGGCGATCCGGTGAAGCCCGGCGACGAAGTCGCGCTTTTTCCGCCGGTTACCGGTGGATGAGGAGCTTGCCATGACCGTCAGGGTGCAGCGTGAGGATTTCGATCTCGGTGCCGAGTTGAAGGCGCTGACCGCCGGCAATCGGCGGGTTGGCGGGCTGACCTCCTTCGTCGGCCTGGTGCGCGACATGGCGGAGACGCCGGACCTGGCCGCCATGACGCTGGAGCACTACCCCGGTATGACCGAACGCATGCTGGAGCGGATCGAAGCCGAGGCCCAGGCCCGCTGGCCGCTGGAAGCGTCGCTGATCGTCCATCGCTATGGCCGGATGGAGCCGGGCGAGCAGATCGTGCTCGTGGCCTGTGCCAGCCCCCACCGAGAGGCCGCGTTCGAAGCATGCCACTTCCTGATCGATTGGTTGAAGACCAAGGCGCCCTTCTGGAAGATTGAAGAGACTTGCAGCGGTGACACCAGTTGGGTGGAGGCGCGCAGCAGCGACGACGAGGCGGCCGCGCGCTGGCGTCGGGACGACGACGCTGCCGAATAGCGCCGCAGGACGGCCTTCGGCCGGCGCCGCCCCTCTCCGTTAGAAACCGAGTGCCTGCCGCTCCTCTTCGGCAGTGAGGAGGGAGCCGGCCTGCAACCGCTCGACGGCAGCGGAAACGGGATCGTTGTCCTCGGTTCCGGCAGGGCGGAAAGTGCCGTCTTGCGCCGGTTCGACTGGCGGAATAGGGCTGCTCGCCACCAACTGCCAGTCGCTGTCCGGCGTCGCGCGGCAGGCGAGCCCGCGCTCGCCGTTGTTGCCGGACAACTGCTCGTACTCGCGGCAGAAGCGGTCGTCCTGACTGCGAAAGCTCCCCAGGACCGTGAGGTCGCCTTCGGCCAGCTGTACCGGTTCGTAGCTCGGCGTTTGCGACAGCGCGGCGGCCAGTTGCGGGGATAGACCATCGTCGCTCTCGCCGCCCGGCAGCCAGGTGAAGATGCCGGCTGCGACGGCGACGGCCAGGGAAGCCGCCAATGCGACGGGCTGCCAGGTCGATCGCCTGCTGGCCGGACGCTGAGGCAAACGCACCACATTGTCCGCGGGGCTCGCGTCCTCTTCCGGTGAGGTGATGGTCGGTGCCTCCATGATGGCCGTACGCAGCCGTTCCGGCACCGGTTCCTCGACGATCTCGGCGAAGGCGAGGCGCGCCATCTCTCCGGACTCCACGAGCGCGCGTAGGCGCTCCATGGCAGATGGATCGCGCAAGAGAGCCTCTTCCAGATCCAGCGCTTCGGCCTCCGGCAGTTCGCCGTCGGCGTAGGCGACCAGTCGCTCGTCGCTCAGCAGTTGGCCTGTATCCGTCATGCCTAACCTCCTGCAACCTCGCCCCAGGGACTGTTGTTGGGGCCCTTTAAAGCCTCGGCCAAGGCCCGCCGCGCTCGCGCCAGCCGACTCATGACCGTACCGATCGGAATGTTCAGGGACTCCGCAGCTTGGCGGTAGCTGCAGCCATCGATGGAAACCAAGGACAACACGGCACGCTGTTCTTCGGGCAAGCGGGAGATCAGCTTGCGCACGCGCGCCAGCTCGATCCGCGATTCCGCAACGGAGCGACCGTCTTCGCCGGCGACGCTGGCCACACTGTCGAGATCGCCGACCGGCCGCCGCAGTTTTTCGGCCCGGCAGCGGTCGATCCAGACCGTTTGGACGATCCGGAACATCCAGGAGTCGAGCCGGGTGCCTTCCTGCCACTGATGCAGGCGCTTAAGCGCGCGCTCGCAAGCGGCCTGAACCACATCGTCCGCCTCATCCTGGCTGCCTGTCAGGGTCATTGCAAAGCGCCGCAAGCGCGGCAGCAGTGCGATAAGATCCTTTTTTATCTCTTGCTCTCGCTTCACGGCTCTTGCACCCGATTTGGTGGTTTTGCCCGAACAACGTGCCAGAGGGCGGATCTATTCCCAAGTATCTACTTGGCATGAACAGGCCGCTCGATTTGCGTCGGGATTGATCTGTCTTCCGGGTTGCAAAAACTGTGGGGACTAAAGAGGTCAGGTCGTTCGTTGTTACCCGTCGCACCACACGAAGGGATATGCCGCCATGTCACTGCCCGAATGCCGTTTCGATCGTCAGGACGCCACAACGTTGTTGGCCGCTGAAGTTACGATATCGAAGCCTCGCGGACGTCGGCGGCGTTTGTTGACCGGCGTTTGCCTCCTCACTGTCATCCTCTTCCAGCCCGTTGCCTTGTTGGGCGTGCCTTCACTGCTGCTCTCGCCTGCGCCTGCCTTTGCCGATGGCGACGGTGACGGCGATGGCGACGGTGACGGCGATGGTGACGGTGACGGTGACGGTGACGGCGACGGCGATGGTGACGGCGACGGCGATGGTGACGGCGACGGCGATGGTGACGGCGACGGCGACGGCGATGGTGACGGCGATGGTGACGGCGATGGTGACGGCGATGGTGACGGCGACGGTGACGGCGACGGTGATGGCGATGGTGACGGCGATGGTGATGACGGCGACGACGATGGGGATGACGACGCCGATAACGACGACGACGCCGATGACGACGATGACGATGATGATGATGATGATGATGATGATGATGATGATGACGACGAAGACGAAGACGAAGACGAAGACGAGGAGGAAGATGAGGAAACACCTCCCGCGGCTCCTCAAAGCGGCGATGGCGGTAACGCCGATGTCGACGACCTGCTGGCGTTGGATGCCACACCAGAGCTGATTGCGGCGGCTGTTCAGCTCGGTCTTACGCCCAACCTCTCGACGACTTACGGGAACCTCGGGCTCTCCGTTACCGGCTTTGCTCTGGGGGCTGTCTCTTTGGCGGAAGCGCAAGCCGCCCTGGCAGGGCTGGGTGCGACGGACTTGGCCGCGAACAGTGTTTATGGCTTGGCCGGCGTCGACTGCGATGGTCCGGCGTGCGACCAGCAGACTCTGGTCGGCTGGTTGCCTGCCGGGGCTGCGGGCTGCGGAAGCGGTATCGCGCTGGGCATGGTCGATACCGCCATTGCCACCAGTGCGCCCTCGCTGCAGGGCCAGAACATCCGCACGCGCCGCTTCAACATGAAGCGATTGCCGCCTTCCTTTTCCGACCATGGCACGGCGATCGCCGGACTGCTGGTCGGTGCGGCCGACAGCGAAGCGCCAGGCCTTTTGCCGGAGGCCACGCTGTATGCTGCAGACGTTTTCCATCGGGACGGTCGCGGCAGGCCGCTGGCCAACACAACCGATATCTTGCAGGCGCTCGACTGGTTGGCCGGGCTGGATCTGCCTGTCATCAACATGAGTTTGGCCGGCCCTGCCAACGGTCTGGTGGAGCGGGCGGTTTCCGCGCTGGCAAGTCGCGGCACCCTGGTGGTGGCGGCTGCCGGTAACGAAGGGCCGACTGCAGCTCCCGCTTTTCCTGCCGCCTATCCTACGGCTTTAGCCGTAACCGCTGTAGATCGCGACCTGCGGCCGTTTCGAAGTGCCAACCGCGGCGACTATCTCTCGCTCGCGGCCCCTGGTGTCGACGTTTGGGCGCCGACGGCCTACGGCGGCGCAACGCGCAGCGGCACGTCCTATGCGGCCACCTTCGTCGCGGCGGCTGCAGCGGACCTCTCCGCGCAAGCCGGCCGCCCGTCGGTTCCGGAGCTAAAGCAGCTTCTCGAAGGGCAGGCGCGCGATCTGGGCCAGGCCGGTTACGATCCGATCTTCGGCCATGGCCTGTTGCAGGCGGAGCCGCTTTGCGACAGCGGTTGAGCTTCGGGCCTGCGGCTATGGGTTTGCGAGCCTCTGATCACCGTCGCAGAGGTTCGGGAATAGAGACCGGGCACGGTCCGTTGTCGAACTATCGATGTGGTGTCGTGTCCTTGGGCTGGCACTTCTTCAGGTAGAACAGGAGCCTCTCGTATGACTGCAGAACCATCATACCGGACCATGTTGGACGGCGACGCCCCGCAGCGGGCTGGGACTGCGGGCGATGTCGATCAGAGCAGCCTAAGGCGTCGTATTGACTCGACGCGTCGCCTTGAGAGGCCGGCGAGTCTCAATCTTGCGTCGCTTGCTCTCTTCGCGGCGCCGATGCGGTTGCTCGGCGAGCCGGTCTCTCCGTCCGACTCTCCCGCTGCAAAAGCTGGCGAAGCTACCAGGGGATGGACTTTGCGCGATCGTTTGGCCGAGCCGGTTTCTGGCACACACTCCAACGGCCATCGCGGATACGACCGTTGATACAGTGTTGCTCCTCGCGCGTCGGTGGATGGAGAGCGGCGCGATGACCTACTTGAAAAGACTGGCGGCCGGCATTCAGACGGCCCCGCTACTGCACGAAATCCAGGCGCAGCCGGAGCTGTGGCGTTGGAACACCAATCGCCAGGCTAAAGTCACCTGTCAGCGGGAGACTGAGAGCGTTTATCTGCGGGCAGCGGCGAAACCCTTTCCCGAAGGGCAGAGCGGAAACGACGTACAGCGCACACGACGCACCAGGCTGGCGAAGCGCTTCCCCAACACCTTGGGCTTCTGCGAGGCCTTTGCAGCCTTGGAAGAGGGCAAGCTGGGGCGAGTCGCCTTGGTCAAGCTGCAGCCGATGGGACGTGTCTATCCTCACGTCGATCACGGGTCATATTATCGTATTCGAGATCGATACCATCTGGTCCTAGACAGCGACAGAGGCAGCTCCCTGATGTCCGGGGGGCAGATGGCGTTGCTGCGAGAGGGCGAGCTCTGGGTCTTCGATAACAAGCAGATGCACGAAGCCGCCAACCTCTCCCAGCGTCCGCGCATCCACCTAATCTTCGACATCGAGCCTGCTGCGGGGCGCGGCCACTATGTCTATCCGCCTGGGCAGGCGTTTTCGGCAGCCTGAAGGTTCGGTTGACGCAACAAACTGCGCGCTGCCAGCAGACCCATCAGGCCATGCTGGACGTTATCCACGCGAATCTCGTTGTTATAGGTTTCGGTTCGCAGCCCGCCGAACACCTTGCTGCGCCGCCGGATGTAGAAGGCGTCGATCGGGCCCTTGAATTGCAATTGCCGCAAGTTGCGGGCAGCTCGCCATATCGCTCGCTCGTAGCGCGCGGCGCGGACTGTCTCCCCCGCTTCGATCGCAAGGGCCAGGGCCGCGGCCAGGCCCTCGACGTAGACGCCGGTGGAGCTGGCGTGGGGCGGGCCGTAGTCGGGGCGTTCGGGATCGTAGAAACGACCCCAGAAGCAGGGCGTCAAAGGCTGCCCCCACTGCTGCAGGGGGAGTAGCCAATCGTTCATCTCCAGCACGAAGTCCCGCAGGTCGGGTTGCTTCAGCACGGCGAAGGCCAGCGCATAGGCCTGACTGTGCCAGGGTACGAAGGCCGGGTTGCGCGCTTTGCGATGCCAGGCGCGATAGTGCGTGAAGCTGGATAGGAAGCGTGCCTGCAATCCCTCCGCAGGATCGGCCTGCAACCTGTTGGCCCAGAACAGCAGCGCTTCCCCGGGGTAGAAGTTCTGATTGTCGTTGCGCTCGGCGGGCAACAGGAAGCTGCGGAAGGCACCGTCGAACCCTTGCAAGGAATCCACGGTCACCGAGAGACGGCGATAGGGTTTCCTCCAGCGGGCGCGGTCGGGATGCAGCAGGATCGCCAGCGCGGCCAAAGCGACGGCACCGAGCTTCACCTGGCCCTGCCAGTCGATCAGGCCCAGGCCGTTCTCCGAACGATAGAAGCGGTCGAGGTTGAACTGCAGGTTATCGGCCGCGCGTGCCATCAGTACAGGATCCTCCTGCACCTCGGCTGTCCGGATCAGCGCCAGCGTACCCATGAAGCGCCGGATGGGATTATCGGCCTCGGACTCCTGCCCGCGACTGGGCCAGTACTTGTAGGTCAGGTGGCCGTCGTCACGCAGATTGGCCGCCATCCAGTCCGTCATGCCGGCGATCAGACGGTCCAGTTCGATCCGATCGAAGGTCTCGGGCGGTACCGGCGGCGCGCCGTAGGAGAGGTCGGTGCAGAGCGGTGATGAGACGGGAGCGAGATGAAGCTGCCGTGCGGCGAAGCAGCGAAGGTCGTTCTCCGCTGTCTGACTGTCCAAGGGCGAGGGGCCGGCTGTCGTCTGCTCCCGTTTCAGCCAGCGCGCGAAACTGCGGTTGCTGGCAATGGCCTCGATCGGCGCCAGGCGGCGCTCGCGTCCGTTCTGGGTGACGGCGATACCGAGCCGCCCGCGCGCCGCCTGGGCGAAGACCTTTGCGAAACGCTCAGGCGGGACCGTCCGCCAGTCATAGGTGAGACAGAGCGTGAGCGCGTCGGCTTCGGCCGCCTCGGGCCAGGCCAGAATCTCCGCGAAGGCGCCGGCCAAGCTGCCGGTCTCGATCCAGAGCTCGGCGAGACGCCGGCCTTTTTTCCGTAAACAGGCATGCAGCGGTCCCGGCAGCGGATAAGCCTCCGGCGCGATCGGCAGCCCGTTGCGCAGTCCACGCAACAGGTCGCCAATCACGGCCGGGTCTGCAGTCAAGGCGTCGGTCATGCCGGCGGCGGTTAACTCTACGATAGAGACCGGAACCCTAACGCATCTCCCTGCGGCCTGCAGCCCGGGTCAGGTGCCGCAGCGACTACTCGGCGGCGGCGATAGAGGCGTGTGCCGTGCGGCCGTCACGGCGGTTGACCAGGTTATCGTAGGCCGTCACGAGCGACCGTGTAATCTCCCCGACTTTGAACTTTCGGTCGTCGATCTCGGCCACCGGCGTAACCTCCACGGCCGTACCGGTGATAAAGACCTCGTCGGTCTTGTCGAGCTCTTCGGGCAGGATCGACCGCTCGATCACCTCGTAGCCCAGATCCTTGGCCAAGCCGATCACGGTGCGGCGGGTAATGCCGTCGAGGAAGCAATCTGGAGTCGGCGTGTGCAGCCGGCCCTCTTGTACCAGGAAGACGTTGGCGCCCGTCGCCTCGGCGATCTGGCCACGCCAGTCGAGCATCAGCGCGTCGTTGTAGCCGCGCTTCTCAGCGTCGTGCTTGCAGAGCGTGCAGATCATGTAGAGACCGGCGGCTTTTGCGTGCACCGGAGCAGTTACGGGGTCGGGGCGGCGGTACTTGCCGAACGTCATGCGGATGCCCTGCATCCGGGCATCGGGTGAAAAGTACGCAGGCCAATCCCAGGCGGCGATCACCAAGTGGATCCTGTTCTTCTGGGCCGAGACCCCCATCATCTCACTGCCGCGCCAGGCGACCGGACGGACGTAGCCGTCGCCGATGTCATTCACCTCCAGTACCTTGCGGGTCGCCGCATCGATCTCCTCGACGCTGTAGGGGATCTCGAAGTCCATCAGCTCCGCCGAGGCCTTCAGGCGTTCATGATGCTCGGTCATGGCGAAGACCTCGCCGCCGTAGGCACGTTCGCCCTCGAACACGCAAGAGCCGTAGTGCAATCCGTGGGACAGGCTGTGCAGCGTCGCGTCACGCCAGGGAATCAGGTCCCCATCCATCCAGATGAAGCCGTCGCGGTCGTCGAAGGGAAGCATGGAAAGACGGGTCCTCCGGCCCTATAAGCCTTTGTCTTCTGTTTGCCTGACCGTCGGTCGAAGGCTCACATTCGAGCTCTCGGGCAGAACAGTCAGGTGTCGTGCCGACGGGTTTGGGGTGACAAGCGAGCATTTGGAGGATCGTTACCTCGAAAAACCCTACTTTGTTACTTTCTGTCCCGTCTGATGGTGCAAACGTAACGAGCTGACCCAGATATGTCAACATGGCTGACGTAAAAACTGCGAATCCTCTGTTCCTGCGTGAGGACGAGCTACGCCAGGCGATCGAACTGCTGTTCTTCGCCTATCGCGACTTCACCGGCGATGCAGACCGCATTCTCGACGACTACGGGTTCGGGCGGGCGCACCACCGCGTGATTTATTTTGTCGGCCGTCATCCCGGCATGCCGGTCAACAAGCTCTTGTCCATCCTGCAGATCACCAAGCAGTCGCTGTCGCGGGTGCTGGGCCAGTTGGTGCGCGAAGGCTTCGTCAAGCAGACCCGTGGAACCGCCGACCGCCGTCAGCGTCTTCTGGAATTGACCGAGACGGGCCGGGAGCTGGAACGCAAGCTGACGGAGGTTCAAAAGCAGCGGGTTGCGCGGGCCTACCGCGATGCCGGTGCGGAGGCGGTGGCCGGCTTTCGTACGGTGATGCGCGGCTTGATCGACTCGCAGGACCGCACCAGGTTCGAAGCCGAGCCGAGCGGGCCGGAGCGGGCTTGAGGTCGCCCTTTTCCTAAGGCTGTAGACGTTCAGCACCGCCCAACCCCGCCGAGCGCCCGAGCGGCGCTAGGTTGAGAGACCGCAGCGGCCTATACTGGGATCCATGGACGACCCCACTCATATTCTGGTCGTTGACGACGACACGCGGCTACGCGAGCTGTTGCAGCGCTATCTGGCCGAACAGGGCTTTCGTGTCACCACCGCCGCAGATGCCGGCGAGGCGCGCGATTTCCTGCGCTCCCTGGCTTTCGACCTTCTTGTGCTCGACATCATGATGCCCGGAGAGAGCGGACTGGACTTGCTGCGGGCGCTCCGCGAGGAACAGCGCGTACCTGTACTGATGCTGACCGCCATGGACGAGGTCGAAAACCGTATCGAAGGCTTCGAGAGTGGAGCGGACGATTATCTCTCCAAGCCCTTCGAGCCGCGCGAGCTTGTGCTGCGGATCAATGCCGTTCTGCGGCGGGCGGCCGACGCGCAGGAGCGAATGCCGCGGCGGGTTCACTTCGGGGCCTTCAGCTTCGATCTGGACCGAGAAGAGCTGCGTCGGGGCGACGCCTTTGTGCGGCTCTCGATCGCCGAGCAGCAGCTGCTCAAGGCCCTGGCCAACCGCATCGGCGTGCCGGTCAGCCGCGAGGAATTGAGCGAGGCCAGTCCGGAAGTCGGCAACGCCCGGACCATCGACGTGCAGGTGACGCGCCTGCGCCGGAAGATCGAGGTCGATCCCAAGTATCCGCGCTACCTCCAGACGGTGCGGGGCGTGGGCTACGCTCTGGTGAGCGACTGAATGGTGACCTGACAGGACAGCGCCGCACGGCAAGGTGACGTCAATGAGCACTTACGAAGAGAGCTTCGAACGGCCGAGGCGCCTGGAAGACCTCAGCATCTCCTTGGGCCGCCCGGAACGGCTGCCGCCTCTGAAACGGCTGCTGCCGCGCGGTTTCCTCGGCCGCTCCGTGTTGATCCTCCTGCTGCCCCTGGTGTTGCTGCAGGTGATCTCTGCCTGGGTGTTCTACGACCGGCACTACGACACCACCACCTGGCGTTTGGCCCAGGGTTTGGCTGGAGATGTCGAGATGATGGTCCGTCTGTTGGGATCTCCCGAGATACCCGAGGAGCAAGCGCTGGCGCTCAGCCAGCGTATCTTCTGGCTGAGCGCGGAGGTGATCCCTGGCGGCGAGTTGGGCGTCTCCGTGGAACCGCGTTTCGGCTCCATTCTGCACGAACGCCTGGAAACGGCCTTGATGGAGCGTCTTGGGCCGCGTTTCGCCATCGACACGGTCAGTCTGCCCAAGGATGTGCTCATCCAGGTCAATCTGGGCGATAGCCTTCTGAACCTGGAGGTCAGCCGCAAGCGGCTGTTCAGTGTCACCACCTACATCTTCCTGATGTGGATGGTCGGGTCGTCGATCGTGCTCTTCGTTGTCGCGTTCCTGGTCATGCGCATCCAGGTTCGCGCGATCACCCGCCTGGCTCAAGCGGCCGACAGCTTCGGCAAGGGCCGCGACCTGCCGGACTTCACGCCTGAAGGGGCTGACGAGGTGCGTCAGGCGGCGGCGGCCTTCATCCAGATGCGCGAGCGGATCAAGCGGCAGATTCAGCAGCGTACGACGATGCTTGCCGGCGTCAGTCACGACCTGCGAACGCCCTTGACCCGTATGAAGCTGGAACTGGCCATGCTGCGCGATGCGCCGGAGATTGCCAGTCTCAAGCAGGACGTGCAGCAGATGGAGCGGATGATCGACGGCTACCTTGCTTTTGCACGCGGCGAAGGAGGTGAGGAGACGAAGTTGACCTTCCTTGTCGACCTGGTCGACCGTGTCGTCGCCGATGCCCGACGCGAGGGTGTTACGGTCGATTTGCACATGGAGCAACCGGTTACCCTGCCACTGAAGCCCGAAGCCTTCAGGCGCTGCCTGAGCAACCTCATCGTCAACGGCGCACGCTACGGGAAGCTTGTTTCATTGCGTGTCGGTCTGCGCCACGGCGGTGTCGAGATCCTGGTTGACGACGACGGACCCGGCATTCCGGAGGAGCAACGTGAGGAGGTCTTCAAGCCCTTCGTCCGATTGGAGGACTCACGCAATCCCGATACCGGCGGTACCGGCCTGGGGCTGAGTATCTCGCGAGACGTGGCGCGCAGTCACGGTGGTGAGTTGACGCTTGCCGAGTCGCCACTCGGCGGACTGCGTGCTCGACTCTGGCTGCCGATCTAGGCGGCTGCGCGAGAACAGGCCCTCTGACGTTTTCTGCTCGAGCCGGTCTGCTGTCCCGTCCGGCGCTCGAACGCCTATCTCGACAAACAGCCGAAGGCGGAGTGAGCGGCTCTGGATTACCGAAAGACATCAGCATGGTGAAGGCTTCAACAGCAGACCACTTGGCACTGCCGCTTCGCTTGCGCGCGCCGCGGCCGAAGGAACTGCCGATGCTGCGCCAGATCGAGGCCGCCGCCGCCCAACGGTTCCGAGAGTCCGCCTATCCGGAGGTGGCGCGGATGTCGCCTACCGAGCTGGCGGTGTTCGAGGGTCTGGCGTCGGAAGAAGGAATCCTCGTCGCGATCGATTCCCGCGAGAGACTGCTCGGTTTCGCGCTCTACACGCCCATGGCGGGGGATCTGTATCTGGGTGAGCTCAACGTCCTGCCGGAGGCTGCGGGGCGGCGGATCGGCGCGCGCCTGATCGAAGCCGTGGCGGAGGTCGCGGCGCGGCGCGGTTGCCGCTGGCTGCTATTGACCACCTTTCGTCAGGTACCTTGGAATGCACCCTACTACCGGCGTCTCGGGTTCGAGGAGGTGCCGGAGGACGAGCGCAGCGCGGCCTTGGCCGCGGAGATGGCGCGGCAAACCACGCGCGGACTGCGTCCGGAAAGCCGCGTTGCCATGCGCCGTGCCATAGCGCCCAGATAACGATTTCGGTTCGCGGCGCGCGATGGGGCCGGGACGCCTCGGCGTCAATACATTCGACCGCCGAGGGGAACCTCGCGGTCGGGGCTCAGCATCACGACCTCGCCGTCGGCGTCGGGCACGCCGAGCACCAGGATCTCGCTTATGAACTTGCCGATCTGCTTGGGTGGAAAGTTGACGACGGCCAGCACCTGACGACCCGGCAGCTCCTCAGGTTTGTAGTACTTGGTGATCTGTGCCGAGGTTTTGCGCAGACCGATCGGCTCGCCGAAGTCGACCCAGAGTTTGATTGCGGGTTTGCGCGCCTCCGGAAAAGGCTCTGCCTGCAGAATGCGGCCGACGCGGATATCGACCTTCAGGAAGTCCGCAAATCCGATCTCGTCCGCAGGCGCTTCAACCGCGCTCGTGTTCTCGTCCATGCCTTTCGTTCCTTCCACAAAGACAACGCCCCGGCCATCGGGACCGGGGCGCAAACCATACCGCAGACGACGCATGTCTGCCTGAAAAGCTGCCTAAAAAGCTGTTCGACGGGAGAGCCGTTGCGGGCCGGAGTCAGTTCAGCCGTTTCGCGACATCCTGGATGGCGGAAGAGGTCAGTTCTTCGGCTTTCTTGTCGTCGACCTGCTGGGCGATCAACTTGGCCGCCGCGGCGACTGCGACGTCGACCGCCTGGTTGCGCACCTCATTGATGGCGTTCAGCTCCGCCTGCTCGATCTTGGCCATGGCCAGTTCCTCGCGGCGCTTGAGCGACGCTTCCAGGTCTGCTTCGGCTGACTTGCGCAGGCGCTCGGCTTCGGCCTTGGCGTGCTCGACGATCTCTTCGGCTTCCTTGAGTGCGTCGCGCTGCTTGCGCTTGTACTCGGCCAGCATCTTCTGGGCGTCCTCGCGCAGGGTCTGGGCCTCGTCGAGCTCCTTGCGGATGCGGTCTGCGCGTTTGTCCAGCGACGTCAGAACCGGGCGCAAACCCTTCCAGAACACCAGGGCGAAGAAGATGAAGAGGGCGAGTGTGATCCAGGTGTATTCGCTACCGAGCATCAGGCCTGCCCTCCGTCGCCCGCCGAGCCGGTCATGCTGGCGTCGACGGCCTTCTTCACCTCAGCAGCCCCGGGCGCGCTGCCCACCAGCTTGACCGTCGCCGCCGCCGATATCTCGGTGGCGACCTCTTTGAGGTTGGCCAAAGCCTCGGCCTTCGCGGCGGCGATGCGCTGTTCCGCCTCGCTGGTCTGACTGCCGAGCTTTTCGGCGAAGGCCTGCTCGCGCTGGGCCGCTTTGTCGTTCCAGGCCTCTATGGCTTCGCGATGGGTCTCGCGCGCCGCGTTCCGAGCCGTCGCCAAGGCGGCTTCGTACTCTTGGATCACCTGTTCCGCTTCGCTTTTCAGCTTCCCGGCCCGGGTGAGATCGTCGTCGATCTTGTCCTGCCGTTCTTCCATAGCGTTGCCGATCCGCGGGATCACGACCCGAGACATCACCAGGTAGAGGATTCCGAACGTTACGATCGTCCAGAAGATCTGCCCGGCGTAGGTATCGGTCTGGGTGATTTGCGGCAGGCCGCCTTGCGGCTCGGCGGCTAGCACGGGGGCCGCTGCGACCAGCATCGTCATGGCCGCCGCGGCGGCACCGAAACGCGCCCAGACGCGCTGTGCCAACGGACGAAGGACGGAAAGGCGGGAGGCAGTGGGGTTCACGGCGATGGTCACCCTAGGCTACTCGTCGAACGAACTGTCCAATCTCGGCGCTCTGAAGATGGCTTCGGTTGGACGAAAAACCTCTTGCGGCTGCGTCCTGCCGGAGACCCCGTCTTCAAGGGGACAAGATCCGCTGCAGTCGCAGCCGCAAGGCGCAGCACTTTAGCCGAACAGGATGAGCAGCGCGACGACCAGCGCGAAGATCGCGATGGCTTCCGTCACGGCAAAGCCGATCCAGATGCTGGCGCCGATTTCGTCCTTCGAGGCCGGGTTCCGCGCGATCGCGGAGAAGTAACTCGACCAGACATTGCCCAGGCCCAGGCCAGCACCGATCATGCCCAGTGTGGCCAGACCGGCACCGATCATGCGCGCAGCTTCGACATCCATTTCGTCAACTCCCAAGTTTTACGTTGATTGCGTAGACCCGTTCGTGGCGTCCGGGTCCAAGGTCTAGTGGAGATACAGTGCGTCGTGGAGGTAGACGCACGCGAAGATGGTAAAGATGTAGGCTTGTAGCGTGGCCACCAGGAACTCCAGCGCGGTGATGCCCACGAGTGCGGCCAGCGGCACGACGCCGGCGACGCCGAGCAGCAGCACGAAGCCTGCGAAGACCTTCAGCAGGATGTGGCCTGCCATCATGTTCGCGAACAGGCGCATCGAGTGGCTGACCGGCCGCGAGAAGTAGGAGATCAGTTCCACCGGCACCAGGATGATCGCGGTCCAGGCCGGGGCGCCATGCGGGAAGAACAGCCGAAGATAGCCGAACCCGTGTCGCGCGAACCCGATGATGGTCACGGCGATGAAGATCGTGATCGCCATGAAGAAGGTGACCACGATGTGACTGGTGAAGGTAAAGGAACTCGGCACCATGCCCAGGAGGTTGCCGAACAGCACGAACATGAAAAGCGTGAAGATGAAGGGGAAGTACGCGCGGCCGGCGCTCCCGACGTTGTCGCGCACCATGTTGGCGACAATCTCGTACAGCATTTCGGCGATCGACTGCAGGCGTCCCGGCACCAGGGCCCGTCGGCGCGTGGCGAAGGTGAGCAGCGCCGTCACAACCCCGATGGTGATGAACATCCACAGCGACGAGTTGGTGAAGGACATGTCGACGCCGCCGATTTCGATCGGCACGATCGGCTTGATCACGAACTGATAGAGAGGGTCGACGGGGAAGCTCGCCTCGGCCCCATTTGCTGTCTCAGCCACGTTTCGCCCTAACCCTCGCTCGCCCTAGTCCCTGCGTTCGTCCTGCCCTTCGGGCTCCGCGGCGCTCTCCGACTGCGCCTGCTCGGCCGCCCGGGCCTTGGCTTCTTTCTGTTTCCGATCCAGCTCCTTGCCGGTACGGATCACGTTACTTATGGCGGCTCCCGACCCCAGGATGATGAAAAGGATCAGCATCCAGGGTTTGGTGCCCAGAAACCGGTCGAGCATCAGCCCGATGGCGGTGGACACCAGGATGGCGGCCACGATCTCCGACGCTATCCGCATACCGATTCCCAAGCCGCTCGGGCCATGGGTCTCGATGCGCTTCCACTTCGACTTTTCCGCCTCGCGCCGCTGCCGCGCAGCCTTGAGCCGTGCGTCGAAACCGTCATCCGACGGCGACGGTTCGTGTGACCCGGGCTTAGCTGCCATGGGTGGGCACTCCCCTTGCACAGGTCGACGATCCCAGATTTCTTGCTGGTACGCCGTAGTCGGGAAACCTGTGCGGTACGCCCGAACGATAACCCCCGCCATCAGCGAAACGCCACGCCGAAAAGCGCGCGAACATTACGTATCGCCCTCCCGCAGGTCAAGGCCGAAGGACGCAGGTGCGAAACGACCGCACTGCCTTGATTTTACAGGAAAATTAAGGGGTGGTCGCAGATCGGACTGCACTGGGCCGCCATCACTCGCCTTCGACTTGCGATTCCGTCCCTTAACCGGCTTCCCGCAAGGCCTCTGCCGCCTCCAGGTCGACGGAGACCAGTTGGGAGACGCCGCGTTCCGACATCGTGACGCCGAACAGCCGGTCCACACGCGCCATGGTCAGGCGGTGGTGGGTGACCACGAGAAAGCGGGTGTCCAGCTCCTGTGCCAGTTCGTCGACCAGCGTGACGAAACGGTCGACGTTGTTATCGTCGAGCGGCGCGTCGACTTCGTCCAGCACGCAGATCGGCGCCGGGTTGACCAGGAACACGGCGAAGAGCAGCGACAGCGCGGTCAGTGCTTGCTCCCCGCCGGACAGCAGTGACAGCACCTGCAGGCGCTTGCCGGGCGGGCTGGCCATGATCTCCAGTCCGGCATCCAAGGGGTCTTCCGATTCCGTCAGCTTGAGATGCGCGGTCCCGCCACCATACAGACGGGTGAACAGCTCGCCGAACTTGGTGTTGACCTGTTCGAAGGCGGCCAGCAGGCGCTCACGCCCCTCGCGGTTCAGGCTGGATATACCTTGGCGTAGCCGAGCGATTGCCGCCACCAGATCGGCGCGCTCGTTCTGCATGCCCTCGATCTGCTGTTCCAGCTCGGTGGCCTCTGCCTCGGCGCGCAGGTTGACGGCGCCCAGGTTCTCGCGTTCGCGGATCAGGCGCTGCACCTTGGTCTCGACCTGGTCGCGCGGCGGCAGCGTCTGGTCCGGCTTGATCTCCGCCAGATCGGGTAGCTGCTCGACCTCCGCTTCCAGACGCTCCTGGACGCGGGCCGAAATGTTGGCGAGGCTCTGCTCTCCCTGCTCGACCGCACCCTCGGCGCGCACCCGTTCCTCGCGGGCGGCGGCCAGGGCTTGCTCGGCCTGCTTCAGCACGCGATCGGCTTCCGACAGCTTCGTCTCGCCAGAGGCCAATCTGTCGGCCGCCTCTTTGCGGGTCGATTCGGCCTGCGCGATGGTGTCGGCCAGAGTTTCTCGGCTGGCGGCCAGTTCGACAGGCCGGGCCCTCAGCTCGTTCAGTTCGGAGTCGATTTCGCCGCGTCGGCCTTGCAGCTCCTCGGCGTGCGCCGTCGCTTCTTCGGCCCGGCGGCGCCAGGCCTCCATCTCGCGGCCGATCGCGTGGACACGGTTGGCACGCTGCTGGCTTTCGCGCAACAGGGCCTGCAACTGCGCCTCGGCTTCCGAGAGCGCACTGCGCTTTTCCGCCAAGACACCGCGCAGTTCGCCGACCCGCGCGCGCGCCGCCGCCAAGTCGGGCAGAGCGGCCCGGTCGGTTTCCCCCTCGACCTTGGCATCGCGCGCTTCGGTGAGATCGGCTTCCAGCCTTTGGCGGGACTCCTCCAGGGCCTGCAGCTTCGAGTCGCTCGCCGACAGCTTGGCGACGAGCTGGCTGCGCGTATCGCGCGCCCGGTTGGCCTCGGCATAGGCGGCGCGCTGAGCCTCGCGGGTGGCCCGTTCCGACTGGGCGGCCGCCTCGGCGGCTGCCTTCAGCTCCGCGAAGCTCTCCTGCGCACCGGCCAGAGCCTTCTCCTGGTCGCGCAGTTCCTCCTGCAGGTCGGCCAGGCGGTTCTTCTGCGCCAGTCGAACCGCAGCGGCTGTCGGTGCATCCGCCTTGGCTGTCAGCCCGTCCCAACGCCAGAGCGCGCCCTCGCGGCTGACCAGGCGTTGACCTGGGGCAAGCTGAGCCTGCAACCGCGCACCCTGGGCCGCGTCGGCAACGACGCCCACTTGGGAAAGGCGGCGGGCCAGGGCCGGGGCCCCGCGCACGGCCTCGCCGAGCGAACGGACGCCTTCGGGCAAGGCCGGCGGCGCCGTCAGGGCCGGCAGAGTTTCCCAGTGCACCGGCGCCGCTTCGTCGGTCGGCTGCAGGAGATCGTCGCCCAGAGCCGCACCCAGCGCGGTCTCGATGCCCGGTTCGACGGCGAGGGCTTCGACCACCGGCGGCCACATGTCCGCCTCGCCCGGATGCAACACGGCCGAAAGTGCGGCGATCTCCGCCTCGATCTTCTGCTTCGCCGCTTCTTCGCCCTGCAGCCCCTGGCGGCCTTCGGTCTCGCGACTGCGCGCTTCGGTGAGCGTTGCTTCCGCCTGCTCCGCTTCGCTGCGGGCGCGCTCCAGCGCCGCTTCCGCTTCGGCCAGCGTTGCTTCCGCGGCTTCCAGATCGGTCACCGCAGCGCGCTCGGCCTCCAGGCGGTCTCGGTCGCGGCCCAGCGCCGAGAGCCGGTCGCCGAGTCGCTGGATGCGTTCGTTCAGTTCGCCGATCCGTCGCTCCAACGCCGCTGTCTTGGCTTCGTCGGCGGCGACCTGAGCGGAGAGTCGGGACAACTCCTCTTCCGTCTCCTGGGCGGCGGCGGCGCGGCTGTTTCGTTCGGCCTCGGCACCCTGGCGGGCAGCCCCTTCGCCCTCGGCGGCGGTGGTCAGCTCGGTCTGCTCGGCGGTAAGCTTTTCCAGCGCTTCGGCGGCATCGCCGCTTTGGCCGCGGCTGCGCTCGAGGTCTGCTGCGAGCTGCGCCAGGCGCTGTTCGGCCTGGCGGATCGCCTCCGCCACCCGCTGTTCTTCACGTTCCAGACCCTCGCGCTCCAGCAGCAGCCGCTGCAGAGCGGCCGAGGTCTCGGCGGCAGCGTCGCGCAAGGGGGGCAGGGCGTTGGCCGCCTCGGCCTGAAGGGTCGCGGCCTTGGCAGACTGCTCTGTTAGGCCGGCGACCTGCGTTTCGGCCGTTGCCAGTCGTTCGCGGGCGCTGTGCAACGCGCTGCGGGCGGCCTCGGCATCGAGATGGAACAGCAGCGCTTCGGTGCGGCGCAGTTGATCGGCGATGTTGCGATAGCGGGTTGCCTGGCGGGCCTGGCGTTTGAGGCCCGCGAGTTGGCTGTCGAGCGTGCCGATCACGTCATCCAGCCGCTCCAGGTTGGTCTCCGCCGCCCGCAGCCGCAACTCCGCTTCGTGGCGTCGTGCATGCAGGCCGGCGATGCCTGCGGCCTCTTCCAAGAGATGGCGGCGGTCGGTCGGCTTGGCATTGACGATGGAGCCGATCCGCCCCTGACTGACCAGGGCGGTGGAGCCGGCTCCGGTCGCCAGATCGGCGAAGAACAGTTGGACGTCCTTGGCGCGTACCGACTTGCCGTTGACCCGGTAGTCGGAGCCTTTGTCGCGCTCGATCCGCCGGCCGATCTCGATTTCTTCGTAGTCGTTGAAGCCCGGCGGGGCGTCCCGTCCGGCGTTGTCGAGGTGAAGCGTGACCTCGGCCAGGTTGCGAGAGGGCCGGCTGGCGCTGCCGCCGAAGATCACGTCGTTCATCTCGCCGCCGCGCATGCGCTTGGCGGAGGTCTCGCCCATCACCCAGCGCAGTGCTTCGACAAGATTGGACTTGCCGCAGCCGTTGGGGCCGACAACACCGGTGGTGCCGCGTTCGATCAAGAACTCGGTCGGGTCGACGAAGGACTTGAAGCCTGTCAGGCGAAGCTTAACGAACTGAACCAAGTGACGCTCGGGCTCCCTTCAGGACCCGCGGCGTGCCTCGGTACGGATCGGCTCCGCCCGGACCGCAATCGGTCCTTCAGGCTTGGCCGGCCGCCTCGCGCAACGCCGCATCGAAAATTTCGTAATCCATTGCGCCGGCGATTCTCTGCTCACCGACGAACAGGGTCGGCGTGGAGCTGACCTGCAACTGGTCGCGCGCAACCACGACGCCCTGCAGGATGCGGTCGCCGACCGCCTGATCTTGAATGCACTCGTCGAAGCGTGCCGGCGAGAGACCGGCGAGCTGCGCCCGCTTACGCAGTTCCTCAAGGGGGTCCTGGGCGCGGGACCAGGCTGCCTGTTCGGCGAAGAGCGTGTCGAGAAAGGCGAAGTAGGCCCTGTCGCGCTCGATGCACTCGGCGGCCATGGCGCCGGCCAGAGCCAGCCTGTCCAGTGGAAAGTGCCGGTAGACCACCCGGGCGCGCCCGCTGTCGACCCACTCCGTCTTGATCTGCGGCAGCGTCTGGGTGTGGAAGCGCGCGCAGTGCGGACAGGTCAGGGAGGAGTAGTCGATCAGCGTCGCTGGAGCGTCGCGCTCACCCAGCACGCGCTCATGATCGGCGATCGCCAGAGGATCGGCCTCTTGAGCGCGGCTCGGTCGAATGCCGATGAGGCCTCCGGCGCTCGCGCCTGCGAGAACCGAGAAACCACCACCAAGCTGCAGGATCTGCCGTCTGTTCATTTCCCACCTACTAGATGTTGTGAGGCTAGCCAGGGTATTCGGAGTCCGCAAGCCCGCAGATATCCACAGAAGTTACGTTTCCCGCGGGCCGCGGCTTGTCATTCTACTTCGCGCCTGAAGGTGGTGGCATCCCCCGACCGCGGCCAGCACGGTCACGAAGCTGTTAAGGAGGCGCTTTGTCGCGGCGAGGCGGAACCGCGCGGCTTCGTCCTCTTTAAGAGCCGCTGTCCGCTTTCACGGCGCGAGCCAGTCGTGCGAGGGCATTGCGCAGCCGCTCGTCACGGATTTCGGCGGTAGCCGACTCGATCTCCGACTCCTCCGCGGCGCTCAGCCGCCGCAGCTTCGGGCGTTGCGGCGCCGCAGTTCGGAGAATCGGGCCCTGTCGCAAGGCCAGGCGTGCGATAGCCGCCCAGCCGAGATAGCCGTTAATCCGCTCGATCACCTGGCGGCTGCCGTGCTGCAGGTCGGGTGCGAAGGCTGGCGCGACCAACAGGTGCAGGATGCCGGCGCTGCGGCCGGACTCGGGGTTCCTGGGACCGGCAAAGCGGAGCTTCTCCGGCCGTGTGTTGGCGGCGGTCTCGGCGTCGACAATCCGTCCCCATTCCAACATCAGCGTGGCTTCCGCGGCGCTGCGCGACTTCAGCAGCGGCCGGGTGACGGTGTCGAGCGGGCGTGCCACGGCCGTCAGCCCACCACCCCGCTTACGCCGCCGCTTGCTTGTCGTACTTCCGCTTGCCCGGCCCTCTTGTGTTCGGCTGGGTCGTCCTTTGCCCGAGGTCGCTTTTTCCGTCATCGGGGTACGCGTTCCAGAAGCTCGCCGCTGTAGGTCTCCAGCTTGAGCATGTAGCGCACGCCCTCCGGCCCCGTGGCTTCGGTGTGGTAGCTGCCGCGTTCCCAGACGATCGGACCGATCTCACGGTAGCCGTCGGCAAGCAGCTGGCGGCGGAGCTGGTCGATCGGGACGGCGGGGCCGGTGACTTGCGGCATGCCGATGATGTCGCCGCTGGTAGCGTCCAGATGCAGAACCTGCTGACCTTCGACGCCTTGGACTTCCGCCCGGTACAAGCCGCCATCGCGTTCCAGGCTCAGTACCTGGAAGCCGCGTGTCGTCAAGAGGGTCGAGACCTGCTCCGGCGGCAGCACGTCCCCTTCGCGCTCGCTTACCAGGGAGGAGGGGCCGACGCCGGCCAGCCCCCACATGAGGACACCGCCGAGCAGGACGGCGCCGAAGATCAGTCCGAGTCGAAACAGGACGCGAGAGGCGATGGGAGACATGAGGCCGATCTCCTTACGCTCCAAAGCGCGGGGTGTGGCTGACCGCCGCCCGCTGGGATGGGAGTGCATTGCGATTCACCTATCGGACGGAAGCCGAATCCTCTCGAGCCCGGCCGAACCGCACTTTGCAGGCGCAAATAGGGCCGGCAAGGCCCGCTGTAAAAGATCTTTCGAGAGGGCAGTGACTCCTGATGTTGCATTGCTCGGCCACCGATCCCGAACAGGCTTGCGACGTCCTGAACCGGGCGCCGCTTCGGAAGTCTGCGACAGAGTGGCGTTCGGGCCTATGGATATTCCTGTGGAGCAGCCTGTAACGACGTTGCCCCTAGCGTTGATCGTGTCCGGGACTCTGGAGCATCTTGTCCGTAATCACCTGAACGCAGGATGCGCGAGGCGCTTCTGCGCAGGCTGCCAGGAGGGAAGAGGGATGCAGCGCAAGACCGGACGATGCCTCTGCGGCGCGATCCGCTTCGCCTACGAGGGGCCGGAGATCTGGCGCGGCCATTGCCATTGCGAGAGCTGCCGCCGCGCGACCTCCTCGCCGATGACCAGCTTTCTGGGCGTTCCCAGAACGGCGGTGGAGTTCTCCGGCGCCGCGCCGCAGGTTTACCTGTCCTCGCCGGGCGTGCGTCGGCTGTTCTGCGGCACCTGCGGCTCTCCCTTGGCCTATGAGAGCGAGCGCTGGCCCGACGAGACGCACCTCTACGCCGCCAGCCTGAGCGATCCGCAAGACTTCGCGCCGCAGTTCCATGCCTATTACGAGGAACACCTGCCCTGGATAGAACTGGCCGATCGCCTGCCGCGCCAGACCGGCGGCGACTGACGCCATGGATCGTGGTTCGCCGAAGGACGCGAGTGCCGATGTTGGGCGCTTTCCCGGCCCCGCGCCCGAGGCGGTGCAGGCCGGTCTGCTGGCCTGGTACGACCGTCACAGGCGGCGCCTGCCCTGGCGGGCCTTGCCGGGCGAGACGCCTGACCCTTACGCCGTCTGGCTGTCCGAGATCATGCTGCAGCAAACCACGGTCGCGGCGGTCAAACCCTACTTCGAGGCCTTTCTCGCCCGTTGGCCGAGCGTGGCCGACCTGGCCGAGGCCCCCTTGGAGGAGGTGCTGACCGCCTGGGCCGGTCTCGGCTACTACGCTCGCGCCCGCAATCTGCACGCCTGCGCCAAGGCCGTGACCCAGCGGTATGGCGGCCGCTTTCCCGACAGCGAGACGGAGCTGCGGGCCTTGCCTGGCATCGGGCCCTATACGGCGGCTGCCATTGCGGCCATCGCCTTCGACCGGCCCGCAACGCCGCTGGACGGCAATATCGAGCGGGTGACGGCGCGCCTCTTTGCCGTGACCGAGCCGCTCCCCGGGGTCAAGCCGAAGCTGCAGGCACTTGCGGCCACGCTTACGCCGCCGACACGGCCCGGCGACTTTGCGCAGGCCAAGATGGATCTGGGCGCCACGGTCTGTCTTCCCCGCACGCCCAAGTGTCTGCTCTGTCCGCTGGAGTCTCTCTGCAGCGCCCGGGCTGCCGGCCTGGCCGAGCAACTTCCCCGCAAGGCGCCCAAGGCCCAAAAGCCGACCCGTCGTGGTGTCGCCTTCTGGCTGACGCGGCCCGGCGGCGCCGTGCTGCTGCGCCGCCGGCCGCCAAAGGGCTTGCTCGGAGGCATGACGGAGGTTCCCTCCAGCAATTGGACAACGGAGGGGGCGGGAGAAGGCGCTGCCTTGGCCGCTGCACCGGCCCAGGTCTCCTGGACAGCTTTACCGGGGCTGGTTCGTCACACCTTCACGCACTTTCACCTGGAGCTGACGGTCTGGGTCGGCCGGGTGCAGGATTGGCAGGATATCGACGGCTTCTGGGTCCCTCTGGACGGCCTCGGCGCCGCGGGCTTGCCCAGTGTGATGCAAAAGATCGCCAAGCACGCCATCAAGGCTGGCGGCTGAGGCCGCCCCGGCGTCAAGCTGTCTCCACCCCAGAACCGGAGTCTGCCGCCGAGCAGGAGTCCGTGGTCTCTGGCGCGGTCTGCGAAGCGTCCGGCGTAGCCGGCGCCGAGGCTGAGGGCGGCGGCGTGGTCGGGTTCGTCGAGGCCGTGGACACGCCAGCTTGCGGTTCAGCGGATCGTAAACGGCGGCGAGCCTGGGGTCGCCGTAGGCTGGGCTGACGTCGGACCGCATGCTTGCAGCCTAGCCCGCCTTCGCTTCGGTGGCACGTGTTCGTCGGCGATGCTAGTTCAGCTGCGCTCGGAGTTTCTGGCGGAGCAGGTCGATCGGCACGGCCTTGCCCTCTACGTCCAGGTGCCAGAAGGTCCAGCCGTTGCAGGCCGGGGCGCCCTGTACCGCTGCGCCGACCTGGTGGATCGAGCCGCGATGGTCGGAGGAAATCAGGGTGCCGTCGGCCCGCACCTTGGCGCTCCAGCGTCGCCCGGGGCCGTAGAGGATCGTGCCCGGCTCAAGCATGCCGTTCTCCAACAGCCAGCCGAAGGGAATGCGCGGCTCGGCGCGCTTCTCCTGAGGGGTGATCAGCTCAGGATCGGCGACCGGCACCACCTTGGAAATGCGCTCGCGCGCAACCTTGGCATAGCCTTCTTCGCGTTCCAGGCCCAGCCAGCGCCGGCCCAGGCGCTTGGCCACCGCACCGGTGGTGCCGGAGCCGAAGAAGGGGTCGAGCACCAGGTCGCCGGGTTTGGAAGAGGCCAGAATCACCCGATGCAGAAGGGCTTCCGGCTTCTGGGTGGAGTGCTGCTTCTTGCCGTCTTCGTCGCGCAGCCGCTCGCCGCCGCCGCAGATCGGCAGCAGCCAGTCGCTGCGCATCTGCAGGTCGTCGTTCAACGCCTTCATGGAGGCGTAGTTGAAGGTGTAGCGGGCGTCGGCCGACTTGGCGGCCCAGATCAGGGTCTCGTGGGCGTTGGCGAAGCGGGTGCCGCGAAAGTTCGGCATCGGATTGGTCTTGCGCCAGACCACGTCGTTGAGGATCCAGTAGTCGAGATCCTGCAGCGTTGCACCGACGCGGAAGATGTTGTGGTAGGTGCCGATGACCCAGAGCGTCCCGTTCGGCTTCAGCACCCGGCGTGCTTCGCCCAGCCAGGCGCGGGTGAAGGCGTCGTAGGTCGCCAGGTCGTCGAAGCGGTCCCAGGCGTCCTCGACTCCGTCGACGCGGGTGTTGTTGGGCCGGTGCAGCTCCCCGCCGAGCTGGAGATTGTAGGGCGGATCCGCGAAGACCAGGTCGACGGAGGCGTCGGGCAGGGCGCGCATCAGCGCGACGCAGTCGCCGACCCGCACCACGCCAGTCTCCAGCGCGGCCGTCTTGCCAGCCGCATCCTTGCGCCGTGTCGCCATCCTAGGTCCTGCCCCCGAACATCCGGTCTGCTGTCGTCCGGCGCGTGCCGCGCCAGCCTGCAAAGGCGGCAAAGTGAGTCGAGGACAGCGGCGGGTCAAGCAAGAAAGGTCAGAAAAGAGTCATTGGACTCAGAGCGTTGCCAAATTGTCCTCGTTTGGTTTCTGAGGGACAAACTGTCCGAACGGTCGTGGCCCCGCCCGCGAAAGCCGCCAGCGCCGAACGTGAGTCCGGCGCTGGCAGTCCCTTGTGGCCAAACCTGAGCGGTCAGGTTTGCGTCACTTCCCGTTTTTCTCCGAAGAGCAGATCCTTCGGCGCCTTGAAGAGCTCGCCAAGCCGGAAGGCCCGCCCGCCCGAGAAGTAGATCAGCAGGAACGAGGCGGCGACGAAGGCGGCCTCCCGCTTGACGGCGTTCAGGTTATCCCAGAGGGACCTGTCAAAGCTCATCGCCCCGATGCAGTAGACCGCCAGCACCGTGAGTGCGCCGAAGGCCGCGAGGCGGACGGCATGACCCGAGGCCAGGAGGACGCCGATTGCGATGAGCAACAGGGGAAGGCCGCTCCAGGACTTCACGTGATCCAGCCCGTGGAAAGCCCCGCCGGCGAGGAAGACGACGGCGACGGAGAGGCGCAGCAACAGACCGTTGGTTCCCCATCCGAGAAACTGCGATGGCGCCCCCCTGTTCATCAGGCGGCTGTCGAGGCTCCAGCGGCCGGATCCCATCATGGCCAGAACGAAGCAGATGCCCGACAGGCCGATATCACGGATCTGAACGATCATCGCCGGGGTCAGGTAGGTGCTGTCCTCCGGTCTCAGCCCGGGTGTCGTCAGGACCGGCAGAGCCGCGACGAAGGACCACATCATGAGGCCGAATAGGATCGCCAACGGGCGAACGAACAGCCCCAGTATCAGCGCCAGTCCGGCAACCAGCTCGAAGGCCGACAAGGCGGTCAGAAACATCCAGGGCGAGAGAATCCCGCCATCGAAGAGATAGTCCTGGAAGAATGCGTTGATGTAACCGTTTGGGGCCGTATAGCGCGCAACCAGGTCGCCTGCGCGTTCTGGCGAGATCAGGCGAGACAGCTTCCACCAGCCGCCGATTACGAACACGGTGCCAAGACCGATCCGCAGATAGAGGGCCGCCCGATCGGCCTGATCTTTTGTGAGCGTTTCCGGGCCAGGCCCCCTCAGGGCTTTTCCGCCCGCAAAACTGCTTGCGAAGTCCGACAAGGAACTCGTCATGAGAGTCTCCAAAAACTGTATGAGATTAGATGTTCTGCACCGCTGTCGGTGCCGAGATGTCTAAGCTCCAGTCTTTGGCGGATGCGGATCCAGGTTGTGTTCCAGGCCCGTATAAAGACGAGCGGTGAGCGGAAACTTCAGGAGACTGTAGAGCGACAGACCGTTTGCCGTGGCCGTCGCCGGGCCCATCAGGGGGCAAGCCGCGCCGCAGGGGACTGTGGTGACAACGCAAAGCCCGTCGCAGAAGACGATGCCGGTGTCGGCTTGGGAGTTCTCCTGGTTCAATATCTCAAGATCGAAGCCCTGCACCGTCGCCGAGATGGGGGCCTCGAGCAGCCTGACACCTGCCTCAGTGGGTGCAAAGGCGCCGGCCACGCCGGCATTTACCAGCGCCGTGACAATGACGATCACGTAGATGACGAACTGTTTCAGATTTCTCGCCATAATGTAAATCTCACGCATTCGCCACTCGAATCCATATAGGGCTCGATTTCGAATAGCAATCTGCCAACAGAGAGGCTCTGCCGAGATCACGGAGGGTTGAAGGCCCTTCGGCATTGCCGTCGAGGGTCTGCCGTGCTGACGAGGCCTGCAGCTCTTCGGAGTTTCCGAGAATGCGGGCTTCTTCGTTCAAAGCCGGCGTCACCCTGCCTCCAAAAGAAGGCGGATCGGCTTGAAGCTTCGGCGGTGTTGGGCACAGGGGCCGAGCTGTTGCAGGCCGGCGCGATGCTCGGCGGTGCCGTAGCCGGCGTTGCGCTCCCATCCATAGCCGGGATGGGTGTTCGCCAACTCCGCCATCTCTCGGTCGCGGGCGACCTTGGCGACGATGGAGGCGGCGGCGATGGAGAGGCTGAGGCCGTCGCCCCCGACCAGGGCTTCAGCCGGGCAGGGCAGGGTCGGCAGGCGGTTTCCGTCCACCAGTGCAGCGTCGGGAGGGGACGGAAGGCCGGCCAATGCGCGCTGCATCGCGAGGTGGCTGGCCTGCAGGATGTTGAGGGCGTCGATCTCCTCGACTTCGGCGCGGCCGAGCGAAACCTCGGCCAGCTCCAGCAGACTTGCCGCCAGTTCCACTCGCAACAGAGGTTTGACCCGTTTGGAGTCGTCCAGCGCGCTGCGCAAGCTAGCGGGCAGGCGTTGCGGCAGCACCACAGCGGCCGCTACCACCGGCCCGGCCCAGGGCCCACGGCCAACCTCGTCCAGCCCGGCAATACGCCGGCCCTCCCGCGCGCCCAAGGCGATTTCGCGCCGGTCGTCCGGCATTGGACATCCTCATGGACTCAATCGGCATGAACATCAGCCAAAATCAGAAAAGCGGCAGCTGGTCAACGTCCCTGCGCGGTGGCCGGAACAGGCTCGTGTCCAGATCCCAACTTCGCTTGTTGAGACCCAGGCGCTTGCAAGCCAGCTCGAAACGGCGTTTCAGCACGAAGGCATAGGGGCCTTCTCCGCGCATGCGCCTGCCCCAGGTGGAATCGTAGAGCTTGCCGCCGCGGGCGCTGCGGATCTGTTCCAACACCCGCGATTTGCGGTCCGGCACATGGGCCTCCAGCCACTCCTCGAACAGCGGACCGATCTCCTGCGGCAGCCGCAGGAGAACGTAGGAGGCCGCCTCGGCCCCCGCTTCGACCGCCGCCTCAAGCAGATCCTCCAACTCATGGTCGTTCAAAGCCGGGATCATCGGCGCGGTCAGCACCGCGACCGGCACGCCGGCCTCGCTCAGGCGGCGGACTGCGGCCAGTCGCTTCGGCGGGCTCGAGGCGCGGGGCTCCAGCGCTCGGGCGAGCCCACGGTCGAGGGTGGTCAGCGAGAGGCAGACACGCACCAGCCGTTGTTCGGCCATCTCCGCCAGCAGATCCAGGTCGCGCAGCACCAGATCGGACTTGGTGACGATGCCGAAGGGGTGCCGGGCTTCGGCCAGCACTTCGATGATCCGGCGAGTGATCCGCAGTTGCCGCTCGATCGGCTGATAGGGGTCGGTGTTGGCGCCCAGGGCCAGCGTCGCCGGCCGATAGCCCTTCTTCGAGAGCTCCTGACGCAGGAGTTCCGCCGCATCGTGCTTGGCGAAGAGCTTGGTCTCGAAGTCGAGGCCGGGCGAGAAGCCAAGATAGGCATGGGTTGGCCGGGCGAAGCAGTAGACGCAACCGTGCTCACACCCCTTGTAGGGGTTGATCGAACGATCGAAGGGCACATCGGGCGAGTCGTTCTTGGCGATGATCTTGCGGCTGCTGTCGGCCAGAATCTCGGTGCGCAGCGGCGGTGCCTCCTGGGCCTCACGCTCCAACGTGCCCCAGCCGTCGTCCGTCCGCTCGCCTGCCAGACGCTCGTAGCGGCCGGCGCGGTTGGTGACGGCCCCGCGGCCTTTGGTGGGGCTGTTCGGCAGAGCGTGATCCATGCGGATCAAGTTACCGCCAAAACAAGAACAAAACAAGATTATCCGAGCAAGCTCTGCAAACCCGGAGGGTCTAGCCACTCGCCCCGCAGGTGTCGGACAACCCCGGGGTCGAGGTAGTGGCGGGTCCGCTCTTCCACATGTGCGATCAGCGCCGGATCGCTGCGGGCGGCCGACCAGCCGGACCGCTGTCCTTCCGCAATGTCGCTCCGATGTTCGACGCGCCAAAGGGCGCACCAGGTCAGGGCGCGTAACAGCAGCAGGCGCCGCAGCGGCACCAGAGTGGGGGCAACGGCAACGGCCCGGGATGGTCCGGCCGCACTCAGGTAGTGCCGGTAGAAGTCGGCAACGTCTTCGAGCGAGAGCGCGGCGGAGGTCGCAACATCCCAGGTGGTCGAGCTGTAGACCGTGGCATGCGCCAGGTCGATGGCCGGGGCGCCATAGAGGGCCTTCTCCAGATCGACGATCACCGCAGAAGGGCCGCCGTCTCCGCCTGTCCTGGGTTTCGACCGGATCAGAAAGTTGCCGGGATGCGTATCGGTCAGCACCAGACTGCGCGGCTGGGCCGCTCCATCGGTATCGTCGGCGTAGCCGCGGGCCCAAACCAGCTCCTCCCGTACCTGAGCGCGGGTGTCGGGCCGGATGTCGGGGCCGTCGAGATAGCGAGCCTGAGCCTCGATCTCCTGCAATGCGCCGGCGACCGGGTCCAGGTGATCCTCCAGCGGCGGCCGCGCTGTGGTAGGCGGCAGCGGCAGAGCATGCACGGCCGCCATGGCTTCGGCCAGCGCCGGCAGGTCCTGCGGCAGGCGTGGCGGTCGCCCCTCGATGTACTCCACCACCAGGGCGCCCATCGGAAGCTGCGGGCTGGGCGGCAGGCTGGCACGAAGCCGCGGCCCGTGACCGCTGGCACTGACTCGGGCGAAGCAGGCGGCCTGGTAGATCAGATTTTCGGCGGCGGCATAGCCGCGCTGGCTCTGTTTCGGAACCCGCAACAGCCAGGGGCTGCCCGCGATGCGATAGTGGTCGTGGGCGAGGCCGCTGTCGGCGAGGGACGAAAGCGGCCCCGTCAACTCGGGACAGGCCTCGGCCAGGACGGTCCTCAAGACCTCGTTATCGGCAAGCGACTTGGGCATGACGGACCCCGGAAGTAGCATGGCAAGGTCATGACCACCAACGCCACACCGCGGAAGACGGCAGCGACTCCCCGCCACGGGGCGGCTGGGCGTGGCGACTCGCTCCTGCGCCTCTCCGTGGTGATACCGGCGCTGCAGGCAGGCTCGACGCTGCCCGCGACCTTGCAGAGCCTTAGGCCCGGCGCGCCGGGAGAGGTGCTTGTGGTCGATGGCGGCTCCAGCGACGATACGGCGGAGATTGCGGAGCGGCAGGGGGCGCAACTCGTTACGGCGCCGCGCGGACGCGGCTCGCAACTCGCCGCCGGTGCGCGCCAGGCTGCAGGCGACTGGCTGCTGTTCCTGCATGCCGATACGCGACTGGAGGCCGGCTGGCCCGAGACGGTGCGGGACTTCATCGAGGAGACCGGCGAGGGCTGGCGGGCAGGCTGGTTTCGCTTGGCCTTCGACGAGGAAAGTCCGGCCGCCGTGCGTGTCGCCCGCCTCGCCAATTGGCGCAGCCGCGTCCTGGGCCTGCCTTACGGCGACCAGGGCCTTGTGATTCCCAAGAGTTTCTATCAGGCGCTCGGTGGCTACGGCCGTCAGCCACTGATGGAGGATGTGGAGCTGGTCCGGCGGGTCGGCCGCCGGCGCCTGTTCGAGCTGCCGGCAAGGGCGGTGACCTCGGCCGAACGCTATCGGCGCGATGGCTGGCTGCGGCGACCGGCCAAGAACCTGTCGCTGTTGTCGCTTTATGTCCTGGGCGTTTCGCCTGCACTGCTGGTCAGGCTCTATCGCTAGATGCGCAACCGCTTGATCGTGATGGCGCGGGCGCCACACTATGGCGTGGGCAAGCGCCGGCTGGCGGCGGGGGCCGGCGAGCTGGCCGCCTGGCGGTTCCAGCGGCTCAATCTGCTCCGCCTGCTGCGATGCCTGGGGCGAGATCCGCGCTGGGAGCTCTCGGTGGCGGTGACGCCGGACCGCGGGCGTTTGCCATCCGGAGCCGGGCGCATCGCTCGACAGCCCCAGGGCCAGGGCGATCTGGGTGCCAGAATGGCGCGCGCCTTGGCGCATGCGCCGACGGGGCCGACCGTTCTCATCGGTGCCGATATCCCCGATGTCAGGCCGGCGGAGGTGGCCCGCGCCTTTCATCTGCTGGGAGCCAACGACTGGGTCTTCGGTCCGGCAGAGGATGGCGGCTACTGGCTGATCGGCGCACGCCGCCGCCCGAGGCTGCGTCTGCCCTTTGCCGGCGTGCGCTGGTCGCATCCCCAGACCTTGGCCGACACGCTCGCCAATCTGAAAGATCAGCGCGTGGGGCTGGTTGCGCAGTTGGCCGATGTGGACGAGGCGTCCGACCTCGAAAGACTAGGGTCCAGACCCAGTAACGTCGCTTGACTGATACACCACAAAAATGGCGGCTTGCCGCCGAGAGCCGACGTTCATGCGTCCGAGGCCGGATGGAAGCCGAGTGTTGCGTAGAAACGGATCGCTGCGATGTTTTCGGCGACGACTCTTAGGTCCAGCTGCGCGCGGCCGCGCGCCGCAAAGCAACTTGCAATCTCCACCATCATAGCTCGCCGCAAGTCCGCGGCAGCGAGGGACAACAGGAGCGGGCTGGCTCGAATACGAGGCAGACGGTCGAGGGAGCTTCAGAGTCTCGGCAGCGCGTAGACACTGCGTGTCAGGCCGTCAGGAAACAGCTCCCTCGCGATGACTTCGCCACCCAGCTTTTCGGCGAGGCGACGCGCTGGCTCGTTGTCGTCGTTCATGTGGGTCTCGACCAGCGACCATCCCAACGTCTGGTAGCCGAAGCGCACCGCCGCCCGCGACGCTTCTAGCGCATAGCCATGGCGGCGCATTGCCGGCACGATCCACCACGTGAGTTCTGATCGCGGGTAGCCTTCCGGCCACCACAGCCCACAGCCGCCGATCATCTCGCCCGAGGCTTTGATAACCAAGGACCAACGCCCGAAGCCACGCAGAGCCCAGTGGCCGATGTCGGTGGCGAGAATGCGCCAGGCGCGATCTGCGCCCAATGGTCCGCCGTAGGCCCGCGAGGCGTCCGCATCCGCAAAGAAATCGCGATAGACAGCGTAGTCTTCGGGCTCTTGGCCTCGCAGCAGGAGGCGTTTGGTCTCGATTTGTGGCGTCATGGTTGATGCCTTCCGATAGGCGAGTAAGGGTCAATTCCGGCCTATGGGCAGCATGGCAAACGGCGAGTCACGGCTCCTGAAGGGAGCTTGTTGTGTCCGATCACCTATTTTTTGGCTTTCTAAGGAACAGTTTGGGCGACTTAAACCGCATTTGCCCGACGAAGTTCGCGGTGTTCCCAGTGTTGATGATCGACGCGTTATTTCGGGGATCGTCAATGTCCTCAAATTCGGACGTCGCTGGGTTGATGCCCCAACGAGATACGGTCCGCGAAAAACGTTCTACAACCGCTTCGTTCGATTCACCCGCACTCTATCGCGATCACAATGCCCTCGAGCGAATGTTCGGCAGACTCAAGGACTTCCGTCGCATCGGGACGCGATACGGCCGCAGGGCCGACGTCGATCTCTCCGTCGTCTGCCTTGCTGCTGCAGTCAGCGATTGCTTATGAGTCCGAAGCCTAGAGCGTGATCGCCTCAGGTGGGATCGCCTCAGGTGGAATTGCTAGGAGCGGGCGTCAGCCGGCCTGCTTCAGATGTTCCTGGAGACGCGGCATGAGCTCGACCAGGTTGCAGGGTTTGTGACGGCTGTCGAGCTGCCAGCGCAGGATCTCGTTCCAGCCGTCCTTGCAGGCGCCGGTCGAGCCGGGCAGGGCGAAGAGATAGGTGCCGCCGGCCACACCGCCAAGCGCGCGCGACTGGATGGTCGAGGTGCCGATCTTGCCGTAGCTGATCCAGCGGAACAGCTCGCCGAAGCCTTCGATCTCCTTCTCCATCACCCGCTTGAAGGCCTCCGGCGTGACGTCGCGGCCGGTTACGCCGGTGCCGCCGGTGGTGATCACCACATCGACGCCGGAGTCTGCGACGCAGTCCCGCAGATACCCCTCGATCAGCTCGGCCTCGTCGCGCCGGATCTCGCGCCGCACCACGCGATGGCCGGCCTCGCCGATCAGCCGCTGCAAAGTATCACCGGAGCGATCGTCCTCCAGGCTGCGGCTGTCGGAAACGGTCAGTAGCGCAACGTTGACGGCGAGAAAAGGCAGGCTTTCGTCGAGGCGATGGGGTGCGTCCATGGTCAAGCTCCTGTTCGCGCACGAACCCCAGAGGGAAGCGGAGCCGCTTCCCTCTGGGAAGATCGCGCTCTAGTCGAGCTTTACGTAGATCGGACGGACCCCTGCTGCCAAGGCCTTCAGCGAGGGCGTCGGCTGGCCAAGGCGGGCGCGGTAGATCCAGAAGTTGGTCAGCACACGCTCGATGAAGGTACGGGTTTCCAACGACGGTAGCGACTCGATGAACAGCAGCGGGTCGTCCAGCGACGCGCCGGCCTCCTGCAATTGCTGCTGCCACTTGCGCAGGTTGCCGGGCCCGCCGTTGTAGGCGGCGGCGAGGCGGAAGAGATCGTTGCCGGTCTGGGTCTCGTCCATCAGGTGCAGCAGGTAGCGCTGCGCCAGGTCGAGGTTGAAGGCCGGGTCGAACAGCTTGACGCTGCCGCTGTCCTTCAGGCTGCTGTCACCGGAGATATAGCTGGCCGTTGCCGGCATGACCTGCATCAGACCGCGGGCGCCGTAGCGGCTTTCGGCGTCCGGATCGAAGGCCGACTCCTGGCGCATCAGCGCATAGAGCAAGGCACGGTCGACCTGCCAACCGCTCTGGGGTTCCCACGGTGGGATCGGGAAGAGCGCGGCGGTCACCGCAGGGTCGCTGGCCTGTGTCGGCGTGTCGTCCAGGTGGCTGGCCAGACGGAAGGAGAGACCGGGAATCTGCGCGCGTTCGGTCAGCGCCAGCAGGCCGCGGGCCGTTTCCCGATCGCGCCAGCCCTCCAGCATCATGAGTTCGGCTTCGGCCAGGTCGCGACGGCCGACCTGCAGGAGAGCGGCCGCGCGCAGCACCCGCGGCTCCTCCATCAGATTCGCAAGAACCTCGCGAGGAAGCGCCGGCCGCTTGAAGGCGACGCTGGTATCCAGGCCTAGGGCGGCGCGCGCCAGCAGGCCGTAGAAAGTCCGCGAATGCTCGGAGGCGTCGCGCAGCCAGCCGCTCATTTCGCCCGGTTTGCGGAGGCGCAGAGCGGTCCGCGAGGCCCAGAAGCCGCCCGCCGCCTGCATCCAGCCGCTGACATGGTCGGCCCGAGCCAACGCCGTGAAACGGCGGTGGGCGACTTCGATATCGCCTGTGCGCCAAGCCGCCAGGCCACCGACCCAGAGTGCGACCGGCGCCTTGTCTCCGCCCAGACTGACGGCGGTGCGCGCGGCAGCCAAAGCTTCTCGGTCGCGGCCCAGGTAGAACCAGCCCGAGGCCAAGCGGCTGAAGCCTTGGGCGCGCTCGACCTCGTCCAGCAGTTTGCGGACGTCGGCGCGGTTCAGCAGCTTCTCCGTTTCGGTGAGGCGGCGTTTGGTAACGTTGCTGCGGATCTCGCGCTTGATCTCCGCAACCCGCTCCCGCTCGGCTGCGCTGCGTTCGCGCGGTGAGACGTAGCGAAAGAGATCGGGACCGGTGCCGCCCAAGGCGATGCGTTTGCCTTGCGGCTCCGGCAGTGGCGCCGCTTCGGCCGGCATGCGGCGCGAGGCGAGGCGATGAATGCGCTGCGCACCCGGCAGATCCGCATAGGAATCGAGCCAGCGCCGCAACTCGCTGTAGGAGGAACGGTAGGCGGCGGGGTGCAGGTAGCGCTGCACCTGCAGATGACCTAGCAGGAGCCGATCGTCCAACTGTGCGATCGTGTTATCCGCCTCGTCCCAGTGCCCGGCTTCCTGCAGCACGAAGATCTTGCGGTAGCGCTCCACATCGCGTGTGGACAGCACCCTTGGCAGGCCCTGGCTGTCCAGGCCTGTCACGCGCGGCAAGGCCGCCGTTTCGGCCTGGCTGTCGCGCAGCTGTGCAGACGCTTCCTTTGCGCCAACGCCGCTGTCGAGCGTTACGGCCAGCAAAAAAGCGCAAAAAAACGTAAGACTCCGTAGGAGTCTTGCTCCGACCCATGTACCCAAGACGCGCATCCCCAACAGTGCGATCTTAATAATATCTTAATACAAAAGGGGTGTGTCGACCACCCTTATGGTGGTTGTGCAGACCAGCTATGCCCTAACGCGTCACGCGTAAAGCTCTGCGATCGTGACAGTCTTGTGACGCGGCGATGCCTTTGTAACGCAAGGGCCACCGCCGTCTTTCGGTCGTTTGTACCTGCGGTCGCCAACCCTTGGCGCCCTCGGGAGGGGCAAGGTGGAAATGGGTCCTAGGCGCTGTGAAGCGGGTCGGCCTGTGCCTCCACGGCGCTGCGGAACGCCAGCAGGTCGCGCCAGGCGAGGCGCTTCTGGGCCGGTTGACGCAGCAGGTAGGCGGGATGAAACAGCGGCATCGCCGGCAGCGGCGCCGGCAAGCCCGCGTGCTGGTAGGCGAACCACTGGCCGCGCAGCCGCGTGATACCGCGCTTTTCGGCCAGCAAGGCCTTGGCCGAGGTGCCGCCGAGGAAAACCAGGTATCGCGGTGCAACCAGCTCGATATGTCGTTCCGTGAAGGGCAGGCACAGCTGCAGCTCCTGATCTTGCGGCGTTCGGTTGCCCGGTGGGCGCCAGAAGAGCACGTTGGTGATGTAGACGTCCTTGGCCGGATCGAAGCCGGCGGCGCGCAGCATGGCATCGAGCAACTGGCCGGCGGCGCCCACGAAGGGAGCGCCCTGCAGGTCCTCGTCGCGGCCTGGCGCTTCGCCGATAAGCATGACATCTGCTTGCGGTACGCCGCGCGAAATCACGGTGTTCTTCGCTGTCTTCTTGAGGTCACAGCCGTCGAAGTCGCGAATGGCGCTATGCAGAGCCTCCAGCGACGCCGCCCCACGTGCCGCATGCTCGGCATCGGCCAGGGTGTTTTCGTGGCTGCGCAACTCCCGTGAGGTGGCCTGCCAGACCGGTGGCGGATCGTTACGAGCAGACCGATCGTTGCGCGAAGACGGGGGCGATGAGGGCTGACGAGCATTCGGATGCGGCGGGGCGTCCTGGCGTGGCGGGTTCTCCAGCCTGTTCCCGCTGTCACGGCCACCGTCCTCTGCCGGGCTCGCTTCCGCGGCGCCGCGTGCCAAGCGGTCGACCGGCGCCGGGTCCATCGCCTCGTCGGCGCCGGCTTCAACCAGCCAGGCGAGCGCCGCCAGGGCGGCTTCGCGATCCTCTTTGCCTGACTGATCTGCCATGGCGGAGATCTAGCACGGCCTCAAATCGACACAAAGTCCGGGTCGACAAAAGTCTGGCCCGTCACGTCCGTGCCGAAACGATCCGAGCTCACAAAGCTCCAGCGCGACACGCTGGCCGTGGCAGGATTCGAGCGGGCAAAATCGGCCCACAAAGGGCTTCATAGTCGCCCAGTTTGTGGGTGAGGTCGTTTTAGGGCATCCCTCTGGTATCTCTTCTCGCTATCTCTGCGGCCTCGCGTCCCTTTCGCGCGACCGCCCGGCTCGGCTATATCCAAACAAAACATCAGGAGAGCGGAACGCTATGGAACGCGAATACATGGACTACGACGTGGTGATCGTCGGCGCCGGCCCCGCCGGCCTGGCTGCGGCGATCCGCCTGCGTCAACTCTCGGCCGAGAGCGGTCAGGAAGTTTCCGTCTGCGTGCTGGAGAAGGGGTCGGAAGTCGGTGCGCACATCCTGTCGGGCGCGGTGCTGGAGCCGCGGGCGCTGAACGAGCTGATTCCCGATTGGAAGGAGAAGGGCGCGCCGCTGAACGTGCCCGTCAAGCACGAGAAGTTTCTGATGCTGACCGAGCGCGGCAGCCTCAACATCCCCATCTGGATGTTGCCGTCTCAGACCAAGAACCATGGCAACTATATCGTCTCGCTGGGTAACGTCTGCCGCTGGATGGCGGAGCAGGCCGAGGCTCTGGGGGCGGAGATCTATCCGGGTTTCGCCGCATCCGAGGTGTTGTTCGACGATCAGGGCCGGGTCACGGGCGTTGCGACCAACGATCTGGGCGTTGGCAAGGACGGGACCCAGAAGGACGTCTATCAGCCCGGCATGGAACTGCGCGCCAAGTACACCTTCTTCGCCGAAGGCTGCCGTGGCTCGCTGTCTAAGCAGCTGGAGCAGCGCTTCGATCTGCGCCGCGACGCGCAGCACCAGACCTATGGCATCGGCCTGAAGGAACTCTGGGAGCTCGATCCCTCGCAACACCAGGAAGGTCTGGTCCTGCACAGCTCGGGCTGGCCGATGGATAACAGCACCTGGGGCGGCTCCTTCATCTATCACCTGGACAACAACCAGGCCTACGTCGGCTTCGTCATCGGCCTCGACTACGAGAACCCCCATCTCTCGCCTTTCGACGAACTGCAGCGATTCAAGCACCACCCGGCCATCGCGCCGATGCTGAAGGGGGGGCGGCGGATCTCCTACGGCGCGCGCGCGCTCAACGAGGGCGGGCTGCAGTCGATTCCGCAGCTGGTCTTCCCGGGCGGAGCCTTGATCGGCTGTTCGGCGGGCTTTCTGAACGTCCCGAAGATCAAGGGCAGCCATACGGCGATGAAGACCGGCATGCTGGCCGCCGAAGCTGTGCACGCGGCGCTCGCCGGGGGCGACCAGGGCTACGGCCGGTTGGAGGCCTATCCCCAGGCCTTCGAAAAGTCCTGGGTTCATCAGGAGTTGCATGCCGCCCGCAACTTGCGGCCTGCGGCAGCGAAATGGGGGATGAAGCTGGGCATGCTCTATGGTGGCTTCGACCTGAAGCTGCTCGGCGGCAAGGCGCCTTGGACCTTGGCCCACCACAAGCCGGACCACGAGTGCCTGAAGCCCGCGGACAAGATGCCGAAGATCGATTACCCGAAGCCCGACGGCGTCATCTCTTTCGATAAGCTGTCGAGCGTCTTCATCTCCAACACCAACCACGAGGAAGACCAGCCGGTCCACCTGCGCCTCAGCGACGAGAGCATTCCGATCGAGAAGAACCTGCCGGAGTTCGACGAGCCGGCGCAGCGGTACTGCCCGGCCGGCGTTTACGAGGTGGTGCGCGACGACGACGGCGGCAATCCGCGTTTCGTGATCAACGCGCAGAACTGCGTGCACTGCAAGACCTGCGATATCAAGGATCCCCGCCAGAACATCAACTGGACGACGCCGGAAGGCGGTGGCGGTCCGAACTATCCGAACATGTAGCCGGGCGAACAAGCGGCCGGACACGGCGGCGAAACGCTTTCGCCAGATCTCGCGGACTGTTAGTGTGCCACTTATCTATGGTGGTATTTCTGGCGCGGGTACATGGCACGGCTGATCACCTTGCAAACCTTCCCGGACCGGAGCGACGGGCTGTTCTTCTGTGCGTTCCTGCAGGCGCACGGCTTCTTTGCGGTCGCGGCCGACGAGGCCATCGTCGGTCAGAATTGGTTGCAGGCCTTGGCCATCGGCGGTGTCCGCGTGCAGGTCATGGACTGCGAGCTGGCGGAAATCCGGGCTGTACTGGTTGAGGCTGGTCTGGAAGAGCCGTCCCGAGGGGAATCGAGCGCTCCCAAGACAGCGGATGTGCACCTGCCGTTTCGTCGCCAACCTGCCCTCCTCGGCCATCCTACATCGTTGGCGACCTTGGGATGTGTCGGGTTTGCGCTCGTGGTGTGGTTTTTCCTCGAAGCCATCGAACTCGACGCTGGCCTCAATACCGATCCGCGGACGCTGTGGTTGCCTGTGACGGTCGCGTTTTTTCTCGTAATGGACGTCTTCCCGATGGCTCTGCCGCTTCTGCGCAACCGGCATCCGGGCCTCGCAGCCGCCGCCACGGCCACGGATGTGCGCGCTGACCAGGCGAGCTCCCTAGGACCCGTTGTCGATTGGCGCGCCGGCGATCTGGTGACGCTCAAGCGATTTGAGGACCCTCAGGACGCAGCCGTTCTGAGCGATTTCCTGCAGAGGCAAGGTTTCTCTGCTTGGCGTGCCGATGAGATCGGCGCCTCGCCCCTCGACTTTCGGGTTCAGGTGTTGGCGAGCGAGGTGGATCGGATTCGATCTGAGGTCGAAGCGGCTGACCTGCGTTATCCCTCCGACAAGTCCTCGACCGCGAGCCCAGATTTGGAGGATACGCCGGGCGAGAGGGGGCTGCCGGGTTTTCTGTCGCGCAATCTGGAGGCCCTTGTCGTACTCGCGGTTCTGGCACTCATCGTCGGGGGACCGATCTGGCGCCTGGTACGCGCGTAGGTGAGCGGGCGGGCGGCCTCCATCGGTGTCCTGGCTCACGGTATGGGCTGACGCGGCAGCAGGACCGCCCTAGTTTTCAGCCAGGCGGCTCAGTCGGCTGGCGAAAACACCCCCAGTCCGGCTAAGCTGGCCGCCGCATCGTGCAACGCAGGACAGGTTTCCATGCCGTACTTCTCGCGCCGCCTTTCGGCGCTCCTCCTCGCCGGATCGCTCGGCTTTGCCGCTCCCGCTGTCGCCGCGACGTCGGAGGAGGTGCCCAGCGCGGCGGAGGGCCAGGCTTTCACGGCCACCACGCCTGACGGCGCGCTTTACGGCAACTTCCTGGCCGGGCTGGTTGCCAGCCACATGGGGGACTACGGTCGGGCGGCGACCTTCTTCGGCCGTGTAGCCCAGGACGAGCAGATCGAAGATCTGGACTTGCTGCGCAACACCTTCGGCCTGTTGCTGGCCGAAGGCCGGCTGGACGAGGCCCGGCAGTTGAGCGACCGCCTGCTGGAGCTGTCTCCGGGTGAGGGTTTGCCACATCTGCTGCGGGCAATCGACGCGCTGATCGCCGGCGACGGGGCCGGAGCTGCCGGCGAGCTGCGCCAGCTTGGCGATGGCGGGATCGCCGATCTGCTGACCGACCTGCTCGGCACCTGGGCAGCCGTGGATGTCGCCGGGGTGGAGGCGGTCAGACGCTTGGACAGTCTCGCCGAGCGCCGAGGGCTGGCGGTTCTCGCCCATCTGCAGCGGGCTCTGGTGCTGGACTATCTGGGCGATCCCGCGGCAGGCGAGGCTTACGAGGCGGCTCTGGAAGCCGGCGATCGGGACACCCTGCGTCTGACTCTGCTGGCCGGCAACTACTTCGAGCGGGCCGGTCAGACCGAGCGCGCGGAGGCCCTCTACGCCAGCTATCGAGAGGCTAATTCCGGAGATCTGCTGCTCGAGCCCTTACGTGCCGAGCTGACCGATGCCGATGGCAGCCTGCGGCCGCTGGTCGGGAGTGTCCGCCAAGGCGCCGCAGGGGCTCTGTTCGATCTGGCCGGTATTCTTGCGCGCGAGCGCAACGGGCAGCTCTCTCTGGCCTATGCCAATCTGGCCCTGGCTCTCGACCCCGATTTCGATGCGGCACGCGTGCTGGTCGGGGAACTGCTGCAGGGGCAGGAACGGCACGCGGATGCCGTTGCTGCCTATCGTGCCGTGCCCGAAGACTCGGCCTATGGCTGGGTTGTCGCCTTGCGGGTTGCGGAAGAGCTGCACGAGCTCGAGGAGACCGAAGCGGCGATCGCTGGGCTGCAGGAACTGGCGGCGGCGAAACCCGACCGCTTCGAGCCCTGGTACCGCATCGGTAACTTCGAGCGTAGCCGGGAGAACTGGGAAGTTGCGGCCGAGGCCTACGAAGAGGCTGTGGCGCGCCTCCCGGAGATCCAGGAGCACCATTGGGCACTCCTATATTTTCGGGGCATCGCCTATGAGCGCAGCAAGCAGTGGCCCAAGGCGGAAGCGGACTTTCTGAAGGCCTTGGAGTTGAATCCGGAGCAGCCTTACGTCCTGAACTACCTCGCCTACTCCTGGGTCGAGCATAAGACGAACCTCGATCAGGCCGAGGAGATGCTGATCAAGGCGGTCGAACTGCGCCCGCAGGACGGCTACATCGTCGACTCGCTCGGCTGGGTCTATTATCGCCTGGGGCGCTTCGAGGAGGCGGTGGAGCAGCTTGAGCGGGCCGTGGAGCTGCGGCCGATGGACCCGACGATCAACGACCATTTGGGCGATGCCTACTGGCGGACCGGTCGCACGCGTGAAGCGCGGATACAGTGGCAGCGGGCGCTCTCGCTCGAGCCGACCGAGGAAGGCCAGGCTGAGAAGATCGAGCGTAAGCTGGATGAAGGCATGCTGCCCGAGGGCGAAGATCTCTGAACCTGCCATGACGGCTGACGTGGCTACGGCTTATCCGGCTCCGGCCAAGGTCAATTTGACCCTCCACCTGCTCGGCAAGCGGGCGGACGGCTATCACCTGCTCGATAGTCTGGTGGTCTTCGCGGGCGTGGGCGACCAGCTTCAGGTCGCGCCGGCCGACAGGCTGGTTCTCGACGAAAACGGCCCCGGTGCCGGCACGATGGGTGCCAGCGAAGATAATCTCGTGCTGCGTGCCGCGCGACTGCTGATCGAGACCTGTACGCCGGATCTGCGTGCGCAGATTCGGCTCGAGAAGCGTCTGCCGGTGGCGGCCGGACTGGGCGGCGGCTCCAGCGATGCGGCCGCCGCGCTGATCGCGCTCGACGCGCTCTGGGACTGCGGGCTGGAGGCGGAGGAACTGCAACGCCTGGGAGCGGCCGTTGGGGCCGATGTGCCGGTCTGCCTCTACGGCCGACCGGCGTGGGTCGGTGGAATCGGCGAGACTCTGGACGCGGCCGAAGAGGTGCCGCCGGCCTGGTTCGTTCTGGTGAACCCGGGCGTGTCCCTCTCCACCGCCAGCGTCTTTCGCGCGCGCTCCGGCGGCTTCTCGGAACCGCTGCGTTGGCAGCGACCGCCCGGCGACGCGGCTGCGCTGGCCGCCTGGCTGGCGGAGGGACGCAATGACCTGCAGGCACCCGCCTGCGCCTTGGAACCGGCGATTCCGGCAGTTCTGGAAGCCCTGGGCGCGACACCCGACTGTCTGCTGGCACGGATGAGCGGCTCCGGCGCCACCTGCTTCGGGCTCTACGCAGACGAGTCCGAGGCCCGGCATGCAGCTAGCTTGCTGACCGAGGCCCGCCCGGACTGGTGGGTCCGCGCCGCACCGCTGCTGACCGATCCGATCGAGCGCGGATGAGCGGACATCTTGCCGAGTGCCCTTCACCTCGCTAGGTTCCGCTTCACCTCAGCACGGCATGAGGATGGGGCGTAGCCAAGTGGTAAGGCAGCGGTTTTTGGTACCGCGATCCCAGGTTCGATCCCTGGCGCCCCAGCCAGCCTATCGGATTTATCGGAAGCTGGTCTTTTTCGGCCTCGGCCGAAGACAGGGGCAGGCAGAGCGCCGCCCCGCTACAGGGGCTGTCTGACGGTTCCCGAAAGGCCGCCGTCGACGAGGATCTCCGTACCGGTGACGTAGGCCGCGCGGTCCGAGGCGAGAAACAGGGCGACGTTGGCCACGTCCCAGGCGGACCCCATACGGCCCAAGGGAACCTGGCCGGCGCGTGCGGCCCGCATTTCCTCGAGACCGCCCGGGCCGTAGCGGCCGGCGAGCGTTTTCTCGATCCTTGGCGTATCGATCAGCCCGGCAACGATCGTGTTCGAGCGCACCCCGTGGGGACCGTTCTCGACTGCCAGCAGCCGCATCAGATGGTTGAGACCGGCCTTGGTCGCTCCGTAGGCGAGGTGCTGGTATCCAGGATAGCGCAGGCCGGCGATGCTGGAGGTTGCCAGCAGCACGCCGCTGCCTTGACGGCGCATCTGCGGCAAGGCGGCCTGGGTTGCGACATGCACGGAGGTTAGGTTGGCGTCGCTGAACCTCCGCCACTCGTCAGGCGTGGTCGCGGCGCCATCGCCGGCCTTGCCCAAGCCGACGTTGCAATGCAGGACGTCCAGCCGCCCATAGCGCGAAACGACCGTGGCAACAGCGTCTGCGACCGCATCGTCGTCGAGGACGTCGACGCCCAGCGCCTCGGCCCGCACGCCCAGCGATGCGATCTCTTGCACCGCGCGCTCGGCTGCCGCGAGGTCGACATCGGCGGCCACCACCGTTGCGCCGGCCTGGGCAAAGCGCGCAGCGCAGGCTTTTCCGATGCCCCATCCCGAGCCGATCGAGCCCGCACCGAGGACCAGGGCGACCCGATCCGCCAAGTCGCGGGGAATCTCTGCCTGGGTCGTCATGAGTTGGCCTCCACGGCCTTTGCCGTCCGCCGCATCTGGTACTCGCGCCGCAGGCCGACGATCAGGGAGAAAATCGTCAAGGCGATGAAGATCCAGCAGATCGGGCTGCGGAAAAACACGCCGAGATCGTCGGAAATGAGAAAGGAGCGGCGCAGATTGTCCTCAAAGAGCGGCCCCAGAATGAAGCCGATCAGGAAGGGTGCGGCCGCCATCCCGATCCGCATCATGAGAAAGCCGACGATGCCGAAGGCAAACATGACCAGTACGTCGAACATCTGGTTCTGCACGGCGAAGGATCCGAAAACACAGAACAGCAGGACCGCTGGCAGCAGAATGTGCGGCGGTATGTCGGCGATGCGCACGAACTGGCGGATGGCGATCGAACCGGCGATCAGAAGCACGACGGAGCTGAAGAGAATACCGACGAAGATCGCATAGATCATATCGAGATTCTCTTCGAACATCAGCGGCCCCGGCGTGAGACCGTGTAGCATGAAGGCTCCCAGAATCACGGCCGTTACCACGTCGCCGGGAATACCGAGCGACAGCAGCGGTATGAGTGTCGCTCCAGTGACGCCATTGTTGCCCGATTCCGCAGCCGCTACGCCTTCGATCTCGCCCTTTCCGAAATTCTCCCGTCGTTTCGAGGTTCTTTTGGCCTCGCCGTAGGAGAGGAAGGCGGCGGCGGTCGCACCGGCCCCGGGAATGGCACCGATCGCCACACCGATCCCGCTGCCACGAAGAATTGTCGGCAGGCATCGTCTGAATTCCGACCAGCTCACCCGGCTGGCGTCGGCGCCGCGTACGACAAGCGGCTTGGCCTTGCGCAGGTAGAAGTCGATCACTTCTGGCAAGGCGAACAGGCCGATCAGCAGAGGGATGTAGCTGACCCCGCTCATAAGGTTGAAGTTGTCGAAGGTGAAGCGCTGCGTACCGTACACTAGGTCGAGGCCGACGGTCGATACGAGCAGCCCGAGCAAACCCGAAACCAGACCCTTGAGCAGCGATGTGCCGGAGATCGAGATGACCACGGTCAGCGAGAAACAGATCAGCCAGAAGTATTCGGGCGCACCGAACTGCAGGGCGAAGCTGGCAATGGTTCCGGCCAGGAAGATCAGGGCGAGGTTGGAAACGAGATCCGCGGTGCAGGACGCGTAGAGCGCCATCTTCAGCGCCTTGCCGGCCTTGCCGCTTTGCGCCAAGGGATAGCCGTCGAGAACCGAGCAGGCTGCGGCCGGAGTGCCCGGCGCCTTGACCAGGATGGCGGTAATCGAGCCGCCGTAGACACCGCCCTTGTAGATCCCCACCAGCAGCAGAATGCTGGTAACCGGATCCAGTCCGAAGGTGAAGGGCAGAGCCAAGGCCACCGCCATGGTCGCCGTCAGGCCGGGAATCGAGCCGACGATTACGCCGACGGCGACGCCGATGGCGATTGCGACGAAATTCTCGACGCTGAGAAAGAGCTCCAACCCCTGAAGAAGCGCGTCCATCGCGGCTCTTGCCTATTCGAAAAGTTCGCCCGTGGGCAGCGGGACCTGCGCCACGGTCACGAAGAAGAGGTAGATTGCGACCGGAAGCAGAAGAGCGACGCCCAGGAAAACCGCTGGGCGACGTTCGCCGCCGAGCCAAAGCAGTCCGCCGGTGATTGCTACCGCAGTTGCCAGCATGCCGAAGGTCTCCGGCAGCGCCCAATAGCCGCCAAGGAGGACGCTGAGAATGCAGAGGCGAGCCAGCCATCTGGGATGTGCATCGTCTTCTTTCGTGATATCCGCCAGCTCCGGAGAACGCAGGCTGATAAGGGCGTGAATAGCGGCAAACAGTCCGATCAAGCCTGACAGCACATACGGCAGGAAGGCTGGCGACAGCACGAGATGCTCGACCGACCTAGGCGCCACCACGCCCCAAGGCACGACGATTGCGGCAAAGACAGCGGTCGCCGCGAAGGTCACGATACCGACGAGCGCGCGGTGCCAGGGCAGGGCGGTCTTCAGGAGGGTCCGCATGAGCAGAGGCTCCGATCCAGATCGTCTCCGACTCTGAAAAGGGGCGGCTCCGTGAGCCGCCCCTTTCGCCGCAAGTCTATTCGACCGATACGCCGGCCTCATCGACGACGGCGCGCCACGTCTCCAACTCTGCGTCGATGAAGGACGCGAAGCTCTCCGGTGTCCCGCCTTCGATCTGGGCGCCACGGGTTTCGGCGAAGGCCTCGAACTCAGGGGTTGCGATCACGCGGTTGAGCGCGTCGGAGAGCTTCTCGACGATGCCGGGATCGACGTCGTCCTGGACCAGGATGCCGAACCAGGACCTTGCCGCGAAACCTTCCAGCCCCTCGATGCCCGACTCGGACAGAGTCCCGACCTCGGGCAGGGCCTCGGCCCGCTCCGGCGTGGTCACAGCCAAGGCCCGCAGGGCGCCGGACTGGATATGCGGAATCGCCGACGGCAGATTGTCGAACATGACATCGACGTCACCGGCAAGCAATGCCGGCACGGCCTCGCCGCTGCCGCGAAAGGGAACGTGGGTCAGGTCGAGCCCGGTACGCGACTTGAACATCTCGCCCGACAGGTGGATCGAACTCCCCACGCCGGAAGAGCCGAAAGTCATGCCGCCGTCCCGCGCCATCGTCAGGAATTCGGCAACGCTGGTTGCGGAACTCTCCTGGTTCACGACCATTACGTTGGGAATGGAGATGAGCAGGGTGACGGGAGCGAAGTCCTCGATCGGGTCGTACTGAAGATTCTTGTACACCGCCGGGGCGATCCCGTGAGACGAGACCTGCCCCATGAACAGCGTGTAACCGTCCGGCCGAGCGATCGCCGCCTGGGTGGTGCCGAGTGTTGCACCGGCGCCGGGCCGGTTCTCGACGGTAACCGTTTCATCGAGATCGTTGCCCAGCAGCTCCGCGATCTGCCGAGCCAAGACGTCGGTCGCGCCGCCTGCGCTGTAGGGTACGATGATTGTAACGCGCTTGCTGGGCCAGTCGTCGGCTGCGGAAGCCGGAACTGCCAAAGCCGCGGCGGCTGCCACACCTAAAGCGGCGGCCTTCAGGCTTCTAAGAGACGTAACCATTCCTCAGTTCTCCAAGTTGTGTTTCCACCCAATCGTGTCTTGTTTTCTTGTTTATGATCTCGTTGCTACGCGCTGCCGACGGACATACCTCCGCAGACGTAAAGTACTTGTCCCGTCACAAATCTCGCGCGGTCGTTCACGAAAAAGGAGACGGCGTCCGCGACGTCATCCGGCGTGCCCATGAAGCCCACCGGCACCCTGTCGACGATTGCCTGAGTTCTTGGATCGCCGGCAGGATTGGCTGCATCGAACAGGGCCGTGCGGATCGGGCCAGGTCCGACGGCATTCACCGTGATGCCGTGTCGCGCCAGCTCCAGCGCCCAGGTCTTGGTCAAGCCATGCAAACCAGCCTTGGAGGCGGCATAGGCGGTGCGCAGTTCCTTACCCAGCACGACGCGACTGGAGATGTTGACGATCCGTCCAATCCCGGCCTTGCGCATTCCGGGCAGCACTGCCTGGGCGCAGGCGATCGAGCCGACGAGATTGACGGAGAGCACCCGGTTCAGGCTGTCGAGGGATGTGTTCCCCAGCTCCGCCGGTTCGACAATCCCCGCGTTGTTGATCAGCCGCGTCACCGTGAGATCGGCACAGCCCTCGGCGAGAGCCGGTGCAATGCTGTCGCGGTCGGACAGATCGACCTGCAGAAAGCGGTCGAAGTCCCTGTGGTCGGGTTCCGCGCGATCCAGCACGATGACGCCAAACCCGTCTTCACGTAGCCTCCGGGCGATGGCCGCACCGATCCCGCTGCTACCACCGGTCACGAGGGCGTGGTGTCGCTGCGCCAGGCTCATGACTGATACGGAATCGCCTTGTCGACGACGTTCCAGATGTAGCGGCCGGAGGGCCGGCGCTGCTCTTCCGCGATGTGCGCAACCAGCCCCGCAGCGCGCGAGATCACGGCGAAGCCGCGCATCAGGTCGACCGGGATGTCCATCTCGCCCAGCAGGGCAGCCGTCGCGCCGGTAGCGTTTATGGTGATGTGTTTGCCGGCATCGGCATCCACTGCCGCGGCGAGCTGGTGCAGTGCCGAGAGGTAGCCGCGGTCGAAGCCGGCGTCCTGGCCGATCTCGATGAGCCGAAGGGCTCGCGGATCGTCGGGCCGATGCAGATGGTGGCCGAAGCCGGGAACGCGCTGCCCCACCGAGCGATGTTCCGCGACGATCTCACGCGCCAGCTCCCCGCAAGCGGCCTCGTTCGGCGTGGCAACCAGGCGTTCGAGCAGTCGTGCGGAGTTCTCGATGGTGCCGACGAACTGGCTGCCGACCGCCAGGAGACCGGCCGCGACGGCGCCCTGGAGATTCTCCGGGGCGCTCATGTAGACCGAGCGTGTCGCGATGGCGCTGGGTGTGAGCCCGTGCTCCATCATGGTGATCAGAATCGCGTTCATGACACGCCGGTGTGTGTCCGGCACGGCACGACCCAGAATGTGCTCCATCATCGTTGCGGTAAAGTCGCTGTCGTCGGCGAGCAGTTCTCCAACGAGATCCCGCTCCCGATAGAACACGGCCGTGTCGCTGTAGCGGCAGAGCGCCGTCGTGGGTTTCGCGTTTGCTTCGGTCATGCGGGGCGGTCTTTCCTTTCGGTTTCGGTGGCGGCCTCGACCAGCTTCTGCTTCTGCAGCTTGCCGTAGGCGTTGCGTGGCAGCTCGTCGAAGAAGGTCACGACCTTCGGAGTCTTGACCGACCCCAGGCGCGCTTTTGCGAAGGCGATGATCTCTTCGGCGGTGGCAGGTTGGCCCGGCTGCAGGACCACGGCCGCGTGAACGGCCTCTCCCCACTTGCTGTCCGGCAGGCCGAAGACCGCGCAGTCTGCCACCGCCTGATGGCTGGCCAGCACCGGCTCGACGTCGCTCGGGTAGACGTTGAACCCTCCGGAGATGACGACGTCTTTGCTGCGTCCCAGGATCGCCAGATACCCCTCTTCGTCGAAGCTGCCCAGGTCGCCGGTTCGCAACCAGCCGTCGACGATGGTCTCTGCCGTCTTGTCGGGCTGTTTCCAGAAGCCAGACATCACCAGGTCGCCGCGGATCGAGATTTCGCCTGTTTCGCCCTGGGGCAGGACGCGCCCCTCGGAGTCGAGCACTTCGACCTGCGTTAGCAGCGTCGGTCGGCCGACGCTGCGTCGCTTGTCGGGCGCCACCATCTCGGGTCCGGTGATCGCAGCGGCGATCTGAGGGGCTTCGGTCTGGCCGTAGGTGCTTGCGACGATGGGGCCGAACACCTCCTGCGCCTGCGCAATCGCCTCGGGCCGCATCGGGCCGCTGCCATAGATCAGATGACGCAGTCCGGCGAAATCGGAGGCTTGGGCGCTTGCCTGCTGCATCATCATGTAGATCACGGTCGGCGGTACGAAGGTCAGGCTGATGCGACCGGAGCCGAGCATGGCCAGCGTCTCTTCGGGCCGCGGCTGGTCGAGCAGAACCAAGCGTCCGCCCACGGCCAGGATCGGCAAGATGTAGGTCGACGTGCCATGGGTGATCGGGGCCGCGGCGAGATAGCTGTCGCCGGCCGTCATGCCCCAGGTCGCGATCTGCGTCGCGATGCAGGTGTTCCAGGCGCGCAGCGGCTGCATCACACCCTTGGGCAGTCCGGTTGTGCCGCCTGTGAACTTGATGGCCTGAGTCTCGGCGAGGTCGCGGACATGCAGATGCGGCGCGGCGCCGGCGAAGCTTTCCCGCAGCCCGCCTGTCGTACCGTCGGCGCGGCTGGCCGGATCTGCTACGATCACCCGCGCGCCCGCACCCTGGACGAGGGCTTGTGTACTCTCCTCTGCGACCACCAAGGAGGCCTCGGTGAAGTCGATGGCGCGTTGCAACTCCTCTGCGCGGTTTTTGTGAAACAGAGGAACCCAAACCTTGCCGGCGGCCAGGATAGCCAGCCAGGCGACGAGATGCTCGATGGAGTTTCGGCAGCAGATACCGACCCGCGATCCGGCCAGGGGGTCGAGCGACTGCAGACCGGCGGCGAGCGCCTTTACGTCGCGCGCCAACTCGCCATAAGTCATGGCGGTCTCGCCGCTCTCGACGGCTATGCTCTCCGGCCGGCTGCGTGCGGCGCGAAAGAAGAAGTCAATGGGCTGCATCGAAAGTCTCCGGCGTAGGAGAAGGCTGATATCCGGCCTCCAGTACGGCGTGGCGGACTGCGGTAACCATTTCACGCCGCCGGGTCGGGTTGAGGCGCGTCAGCACCGTTGCGACGGAGACGGCGCCTGCCAGTTCGCCTCGTGAATCGAAGAACGGCAGACCGATGGCGCCGACCTCGGGGATGATGAAAGCGCGATTGAAGGTGTAGCCGTCTCGGTCGAACTGCTTCACGGAGGCGGTCACCTTGGCTTTCGACAGCTTGCCGTAGCGCTCGTAGAGGTCCGCATTTTCGGAAATCACCCGATCCCGGTTGTCCGGCGGCAGAGCTGCCAGCAGGGCGAGGCTGCCGCCGCCGGCGCCCAGAGGGCGATACGCTCCGATGTCCAGGGTGTTGACCGTCAAGGGGTAGCTGCCGACCTTGCGGTCGATGCAAAGCGCTTGGCCTTGGCAGAGAACCGAAAGATACGTGCTGTCGCCCAGGGTCCGCGCAATCTGCTCCAACGCCGGGGCAATGGCGGCGCGCAGGCTGTCGAATTGCGCGAGCGGGCTGGCAGCAGCGGCGATGTTCCCTACGGCATGGCCGATCCGATAGACCTTCGTATAGGGGTCGAAACTCAGAAAGTTCTCTGAGACCAGGTCGCGCAGCAACCGATGTGCCGTCGCGCGCGCAAGGCCCTCCCTGCGAGCAAGCCATGACAGTTTCGCGCCCTGGTCTTTGCAAGCCGCCACTTGTCTCAAGAGACGCAACGCCTTGCCCAGCGATGTCGGGCGGTCTTCCTGTTGCAGTTCCCGCTGCTCGGCGAGGCTCACGTTGCAGTCCTTCATCAAGCGAACAGATGTCTTGGTGCCGGCCAAGGCATCCTGTCGACCTGGCCTAAGAGTTCGAGAAGATCCCCGGAACGTCAATCATTGGTGTATCGATATTCGAAAAAACTATTCCGTTATTCGGAACAGTGATCTCGTCGACTGCCTGATCGAAGCCGGGAGGCCTGACGGACTGCATGGGATGGGGCTTGTCTCGTCCCGGCCGGGCAGACCCCTCGCGGTTTCGGAGCGGACTGCTTCGCGCTACGGCGTGGGCATATAAAAACGCCATTGACACCGGCGATGCACTCCAGAACAATCGGTTGACGCAATCGATTGTCTATTCGTATGCGATTGCTTTTGAACCGGTGATAAGCCGGACCTGGATCGTAGGGAGAGAGATGTCGCTGATCGCGGACCTTCAGTCCGCCTCGCCCGCTAACGCCCCAGCTTGGCTGGAGGCGCTTTCGGCGGCGCTAGGTGAGACGCAGCTTTCCACTGCTTTTGTGGACCGCCTGGCCTATGCGCGCGATCGGACGCCGCTGGCCACCTTCAACATGCGCTCCGGCCGGGCGCTCGGCGACTTCCCTGCTGCTATCGCAACGCCCGATACGGAGGCGCAGGTGGCTCAGCTTCTCTCGCTGGCCAATGCCCATGACTTCGTCGTGATCCCCTACGGCGCCGGATCCGGCGTGGTTGCCGGCGCTATCCCCGTCGCCGATACGGTCATGCTCGATCTCAAGCGTCTCAATCGGCTTGTTGCCCTGGACGAGACCAACGGTCTGGTTACGGTCCAGGCCGGCATGAACGGGGCGCGTTTCGAGGAACTGCTGAACGAGCGCGGTTGGACGTGCGGGCACTATCCGCAGTCGATTCGGATGTCCACGGTCGGCGGCTGGGTGGCTTGCCGAGGTGCAGGTCAAGCCTCGTCACGCTACGGCAAGATCGAGGACATGGTGGTCGGCCTGCGCAGCGTCATGCCCGACGGCGAAGCGGTCGAGGTCCGGCCGTTGCCACGGCGCGCGGTCGGTCCCGGGCTGCGCGATCTCCTGGTTGGCGCCGAGGGAACCTTGGGCGTGATCACCGAGGTGACGCTGCGGATCTGGCGCCAGCCGGAGGTGCGCCGCCCTGTGATCCTGGCCTTTCCCGACCTGCCAGCGGCGTGGGATGCGTTGCGCGAGATGATGCAGGGCGAGCTGCGGCCCGAAGTGGCTCGCCTCTACGACGAGATCGAGTCGCGCGAACGTACAAAGGGGGCTGCGCCTTTCGATGCGAAACCGATCCTCTGTATTCTGATGTTCAGCGGCAAGGCGGCTTTGGCCGAGGTCGAGGAGCGCCTGAGTCTCGAGATCTGCGCTGCGCACGGCGCCGAACTCTCGGCCGATATGGCCCCCTACGAGCATTGGCAGGAGAATCGCTTCGTCTCCTATTCGCCGCGCTACCAGGCGCAGAGCTGTTTCATGGATACCATCGAAGTGACCGGTCGCTGGTCGGCACTGCCGGAACTCTACGCCCGGATCGGTGCGGCGATCCGCGACCTGCACCCGGATGTCTTCTTCGGAACCCACTGGTCGCATGTCTATCCAGAGGGTGCCTGTCAGTACATGACGATCCGGCTGCCCGCGTTGGACGAGGCCGAGGGGCTGCGCCTGCATCGGGAGGTCTGGGCGCGTGCGCAGAGTATCTGTCTCGAATTGGACGGCAGCATCAGCCATCACCATGGCGCCGGTCAGCTGCGCAATCCCTGGATGGAGGGGGAGTGGGGCAGGGGCCTGACAGTTTTGCAGAAGATCAAGGATGCGCTGGACCCCAACAACGTGTCGAACCCCGGCAAGCTGGCCTTGCGCCCGCGGGAGGTTCTCGACCGTGGCTGAGACCGGCATCGACCTCTTGCGCATCTGCGCCTTCTGCCCGAATCCCTGCCGTGCGGCTATCTCCGAGGATATCGCCGATCAGCGGGAAAGCCGCACGCCTTCTGCTCTCGCCTATCTGGCTGTCGCACTGAACGAAGGCTACCTGCAGCCCGACGCGGCGACCCAAGCGGCCCTGCAGGATCTGGATCTGGCCGAGCTGTGCCGTCCTGTCTGCGTCTACGGCTTCGACGTGCCGGCCGAGTTGCGCGCCTATGTACGCTGGCAATTCGGCGAAGGGGAAGCCGGTGCCTGAGGCCCTGCACGTGATGGGCATCGATATCGGTGCCGGTAGCCTGAAGGCGACGGTGATCGATGCCGGTGGCCATGTGAAGGGCACCGGGTCGGCGGCGATCGTAACCGCGACGCCCTATCTGGGGTGGACCGAGCAAGACCCCAAGGATTGGTATCGCGCCACTTGCCTTGCCGTCCCGCAGGCCCTGGCGCATGCCGGGTTGACGGGCCAGGACGTGCGCGCGGTCAGCTTCAGCGCGGGCGCGCACACGCCGGTCTTGCTGGATGAGGCGGATCGCCCGTTGCGGCCGGCGATTCTGTGGAGCGATCAGCGCAGCCTCAAGGAAAGCCGCAGCTTGCGAGAGCGCCACGGCGAAGAGATTCTCGAGATCGGGTTCAATCAGGCCAACCCGACCTGGACCCTGCCGCAGCTCGACTGGCTGACCCGTCATGAGCCGGAGGTGGTGGCACGAACCCGTCGTGTCATGATCGCCAAGGACTATCTGCGTTTTCGTCTCAGTGGTACCTGGCACACGGACCGTACCGAGGCGGTCGGCACGCTGCTGTACGATTGCAAGGCGGATGCCTGGTCGGAGCGGTTGACGGATCTGATCGGCTGGTCTCGCGAGACTCTGCCGCCCTTGATCGAACCCACGGCGGAGGTCGGCTGCGTCTCCGCTCAGGCTGCGCAGGATACTGGACTGTCCACGCACACTCGCGTCATCTGCGGTACGTCCGACACCTCTGCGGAGGCTTACGGCGCGGGTGCCGTGCAGGCAGGTGCCGGCACGGTCAAGCTGGCGACGGCCGGCACGGTGTCGGTGATCGCCGATGGCCCGACCGTCCATGACACCTTGATCAACTATCCCTTCGCCGTACCGGGACGCTGGTACACCATCGCAGGTACCAATAGCTGCGCCTCGGCCCACAAATGGTTGCGGGATCGGGTCTTGGCGGCCGGTGAGGACTCCTTTGGCCGGCTCGACGACTTGGCTGGCACTGTGCCTGCGGGATCGCAGGGGCTGCTGTTTCATCCCTATCTGAACGGAGAGCGTTCGCCCCATTGGGATCCGTTGCTACGTGCCGATTTCCTCGGTCTGACCATGACTCACGGGCAGGGGCATCTGGTGCGCGCCCTCTATGAAGGCGTGGCCTATTCCCTGCGCGATTGCCTGGGGGCCCTGCGCGGACAGGGGCTGGATATCCGGGAGGCGCGGATCGTCGGTGGCGGCGCCCGCAGCGCGCTGTGGCGGCAGATCGTCTGCGATGTCGTGAACCTGCCGCTCGCCTTGCCGGAGGTGACGGACGCGTCGTTCGGGGCGGCCTTGCTGGCCGGCGTCGGAAGCGGTGTTTTCGAAAGCGAAGAAGCGGCCGCGGAAGCCTGTGTCCGCTTCGCCGAACGGCATGACCCCGATCCATCGCGCGCCGCGCTCTACGACGAGATGTTCGAACTCTATGGCTTGGCCCAGAGCCGTCTGGCGGACATCAACCATCGTCTCGGCGAGCTGGCCGGGAGGGGCGCCGCATGAGCCACGTGGTCCTGAAGAACCTGGAAAAACGCTTCGGCGACGCCTTTGCGGTCCGTCCTACCAGCTTGAGCTTCGCCAAGGGCGAATTCGTCGTTCTGGTCGGCCCGTCCGGCTGCGGCAAGTCGACGACGCTGCGGATGATCGCCGGTCTAGAGGATGCGACCGGCGGGCAGATCTTCATCGCCGGGCGTGAGGTGACGGATCTGGAACCGCGATCGCGCAACGTGGCGATGGTGTTCCAGAACTACGCACTCTATCCGCACAAGACGATCTACAAGAATCTCGCCTTCGGCCTGCAGATGGCACGTACCCCGAAGGACGAAATCGATCGCCGGGTGCGCTGGGCGGCCGGCATCCTGGGTATCGACCATTTGCTCGAACGCAAGCCGAAGCAACTGTCCGGGGGACAGATGCAGCGGGTCGCCCTGGGCCGCGCCATGGTGCGCGAGCCGGATGTGTTCCTGCTCGACGAACCCTTGTCGAATCTCGATGCCAAGCTGCGCGTTCGCATGCGCGACGAGATCGCCAAGCTGCATCAGCAGATCGGCACCAGCATGATCTACGTGACTCACGATCAGGTCGAGGCAATGACCCTCGGCGACCGGATCGTGGTGATGAAAGATGGGGTCGTCCAGCAGGTCGGCAGCCCGCTGGAGGTCTACGACCGTCCCGCCAACCGCTTCGTTGCCGGTTTTATCGGCTCGCCGGAGATGAACTTCGTCGAGGGGCAGATCGTCGACGAGCAGGGCCGACCGACGTTTCGGGCGGGTGATCTTGAGCTTCCTCTCGAGACGACGGCAGCCGTCCGTGCCGGGACGCCGGTCGTGCTGGGTATTCGGCCGGAGCACATCTCGCTTCCCGAGGACAGCCCGGTCCGCGGCGAAGCCAGCCTGGTCGAACAGATGGGCGCGCAGACCGTCGCAGCCTTCCAGATCGGCGACGTCGAGATTCGTGCGGTCGTGGAGCGCGACGACCGGCTGCGCACGGGCGACGTTCGCGCTCTGCGGATTGATTCCACCAAAACGCATCTCTTTGAAAAGGAGAGCGGCATGGCACTCGTGCCAACAAAATCGAGGGAGGAAATGAGTTATGCCTAAAGACAAGAAAGGACTGTTCCCCAGCGTATCCCGCCGTAGCTTCGTCAAGATGGGCGCAGCGGCCGGTGGCATGGCCTTTGCCGGTTATGCCCCTGCGGTTATCGGACAGACCAAGGAATTGCGATTCCTGAATTCGGAACCGTCCAGGGACAGCGTGGCGGTTTTGGATAAGGCGGCGGCGGCCTACGAGGCCGAGACCGGCGTCAAGGTTCTGATCGATTCCGTCGGACCCGGCGAAGCCTGGCAGAAGCTGCAGGCCTCGATTGCCGCCGGACAGTCCTACGACATCGGCTCGGTGCTGTTCTCCGCCCATGTTTCGCTGCTTGCGGACGCTGGTCGCCTGGTCCGGCTGAACGACTTGATCGCCAAACACGAATGGGGCCCGCGCATCCTCTTCCCGGTGGAGGGCAACAACTACTGGTACCCCTTCGACTATAACCTAAACTGGATCTTCTATCGGAAAGACCTTTATGCCGAGAAAGGCTTGAAGGTACCGGAAACTCAGGCCGAGATGCTGGCGAACTGCCAGGCGCTGACCGAAGACAATCGCTTTGGAACGATGCATCCGCTCGGTTCCAACAGTGCCACCCAGTGGATGTCGCTCGGCTACATGTGGGCCAACCAGGTCTCGCTGCTCGACGACCAGTTCGCGGTGGTGGTGGACGACGCGGAGAACAAGCCGCGTATGGCAGCCTATCTCGACTTCATGAAGGATCTCGCGCCGAGCATGCCGCCCGGCATGACCCAAGCTAGTTTTGCCGAGGGTCTGGCCCAGTACTCCTCGGGTCAGGTGGCGCACACGCCCTACGCGGGCCGTCTCATGGAGCATCTTGAGGATCGCGCACCGGAGCTGGTCGAGCACACGGGCTTCTTCACCTACCCGAGTGCCGATGGCGATCTCCGCGCGGTCAATCACGGTTACGACGGCTGGGTGGTCCTGGATACGCCGATGGCCGAGGAATCCTTGAAGTTCATGGAGTGGTTCACCGCCACCCACTACGTCGATTTCCTGCATTCGGCGCCGTTGCACTTCCAGCCGCCGCGCCTGGACATCTACGAAGATCCCCGCTGGCGGGATCATCCGATGATCCAGAAGCACGCCGATCTGGTCGCCTTCATGCGCAATCTGCTGGAGGACGAGTCCATCCTGATCCGCTCGGTCGATACGCAGGGGCCGACCGTCGATGTGCGCGGCGGTGCGATCTTCGAGTCGATGGCTGTACCGGAGGCTCTGCAGAACCGCATCCTGCGCGACATGCCGGCGGACGAGTGCGTCGACGCTTGTGCCGCATCCTTGCGCGAGGCTTTGTCGCGATAGGACTTTGTCATAGCGCCTCCGTCCCGCTTTTCGAACGGCGGGACGGAGGGCCTTGGCCGATGCTTCTCCGGCCGAGGGCGGTGGTCCGATATCGGCCGCCGTGTCCGCTGTTCCGAGTGGAGACGCAGATGCGTCGTTTCTCGACACCGAGCGACCGGATCATCCTGGCGATGTTCCTGGCGGCTGTTCTGACCACCGCCGGCCTGATCCTGGTTCCGGTCTTCCATGCGGTCCAACTGAGTTTCTACAGCTCCGCTTCTTTCGTCGGAGAGGCCACCTGGGCCGGGTTGGAAAACTATCGACGCGTGCTGAGCGACAGCGATTTCTGGCACTCGCTGCGTGTCGGTTTCGTCTTTGCCGGGTTTGCCATTCTGTTCCAGGTGGTGCTCGGGATCCTCTTTGCGCTGCTGCTGAACCTGCCGTTCCGGGGCCGCCCGCTGGTGCGTGGCATTGCCGTGCTGCCCTACCTGCTGCCGACCATCGTGGTGGCTCTGGCGTTCCAGTGGATGCTCGATGGTTCTTTCGGCCTTTTCACCAACTGGGCGATGGCACTCGGCTTCGCGCGTCCTGCTTGGTTCGAGACACCTTGGGCGGCGCTTTCCATGGTGATCCTGGTTAGCGTCTGGACCTGGACGCCCTTCGTGACCATCACCTTTCTGGCGGCGCTGCAGACCGTACCCAAGAGCCTTTACGAGGCCGCCCGAGTCGACGGCGCCAACGGCTGGTATCGCTTCTGGCACATCACGATCCCGGCGCTGGCGCCCGTTCTGACGGTGATCGTGCTGCTGCGCTCGATCTGGATGTTCAACAAGTTCGACATCGTGTGGCTGCTGACCAAGGGCGGGCCGCTATCGGCGACGGAGCACCTGCCGATCCTGGCTTACCGCCGCACCTTCACGCAGTTCGACATCGGGGGCGGTGCGACCATCGCCACCATCTCGTTTCTGATCCTGTCGGTGCTGATCTTCATCTACTTCCACTTCTTCCCCTTGGATGAGAAGGAGGCGTCGCGATGACCCGCTCCGGCTCTCTGGCCGCCCGGATCGGGCTCGCGGTCGGCATCCTGCTGGTCTGCGCGTGGTCGTTTCTGCCGATCTACTGGATGGTGTTGTCCAGCTTGCGCGCGCCGTCGCAGCTGTTCCGCGACCCCTCGCTCCTGCCAAGCTGGCCGCTCTCACTGCAGAGTTACGAGGACCTGCTGGGTACCACCAACTATCTCCAGCAGTTCGGGAACAGCGTGGTCGTCGCGCTCAGCGTGGTGGCGATCACTCTGACGATCTCGATCGTCGTGGCCTATACGATCACGCGCTATCGACTGCGCGGGAAGTCTCTGCTGATCAGCAGCATGCTCTATGCCTACATGTTCCCGCCGCTGTTGCTGGCGATCCCCCTGCTGTCGATCTTCGCGTCGGTCGGTCTGTCGGACACCCGGCTGGCCGTGATCGTGGCCCACTGCACCCTGACCCTGCCACTCGGCATCTGGCTGTTCTGGGGTTTCTTCAAGGCGATGCCTTTCGAACTCGAAGAGGCTGCCATGGTGGACGGCTGCTCGCGCATCCGCGCCTTCGTCCTGGTTGTTCTTCCGCTGTCTTTGCCGGGTATCGTAACCGTGGCGATCTTCGCCTTCCTGCTGTCCTGGACCGACTACATCTTCGCTTTCGTACTGCTCTCGAGCGATGCCCAGAAGACGCTGCCGGTCGGGCTGGCCTCGATCCTCGGCACCTTCGACGTCCGCTGGGGGGAGGTGATGGCGGGGGCCACGCTGATCGCCTTGCCCCTGTTCGTCATGTTCATCTTCCTCAGCCGCTACTTCATTCAAGGTCTGGCGGCCGGGGCGACCAAAGGCTAGCGCATGGATCTGAACCTGAAGGGACGGGTCGCACTGGTCACGGGCGCAGCACGGGGAATCGGGCTGGCCGAGGCCGAAGCTCTGGCTGCCGAGGGGACAACGATCGCGCTCAACGACCTCGACGGCGAGCGCGCTGCGGCGGCTGCGCAGCGACTGCGGGAACGCGGGGCGGTGTGCGAGCCTTTTGCGGCCGATGTCGCCGAGGAGGCGGATGCCGAAGACCTGATCCGGTCGGTCGCCGCGCGATTCGGTCGACTGGATGTTCTAGTGAACAATGCCGGCATCTCGGGGCGGCATCTGGGGACACAGGTTCTGGATCTCCCTGCCGCGGCGTGGGACGAAATGATCCATGCCCATATGCGCAGCACCTTCCTCTGCAGCCGTGCGGCAGCGGTCATTATGATGGCTGCGGGGTTCGGCCGGATCGTCAACACCTCCTCGATGAACTTTACCGGCGGCGGCCGTCCCGGTGTCGCGCATTACGCTGCGGCCAAGGCCGGCATCGCGGGCTTTACCAGCACCCTGGCAAAAGAACTCGGGCCGTCCGGGATCACGGTCAACGCCATCGCACCTGGGTATGTGGAAACCGAGCTTCTGGCTGCCATGGGACCGGAGAAGCGGCGGGTGATCGTCGAGCAAAACCCGGTCGGGCGCTTCTGCCAGCCGGAGGAAGTAGGCGCGTTGGTGGCCTTCCTTTGCTCCACCCAGGCGGCTTTCATCAATGGTGCGCTTGTCTGCCTCGATGGCGGTCGGCGTGACTTCTACTGGGGCACGGCATGACCGTTCGGATCTTCGGTTTTCCCGGCCGTTACCTGCAGGGACCCGGCGCGCTCGACTATCTGGGCGAAACGGCCGCCGACCTGCACTGCACCAACGCGGTACTGATTGCCGATCCGGTCGTGCCGGAGGCTGCCGAGCGTGCCGAGCGCAGCCTGAAGAACGCCGCGGTGCCAAGCGTCCGGCTGGCGAGTCCGCCGGAATGTACGGTTGCCGCGGCCGAAGCGCTGCAGGCTCAGGCCGGGTCGGCGGATCTGGTGATCGGCTTCGGCGGCGGCAAGACCATCGATCTCTCCAAAGCGGTCGCCCGCGCGCTCGGCTGTCGCCTGATCATCGCACCCAGCATCGCCTCGAACGACTCTCCCACCAGCCGTCTGATCGTCTTTTACGATGCGGCCCACAAGGTCAGCCATGTCGAACTGCTGAGGCGCAACCCCGACGCCGTTTTGGTGGACACGGCGGTGATTGCGCAGGCGCCCAGGCGTTTCCTCGCCGCGGGTATCGGCGATGCCATCAGCAAGCGCTATGAGGTCGGCCAGGCCGTTGCGGTCGGCGGTCGAAACTTCTTCGGCACGCCCAGCCTGCGTACGGCGCAGATCTTGTCCGAGGCTGCCCAGGAGATCCTGCTAGAGAATGCCGCCGCCGCCATGGCCGCGGTCGAGCGCGGCGAGACCTGCGAGGCCTTGGAAGTGACGGTCGAGGCGGCGGTCCTGCTGAGCGGGCTTGCCTTCGAAAGCGGAGGTTTGTCGATTGCCCATGCGTTGCTGCGCGGTCTGACAGCCTTGTCCCAGTGCGGAAGCGCGCTTCACGGCGAAATGGTGGCCTACGGCACGCTCGTGCAGATGGCCGCAGAAGGCCGGAGTTCAGACGAACTTGCGCGGATGAGTGGTTTTCTGTCGGAAATGTCGCTACCTGTCAGCCTGCGCGATTTGGCAACCAGGGAGGTTGAACCGGCCGACCGTGAACGCGTGGCGCGACTGACCCTCGAAGCGCCCTATAGCGGTAACTTCGAACGGCCCTTGGACGTGGGGGTATTGCTGGCGGCGATGGACAGAGCGGATGAGTACGGGCAAAGGCGCTAGCAGCGCGACCTCGGGCGTCGAGGCTTTGGGGCGCCGCGCCACTCTGAAGGACGTTGCGGCGCGTGCGGGCGTGGACAAGTCGGTTGCCTCGCGTGTCCTGCGTGGCGTCGGCCAGCTGACGGTGCGCGACGAGACGCGTGCGCGCGTCTTTCAGGCGGCGGAGGACCTCAACTACAAGCCCAACCAGATCGCACAGAGCCTGCGATCCTCGCGGACCCGGTCGCTTGGCGTTGTGGTGCCGCAGGTTCTGAACCCTGTCTATGCACAGATCATCGTTGGAGCTTCCAATACGGCGCGCGAACGCGACTACATGCTGCTGATCTCGCAGACCGGCGACAGCACCGATACGACGATTTACGACCAGCTTGCCAATCAGAACCGCGTGGATGGACTGCTGGTCGCCACTTTGCGCGATGAAGCCGCGCAGATGGCTGCGCTGCAGTCGCTGGGCATTCCCTTCGTCCTGGTCAATCGGCAGGGCGGCCCGACCGCCAACTACGCCATGTGCGATGAGGTGGGCGGGGCTTATCGGGCGACGAAGTACCTGATCGAACATGGTCATCGCCGGATCGCGCATCTGGCGGGGGAGCAGAATCGCTTCAACGCCAAGATGCGTCTGCAGGGCTATCGCCGTGCACTCGAGGAGGCGGGGATCGCCTTCGACCCGGCACTCGTCGCAGTGTCCGGCTACGATCAGCGCGGCGGCGAGCGGGCGATGCAGCAGATTCTGGATAGGGTGAAGCCTCTGCCAACCGCGGTCTTCGTGGTGACGCTGGTTGCCGCCGCGGGCGCGATGGCCACAGCTCACAAGGCGAGGTTGGCGATTCCTCAGGACATTTCCTTCCTGTCGTTCCACGACGGATCGTTGGCGGACATGCTCTATCCGCCCCTGACCACCCTGGCCGTGCCGGTTGAGGACATCGCCGCCAGCGCGGCCGACGGCCTGATCGAGATCCTCGAGGGCCGGCGCGAGACCATCCAGTCCGTCGTACCCGCCGGCGAGGTCATCGAGCGCCAGACCGTCGCCACCCTCAAGATAAACCGCGCCAGGGCAAGCCGGCGGGCTTGAGTAAGAGCTCTCTGATTCGCGCCGAACTTGGCCTCGGAGAATAGTCGTTCGCTTGGCGAGTGAATGGCTAGGCTCCCATGTCCCGGATGCAGGCAGAACAGCACGGGGCGAACGGACGTGGCCTCAAGAGCTGCTACCGACCAAGCAAGGCTATGGCCTTGGCGGTCTTGATAATACTGTCGCGAAAGCGTCGGTAGTTTGCTGAAACGATATGATCCAAGACGAGTGCAATCTTGCTTGGCGGTTTAGTAGGCTCCAAGTGCACTGTAAAGCGATCGAGCCCTTCTGCGTTATCGAGCAACTTACCTCGTACAACGTTAGATATGTTCTTCTCGTGTACGACCTGCATCCACATCGGGAGCGTTGGGACCTGCTTGATTGGAAGAAATTTACTGACCTCGGTATGGTAGCCAAACCAAGCGGTCTTGAAATCCGACGTTCGTTCTAATGCGGATATAAAGGCGTTGCTGTGATCGCTATGCGTGAAGACCCGACCATTTGCATAGATGACGCCATTGGGAAAGTTCAGCGCTTGTGGTTCCAGAGATTCTATGTTGTCACGCAGCTTCGAGCAGAAATCGCGTGCGATTGCATCGTCATTGTCGAGGCGTGTTGTCAGTAGCCACTCAGTCTGATTGCGCAATTCAAACCGGATGTGCTGCGTCACCTTGTCTAGTGTTGCTCCGCCTGGCGGCACAAACCTTGGGACGATCCGGTTGTCGGTGTAACTGCGAACCCGTGCTTGAAACTGAGATGGTGTCTCTTTATCGAAATAGATAAGCCATCTGAAGTCTGATTCAGACTGAGAAAGTACGCTTGGTAAACAGAATTTCTCAAACAGATCGAATCTGTGCGTCAGCCAGTCGAGTCCGGGTGCATCGGATTGAGTCTGTTCTTTCTTCAGAACATTGAATCTTGTCAATATGAAGTGCGGTATGTTCGATGAAAGCCGTTGCGACTTTTTGCCAAACGTCAAAACCGATCTCCAGTTAATCAGCGAGGCGTCTATTGAGAGCGGGGCGAGGTACTTCTAGGTGGTCGTCCTAAAGGCTAGAGTCTTTGCGCATCGGAGGATGTGGTCTTGGCAGATGCGCGATAGATTCCTCATATGCCGTTAAAAACCTCTCCGGCCGGCAGGTCGAAAGGCCACGGGCCCCCTGCTCGCACGCGTGTCCATGCTCAACTCCAATTCCAGTTTCAGCCAGCACCGGTCGACGTCTCAAATCGGTGTAGGCGCGAGCTGGCAAGTAGCCGGCGATTAGGGCTGGAAAGACCTCGGGCCAGAGTCCCGCTACATCGCCTATCGATCGCCGCAATCATGCCGTGCCTGCGTAGTAACGACTGCAGGCACGCCGTCTTGCGCTAAGTGTCTTCACTGTGTTGTGCTGGTTGCCGGATTGGCTTCTGCTTCTTGCTGCAGTGCTTCTTGTGCCGCGGCCAAGGTTTCCGTGGCCTCCTCGTGGCCGAGGAACTGCCGACCCGCTTCCAGAGAAGTCTCCAAATGGTCGACAGCGCCCGCATTATCGCCCAGCGCGAAAAGCACTAGTCCAAGGTGGTAGTGCGCCTCCGCCAGATCGCCATCCAGCCCAATGGAACGCTCGAGATATGCCTGGGCCTGGCGATAGTCGCCGAGTCTCAGCAAAACGGCTCCAATGGTATCGAGCACGAAAGGATTCGTGCTACGGCGGAAGTCCGTCAGTAAGGCGTCAGCGCGCTCGAGCGCTTCGGTATTCTCGGGTTGCAGTCCCGCGACGAGCGAAGCGTAGTTGTTTACGGCAACAAGATTCTGAGGTTGGATTTCCACGAGTTGGCTGAAGATATCCAAAGCTTCTAGATTCTGTTGCTGCCCAGCGAGCGTGGAACCGAACTGCATTAGAAGTATTGGGTCATTCGGTACAGCTGAAAGGCCTTCTCGATAGGCGGCTAGGGTCGCTTCGATGTCACCTGCACCTTGCAACGCAGAAGCGAGTCCGACATAAGCGGGAACGGTTCCGGGGTCCAGTTCGATCGCTTCCCTGAAACTGTTGGCTGCGTCTGTAAAACGCGCTGCCGTTAACAGCACTTCACCTTGCACAGTCGCGACATAAGGGTCGTTCGGTTGGCTGGCACGGGTCTGTTCAAGGTAGGCAAGAGCGCGATCGGTCTGCTCGGCGGCAAGCAGCGCCCGTACACTGCCGGCAATCGCCACATGAGCTCCCGGATTCTCTGTGCGGATATCCTCAAAGGCGTTGAATGCTTCCTCGTAGCGGCCTTGTTCGTGATAGAGGCGACCGAGCAACAGGTTGCCGAGGTCACCTTGATCTGGCAGCTCAGCCAAGGCGCTAATTGCTTCTTGCGCATCGCTCCAACGTCCTTCGACTGTCGACAGCTGCGCCTTCGCCCCCAGTAGTCCCGGCGATTGCGGGTCGATGCCGAGCGCTCGATCAAGTGTGGTCAGTGCTATCGATGGATTGCCCTGTTGTGCTTGGAGCGTCGCCAGGACCCCAAGCGCGTCGGTATCCCGAGGAGCAACGCGCACCAGTCGGTCTAGTGTTTGTGTTGCCAGTGCGACTTCGCCCTGAGCCAGCTCGGCGCGTGCAAGGAAACGAAGCGCTTCCACGGAATCTGGATTGGCTCGCAGAGCAGTCCGGAAGTCTGAAATCGCTACTTCTGCTTCCCCATCGGCGAGATGAAGGATGCCCTGCAGAAGGCGGGAACCGGCATTGCCATCGTCGACTTCCAAAACTTCGTCGATCAACTGCTGAGCAGCTGGACGGTTGTTTTGGCTAAGTTCGAGACGCGCAAGAGCCGTTCGGGCATTCAAGCCGTCCTCATCAGTCCCGGCACGCTCGATCACCTCTCGTAGCTCTGATCGAGCTTCGTCCAGCCTCTGCGACTGGAACAGCAAGTCGGAAAGAACGAAGCGATAATCATAAAGATCCGGGCTAGCCTCGATACCAGCGCGTAGCTCTGTGATTGCAGCATCCACGCCCTGAGTTCTTGCGAGAAAACTTGCTAGCACGAGTCTTGGTTCGGAATCGGAGGTGTCATCCCGCACGGCTGTACGCAGCACCGCTGCGGTTTCCTCGGCATCACCTTGAGCGAAAAGAAACTGGGAGAACTCGACACGAAGGGCAAAGTCGTCAGGGTTACGCTCAAGCAGCTCCCTATATAGAGCAACCACCTCGTCGTTTCGGCTGACCGACGCAAGCAGTTGGAGCATCAGCTGATTGAGGGCCGGATCGTCCGGTTGACTCTGCAGTGTCTGCTCGACCGTTGTAATCGCAGCATCAACGTCGCCACGCGCTGTATAAACTCCAGCGAGAACTGATGTCGCTTCTGCGGAGGCGGGACGGGCGGCTAGAACAACCTCCGCCAATCGCTGTGCTTCGTTAAGATCGTCTTCTCGGAGTGCGATAGCTGCGCTGAGGACTTGGACATCGAGGTTTTCGGGGGCTAGCTGTAGCAGTTCCTGTTGCCTTGCCTTGGCGTCGTCTAGCTGGTTTCCAAGCAGTAGATAACGGGCGAGGCGTAAGCGACTCTCCACGTGCTCTGGATCCATCTGAGCAACAGCTTGGAAGCTTCTGTAGGCGCCTTCGAACTCGTCTTGCGCCTCTGCAATCAGCCCCAGATAATATCGGCTCTCCACGTGCTGCGGCTCAATCTGCAGCACGTTGCGGAACTCAACACTTGCTCTTACATAATCGCCGGCCTCGTAGAGTTCTTTGCCGCGCTCGAGAAATTCTGCCTGACGGCTTTCTGCGCCGTCGCAAGAGGCGAGCACAAAGGTTAATAAAATAATGACTATACCTTTGAAACTTTTACGGAAGGCGGCAAGGAATCGGTAACCAAAATTATGCATAGTTTGAATCTCACTTGACGGTATATCGATGTTGGGGCGAATAATAGCTGTCTTATGTGAGCGATCTCAAGTTAAATGTTATGTAATGTCGCCTGCAGTAGTTCGGCTACTGGTGAAGCAGGGAAGCCATAAAAGCAATGACCGCGAGTACCTACGAAGACCAGGAACAAGGACTCCAGATTGACCCCGGCGCCATCTGGAGGATGGTTAAGCGCCGTTTCTGGTTCTTTGCCATTCCGGCCGTGCTGGTTAGCGCGTTGGCTCTTGTAGTCGCGAAGGCTCTCCCGCCCGTCTACACTTCTACCGGCACGATTATAATCGAGCAGCCGAATGTGCCACCAGATCTGATTGATTCAACAGTCACAAGCCTAGCTGCCGAGCGGATTGAAATTATTCGGCGTCGCTTCATCGCGACCGATAATCTGATCTCCTTGATCCGTCAGCATGACCTCTATCCTGAGCGGCGACAACAGCTTCCTCTTACTCAAGTCGCGGCTGCAATGCGAAGCTCAATAAATGTAACTCTGATAGAACAAGCGCGCGGCCGCAGCTCCTTCACCGTCGCTTTCGTCGTGGGCTTCGAGTATCGCAACGGCGCAAAAGCAAAGGCCATCGCCGATGAGTTGGTTTCCTGGTATCTGAGTGAGAATGCGCGAACCCGGCAAGAGCGCGCGCAGGAAACGGCCGATTTCCTCCGCCAGGAAACCGCTGCTGCGGAGCGCGACGTAGAGCGGTTGGAAGAAGAAATCGAGTCAATCAAACGTGAGTATGCTGGCTCTCTGCCGGACGAGCGGGACCGAAACCAAGCGGAACTTGCTCAGCTCAACCGCGACCTGCGCGATATAAACTTTCGACTGGAAGCTTTGCGGGATGAACGGACGGCGCTGGTCGGGCGCCTGGAAAGCATTTCGCAGGCCGGTGGTCAGGCTGGCGGGTCCAGTGAGGCTGCAACTGTCGCTGAGATGCTGGAGCAGTTGCGCAGCGATCGTGTCAGCCTCTCGACAACTTTTACGGAAATACACCCCGATATCATCCAAATTGACCGGCAGATTGCTCAGTTGGAGGCAAGGCTGGCCGAGTTGCCGCCAGCTCCCAATACATCAGCGAACGACGCTTTCGTTTCGAGTATCACGAGCCGGGCTGAGATCGAGCGGATCTTAGCTGAACTGGAACGCGAGATCAGTGCGACGCAAAGAAGTCGCGAAGCAACCAGAGCGGATATCGAAGGAGTTGAGAGTGCTCTCGACCAAACGACCTTGATCTCAGAAGAGTATCAGGCTGCGGTGAGAGAGTACCAGAACGCCGTAGAGGACTTTAATGTCCTTCGTCGCAAAGTTCTGGAGGCCGAGATGGGAGCCTCTCTTGAACTAAACCAGAAAGCAGAGCGTTTCACGTTGGTCGACGCTCCTCAGGCGCCAGCGGCACCCGATAGTCCGAATCGCCCCCTTGTAGCACTCGGCGGAATCGTTGTTGCGCTTGGTTTGGGTGTTGCCAGCATGTTGGCCATCGAGTTCGTCGACAGTCGGATCCGGAGTGCGCGTAAGCTTGAGCAACTGATCGGCGTTCCGCCGTTGGTGTTGATTCCCGAGATCACCACACGGCGCGAACAAGCTCGCAGGTGGTTCGTGCGGGGCGTAACTATCTGTGCGGTGGTCGCGGCTTGTGGCGCGAGTCTGTGGTACGTGCATACCCGCGTCACGCCGCTGGATCTGCTCTTGCTCAAGATCGAACGACAAGTGCAGTCGCAAATCGGCGCCTTGGGCTTGTAAGCCAGGACGGCAACGATGGAAAAAATTCAGAAGGCACTCGAGAAAGCTCTCGGATCGGATCAAGCTCGCGAACCCTCTGCGGCGCGCAAGCCAGCTTTAGTGAATGGAACTGCTGCTCGCCCGGCGCCGAGCGGCACGGGGTCGCTCGACATCTCCTACACCGCGACCCGCGTAACGCCGGTTCACGACCAGAAGCTCGAACGCCAGCGCTTGATGGCTGGGATCGAGCGGCACGCCCTGTCCGACACCTTTCGCATGCTGCGCACACGCGTACTCAACCGTATGGAGGCGTCCGACTACCGGACCCTCGGCATTGCGAGTTCCGTCGGGCAGGAGGGCAAGACGCTGGTGGCCAGCAATCTGGCGATCAGTCTGTCCAAGGTTCTCACGCGGACCGTGCTGCTTGTGGATCTGGACCTACGGTCTCCAAGCGTCCACGAGTACTTCGGAGTCGACCCGGAGCCGGGCCTGCTTGGCTTTTTGAAGGACGGTCTGGAGCTGTCGCAGTGCTTGGTCAATCCGGGCATCGAACGCCTGGTTTTGCTGCCGAACGGGCGACCCATGCACAATTCTTCTGAGCTGATCACCATGCCGCGCATGCTGCAGCTGTCGAAGGAACTGCGCGACACCTACAAGGATCGCATCGTGATCTACGATCTGCCGCCGGTTCTCTTGACCGACGATGCGCTCGCTTTCATGAAGCATATCGACTGCTGCCTCTTGGTCGCAGCCGAAGGCCGCACCAAAGAGGATCAGGTCAAGAAAACCGTATCTCTGCTGCAAGGCTACCCCCTGATCGGAAGCGTGTTGAACCGATCGTCCGAGACCATGCCGCGCTACTACGGCCGTTGAAGAAGCTGGGGCAGGGAGTGGGCTGATGTACGAAGCGTTCTTCGGCTTGAACCGCAAGCCCTTCTCTCTGCAACCTGACTCCTCCTTCATGTATCTGGGGCGCCGCCATAAGCTGGCGCTGCATCTTCTGCAATACGGGTTGCTGGAGGAAACTGGCTTCACCGTGATCACTGGTGAAATCGGTGCCGGCAAGACCACCCTGATCCAGTATCTGATGAAGAACATCCTGGAGAACGTCGAGATCGGTGTGGTGCACCATACGCATGCCGCCTTCGGGACGATCATGCGCTCCATCGCCAGTGTGTTCCAAGTCGAGCATGACTCCAGCGACAACCAGATCATCTACGAAGCCTTCGTCAGAAAGCTTGAAGCACTGCATGCGGATGGAAAGCGGGCGATCCTGATTGTGGACGAAGCCCAGAATCTTTCGGCTGATACGCTGGAAGAGCTCCGAATGCTATCGAACGTGAACTCGGGCGAACGCTTTCTTCTGCAAGTCATTCTCGTCGGGCAGCCGCAACTCCTGGCAACACTCAAGAAACCGGAACTGGTGCAGCTCGTCCAGCGTGTCGGGATCAGCTACCACTTGGAAACGTTCGAGCTGCCGGAGACTCTGTCTTACATTCGCCATCGGTTGGATATCGCGGGTGGCAAGGGCGACTTGTTCGACGATCTTTCCTGTGCCGCCGTTCATTACTTTGCGAACGGCACACCACGGCTGATCAATCAACTCTGCGATCTGTCGCTGGTGTACGCCTATGGCGACGACGGCAAGTCGGTCACCTTCGAAACCGTCTGTGAAGTGGCGGAAAACAGGATCGGCAGCGGCCTGAGCGCCTTTCAGTCGGTCCCCGACGGGAGATCGATTGCGGGCTTCAAACAGGATTTGCTCGACGACCTCTATGGCAAGACGTCCGACGACAGTGACAGCGAGAGCGATGGGAACAAGAGTGAAGCTGGCGGAAATGTTCATCTTAGAGCGGTAACGCCCAGCGAAGCGTGACGTAGGGTTAATCAATGGCGGATCAGAGGCGCGCCCTCACAAGTCTCCGTCGTAGTTACATCACGTTGACGGATGCTTTTTCGAACGATGCGCTCACTTATGAGTCGTTTTATAGTTAACCACAGCTTTTATTAGTTTTTGTTCACATCGGCGCGATGCTGCTGACAACAAAATGACAATCTTGTAGTCTGCAGGGGAATTCATCGCTGCGAGAAAGCTTGAGAGCGCCAGATGACAGATCACGTCTCCACGTCCGGTCGGACGACAGGTTTGCCGACGGAGCTGAACTACAAGCTGTTGGTTGCGGCAAGCCTGTTCGCCGTCGCGCTGGCTTTCGTTTTCTTGGATGGTTTGATCCATGCCGTAGCGTCGTGGGAACGTGAAGAGTTCAGCTACGGCTACATCGTCCCGCCGTTGACGGCATTGTTGGTGTGGCATGCCCTCCGCGAGCTACGCCCGCAGGAATCGGGTGGAAGTTGGTGGGGTGTCGGGCTGATCGTGTTCGCAGCCGCTCTCGCAGTACCGGCGAAGGTCGGCGGCATGCCGACCTTTACCTTTTACGGCTTCATCGTTGCCCTCTACGGCTTGGCGCTGACGCTTTATGGCTGGCACGGCATGCGCCGTTTGCTGTTCCCTATCGCCTATCTGATCTTCGCGCTGCCTTTGCCGGCGACCCTCTATGTCAACGTTTCTACGACCATGCAGCTGATCTCTTCCGTCCTCGGAACGGAAGCGCTGCGTGCTCTCGGCTACTCGGTCTTTTTGAACGGCAATATCATCGATCTCGGCCTGTTCCAGTTGCAGGTTGCTGAGGCCTGCAACGGACTGCGCTATCTGTTCCCGCTCGCGAGCTTCGCCTACCTGACCGGTTATCTCTACCGCGGTCCGGTGTGGCATCGCATCGCTTTGTTCGTCGCCGTGGCGCCGATCACCATCGTGATTAACAGCGCACGGATTTCCCTGACAGGGATCCTGGTCAACTACAAGGGCATCTCGGCGGCAGAAGGCTTCATGCACGCCTTTGAGGGCTGGGTGATCTTCGTCGTCGGCCTGCTGTTCCTCTTTGCCTTCCTACAGGTCCTGATTTGGGTAACGGGCCATCGCGAGGCCTTCGTCATGCGCCTCGACATCGATAAGATCATGCCCAAGTCGGGAAGTGTCCCGGCGCCTGTCCGCGCCAGCACCAACGGTTTGATCGTCGCGACCGTTGCCTTGGTGGTATCCGCTGTGACCCTGGCCAACCTGCCCGAGAGTGCCAAAGCGGTTCCCGACCGTAAGCCTCTGGCGGCCTTTCCGTTGCAACTGGGGAGCTGGGCGGGACGTGAGCAGGTCCTGGATCAGATCTATCTCGATATCCTGCAGGTCGACGATTACATCGTTGCCGATTACAGCAGCCCGGATCATCGCGCGCCGGTGAATCTGTATGTGGCGTGGTACGATGCCCAGGATCAGCGCGCCTCGATCCATTCGCCGGAAGTTTGTATTCCTGCCGGCGGTTGGGAGATCACGCATTTTGACACGCGCAGCGTTGCGCCGGCGACGGTAGACCTCCCCCTAAACGTGAACCGGGCGATTATCGTCAACGGCGTGCAGCGCCAGCTCGTTTACTACTGGTTCGAGCTTCGTCACCGGCAGATGACCAGCGAGTTCACGATCAAGTTGGCCAATGTTTGGGATGCCATCACCCTAGGACGTACCGACGGCGCCTTGGTGCGCTTGGTGACGCCCATCGCCGTCAACGAGGACGTGGCAGAAGCCGATGCCCGGCTGATAGAGTTCCTCGGTGAGGCCTTGCCCCCGATGGCGGACTACATTCCCGACTAGCTCGTTAGGCAGGGGCGACAAAAGCAGGCGTAAGCAATTCGCCCCCTCCTTACGCTTGCTTAGTGGGTATCTGCTACCTTCCTCTGAATCTGCTGTTCGAGCGGATGCTTCGTGGTTCAAGCCGTCCGCTCGTTCAGAGGTTCCGAAGGCCGCGCTATCCTAAAGTAGTGCGCTAGAAAACAGGCAAGGAACGTCGTCGAACAATCGTCCGTCAAAGGTGTTCGGCGCTACGGCCGGACTAGTGCCTACTAGAGGCACATTCCAAGTCGCTTTGTTCAACGGTCGATGTTTACGAAAAGTCAGGCGCGACGTGTCAGACTCTGTATGTTATGCACTGCAGCATAATTCAAATGCCATCCTTCATCGTCAAACGAGCTGCCTATGGTTGAGGCACAGCTGCAAGCAGCGCGCAAACGTCAGCGCGTGATTTCACCACGAGTTGGCAGGCGGCTGTTGGCCGCCGCCACGCACGTTACCGATATTCTCTCCGTCCTTTTCGGAGCCTACCTCGCTCACCTCTTGCGCTTCGGGACCGGGCCGATCGGCGGTAACGAGATTACCGCTGTGTTTGTCGCGATCCTGATTTTGCTTTTCATGTTTCCGGCGCTTCGCGCCAGTGGCTTCGCCGCCTTGGAGCATCCTTGGCGCGGATTGAAACGCGTCACCATCGCCTTTGCGCTGTTGATCGCGGTCCTGATGGTCATTGGCTTCGGTCTCCAAACGGCTGAGCAGTACTCGCGACTGTGGGTGATCTTCTGGATCGTCTCGACCTACGTCAGCCTCATATCGACCCGCGTCTGGTGGGCTGGGCTCCTAAAGCACGGCATCGACGTCGGCTTCATGCGCGAACACGTCGCTCTGGTCTATGCTGGCGGTGCCAGGCGTTTGGACGAGATCAAGCATCAACTGCACCGCCGGCGATACGTAATAGAAGCTGTCGTTCCAATCGACGGCGATGGCTGTCCGGACCAGAGGCGACGCCTGGTCGGAGAAGGTCGAAGCTTCCACAATGCCTCCGAGTTCGCCCAGGGTATCGGCGAACTTCAGCTGGATCGTGCGATTCTCATTCCCTCTGCCGACGACGAACGGGACTTGCAAGAAGTCTCCAGGCCATTGCGGATGGTGTCGCTCGACGTCGATGTGATTCCGAGTGGTTACGATCCCGCGCTGCTCGGACGCAGCTCCCGCTTGGTCGGGGAGATCCCGGTGGTCAGCCTGATGACGCGCCCGCTATCGGATCTCGACGTTCTGGTGAAGCGGCTCGAAGACCTTGTCCTCGGCAGCCTGTTCTTTGCCCTCCTGACACCGGTCATGGCTGTCATCGCTATACTGATCAAGTGGGACAGCCCAGGACCGGTCCTGTTCCGGCAAGCACGTGCTGGTTTCAACAATCGTCCCTTCACCGTGATCAAGTTCCGCTCCATGCGGGTTCACGACGATCCCCAGGTTCGACAGGCTGGTCGTAACGATGATCGCATTACGCGTGTCGGACGTTTCTTGCGGCGTACGAGTTTGGACGAACTGCCCCAACTGCTAAACGTCATTGCGGGCGATATGTCCTTGGTCGGCCCAAGACCGCATGCGCTGGCGCACGACCGCGAGTATAGCCAAGTCATCGACACTTACATTGCTCGGCATCGCATGAAGCCCGGACTGACGGGTTGGGCTCAGGTCAATGGCTGGCGTGGCGAGACCGAGACGCTGGAGAAGATGCGTAAACGCATTGAACACGATCTTTACTATGTCGATGAATGGTCACTGTACTTCGACCTTAAGATCATCCTCATGACCCCTCGGGTCCTGAAACATGAGAACGCTTACTGAGCTTGGCAGGATGACACTGCAGAGCCGTTTTCGCGCGTGTTGTGCCCCAAAACAACGCGATGTCAGTGGCCGATACGGTCAGGGAGACTGAAATGACAATCTTGGTGACAGGAGGAGCCGGTTTCATCGGCTCGAACTTCATTCTCGACTGGCTGGCGCAGTCCGACGAGACGGTGCTCAACCTCGACCTGCTGACCTATGCCGGCAACCTGGATAGTCTGGCAAGCCTCCAAGGCGACGCGCGCCATGTGTTTGTGCAAGGCGATATCGGCGACAGCGATCTGGTCAAGCGCTTGTTTGGCGAGCACCGTCCCCGCGCTGTGGTCAATTTTGCGGCCGAGAGCCACGTTGACCGCTCAATCCATGGGCCTGAAGATTTCATTCGAACCAATGTTCTAGGCACCTTCACACTTCTGGAAGCGGCTCGGGCCTTCGTGCCTACGCTCGGAACCGAATCGGCGGCTTTTCGTTTCCTGCATGTCTCAACAGATGAGGTTTATGGGTCGCTGACCGCGGACGCGGCTCCCTTTCGCGAAACCAACCGTTATGAGCCGAACAGCCCCTACTCGGCATCGAAAGCCGGCTCGGACCATCTGGTTCGCGCCTACTTTCACACCTACGGCCTACCTGTGCTGACGACCAACTGCTCGAACAATTACGGCCCGTTCCAGTTTCCCGAAAAACTCATTCCTTTGGTGATCCACAATGCGCTCAATGAAAAGCCTTTGCCGGTTTACGGGGATGGTCGACAGGTACGCGACTGGTTGTATGTCACAGATCACTGTACGGCGATCAGACGAGTCTTGAGCGACGGAGAACTGGGTGAGGTCTACAACATCGGTGGTTGGAACGAACGACCCAACATCGAAGTCGTACAGACAATCTGCACAATTCTCGATGAGCTGCGACCGAGGAGCGGCGGTAAGAGCTATACCGACCTCATCACCTTCGTCAAAGATCGTCCCGGCCACGACCGCCGCTACGCGATCGATGCTTCCAAGATCGAGCGGGATTTGGGGTGGCGTCCCGAGGAGACCTTCGAGACTGGAATCCGAAAAACGATTCTTTGGTACTTAGAGAACCAAGCCTGGGTCACCAAAATCGTCGACGGGTCGTATCGGACTTGGATCGAAAAACAATACGCTTAGCGGGCGATCCACTGAGGTAGGAATAGGCGCCTTTCGTCAACAGCCGTCAGACGGCCTTCGATTGTCCACGTAGTCCGCCGCCTGTCTCTTCAGCGGCGCCGAGGCGATAGCCGCGTCCCCAGACGGTCTCGATGAAGGTTTCTCCGCCCGACGCGTGCTGGAGTTTCTTGCGCAGGTGAGAGACGTAAACCTTTACGATCTGGGGAGAGACATCCTCTCCAGGTTCGTAGATCGAATTGAGGATCTCCTCGTCAGAGACAATGCTCCCCATGCGCGCGGCCAGTAGTGTCAGGACCGCATACTCACGACCAGTCAACTCCACAGGCTGGCCATGCACCATGACGGACTTGGCGTCGAAATTGATGTAGAGCCCTTTGAACTCAATGGTGGGTCGCGACAGACCTCGGGCACGACGAATGACTGCATTGAGTCGAGCCAGGAGCTCCCGTCTATTGAAGGGCTTGGTGACAAAGTCGTCAGCCCCCTGGGCGAGTAATGCGATGCGGGTCTCGACGTCAGCCATTCCGGAAAGAACGAGCACAGGTGTCAAGTTGCCAGACAATCGCAAGCGCTCTAGAACTGTCTCGCCGTTTATATCGGGTAAATTGAGATCAAGTAATACTGCGTCAAAATCTGTCCGGGTTGCGTAATAGAGGGCATCGGCCCCTGTTTCAGCTGCCACACACTCGAACCCAGCGTTCATAACGACTGTTTTGATTAATCTCAACTCGTCCGCATTATCTTCTACAATTAAAACACGCAACGCATCCTCCACCACCACTTATACCTATTATGGCGTATGGTTAAGCATTTGTAAAGACGAGCGCGTGCAGTCAAAAGCGGTCATAAGCACGGTGGTGTGCAACCATTCGGTTCTGAATCACCTCTTGGCCGCCTCGCGGTGTTTCGGCAGGTAGGAGCAGGGAGATTCATTCTGGACAAGCCTCGCCTGCTGGATAGACTGCGCGCTGTTTTCCGCCCTCAACCTGTGTTTCTTTCGCATGCGCATTCTTTTGTTCGGCCCCACTGGGCAGGTGGGTTGGGAGCTGCGGCGTGCGCTCGCGCCCGTGGGAGAGCTTGTGGCTTGTGGGCGGGACAGCGTCGACCTCGCTGACGGCGCATCTCTGGCGGCCGCAATTACCCGGCATGCACCTGACGTTCTGGTCAACGCGGCCGCCTACACGCAGGTCGATCGCGCTGAAAGCGACGCGACCCTGGCAGAGCGGATCAATGCGACAGCCGTTGGCGAGATGGCTGACGCCATGGCGGCACGTGGGGGCTGGTTTCTGCACTACTCGACCGATTACGTATTTGATGGCAGGAAAGCCGAGCTCTACGGCGAAGATGACCCGACGGCGCCCTTGGGCATTTATGGATCCAGCAAACGTGCCGGAGAAGTCGCCGTGGTTGCGGCCGGCGGGCGACACTTGGTCTTTCGCACCTCATGGGTCTATGCCGCACGCGGCCAGAACTTCGTCCGCACCATGCTGCGCCTCGCGAAGGAGCGCGAAAGTCTGCGGATCGTGGCAGACCAAAGCGGCAGCCCCACCTCAGCCGAGCTGATCGCCGATGTGACGGCCCATGCCCTCAAACGCGTTTTTGACGAAGGCACGCAGGCCGATCGGTTGAGTGGCCTTTATCATTTGACAGCAGCCGGCGATACGACGTGGCATGGGCTTGCCTGCCGCGTCATCGCGCAGGCAGAAGAAGCAGGTGCCCAGCTGTCTTGTACGGCAGCGAACGTGGAGCCGATCGGCACGTCCGACTATCCGACACCGGCACAGCGTCCGGCCAACTCTCGTCTCGATACGACGCGACTGCGCGAGACCTTCGGGGTCACCTTGCCTGACTGGGGGTATCACGTCGATCGAACGGTCTCGGAACTGATGGAGCGATAGAACGCCATGGCGCGTAAGGGCATCATTCTGGCCGGCGGGTCCGGCACGCGGCTCTACCCCGCAACACTGTCGATATCCAAACAGCTGCTTCCTGTTTTCGACAAGCCGATGATCTACTATCCGCTAAGCACTCTGATGCTCGCCAACATCCGGGACATTCTGATCATCTCGACGCCACAGGATACGCCAAGGTTCGAAGCCTTGCTTGGCGATGGCGGCAATTGGGGCCTTAACATCAACTATGCAGTCCAGCCCTCCCCGGACGGGTTGGCTCAAGCCTTCTTGATTGGAGAGAGCTTTGTGGCGGGCGACCCAAGCGCGCTAATCCTCGGGGACAATATTTTCTTCGGTCACGGCCTTCCCGACCTTCTCGAGCGGGCCGACGCTGCGGTCGCGCAGGCGACGGTGATGGCGTACCACGTGCACGATCCGGAACGTTATGGCGTGGTCGAGTTCGATGCGAACGGCCGTGCCCTGTCCCTGGAAGAAAAGCCATCGCGCCCGAAGTCGAACTACGCCGTGACCGGTTTGTATTTCTACGACAGCGATGTCGTCCCTCTGGCGAAAAGTCTGAAACCCTCGGCCCGAGGGGAACTCGAGATCACCGACCTCAATCGGCTCTATCTGGATGCCAAGCGGCTGCAGGTGGAGATCATGGGGCGTGGTTACGCCTGGCTGGACACCGGCACGCACGACTCTCTGCTGGAGGCTGGCGAGTTTATCGCGGTGCTGGAGCGTCGCCAGGGCATGAAGGTTGCCTGCCCGGAGGAGATCGCCTGGCGCAAGGGCTGGATCGACGACGCTGCTCTGGCGCGTCTCGCCGCCGGTCTGTTGAAAAGCGGCTACGGTGAGTATCTCAGCCGCTTGTTGGCGGACGGTGAAGAGTATTCCTGAGAAGGGGCGGGTTGGATGCAAGCGGCAAGCAGCGTGAAGGCGGATGGCGGATGAAGGTGACGGAAACCTCTTTACCCGGCGTGCTGCTGATCGAACCTCGAGTCTTCGGTGACGCACGGGGAGGCTTTTGGGAGACCTGGAACGCCGAACGCTATGCGGAGGCCGGCATTCCAAGTGCTTTCGTGCAGGACAATGTCTCGCGATCCAGCCGCGGGGTCCTGCGGGGGCTGCATCTGCAACACCCGCAGGCACAGGGTAAGCTGGTGCAGGTAATGCAGGGCGAGGTCTTTGACGTGGCTGTCGACCTGCGCCGCGATTCCCCCAACTTCGGACAGTGGGTGGGCGCGACGTTATCGGTCGAAAACGCCCATCAGTTGTGGGTGCCACCCGGTTTTCATCACGGTTTCTGTGTTCTCAGCGACGTGGCTGTCTTCTGTTACAAATGCACGGATGTCTACGCGCCGCAGGCGGAGCTTGGCGTACTGTGGAACGATCCCGATATCGGGATCGACTGGCCGCTTGATGCCCCAATCCTCTCCGACAAGGATGTTGCGCTGCCGCGCGTCAGCGAGATCTCCCGCGATCTCTTACCGTCGATTGGGGACTATCCAAACGTCTAGATCGTTCATCGCGCTCGTGGTTAGTCTGGATCGTAGTGAGGCGGGATATTACTAGATGCTGTCGTCTGTGGAGTCGGTGGTCTCATGGTAGCCTCCGGAGCGGGGTTCGACTGATCCTTTGAATATATCTGCGCCGGGCTCTCGCGATCGCTTCCGGGGGCTGATCGGAACCGCCGCTTTCGGTGTGTACAGGGCTGCGGCCGATGTTGGAGCCCATCCCTGCCGGAAGTGGAGTCACCGATCTAAGACTGAGCGCGTCGACTTGGCGGGATGCTGCTCCTCCGCCCATGGGGTAAGAGCTTCTCGACCGCATCAGCCAGGAGAGCGGAGGTATGCTAAGCCGCCTTTCCTGGCGTCGGATGAGGTATTGCCTCGACAGTATCGTTCAGACTGGCACGGCGAACGCGCCGCATGGAGCGTTGTTCGTAGAACCATGCGCCCGATCCCCAGAGAAACAAGAACAGTGGAAAAACGGCGCCAAAGAAATGCACTGTGGTACCGCCGATCGCAAAAGCGAGCAAAGACAAGCACCATCCCAGCCTTATTGCAGAGGTCTGAGGATCGTCAGGGAACTCTCTGCGGCACGCTTTAATGAAAATCGTGAGGAACGCACCGAAGAAAAGTAAGAATAATGGAAGGCCGTAACGTACCGTTATTGCGAGCCAGAAGTTATCCATACTGTCGCTCATCCACGATGGATTGTTCCATTCATTGAACCCAATGCCGAAAATCGGATGGTCGGCGACTTCTGCAGTTCCGAATTTCCAGATAAGTATGCGGTTATAGGCACTTCCGCTGTTGAAAGTTAAATAATCTACAAAGACATGGAATGGTGTCCTATTTGAAAAAGTATCGATAAAAACATAAACAAAGAGAAAAGAATAAAGCAGATACCACCACTTCTTTTTGATGCGTTTCAGGGCAGCTTTCCAAATTAGAAATATGAACTGGACAACAATTACTAATAGCGCGCCGGTCGAGAGTGAGAAGAAAGTTGAAAGAGACATAACAGGAATGGAGAGGAACTTTAATTTTCTGTAAGATAAAATACTTATGCAAAAAGCGAAGCTTGCGAATATTCCAAACAAAATCGAATGAGGAAAGCTGACATTGGCTCGGAACAGCCCAAGCCTTTGATCTTGTATCGAAGGAGGAAGAATCGGGAAGATCGATCTAAAAGCATCTAGTATTATATTTTGCCCTGTAAATGATTGAATTAAAACAAAAGGAAAAAGAAGGCAGAGTATGAAAGTTACGTGGCTGTACAATTTTAAAAATTGCTGCTTGTTTCGGCAGGCGGCTTTACCAATCAGAAAAGCTGAAAATACCTCCAAGATATAGGAGCCAGTGGGTTCGATTGCCGTGCTAAATCCATGATTTGCAAGCAGTGATATAAAAACCCAAATAAAGCTGAGAAAAATAAGAACGTCGGCAGTCTGAAATTTTCGGTCAGGTGATGACAGTATCGATATAAATGCTGGAATAAGCCCAATAAGCAAAACAAAGCGGTATAGCGGCATATTCAATGTGCCAATGTCCACCGCAACAGGTATCGCAAGTGACCAGAGAAATATAATTCCTAGAAAAACCATAATATCTGCCCTGGGTTGCCAAGAACATCTGTTTTCTAAATCTAGTTTTTACCGAGAACGCACTTTTATTCCCCCTATTTGAGGGCATCTCATAAAACTTCGCCGGGCAAGAAGCGTTCTCCGGTGCTTATCGTCTTGCGTGCGGCGCTTATTGTAGGCTCGCCCTGATGCTGCTGTCTTATGACACAGGTGGCTGCCGGCGCCAGTCGAGATAACAGCAAGCTGCCTTATAACAGTATCGCCAACAGTTTAATCAAAGATAAGCTTACCAATCGGCGATCCTCCGCTCTGAGTGTCAAACGCTCAGTTACCGCAGTAGCGCTCGAGGGAATCTCTTGTAAGTCTTGTGGCATAGGCTGTGTCGTCGCTGGTGCCCCACACAATACCAACAGCTTCTCGGCGCTCTCCTTGCAGGCGTACCACTGGTGCGCCGGACGTGCCGCCTGAAATCTCGCAACCCAAAATCATTGTACCATTTTCCGCGGTTCGAAGCAGCGAGCAGGGTGTTCGCTGCAGCACGTGACTGCGCGGAGCTCCGTAACCCCAGATCTCCAGCTGTTCGCCTATCTCTGGGAGGTGGTTGGACACAACAAAACTGTCACTGGCCGCATCTTGAGCTTTACAGATTACGGCCACATCCTCAGGGGCATCCTTTACAAACCAGTCGGGCAGTACTCGGAGTTGACTCGTCCAGTCGCCGCGATCGTAGCCATCGAGAAAGTGGAACTGGGCGTTATTCGATAGGTTCAGGCAATGCGCGGCTGTCACCAAATGACCGTGCTCCGTTAAAAACGCCGTACAATTTATGGTAGTTTTATATCCGCCGAAGTTCAATCTTCCTACGCCAGCTTCACCACCGATGGCCGGGGCCATGCCGAGCGAGAGACTGATAGCTAGTGTGAAGGCGTAAAAGCATAGGTCACTCATTCTCATTAGCGGGATTCGTCTCACGGCATTTGCCGAGGTCGATGGTTGCTGCAGACGCTCAGACTGTTCGGTTCCCAAAGCACGATACTTGCCATAGGATCATAGCTTCTTAATGTATTAAATGTAGCATAGCGAGGTATGTAGAGGCCCCGAAGCTAATGGCTTGGGAAGGTCTTTCATCACCTGCGAACGCTCGAAGAGTCGCTGTAAACCCTCTGTTGGCGTCGAGTTTACAGATCTCGACCTTGTCCAGACTGCGACCTTTTAAAATGCTAAGGGGGTTTGTCATGGCCCTCAAAAAAGAAATTCAGGTGGATTCAGAGTGCCTAAAAATTCTCCGGATGTCGAAATTCTGCTTGCAACATATCAGAGTGAGCTTTTTCTTGAGGAATTACTGAAGTCTCTCAGCATTCAGACGCACCAGGATTTTCTGTTAACGGTTGCAGATGATCACTCGACCGATGAAACTATTGAGATTGTCAGAAGGTGTGAGGCGCTCTTTCGCCACCCGATTAACTTAATTCGACGCCCTCAGCCGACGGGGTCCGCAAAGGCGAACTTTGCCCAATTACTCACTGAATCACGAGGGAAGTATCTATTTCTTGCAGACCATGACGACATCTGGAACGCCGACAAGGTTCAAAATGGTTTAGCGAGGTTGCGTGCTCTCGAAGATAGTTTGGGATCTGATACGCCCATCATCACCCACAGTGATCTTCAGGTTGTCGATGCTCTGGCTCAGCCGGTCGCGCCTTCGTTTTGGAGCTTCAAAGCACAGAATCCGCAGCGTGGTTGCGACGTGAGGACTGCTGTTTTCCACGCGACGGTGACGGGGTGTGCAATGGCGATGAATCGAGCCACGGTGTTGAAGTCCGGCCCGATACCGTCGCAGGCCGTCATGCATGACTGGTGGCTGAATCTTGTTGCAGCAACCTTTGGCAAGGTAGATTTCGATCCGCAGCCAAATCTCAAGTACCGTGTGCACGGCGGAAACGTCTCTCGCCCGCAACGAGTCTCACCTTGGTCTTTCTTTAATCGACGCTACAGCCTACAAGTGGTTCGTTCGAAAGTTGACAAGCGTATAAATCAAGCTACCGCGTTCGCCGAACGCTTTGATTTAGAGGCTCCGCCGCATCTCCGCGAATTCTTTGCCGACATGAAGCGCTTCCGTGACTGCAACGCGATTGAGCGAAGGCGCATGATGGTACGTCATAACATGTGGATGCCAGGTATATGGCGCAATGCAGGCCTGTTTCTTGCTGTGTGAGGTCAATTCCAATAAAATAAACTGGGATATTTTATTCGCACTGTAATCCATCATTGATAAAAATCTCAGCGATAAAATTTTCTTTCTTGAGTATTTTGCGTATTTTTATTGTATTTATCAAATTATGACGATCTTGATTTGTTGCAAAACATTTGGTCTACCAAAGATTCTGAAATAATATTTATATAATTATGAGAAATGAGTGTTTTTTGGTTCGGTGCCTCACCTAATACTGAATCGCAACAATAAAATCTCAATTTTATCACAGATTCCGCGTTGATCTGTGGTGTTAGGAGAACGCCGAAAATACGCTATTAACTTTCGGTACTTATAAAGTCGATCGAGGTAAGGCGATCGGATCGGGCAGCGGTTCCGCCTGTTGAAAGCGGAGTTCTTTTTATGGTGTCGGCAGGAAGAGAGCGGCAGAATCCAGCATTGCGGGCCGTTGTACGGGTGGTGCGGAACGGTTTGTTCACCGTGACAGGCTTCAGCGTCTTGACCAATCTGCTGATGCTGACCTCACCGATCTACATGCTGTTGGTTTACGATAAAGTTCTCTCCAGTGGCCAGTCGGCGACGCTGCTGTATCTCACATTGATTGCTGGTCTGGCACTGCTGGCGTTGGGCTTGCTTGAGACAGTTCGCTTGCGTCTGCTCGGCCGGGTGGGCGCCGAAGTCGAACACTCTCTCTCCCCGGAACTGCTTCGAACCGCCGTCGAAAGCACCCTGAACGGCGCTCCCACCTCGGCTCAGCCGATGCGGGATCTCGGCAGCGTCCGAGGGTTTCTTGGCAGTAGTCAGGTGACTGCGCTGCTCGATGCGCCCTGGGTGCCGTTCTTCGTGGCAGCCTTGGCCGTGCTGCATCCCTTGCTCGGCCTGCTCGGCTTGGCTTCGGCAATCGTTCTGTTCGCCCTGGCTATCCTGAACGATCGGTTGACGCGAAAACCGCTGTCGACCTCTTCGGGCGCCGCGCTGGCCGGTAACCAACGGCTGGAGTTCGCGCTGCGCAATGCAGAAGCGATCAAGTCGATGGGGATGTTCGATGCCCTGCGGGTGCGTTGGTCAAAGGACAACGCGACCGCGATTCTTGGGCAGTTGAACGCTGCCGACGCCAGTGCCGTGATCACCGGGGCCTCGCGGTTTCTCAGGCTGTTGGCTCAGACGCTGGTGCTTGGGTTGGGCGCCTACCTGGTGTTGCAGAACCAAATGAGTGCCGGCGCGATGATCGCGTCCTCCATCCTGCTGGGGCGCGCTCTTGCTCCCGTCGAGCAGTCGCTCGGCAGCTGGCGCAGCTATGTCGGCGCGCGCGATGCCTGGCGGCGTCTCACGGTATTGCTAGACCGCTTTCCGCAGGAGGCGGAGCGGATGCAGCTGCCGGAGCCGAAAGGGCGGGTGGTCTTCGATGATGTCTGGTTCGTTCCCCAAGGACGCAGCGAGCCGACGATTGCAGCCGTGTCGCTCGACCTCACGCCGGGGCAAGCGATCGGGGTTATCGGCCCCTCCGGCGCAGGTAAGTCGACACTTTGCAAGCTGCTGATCGGAGTCTGGACGCCGACGCGTGGGGCCGTTCGCCTTGACGGTGCCGAGATCCGGCACTGGAGCCCGGCGCAGCTCGGTAAGCACCTGGGCTATCTGCCGCAGGATGTCGAGCTCTTCGACGGCACGGTGCGAGAGAACATTGCCCGCATGGACGGCGATGCCGACGCCGAGGACATCGTTTGGGCCGCCAAGACTGCAGGGGTTCATGATTTCATCCTGTCGCTACCGAACGCCTACGACACGCAGATCGGCGACGGCGGATCATCTCTCTCTGGTGGTCAGCGCCAGCGAATCGGATTGGCGCGAGCCATCTATAACCGGCCCAAGCTTCTGGTTTTAGACGAACCCCATGCTAGCCTGGACGGCCAGGGAGAAGCCGATTTGATGCAGGCCGTCGAGTCTGCGAAGGACTGGGGCGCGACGGTCATCCTGGTCGCGCATCGACCGGCTATCTTGCGTCCGGCCGATCGGCTTGTGGTGATTCACGACGGGCGTGTGGTGATGGAAGGCGAGCGCACGGAAATTCTTCGCCGCCTGCAGCAGCCTGCGACGCTTGCTCATCCGAACGTTGCCGCGGGGCCGGGTTCCCTGGCCGTCGAGCCACCCCCATCCGCCGGCACGGCCGTTGCCAGTTACAGATCGGAGGGTGCCGGGGCTGAGAACGTCGAGCCCAGGGTCGCTGGAACGATTATGCAGAACGCAGAAACCGACCGCACTCCGGGGGTAGTGGAAGAGCCGGCCGATGACGGCAAGGTCGCCAAACCAGAGCAATTCCAGACCGGGGCCGCCGGTGTGTTGACCCGCGCCAATGCGCCGCAGAAGGCCCGCAACCGTGCCCTTGAGCGACTGCGTGCGCGGCGCAAGGAAGTGTCGGCATGAGCGAACAGCTGAACTACGCGCGGCGGGGCACGATTGTCTTTGGCTTGATCGTGGCCAGCCTGTTCTTCGTTGTCGGCGGTGGATGGGCAGCCCTGGCACCGATCTCAAGTGCAATCATAGCAAACGGCGAAGTCGGTCCGATCAGCGAGCGCCAGGTGATCCAGCATCTCGAAGGCGGTATCGTCGAGCGAATCAAAATCTCCAATGGCGACACGGTACGAACCGGAGAGGAGCTGGTTGTGCTGCGCGCAGTTTCCGCTCAGTCGGACTTGACCGCGCTTCAGGCCCGCCAGCGCTCGCTACTCGCCGAGGCAGCGCGCCTCACGGCCGAGCGCGACGGCCTTTCGGAGATCCCTTTCTTGCATGAGGCGCTTAGGGCGGATGCCATGCCCGCTGTGGCGGCTTTGAAAGAGGCTGAGCGCAAGCGCTTTGCGGCTCGCCGCAAGGCGCTGCTGAACGAGACCTCGATTCGCGAACGACAGATCGGACAGACCGAAGAAGAGATCCGAGGGTTACGCGATCAGATTGCCCAGACGCAGGAGCAGTTAAGCCTGATCGGGCAAGAAGTTGCTGGTGTGGCTGAGCTCTACGAGAAGAAGCTTGTGCCGGTCAGCCGCTATCTGGCCTTGAAGCGCGCCCGCTCCGAACTGGCCGGCGAGCTGAGCCGGCTCGAGGCAGCGATCGCAGCTGCAGAATCGCGTATCAGCGAGTACGAGCTGCAGATCTTGGGGCTCCAGCGTCGACGGGAAGCTGAGGTCGAAGACCGCTTGGCCGAAGTGGAAGCGGCTCTCGTCGAAGTCGAAGCAACGATAACGAAGAGTCAGGATGAGCTGGAACGAACCGTGCTACGCGCACCGAGCGACGGCATAGTGCTCAATCTGTCGATAACGGGACCGGGCGCGGTCGTGCGTCAGGGCGATACGATTTTGGAGCTCGTTCCTCAGGACGACGATCTGGTGATCAATATCGAACTGCAGCCGGCCGATATCGACTCTGTGCGGGTGGGCCAGGCAACCACCGTCATGTTCACAGGTTTGCCCGCCCGCGACATGCAGAGACTCGCCGGTACGGTTACCTGGGTCGCGGCGGACAGTGTCGAAGACCAGCGCTCGGGACTTCATAGCTATCAGGCCCATGTGGCCTTGGCCGACGAGGCAATTTCGGCTCTGCCGGAGACTCTGGACCTGACACCGGGAATGCCGGCACAGGTCTTCATCCATGAAGGCTCGCAGACGCTGCTGGAGTACACGATGAAGCCCCTGTTGGGCAGCTTCGAGCGAGCTTTCAGGGAGCATTAGGGTCGGCAACCTCGCAGGGCACAGACCTCGTGAGACGGGGTTTGCGTTAAAGGTGTGTCGTGGCGAAGCCGCTTCGCGTCGATCCGAACGCGCGGCAGAAGGGCAGTGGGGCGAGGGCGAAATGAAGGGTGCATCGCGGAGCCTATCCGACCCACTCGATCATTCGAAGTACGATGCAGGAAAGGCCTCCGATTCTATGCGGCAGGAGGGGGCGAGAATGCAGACACATGCTCAGCAAAGCGTCCTACATATCTCGGCCGATTTTCCCGACCCACTGCAGCCCGGCAAGACCAAAGCGGTCTCCGCGCTTTTGGAGCTGACGCAAGAGTACTTCCAACATCATGTCTACTCACTGAATAGAGTGAGGCACGGCAGCGGCATCTCGGCTGTAGAGTTTGGTAAGGGTTGGAGGGCGCTCGCCTACGAAGCGCTCCCGCGCGGGCTCTTCCTGCAAAGATATCTCTCTCGTGTGGCGGCGTGGATCCTGCAAGACCTGCAAAAGCGCCAGCTTAAGGTCGACCTTGTACACGCACACAAGCTCTCGACCGATGCTTTGGTCGGCAGCAAGGTCGCCCGCGCACTGGGTGTTCCCTTTGTTGTATCTTCTCAGGGCAACTCCGATCTCAAGATCATCGGCGCCAAGCGCGACCTGCGGCAGACTTGGAGGCGTATCTGGTGTGAGGCCGAGTTGATCTTCCCGTTCGCGCCTTGGACAGCCAGCGGTTTGCAAGAGCTGTTGGGGCCGAGGGAAAAGCCGATTCTGTGCCTGCCTTGCCCGACGTCGCAGGATCGCATCCTCCCACCGCGCTCTACCGGGCCGCTCTTCCGTTCCGTCTTCCATCTGCACGACTATAAGAACAAGAACGCTCGGACTTTGATTCGGGCCGTGGCGATCGCTGCGCGTCGCGCGCCCGACATTCGGTTGGAAATCGGCGGTGGCGGGGATCCGCAGGCCTTCGCGGCCCTCAGCCGGATTATCGCCAGGGAGGCGAAAGGGCACGTCAGCTTGGCCGGATCCCTGCCGCATGACGGCATACAGGATATCTTGAACGGCAGCTGCGCTTTCGTCATGGCCTCTTTCCGAGAGAGCTATGGCATGGTCTATGCTGAGTCCTTGCTGGCCGGCACGCCGGTCGTGCATTCGGCGACCAACGGCATCGCCGGTTACTTCGACAATCCGGCTGTCATCGGTGTCGATCCGAAAGCCCCCGAAGCCCTTGCGGAAGTGATGTTGCAGTCGATCGCCGAGCAAGACCAGATCAAAGCGGCGCTGCGCAACCTGCAAGACACGGGCGCGCTGGATTTTCTGCGCCGTGACGGTATTGCGCAGACCTACAGCCGTGCCATTGCCTCCTTGTCGCCACACCAGGCAACCCGCGATGTCAGATGAAGCGAATAGCCTCGTGCTGACCTCGGCGGGCGAAGCACCACACCAAGACCAGTTGACCTCAGTCGGTGTGGTGATTGTGACTTACGAAGCTCAGGACTTCATCGTGGAGTGCCTCGCAAGTCTGTTGGGCAGTGGTTATCCTGCTTTGCATGTGGTTCTTGTCGATAACGCGAGCCGTGACGAGACAGTCTCAACGATTCAGCTGTGGTGCGAGGCGAATGTCGGCCAACGCCAGGCCACCAGTGGCGGTCAGGAAAGCTGGCAGCACAGCAATCGAAGCGGCGTAACCTTCACCCTGTTGCGAAATGCTGGAAATCTAGGCTTCGCCGGCGGTGTCAACAGCGGCCTGTCGTTCCTGATGGACGCCGAAACGGCCGATGTCTATTGGATTCTCAATCCCGACACTGTCGTCGATCCCAACGCCCCGGCCGCGCTGGTCGCAAAGGCACGGCGAAGTGCGAACTGGGGCATCATCGGAGCACGGATCCTTTACCATGACCGACCGGATCGCGTGCACACCGACGGAGGACTCTATCGTCGCTGGATGGGTTTCGCGAAAAGCGTGAACCTTGGGCGTCGTGTCGATGACTGCCATCCGCCATCCGACGGGGAACTGCACTTCATCTCCGGTGCCAGCATGCTGGTCTCCAAGGACTTCCTAGCGAAAGCGGGGCTGATGGACGAGAGTTGGTTTCTCTACTTCGAAGAGATCGACTGGGCTTTCCGTAGAGGGGGGCTCACGTTGAGTGTTGCATCGCACGCGATCGTGCATCATCGTGCCGGCGCTTCGATCGGGTCCGGCAGTGGTCGCCGCGTTGACTCTGCCTTTTCCGTTTATTTCATGTATCGCAACCGTCTGCGTTTCGCTCGACGCTGGACGCCGTTTCTCCTGCCAAGCGTCTATCTCTGGTCCTGGGCTATGCTCGTTCGTCGCTACTGGCGCTACCCCGATCAAGCGATTGCCGGAGTTCGAGGTCTTCACGGCCTGCCGCCATCACGTAGCGTCGCCGGACGCATGTCGCCTGCGGATTGGGAGCGCGCGCTGGGGAGTTCGCAACCCGGCTCCGCCAGCGCCGGCAAAACGGGAGCGGTCGTTTAGTGGCAAGTTACAAGATCACCATCGGACTGTTGTGGCACAGTGCCAATTCCGGAAATCTCGGCGTTGGCGCTCTCACGGTGTCGAACTTGGCGATTCTGAGGGAAGCTGCCGAGGTTGCGGGTGTTTCGGTCGAGTTCCGCGTGCTTGGCTGGCTAGACGCCGGCAACCCGATCTACGTCGAGGCCGAAGACGTGGAGGTCGTTGGTCTGACCGGCCGGGCATTCCGGCCATTTGGATCCTTGCAGCGTGCGATCCGGTCGTGTGACCTCGTGCTCGATATCGGTGGCGGCGACAGCTTTGCCGATATCTATGGTTGGAAGCGATTTGTCTTCTTTTGCATATCGAAAGCCTACGTTCTGGCGGCCAGAAGACCTCTGGTGCTCTGCCCGCAAACGATCGGCCCCTTCGAGAAGCGACTGAACCGAGCGGCGGCCAAGTATCTGATGAACCGTGCGCGCATGACTTTTGCGCGGGACGAGCTCTCGTTCGCCTATGCGAAGAAACTGGGGATTAAGAGACTATCCGAAGCCTCCGATGTTGCCTTCAGGCTTCCCGCCTTGCCGCGACAGCAGGTTTCGGCTTCGGATAAGATAAAGGTGGGCCTGAACTTTTCGGCTCTGCTCTATTACGGTGGCTATAATCGTTCGAACATGTTTGGCCTGACCGTAAGCTTCGAGAAGTTTACGGAGACTCTCTTGGCGGAACTGAGTGAGCGCGCCGAACTGGAAGTGCATCTTGTACCGCATGTGCTGCCACGCGACGCCGAGGTCGAAGACGATTACGCGCTCTGCCAAAAGCTCGCTACGGCTTATCCAAGGGTCGTTGTCGCACCGAGTTTCGAACATCCGAGCGCGGCAAAAGGTTACATAGCGGCTTTGGATTTCTTCGCTGGGGCGCGCATGCATGCCTGTATTGCTGCCCTGTCCAGCGGTGTTCCGGTCGTACCGCTTGCCTACAGCCGCAAGTTTGCCGGGTTGTTCGGGAGCTTAGGGTACTATGCGACGGTGGACCTTAAGACGGAAACAACCGAGACAGCCTGCGCCAAGGTCCTAAACGCGCTTGCGCGTCGCGACGAATTGGCCGTTGAAGCCGGCCAGGTGAGAGAGCGGGCGCTGCAACGGCTTGCAGACTACAAAGACTTCATGGTCGAGATCTTGGGTGAAGTGAAGGATCGGCATGTCGGCGCTTCCACCTAAGTTGAAGGCGATTGTCGAGGGGAATCTCTGTAGTGGCTGCGGCCTTTGTGCGGCGGTCGCTCCCCAGGGCGCCATCCGCATGGAGATGAGCGATCAGGGGTTCCTGCGTCCAACGGCGCTCGGAGATGTGTCGCCGGAAACGGACGGATTGATCGCCCAGGTCTGTCCAGGTGCGACTGTGCAGATGGATGGGCATGAAGGTGCTTTTGATCCCGACTGGGGGCCAATCGTGGAGCTTGCCACAGGGCATGCTTGCGACCCAGAGGTGCGGTTTCAAGGCTCCTCAGGTGGTGCGCTCTCCGCACTCCTTCAGTCTTTTCTGGACAGTGGACTCGTCGAGGGTGTCGCACAGACCGTGGCGGATCCGAACGACCCGATCGGGAACACCAGCCAACTCAGTCGAACGGCAGATGACATCTTTCGGGCTGCCGGGTCGCGTTATGCGCCCTCGGCGCCGCTCGATCGGCTGGCGGAGCTGCTAGAGACGCCGGAACCTCTTGCCTTTGTGGGAAAGCCCTGCGACGTAGCAGCTCTGCGTGCCTACGCCCGTCACGACCTCCGGGTTGCCAAGAAGTTTCCGGTCGTCTTGTCGTTCATGTGTGGCGGCATCCCCAGTCGAGTGGGAGCTCTCGCCATCCTGGGCAAAATGGGCGTGGATCCGACCGCACTGACCAGTTTCCGGTACCGCGGGCAAGGCTGGCCAGGCAGGGCGCATGCCGCGACACGATCTGGCGAGACTCGGGAGATGACCTATGCCGAAGCCTGGGGTGACCACCTAAGCGGGCGCGTCCAGCTGCGCTGCAAGATCTGCCCGGATGCCACCGGCATGCAAGCCGATCTCGTCTGCGCCGACGCCTGGTACGGCGACGAACGCGGTTATCCTTTGTTCGACGAGGCAGAGGGGCGAAGCTTGATCATTGCGCGGACCGAGCATGGCAAGACCCTTCTCGAGGCCGCCCGGCAGTCCAACTTTGTAGAAACGCAGCCCGCGACTGTCGAAGACGTAGGTCGGATGCAGCCGTATCAAGCGCGGCGGCGGCGGCTGGTCAGTTCTCGCGTTGCAGCGTTGGCATTCGCTGGGCGGCATTACCCGCGTTATCGAGGCCTTAAGTTGTTGCGAGCTGCTCGACGGGCTCCTGCATTGGCCCACCTTAGAAGCTTCGCCGGAATGTTGCGGCGAATTGTCATGCCGTAATACAACGTGGCTGAAGTACGGCTCTATAGTTAGCCTCGCAACCTTTGTTCTGAGAGCAGTCCGTACAGAATGTTAACTTAGAAGCGATAACCTCTTCTTTCGTGACAGTGCGTCATTTGTATGCGGTTCGTCGTTAAAGAATCTATGCAGTTTGCGCTGCTAAGCTGCCTGACGAGATGATGATGATATCTACTTATCGAAAAATGTTCGCCCTTCTGGATCGCCAGGAGCGACGTAAATTCAAGATTCTGACTTTGCTTCTTGTTGTGGTGAGCTTATTCGAGGCTGCTGGTTTGGCAACAATTATGCCGTTCTTGGCGATTCTTGCCGATCCACAAGTTGTTCAGGAAAATGAATATCTCAATGCAGTCTATAATTATTTTCGGTTCCCATCGACTTATGCGTTTCTAATCGCAGTAGGCATAGGAGTCTTTTTCGTTGTTGTATTTGGAATTTTTCTAAAGATAGTATCGACTTATTTTTTGATACGATTTAGTGCGCGCCGGGGGTTTTCCGTTAGTATGCGGCTCCTGGAGAGTTATCTTTCCCAGCCTTATGTTTGGTTTTTAAATAGAGATAGCTCGGCTTTGTCGAAGTCTATTCTTTCGGAGGTCGATCAAATTCTGAATGGCGTTTTTTTGCCAGGCCTGCGCGTTATCGCAAATTCAATTTTTGCTATGTCACTTATTCTGGTGATTATTATAGTGGACCCTGTCACATCTATGCTAGCTGCTGCAACTCTGGGCGCGTCTTATGTGCTGGTGTTTCTCGCATCCCGTAAATATTTGTCAAGGATTGGAGAAAAGCGCGTTGCCGCAAACAGCGAGCGATTCCAAATCGTCAATGAAGTCTTTAGCGGTATCAAAGACGTAAAGTTGCTGGGTCTAGAGCGGCATTATGTGCAATCTTTTCGGGATCCCGCTCTTCGAACAGCCGGTTACATAAGCGCCAGCCAAAGTATTCGAGAGCTTCCGCGTTGGATATTCGAGGCTATTGCTTTTGGCGGCATGATTATTCTTATTCTTGTTTTGCTTTACACAAACCAGGGTGTATTGGCCGATATTCTCCCAACATTAGGGTTTTTTGCGGTTGCTGGGTTCCGTCTTTTTCCAACTCTGCAGCAGATCTATCATAACGCAAGTTACTTACGTTTCGGCCGACCGGCGCTGGACGCTATCTATCAAGACCTTCAAGAGGTTCGCGATACCGGTGATCCCGAAGTCTACAGACAGGTGGACATTCCTGCGCTTCCGCTCTCGGAAACAGTGTCTATCGGCGATGTGGTTTACAGCTATCCAGGCAGCAAAACCCCGTCGCTCAACAAGATCAATATATCAATACCGGTCAATACGACCGTAGGTTTGGTCGGCGGTACGGGTGCCGGCAAAACGACTCTCGTAGATATAGTGCTAGGTTTATTGCGCCCTCAGCAGGGCTCGCTGAGGATCGATGGGGTCGTGGTCGACGATCAAAAGCTAAGGCAATGGCAGCGTTCGATCGGTTATGTGCCTCAACATATTTACATCACGAACGATTCGGTTGCGGCCAATATTGCGTTCGGCGTGCCGCGTGAACAGATCGATATGGCGGCGGTGGAGCGTGCCGCGCAAACTGCTGCTATCCACGACTTCGTTGTTGACGAGCTGCCGAAGGGTTATGCCACAACACTTGGCGAGCGCGGCGTAAGGCTGTCCGGAGGGCAGCGCCAAAGGATCGGTATCGCGCGTGCGCTTTATCGCAATCCGCCTGTCCTTGTTTTTGACGAAGCCACCAGTGCTTTGGACAACCTGACGGAAAAGGTGGTGATGGAGGCGATCTATCGACTGTCGTCTCAGAAGACCATTATTCTGATCGCACATCGCCTAAGTACCGTAGAGCCATGCGACCGGATCTTCATGCTTGGTGAAGGGCGCGTCATCGCGGAGGGGACCTTCTCGGAGCTGCTCGAACGGAGTGCCGATTTCGGCCGGCTCGCCGGGCGTATGGACTTCGAGGACGGCAATGAGGCTGAACGCGAGGTGTCTCGGCAACAATCAGCCGTACCTTAACCTACGGACGATGTCGCCGCTAACCGCGCGCATCTTTACCTGATCATGACTGGAAACCTTCATCTTTCAGAAGTAAAAACGGCTTTACAGATGGGTGTCGAGATTTCGAGCTATCGGTCTTTTGCTTCCGCCCATTCTTGATTTGCTAAGCCTCTCGGGGTAGTAAGCCTTGCTAACGTGTGGTGTTTACGGAGCTGCCGGTGACCGCAGGATGTTAGTGCGGTTCAAGCGGTAAAGGTCGATGAGATCGTGTGTGGGGGAAGATCTGCAATGAAGTCCTTAGGCCGAGGTTCTCTACTCATAAGCCTGCTCGCAGGCATCGCTCTCGGTGTTGGAGCCTGCGGGCCGAGCTATCCTGATGCTCAGGAAGCGCCATTGGAAATCGCTGCCGAGACCCCTGAGTACGTTATCGGTCCGCTCGATACGCTCGAGGTTTTTGTTTGGCGTAGCCCAGAACTGTCTCGGGAAGTTCCGGTACGTCCTGATGGTCGCATCTCCACGCCGCTAAACCCTGATATAATGGCTGCCGGTAAGACGTCGTCACAGCTTTCGGCAGATATTGCCGAAGCGCTGCGCCCCTTTGTACAAGAACCGATTGTCACGGTGATCGTCCGGAGCTTCGGAGGGCCCCTGGACGATCAAATTCGAGTTGTTGGAGAGGCGCAGACGCCGGTTGCTATTCCGTATCGTGCCAACATGACTCTACTCGATGTCATGATTCAGGTAGGTGGCCTTACGGAGTTCGCTGACGGGAATCGTGCGGTGCTCATTCGAGGCAGAGGTGACAATCGCACCACATATCGCTTGCGGCTAGAGGAACTGCTGCGGGATGGCAAAGTCGAAGCAAATGTCGCTGTACTGCCTGGCGACATTGTTCTGATCCCCGAAAGTTTCCTGTAGTACGCTCGTAGCTTGGCGCGGGTCTCGACCCCTATGCAGATCGTAACCACGCGTTCCCGGGCCAGCCGCCTCCGTGTCGTCCGTGGCTGTCGAATCAAAGAGCGGCTTACCGCCAGCTTGGCGCTCGCAGTTCTTATGGGATTTGCCGGCTTGAGCTACTCTGCCGATGTAAGCGCCGCTGAGTACCGGTTGGACCAGTCGGTTGGCAAAGAAATCGACGTTACAGACAACTTAGACCTCGATCCCGATGGCGAAAAGACAGCCGGCGTCGTCAATAGACTTCGCTACGGCGCTGAGTTTTCGGCCGTGGGGCGGCGCCTGAATCTCAGCCTTGTTTCGGACGTAGCGCTGGAAAGCGAAAACGTAGAAAATCTGAGTGTCGACCAAGATGTTCGTGCCTTTGGATCAGCCGAGCTGTTCGAGGATTTCCTTTTTCTCGATGTCAGCGCCTCCACGGCTCGAGCGGTAATCGACAGTGATAGTGCCGTATCGGGTTCGCGGGGGGCGGATGAAGACGATACCGCTTCCGTTCATGTGGTGGAGGCCAGCCCATACATTCGAAACCGCTTCGGTCGTTGGGCGGACGGGGAGCTCCGTATCCGTCATACCGAGACGCGCGTGACCGGTGAGGACAACGGCGACGACACCTCGAACGAACGAGACATGCAGCAGACGCTGACGCTAACGAGCGGCAGCGTTCTCAATCGACTGGGTCTGGAATTGGAGCTGGACCGGCAAGAGACCATCCTCCTGGATCGTGACGGCCCGGGACGCGATATCGAGGAGCGTCTTGGGAGTCTGACTACCAATTATGCCTTCAACCGTTTTTTCACCGGAATCGTCCGATTTGGATACGTTGATGTCGATCTCGATGAAACGCGCGATCTCGACGGCCCACTTTGGGATGTCGGCTTTCAACTGAACGGTGCGCGCGGCAGCTTGCTCCTGACCTACGGACAACGCTACGACGACGACAGAATTGAAGCGCAACTCGACTATGCTATCACGCCGCGGCTGGGCGTCTTCGGCTCGCTCGACCGGACTCTGGATACCTCTCTCGGTAACGTGGCGAGTCAGCGCCGTGGAGATCCACTGGAGCCGCCGATCGGTCTCGACCCCAGTGAGTTCGGGCAGGATCTGGATGAAGGGGCGTCATTGGTTTACCGTGGGCAACTGGGTCTGACCGGCGACTATGGCAGAAACACCTTTGGCGTGACTGGTACCTATGTCGATCGCGAATTCGAAACCCGGGACGAGACTACGGTTACTATCGTTGCCAACTGGGCGCGAGAACTAAGTCGCGACTTGTCGTCAAGTCTCACTTTCAACGCTAGCCAGATCGATGAGGACGACGAAGACACGGAGAATACTGTTTCCGGAACCGCCAGGATTTCCTACCAACTGGCCAATAATGCGGTTCTTTTCACAGGCATAACGAGAACCCAGCGCTTTACGAACGACGCCGACGACGAGTATACGGAAAACGCCGTGTTTTTCGGCGGTCGGTTCGGATTTTAACTTCTTTCGCTGAAAACCAGCGTTCTGCGCTTGATCCAGTGATAGTCTTTCGATCTCGCGGCTTACCTAAGTTTAGCCGCCAAAGGTGCCAACAGGTGTAGCGCGTACGCCATAAGGTATCGAAGCCTTAGAGGGTCACGCTTCAGCGCTGCTGTGAGAACGATGTTGGCCGAGCGAGGCTTCCCCCTTTTTGCAAGATAGCGTGATACGCCATAGAGATGCCATGCGAAATGCTTGGGGTATTCTTTGAACATTTTAGTGTGTTTTCTCAGAATATAAGAAACCGACAAAACATTCGCGCTTTTGTTTCGCGAAATACTATCATCTGAAAGCATTGCGAGACAGTGAGGTTTGGGTTTAAATGCAATTTTTCCTTGATCCGATAACTGAAGTGCAAAGTCCCAGTCTTCGTTGCAGCGAAGCGTGTCATCAAACCGTAAGCCTTGATCAATAACATTCCTTCTTATGATAAGGCTCTGCATCGTTACATGATTTTTCTTTGCGGTGGAGGACCGGATACTGTCGAAAGCATCGTGATCTTCGAGCTGAGGGACAAAGCTGCAGAGGGTTGGTCCCGACAGACCGATGCCGCGTTTCCCATAAAGGATCTTTCCGCTGTAGAGACCAACATAACTTTCTGAAAGTGCGGAGAAATCTCGAATTTGCGTTTCGATTTTTTCGGGAAGCCAAAAGTCATCGGAGTCTTGAAACGCAATAAAATCCCCTTTGGCCACTTTCAGACCGTGATTTCGCGCAGAAGCCGCGCCTCCGTTTCGCTCCGATGCAATGACCTTAAGGCGGTTGTCTCGGAAGCCCGCAATTACCTTGAGGGTTTCATCCGTAGAGCAATCGTCGACAACAATGACCTCGATATTGCGATAAGTCTGATTACAAACGCTTCGCAAGCAACCGACTATTTTGTCCGCGCGATTGAAAACTGGGATTATGACGCTTACCAGAGGCTGTGTCCGAGTGCGCTCGATCGTATCCTGATCCATTTTTATCACTTTTCCGAACATCGGAGAGGCATGCGAAAAGATCGCGCCTTAAGGGATAGCGTGGTAAACATTATTGTTCTCGAAAACGTAAAGCGTTTCATACTTGCAGTTCGTGTGGCCTGATGGGTTCGGCCGTGCGGTGTCGAGATAAGCTGTGCACCATTGCAAGAAGTGGTCCGATCCGCTTTCTTTGAGTTATGGATTCGTATCCAAAAACCCCTATGCTAAGGCGTTGATTATGATGTATTAATGTCGTTCCGCCGTGACCTATCGACGGTCTCCAAAATACGGTGGAGCGATACCGCGGCGCCTGAGAGCTGTTTTCTTGCCTGCCTGCGCAACCACCAAAACAAGCGTCGTCGCGGTTCAATCAGGGTCAATCGATTAATCAAAACTCCCCGCTTGACATAGCTTAAAATTTCGTAAATTTTGTCTGGCATCCGATCTTTGTCACATGGTCACCCAGGGGAGGGGTCCAATGGAAAGTCTCAAGGTATGGGGCGCAGCCGGTGTCATGGCGCTGGCGGCTGCCGCATTTACACCTCAGTCCGCAAGCGCGGCTTTGATTGCGAGTGGTGGGAACACCGGTGCCGTGTCGCCAGGTTCTGCCACCAACGATCTAATCGACGATGCGACGCAGGGCATCTTCGGAGCTCAAATCCTGGTTAGCGACATCAGCCGATCGTTGAGATTTACCTTTCGCGGGCTCGAAGCCGGCTTCAACAACGCCTTCGGCTTCGATCTCAACGGAGATAACGACTTCTTTAACGACTCGACCGTCTTTTTCTCCGAAGATTTCAGCAACAACACCGGCCTCATCGACGGTCCGTCTTTTGTCGTCGACCTGTCGGGGTTGGGTTTGACGCCTGACTCAAACGGCAACTATCTGCTGCCGTTCGCCTTCGCTACCTGGGAAAACACCGGTGGCGGGCCGGGCGATGCGCCAGTGCATACCGCGGTGAACGGGAGCAACCCGGACCCGGATCCCGACGTAAACTTCTTCACGTCTTTCGGTCCGTCCGGAACCTGGGGTGAGGTGGGACCGACGGGCAATCGTCTGGTTGTGATGTTCGACGATAACGGTGCGAACGACGATGATAACCACGATGACTTTGCCGTCGAGATCGCAGTGACCCCACTGCCGGCCGCAGCGTGGTTCCTGATCACTGCCCTGGGCGGTCTGTTCGGCATGCGCTGGTTGCGTGCTCGCAACGAAGCTTAAGATCAAACACCAAGGTTGAGATCGCAGCAAATAAGCTGCGTTGACTAAAAAGGGGGCTCTTGCCCCCTTTTTCTTTTTTTACACTGTTACCATTCCCTGCTTCGCGATGGCAGAAGAAGGCGTCGCCTCTATTGTCGCCGAGAAGCAGGCGTTGAAGTCGTTAGGTTTGCCCCCTGCCGTGCATCCGTCTGGCAACTTGCGATGCGCGATTACCCGTGAAACCCGGATCATCCATAGCAGGCGTCGCTTTGTGTGACATGCCAATTGAGCTTTGGCTGATATAACTATAGATAGCGGTTTCAGGCGGTAACGCATCCCGAAAGCAGGATCCACTGGCCGATATGAGTAAGCACGACATCGCTATCGTCGGCCTTGATCACCCTTACGGTCTGTCGAGCGATCGGGACGTGTTGACGGACGCTCTCGAAGGCCACGGGTTTCGCGTCAAGGTTTTCAACGACACTGACCGCGGGTTGCGGCAAGTCTTGTCCTTCGAAAGACCTGCTGATCTCGTCATTCACCTGGAGAACGTTCACCGCAAGTGGCTGAATGCCGGGCGACGGAACATCTTAATTCCGAATCAGGAAGCATTCTGGAAGCATAGGCTTTGGATGTTGCACTTGGTTGACGCGATCTTTGTAAAGACGCGCCATGCAGAAGAGATTTTTAAAAAATTTCATGGGAATACTGTTTTTACTGGCTTTGGCTCTCCCGATAAGAATTTGGAATTGCGAAATAAAGACTGGAACCTCTTCTTTCACGCTGCCACCGATACAAAGCGCAAGGGCACAGAAGCGGTTTTGGATCTATGGGCACAGCATCCGGAATGGCCGCAGCTCGTTGTAAAAGTGCCAGATCGTAGTCGCCTCACAAGTGCAATTGGCGGGAACGTAAAGGTGATCGACGGCTTTCTGTCAGAGACGGATCTGACTGCACTCTCTAACAGATACGGACAGCACCTCTGTCCGTCGCGAAGCGAAGGATTTGGCCACAGCCTGATGGAGGCAATGTCAACCGGCGGCCTTGTGGTCACGACCGATGCACCGCCTATGAATGAACTGATCACGGAAGACTGCGGCCAGTTGGTCCGAACGTCCCATCAACAACCTCGCAACCTCGGTGCAGACTTCTTTGTCGACGCCGCATCTTTAGAGCGGTGTATCGATCATTTGATAGAGACTCCGTTGGAGGTCAAGCAGCGTAAAGGAGAGAGGGCGCGAGCGCGCTACCTGGCGATGCGAGCGGCCTTCATCCGCCGCCTCTGCGAAGCTGCTGACATCATGCTGTCGGAGGTTCGCGGCCGCACGTCGAACTCGCGGTAGTTCGGACGAAGATGAGGTTGCTCGGCAGCGACCGCCTGGAGCCGATATATCAAAAATCAACTGGGCAGGTCGCGAAACCTGCCCAGTTGCGATCACAAGCATCGTTTGGCTGCATTTTTTCGAAGTGCTCCGTTGTCTCAACGTCGCATCGAATGACAGTCAAGCCACTAGCAGGTCGGTGTGACCGTTCTGGTAAAGCTCGCGTGCCTGATCTTCGTCGATGAACTCGTGATAAACGGCGAGGTTATCCATGCCGCCATCCAGCCCACGGCCCCACGGCGTGCCACCAAACATCACGTTCCACGACTGAGCTTCTCTGATTTCGACGTTGGCAAGGTTGGCCGTCTCGACGACCTGGCCGTCGATGTACGCAGTGAAGGCGCCCGTATCCGTGTCGAGCGCAAAACCGATATTCTGCCACCCTCCGCTGCCCAGTTCAGCATCTTCTACCTCGACAGCCTGGCGACCGCCGCCGAAGAACGTAAAGCGGAGAGTGTCGGAGCCAACAAGCTCGATGCCATAGTTCATATGGTTCCAAAGCAGTCGAGATGTTCCGTCGTGTACGCCGTCGGACTTGACGTCAAAGAAGATACTGAGCTCCGAGGTGTCAAAGAAAGCCTCGTGTTTGCCGAATGACGCATAACCGCCGTGCAGGTCAAGATAGGCGTCGCGGTTCTGGTCGCTGGCGACCGATACCTGCCCCTTGAGATCAACGCCCTGAACGCCGTCGCCGCCGAAGGCGAAGGCAGCATCGACGTCGACGTCGATGCTGCCATCCTGCTGATCGGTCGGCTCTTCATCCTTGATGGGAGTGCCTGACAGGGTGCTATGCAATTCGTTGCTCAGCGCGCGAGACTCACTCGAGTCGATCGCCTCGGCGGTCATAGACACGTGAGAGATGTAGCCGTTGAACCCTGGATGCCAGGGATTCCCTAGCGACGGACCCCAGGCTTCCATTGGCTTCATCGTGCCGGTTACCTCGCCACTGCCGACCAACTGGCCATCGACGTAGATATTGGCACGCTGATCGACCGAGTCGTAGGTGACCGCAACATGGTGCCAATCGGTGTCGGAGAGGCCGGCGCCGGACGTGATAATATTGAAGCGTTCGCCAGCATCGTTGACCATTGAGTAGGCGAGCTCGCCATCAGATCGTAGGGCGATATTTTGCGAAGTGTGTATGCGGAAAATATCACCGGTTCCGGACTGTGCGCTGTCACGCTGCATTCCGAATTCGATCGTGAAGCTGTCGTGGCTGAATAGATGCGCTCCTCGGTCGACAGATACGTTCGTCTTATCGGTCATCTTCAGAACCGACACTTTGTCCACTTCGACGATACGCGCGTGTTCGCCGAGCTTCACATTGGCGCCATAAGCTGACAGATCTGCGGCTGTACCGTCGGCGAAGCTAACAGCGAGCACATCTCTGTCTCCGATATCAAACTGCGTCACATTTGTTGCGCTCTTTCCGTCAGGCTGAGTCACAACCAGTTTCGCCGTATAACTGCCCGGAGTCGTAATCGTGTGATCCAGCGTCATGCCGTTATGGCGATGAACTTCGTTGCCCTCGGCGTCATGTATCGTCCATACGAAGGTGGCGTTGCCCTCCGTCAGAAAACCGTCTGTCCCGCGCGACAGACTGGCATCGAAGGAAAGGCTATCGCCCTCCATCACAGAGGCTTCAGACATGCGGATCGTGGCGATCGGTTCATCCGGTGCGGCATCGAACTTGGTGATCGGTGCCCCTGCACCCTCTGCGATGCTACCCGGGACGACCTGCAAGTCTTCCAAGCTTGTGTGTTCGCCGCCCAAACCATCGATCAGTACATTCTGAACATAATTTTCCGCGTCGGGATCATCTCTCTGCGTTCTGATGTTGTCTCGCGCTACATTCCCGTCAGCAGAAGATTCAATTTTGACGTCAGCCGGGGATATGTTGTTGTAAATCCTAACATTATAGGATTCGCCGAAAGCATTTATACTCGGCGTTGTCGCCCCCAGGTCGGGATCTGTTCCCATATTTTGAACAATGGTATTGTGCCTAATGGTCAGACCATCTGTTGCGCCAATACTCACGCCATGCAGATGCGCATTATGAATAACGTTGTTTTCGATTAGAATGTCGCGATAGTACATTTCTTCTCCGGCGCGACCCCTGTCGACTTCTTCATTACGCATGAAGATCGCCTGAGTGCGGTCACCACCGCCGCTATCCATAATGTTACCGCGAATAACAATGTCGGTAGAGGGCTCACTCCTGCCGGCGCTCCAGAACTGGATCATATCCATGTGTGCGCCGCTTTCAGGATTGAACGAGAAATTGTGAAGATAGTTATCTTCGATCAGAACATGATTCACCTCGGTGAAGTTGAATCCGTCCGAGCTCATATCCGTAACTTCGTTACCAGTCACGCTGACGTTGTCGACTCCGGCAAATACACCGGCGCGAAAGTAGGTCTCGAAGTGATTGTCGGCGACATTGATATTGGAAGAATCTGTCACCCAGAGCGCAATGCCGGATCCGAAGCCGTCAAACCACGTTCCCGTGCCCTCCATTGTTTCGCCTGCGAACGTGGAGTTCACGAAGGACAGGTTTTCGGACTGGCTAACGTTGATCGGTTTCTCTCGGTAGGCGTCACCGCCCATGTAGCTATAGTTGTATTCGAGGCCATCAAAAGAAATATTGCTAACATCGTGAACCCGCATGTCGGTTATCACGGCCGGGTTCTCAGGGTCACTCGACGTAATGGTAATAGGCGAATCGTAGCTTTTCAGAAATGGACTCTTCGCCCCATGCAGTTCCAATCCACTGTAGGTGCCTGGGGAGAGAGAAATTGTGTCGCCTCCACTTGCTTGCGACAGCGCATCCATTAATTCTTCTTTGCTTGAAACACTAAACACAGTCATAGGGGCGGCTCCAATTGATGCTGACCACAGGATTGTGAAGGTAAATAGCAGTATGAATTTAATGATATCTTTATTTGGTTGGTTAAAATTGCATTTACCACCCACTCCATTGACCTGATTTTGAGTATTCGGAAAATGATTTGAAATTGCGATCATTTCTAATTCCCCAACTTATCTATCTTCTGCTGTGTCATTTTTCGGCTAAATCTGTGTCAACAACATGCGCTGCGCCAAGTCTGAACTCGGACCACTCTGCATGCTAGCTCGAATTCGATTCAAAAGCAGTCTGTCTTCGAGTTGCTCCTGAGGCCGCTAGACTCATGTTGATTTTTCGTACGAGGTAAGGGGCTAAGCCAGTTGTGACTACCGATGCCCACACGGGTCACCAGTTGCGCTGCTGCCGTCGAGCATGCCTTGCGGGAGGCTTGTGGTCTCCTCCACGCACTTCGGGTTATCTAGCATGTTCGAAAGCACCGATGTCCGGAGCAGCGCCCAACGGTCGGCTTTGGCCTCTCAGATCGGTCAGAAGGTCGACCGAGGCAATCGCATCTTGCGTACCTGCGTCGACCGCCGGACTGTTTGCACTGAGGCGAAAATCGCCTTCTTCGGGACGGCGAAAGACCAGATCGGCATCCTCGAAACGCAGATTATGAGTAAAAACCGTCGCCTGTGGGTCGAGCTTGAAACGGCCATCGTCGAAGCCGCGTTCATTGAAGGATGGCGCGAGATTGTTCGCGACGACGTTCCCGCTGCCTGGCGTACCGTCCTTATGCGCGACCACGGTGATCCAGGGAGGGCCCGGTTGCCCTGGGCGAGCCTCGACGACGGTGTTGTTCAGCACCTTGACGTCTATGCCGCCCATTACGGTGATGCCGTGAAAATGGTCGACCACCAGAAGGTTGTTGGCAATTGTCCAGTTCTCGAACATGCCGTCGAACAGGCCGATGCCTTGAAGCTGGCAGCGAAAGGGCTGGTTCGGGTCTTCGAAATTGATGATCCGGTTGCCGATGATTTCTACGTTGCGCACGACGCCGGTGCCGGCGCGGCCGTCGGGCCCGCGTGACCAGGACTGGATGCCGTCGTCGTGGTGGTAGTAGGGGCGGTAGCAATTCTTGATGGTGTTGCCGCGATAGATACCGTCGTCGCCGAGAGCTCGGATGCCGTCTTCGGAAAAACGATCGATGGTGTTGCCTTCGACCAGCACGCCGGTTCCGCTGGCCGTGATGCCATGACGCACATGGGTAATGCTGTTGTTCAGTAACTGGACGTCCGCCCCCTCGATGCCGATGCCGTTGTGCGCCTTGTCGACCCACTCGGTCTCACCCCAGCCCTCGATACTGGGGGCCGAGCGGATCGAGAAGCCTTCCAGGACGATGTCCTGCGCGTCCCGCTCGATCACCACCAGAGTGGTTGGGAAGCCGGGTGGACCGACGTCCGGGCCGTCGCGCGGCACCTCAAGCGGTCGCTGTGGTTCGATCAGCAGGCCGGTGAGATGCCAGCCGGAGCTGTCGGAGATCCGCAGCGTGTCGGCTACGACCTCTGCGCCAGGGGCAGGCTGGAGGAAGACCGGTCCGTCCAGATGTTGTCCCTGGATCCGGAGATCCCCATAACTGCCGCTGTGGAGGAGCAGGCGGTCGCCGCTCTGCAACCGGATTTGCGACAAGGCGTCTTCCAAGGACCGGAAGGCTGGCGCGCGCGTGGCGCTCTCTGCGATCGTGTCGTTGGGGTCTATGTGGAACTCGCGGGGTTCTGAAGCTCCGCTGCCGCCAAGCGGCAGGGCCGGCAGAACAAGGGCTGCAGTCAGCAAGAGAGAAAACGAACGGCGCATGTTCGACCTCATCGTCGGGAAGGAAGTACCAGCGTGCCGCAGCGTCGCAACCGCTGCTGTGATACGTGAAGGATGGCGGAGGTACAACGAAGACAGTACAATTGAGAGTAGGCGGGGCAGAGGGCCGGCGAACTCCGTCGGCGACAGGTCTTCACAAACGTTGAGCGTCGCTTGACAGGTCGATCTTTGCCGTCGAGGGCCGGCCGCCAGTTTCCGATGTTTGTTTGCCCGATATGTCTCGATAGATTGCCGGCGACTTGAGCTCCTGAGCGTCGCGACTGAAGAGGGTTCGATTGTGACAGGCGTTTCAGCTTTACCGGGCTTCTCGACCCGGGGGCTTCGGTTCCAGGTTGAGCGGATCGTCTTGTGGGTTCTTATGCTCGCGGCTTTGGCGGCGGCCAGCCTGGCACCGCTGCTGATGGTCTCGCGTCCGCTGGCCGCTTCCGACGTGGTGAATTGTTTGGACGCGCAGCGCGATCTTGTGGTGCGCAAGGTGCGCCATCGCTGCGAAGGTCAGATCCTGACCGACGCGGAGGCGGAGGCCTGGCGCGAAAGAGCCGCCCAACGCAAGCTGGAGCAGTTCCGGCGCGCGCAGGATACGGTACCCCAGGTCGAAGCACGTCCCCACGCGGTCTCGACCGGTTTCTGGGTGCATGAGGACGGTTACCTTGTCACCAACAACCATGCGGTTCAGGGTTGCCAGAGGCTGAGCCTGCTGCAGGACGGCCAACCGCTCGGCCCTGCACGCATTCATGCGACACGACCGGCCCTCGACCTGGCGCTTCTGAAGGCCGAGCGGCGCCCGCAAGCGGTCGCTGCCTTCGTCGCTCGCCCCGATCTTGCGCCCGGTACCGAGCTCAACATCGTCGGGTATCCCAGTGAAGGGGTGCCCCGGGTTCAGGCTGCGCTTTATCCGGCCGAGGCCGCCGGACAGCCGCGGTCGGACGAGACTCCCTTGTTCGCTTTCCTCGGGCGTATCCGCTTCGGCAACAGCGGCTCGCCGGTGCTGGACGACAGCGGTGGCGTGTTGGGCATCGTCACGGCCAAGATCGACTCCCTAGCTGTGTACGAACAGACCGGGCGCCTGCCGCCGGACCTTGGCCTCGCGGTGGCCGGCCGGCAGATCGAAGCTTTTTTGGCAACGCAAGGGCTGTCTCGCCAGCGAGCGACCGGAGGCGCGACACTGAGCGCTGAAGCTCAGCTCGCCCAGGCACGGCGTCTGGTTGTGCGGGTCGATTGCTGGCGGAGCTGAGGCACCGCGTCCGGATGCTCTCATACAGGCGTAGGGGCTCTGATGAGTATCCTGGCGGTGGAGAAAGCCCCCTGCCAAAAGTGCTTCTGTGAACTGGTTCACAAGCTTGTCGTGTCCAAAGATGTGACCGACGAGAGGCAGCCCAGGTCATGGCTCTGCGCGTCGGCTTCAGTAACGCGCTTTTTGCGGCGCATTCCGTCACATTTGGGGCTGAGGAAGCGATCCTCCGTCGGTCAAGACCCAGATTCTTGTCTCAAGAGTTCATCAAACCTGGCGCGTGGGCCTGCGAAGGCGCAGTGAACCGCCGATTGCCGCTTCCCGTATCGAATGCAGTACTGACTTCAGCCTGCAAAGTGAGACCGATGGCCATTCGAGTCGTCCGGGCGGTGCTAGTAACTGCCGTGCTGTCTGCTTGCGTTGCAATGCCCGTATCGGTCGGCGCACAAGGCCTGGATGGCACGGCTCCGCGGGAAGCCGACGTACCGCTGTGGGAGCTTGGGGTAGGCGCCTTCGGTGTCTATGCCCCCGACTATCCGGCCTCCGGCGAGTACAGCCTCAACGGCCTGCCGTTCCCTTACGTCATCTACCGGGGCGATCTCCTTCGTCTCGGCGAGGATGCGCCGGCGCGCCTGGTTCCGGTCGATACGCCCCGCTTCGAACTCGGGGTTTCGCTAGATGCGGCCTTTGGGGCCGATAGTGACGACAACGATCTCAGAGAGGATCTTCCGGACCTCGATCCGCTGGCGGAAATCGGGCCGGAATTGATCATCAGAGGGCCGCGGTTCCAGTTCGGAGACAGAGGTGTCGGTGCTTTGGACCTCGCACTGCAGGGACGGGCTGTATTCTCCGTCGACTTCGGCGACCTGGATGTCGAGTATCGTGGCGCTGTCTTCGAGCCTCTCGTCCGCTACCGGCATCCGGGTCTTCTCGGGAGCGGTTCGCTGGTCTTCGCCTCGCTCGGTCCGATCTTTGCGACCGAGCGCCTGCACGACTACTTCTACGAAGTGGATCCCCAGTTCGCGCGACCAGACCGGCCCGCTTTCAATGCCGATGGGGGATATCTGGGCACGACAGCGACGGCCGGAATCGGTTACGAGCTCACCGAGCGTCTTCGAGTCTTCACCGGCACCGAGCTCAGTTTCCACTCCGGGGCGGCAAACGAGGACAGCCCGCTGTTCGAGGAGGATGTCACCGCCTCCGTCTTCCTGGGCTTCGCTTACCGGCTGTTCGAAAGCGAGCGGCAGGTGCTGCGCGATCCCAGTCGGTAAATCGGTACCAGCGAGGATACGACGATGCAGAGCCTTTTCGGTCGGACGGTCGGCTCTCTGGGCTTGCTTTTGCTGCTCGGACTGACGGACATGCAGCGTCCTCTTTTCGCCCAACAAGCAGGGGCTCCGGACAGCGATGCAGTGGCGGAAGTCAAGCAGCGGATCTTCGACTTGGCGGAGGCGTTCAAGGGCCAGGGCGACCCGGACTTCTCCAAGCAGCGGCAACTGGAGGTATTGGTCGACGAGCTGCTGCAGATCGCACCACAGCCCCCCATCCGGGAGCGCCTCGATCTGCTCTATGGAGCCTGGCAACAGATCTGGGGGCCCTACGAGTACGGCTTGGGCGCCGATCGAGGCGTCGACCCCAAGAGCGATCCGGACCGGATCTATCAGGTCGTTTTCCCGGACGGCTATTACTACAACGTCGCGCCGCGGGATCGGAACGAGACGGGGCCGACGCGCGAGATCGTGCTGTTGCGCGGTGTCTATGAGCTGCTCGCCGACTATCCCGACATGCTGCAGGTGCGTTTCACCGAATACCCAAGTACGGAAGTCTCCCGCGAGACCGAGACGATCTGGCGTTATGCGGCTTTGGCGGAAGCCGATCAGCTGGACAACCGCTCCACGGTGGTACCTGGCTTGATCGTGCGTCTGTTTTTCGGAGGGGGCGGACTACGGGAAGTCTACACCGACGAAACCCTGCGGATCACCTTCGGTGATGGCGATCTCGACGACCGCTCAGAGGAGTCCATCTACATCATGCGGCGCGTCGAGTAGGCGTTAGCAATCCAGTGTCTGCTGTCGCTCCCACTCGGTCAGGTGATGGGCGTAGTCGTTCCACTCGGCCGTCTTCAGTTTGAGATAGGCTGTCGTAAAATCGGTACCCAACGCGGCCGCAAGGGTCTTGTCCTTGCCAAAGGCGCGCAGGGCATCGAGCAGGTAGAGCGGCAGCGATCTGGCCTTTACCTTGTGGCTCTCGCTGTACATGTTCAGGTCCAGCCGCTTGCCGGGATCGGTCTTGCGGGCCAAGCCGTCGAGGCCGGCCGCCAATACTCCGGCCTGCAACAGGTAGGGGTTGGCGGCCCCATCGGCCAGCCGCAGTTCGAAGCGGCCGGGGTCGGGGATGCGCACCATGTGAGTTCGGTTGTTGCCGGCGTAGGTGATGCTGTTCGGCGCCCAGGTCGCACCGGAGGCCGTGACCGGCGCATTGATCCGCTTGTAGCTGTTGACCGTGGGGTTGGTGAGAGCGCAGAGACCCTCGGCATGGTTGAGAACGCCGCCGAGGAAGTGGTAGGCACGTTGCGAAAGACCCAACTCGCCTTTCTTGTCCGCGAAGAGATTCGTCTTTCCGTCCGGGCTCCAGAGCGAGACGTGCAGATGGCAGCCGTTGCCGGTCAGATCTGCAAAGGGCTTGGGCATGAAGGTCGCCCGCAGCCCATGTGATTCGGCAACCGATTTGACCATGAAGCGAAAGAAGGCGTGACGGTCGGCAGTGACCAGGGCGTCGTCGTAGTCCCAGTTCATCTCGAACTGGCCGTTGGCGTCCTCGTGGTCGTTTTGATAGGGACCCCAGCCGAGCGTCAGCATTGCGTCGCAGATCTGCGAAATCACATCGAAGCGCCGCATCACCGCCGCCTGGTCGTAGCAGGGCTTGGGGTCCAGGTCGCGCGGGTCGGAGATCGCACCGCCGTCGGGGGTAATGAGATGGTACTCCGCCTCAACACCCGATTTCATACGAAGTTTCTGTTTGGCAGCCGCCTCGATCTGACGTTTCAGCACCCAGCGCGGTCCCTGCTCGACCGGCTGGCCGTCCATGTAAAGGTCGCCGGCGACCCAGGCGACCTCCGGCCGCCAGGGCAGTTGGATGACGCTGGCCGGGTCGGGCAGGGCGAACATGTCCGGGTCGGCCGGGGTCATGTCCAGATGGGTAGCGAAGCCGGCAAAACCTGCGCCCTCGGCCTGCATCTGATCCATCGCTTGCGTCGGCACGAGCTTGGAACGCTGCACCCCGCGCAGATCCGTAAAACTGATCAGGAAGTAGCGAACGTCCCGATCTTTAGCGAACTTGCTCAGCTTGGTCATGACGTCCCCCCGTTCGTTCCCCGGCTTTCCGTGTTTCGGTCCCTAGTATCCTTGACCGGGAATCCAATCGGTCCCAGCCAGCGGCACTTTGGCCATGGCTGCAGCCTCGACAGTGAGGGCCGCCAGATCCTCCGGCTCCAGATTGTGCAGATGACTCTTGCCGCAGGCTCGGGCCAAGGTCTGGGCTTCGAGTGTCAGAACCCGCAGGTAGTTGGCCAAGCGCTCGCCGCCCTGCACCGGGTCCAGCCGCTGCTCCAGCTCCGGATCCTGGGTCGTGATGCCGGCGGGATCGTTGCCCAGATGCCAGTCGTCGTAGCAGCCGGGCGCCGTTCCCAGCTTGGCATAGTCCTCGGCCAGCTCCGGGCGGTTGTCGCCCAGCGCGATCAGCGCCGCTGTGCCGATGGAGACCGCGTCGGCGCCCAGGGCGATCGCCTTGGCCACGTCGGCGCCATTGCGGATGCCGCCCGAGACGATCAGCTTGACGGCGCCGCGATGGAGGCCCAGCTCGCGCAGCGCCTCGGCTGCCAGCCGCACGGCGGGTAGGGTGGGGATGCCGACATGCTCGATGAAGCACTCCTGCGTGGCGCCGGTCCCGCCCTGCATGCCGTCGACCACCACGACATCGGCGCCGGACTTCACCGCCAGCAGGGTGTCGTAGTAGGTGCGGGTGGCACCGACTTTGACGTAGATCGGCTTCTCCCAACCGGTGATCTCGCGCAGCTCCTGGATCTTGATCTCCAGATCGTCAGGTCCGGTCCAGTCGGGATGGCGGCAGGCCGAGCGCTGATCGACGTCATGCGGCAGGGTTCGCATGTCGGCGACCCGGTCGGAGATCTTGTGGCCCAGCAGCATGCCGCCGCCGCCGGGCTTGGCACCCTGGCCGACCACCACTTCGATGGCGTCGGCTTTGCGGAGGTCCTCGGGATTCATGCCGTAGCGCGAGGGCAGCAACTGGTAGACCAGCAGCTTCGAGTGTCCACGCTCTTCCGCCGTCATGCCGCCATCGCCGGTCGTGGTGGAGGTGCCGACGGCCGAGGCACCGCGGCCCAGTGCTTCCTTGGCGTTGGCCGAGAGCGAGCCGAAGCTCATGCCGGCGATGGTGATCGGTATCTGCAGGTGCAGCGGCTTCGAGGCATGGCGCTCGCCCAGCACCACGTCGGTGTCGCAGCGTTCGCGGTACCCCTCCAGCGGATAGCGCGAGACGCTGGCGCCGAGGAAGACGAGGTCGTCGAAGTGCGGCAGAGCTCGTTTGGCGCCGAAGCCGCGAATCTTGTAGAGCCCTTCGCGGGCCGCCCGCTGGATCTCGTGAATGGTGGCGGCGTCGAACAGAGCCGAGGAGCGCAGGTGCGCGGGTGCGGAGCGGTCGTGAGACATCGGAGCCGTCTGTCTCCTAGTAGGAACCGAGGTTGGAGACCTGGAAGCGGTAGAGCTTGCGGGCGGAGCCATAGCGACGGAAGTCTGCCGGATCGGCGTCGATGCCTGCACGCTGCAACAGGTCTGTCAGTTGGGCCAAATGCTCCGGCTGCATGTTCTTCTCGACGCAGTCGGCGCCCAGCTCACCGGCCGCCCCCCGGAGGTAGATACGCGTCTCATAGAGACTGTCGCCCAGGCCGGCTTCGGCGTCGCCGCAGATCACCAGCGCACCGGCCTGCGCCATGAAGCCGCTGTTGTGCCCGACCGAGCCGCCGACCACGATGTCCAGTCCCTTGAGTGAAATGCCGCAGCGCGCCGCCGCATTGCCCTCGATCACCAGCAGGCCGCCGTGGCCGCTGGCGCCGGCCGACTGGCTGGCGTCGCCCGTCACCCGCACCAGGCCCGACATCATGTTCTCGGCCACCCCGGTACCGGCGTTGCCTTCAATCGTGATGCGGCCGCCGTCGTTCATGCCAGCGCAGTAATAGCCGACGTGGCCGCGCAAGGTGACCTCGACCGACTGTTGCAAACCGACCGCCAGGCTGTGCCGGCCGAGCGGGTTCTGCACCTCGAAGGCGGTGCCGGCCTCGGCCTGCTGCAGCCGGCTGTTCAGTTCGCGCACCTCCTGGCGATCGAGATCCAGCGCTTCAGGTGCCGTGAGGCTCGCAGCGCTCATGCGTGGCCCCAGGTGTAGACCTGGCCCGGCGCCGGTTCCCAGACCTTGGCGGTCTCCACCCCCGGCAGGCGGGCGATGGCGCGGAATTCGCTGGCCATGGCGACCCAGTCGTCGGTTTCGGCCAGGACCGCCGGCTTGCAGGCGATAGGGTCGCGCAACACCGCGAAGCCGTCGCCGGTGCCGACCGCGAAGGTATAGAAGCCGTCGAGATCGCTGAGAGCCGCCTGCAGCGCCTCGGCAATGCTCGCGCCTTGGCTCAGGCGATAGGTCAGGTAGCCGGCGGCCACCTCGCTGTCGTTCTCGGTCTGAAAGCGGGCGTCGCCCTGGCGTTGCAGCCAGCGCTTGACCTGATGATGGTTGGAGAGCGAGCCGTTGTGCACCAGGCAAAGGTCGTCGCCGGTGTTGAAGGGGTGTGCGCCTTCGGTTGTGACCGCGCTCTCGGTCGCCATGCGGGTGTGGCCGATGGCATGGCTTCCTGCCATCTGCGGCACGGCGAAGCGCTCCAGGATCGCCGCCGGCAGGCCGATCTCCTTATAGATTTCGAGGCTCTGACCGGCGCTCATGACCCGCACCTCCGGCCGCTCGGTCAACAACCAGGCTCGCAGTTCGGCGGCCTTGCCGTTCGCGTGCAGCAGGGTGTGGGAGGCGATGCGCTCGACCGCGATCTCTCTGTCAGTCGCGGTTCCGAGGTCCCGCGCCAGGCCGTCCCAATCGAAGGTGGGATCGCCGTGGTAGAGCGACAGCTTGCAGCGCTCGGAGGCGCTGCCGGGGGCCCGATAGACCGCAATGCCGGCACTGTCCGGTCCGCGCTCGCTCATCTCGCGCAGCATGGGCGAGAAGAGTGTACCGAGCTTCGGCTGCAACTCCGGCTTCTTGAGAAACAATCCCGCGATGCCGCACATGATCTGCCTATTCCCACCGAGTCCTGATCTTGTCGATATGACTATCAGGAATGAGATAGTCGCAAAAGGAATATTTCGCGATGGCTCCTAGCCTTCGCGCTGACGGCCGTAGCAGATCACCGAGAGGTAGGTGGCAGGCAGCTCTAGCAGCTTGGAGGGGCCGTGCGGCGACAGGGCATCGAAGAAGAGGGAGTCGCCGGGGCCCAGCGGAAAGAGGCGTTCGCCGTGGCGATAGACCACGCGGCCGGACAGCATGTGGATGAACTCCATGCCGGCGTGGCGGAACTCCTCATAGGGTTCGGACTCCCGGTCGAGGGTGATCATGTAGGGCTCGATGGCCAGATCGCCGCGCAGCGAATGCCCGAGCAGATGATAGAGGTGCCCGGCCCGGGTGCCGCGACGGTCGATGCCGAGGCCCTGTCCTGCGGGCACGTAGGAGACGTCGCGGCTTTGCTCCAAGGTGCTGAAGAAGGCGGAGATCGGCACGGCCAGCGCGTCCGCCAAAGCGGAGAGGGTGGCCAGTGAGGCGCTGGTCTGGCCGGTCTCGATCTTGGACAGCATACCCTGGGACAGCCCGGCATTTTCCGCCAACGCCGCCATTGTCATGTCCTGGCGCTTGCGCAGCCGCCGAACCTCGGCACCGATGGCCGCCTCCAGCTTGATCGGCACGTCAATGTCTGTGCCGGCTTCACTGCCGTCGCCTCTATCGCGCTTGGTCGTTGCCATCGGAAGATCCGTTCGAACGCTTCGCCGTGAGCATGACTCTAGACCGAAAGACTAGGCCTTGCTGGAGGTTGGCCTGAACTAGGATTCACGTCCTAGGCTCGAATGAGAAGTGTGAGGCAGTCACGCTTCATGTGGGTCCGGGAACTGGCCGACCACGATTTCCAGTGCGTCGCTGAGCCAGTACTCCCGGTCGACCTCAATGACCCGCCCGCCATGCTGCTTGATGCGGGTAATGTAGAGGCCGGGCGAACCCGCCCTGACCTCAAGGGCTTCGGTTGGAATGCCAAAGAGATTGGTGGGACGGGTTCGAAAGCCGATCATCTTGGTTCGGATGCCGTGACGCCGCTCCAATGTCTGCGTAAGTGGAGACTCATAGGGAAGGTCTAGGTAGCCAGGAATTGCCTCTTCCAAGAGGAAGTGTTCGCCGTATTCGATGCGCCGTCCGTTCATCACCGCGACCGAGCGCTCCAGGATCAAAGGTGCGCCCTCTTGGCAACCAAACATCAGGGCAAGCGAGCCGGTGGCTCGGGTCAACTGCCGGCCGAGGTAAATCCCCTCGGCAACGTGGCCTTGCGAAGGAATGAGGCGCATGACGTTGACATGCTGGGTCGGGTCGTAACGCAGGCGAGCGGGACTGACGAAATAGCCGCGCCGTTCCGCGCGATAGATCAAGCCCTCGCCTTCCAGCATCCGCAGCGCCTCGCGAACTGTCATGCGCGCCGTGCCCAGCTCCGCCGCCAACTCGCGCTCGGACGGCAGCCGCCCGCCGATCCCAATCGTGCCTGAACCGATGCGTCGCGCCAGGATCTCGCGTATCTGCAGAAAAAGCGGGACTTCCCTGGCTTCCCGCTCCGGCGAGACCGGGTGCGCTGCCGTCGCCCCGCGTGACCTCCGAACTGCTGTCAACGGCCCAGCCCTCTGTTGCGCCAACGAAGCGTTACAAAACCTTCACCGTTATGACGTCGCCGCAACGAGACTTCCATGTTAAATCGATTTTTATTCTGGTCTATACCAAGACCATGATTGGTATAGACCAGATTATGAGGCAGCTGCGGCTGCTGCAATAGAGGGGAGCGAGCGAGTCATGATTTTCGCGACATTGATGTCAGGTCGCCCTTTGCGCGCCGCTGCGGCTGTTGCTGTGGCTGCCACAGCACTGTTGGCCGATGCCCCGGCCGAGGCACGAGATCTCACCATCGCCGTGCAGAAGCTGCCCGACGTTCTCGAACCCGCGATGGAGAACTCCAACGTCCATGCCAGGGTGATCTATTCGTTTTTCGAAACCCTGGTGAAGACGGACTACCGCGACGGCGGCCGGCTGAAGCCGGGGCTGGCAACGGCCTGGGAAATCGAAAGCCCACGTTCCATCGTTTTCACGTTGCGCGAAGGCGTGACCTTCCACAACGGAGAGGAGATGACGGCCGAAGACGTGGCCTGGGCCTTCGGTCCCGAGCGTCTCAATAAGCAGGCCGAAGGCACGGGCGGTCGCGGTGCTGTCGTCGTCCGTCCATTTCTCGGTGGAATCCAGTCGGCCGAGGTTCTGGACCGCTATCGGCTGCGTATCACGATGGCCGAAGACGATGCACTGATCCTGCAGCGTTTCGCAAACTACCCGGCCCAAATCGGCTCCAAGGCGGGGTTCGACGCTGCCGGTTCCTGGACTGAATGGGCCAAGAAGCCCGTTGGCACCGGACCCTACGCGGTCGCGCAGTTCGAGTTCGGCGAGCGCCTTGTGCTACGGCCTTTCGCGGACTACTGGGGCGGCCGCAAGGCCGCTGCGGGCGAGGTAACCTTCGTCGTCGTGCCCGAAATCGCGACCCGCATCGCAGGACTGCGTTCCGGTCAGTTCGATATCATCACGGAAGTCGGTCCCGACCATATCGTCGAGCTCGAGCAGGCCGATGGCGTCGGCGTCGTCGGCGGGCCGATTCTCAACCTGCGCGGCCTGATCTATGACAGCGCGGGCGATGGCAACCCTCTGGCTGATCCGCGCATACGTCAGGCGCTCAACTTCGCCATCGATCGGCAGGCGATCGTGGACAGCCTCTACGACGGCAAGACCGAGGTGCCCCGCGGCTGGCAGATGGACGTATTCGGCGATATGTATCTGGCCGACCGCCCGAAGTCGGAATACAACCTGGCGCAAGCCAAGGCGCTGTTGCAGGAAGCGGGCTACGACGGCGAGGAGATCGTCTACCGCTCGCAGCAAGGCTACTACACGAACCAGGGGCAGACGGCGCAGATCCTGGTTTCGATGTGGAAGCAGGCCGGTCTGAACGTCCGGCTCGACATGGTCGAGAACTGGGATCAGATCTACGAGGACACACCCGATCGCGGCATCTTCGACGGCTCCTTCACGGCCTTCTATCCCGATCCGGTTGGGCAGATCTGGCGGCGCTTCGGCCCCAACGGTTCCTGGGCGCAGCGGGGAATCTACGAGCTCGACGAAACTTTCGTCGAGCTCGGCCGAGAGCTGCAGAGCAACCCCGATGTCCAGGTGCGCCGTGAGGTCTTCGCCCAGATGCTGGATGCTTTCAAGGCCAATCCGCATGGCACGCCGCTGCATGCCCTAACGCAGTTCTACGGGGTTCGCGACGACGTCGAGTGGGCGCCCTATCCGGTCCAGTACATGAATCTGACGGACGCCGAACTCTCGTTCGCCGAGTGAGTCGGGACACATGACTGTTATTGCGTCTTCTCCGGCGGTGCCGCCACGCAGTCGCGTGGCGGCACCGCTGATCGAGGTGGAGGGGCTGAGTGTCTCCTTCGCCTGTGAAACCGAATCCTTGCCCGCCGTGCGCGGTGTCGATCTGCGGCTGGAGGAGGGTGAAATTCTGGGCCTGGTTGGCGAGTCGGGATCGGGAAAGAGCGTTACCTGCCAGGCACTGCTAGGGCTCTTGCCGGCCTCTTCGACCATTGAAGGCCGTCTGCGCGTTGCGGGTGAGACGCTGGTCGCAGGAGACGCGCCCGCCTTCGAGCGGCTACGCGGCGATACGATCTCGATGATCTTTCAAGATCCGATGAGTGCCTTGGATCCTCTGATGACGGCACGGGCGCATTTGCATCAACGGCTGCGACGCCATGACCGATGGGCAGATTGCGAGCAGCGGGCGCAGGAGCTTCTGCGCCGGGCTGGAGTTCCCGATACGGTGCGTGTCCTGGACGCCTACCCGCATCAGCTCTCGGGCGGGCTGTGTCAGCGTGTGGCCATTGCGCTGGCCCTGGCCGGGGAACCCCGGATTCTGGTCGCGGATGAGCCCACGACCGCTTTGGATGTTACGGTACAGGCGCAGGTGCTCGATCTGTTGGAAGACTTGCGGCGGACACAGGGCCTCGCAGTGATTCTGATCAGCCACGACCTGGGCGTGGTGGCGGAGGTTTGTGACCGCATCGCTGTGATGTATGCGGGCCAAATCGTCGAAACCGGTCCGGTCGATGCGGTGTTGGAGCAACCGGCGCATCCCTACACGCTGGGCTTGCTTGAATCGCGCCCCTTACTCAACGGTCCACGCCGGAAGTTGCGCGCGATTCGCGGATCGGCACCGTTGCCGAATGCCTTGCCGTCCGGTTGTGCCTTCTCGCCGCGTTGCGGCCGCAGCGCGGCGGTCTGCCGCGTTCCGGCTGCATTGCAGCCGCTGCGGTCGACCTCTTCTCAGCATCACTCGGCTGGGCATCGTCTGGCGCGCTGTCATTTGCCGTTGGCGGATGGTGCGCATGGCTAGGCCGTCACGCCTGTCGGTTCGAGATGTCCGGCTCGGCTACAGCCGGCGCGGCCAGCTCCGCGTTAACGTCGTCGATGGTGTTAGCTTCGATCTGTGGGCAGGAGAAACCTTCGGAGTCGTCGGTGAGTCGGGTTGCGGCAAATCCAGTCTTGCCAAGTCGATCACGGGCCTGACTGGGCCGCACGCCAAAGTCGAAGGTGAAGTCCGGCTCGACGGCGTGCGGATCGACGATCAGGACGCGCGAGCCTGGAAGGCCACGCGGCGGCGCCTGCAGTACGTGTTTCAGGATCCCCTCGGTGCGCTCGACCCCAGGATGTCGGTTCTCTCCCAGGTGCGTGAACCGCTGGACGTGCATGGCATCGGTCCGGCGCGCGAGCGTAAGCAGCGTGCAGCCAAACTTCTGAACGACCTCGGCGTCGGCCTTCAACTGCACGGCCATGCCCCGGTGGAACTTTCGGGTGGCCAACGGCAGCGGGTCGTGTTGGCGAGAGCGCTCGTCCTTGAGCCCGACATAGTGCTTTGCGACGAGCCCGTCTCGGCGCTCGACGTGTCGATACAGGCCCAGATTCTGACGCTGCTCGCCGGGCTGCAGAAGGACTTCGGGCTGACGATGCTGTTCATCAGCCATGACCTGGCTGTGGTCCGTCACGTCAGCCAGCGCGTTGCTGTCATGTATCTGGGCCGTTTCGTCGAGGTCGGCGAGATCGATGCGGTTTTCGCCCGGCCCGCGCATCCCTATACGCGCGCGCTGATCGCCGCGGCGCCCCGCGCGGCGGATAGGCGCGGCCGAAGCGAACGCCGTATTCGCTTGGAGGGAGAGACGCCTTCGCCGGCGGCCCGCCCGGAAGGTTGCGCGTTTGCGGGCCGTTGCCCGGTGGCGCAACCTCTTTGCCGATCCGACGATCCTGCTCTCAAGCCTTTGGCACTGAGCGGCGGGCGCGCCGTCGCCTGCCATTTCCCTTTCGCTCTGGAGGCAGCCGCGTGAGCCCGCGCTGGATCTTCAACCGCCTGGCCCGATCCCTGGTGACGCTCTTGCTGCTCATGAGCTTCACCTTCGCCGCGCTCAACCTCAGCGCCGACCCGGCCTTGCAGATCCTCGGTCCCGAGGCGGACGAGCAAGCGCTGGCCGAGTTCCGTAGGGCTTGGGGGCTCGATCAGCCACTGTGGCTACAGTATCTGCAGCATCTCGGGCGGCTCGCGACCCTCGATTTAGGCCTCTCCTATCGTACCGCCGAGCCGGCACTGGAGATGGTGATGGCACGGCTCCCCGCCAGTTTCAGCCTGATGCTGCCAACAGGACTGTTGGCCGTCGCGTTTGGTGTGCCGCTGGGCGTTCTGGCCGCGATTCGGCGCAACACGCTCATCGACCGCGGCGCCATGATGTTCGCGATTCTAGGTTTCGCCGTGCCGAACTTCCTCGTCGGGATTCTGCTGATCTACGCCTTTTCGGTTTGGCTTGGCTGGCTGCAGCCTTCGGGCATCGTCGACTGGCGTTCCTGGATTATGCCGGTGATCACCCTGGCCTCGGCGGAGGCGGCGATCTTCGCACGCTTCGCAAGGACCTCCATGGCCGAGGTGCTAGGGCATCCGATGATGCGTACCGCGCTCGCCAACGGTATTCCGTGGCGCCAAGCCGTGCGCGAGCACGCACTTCCCAACGCAGCGATTCCCATCGTCACCATGATTGGGCTGGTCTTCGGCGGATTGATCGCCAGTGGGGTGATTACGGAGAACGTCTTCTCTTGGCCCGGTATCGGTCGCCTACTGGTGGATTCCGTTGCGGCGCGGGACTTTGCGGTGGTGCAGACCATCGTCTTGTTGGTCGGTGTGACCATGATCGTCGCCAACCTGATCGTCGATCTTGCCTATGGCTGGATCGATCCGCGAGTCCGGGATCTGCGACGATGAGTGTAGTGGAAGAGCGCTTAGGAGGCGGGGAAAGGCGCCCGCTCCGCTCGCCGGCGCTGCGACGACGCTGGCCCTTTCCGGTGGTGGTTTCGATCTTCGTGATTGCTCTTGCGGTCTTCGTTGCTGTCTTCGCTCATTGGCTGATGCCCTATCGGATCGACGAACTGGACTTACTCAACCGCTATGCCCCTCCGGTTTTCATGGGTGGCACCTGGGCGCATCCGCTCGGCACCGACGGACTGGGTCATGACATGCTGCCTCTGTTGTTGCGGGCAACTCAGGTCAGTCTCTCCATCGCGTTTCTCGGCACCCTGATCGGCGCCGTCGCCGGTACGGCAGTTGGCTTTGCTGCGGCGCGCTTCGGCGGCTGGGTCGATGCAGCGGTGGGAGTGCTGGTCGACTTCCAGGCTGCGCTCCCTTTTCTGGTGCTCGCTCTCGCGCTGCTCGCGGTACTCCCGGATGCAAACTTCACCACCTTCGTCATTCTGATGTGCATATACGGATGGGAGCGCTATGCGCGCCTGTCGCGCGGTCTCGCGATCGCCGCACAGGAACAGGGCTATGTGGTTGCGCAGCGAGCGATCGGCGCGGGCTGGGGCAGGATCTACCTGCGCCATATCCTGCCCAACGTCGCTGCCACGCTAATGGTGACCATGACCTGGAACTTCCCGGCGACCATTCTGACCGAGACCTCACTCAATTTCCTGGGCGTCGGGATCGAGCCGCCGGACACCAGCCTGGGGACGCTGATCGGCGAGGGGCGAAGCCATCTCTATCGCGCGCCCTGGATTGCGATCCTGCCTGGTCTGGTCGTCTTCCTCGTTACCTTCGCAATGAGCATTCTCGGCGACTGGTTGCGCGACAGGTTAGATGCGACCAGCCGCTAGACGGTGAGACGCCCAAGACAGGCGGCATCGGTTTTGAGACCTTGAACGAGGATATAGGAGACTATGGCGAAACGAGCGGTGATCTGCGTGTTCGACGGACTACGGCCCGACCGCGTTACAGCCGAACTGATGCCCAATCTTTGGCGGTTCGCGACACAGGGTGTCTGGTTCCGAGAAGCGCGTTCGGTCTTCCCTTCGATGACACGGGTTGCGGCGGCCAGTTTTGCCACAGGATCGCGGCCCGAAAGCCACGGCATCGTCAACAACGCCTTCTTCGATCTTTCGGTCGTACCGGACGGCGCCTTGAACACGGCCAGCAGCGTCCATCTGCAAGCTGCCGAAGCTCGCTATGGCGGACGCTTCGTCGAGGCCGAAGGCATCGGGAGCGCCCTCGGCAAGGCTGATAAGGCCTATATGGTGGTCCACACCGGTTCCGCAGGAACCACTTATCTGGTGAACCACAAGGCGCGTGCCGAAGGACACTGGACTTTCTCGACCGTGGGCACAGCCGCGACGCAGACGCCCGAGACAGTCGGGGCGGCGGTGGCGCGTTTCGGACCCTTGCCGGAGACCCCGACACCGAAGATCGACGAGATGGCCTATGCGACCCTGGTTTTCATCGAACAGGTGCTGGCCGAGAAAGATCCTGACGTTGCGTTGATCTGGTTCTGCGAACCGGACACGGCGTATCACTACCGCGGGATTGGATCAGGGGATGCTCTGAAGGCAACCCGCGCCGTCGATGCGCATTTCGGGGAGATACTGGCTGCTGTGGCTGCCGGTCCCCACGCGGAGGAGACAGTCGTGGTCACGATGAGCGACCACGGTCAGATCGCCATGACCGGCGAGGTCGATCTGCATGGCCTCTTGACCGAAGCCGGATTCCCTACCGCGACTGCGCCGAGTGCGGGCATCGAGGTGCTGGCGACCAAGGGCTCGACCTGCGGTCTGTCGCTGCTGGATCCCGATCCGACGCGGCTGGAGGCACTTGCCGCCGCGCTGATGGAGAGGCCGGAAACCGGAATGCTTCTTTCGCGTAGCAGCACACCGGAAGAGGGCATCGTCGCCGGCACGCTGCCTTACGGAGCGGTCGGTGTCGACCACAAGCGCGCGCCTGATCTCTTTTGGATCGCGCGCTCGTCGGTAACGCCGGATACGCAAGGGCTGCCGGGCACCGGCCTCCATACCGGTGGGACCGGCGTCGCGTTGGGTGGAGGGATGCATGGCGGGCTGAATCCGGTCGAGCTGAACTGCATGCTGGCGTTCGGGGGCCCTGCCATGTCGAATCTGGGCGAGATCTCCGATCCCGCCGATCTTACGGATATCGTTCCGACGCTTTTGCACCTGCTCGATTGTCCGCTCCCGACCGGTATGACCGGTCGGCCTTTGCCGGCGGTGATTGGAGAAACGCGACCGGATAGTGCGATCCACAAGGTTTCGGCCGGTCGTGGAAGCTTCGAACAGACTTTGGTGCTTGCTGTCGGCGGCGGGCGTGCCATTCCGCTGAGCGGGCAATCGTAACGCGAGCATAGGCATGCCGCAGTCGGAAGCCACACTTCGGGACCGCCGCAGTGGGCTTCGGTCCGACACCAAGTAAGGCTGTTGCCTGACCGCCTCCACCCCTACTGCGGAGGCTCCTGGAGGTGCGGGGCCAGCACCAGGGTCGAGACGATGTTGTCGGTGAGACTCTGGCGGACTGGAATCGGGGCCTGGTACTCGTCCGACGCTTACCGGCCTTTTTGGGGGCTGCCTCGGAGGTGAACCGAGCCGCGGCCGTCTAGGCGGTGTCGCGCCGACCGCCGCCAGTCCATCGAGCACGACCCGAATCTCGGCCACGCCCGCGCCGGGTTCCTTGAGCCGCTGCATACTGCCTTCGACCAAGGTTCGGCGGAAGTCCGCCAGCGCATTCAGGAACATGGCATGCTTGTCTCCGAAAGCGTTGTAGAGGCTGCGCCGACCCGTGCCGGTTGCCGCCTCCAGATCGCTTAAGGACGTGCTCTCATAACCGCTGTGCCAAAAGGCCCGCAGTAAGCTCGCGCGCGCCTCGTCCGTCTCGAGCTCTCATGGCGACGGTGTCGTCAGTTTTCCCGCGCGAGTGGAAGGATTGCCGGTGGGGTCCACTCGCCGCGAAGCATCCGGGCGCGCGGCTGGTAGGCGCGCAGCGTCAGGAAAAAGGGGCCGCCGGGGGCCGGCAGCCAGTTGGCTGCACGACCGTTCGCTGGCGGAGTCGCCTGAATGCGAATTTCCAGGCTGCCATCGTCGCCGAAGGTCAAGTCCGGCGTGCGGTCGCCGATGGCGTAGCGCCGCAGCTCGTTCTCCACCAGCCCTTCGGTCGTGCGGTCATAGAGGGTGATCGACCAGAACGCCTCGACGGGAGGCAGATCGGTGGCGGCGAAGCGGACCAGGTAGCCACCGTGGCTTGCGTCGAGCGGTGCGCCTTCGCGGTCGGAGAAAGCAGTGAAGGTGAGGCACTCCTCCCTAACGTTAGCATCGAGGGTCCGTAGAGCGGCAGCGGCGCGATGCAGGTAGTTTCGGCCGTACATGGCCAGATCGGCGCGGTTCCAGCCATTGGCGTCTTGGCCTATCCGGTTGGCGCTATCCTGGACCATCGAGACGGCATCGTCGTAGGCGCGTATCAGGCCGCGCCGCGTCGCGGCTGGCAGGGCCTCGGCATCGAAGGGGCGGTCGAGCCGTAAACCGAAGCGCGCAAAGCTCGCGACCAGGCCCTCGTCGCCGTCCGGCAGGCCGCCAGCCTGCAGAGCATCCGCCAAAAGCCGATAGAACTCCAGCGGGGGGAGCGGCTGACCGGCCCGCGGGGCGGCGGGCAGGGGCTTGCACAGGGCCGGCGGCGCGCCGTGATAGGCACCCAGCGGCAGAAAGCTGAAGCGGTCCTGCAGTGCTTGGACCGCGGGCAGGCCGTCACCGGCTTCGAGTGGAAGCCGCAGCAGGACGCGGAGGTAACGGGTGGAGACGCGAAAGGGGACGAGTTCCTCCGCCAGCGTTCCGCGCCAGCCGGGCGGAATGAGCGCGAAACGGCCGGCGCCGGTGCCATAGGTCCGGCGTCCGATATTGGAGGCGTTGGCGAAAAGGTCCTGAAAACTGGCGCTGTAGGCGCGACCGCCGGTATCCGGGGCGGTGAAGACCAAGGGCTCCTGCGAAAGATCCAGCCAAGCCTCCGACCTGAGCATGTCGGCCTCCGGCGTCCGTGCCGCGCTATCGCCCGGCGTCGCGGGCTGGCGACCGTGGTGAAACCGGTTGAAGCCGAGAAACTGCGGAGAGGTCGTGTCCTGTGTCCGCTCGATCAGCGACCGATAGAGCGGCACGGTGGCGTGGCCATAGACCACAGCCTGAAGCCCGAGGCTGTAGGCATCCGCTTCCTGGAAGCGTTCACCGAGCGGTTCGATGTCCTCTTGTCCCGGTGGCCGGAACTGGGCGATGCCGGCATCGACCGCCGGAGCCTTCGCCGTTTGCAGCTCCGCTGCGTTCAAGACCTCGACACCCAGCATGGCTGCCCAGGCTGTCGCGTTGCCGACTTCCGACATGATACCCGTCTATCCCCGTCTTCTTCGCTCAACACGAGATAGCGCGGTGCGAGTGGGATCCGAGTGAAGTTGATCGGACTTATCCGAGACCTTCCGGTCATCCCTTAGGGCAGTCTCGATCGGCGAGGCGCTGGGCCATACGAAGCGTGCGACCGCGAGCATCCGGGCCAGTCCTGGCGGTGCTGCTCGCTTTCGGACCGATCCTGACGCCGGAGACTGGAGAGGCCGCCGTTTGCTTTTGCCCCCCTTTCGCCACTTTCCCGAATGCGCTAGCGTTCTTGCGGCGATGGTTCCCCGGAGACGGGGAGGCAAGAGGGAACGGGGTGCGGCACGACGAGTGCCAAGGCCCCGGCTGTCCCCGCAACTGTAAGCGGCGAGCCCCCGCGTCCATCACGGCCACTGGGAAACTGGGAAGGCCGGACGCACCAGGGCGAAGACCCGCGAGCCAGGAGACCTGCCGTCGCAAGCGTCACCCTTTCCGCTGACCGGGGTGTGTCGGTGGGACGGAAACCCGTTTGCGGTGACGCGGCCTTTGGTCGTGCCGTCGTAGGGGGAGTCCGGTGTTGGGGTTTCGGACAAGTTTACCAGACCTGCCAGCGCTCGCTGTGGCGCTTCCCGCGCGGTGTGACCAGCCATCAACGGTCACCGAATCATGCGGGAGTTCCAGATGTACAGTTGCTTGTCTCGAGGCGTCGCCCTGCGCGGCGCCCTTTTTGCCGGCGCGGCCATGACCGCGCTCCATGCTCAGCCGATCCTAGCTCAGGAGAGCGGTTTCCAGGATGGCGGCCTGCAGGGGAGCGTGCCCAGGGTGCCGGAGGTGGTGGTTTCGGCCAGCCGGGTGCCCTTGCCGTCCTCGGCCGTCGGCAGTGCGGTCACCGTGATCACCGGCGAGGAGTTGGAGAACAAGCAGAGCCGCTTCGTTGCCGACGTGCTGCGCGAAGTGCCAGGCGTCGCCGTCAGTCGCACCGGCGGCTTTGGAGGGGTCACTCAGGTCCGCATCCGCGGCGCCGAAGCCAACCACACCCTGGTGCTGATCGACGGCATGGAGGTCGGCAACCCTTTCAACGGCAGCGAGTTCGACTTCTCGCAACTTCTGACCAACGACATCGAGCGGATCGAAGTGCTGAGAGGATCCCAGAGCGCGCTCTACGGCAGCGAGGCGATCGGCGGCGTCATCTCCATCACCACTAAAGGTGCGAGCGAGGGGTTCGGTGCCTCACTGGCCGCCGAAGGCGGTTCCTTCTTGACGCGGAACGTGCGCGGCAGCGCCAGTGCGGGCTTCGAAGATTTCGACCTGCGTGTCGGCCTGGAGGTCTTCGAGACCGACGGCTTCGATATCGCGCCGAACGGTAACGAAGACGATTCCACCCAAGTCGTTTCTGCCAACTTCCGCAGCGCCTATCGGCCCACGGACAATCTGGAGTTTCGCGTCAACGGCCGCCTGGTCGACCGCGAGCTAGAAACGGACGGCCAGGACTTCGTGGCGACGGGCGAGGCGATCGACGCTGACACCGACAACGAGGTGCGTGACATCAGCTTGCGAAGCGAAGCCCAACTCGATCTCTTCGGTGGGGCCTGGCAGCACATTCTGGGCGGTGCCTACAGCAGTACCGACATCGATAACTTCGACGCGGGCACGCGGATCTCGGGCAGCGAGGGCAGCAAGCAGAAGCTTGACTATCAGAGCAACGTAACCTTCGAGACGCCGGAGCTGCTGGACACGGCGCACGGTTTCACGTTCTTCGCCGAGGTCGAGAACGAAAGCTTCAACAACATCCAACCCTTCGTGCCGAATGCGGAACGCGTCGAGGAGACCACCAACTATGCGGTGGTCGGCGAATATCGGCTGGAGGCCTTCGAGCGGCTGTTTCTCAGTGGATCCCTGCGCTACGACGCCTTCGAGGAGTTCGAGGACGCCACCACCTTTCGCGTCACCAGCTCCTTTGACGTGCCGGAAACCGGTTCGCGGCTGCACGCCAGCTACGGGACCGGTATTAAGGCGCCGACCTTCTTCGAGCTTTTCGGCTTCGACCCCGGCACCTTCATCGGCAATCCAAACCTGGAGCCGGAGCGCTCGGAGGGCTGGGACGTCGGTATCGAACAGCAGTTCTTCGATGGCCGCGTGGTGGCCGACGTCACTTACTTCCAAGCCGATCTCTTCGACGAGATCTCCAGCAGCTTCGACGGCGGTTTCACCACGCCGATCAACCTGAGCGGGGAGAGCAAACGCAACGGCGTGGAGACCAGCCTGCGGGTCGTACCCTTCGACGGTTTGACGCTGACAGGTAGCTACACTTACCTGAGGACGAGCGAGCCTGGGGGCTTGTCTGAAATCCGCCGGCCACGCCATACGGCGAGTTTCAACGCGAACTGGAGCTTTCTGGACGAACGGGCCAACCTGAATCTGGGCGTCGACTACGCCGGCGAGACCGATGATCTGGAGTTTGCCAGCGCCACCACCCGTAACCGGATCAGGCTGGACGACTACGCTCTGGTCTCCCTGGCCGGGCGCTATGAGCCGATCGAAGGCATCGAGATCTTCGGCCGGATCGAAAACGCGCTGAACCAGAATTACGAGGAGGTCTTCGGTTTCGAGACGCCGGGCCGGGCCGTCTTCGTGGGTGCCCGCGTCAGTTTCGGCCCGAGCGGTTTGCAGTAGAGGAAACCGTGCGCGCGCTGGCCTTTTCTTTCGTTCTGGCAGCCCTGGTGTCCATGGGCTTGGCGGCGCCGTCGGTTTCGGCGGCGCCGCCTCAGCGTGTCGTTTCCCTGAATGTTTGCAGCGACCAGCTGCTGATGTTGCTGGCGCCGCCGGAAAGGATTGCCGCCGTCTCCTATCTCTCCGCCGATCCGGAGATCTCCGTCCTGGCCGAGAAGGCGGGTGCCTTCACGCCGACCACGGGCCGTCTGGAGGAGGTGTTGGAGTTACAGCCCGACCTGGTGCTGGCTGGCACCTTCACGACGCGGCCGACGATTTTCGCGCTCCGGCGGCTGGGTATTCCCGTTTTCGAAATGTCTCCGGCTCGGTCCTTCGTCGATATCCGCGCCAATCTGCGTCAGGTGGCTGCCGTGTTGCAGGTGCCCGATCGGGCCGAGCGGCTGATTGCTGACTTCGACGCTGCTTTGGCCGACGTCGAAAAGGCGTGGAACCAGGGATCGGAGGGGCCTCGCCCCCGTGTCGCCGTCTACGGTGCGAATGGTTGGTCGGCCGGACCGGGTAGCTTGCGTCACGTCGTGTTGGAGGCCGCGGGTCTGCGCAACCTGGCGACCGAAGCCTTGATCGGAACACGCTCACACCTTCCACTCGAGGTCCTGGTCGCGGCCCGACCGGAGGTGATCGTTACCTCCCAGCGCGAACCGCAAGCGCCAGCGTTGGCGGAAGCCCTACTGAGTCATCCAGCCTTTCTGGAGCTGCGCGGCCGCAGTCGTTTTGTCGCCATACCGCAGGCACTCTGGACCTGCGGCACGCCCTTCGTCGCTGAGGCGGTCAAGCGTTTGGCCGAAACCGCGCGCAGCCGCCCCCTGCATGGCGAAGTGTCAGGCGGCGGCCGTCCGGAACCGGCACCGTGAAGCCGCCCGAGCAGCAGCGCGAAGGCGCGGCCGGTCAGCGCTCGCATATCGGAGCCGCTGCAGCACTGCTGACCGGGTTGACTGTTCTGCTCTTCGCCATCTCCCTGACTGCCGGGCCTGCGCAGCTCTCGCTGGCGGCGACGTTCACGGGACTGATGGACCCCGCCGATCCGGTTGCCGGGTTGATCGTTTGGGAGATCCGTTTGCCGCGCACGCTGCTGGCCTTTCTGATCGGCAGCGTGCTTGGGCTGTCGGGCGCCGCCTTGCAGGGGTTGCTGCGCAATCCACTGGCGGAACCGGGTCTGCTCGGTGTCTCTCCGGCAGCCGCCTTCGGTGCCGTCGCGGTCTTCTATTCCGGCCTCGCGGGCAGCTTCGCACTGGCGCTCCCGCTCGGCGGTATCGTGGGAGCCGGCGTCGCTGTGGTGCTGTTGCAGCTCCTGTCGGGACGGGGTGGCGTCCTGACCTTGATTCTCGCCGGTGTCGCGGTCAGCAGTTTCGCCGGTGCCCTGACCTCCCTGGCCTTGAACCTTTCGCCCAATCCCTTCGCGACGTCGGAGATCGTCTTCTGGCTCCTCGGTTCCGTCGCCGACCGGAGCTGGCAGCAGGTTGCGCTGGCGTTGCCGTTCCTGGTGCTGGGCAGTGGCCTGCTGCTGAGCGCGACGCGCGGGCTCGAGGCGCTGTCCCTGGGTGAGGAAGCGGCGGCAACGCTGGGGCATCCGCCGAAGCGTACGCGCGGCATGGTGGTTTTCGGCACGGCTCTGGCAGTCGGTGCTGCGACTGCCGTGTCCGGTGCCATCGGTTTCGTCGGGCTGATCGTGCCGCATCTGTTGCGGCCTTTGGTCGGACACCGGCCCGGCCGGCTGCTGCCCCTGGCGGCGCTGGGCGGCGGCACACTGCTGCTGGCCGCCGATCTCTGCGTGCGGCTGCTGTCGCCGGGGCCGGAGCTGAAACTGGGTGTGGTGACGGCCCTGGTGGGCGCGCCCTTCTTCCTCCTGCTGCTGCTGCGTTTACGGCGCGAGATGCTATGAGCACGCTGCGGATCGAGAACCTGGAGGTGCGGTTATCCCGCCGGCCCGTGCTTCGGCAGGTGTCTCTCGAGGCCTCGGCCGGCCAGGTGGTTGGCTTGATCGGCCCCAACGGTGCCGGCAAGACGACGCTGCTGCGCGCCGCCGCCGGACTGCTGTCGCCGGCAGCCGGGCAGATCCGTCTGTTCGGGCGGGCACTTGCCGACTGGTCCCAAGCCGAGCGAGCGCGCACCCTGGCGTATCTGCCCCAAGGGCGTGGCGCGGTTTGGCAGATCAAGGTTGCAGATCTGGTCCAGCTTGGCCGGCTGCCGCACCGCGCCGGCTGGTGGCAGGGGCCGACGGCAGAGGATCGGGTCGCGGTGGCCGAAGCAATGGCCGCCTGCGATGTTGCCGTCCTTGCCGAGCGGTCCGTGACCGAGTTGTCGGGCGGCGAGCTTGCGCGGGTCTACCTGGCCCGTGTCATGGCGACGCGGCCGAGTCTTCTGCTGGCCGACGAGCCGGCGGCTGGTCTCGATCCTGCCCATAGCCTGGATGTAATGGAACTCTTCCGCCGGCGTGCAGCCGAAGGACTGTCCGTCGTGGTGACGCTGCACGATCTGAATCTCGCAGCGCGTTTTTGCGACAGACTGGTACTTTTGGACCGGGGGTCTTGCGCTGCCGTTGGAGCGCCTTCCGCCGTGCTGACGGCGGAGCGGCTGCGCAGCGTCTATCAGATCGAGACGGCGCAGGTCACCGTTGCGGGCGAGACCCTGGTGCTGCCGCTCAAGCGAACAGCCGAGCCCGCTGTGCCGTCCGATAACGGAGGAGCGGTCTTATGAGGCCGGCGGCACTCTCGACGCTATCGGGCGGTCCCAGCGTAGCGGCCGCGGCACTCTCGACCTTAGCGCACCTCTCGCTGCTCGGTCTGCTGCTGGTTGGAGCCAGCGCGCCATCGGCACCGCCGGCGGCGCACTTGACCGTCGAGGTGGTCAGTCTGCCGGCAGGTGCGCCCGGCTCCGCGCCGAGCCAGGTGGCGGCGGCTTCGGCCGCCGCGTCGGCCACGGAGGTCGCGTTGACGGCGCCTGTTGCGACTTCCCAGACTGAGACAGACCTCGTTGAGGCCGTGCAAGCCGCTGCCGCGCAGAAAGCGACAGCACTGCCTGTGGAGGCGGCCGCGATGCCGGATGACGGTTCGGCAGCTCCCGTTCCGGCGGAGGTCGTCGAAGCCACCGCGACGGCCGTCGTTTCCATGGAGGCGGAGCTCGTGCCGCCAGATCCCGAAGTCGCAAACACCGAAGCCGCAGTCGCCGAGGCGGTCGTGGCTGAAGCGGTCGTGGCTGAAGCGGTCGGGGAGAGACCTCCACCTCTACCGCAGCGCCGCCCGCCGGCTCCACTTGTTACTGCTGCTGCACCCACCGAAACGTCTGCCCTGGCGCAACCATCGACACGACAACCGGCCCTCTCGGCTACAGCGCAATCGGCGTCTCAAAACGGCGCCAAAGGTGAGGGAGAGGCCGGCGAAGCCGCGGCTACCTCGGCACCTGGCGGTCCAAGCCAGGGCGCCGAACTGCGCCCGGGCGGCAACCCAGCCCCGCGCTATCCGCAGGAGGCCCGCCGTCGTGGGCAACAGGGGGAAGTGGTGCTGCGGGTGACGATCAGCCCGGTGGGAGAGGCACGCCGGGTTCGCGTGCTACGCTCCAGCGGCTACGATCGTTTGGACGAGGCTGCACGAGAGGCGGTGACGCGCTGGCGCTTCGAACCGGCACGTCGCGCGGGCCGCCCGGTCGAGGGCCTGCTGGATATCCCCGTGGTGTTCCGGTTGGAGCAATCGTAGGCGGACTGGGACCGCATGCTCCGAGACCCAGGCTCTTCTCTTGAGCCGCTCGACATCGTAGTGGTGTTGCGGCTCAATGGGGCATGACTGCTGCGGATCCAATTCGTCAAACCCTGGAAGAACATTTCGCGCGGCCGACCAGTGCCTTCAGCATCGGCAGTTTCGGTGCCATCGCCGAGTTTCACCGCCGGACCGACGAGCCGGCGGAGTTGATTACGGCGCACAGCCCCGGGACGAACCCGCCGGGAGTTGAGACTCTAGGAGTCGTGAGCGCGCGGGGTGCCTTGCGCGCTGCGATCCGGCCGGAAGCCCGCGGCGTCGCTTACGAGACCTTGAGTCGTGACGGTCGCCGTTGGCAGCAGGGCGTTGCTTTCTGCCTTCCCGAAGCAGCCGGCCGCGGCGGAAGGCGATCCGTCCTGACGCCGCTGGGGGCCGATAGCGACGCGATCCGCGCGGAAGACCGCGAGGCTCGGCTGTTCGACATGGGGCTCGGTGCGCGCAACATCGATTTCTGCGTGCGCAGCGGCGATCCCGATCTGGTGCGCCTGCTCGAACGTCATGCCGGAGAGTCGCTGCTGAGTCCGGGCCATCCGGCGGCGGCCGCCATTTTGGAAGCCTCGCCCCATCGCATCGCCTGCTCGGCCCTGGGGCGCCTGGAAGTCTATCAGGCGATCGGGCGGCTGCGCACGCCGGAGGGGCCGCACACCCATCTGCTGCCAAAGTTCCTGCGCAGCGGCCGCACCCACTCGGCCAACATCCCGGTTCCGCAGGGGTGGCTTCCGGCCCTGATGCTGCACCCGGCCAGTGCGGTCAGCGACGAGAACGGGCGGTCGATCCCCTATCGGCCCGAACGGCAGGCTGCCTTCGAGGCGTTGCGTGCGCGCTTTCCCGACCCCGCTGTGCTGCAGATTCGCACGGCGTTACTGGAGTTCCTGCAGTCGTGCGATGGGCTGGAACGGTTTCCGCCGCCGGCGGACCGCACCCAGCGCACGGCGTTGCGGGTCGCGCTCAGGCAACTTCGCGCCCAAGGCTGGGCCGACCGCGAGCTGAGCCCCTGGATCGCCGCCTTCGAGCCTACTCGAGCGTGATGGCGACCAGGGCGATGAACACCAGCACGACACTGCCCAACAGCACGGTCATGAACGCCGGCAAACCGAAGATCAGTATCGAGAGGGCGGCAACCAAACCGACGTTGAGCACGAGGTAGCCCCAGGCGCTGGCGCCGCCGCGCAAGGCATCGCGCAGCAGATGGCCGATCACCGGCACCAGCAACAGAGTCTTCAACAGAAGGCTGCCAACCTGGCGCAGCGCAACGCGCGCGGCGGTTGCGGCCGGTAGCTCCGCATCGGTGGGTGCGCTGTCGTCATAGGCTGAGCGATGGTCGGCATCGCGAGCAGCCTCTCCGGCACGGATTGCCCAGGCGATCAGGAGGGATATCATCAGGGGCAGGGGAACCAGGAGCGGGTTCTGCTCCAGCAGGATCAGCGTGGGCACGCTGGCCAGGCCGATCGCGAGGGCGCCAGGAGCGAGTGCCGGGATCAGCCTACGGGCCAGACTGGTTCGCGGTACGTGGAACTCGCTGTGTCCATCGATGCTGTTCGAGAGCTGACCGAGATTGGACAGGAAGAACCAGATCACCAACGGAACCGAGACCGCGAACATGGACAGGGACAGCGGCGAGTCGATGCCCTGCTTGGGGCCGGGAAAGACGAAGGTCCAGAGCACCAGCCAAATCATATAGGGCAGCAGCATGAAGCCGCCGACGTAGAGAGGGATGTGGCGCGCTGACATGGAAAGATCGTCCTCCGGTCGATGTCGTGTAACGCTACCCTCCCTGGTCGGCGAGGGCTGGTTGCTGCGGGTAGATAAGGTGTCGCCGATCCGATTTCCGCAGCAACTCTGCGAGATTCGGCCGCAGCGGATCGGGCAGGTTGTCGCAGGGGCTGCCGTCGGTCGGGATGCCGTCAAGGCCGTTGCACCGAACCGGCGCGGCTGCTTTGTATGCAGTTGTCCATCGCTCACTGCCGTTTGGAGCCGCCGATGTCCGTTGCCGTCTTACCCGACAGCGTACCGACCATGATCTTCAGCTATCCCACGACGATCCGTTTCGGGGTGGGGCAGAGCAACGGTCTCGCGAAGTCCTGCATGAGCCTGGGCATTCGGCGTCCGCTGTTCGTGACCGATCCTGGCCTGAAGGACCTGCCGATGACCGAGCGGCTGCTCGGGTTGCTGACGGAGGCGGGGCTGGAGGTGATGGTCTTCACCGAGGTGTCCGCCAATCCTTTGGCCTCCAACGTCGAGGCGGGCGTCGCGGTCTGTCGTGCCGCAGACTGCGACGGCGTGATCGCCTTCGGCGGCGGCAGCGCACTGGACTGTGCCAAGACCATCGCCTTCATGCTGCCGCAGACACGGCCGCTCGCCGACTTCGAAGATATCGGCAGCAACTGGAAGCAGGCCACGACGGAGGGCATCCTGCCGATCGTGGCGATTCCGACCACGGCGGGCACCGGCTCCGAGGTCGGGCGCGCCGCGGTGATCGCTTTGGACAGCGGAGAGGGGGCGGACGGCACCAAGAAGATCATCTTCCATCCGCAGATGCTGCCGAGCCTGGTGATCGAGGATCCTGAACTGACCGTCGGCCTGCCGCCGGCTTTGACGGCGGCGACCGGCTTCGACGCGCTCGCGCACTGTCTGGAGGCCTATTGCTCGCCGCTGTTTCACCCAATGGGCGACGGCATTGCGGTCGAGGGTATTCGGCTGATCAAGGACGCTCTGCCGCGCGCCTATGCCGACGGCAGCGACCTGGAGGCACGGGGGCACATGCTGATCGCGGCCTCCATGGGTGCGACGGCCTTCCAGAAGGGTCTGGGCGCGATCCATGCCTTGAGTCATCCAGTCGGCTCGCTTTACCGGACCCATCACGGCCGAACCAACGCGGTTTTCATGCCCTACGTCCTGGCCTTCAACCGCAGCGCGGTGGAGCAGAAGGTCGAACGGCTGTCTGCTTATCTTGGCCTGGAACGGCCGGGCTTCGACGGCTTTCTCGACTGGGTCAGCGGTCTGCGCGACGCCTTGGGCATCGAGCATCGGCTGGGGGAACTGAATGTTGGAGAAGACAGGGTCGACCGTATCGTCGAACTGGCGCTCAGCGACCCGACCGCCCCGACCAACCCAGTCACCCTGACCGATGCGAACCTGCGCGATCTGCTGCGTGCCGCCTTCGACGGACGGCTCCCGGAAGCAGCCAGAGTTTGAAAATTCAGTTCTATCTATGCAACTTTAAAATGATTTGGCGATAACTTGTTCTGGATTGGTGTGATTACTCGGCTCTGCTAGTCTTTTTCATCGCGTTTCATACTCGCCAGGCCAGGGAGTTTGTGCAGCGATGATGTCGTCCCAGCATCCGACCCAGACCGACCAGGCGCTCTGCTTAGACAGCCCTTTGCTCCCAGCCAGCGAGCTTCTGGCGCTTGCCGACGATGCAGCTGCGGAGCTGGCGTCAGGCGAGCCAAGTGCCCTGGTTAATAGCTGGTTCGAACAGGCAAAACTGCCTTTGCCCCTGACCGTCCGGAACCCGGTTCGAGACCAGATCTGTCATCCTCGGCTGCAGTCTCTCTACGACCATTGGCAAGGCTTGCCCCATCTTCTGGGCGAGCCAAGCGGACCTCCGGATGCGGGGGCGCTCGATGCCGTCGGGCTGCGGGAGTGGCTCGGCGATCTACTGCTTCTTGAGGTGCTCGACGAAGGGCGAGACTTCCGCTACCGCGTCTATGGCTCCTCGATCGCGGCCCATGTCGGTTTCGACCTGACCGGCAAGCGGACCTCCGAGATTGGCTCCGCACTTGGGATCGGATCCATGATCCCGTTGTACTTTCTCGCCGTTTACCGCCGCGTGGTTCTGGATCGCTGTCCTTGGTACAGCGTGCACCAACCGCCGCAGACGGTCTCGGCCTTCTTCTGGCGGCGTTTGGTGTTACCCTTCGCAAGTCAAAGCGGTGAAATCACACGCCTTTTGGTCGGTATCTTGCCGTCGTCGCGCGACGGTCATACGCACCAGTCCGTGACCTTCGGCCGGCGCACCCGCTAGGCAGCGGGGCGCCTGAAGAAGTTCGGCTGCGGCAGTTCGGATGCGTTTGCCGACCGGGACCGGTTGCAACAGGATCACTCTAGGCTGCGCGAACGTCATCGAGGAAGCGATCCGCGGCCTCGCCCAGTTTGTTGGCCGACTCGCTCAAACGATCCGTCTCTTCCAGCACCTCCGCAGCGGATGTCCCGGTTCTCGTGCTGGCGTCCTTCACCTCGACGATGCTGCGACTGACCTCGGCCGTGCCGGCGGACGCCTGCTGTGCCGAGTGACTGATTTCGCTCGTCGCCGCTGACTGCTGCTCGACGGCCGAAGCAACGGCGGCGAAGACCTCGTTCATGTCTTCGATGATCTTTTGCACCGATTCCACCGCTTCCACAGTGGTGTTCGTTGCGGTTTGCATCTCCTGAATTTGCTGTGCGATTTCCTGCGTCGCTTTTGCGGTCTGGCTCGCCAGGCTCTTGACCTCGCTGGCAACGACGGCAAAGCCCTTACCCGCTTCACCTGCACGTGCCGCCTCGATGGTGGCGTTCAGCGCCAGGAGATTGGTTTGCTCGGCGATCTCCGAGATCAGATTGACGACTTCCCCAATCTGTTGGGCACTTGTGGCGAGCGATCCAGCCTTCTCTGCAGCATCGCTGCCTGACGTCAGAGCCGCGCGCGCCATTTCGGTCGAGCGCGTTACCTGCCCACCGACTTCCTTGATCGACCCGGACAGCTCCTCCGAAGCGGCGGCTACCGTCTGTACCGATTGGCTGGCCTGTTCAGAGGAGGCAGCTACGGTCACCGACTGCTCTTCGGTGCCACGCGCGCCTTCGACCATAGCCTGCATCTTCCTCCGCATTTCGGTGCAGGCGGCGGTCACCTGGTCCAGCGTGCCCTTGACATTGGTCTCAAAATCCTGGGCCATGCGCTCACGCTCTGTTACCACCATCCAGGTCAGCATCGGGCCGAGGTAGGCGCCGCCGGCATCGCGGATAGCGGAAATTCGCAGCGCTAGTTTCTCCTCGCCCAGGGTGATGCGCGTCGCTATCGGCAGGTTAGCCGGATCGGACAGAAGCTTGCGCTGGTGTTCCGGGTTCTTGTGGAAGGTGTCGATCGACGTCCCAATCAAGTCATCGACTTTGACGGGCAGATACTGCTCGACGCGGGCCAAGACCTCACGGCTTTCCTTGTTCAGGTAGTTAATCCGGAACTCGTCCTTCGGATCGGCGGTCATGACGGCCGTCGGCATTTCCTCGATCATCTGCATTTGCGCGAAGGCCTTTGTCACCGTTTGCCGAAGCGCTGCAACGGCCGCCACCATGCGGCCGACCTCGTCGCGCCGCCGGCTGTGAGGCATCTCGAAATCGGTCGTTCCGCTGCTCAGTTTTTCAAGCCAGTCGGTCACGGCCAGGATCGGACGTCCCGTCGTGACGAAAAGGATCCATCCTCCGCCGATCGCAAGCAGGATCGCCGTGAGACTTCCTAAGATCGTCAAGTGTTTGCCTTCGGCTACGACGGTTTGGAATGCAAGGCTACGCTCCTCCAGCAGGCTGGCCTCCGTCGCCATGAAATCGCCGATTCCGGCGCGCAGCGCGTCCATCTGAGGCCTGCCTGCGCCGCTGACTTCCGCATCCATAGCTGCCTGTGCGGTGTTCGGATCCCGCCTCAAGGTCATCGCGCGCTCGGCATGGTTCTGCCTCCAGTCGAGGGCGTTGGCACGCAGTTGCGCGACTCTCTCCTGTGCCTTCGGATCGTCGCTCTTGCGGTTGGCAAGCCGATCGAGGTTGCCGTCAACCAGCTCCACGCCGCGATGGTAGGTGTCGAGGAACTTTTCATCGCCAGAGAGCAGGAAGCCGCGCAGAGCGGTTTCCTTGTCGATCATTCCGATCAGAACACCGTCGAGAGCGTCCAGCACCTCATAGGTGTGCTTTGTCCAATGATTGGAGTCTTCTGCGGCATTGAGTCTGTTCAAGAACATGACAGCCAATAGAGACAGTACGAGAGCCACACTTCCGAAACAGAGAATCAGTTTCGGAGCAATGCGCAGGTTGGTGGTTGCGGCAAGCATGTCGACCTCCGGATGGGCGTAAAACGAGTTGCCGCTAGGTGATCATACAACCCTTGATGACGTGTTAATGCGTATACAAATAAATTGCTAGCTATCTCTAGATGGGGAAAAATCTATATTTTTCTGTGAGTTAAAGCATTTTCATATTTATACAAATGACCTATTGTGGCTCGATATTGGCTTCTCTCGAGCTGCCCAACGGAACCGATGCCGATTGCATGTCTCGGTTTTCGTAGACGTCTCCTTGCGCCTGACTTGGTTTGTCATGCTGCCTTGAAAGGCGACGACCCGAGAAGCGATTCGAGTGGGGTTGAACGCCGTGTGGGAAACGTGATGTCAGTGTCTTGATGGACAGTAAAGAGATTTTTGAATTTCAACTCAAGGTGTATATTTTCGTATAGTGTGTAGGGCAAGCAACCGGGCTAAGTGATCAAAAGAGACCCTTTGCACCTTCTATCGGGAGACAAGCTCTGAGAGTTGCAGGTTGAGACCGGGCTTCCGAGCGTCACTCGCGTCACAGCGCAAGGACCGCAGCGGTTTATCTTCAGGCCGAGATCGTAAGCCCTTAACAGCAGCCCGGTTGTGCCGTCATTCCGCATAAACCTTCGTCCGTTTGAAGAAGCGCAACAGTAACGCGATCGCTGCGGTCAGAAGACCGAGGCCATAACCGATCCAGACCCCGCTCGGGCCGAGGTCCAGCCAGAAGCCGAAGAGATAGGCGCAGGGTAGGGCGATCAGCCAGTAGGCGATCAGGGAAATGACGGTCGGAACGCGATTGTCGATCAGGCCGCGCAAGGCGCCGACGGAGGTCGATTGGATACCGTCGATGATCTGCATGAAAGCCATGGTCAGGAACATCACCGAGGCGATGGCGACGACTTCAGGGTCGTCCGAAAATGCCCGCGAGATGTCGGTGCGTAAGAGCAGCAGGATCACGGTGATGGCCGCCATCCAGGCCACCACGGTTCCGAAGGCGCCGAGACCGATGGCACGGACCCGCGCCGTCTCGCCGGCGCCGACCGCCTGGCCTATGCGGATACCGACCGCGGCGGCCATGCCGAGGGGGAGCATGTAGAGGACAGTCGCGATCGAGCCGACGACCTGGTTCGCGGCCAGCGCAGCGGCACCGAACCAGCCCAGCATCAGACCGGCGAGTGCATAGGCACCGCCTTCGCCGGTATAGGCCACGGCCACCGGCCAGCCTTCGCGAAACTGCTCGGCCATCGTCCTAAGCGAGAGGGCGGCCTTTTGCCGAAAGGGCGCCATCGATCTCGCCCCGCGCCAGTAGAGCCAGACAGCCAGCAGGGCCACGCCTTCGGCCAGCAGGCTGGCGAGACCGGCACCGAGCAGGCCGAGGCCCGGCCAGCCGAAGGCGCCGTGGATCAACACCCAGTTGAAGGGGATGTTGACCAGGACGCCCAAGAGGGCGAAGGCGGCGCCGGTCCAGGGCCGGTCGACGGCATCGAATAGCCCCTTGAAGACATAGAGCACGGAGAAGGGAATCACGACAAAGGCCATCGTGGCCCAGTAGGGAAACAGCACCGCAAGCACCCGCTCGGGCTGGCCAAGGTAGTGCAGAAGCGGAAAAACGGCGATCATCAAGGCCGTGCCGGCGGCCCCGGCAATCAGGCCGAGCAGAGCGCCGTTGCGAACCGCCGACGATACGGCCTTCGGCTCCTGCGCGCCGCGCGCCTGGGCCATCGAGATTCCGATGACCGAGACCAGCCCATAAAGCGCGGAATAGAGGATCACGAGGGCGCTGGTGGTGAGTGCCGCCGCCGCCAGCGCTTCTGTGCCAAGCGGTGCGATCATGATCGTATCGACCACGCCGATCAGGGTCGCCGCCGCCAGGCCCACGACGATCGGGATGGCCAGGCTCACGACCCTGGGCACCTCGCTCAGACTTGAGGCGATCAGTCCGGGCCTGCTCTCTACATCGAGCGACATGGCTCTAGGCGCTTTCCGGCCGCTTTTGCATCAGGTTGATATCTTGTGGAACGGCGTCGGCGGAAAGGGACAAGAGATAGTCGATAGTTCGGATCAGGTCCTCGATGGGGATCGGGGTTTGGTCGCCGAAGGCGCCGCTGGCGATGTCCTCGAGCACCTCCGCTGTCGCGATGTTGCCGGGATTGATGACCGTGACGCCGATTCCCTGGGGGCGTAGGGCAAGCGCGAGGGCCTGGGCCGCGCCGCGCAAGCCAAACTTGGAGGCCGTGTTGGCCACCTCGACCGTTGCCGCGTTGTCGAGCCCGGACAGGGCGCCGATGAAGACGACGCGCGGGTTGGGCGCCTTGGCCAGGTTGCCGGCCAGGCTTTGGGCCAGGAGGATCGGCGCGATCAGGTTGACCGCAATCACGTTTCGGGTTTCGGAGCGGGGACTGCGGAAGAAGTCGTAGTCCTGCGTGAAGGCTCCGCGTTCCCAAGTCCCGCCAAGAAAAAGCAGCGCGTCGAGCGGTTCAGCTCCCACCGCGGAGGCTATCGCCTTGATCCCCGCATCCGTCGAGACATCCGCTTCAATCCAGGTGCCGTGAGCTGCCGGCGAACGGGACGCCGTAAAGAGCTCATCCGCTCTGGCCGCCAGCCCTTCGGCGATCGCGGCGCCAAGGCCCCTGCTTGCACCGACGATGAGGTACCGGCCCGCCATCTCGCCTCCGCGCATCCAGTGAATTTATATACATTGCGTATGTATTCCTTCGCTATTGCATACACCGCGTATGTCATTACAGTCAAACGGAGAGTGCGAGGTGGGAATGGAACAAGCCAAAAAGGCGCGTACGCATGCCGAGATGACCGCGGCGACGACGGCGAAGCTCGTGTCTGCGGCGCGCAGGTCCTTTGGATCCAAAGGCTACGCGGAGACCTCGATGGACGATCTCTGCGCGGAGGTCGGGCTGACGCGCGGCGCCCTCTATCACCATTTCGGAGGCAAGCCGGGCCTGTTAGAGGCCGTTGTGCGTCAGATCGACGAAGAAATCGGAGACCGCCTCGAGGCGCACTACAGCGGTATCGGCGATCCCTGGGAGGCCTTTCGCGCCTGCAACATCGAGTATCTGCGTTTGGCCTTGGAGCCCGAGATCCAGCGCATTGCCTTGCGAGACGCTCCGGCGGTGCTTGGGCAACGCCTGCGCGAGATCGACGAAGACGGGTCGATCGGCCCGCTCGCCGAGGCACTCGACGAACTCATGCGCGCGGGACGAATTGCCGATTGCGACGCCGAGGTCATGGCGCGGCTTCTCAACGGTGCTCTCGTGGATGCCGCTCTCTGGATCGCGGCCGGCGACAACTCTAAGGAACGCTTCGAACGCTCGGCACGCTCGGTCGAGCTGATGATGAAGGGCCTCGAACGGTGAGACCTTGGAGGTTGCGGTAAACCGTTCAAACGCGGTTTACAGCCTTCCGGGAGCCTCGGAGGTGCCCCGTGACGATCGCAACCCCGGCAAAGATCATCGGCAGGCCGAGGATCAGCGTTGGCGATAGAGGCTCGCCCAACAGCACCACGCCGAGCAGGACGCTGAAACCGGCCCGCAGGTAGCTGCCTGTGGTGACGCCGAGCGGGCCGAGTGTGCGGACGAGGCGGAAATAGATCGCCATGGCGAGGGCGGTCGAGAACGCGCCTAGAACGACAATCGCCGCGATGGCCTCCCACGACGGCGAGAGGGACAGCGGATCCTCGCTCCAGAGCGATAGGGGACCCATGAGCAGTGCCGCGAAGGCCATCGAACAGGCCGCGGTCAGGATCGGCGGTTGGTTGGAGAAGCGTTTCGCGTAAAGGGCGGCCACGGCATAGCTCAAGCTCGCGCCGGTCACGGCCAACTGGCCCAGGACGGAACTTCCCGCTCCGGAGAACGCAGCGGGTCCCATGACGACGATCACGCCTGCAAAGCCGAGCAGGATGCCGAGGACATGTCGAGGGCCTGCCGAGCTGTCTTGGAGAACGACGTACCCGATCAGAAAGACGAACAGTGGCGGAGTCGTGTTCAAGAGGCCCGCCAAGCCGCTGTCAATGTGCTGCTGACCCCAGGTTATCAGCATGAACGGCAGGGCGCTTTGCAGGATGCCCTGGAGAAGCAGGGCGCTCAACCGCGCCGGGGATCTCGGGAAAGCAACGCCGCGCCAGAACGCAATCAGGATCAGGAGCGTCGCACCGACCGCGAGCCGGCCGAAGACGACGGTCGCCGGGGGAACGGTCGCGATGGCGACCTCGTTCAGCGTGAAGGAGGCGCCCCAAAGAAAGGAGAGTAGAACGAGCAGGCCGATTTCACGTGCCTTGCTTGGCGACGGTTGCAACATGGGACCCTTCCAGCCAGATCCTGCCAGCGGTCTCTCACCTTTCGCATTGCGTCCGACCTTCCGCTGGCCGCAATCGGACTCCATCCCGGGACGGAGTCCGATTGCGGCTAGACGGGAAGGGGCGACGTCGCGTGAGATGCCGCGATGGACTGCACTGGGTTGCCCTTTCCCGATGCCGAGACCTGCGACCGCGCACGCTTGTCGCGCGATCCCTCCTATGACGGGGTCTTCTTTTCGGGCGTTCGTTCCACCAAGGTCTACTGCCGGCCGGTGTGTCCCGTGCACCCGGCAAAATCGGCAAACGTCACCTTCTATCCGACCGCAGCCGCGGCGGAACGCGCGGGCTTTCGACCCTGCCTGCGCTGTCGACCCGAAACCGCGCCCGGCAGCCCGGCGTGGCGCGGGACTGCCACGACCGTGGGGCGCGCGCTGCGGATGATCGAACAGGGGTATCTGGATACCAACAGCGTTACCGATCTGGCCGACCGGCTGGGGATCGGGACCCGACATCTCACGCGCCTTTTCGCCCGGCATGCCGGGGCGAGCCCCAGCGAGGTTGCGGCGACGACGCGTCTGCAACGGGCAAAGCGCCTGATCGACGGCAGCGATCTTCCCTTGTCGGATATCGCCTTCGCCGCGGGTTTTCGGAGCGTCCGGCGTTTCAACGACGTCTTCAAGGCGCTCTACGGGCGGCCGCCCTCGTCGTTTCGGCGCTAGAGCCCGAGCGTCCTCGGCGGACGCGGTTTCGCTCCCGCCGAGGACGTGAAGCCTGCGCTGAGGCTGCAGCATGATCTTCTTCGTCCTAGGTCGGTTTTTCCGATCTAATGTTCTTAAAAGATATAATTTGCCGAAGCGGCCGCTCCGGGCAAACTAGCGGGATCGGTATTGGGGCCACGACGTGACGAGCGTCCTGCCAATCGGGAGACCTGTAATGATCCGCACCGGCGCGCAATACATCGACTCGATCCGCGATGGCCGAGAGGTCTACATCGGCGGCGAGCGGGTGCGGGACGTTCCCAGTCATCCGATGTTCAAGCCTTTGGTCGACATCCGTGCGCGCATCTACGACATGGCCCATGCGCCCGAGACGCGCGATGTCATGACCTATCGGGAGGACGACGGCGGAACCGCGGAGTGCCATGCCATCGGCAACAAACTGCCGTTCACCCAGCAGGACTGGTGGGACAAGCGGCGTGCCACGGACAAGGTGTTGGAGACGGTCGGTGGCATTGTCACGCGCGTCGGCGACGAGACGGTCGGTGAGATCTGGAGCCTTTACGACGGCCAGGAGGTGCTGACCGAGGTCGATCCGCAGTTCTCGGCCAACATCCGCAACCACGTCGACAAGGTGATCAAAGGCGATCCCTTCCACGTTTCCGCCAATACCGATCCCAAGGGCGACCGCTCCAAGAAGCCGCAGGATCAGGATCCGGACATGCTGCTGCATGTGGTCCGGGAGACCGATGCCGGGATCGTGGTGCGCGGCGCCAAGTACGAGACGGCAGCGGCCTATGCGAACCAGGCCTTCACCAAGCCGACCATCGCCAACTGGGGCGATGCCGCGCTGTCCGACTATGCGGTCGGCTTCATCTGCGATCTGGGCTCGCCGGGCCTCAAGTTCATCTGCCGCGAGGGCTTTGCCGGTCGCGCCTCGGCCGAGGATTACCCCTTGGCCAACCGTTTCGACGAGGTGGACACGCTCGTCGTCTTCGACGACGTGCTGATCCCCTGGGAGACCGTGCTCTTCTACCGCCATACCAAGGCGGCGACCTTCATCCGCGCCACGCTGCACCGCTACTCGGCCTTCGCCTTCGTCCAGCGCAACCTGCGTTTGGCAGATCTGATGATCGGTGCCGCCCTGTTCAACGCGCGCCAGACCGGCCTGGAAAAGCAGCAGGCAGTGCAGGAGAAGCTGGCTCAGCTCGCCGTCTACCGCGAGGGCATCAACGCTCATCTGACGGCGGCGATCGCCCTCGCCGAGCCGAGCCCGGCCGGTCTGTTGATGCCGAACCAGTCGCTGCTCTACAGCGGCCGGGTGCTGGCTTGCTCGCAACTGCACGAGATGATGCATCTGGCGCGCGAGCTATGCGGCGGACAGGTCTGCGTCACCCCGAACAAGGCCGATTTCGACAATCCGGCGACCAAGCCCTGGCTGGAGAAGTTCTATACGATCAACGAAGACTGGGTGGCCGACGACCGGCGCAAGCTGCTGGCCTTTGCGCGCGATCTGCTGAATTCCGACTATGCCGGACATCGCCTGACCTTCCAGCTCTTCGCGCAGTCGCCGCCTTTCAATCACCTGGCCGCGGTCTACCGCAGCTTCGACTGGGACGGCCCGCTGGCCTTTGCAAAGGACTCTGCCGGCTTGTCGGACCGCGTCCTGGGTGCCAAGAAAGAGCCTTCCGCCAAGACGGCTGCCGAGTAAGGGAAAGGGCATGAGCCTGGCCGAACGCGAAGAGACGCCCGATCCGGACCTGCGCCGCCGCTTTCTGGAGGGCATGAGCCGGGTGGCGACCACGGTCAGCGTGGTGACCACCGACGGTGCGGCGGGCCGCGCCGGGGTGACCGTTTCGGCCATGTCCTCGGTCTCGGCCGACGGGCCGCAGCCGGTGCTGCTGGTCTGCGTTCACCGGGACAGCCCGGCGGCCGAGGCAATCCGCGCCAACGGCGTCTTCTGCGTCAACCTGCTGCGGGACGATCAGTCCGGGATCTCCGACGTCTTCGCCGGGCGGATCAAGACGGTCGACGGCGACAAGTTCTCCTGCGCGCTCTGGAGCAGGCTGGAGACGGGGGCGCCGCTGGCGGAGGACCGGCTGGTCGCTTTCGATTGCCGTTTGCTGCAGGAGCAGGCGGTCGGCACCCACCACGTCTTCTTCGGGGCGGTTCAGGCGGTGGCGCCCGGCACCGGCCCGGGCGAGGCGACCGGCCGGCCGCTACTATACAGCGACCGTGCCTACGGTACGCCGGCCCGGCTGGAGGGCGACGCGGCGGTCGCCGCGCATCGCCGGCTGCGGCGTTTCAACACCCGCGATACCTATCCGGATCAGCAGCTCGACAACGACCTGAGCCAGGCGGTGGCGGCCCGCGGTACCACGCTCTACCTCCGCGGACAGGTCGGCCAGGATCTGGAGAGCAGCGCGTCGGTCGCCGTGGGCGATCCGGCCGGACAGGCCGAACAGGCCATGGCCAACGTCGCCCAGCTCCTGCGCGAGGCCGGCAGCGAGCTCGGCCATGTCTGTAAGATCGTCATCTACCTCACCGACCCGCGCTACCGCGAGCCGGTGTACCGCGTCGTCGGCCGATGGCTGCGTGGCGTCTATCCCGTCTCCACCGGTCTGGTGGTGCAGGCCCTGGCACGGCCGGAGTGGCTGGTCGAGATCGACGTCACCGCCGTGATCCCGGACGGCGACGACAGCGAGACGGCGGTGCCGTGACCTTTTCGATCACCGCGCGCTGTCCGCGGACAGGCCTGTTCGGTCTGGCGGTCAGCTCTTCTTCGCCGGCGGTGGCCGCCCGTTGCGCCTACGCCCGCGCGGGGGTCGGCGCGGTGGCCAGCCAGAACGTCACCGATCCGCGCCTTGGCCCACGCGGACTTGAGTTGATGGCGCTCGGCGCCTCGGCGCAACAGGCCTGCGATACGCTGGTGACCTCGACCGCGGAGATCGAGCACCGCCAGCTTGCGCTGGTGGACTCCCGGGGCCGAACGGCCCATTGGTCCGGCCGCCATACGCTCGGGGTGCATGCGGTGGCGGAGGGCGCGGACGCGGTCTGTGCCGGCAATCTGCTGGCCGATCCTGGTGTGCCGGCGGCGATGCTGGAGGCCTTTGGGGCGGCCGTGAGCGACGCGCTGGGCGATCGCCTGATCGCCGCCTTGCAAGCCGGACTGGCAGCGGGCGGAGAGGCGGGGCCGGTGCATTCCGCCGGACTGCTGCTGGTGCGCGATCTCGCCTGGCCGATCGCCGACCTGCGCGTCGATTGGCTGGACGACGACCCTATCGCTGCCCTGGCCGCGCTGTGGCGTCTCTACGAGCCACAGCTCGAGGCCTACGTGACCCGCGCGCTCGATCCCTCGGCGGCGCCCGGCTACGGCGTGCCGGGCGACCGCTGATCCACGCTGGCCGGGATGCGCTTCACCTTCCGGCAGCTCGAGTACTTCGTCGCCGCCGGCGAGGCCGGCAGCATTCGCGGCGCCTCCGAGACAATCGCCATCTCGCAGCCGTCGATCTCGGCTGCCATTGCCCATCTCGAGCGCGAGCTGGGACTGCAGCTCTTCGTGCGCCAGCACGCTCAGGGCCTGTCGCTGACACCGGCCGGCCGGCGTCTGCTGCACGAGGCGCGACTCTTACTGGATCGTGCTGAGGGGTTGCATGCCGTGGCTGCCGAAGTCAGCGAACAGTTGCGTGGGCGCCTCGCGCTGGGCTGCTTCGTCACCCTGGCGCCGATGATCCTGCCGGAGCTGATGCAAGGCTTCGCGGAGCTTGTGCCGGGCGCCGAGATCGCGTTGTTCGAGGCACATCAAGAGCGCCTCGTCACGGCGCTGAGGCGGGTCGAGCTGGACCTGGCCCTGACCTACGACCTGCAGCTTCCCGAGGACCTGGCCTTTGCCCCGCTGGCCGAGCTGCCGCCACATATCCTGTTGGCGGCGGACCACCCGCTGGCGACGCGGCCCGAGCTGAGTCTCGTGGATCTGGCAACGGAGCGACTGGTGCTGCTCGACCTGCCGCTCAGCCGGGATTACTTCCTGTCGCTGTTCCTGCGCGAGGGGCTGACGCCGCAGATCGCCCAACGCTCGGCCCAGCAGGAGGTGGTGCGCGGCTTGGTCGCCAACGGCTTCGGCTACAGCATCGCCAACGTGCGGCCCCGCGCCGGTGCGGCCCTGGATGGCCGGCCGTTGGTCCGGTTGCCGCTGGCGGGTAACCACCCACCTCTGCGTCTCGGCCTGGCCCGCGCCGAGAGCCTGCAGCCTTCTCGCCTGGCCACGGCTTTTGCCGAGCACTGCCGTGGAGCTATTACCGATGGCGGCATTCCGGGGATGGACATGCCGTAATTCGCGCTCATGGCTTGGCAATTTTTAGCTGCTGACGGCCTTGCCTACACAAGCATGACATGAGGTAGATCAAGGCAACTGCACAGAACGGGCGGTCAGACTTCAGCCTGACCTTCGGATCCCAGGTAGGATCAAAGAGATGCTGAGTCTTCGCCTTGCGACCCTGATCGCACTGAGCGCTGCCCTGCTGCTGGCGCTGATACCGCGTGTGACGAAAGCCGACATCAGTCTTCTCGAGGAGTTCGAGGTGGCCGGCTGGTCGGGCGGCGCCTACGCCGAAGACGACGGCTCCGGTTATTGCAGTCTCAGCAGGCAGTACGATAGCGACACGACGTTGGGTTTCATCCTGGGCGAGCCCGGGCTGTACTTGTTTCTCAGCAGCCCGGACTGGCGGCTGCCAATCGGTGAGCGCTACGCGTTGACCTTGCGCGTGGACCAGTCGTGGCGGCGACAGCTAACAGGCGAAGTGACCGGAGAGACGATTTTGATAATACCTCTTGGTCGCGATGTCGAAGCCTTGCACAGCCTCAAACGAGGTCGCTTTCTGGAAATCGATGCACGGCATCAGAGCTTTGATTTTGAGCTGATGGGGACCTCGCGTGCATTAAACCGGCTGGAGCGTTGCGTTGAACGGCTAGTCGATGCCGGCACGGCGAATCCCTTTGGAGGTCCCGCCGAGCCGTTGGGTGAGCACAGCGGCAACCAACCAGAGAACCCCTTCGGCCAGGAGACTCTGGGAGCATTGCCGTTTTCGGACAATTGGGATCGCCTCGGCTTCAGATTGTCGCCGGTAGGCCTAAGGCTCGCTCTGATGGGTTTGAGCGGCAGCATGGACGTTCACATTTATCCACCTGAAGCCGACGCCAGCTGGGTGGACATCGAAGTCGAGGGCGTTGCCGGACGGTACATGGAAGTGCCGAACGACTGGCGAGAACCGGACGCTCCCCGGGCCTTCCGCAAGGTAGTGAAGGCTTTTGCGGGTGCATGTCCGAGAGAACCGGACTTCGGAGTGCTCGCGAGAGACGTCGTTGAGGAGAACGGCTTTCTTCGTGGCTTCCTCGCCTGTCACGAGCCCGACCTCTACACGGAGATGATTGTATGGACCGAACCCTATCTGGCTATCGTCCTGGGATTTGTTGTGCCGCGCAGCCGCCAACTTGAGGTGGAGGCCATAACCGGAGGCATCTACAGAATGCTGGTTCTTGGAGCCATGCACAGCGGGGGAGAGGCGGGCGCGCAGCCGGACTAGCGCCCCCTTCGTCGTGCATTGCGGCTTGGTGACCACTGCACGCGGCATTCCAGGGATGGAGATGCCGTCACCGGCCCTTATGGCATAGCAATTTCTAGCTGCTGAGTGCCTTATTTCCACACGCATGGCATGAGATAGATCAAGGCGACTGCGCACGAGTAGCGGCCAGACTCCAGCCTGACCTTCGGACCCCAGGTATGATCCAGAGAGATGTTGAGTCTTCGTCTTGCTGCATTGATGGCGCTGAGCGCTGCCCTGCTGTTGGTGCTCGGACCGCGTGTCGCGAAAGCCGACATCAGCCTTCTCGAGGAGATTGGCGTCGCCGGCTGGAGAGGGGCCGCTGCCGCCGAGGACGACGGCCTCGGCTTCTGCAGTCTCGGCAAGCAGTACGATAGCGGCACAACGTTAGGTTTCGTCATGGGCGAGCCCGGGCTGTACTTGATTCTCAGCAGGCCCGACTGGCGTCTGCCGATCGGTGAGCGCTATACGCTGACCTTGCGCGTCGATCAGTCTTGGCAGCAGCAGGTGACAGGCGAAGTCACTCAAGATACGGTTCTGGTAGTGTCGCTGGGTCGCGATGTCGAAGCGGTGCGCAACTTCAAACGGGGCCGGTTTCTCGAGGTCGATGCCCGGTATCAGAGCTTTGACTTTGAGCTGACGGGGACCTCGCGGGCACTAAGCCTGCTTGAGCGCTGCGTTGAGCGATTGGCCTACGCCGGCAGCGCCGATCCGTTCGGAGACTCCACCGAGCCGTTGAGTGCCACCAACCCCTTTACAGGTTCGGCCGATCCGTTCCGTGAGCGCAGTAACCACGATCCGGAGAACCCCTTCGGCCAGGAGACTCCGCGAGCATTGCCGTTTTCGGACAATTGGGATCGCCCTGGCCTCAGATTATCGCCGGAAGGCCTGACGTTCGTTTTAATGGCTTTGAGCGGCAGCACGGACGTTCACGTTCATCAACCCGAAGCTGACGTTGGCTCGATGCAATTTGAAGTCGATGGCGTTGAGGGAACCTACAAGGAAGTACCAAACGACTGGCGGGCAGCGGACGCTCCGAGGGTCTTCCGCGAGTTCATAAAGGCTCTTGCAGATGTATGTCCGATAGAAGCAGGCCACGGAACGCTCGCGAGAGACTTGGTTGGCCAGAAAGATTTCGTTCGCGGCTTCCTCGCCTGTGACGCGCCGGATCTCTACATGGATGTGATTGTATGGTCCGAACCCCGCTTAGCTATCTTCCTAACATTTGGTGAGCCGCGCAGTCGCCAATCTGAGCTGGAGGCCGTAAGCGAAGGCATCTACAGAATGCTGGTCCATGGAGCCATGCAGATTGAGAGAGACGCGGGCGCGCAGCTGGACTAAGCCTCCCCTTCGTCGTGCATTGCGGCTTGCTGACCACTGCAAGCGACATTCCAGGGATGGAGATGCCGTCACCGGCGCTTATGGCATAGCAATTTCTAGCTGCTGAGTGCCTTATTTCCACACGCATGGCATGAGATAGATCAAGGCGACTGCGCAGCGGGGGCGGTCAGATTTCAGCCTGACCTTCGGATCCCAGGTAGGACCAAAGAGATGCTGAGTCTTCGCCTTGCTACCCTGATCGCGCTGAGCGCTGCCTTGCTGCTGGCGCTGGGACCGCGCTTGGCCCAGGCCAAGCAAATAGAGAGTTTCGAGATCGCTGGCTGGTCGGGCGGTGTCATTGCCGATGACGACGGTCGGTTCAGTCACTGCCGCCTGTCGGCGGAGTACTACAGCGATATCACGCTCGGGTTCATGATGGGCGAGGCTGGTCTGTTCCTGGTGCTCGGCAAGCCGGGTTGGCAGCTGCCCGTCGGCGAGCGCTACGAGCTTGTGTTGCAAGTTGACCGGTCCTGGCGACGGCAGGTGACCGGACATGTCACCAGCGAGTCCGGTCTGGTGATCCCCCTTGGGCGGGACGCCGAGGCGCTCCGCAGGCTCAAGCATGGCCGTCTGCTGGAAGTCGACGCGCGGCACGACACCTTCGGTTTCGAACTGACGGGCACCTTGAAGGCGCTGAGCCTGTTGGAGCGCTGCGTGCAGCGCCGTCTCTATGCCGACAGCCTGAACCCCTTCGGCGGTCCCAGTCAGCCAGGACGAGGAGACTCCGATGGAGGCGGCTTCGCGTCCAACCCCTTCGAATCGGAAACGCCCCAGGCATCTCCGGACGCGGAGGATTGGACCTATCGCGACTTCGTCGTTACCCCGCGCGAGCTGCGCGATTTTCTGACGACGGCCAGCGGCGGCAGCGAGGTGCACGTCGTTTCGCCCGACGCCGGCGACGCAGTGGTCAGCTTCGACGTCGAGGGGATTGGCGGGACCTACTTCGAACTGCCGACGGATGAGGAGGAGCCCGACGCCACCATGGCTTTCCGCATCGTCGCCGACTCTCTCGCGAAACACTGTCGGGGTCGGGTCGGCTCCGGTACCCTGGATGGGGCCCGGAGTGACGAGCTTGATCTCGTGCGCGGCTTCTTCGCCTGCGATGGGCCGGACGGCTATATCGCCATGATTGCCATTTCGGAATCCTACTTGGATAGTTTCCTCACGCTTGCCGCACCTCGCGGCCGCCAGTCGGCGACGGAAGCGCTCGGTCGGAAGCTCTTTTCCGCGCTGCTCGGTTCCGGCAGCTACGAGGGCGTGAACCTGCTACTGGACTGACGTCGCGTCAGTACTGGAAATTCAGCTTGCGGCTGACCAAGGGAATCGGGCTGGGAGCCTGGGCGCGCGCTGTCGGTGCGGCCGGCGGTGCGACCTCCGCTGCCGTTGTTTGAGGCAGCGGTGGCGGAACCCGCTGTGGAACGGGCTGCGGCATGACCTCGGGCGCGACCTGGCCGGCAGGTCGAGCGCTTGGCGCAACGGGCGGCGTGGGGGCGGACGGTGTGAGTGCGGGCGCTGCACTGCGCTGAAGCGGGGCGGCTGGCGGCTCGTCCGGGAGTGTTTCGTCCGCGCCGTTGCCGGGCGCCACTGGCGGTGTCCTGCGTAGATCCTCCGGGCGAACCTCGCCGTTGCCGCGGCCAACGCCCGAGGTTGCGTCGATCGGGCCGCGGCCGCCCTCGATGTTACGGATATCGTCGAACCAGGGCGGCAGGTAGGTTTGGCCTACGACGAGAGGCGGCAGCGCCTCCCTCGGCTGCTGCACCGGCACTTCGGGCAGGACCACGCCGCGCTCGCCACCTGGGCCCAGGTAGGCGCCGGTGGTGGAGTCGATGCGCGGCGGCAGGATCACGGTGCCGGCCGGCAGGGGCACGCGCGGCAGGTTGCCCAGGTCGACCTCGACTCTCATGGCCTCGTCGTTGGTCTGCTGCGCGGCTGCGGCGCGCTCAGCCGGTGTCGTGTGGAACTGCAGCTGGCGCGAGACGAGCGGCAGGTCTTGCGCCACGCCCGGGAGCGAGGTCAGCGAAAGGGCCGCGAGCACGCCCAAGGCGGCGGCGGTTCTTGCCGAGTGGGTGGCAGTCTTGTTCATTACCTCGGCTTGTAGCAGAAAGACGCCGGATCGGGCGAGAGGCAAGACACCTGGGCTGGGCGATATGGTGGGCTGGGCGATATGAAAGAGATCGAGGCGGTTCTGGGCTTCTGGTTCTCCGAGGCTGTCGTGCCGAAGTGGTTCGTCAAGGACGCGGGCTTCGACGCCGAGGTCGAACGCGTTCTCGGGCCGCGGCTGCAGGCGGCAAAGGCCGGCGCCTGCGGTCATTGGCCGGCGACGCCGGAAGGTGCGTTGGCGCTGGTGCTGCTGTTCGACCAAGCGTCCCGCAACCTCTTCCGCGACAGTGCCGAGGCCTATGCCCTGGATTCGCGGGCGCGGGCGGTCACACGGCAAGCGGTGGCCGTTGGCCTTGACCGCCGGCTCAACCAGCGGCAACGGCTGTTTCTCTACCTGCCGCTGGAACACAGCGAAGACCTGGTCGATCAGGACCTCTCGGTCGCGCTGATAGAGCAGTTAAACGAAGAGCCGGACTGGTTGGTCTATGCCGAGCGCCACCGCGAGATCGTGCAGCGGTTCGGCCGCTTCCCCCACCGCAATCAGGTGCTTGGCCGCGAGAGCACGGCGGAAGAAGCGCTCTTCCTGACGCAGCCGAATTCGTCTTTCTGACGCGGGCTCAGCCGACGCGGCCGGCCGGCGGCTTGCCGAACAGCAGATAGTCGCCCGCGCGGGTCCCTTGGTGGTAGAGGCTGTTGCCGAGTGCAAGCTGCCGAGGTTCCCATCGCTCCAAAGCCCTATCGATATCGCCGGCTTCGGCCTCCAGGGCATCGACCAAGGCCAAGGCGTTGGCCGCAGCCTTCGCGGTGCTGGCCGCCGTGTGCGGTCGCGGGATGAAGGCGGCGTCGCCCAGCAGCAGCACGCGGCCCCGAACCATCCGCTCAACGGTGAGGTCGCGGATTGCCTGGGCGAAGGGCTGCTTGGTCGCCCGCACGATCTCGCGGAAGGGCAGCGGCAACAGTTGGTCGGCCTCTCGGTAGATCTGCTCTCGCCATCTCTGCGACAGCGAACCCTCGGGAAGAGAGAAGCCGCGATGGCGGCCGTCCCGGTCGGTCATGATGTCCCGGAGTTGCCGGTCGTCGGCGACGCGATACCAGACCCAGTTGTAAAGGCGGTGACCGGGGCGCGTGTCGTTGTGCTCGCCTGGCACCAAGTAGCCGAGAATGTGCGAGCCCCTGGCATTGGCGAAGCCGAAGTCGCCATGGAGACCCTCCCGGGCGTGCTTCGGCATCTCCTCTTCCGGGACCAGGCCGCGCCACGCGAGATAGCCCGCATAGGCCGGCTCGGCATCCGGCCACAGCAGGCTCCGGACGGTGGAGCCGTTGCCGTCGGCGCCGATCAGCAGATCGCCGGTCTCCTCGGTGCCGTCCTGAAAGCCGGCTGTCACGCTATGGCTGCCATTGTCTTGGCGCAGCGCCACGAGGGTCTTGCCTTGATGATACCGCGCTTCGCCAAAGGCCTGCTTCATGGTGCTATAGATCAGCGACCAGGATGTCTGCGTCTGTGGCGCCAGCTGTTGGCTTTGGATCGAGCCGTCGGGCCGGAACACCGTGCGATAGCGTGAGCGCACCCCCAGATCCATCGCCTCGACATCCGCGCCGGCCCGGCTGAAGGCCTCGACGACCTCCGGCTGCAACACGACGCCGCCGCCGCGGCTGTCCAGGTCGCGGGCGGAGCGCTCGTAGATGTCGACGTTCCAGCCGGCCGCCTTCAGCAAGGCGCCGGCGAAGAGACCGCCCAGCGATCCTCCGACAATCAGGGCACGGGGTGCGGACGCGTTCATGCGGCTCATGGCCAATCTCCTTTCCAACGGGCTCTTGCGCCCTTGCCCTGAACCGTATTCCGTGATGAAGATCGATAGAACGCCAGTCGATTTCCTATTAATTATTCGAATATGGAATGAATAATGGATCGCGTCGCGGCCATGCGGAGCTTCCTTCGTGCCGTGGATACCGGCAGCTTCAGCGAAGTTGCCCGCGAGCGGCAAACGACCCAGCCGACGGTCTCGAAGCAGATTGCGGCGCTCGAAGCCCATCTGGGCGTTCAGCTCCTGGTGCGGACAACCCGATCTCTCTCCGTGACCGAAGAAGGCGCGCGCTACTACGAGGCGGCCAAGGTCGCCCTGGAGGGGTTCGACGCCGCAGAGGCTGCGGCCCGCGGGTCGGGGTATCCCGAGGGACTGTTGCGGATCGGCTGCCCCGTCTCTTTCGGGCAGGCCCAGATCGTTCCGCGGCTGGCGGACTTTCTCGCGCGCTATCCCACTCTTTCCGTCGATCTGGTGATGTCGGATGCCTTTCTCGATCCGGTCGAGCAAGGCGTCGACGTCGTCCTACGCTTGGGAGACCTGAAGGACTCGCGCCTGAAGGCGCGCCGCGTCGGTCTCGCCCGGCGGGTTACGGTGGCGAGCCCCGGTTACGTCGCGGCCTTCGGCCGGCCCGAACACCCCGAAGACCTCACTCGGCACGATTGCGTGCTCTATACCCGGCTTGCGTCCGGAGCGGACTGGCACTACGCGATACCGGGCGGTGGAAGCCGCGCGGTGCGGGTGCGCGGCCGGGTTCGGGCCGACAATTCCGGCGCCATGCTGGGTGCCGTCCTGGCGGGTCTTGGGGTCGGCTTCGCCCCACTCTGGCTCGCCGGGAAAGACCTGCGGAGTGGACGGCTGGTGCGTCTGTTGGAGGACTTCGAGCCACGCGCGCTGCCGATCCACGTCGTCTCGCCGCCGCGCCGCTTCGCCCCGCCCAAGGTGACGGCCTTCGTCGACTACATCGCACAAGCCTTCAAGGACGATCCGCATTTGGTCGGATAGAGATGCAAAGGCAGCCAATCCCCATCGGGCCTTGGCACGCGTTTGTCAGCGGGCGTCCGATCTGCTCTAAGTTTTGCCCGAAGACAAACGATCGAGGGGGAGTTCTGACCGATGCGTCGCCTCTTTACCACTGCCGCTGTGGCGCTCGCGGCGCTGACTTTTGCTGGACCGCTTGCCGCGCTGACGGACGGCGAGGCCGAGGAGATCTTCCTGCAGTATCACCGGGCCATCGCAGCGGCCGAGTCCTGCTACGACACGCGCTTCAGCGAAGCGCAGCAGCTCGCGATGGCGCAGGTGATCGACGCGGCAGTGCAAAATCGAATCGGAACCAAGCGGTTGCGCCTTGTCGTGGAGGCAGAGATCGAGGTGCGCGGCATGCTGCCGAGCCAAAGCTGTCGAGGCGAGAAGATCGTCCCGCTGCTGGAGCTGTTCGAGAGCGACCTGCGTCCGGCGCTGACGGCTGTGGCGGAATAGGAGAGGGGGCGGCGCGAGCGGATCCTAAGGCTGCAGCCAGGTCGCGGTCAGGTCTCCGGCTTCGTCCCAGGTGAAGCGGGCGCTGCGGTGGCCCTGATGGCAGAGGTAAAGCCAATCGAGCCGACGGATTTCGCAGAGCGCGATGGCGAAGTTGGCGCGCCCGGCCCGGCTTTCCTCCTCCGTCGGGTTGCGATTGCCGAACGCGCTCGGCAGGCCGGAGGTCGGCAGTTCGCTCGGGCTGCCGGGCGCGCGTTCCGCCAGATAACAGCGCCGGCTGAACAGCCGTGTTCCTTGCCAGGCCGCGTTCGCCGCGTCGTCCGTGCGGTGCACCGTCGCAACCGCCTGAATGCGGACCTGGGTGTCCTCCGCAGCATCGTAGAACAGGAAGCCGACGCGCGGGTCGGTCTCGATCTGGCGGATCTTGGCGCTGCGACCGTCGCTGTGGAAGCGTAGAAGACGATGGGTGCTGTCGACACCGCGCAGTACCACGGAGCGCGCATCCGGCCCTTCGTCCGGCGTGGAGGTCGCCAGAATCGGCAGGTGAAAGCCGTGCCGACGGTCTCGCACGCCCTTCTGCAGGAGGTACCAGACATTCTCGAGAACGGTGCGGAGCTCCGGCTCTTCGTCCGGTTGCCAGATATGCACCAGCGTCATTATCTCGCGTCCTACACGGACTGGTTGTTTAAAGGGAGTGCAGTATCATCCCTGACGTTGTCTGTCAGATAGGCAGCGCGGCATTGGGTTTCCAGTGTCCGGCCCAGCGGTGGCATAGTCGCGCTCCATGAGCGGGACCCTGCGACTGGCAACTTTCAATCTGGAAAGCCTCGGCGACGGCGATCGCGGTGGGCCGCCGTTGGCGCCCAGGGTCGCGGCCTTGCGCCCGCTGCTGCTGGCGCTGAAGGCCGACGCGATCTGCCTGCAGGAGGTGAATGCGGCGGCCCGCCCCAACGGCTCGGGAACGGCGGACAAAAAAGATCGGCAGCGCGACAAGGCGCGCGGCCCGCGCCGGCCGGAGGGCCTGGAGGCGCTGATTGCCGGCACACCCTATGCCGAGGCGGCGCGGTGTTTTTCCCTCGGCGTTACCGGAACGCATTTGGCTGACCGGCACAATCTGGCGATCCTCAGTCACTTGCCGATCCGCAGCTGGCAATCGCTTTACCATGCTTTCGTGCCTCCGCTTGCCTTGACCCTCGCCGGGCCGGAGGGCAGGACGATCACCCGCAGCTTCGACCGGCCACTGCTGTCCGCCGCGCTGGAGCTTGCGGACGGCCGGCTGCTGCATGTCATCGACCTGCATCTGCGGGCCCCCTTGGCCGCTGCTTTTCCCGGGGGCAAGGTGGCTGGTTCCTGGCTGAGTACAGCCGCCTGGGCGGAAGGGCTGCACCATGCCACGCTGCTGCGCAGCGCTCAGGCGCTGGAGGCGCGGTTGCTGGTAGAGCAGATCTTCGATGCCGAGCCGGAGGCTTTGATCGCGGTCTGCGGCGACTTCAACGCCGAGGGCGAGGCGGCGGCTTTGGAGATTCTGGCCGTGCCGACGGCGAAGACCGGACTGACCGGCCAGGCCGGCCGCGCTCTGGTGCCGCTCGATTCCGGCTTGCCGCCGGAGCGCCGCTTCTCCCTGCGCCATGCGGGCCGCGCCCTGATGGTGGATCATATTCTGGTCAGCCCAGCGCTCTTCGCAGGCTACCGTCGGATCGACAGCCTCAACGTGCATCTGATCGACGACTGCGTCCGTGCTGCCGGCAGCGAGCCCGGCTCCTTCCACGCGCCGTTGGTGGCAGAGTTCGAGGTTTAGGAGGTGATCTCCTAAGCGCCTTTGTCCGAAACGGATCTCCCCTACCGCTCGCCGCCGTCCGCTCCACCTTCAGGGCCGGCCTCGCCGCGGTGCGGCGGCGTTCCCGCGGCAGGTCCGGCTCCCGGTGGAAGAACCTGGCCGGGTGCGGTGACGATATGCAGGTCGCGCTGCGGGAAGGGAATCGTCACGCCATGCTCGCGGAAGGCACGGTCGACCGCGAAATGCAGGTCGCTGCCCACGGTCAGGTAGTAGTCGGTGTCGCGCACGTAGGCGCGCAGCTCGAACTCCAGGGCGGAGTCGCCGAAGTTGCGGAACAGGACGTAGGCGGCGGGAACTTTCAGCACGTCCGGGTGGTCCTTGGCACAGCCCAGCAGGAGGTCGTGGACGAGCTGGGTGTCGGAGCCGTAGGCGACCCCGACCTTGACGGTCGTGCGTGCCACCCGGTTCTTGTGGGTCCAGTTGGTCACCGGCTGGGTGATCAGCTCGCTGTTCGGCAGGATCACCGAGGCGCGGTCGAAGGTCTCGATTTCCGTGGCCCGCACGGAGATACGCTTGACCATGCCCTCGTGGCCGGCCGTGACGATCCAATCGCCAACCTTGACCGGCCGCTCGATCAGCAGCAGTAGGCCGGAGACGAAGTTGTTGACGACTTCGCGCAGGCCGAAGCCGATGCCGACCGACAGGGCACCGGCGATGATCGCCACATTCGAGAGATCGAGCCCGAGAGCGGCGATGCCCAGCAACAGGGCCAGCACAACGCCCAGGTAGCCGCTGGCGGCAACGATGGAGTGACGGACACCTACGTCGAGCCGGGTCTGCGGCAGCAGTCTGTCGGACAGCAGCCGCTTGACGATGCCCGTCGCGGCCAGCGCCAGCAGGAAGATGACCACGGCCAGCAGCAGGTCGAGCGGCGCGATGGTCAGGCCGCCTATTTCGAAACCCGTGACAATCTCGCGCGTCCAGAGGTTCAGCAGCGCGGAGGGCACGCCGAGCAGGTTCAGCGCGAGATAGAAACTGCTGAGCAAGAGGACGGCGTCGATCGCCAGGGATAGCCAGAGCAGCAGGACGCGCGCGCTCTGTTCGCGCAGGCCGCTGAAGCGTGTGACGGCGTTGAACCAGCTGCCTTCGGGGGTCAGAAGCTGTTCCAAGCTCTCGCGCAGAATGGCGCGCAGCAGGAGTAATCCGCCAAGCAGCAGGGCGATGAACAACAGGCGGGACAGCAAGAAGCCACCCAGGAAGGCGTAGCCGGCCAGGGCCGTCAGCGGGGCCGCAGCGAGCAGCAGCCAGAGCAGTAGCCGGGCGGCCGGCCAGTAGCTGCTGCCGATGCCCTTCGGCTCCGGCCAGAAGCGCGACGGCAGCAAGCCCATCAGCAGGGCTGTCACGACGGTGATGGCAATGAGGAGGAACACCGAGGCCAAAGCCATCGGCTGGGGCGTCATCGTGATCTGGATCGCCGCCCAGCCGAAGGAGAAGAGAGCGTTCGTGATGGCAAAGGCCGTGATGCCGTTCGCCAGAGCTACGGCGCCGTCCGGCGACGTCGGAACGATCCGCCAGGCTGGCAGGCGCGGCGAGAGTGCCGCCCGGGCCAGGCCGGCAATCAGCAGGAAGAAGGCAACGACCCGCAGTCCTGCGCCGATCAGCTCTGCAAAGGTGCCGGTCAGGAGGTCTTGACCGATCAGTGCGCCCGCCAGCGCTGCCAAGGCCAGCAGAGGCAGCAGCGCGTCGGCGGCGCCATCGACGACGACGGCCAGAAGCCGCCGCGCGTAGGAGGGGTCGGAGACAGCCGGGTCGCGACCCAGCTGGTCCTTGAGAAACAGCCGTAGCGGCCAGGCGAGGATGCCGGCAAGCAAGAAGGCGAGCAGCGCCAGGAAGTAGGGACCGGGGTCGCCGACCAGGGAAGGCGCCTCCCGATACCACTCGAAAGGCGCCGCCAGGACCCGCTCGACGACCGTGACCGCTTCGCCAAGGGCGGTCAGCCATGTCTGCGGCTCGAGAGGACTGGGAAAAAGGGTCAGAAGCTCGGCCGTCAGCTCCTGCTGCTGGGCGCGGCTGATCTCGCGCAGCAGGGCGTTGGCCTGGGTTTCGGCAAGCTCCGCCTGGCGCAGTCGAGCCTCGAACAGCGCGATGTCTTCCTGGATATCCCGGCGCGCTTCCGTAATCTCCGGGCGCTCTGGCGGCTCCCCCTCCGCCGGTGGCGGACCCAGGGCATCGCGCTCTTGACCTAAGGGCGTGAGCGCAGCCTGAGCGATCCGCTCCGCCTCGTCGGCCTCGCGGATCACCCGGTTGAGTTCCTCTTGCAGCTCTGCTGTTCGCTCCGGCGTCGGTATCGTTTCACGCAGCTCGTCGCGCGCGTCGTTGAGTGTCCGTTGCCAGGCTTCGCTGATCTCGGCGAAGGATCGCGGCTGCTCGTCCGCCAGGACGGCGAGCGGAGCCGGCGTCACGACTGTGGTCAGCAGAAGGGCTAAGGCGCAGAACGCCAAGCGGGCAAACACGGTCCGGCAGATCCTCGCAGTCGGGTAACAGGGCAGCGAGTGTAGCGCCCCTGTCAGCAAGCTGCGAGCCGGCGGGTGTAAGACTTCGAAAAGACGCTTTAAGCCAACTCTGTCGACAGCCTTGCGACGCTACTCCGCCGCTTGGCTCAGCTTTGCGCGGTCGTGAGGCGCCGTGAAGTCTACACGCGGGCCGGCCGGTACGATGCCCGTCGGGTTTACGGTTTCGTGGCTGCCGTAATAGTGCCGCTTGATGTGCTCAAAGTTCACCGTTTCGGCGACGCCGGGCATCTGGAACAGCTCGCGGGTGTAGCCCCAGAGATTCGGGAAATCGACCAAGCGGTCCCGGTTGCACTTGAAATGGCCGACGTAGACAGGGTCGAAGCGCACCAGAGTGGTGAAGAGCCGCCAGTCGGCCTCGGTCAGGGTGTCGCCGACGAGGTAGCGGTTGGTCGCGAGCCGCGCCTCCAACCCATCCAGACAGGCGAAAAGCTTCTCGAAAGCTTGGTCGTAGGCGGCTTGCTGGGTAGCGAAACCGGACTTGTAGACGCCGTTGTTGACGCGATCGTAGACCTCGGCGTTGATCCCATCGATCTCGCCGCGGAGTGCTTGCGGGTAGAAGTCAACGGCCGGGTCGCCGCCGACCTCGTCGAAGGCGCCGTTGAACATGCGGATGATCTCGGCCGACTCGTTGCTGACGATGGTCTCGCGCTTCTTGTCCCAGAGGATCGGCACGGTGACACGGCCGGTGTAATCGGACTTAGCCTTGGTGTAGAGCTGATGGGCGTAGTCGAGATCGTAGAGCGGATCACCGTCCGCCGTATCGTTGGCGATGTCGGTCGGGCGAAACTCCCAGCCGTTCTCGGCCATATGGTAATGCACGCTGGAGGTGGAGACGATCCGTTCCAGACCCTTCAACTTGCGGAAGATCAGGGTGCGATGGGCCCAGGGACAGGCCAGGCTGACATAGAGATGGTAGCGTCCCGGTTCGGCCCTGAAGCCGTCCGATCCGCTGGGGCCGGCACTGCCATCGACCGTGATCCAACTGCGAAAGGCGCTGTCCTGGCGTTGGAAGCGTCCGCCCGTCGACTTGGTGTCGTACCAACTGTCCCGCCAAAGGCCTTCGACCAGCAAACCCATCTCGCATCTCCCTGCGTCGCGTAAAAAGACGACGCGCCGACAGTTAGCGGTCGGCGCGTCTTTCCGGAGTCAGGCGGGGACCTCGGCGATCAGGATCTCGCTATGGTCTTCGGCCGTCAGTTCGACGGCCTCGACGTCCGCCATGGCGACACCGTCGCGGGCCTTGGCGGAGAAGGATGTGTCCTCACTCTGGACTTTCACCTGGCCGATCGCCGGCACCAGATAGGCGCTTTTGCCCGGCTGGGGCCGGTAGGTCACCGACTGCCCCGGTTTCAGAGTTGCTGCGAGGATACGGGCGTCCTGGTGGATCGGCAGTGCGCCTTCGTCTCCGGCCCCGGAGGCCAGCACGACCAGTTCACCGCTGCGGTTGTCTTTGGGAAACTCGCTGGCGGCCCAACCCGGCGCGATGCCCGGCTCTGCCGTCTCGATCCAGATCTGGAAGATTTTGGTCTCCTCGCTTTCGACGTTCATCTCCGAGTGCAGGATGCCGCTGCCTGCCCACATCACCTGGACATCGCCTGCCTCGGTACGGCCTGCATTGCCCAAGCTGTCCTGGTGGGTGATGGCACCCTCGCGCACGTAGGTGATGATCTCCATGTCGCGGTGGCCATGGGGGGCGAAACCGCGGCGCGGCTCGATCGTGTCGTCGTTCCACACCAGCAGCTTGCCCAAGCCGCGCCGGGCCGGATCGTCGTAGCCGGCGAAGCTGAAGTGGTAGCGAGCGCTCAGCCAATCGTTCTCGAAGCGACCCAGGCTCTCGAAGGGACGATGCTCGATCATGATAAAAGCTCCTTCTGTTCAGGCGCCTCCGGGCGCCGCAGAGTTCCGTCCCTCTCACTCCCTCACCTGGCCGCCCGTCCGGGATGGTTCCGTGGGTGGCCGCGTGGAGGAGAGAGACGGAACAGCGGGTCGCCGCGAGGCCGGTTACACTGGGACGCCTCTAGGCGCTGAGTTTTTTCGCAATCTCGGCCACGGTCCTGCCCTGGTAGCGGGCGAGCGACAGCTCCTTGTCGGTGGGCTGGCGAGAGCCGTCCGCACCGGCGATGGTCGCCGCGCCGTAGGGGCTGCCGCCCCGCACCTCGGAGACATCGGTGAGCTCGGGCGCGCCATAGTTTAGCGGCACGATCACCATCCCGTGGTGGGCCAGGGTGTTCCAGGTCGAGGTGATCGTCGTCTCGTTGCCGCCGCCGGTTCCGGTGGAGGCGAAGACGCTGCCGACCTTCCCGACCAGCGCCCCCTTCATCCAGAGACCGCCGGTCTGATCCCAGAAGTTCCGCATCTGGCTCGCCATGTTGCCGAAGCGCGTCGGGGTGCCGACGATCACGGCATCGTAGTCCGCCAGCTCGGTGGGTTCGGCGATCGGCGCGGCCTGATTCAGCTTGGCGCCGGCTTTCTCGGCGACCTCTGGAGGCATCAGCTCCGCGACGCGCTTGACGGTCACCTCGACGTCGCCAACGGACCCAGCGCCCTCGGCGACGGCGCCGGCCAAGGTCTCGATGTGGCCATAGGTGGAGTAGTAGAGCACCAGTACTTTGGTCATGGCGGAAACTCCCTTGCCCGTTCGTCGATGAAAGCCGTTGCCGGCGGGTTCACGGGAAAGGTGGTGCGTTCACTCAAGAATGTTAATAAGCTCGTTTGTTAATTGATTGTTTCTTGGAGGAAACGCAAATGAGGCTCGAGGATGTCACGGCAATGGTCGTCTTTGCCCGCGTCGTTGAACTGGGCGGTTTCTCAGCCGCGGCGCAGGCGTTGGGCCTCTCGAAGTCGGCCGTGTCGAAGCAGATCAGCAAGCTGGAGGATCGTCTGGGGACCCGGTTGCTCAACCGCACGACGCGGCAACTCTCCGTCACCGAGGCGGGCGCCGCCTTCTTCGAACGCTGCCAGCGGGTGGAGGCCGAAGCGCTTGCGGCCGAAGAGGCAGTGACGCACCTGGCGGAGGCGCCGCGGGGTCTTTTGAAGGTCAATTCGGCGCTGTCCTTCGGTGTGCGCCACATCGCGCCCGCGCTGCCGGACTTTCTGGCCATGTGTCCGGAACTGGAGGTCGACCTCTCGCTCAATGACAGACCCGTCGACCTGGTCGAGGAAGGTTACGATCTGGCGATCCGGATCGGTAAGCTGGGCGACTCCAGTCTGGTCGCACGCCGTCTCGCCCCCATGCGCCGCCTTTTGTTCGCCGCACCAGACTATCTCGCGCGGGCCGGACGGCCCGAGCATCCGAACGAGCTGAAACAGCACGAATGCCTGCTCTACGCCTACCAGACGAGCGGCCAGACCTGGAGCTTCCGCGCGGCGGACGGAGGTACGGAGCGAGACGTCAAGGTGCGTATCTCGGGACGGCTGCGCATCAACAACGGCGACGCCATCTTGAAGGCCTGCATCGCGGGGCAGGGCGTCGCCCTGCTACCCAGTTTCATCTGTAGCGAAGCCATCAACGAGGGCGTCGTCGAGCGACTTCTACCAGACTGGGAGGATGGGACGCCTGGCGGCGTGCATGCCGTCTTTCCGGCCAGCCGCAATCTCTCGCCCAAGGTTCGGGTCTTCATCGACTTCCTTCTGACCCGCTTCGGCAGCGAGCCCTATTGGGACTCCCAGCTCGGCGAGCAGGCTGTCATCGCTTGATAAGCGAGCCTGGCGTTGCCCCGGCGTCTCGTTCTGCTGCACAACCGCTCACGACCCGAGAAGGGCGAAGGCGACGGACAAGATCAGCAAGCACGCAAAGGTCAGGTTTGCGATACGGCCGCTTCGGGGATTGCTCAGGACGGAAGAGAGGGATGAGCCGAAGACAAGCCAGGCACTGTTGACCGTCACGATCACCAGAGACAGAGCGGCAATCTTGGCAAGGGCATCGAGGAGGAGTGTGCCCTCAACCAAGGTGTTGCCTGAGTAGACTGCACCGATAGCGGCGAAGGCCTTCGGGTTGGCGATTGCGAGCACGAGGCCGCTGGAGAAGGCCGGTGCGGCCGCCGTCGTGTCCGCCGCGGAGAGGACCGGTGCGGTTGCGATCTTCCAGGCGAGATAGAGAATGTAGGCGGCGGCCAGGACCGTCAGAACACGAACCGCTGCAGGTTCGGCGAGGATCAATCCGGTAACGCCGGTCGCGATCATGACGAGGACGGTGAAGGTGCCGAGCAGGATGCCGCCGAGATAGGACAGCCCTCTTCGGACGCCGAAGGCGACCCCGACGCCGGCCAGGCTCATGGTTGCGGGCCCGGGGCTGCCCATCAGCGGAAAAGCGGCGAGCCAGAGCAGTACGAGGTCGTTTCCCATTGGCCTTCCCGTCACGGCATTTGCATGATGACTGCCTGGAAGGGATGGGAGCTGTCTTGAACGTTTGTGCAGGATAATGGGATATCCGCTTCGCAGTCGGGTCCGCCATCTGTCGGTTTTCGGAGGGGCCGAAGCGGTCGAGGCCTACTTCTGCGGCCACCGTTTCTCGCCGCACCGACACGATACCTACACGCTCGGCTATACGACCTCCGGCGTGCAGCGCTTCCGCTATCGCGGCGCAGAGCGTTTCTCGTGCCCAGGCGATGTCTTCGTGCTGCATCCGGACGAGCTTCACGACGGGTGGCCGGGCACAGACGACGGGTATGGCTACCGCGCGATCTACCTGTCGCCCAGCCTCGTCAGCGACGCTTTGGGAGGTGCGCCGCTGCCGTTCCTTGCCGAAGCTGTGTCGCGACAGCCGTCACTGCTGATGGCCATCAGAGAAGCAATCGGGGATCCAGCCGAGACGCAGGATAGTCTGGCACCTGTTGCTGCGATTACAGCCTTGGCCGATGCACTGGCCGCCCTGGAGAGCAAGAGTAGATCGCTTCCTCGACGAACCGACGCGATCAAGATGACCCGCATCAGGGATCGTTTGGAAGCGATGGCAGTCTCCGGCATCGGCGTTTCGAGTCTGGAACGGGAGTACGGCATCGATCGCTACAGCCTGTCCCGGCAGTTCCGTGCCTGCTTCGGCGTGAGCCCCTGGCGCTTCGTGATTCTGAGGCGGTTGGACGAGGCGAAACGGCAGATCCTGGCGGGTGCCTCGCTCGCCGATGCCGCTTCGATCTCTGGCTTTGCGGATCAGAGCCATATGACGCGGCGGTTCCGCCAAGCCTTCGGGCTGACTCCCGGAGAGTGGCGCCGCCTGCTGACCTGAAACGGCCGGAGGCTGTCCGCCTGCAGGATTGCGAGCCTGCTAGGCCGCGCTGTTCTGCAGGCTGCGATAGAGGTCGGTGCCTTCTTGCGCCAGGGTGTTGGCGCTCTGCACCGCTTCGGCGATTGAGTCCAGATTGCTGCTGATTTCCCCGACGGCGCCGGCGGCCGACTGCATGTTGGCGGTCATCTCGCGGGTCGTCGTCGCCTGCTCGTCGATCGCACTGGCTACCTCGGTCACGCTCGCGTCGACGGACTCGACGGCAGTCTTGATCTCGCCGAGGCGCTGCACGACGTCTCCGGCTACGGACTGGATACCGGCAATTTCCGAGGAGACCTGTTCCGTTGCCCTGGCGACCTCATTGGCCAGCGATTTCACTTCGGAGGCGACCACTGCAAAGCCCTTGCCGGCTTCACCCGCGCGGGCGGATTCGATGGTGGCGTTGAGAGCGAGCAGATTGATCTGGCCGGCGATATCCTGAATCACTTCGATGATGCTGTTCATGGCATCGGCCGCACCCACGAGCTGTTGGGTCGAGGTGTCGGCATTGGCCGTTTCGGACATCGCCGTCTCCACCTGTGCGGTCGACAGCTCCATGCTTTGCGTAATCTCGGCTGCGGAAGCCTGATATTGCTCTGCCGCCGAGGCCATGGACTGGACCATCTGCGAGGTCTCGCTGGAGAGGGTGGCGGCGGCGGTTGTCTGTGCGTTGGCGGTACCGACCGAGGTCAGGATCTGGTCGAGATTGCCGTCGACCAGTTTGCCAACCCGCTCCGCTTCCTGACGGGTCAGCACCTGCTGCGTCACGTTTGTGGCATAGGTGACGACCTTGAAGGGCTTGCCGTCGGGATCGAGGATCGGGTTGTAGGAGGCTTGCAGCCAGAGCTCCTTGCCGCCCTTGCCGATCCGTTTGTATTCCGAAGCTTGGTGTTCTCCACGCGCTAGGGCGGCCCAGAAGTGGCTATCTTGCCCGCTTTGACCGTCAACGGCTTTGGCGTCGTTCGGGTCCAGAAAGATCCGGTGAGGGCGTCCCTCGATCTCCTCCAGGCTGTAGCCGACAGTTTCCAGAAAGTTGTCGTTAGCGTCGAGAATTGTGCCGTCGAGGCTGAAAGAAACGACGGCCTGTGCCTTATCGATCGCTTCGATCTGACCGCGATAATCGGCGTTCTGCAGGGTTTGTGCCGTCACGTCGATCGCATGCTTGATGACCTTGATCACACGGCCGCGTCCGTCGATGACGGGGCTGTAGGTTGCCTGGATCCAGATCGGCTCACCGCCCTTGCGCAGGCGTTTGAAAACACCGGTCGGCGGCTCGCCGCGACGCAGATTTTCCCAGAACTCCCGGTAGGCGTCGCTCTTTGCGTAGTCCGGCTCTGCGAACATGCTGTGGTGACGGCCTTTGATCTCGGACAGCTCGTATCCCATGGCTGCGAGGAAGTTTCGGTTGGCTGTGATGATCGTCCCATCGGGCTCGAAATGAATAATGGCCTGCGACCTATCGAGCTCCGCCAGCATTGATTCGATCTCGACCGAGGTAACCGGGATACGGCTCCCGGCCGTTCCGCCGGACGAACCGGTGGCACGCCCATGACCAAAGAGGCGGCGTAGCGATAAGTGCGGCATGTAGGGGGTCCTCGCGGAAAAGCAGTGTCGAAAAATGCAGAGCTTCACCAGTGTTTGGAGAGCTCATGACAACCAGTGCGAGAGATTGCCCTCCAATAGTTGATAGATTGTAAAATTTGATCGATTTTGCTGAGGGTTAGCTGGTGTTCCAGGATCGTTTTGAAAACCCTCTTAAGACTTTCAAGACCGTAGCCCGCCAGCTGATTCTCGAATAAATAGTGAGCTATATAATTTTTGATTGTATCCAATTTACGCGTCATTAACGCGAATACGGCAGCTTCCGCACCACACAAACCGTGAACCGGAGGAGCCCCATGTATCGCGCCCTGTCCAGCTTGACCGTTTCGCTCGCCGTTCTGTCGGCCGCTTTCGGTATTTCGGGTGCTCCTGCAGTCGGTTCCGCCGATGCTGCTCAAGTCGCTGCCACGATATCGCAGACTAGGATCGCCGACGCCGATCTCGAGGAGATGCGTAGCTGGATCGCGGTGCCGGTCACCGTCGCGACCTTACGCGGTCTCAACGCTCAGCAGAGTGCCCTGTCTCAAAGCGATATCGAGGCCTTGGACACGGCGTGGCGTGGCGAGCGAGAGCAAATCGGCGACCGGCCGCTTGTCGCCGAGTTGATGGCTCGGCCGCTGTCCAACTACCTGATCCGCCGGCAGGCTATGGCGAACGGTCTCTATACCGAGATTTTCGTGATGACCAACCGCGGGCTGAACGCCGGGCAGAGCGCGGTGACCAGCGACTATTGGCAGGGTGACGAAGCGAAGTTCAGCAAGACCTTCGAAGTCGGCCCGGACGCCGTTTTCATCGACGAGGCGGAGTTGCACGAAGCGTCGGGCACCTGGCGCCAGCAAGTCAACTTCACCATCGTCGATCCGGACAACGGCGATGCCATCGGGGCAGTGACCATCGAGGTCAACCTAACCGAACTGGCGCGCCGCCGCGCCTCGGCATCCTAAGCGCTCTCACCCGTTTTCCGCGACCAGAGCTGGAACAGCCCCGACACGGAGCCCTTCCCCATGACGTTCCTCGACAATCTGCCCATCGTGCGCAAGCTGACCATTGCCTTTGCCGGTGTGTTCCTGATCGGAGCCATCGCCTCGGGTGTGGGCCTCGGCCAAATGTCGGCAATTCAAGAGAGCACCAAGGCGACTCGCGCCACGATCGAAGCCGCACGTCATCTGGAGGGTGTGCGGGAAGCCTTTATCGAACAGCAAGGTGCGATCCGCGGGCTGCTGTTGAGCGGTGCGCCCAGCTATGTCGCGCAGTACGACAGCGCAGTGGAGCAATACGGTCTGTCGTATGGTTTGACGCGGACCGCGCTTGCCGATGAAGCCTCGTCTCTGACGGCGCTGTCCGCGCTCAACGACGAGGTCGTCAGCTGGCAGAGTGGAGTTGCTGCCCGCCAGATTCAGCTCATGCGCGAGCCTTTAACCATCGATGAAGCGAGGGCCATCGAAGCCTCCGGTGCCTCCACCTCGGCGATGGGGCGTGTCCAGGAGATTTACGGCGCTCTCTTGGATCAGAAACGCGCAGCCATCGAAGTGAGCGCCGCCCAGGAAAGCGCCGCCTTCTCGACCGCCTTCGCCGTATTGATCGCTGGCGGAGCCTTGTCGCTCGCCGCGGCGGTCTGTTTCGGCCTGCTGCTGATGCGCAGCCTGTCGCGTCCGATCTCCGCCATGACGCAGGCCATGAGCCGGCTTGCCGACGGCGATACGTCGGTTGCGGTGCCCAGCGTCGGTCGCGGCGACGAGGTCGGTGCCATGGCGGCAGCCGTTCAGGTCTTCAAGGACAATGCGATCCGGAACGCCGAACTGGCCGCGGATGCCGAACGGGAGGCCGCCGAACGGTCTAAACGTGCGGATAGGCTGCGCGATATGACTCAGGGCTTCAGCCGGGATATCGGCGTGGTGCTGGAGCAGGTGACCGGTGCTGCGCGACAACTGCAGGGCACCAGTACCAGCCTGACATCGACAGCGCAGGAAACGAGCGACCGCGCCGCGAGTGTCGCCTCCTCCTCGGAGCGTGCGAGCAATGGCGTCGAGACTGTCGCCGCCGCTTCGGAAGAGTTGGGAGCCTCGATCGAGGAGATCAGCCGCCAGGTGGTGAAGCAGCGCGAGCTGGCCGGCGAGGCGGCGCAGGATGCGAAGTCCAGCGATGCCGAGGTGCGCCGTCTGGCGGAAAGCGCTCAGAAGATCGGCGACGTCGTCAGCCTGATTACCGACATCGCCGAGCAGACCAATCTGCTGGCGTTGAACGCCACCATCGAAGCCGCACGCGCCGGGGAGGCCGGTAAGGGCTTTGCGGTCGTGGCCAGCGAGGTGAAGAATCTGGCCAGCCAGACGGCCAAGGCGACCGAACAGATCGCCAAGGACGTCGAAGCCATTCAGTCCCAGACCTCTGCGACCGTGAGCTCCATCGACGTGATCGGCCAGCGTATCGGTTCGATCAGCGAGATCGCCACGGCCGTGGCCAGTGCCGTCGAAGAGCAGGCGGCGGCGACCAAGGAGATCTCTCGCAACGTGCAAGAGGCTGCCGCCGGCGCGCGCGACGTGACCAGCAACATCGGCGGCGTCACCGAGACGGCGAACGGCCTCGACCGCTCCTCCTCCGAGCTGGCGGACGCATCGCGGGCCTTGACCGGTCAGGCGGAGGAGCTGCAGAGTTTCGTCTCCCGCTTCGTGGACGACGTGCGGGCGGCCTGATCCAGCGGTCTCTTTGCCCGGCCTCGAGTTTGCGAGGGGTATGCGGCTGCTGCGACGTCAGCCTCGGCTTTCGATCATTTAAACCTTAACGGGCTCGGCATTGCCGGGCCCGTTGCGCTTTAGCTTTTCCGATCCTGTCCAACATGTTAGGAAGCCTACATGATCGCTTGTGTGGACATAGACAGCCTGAGCCCGGCCGCTTTGCGCGGCGGTGAACGACGAGGGTGCGGCCGCCGACGCGCGGCCTGAGCCGTCCGCTTGCGCCTGCGCAGGATGGCGGCTCCCGAGACTTCAGCCGAGCCATCGATCCAGACGCACGCGAGACTCCTTCCATGAGCCTGAATATTGCTGACGCCACGCCTGCCGACGATGCCCAGATCGAGGCGTTGCTCGACCGCACCTTCGGTTACGCCCGTAAACAGAAGACCTCCTATCGCCTGCGTGACGGCATCGCGCCGCTGTCCAAGCTTTGCTTCGTTGCTCGCCATGCCGATGGCGGCCTGCTGGCTGCGATCCGCTACTGGCCGATCCGGATCGAAACGACGCCGGCCATCCTGCTCGGCCCCTTGGCGGTGGAGCCGGCACTGCAAGGCCAGGGCTACGGCAAGGCGTTGGTTCGCCATAGTCTGAGCGAGGCCAAGCGCCAAGGACACCGCATCTGTGTCGTGATCGGTGCCCCTGCCTACTACGGTCCCTTCGGCTTTCTTTCGGCGCCGGCCGCCGGCCTGGTTATGCCGGGTCCGGTCGAACCGGAGCGCTTTCAAGCGCTAGCGCTGCGGCCCGGCGCCCTGGCGGGCGTTCACGGCGTGCTGCGTCGCGCCGAGACCGCCGAAGCGGACGGTGGCGCCGATCTGGAGAGCGATCGCGCCGGCTGCGCCTAATTCAAAATGACAATGCCGGCGTTCAATAAGCCCGCGTAGGCCAGCCACAGCAGGTAAGGAACGAGCAGCAAGGCGGCGGGACGGCTGAGGTCGGCGAAGCTGCGTGCGGTCAGCGCAACCAGAGCGAAGAGCAACAGGATCACAAGCAGGCCCGGCAGGGGCGCCTGAGCTCCGAAAAAGACGAAGGGCCACGTGAGATTGACCGCCAGTTGGAGGCCCCAGAGCAGGAGGGGCCCGCGAGCCCGGCTCGCTTCGCCTGTCGCGGCAGCGCTGCGCCAGATCAACCAAGCCGCCACCGCCATCAGGATGAAGAGTAGGGTCCAAGCAACCGGGAAGGCCCAACCGGGCGGTTTGATCGCAAGCTGCGCGAGGCCGTCGTACCAGTCCTGATTGGCCTGGGCGGGAAGGCGGCCGATCTGCCCAACACCCAAGGTGAGCACCAGGAAACCGGCGAGCAAAATCCAGTCGCGCCCGCGAGCGACTCCCGGCGCAGGCGGCCGCGTCGTCACCGTCCCTCGCGGCGCCAGGCGAACAGCAGGGCGGCCAGGGCCAGGGCGAGGGCTGCCAGTTCCGGCAGCAACGGCCGGGTTTCGACGCCGGTGACCACGAACTCGTTCTGGCCGACCACCCCGAACCAATCGTTACCGGCGCGGTCGCGGTCGGGCCTTACCTTGCGGACGGCGACGTCAGCCTCTTCTACCAGCGTCTGAGCCCGGCCGCCGGTGGCGGCGATCACGGGCGCCAGCCGTTCGTCGGTGGCGCGCAGATCCGCCATCTCGATGGGATTGACCGGCCCGGCCGCGGCCAGGGCGATGCGCTCCCCATCGCTGACGCGGTAGACGCCCGGCTGATCGATCGGCAGCGAGGCAATCGCGCGTCCCGGACCGCTGCGCTGCAGCTCCAGCGTGACGGTTTCGCCGTTGGGGAGGGTCACCTCGACTGGCGACCACTCTTGCTCCAGGCTGCGTTGCTCGACCTCCAGGCGGTTGCCGTGGACGGCGGCGCGCAGATCCTCCTCTTCCAGATCCGGTTCCTTCATCAGCCAATGGGCGACGCGCCGGGTCAGTTCCGCCTGCGGGCCGCCACCCTCGAAACCGCGGGACCAGAGCCAGATGTGATCGCTGGTCAACTGCGCGACGCGGCCCTCGCCGATGCGGTCGAGCACCAGCAGCGGCCGTTCATCGGCGCCGGTCATCAGGATTTCGCCGTCGCGGGCCTCGGTGTCGATCTGGCGAAACCAGCGGCCCCAGCCGGGCAGAGTCTGTCGGCCGTTTGCATCGGAACCGAGCGGCGCGGCGCCGGGCAGTGCGGCGGTGACCGGGTGGCGCTGGCCGAGATCTGTGACCGCCGCATGGAAGGGGCGCTCCACCACCTCGCCGGTCGGCGTTGCCGGCAGAACGCGGCCGAGCGGCGTGCGATAGAGCGACAGCGGCGTGGCGAAGGCGGGACCGACCGCCTCGAAGAGCGCGCCGCCTTCCTCTACATAGCGGGCGATGTTCTCCAGGTAGAGGTTGGGCAAGACGCCGCGCCGCCGATAGCGGTCGAAGATCACCAGGTCGAACTCGTCAAGCTTTACCTCGAAGAGCTCGCGCGTGGGAAAGGCGATCAGGGACAGTTCGTGGATCGGCGTGCCGTCCTGTTTTTCCGGTGGGCGCAGGATAGTGAAGTGCACCAGATCGACGCTGGGGTCGGACTTCAGGATGTTGCGCCAAGCGCGCTCGCCGGCATGTGGTTCTCCGGAAACCAGCAGCACGCGCAGGCGGTCTCGTACGCCATTCACCACCACTGCAGCCGCGTTGTTGCGCAGCGTCAGCTCGTCAGGGCCGGCTTCGGCCTCGATCTCCACCACCGTCGCACCGCGGCGCTCGACCTCGAAGCTGTATTCCACATCCTGACCCAGCGGCACGCGCAGGACTTCCGGCTCGCCGCCGTCGCGGGCAATACGCAAGACCGCCTGGGCGCTGGACAGAGAACCGCCGGGTTCGGCCTCCGGCAAGTCGTCCACGCGCAGCGTGAGGGAGACTTCGCGCCCGACGATGCCGTAGCCCGGCACGTTGGTCAGCGTCAGGCGACGGTCGCGCTCGCCATCCAGGCCGCTGCGCAGCAAATGGACGGGGGCATCGACGGTGAACTGCGCCAGATCCTCGGGAACGTCGTGCACCTGGCCGTCGCTGATCAGGAAGACGGCGCCGACGCGCGACTGCGCGACCTCGGAGAGGGCTTCGTCGATGGCGGAGAAGAGATGCGTACCGCCGTCCCCGGCGCCGCCTGCTCCCTGACCGCCGTTTAGGCCACCGCTTTCGGCACGCACCACCCGGATCTCGGTGTCCGGCAGATTCTCCAGTGACTCGGTCAGTGCGGCGAGAGCGGCTTCCTGCTGATCGGGGCGTGGCGCAATCTCAGTGCTCGGGCTCTCGTCCAGAACCACCAGGGCGACGTCGCGCAAGGGCTCGCGCTCTTCCGATACTGCCGAGGGATTGGCGAGGGCGAGCAGCAGCGTCGCCGCGAAGAGCGCACGCAGCAATCCGCCGCGTGCGCGTTGCCAAAGGGTGGCGCCACAGATCGCCGCGCTGAACACCGCGAGGGCGAGCAGCGCGGACCAGGGGATCAGCGGGTCCCAGGCGACCGTCAGATGGTCCAGCATGCTGCCGTCTCGCCTCCTACTGTCCCAGGCGTTCAAGAATGTAGGGCACGTGGACCTGGTCGGCCTTGTAGTTGCCGGTCAAGGCGTACATCACGAGGTTGACCCCGAAGCGGTAGGCCATCTCGCGCTGCCGCTCGCCGCCGGGCACCACCGCGGCCCGGGGGCGCCCCAGGTCATCGATCGCCCAAGCACCGGCCCAATCGTTGGAGCCGATGACGACCGAAGCGACGCCGTCGTTGTCGGCCTCGTCGGGGTTCTCGACCCAGAGCGTTCCGCCTTCGTAGCGACCGGGGAAGTCCTGCAGCAGATAGAAAGCCTTGGTCAGCACATGCTCCGGCGGCACGGGCACCAGCTGCGGGATCTGAATCCCGTCAGTCAGGCGCTGCAGCGCCTGGCTGTTGCGGCTGGCCTCTCCGAACAGGCGGGTGCCGGCCGTCGGCTCGCGCAGATCGATCAAGAGCGTACCACCGTTGGTCAGGTACTCGTTGAGCGCGCGCCGGGCCGCGGAATCCAGACTGGTCTGCTCGGCCGTGATCGGCCAGTAGAGCAGAGGGAAGAAAGCCAGTTCGTCGCGCCCCAACTCGACCGCCATGGGATCGGACGGTTCGACCGCCGTACGCCGCAGCAGAAGCCGTGACAGCCCCGAGAGGCCGGAGCGGCTGATATCGTCGACCTGCGGCACGCCGGTGACGACATAGGCGAGACGGGTCTCGAGCGTTGCAGCCAGTATCCGGCGCAGATCGTCGTCGTCGCCGGACTGCGCCTGTGCCGCGGGACTGGCCAGCAGCAGAGCCGACAGCAGCACGACCGCTGCCGTTCCGACACCCCCGGCCGTTCCTCCGCCTCTGGCGGTGCCGGCGGTTCCTCCGCCTCTGGCGGCCTGGCGCAGGCCGCCCGGCCGCAGGCTCAGATGACCTCGCAGAGCCAGGGCGATGAGGGCGTCCAGCAGGGCGACGACGAGAGCCGCGGTCAACAGCCAGGGCAGCAGGTCCTGCTCGTCGCTGCCGGCGTAGACGCGTGACTCCAGGGTGCCAGGCAGACTGCCGATGGGCGTCAGGACGGGTACGCCGGCCACCAGGTTGTGAGCGCGACGTCCTGCGTCGGTGCCGTAGATGCCGGGGGGGTGGCGCGGACCGACTTCGCCGGCCTCTATGGCCTCCGCCGTCAAAGCCAGAGCGGTTGCTGGCGGGTTTCCGAGCCGGCCGAAGCCGTCAAGGGTGGACAAGGGCGGGAGGGCTGCCTCGCTGGTACCGCTGACACCTTGGCTGACCGCCACAATCCGCCGCAGCATTTCGACGAAGAGGCCGGAGAGCGGCAGATCGGACCACTCGGTGTTTGCGGTGGTGTGGACCAGCGCCAGCCATCCCTGACCACGCGGCTCGGCAGTGACCAAGGGCGTACCGTCGGTCAACTGCGCCCAGGTTTTCTCCGGCAGATCCAGTGCTGGCTCCGCCAGAACCTGGCGGGACACGGCGACGTCCTCCGGCAGCATCAGCCCCGCGAAAGGCGAGTCGTGGGTGAAGGGTGCCAACTCGGCCGGATCGCTCCAGGTCAGGGCGCCGCCCATGATGCGGCCGCCACGGCGCAGTTCGACCGGCAGGAGCCCGTCGTCGCTCTCCGCCAGCCGCGGACCGGCGAAGCGCAGCAGAAGGCCGCCTGCCTCGACCCAGCGTTCCAGGGCCGTCGCCTGCTCCGGCGGCAGCGGGCCGAGGTCGGGTAGGGCGATCACCGCAACGCCGCGGTCCATCAGCTGTCCGATATCACCGCGGCTGATCTCCGTGAAGGGCGTCAGAGCGCGCTCCAGATAGTAGAGCTCGCTCAAGAGCGGCTGCGCCGACTCCAGCGGACCGGCGGACACCAGGCCGACTGGCCGGCGACGCCAGCGCTCGTCGAGGAACAGCACTGCGCCGGCGCCGGCCTCGCCTTCGATGTCAAGGCGGGTTATGCGGTTGCGCAGCTCGATCGGCAGCGTCAGGGCCTGGGCCGTTTCCGCCGCCTCGGGCTCGAAATCCAAGGTCTGCTGGGTCACGAGGCGGCCGCGGTCGTCGCTGGCCCGCACGGTCAGGCTGTCGGGTGTCTCCGTTGCGACGCGGCCTGCGCGCAGGATCAGCGAGGCCGTGTCGATCTCCGGCGGCAGCAGGAGGCGCGGCAGATCGTCCGGGACGTCGCGATAGATCTGGACGCTGCCGAGATCGGCAAGCGCTTGGGCGAACTCGGCGGCTTCGGGCTCTGCCCCACTCTCCAGCCCGTCGGACAACCAGACCACCGTTGCCGGTTCTTCCAAGGTCAGCGCGCGCAGCCGTTCCGCCGCGAGGGGACGGTCGACGGCCCAGGGCCGCGGCTGAATGCTCTGGGCGATGCGCCGCGCCTCGGCTGGGGGGAGGGCGGACAGCCGGGTTTCCGCTGCTTCGCGCCCGTCGGGGGCGGTGGTCGCCAGCACCACCGCGCGGCGGTCGCGCTCCGCCTGATCCAGCAGCTCGCCGAGCAGACGTTCCCGTGCCGCCCAGTTGGCCGCGGCTGCCCAGCCGTTGTCGACCACCACGACAACCGGCCCACCGCCGGCGAGCTGGGCGCTCGGATTGAGGATCGGCCGCGCCAGTCCGATGATGACCAGCGCCGCCAGCAGCATACGAAGGGCGATCAGCCACCAGGGCGTGCGTGCAGGCGTCTCTTCCGGCGGCTGCAGACCGAAGAGCAGACGGATTGCCGGAAAACTCAAGCGCTTGGGCGCTGGCGGCGTGACACGGAGCAACCACCAGAGGATCGGCAGTCCCGCCAGGGCGAACAGCAGCCACGGATTCACGAAGCCCAGCGGACCCAAAGTCAGCATCGCGTCAGCGCCTCCCCGGCTGTACGGCCAACGTCTGGTAGAGCCCCAGCAGAGCCGATTGCGGCGTCGAGTCGGTGTGGTGCACACCCGCGGTCCAGCCAGCGCGTCGCGCGATCTCGATCAGACCGTCGCGCTGTTGCGACAGACGTTCCAGGTAGGCCCCGCGGACCGTCTCCACCCGGCTCAGCAGCCAAGGGTCCTCGCCTTCCAGACCCTCGAAGCGCACCCGGCCCTGAAACGGCAGGCCCTCCTCGGCGGGATCCAGGATCTGCAGAATGTGGCCGCGCAGGCCGCGCTCGGCGAAGTAACGTACCCGCGCCTCGATGATCTCCAGCGGCTGCAGAAAGTCGCCGAACCAGACCAGCTGGCCGAACCGCGGCAACTCCTGGCGCGGGGCCAGGCCGTCCTCGTCGGGCAGGCGCACCGCCTCCTTGCCTCGTTCGATCTCGAGCGTCAGGCGGGTCAGGGTCGCGCGGCTGGCATCGGGCCGGCGACCGGTGCCGGCCAGCGCAACGCGCTCGCCAGCCTGGATGGCCAGAACCGCCAGCCCCAGCAGCAGCAGGTCGGCACGGGCGCGCTTGGTTTCCAGGTTGCGATCCGAGGACCAATCCATCGAAGCGGAGCTATCGCGCCACAGCCAGACGGACTGCGCCGCCTCCCACTCCATCTGGCGCACGAAAACCCGATCCGACTTGGCGGTCTGGCGCCAGTCGATGGTTTGCGGCGTATCGCCAGGCTCGTAGGGCCGGAACTGCCAAAAGGCCTCGCCCTGCCCAACCCGTCGCCGGCCGTGCACACCCTGAGCGACCGACGAGGCCACTCGCTCGGCGGCCACCAGCAGAGGCGGCAGGGTCGCGGCCAGGGCCTCGCTGCGTTGCTGCAGCGGCAGATCCGGGGGGAGGACCGAGCGCAGCTCCATCGGCCGGCTTAGAGATAGGGCTCGCAGAGCAAACCGATGATATCGTCTATCACCACGCCGTCGGCACGTGCCGCAAAGCTCAGCGCCATGCGGTGTCGCAGCACCGGCCCGGCCATGGCCAGCACATCGTCCATCGAGGGCGCGAAGCGGCCGTCCAGCACGGCGCGGGCGCGGACCGCCAGCATCAAGGCCTGGCTGGCGCGCGGGCCGGGGCCCCAGGCCACCTGGGCCTTGACCTCCTCGCGCGCCGTCTCGGTCGGCCGCCCGGAACGGACGATGCTGAGAATGGCCTCGACCACCTGTTCGCCCACGGGCACCCGGCGGACCAGCTTCTGCGCGGTCATCAGCTCGCTCGGCGACATGACCTGCTGCGCTTCGCTGCTGCGCGCGCCCGTGGTCGCCAACAGCATCTGGCGTTCGGCCTCCAAGTCCGGATAGCCGACCTGAATCTCGACGAAGAAACGGTCGAGCTGGGCCTCCGGCAGCGGATAGGTGCCTTCCTGTTCCAAGGGGTTCTGGGTGGCCAGCACGTGGAACGGGTTCGGCAGCTCATGCGGGGAGCCCGCAACGGTCACGCGGTGCTCCTGCATCGCCTGCAGCAATGCCGACTGGGTCCGCGGGCTGGCGCGGTTGATCTCGTCGGCCATCAGCAGCTGTGCGAAGACCGGTCCCTTGATGAAGCGGAAGCTGCGGCGGCCGCTCTCGCCCTCCTCCAACACCTCGGACCCCAGGATATCGGCCGGCATGAGGTCCGGCGTACATTGGACGCGGCGATCCTCCAGCCCGAACACCGTCCCGAGCGTTTCGACGAGACGGGTCTTCGCCAGGCCGGGCACGCCGACCAGCAGCGTATGGCCGCCGGCAAGCAGCGTGATCAGCGTGTTGTCCACCACCTGCTGCTGACCGAAAATGACGTGACCGATACCTTCGCGCACTGCGGCGAGGCGATGGCCCAGGCGTTCGATCTCGCCCGCGAGGCGATCGGCCTCGACTTCGGCGGTCAGCGGCGCGGTTTCGGTGGTGGTCATCTGCGGCTTGGCCTCCCTACCGGTCTGGCGCTGCATATCGGTCCGCGCCACATGCTAGAGTCCCCCTCTATCAGGGTGACCTGAAAAAGCTACCGACGCTAGGCCCCGAATCGAAACCTCGACGATACTAGAGACCTAGAGCTCGACTATGGCAAAGATAGGGAGGCGCGCGATGAAACGACAGTCCGCCACCCCTTCATCCGACGACACGAAATCGCGAGACAGCGCCGCAGGCGGCGGCCCGCAGTGGCCGTCCTGCGGGGATTTCGACATGAAGATCGCCCGTGACGGCACTTGGTACTACCGGGGCGGGCCGATCGGCCGAAAGCGGCTGGTCAAGCTCTTCTCCACGGTGCTGCGCCGCGAGCCGGACGGCAGCTACTGGTTGGTGACGCCGGTCGAGCGCGGACGAATCGAGGTGGAAGACGCGCCCTTCATTGCCGAGGAACTGGTCGAGATCGGGTCGGGGGCAGACATGACTCTGTCCTTCCGGACCAATCTGGACGAATGGGTCGAAGCCGATGCCGCCCATCCTCTGCGCATCGCCCATGACGCTGACAGCGGCGAGCCGAGGCCCTATATCCTGGTACGGGACGGCCTGGAGGCGCGCCTGGCGCGTGCCGCCTTCTATCACCTGGTGGAACTGGCCGTGCCCCAACGAGACGAAGAGGGACGGGAACGCCTCGGCGTATGGAGCAAGGGCAGTTTCTTTCCGCTGGACCCGCCGTCCGGCAGCTGACCGGAGCGGCGGTCGAGCGCCGGCTGCGCGCAGCCACACCCGGACGCCGCTCCGCTCTGACCCTCGAGCCGGAGGGGACACGCGGCGACCACGAACTCAATCCCGATCTGTACGATCCCACGCAGGCGATGAAGGCGGCGGCGGTTCTGGTGCCGCTGGTCGAGACTGCCAAAGGCTTGAGTGTGCTGCTGACCCGGCGCACCGCGCATCTGCGCGATCATGCCGGCCAGATCGCTTTTCCCGGCGGTCGGATCGAGCCGCAGGACGCCGACGCGCTGGCCTGCGCCTTACGCGAAAGCGAGGAAGAGGTCGGTTTGGCCCGTGATCTGGTGATGCCGATCGGCCAGCTCGATATTTACGTGACCCGTACCGGCTTCGAAGTCACGCCTGTGGTTGGCCGTGTTGCCGCGCCGCTTAACCTGACGCTGGATCCTTTCGAGGTGGCGGAGACTTTCGAGGTGCCGCTGTCATTCTTTCTGGATCCCGCCAACCGTGAAATCCAGAGCCGCGCCTACCAGGGCAAGACCCGCTACTTCTATGTATATCCCTATCGCGACTACTACATTTGGGGCGCGACCGCAGGGATGATCAACAATCTTGTGGAGGTAATGCTCGGTGGGGATGAACTCGGCCGCGATCAATTGGGCGGCGATGAAGCTGTCTAACGCAGGAGCGCACAGGGCCACATGCTGAAAAAGCTGATCACCATCGTCCTGCCCTTTCTGCTGCCTTTCCTGCTTTACGCCATCTACGTCGGGATGCAGCGGCTATCCCGGCGGCAGGAGGCCGCAACCGGTCGACCGCCCACCTGGAGCGGGGCGACGGTCGGCTGGCTGTCGTTGGCCGGGGCGCTGATGGTCGCCGCCACGCTGATCACCTTTCGCTTCGTCGGAACGCCGGCCTTCCTGGAGCCGGCACCCATGGCTCTGCAGGCACCGCCGACGTCCTTCCCATCGGAAGCGCGCTGACTCACTGCCTGCCGCCTACTTGGGCGGGGTGAGGGAAATGCCGCGTCCGGCCTGAGGCGGCCGGGAGAGGGTCTTGTGGGCCTGCCAGACCTCCTCCACCCGTGCGGCCACCTCCGGTGCCATCGGTGCCGCGCGGCGCGTTTTCAGGTCGACGTGCAGACTCATCCACTCGACCGTTGCGGCCAAAAAGCCCTCTTCGGCGTGGTACATGCGCAGAAAGATATTGAGCTTTTTCGGATCCCAGCCAAGCAGCTGTAGCGTTACGGTAATGGGCGCGTCGGGCAGCAGTTCGCGCAGGTAGCTGACATGGGCCTCGACGGAGAAGATTGTGCCGCCGGTGCTCTCCCGGTAGGCGGCATCGATGCCAATCCTATCCATGAAGAGGTCGAAGGCCTGGTCGAAAGCGACCACGTAGTAACCGACATTCATATGGCCGTTGTAGTCGACCCACTCCGGCTGGACGTGGGTGCGCTGCAGCTCCAGCGCCGCATCAAAAGACATCTGCAGGTATCCTCGGAAAAGCCGAATGAAAACAGGAGTTTTGGCTTATAGCAGCCTGCGCTATGGCGCGCCCACTAGCGATGTCAACTTCGCCGAGCGATGGCCACGAGGGTCATGACCGTCGGCCGCCGGTCCAGGCGGCGCCAAACGAGGCTGGTACCGAGTTCGATGTCGATGGGGGCATCGTTGACCACTGCGTTTGTTTTTTCGAACGGGCTCGGGAACCGCTCGGGAACGATGCAGGGTCCGTATCCGGCTTCGGACAGCACCAAAGCGCCAAGCGCGGTATCGACTTCGACGGTTGAATCGAATGCACCTCTGTCCGGGTCCTTTCTGTCGATCTCCGCCATCAGAACCGGCGCTTCCGGTCGGGCGTAGCGAATGATCGGCGGTGCCTTGCCCGGCCGCGGTCGGGCGTCGTACTTGGCCAGCCGCTGCGAGGCGAGATGCTGCTCGGACAGGCTGGGCTGGTGCACCGGCGGGTGCAGAAAGGCGGCGTCGATCAGGTTCTGTTCGACCTCGGCTTCCAGCTTGGCCGACGACCCTTCCGTCAAGCTGATACGGGCGTAAGGGTGCTCGCGGCGAAAGGCCTCGAGCAGCGGTACGACGACCTGGACAGCGGCAATCTGCGTCATACCGAGGCGTAGGGTTTGCCCGAGCCCCTTTTCGGCACCGCGCGCCGCGTCGACGGCTTCTTCGGCGAGATCGAGGATGCGGCGGGCCGACTCGGTGAAGGACGCGCCGGCGGCGGTGGGTCGGACTCCGCCGCGCCCCCGTTCGAACAGTCGGACGTTTAACTGCTCCTCCACCCGGCGCAGCCGCGAGGTCAAGGCGGGCTGCGTCACGCCTAAGACCTGCGCAGCGCGAGCGAAGTGCCGTTCTTCATAGAGCGCGATCACGCTTCGATAGTCGGTGAGCGAGAACATTTGATAAGAATAATTTATCGAAACTATCGTTCAAGCATCTGGAAGGAAGAGGTTGCGCAGTCATCTCTACGTCGGTTTTCGACAGTCAGGGAGGGCTTGGCATGCTCCGGCTTCTATCCACGAGAGTTCTGGCGGCAGCTCTGGCGAGCTTCGCTTTCGGCACCTCCGCAGTCGCGCAACAGCCGCCGAACTTCGAAGGGCGCTATATCGCCGCCATCTCGGACGGCGACATGCGCGCTTACGCCTACATCGACGGGCTGATTGGCGAAAAACGCGGTCCCGACGAACTCGCGATGATCGGCTTGCCGCTTGAGGCTGCGGAGCCGACCGCGCGGATCGGCGTCTCCAACTCCGTGATCAACCCGGTCTACTCGATTGCGGCTTCCCCCGACGGGAACACGATCTTCGTTGCGGAAACGCACACGGCGCAGGAAGCAGGAGACCGCCTGATCGGCGACCTTCAACCCGGCACGACACTGCGCGCCATCGACGTAAGCGACCTCGCCAACCCGAGCATCCTGGACCAGGTCGAGGTCGGCACGCGGCCGCTGGGCGTCTCTGTCAGTCCGGACGGGCAAACGCTGGTGCTCGCAACCCGGACGCCAGGCAGCCCGCTGACTTTCGTCAGTTATCGGGACGGCGGCTTCGGGGAGGCCCGGCAGTTTGCACTCCAGAACGTCTCGCCGATGACGGAACTGCCGGATCTGGGACAGATGCCGCATCATGCCGAATGGCATCCGAGCGAGGATGTCGTGGCGGTGACGCTCAATCTGCGCAACCAGGTACAGTTCTACCGCGTCGATCGCGATGCCGACGGGAACGTTGAGGAGTTGGCCCAGTGGGGCAACTCGGTTGCCACCGCGAAGTGGCCGATGTCGGGCAAGTTCTCGCGGGACGGCCGTTTCTTCGTCTCGAACGATCTCCAGTGGGGGCCGGACGTCGGTCCGCACGGCAACGGAAGCTATGCTCCGCCGTCGCAACTGACGGCGATCCGCTTGGCCGATGTCGGGACGGAGGCACCGCGCCATTACGTCATGGGCGGCGTGAGCGTGCCTCAGCATGCGGAGAGCCTCGCCTTCTCGAACGACGGCAGCATGATCGTCACGCTCAATCTGGGGCAGACCTGGATTCCCGAGGGCGAACCCGACCATTCGCTCTCGAGTCTGAGTCTTGTGACCTTCGACAACGAGACCGGCTTGATGCGGCATGCCGGCGACTGGGAAATGGCAGGCATTCTGCCGGAAGGCGTCGCCTTCGACGCGTCCGACCGCTACGTGGTCGCCGGCGTCTTCGAATACGAAGGGCCCGAACCGCGCAGGAGTGCGCTGGAGTTTTGGAGCGTGAAGCGCGAGGCGGGCCGTTTGCCACGGCTCGTGCCGACCGGTTTCACGATCGAGACCGGCCCCGGTGCTCATTCGCTGATCGTGGTGAATGACTGAGGTGTTTGCGGACATCGACCAGCCAGGTTTCCCATAGTCGAACGAATGGAGATCACATGCGACAGGCCCTATCGATGCGACAGACTCTGCTCTCGGTTTTCCTCGTGACGACTCTGTCGCTGCCGGCAGCAGCAGACGATTTACAGTCCTTGAGCAGCGGTTTCGACGCGCCAGAGGCCCTGGCGAGTTGGTCCGAACACTTGCCGGCCGGTTTTACCCGGAAGTGGCGGGAGCCGCGGATCGAGGACGGACGGCTGGTGCTGCAGCCGCTCTCCTCCGGCTGGTATGAGGACAACCAGGCGGGCCACCTCTATCACTCGGTGGCCGGCGACTTCATCGCGACCACACGCATTGAGGTCACCGGCACCGACGCCGCGCTGCCGCAGACGCCGTTCTCGCTGGCCGGGCTCTTCGTTCGAGCGCCGCGTGCCGTCTCGGCAGCGACCTGGGCGCCGGGGCAGGAAAACTGGTTGTTCTTCTCGATCGGAACGGCGGCGCCGGCAGGCGAACCGCACTACGAGATCAAGACCACGACGAACTCTCTGTCGACTCTGAAGATTGTGCCGTCGCCGACCGGGCCGGTGGACCTGCGTATCGCGCGGCACGGGGAACTGTTCACACTGCTTGCGCGGCAGCCTGGCGGCGACTGGCAGGTCAAGGATCAGATGATCCGGCCGGATCTGCCGGAGACCTTGAACGTCGGGCTCACGGCCTATGCCGACTACGGGTCGGTGGCGCCGATCTATCCCAACTTTCAGCGCTACAACACCCAAGGCGCCGTCGAGGAGAAGGCGGACCTGATTGCCTATGTGGACAGCTTCGCGTTGCGGCGCCCGACCACAGGCCGCATCCCCATCGCCAACCTCGATGCGCCCGACTTTATGGAAGCGATCGCCGCACGCCGCGCCGACCTGCTGTCCGAATGATGTCCGGTCGCTCGGGTGTTGCTTGGCGCGGCCTCAGGACGCTTGGCAAGGCGTGCGGCGTGAAGCCCGGCAGAGCAGAGGGCGTTCGGAACCTGTGGATTGGCAGTTCTTCGACTGCATGTTTCGACGGGGATCCTGCAACGCGTCTCCTCGCCGCGGGATCCCGCGGCTTTCCTCTCGACTTGCGGTGAAAGGCTCCATTGGCCAGGCGCGACAAAGCGGGTAGCGTCCTGCTGTCCTGCCTGACTGCTCCAGTTTGCGAGTCCTATGCCCCTGCTGGCTTTTCTCGGCGACCACGGCCCCAAGGTGCTGTTCGTCGGCGTCTTCATCGGTTTGGTCCTGCCCGATCTCGCGACCGTGGCACGCCCGCTGGTCGGTCCTGCCGTGGCCACGCTGCTGGTGCTGACCTTGTTGCGCGTGGAGTGGGGTCAGATGGCGGCCTACCTGCGGCGGCCTGGGTTGCTGACAGTGCTGGTCGTCTGGCTGATGCTGGTTTCGCCGGTGGCCACCTGGGGAGTCCTGGCTCTGCTGCCGGGGCCGCAGCCGCTTGAGGTCGCGCTGGTGCTGATGGCTGCCGCACCGCCGATTTTAGGCGTTACCGCCATCGCGATCCTCTTGGGCTTGGACGGGGCTCTGGCGCTGGTCATGGCACTGGCGGCCACGCTGCTCACGCCGATCACCGTACCGCTGCTGTCGCTCTGGCTGCTTGGGTTGGAGCTGGAGGTCAGCATTGCCGGCTTCATGCTGCGCCTCGCCTTGGTAGTGCTGGGCGCCTTCGTCCTGGCCTTCTTGCTGCGCCGGTTGGCGGGGGTAGCGTGGTTCCGGGCGCGGGCGACCTCGCTGGACGGCCTGGTGGTGCTGGTCATGCTGGTTTTCGCCATTGCCATCATGGACGGGGTCACCGCCACGATCTTCGCCCGACCTGAGGTGGTCGCCTTGTGGATTTTCGCCGCCTTCGTCGCCAACCCCTTGCTTCAGATCGTTGCCGCCCTCGCGTTCTGGTGGCTCGGGCCGCGCCGCGCCCTGACCGTTGGCCTGATGTCCGGCAATTGCAACATGGGGTTACTTTTGGCAGCTCTGCCGCCACAAGCGGACTTCGACGTGGTGCTGTTCTTCGCTTTGGCGCAGCTCCCAATGTACATGTTGCCCTTCGTCTTGACCCCGCTCTACCGCAGGCTGCTTTTGAGAGTTGAAGAAGGGGCATTGTAAAACGCGTAGGATTTGTAGAGAGAGCTGTCCGCTTGGAGGCAAAACTGCGACACCCCGTGTAAGTTAACCTTTCCTCTGCTGTCGGGTTATGGCCTTTTGGCCGTGGGTATGATAGCAGCAATAAGTAGCGTCGGGCTTGAGGGGTTCTCGAAAGAACCAGTTGTTAAGCCCTGGCGGATAAAGTTCGTCCGGGTTCGTTGCGAGGTACGCTTCGGGGCACCGAGATATCGGTGCTGGAAATGGGGGCGAGCTTCGCGTTTCGGGGGTTTGGCGAGCTTAGATTTCCGGCCTGCCGTTTGAGATGGCATGGCCGGTGACGCCTGTTAGGCGGTAAGAAGCGGGTTGGCTGAAAGAAGACGGGGCGCAATGCAGAATCGGGCTATTTCGCGGGCTTCGGCCCGTTTTTTGAAGCGTCTTTCGGCGCCGGCGCTTTGCCTGGCGGTTCTGAGTGGCTGTGCCTGGGCGCCGGGGCTCGAGCAGAGCAACCGTTATGCCGCGGCGCCGACCAACTCCTTCCAGCTTGCCGCAATGGCGGACGGCGAATACATCGCCAGCGACATTGCAGATGTGGCGGATGTCGGTACCGGCCAGTTCGTGTCCGCCGGCGACCCGCTGGAAGTGTTCAACCGCTTCATGTTCGCCATCAACGACACACTCGACCTCTTCATTCTCAAGCCGGTCGCGGTGACCTACCGCCGCTGGGCACCGGAGTTGATGCAGGAGGTGGTCAGCAACTTCGTCACGCACCTGGGAGAGCCGGTCACCTTCGCCAATGCGCTCTTCCAGGGCGACTGGGAGCATGCAGAGACCACCGGAAGCCGCTTCCTGATCAACAGCGCGATCGGGTTCGGTATGTTCGATCCCGCCACCGGGATGGGTCTGAGGCAACGAGACGAGGACTTCGGTCAAACGCTTGCGGTGCACGGTGTGCCGAGCGGCCCCTACCTGGTGCTGCCACTGCTGGGACCCTCCACAGTGCGCGATGCCGCGGGACGCGGCGTCGACTTCTTCCTGGATCCCTTCAGCTATCTTGCCCGCACCACCGACCGGACCGAACTGTCGGTCGGCCGCACGGCAGCGGAGGCGATCAGCTTCCGCGCGGAGAATATCGATACTCTGGACGAAGTGCGTCGGGATTCGATCGATTACTACTCGCGCATCCGGTCGTTGTGGCGGCAACAACGCGAACGGCAGATCCGCAACGATGTGGGTGGCGAGCCGGAGATCGGCCGTGCTGCACCTGCGGCAGATCCGCGTCAAGTCAGCGCTCGTTAGGCCTTTTTCGATAAGCTTGGCCTCTGCCCGTCTAGGTGGGCGGATGACAGATGCTATCACTGTAACCATCTTGGTTTTCAGACGTCGGTAACTGTACTTGATAGTTTGGCGGAGCTGTGCGGCTTGGGCCGCAAACAGGAGAGGACGCAATATGACTGCAGGGATCACGCGCATGCTTCGTGGCGTTGGCTTTGCTTTTTTCGCCGCAGCTCTGGCGTTCGCAGGACCGCTGGTTGCACCGGCCGCAGCGCAAGCCGAGACGCCGGCTGAGTTCCTAAAGGACTTTTCCAGTACCGCCTTGACGGAGCTGACCGGCGACGGGCTCAGCCAGGACGAGCGCGAAGCCCGTTTCGGCAGCTTGCTGGAAGAAGGGTTTGACGTACCGGCGGTCAGCCAGTTCATCCTGGCCCGCTTCTGGCGCAGCGCCTCCGAGCAAGAGCGCGCCGATTTCATCGTCGTCTTCAAGGACTATCTGGCTCAGCGCTTCCTGCCTCTGTTCGGCGGTGCCAACGATGTCGACCTGCGGTTCGGCGAAGGCGTGCCGCTGCAGGGCCGTGACGACCTGTTCGAAGTCCCGGTCACCTTCGTCCCCGCAGACGGCAGCGAGCCGGTGCGGACGATCTGGCGGGTGCGCCAGCAGGAGTCCGAGTTCAAGATCCTGGATGTGCGCGCCGAGGGTGTCAGTCTCGCGGTCACGCTGCGCGACGAATACACTTCGGTGATTCGTCAGCAGGGCAGTGTCGCTGGTTTGATCGAGGAGCTGCGTCGCTTGATCGACAGTGGCCAGATCCGCCCGGTCAATCAGCAGAGCTGACATCCGCCAAAGCTTCCGGAAAAAGGCGCCCAATGGGCGCCTTTTTCATTTCCGCGGCAGCCATCCGCGCAAGACACTGGAAAAAACCCCGCGATCCGTACTGTCCGATCCGGCATAGCCGACCGCAACACCGGATCGGAACAGTGGGCGAGATGGAAAGCCGACTACCGTGTCAGCGGCTTGTACTTGATACGGTGCGGTTCTGCTGCGGCGTCGCCAAGGCGACGCTTCTTATCCTCTTCGTAGTCCTGGAAGTTTCCTTCGTACCAAACCACCTGGCTGTCGCCTTCGAAGGCGAGGATGTGGGTGGCGATACGGTCGAGGAACCAGCGGTCGTGGCTGATCACCAGCACGCAGCCGGCGAAGTCGAGGAGCGACTCTTCCAGGGCGCGCAGGGTGTCCACGTCCAGGTCGTTGGTCGGCTCGTCCAGCAGGATAACGTTGGCGCCGGATTTCAGCAGTTTGGCCAGGTGGACGCGATTACGCTCACCGCCGGAGAGTTGGCCGACCTTCTTCTGCTGGTCCGGTCCCTTGAAGTTGAAGCTGCCGACGTAGGCGCGGCTGTTGACCTCGCGCTTGCCGATCGGGATGACGTCGGCGCCTTCGGAAATCTCCTGCCAGATCGTGTTGTCGGCCCCTAGGGTGTCGCGGCTCTGGTCGACGTAGCCCAGCTTCACCGTGTCGCCGACCCGCAGGTCGCCGCCGTCCGGCTGCTCCTGCCCTACGATCATCTTGAACAGTGTGGTCTTGCCGGCACCGTTGGGGCCGACGATGCCGACGATGGCGCCGGGCGGGATCTTGAAGGAGAGATCTTCGATCAGGAGATGGTTGCCGAACCCCTTGCGCAGGTCCTGTGCCTCGATCACCAGATCGCCAAGGCGCGGGCCTGGCGGGATAACGATCTGACCGGCCTCTGGCGCCTTGTCCACCTGGGTGTTGAGCAGTTCCTCATAGGCCTGGATGCGTGCCTTCTGCTTCGACTGGCGGGCCTTGGGCGACTGCTTGATCCACTCCGCCTCGTGGTCCAGCTCGCGCTGGCGCGCCTTCTCCTCGCGGGCCTCCTGGGCGAGTCGCTTACGCTTCTGCTCCAGCCAGCCGGAGTAATTGCCCTGGTAGGGAATGGCGCGGCCACGGTCGAGCTCCAGAATCCAGCCGGCGACATTGTCCAGGAAGTAGCGGTCGTGGGTCACGCAGCAGACCGTGCCGGGATATTCCTCCAGATGACGCTCCAGCCAGGCCACGGACTCGGCGTCCAGGTGGTTGGTCGGCTCGTCCAGCAGCAGCAGGTCGGGTTTCTGCAGCAGCAGGCGACATAGCGCGACGCGCCGCCGCTCACCGCCCGACAGCTTTGACACAGCGGCTTCGCCGGGCGGGCAGCGCAGGGCGTCCATGGCGATCTCGATGGTGCGGTCCAGGTCCCAGGCGTCGGCCGCGTCGATCTTCTCCTGCAGCTCGGCCTGTTCGGCGATCAAGGCGTCGAAGTCGGCGTCGGGCTCGGCGAAAGCGTTGCTGACTTCATTGAAGCGGTCGACCAGCGCCTTCAGGCCGCCCAGGCCCTCCATGACGTTCTCGGCGACCGTCTTGTCGGGGTCCAGCGCCGGCTCTTGCTGCAGGTAGCCGACTTTGGCTTCCTTGGCGGGCCAGGCCTCTCCGTTGAACTCGGTATCCTCGCCGGCCATGATGCGCAGCAGCGTGGACTTGCCGGTACCGTTGAGGCCGAGCACGCCGATCTTGGCGCCCGGCAGGAAATTCAGGTGCACGTCCTTCACCACGGTCTTGCCGCCGGGGTAGGTCTTCGACAGACCCTGCATGGAATAGACGTACTGGTAGGAGGCCATTAGGCGCGCCCTTCGCTCAAGTGACAGGAGAGTTCGGGACCTAAAGACCCGTTCGGCGGCGCATCCTAGCGACGCGGCGCCGGGCGTCAACGGTGCCAGATCACCGACGGCGATACAGGGGACACCCGCTAGGCCTATGCAGTCCGCAAACTCGCTTATGGAGGCGCCCGCGGATGTCGGCGGCCGCCCAGAGTGTCGCTCGACGACTCATTAAGACCAAAGGATTGTAAGAGGCTCTTTCCTCCAGTCTTTCCGTGCGTGCAATGGAACGGAGGCTCGCCGCAACGCCGTGCTCAACGGGATGACCGTACTCACGACATTGTGCAGCGGTCGTTTGCTCACGGGTGATCGACCTTCCCTCTTACGGGGAATATACACCCACGTTCTCAAGGGTCACAGAAGGTCGTCGAGAGTCCTGTCCAATGGACAGGAAGCGTCTGATCTTTGCAGAGGATACAAAGAGTCTGCCACAGGAAGAGCGCACAGGGGCTTTTCGCCTAGGGAGGCGGTGGATCGATCCCAAGGCGCGGGAGATCAGCGACGGGGTCAGTCGTCGCCGTGTGTCACCCCGCGCTATGGCGGCGCTTTGCCTTCTCGTAGCCGCCGAGGGAGCGGTCGTGCGGCGTGAGGACTTTCTCGACGCGCTCTGGCCCGACGTCACGGTGGGAGAGGAGTCGGTCACCACTGCCTTGTCGGAGCTGCGTCGTGCGCTGGGCGACAAGCGTGGCGGAGATCGGATTATCGAGACAGTGAGTCGGGCCGGCTACCGATTGACCGTTCCGGTCGCGGTAGAGGAGGCTCCTGCTGCGCCGAGGGTATCTGAGGAGACCATCGCGCTCGAGGCCTACACGCTGATTCAGGACGCACGGCGGCTGCGCGCGCGAGGCGATCGCAACAACGTGGAGCAAGCGGAGGAACTGAGCCGTGCCGCTTGCGAGTTGGCACCCGGCTTCGCATTGGCCTACGCCCATCATGCCGTCGCTGCCTGCTACCGCCAACTCTATCGCGGCGATGGCACGAGCCTCTCTATCGCCGCGCAGGCGGCAGAGACGGGGCGCCGCCTGCGTCCTGATCTCGCCTACTGCCATGCGGCCGAGGGCTTTGCGCTCTATGCGATTGGCGCGAACGACGCCGCATGCGACGCTTTCGGCCGCGCCTTCGCCCGGGACCCGAACGACTTCGATTCCCATTTTCTCGCAAGCTGCACATTGTTCGCGATGGGCCAGCAACGGGCCGCGGCGGCCGTGGCGGAGCGGGCCGCCGAATTGCGGCCGGACGACTATCAGGCCCTGGGGCTGGCGGCCCGGGCGGCCCATGCGCTCCAGGATCCCTGCCGAAGCGTTGCGCTGGCTGCACAGGCATTGGCCCGTGTCGAGGCCCGGCTGGCCGCCGACCCTTTCGAGCCCAGGGCACTTTCTTTGCGCGCTCTCTTGCTGGCCCTCCTGGGACGCGAGGAGGAAGCCTGCGTCGCAGTCGAGACGGCAAGTGCCGCGCGCAGTATCGTCCAGTATTACCTGATGGTGGCTCTTGCCCAGACTGGCGATGTCTCGGCTGCGCTCTCGCGTCTGGAGCAACTCGTCGACGGCGGGTGGCGCCATGGCGACCTGTTGACCGTAGAGCCGGCACTCGCAGGGCTGAAAGCCGAGCGCCGTTTTGCATCATTGGCGTCGGCCTTGAGTCGCTGAACCGATCGAGCGAAGGCTCGGTGACTGGTGCTTTGAAGACGTCTTCGCGAACAGGCTGCGTTTGGTTGCGCTTGTCTCGGGCTTTGAGCCGGTCGCGCCCTGTCCTGACCTTTCGTTGGCCGAGGCCCAGGACCTGAGGAGTACCTCCGTCTTTACTGATCGCCAGGCTGCACGGCACACCAGCTAGGTCGCAGCGCTAGACTCGCGGCTTTCACCGAGTTGCTTTCGGAAATTTTCAGAAAACCTTTCGGTTTCTTTCAGGTTTTTCGGTTTTCGAAACCTGTAACTCTCTCCATCGCAGCCTCGCGACATCACCGGCAGTACCGTTCGGGATTGGGCCGTTCGGGATTCTGGCTGACCGGGACGATGGCAGTGCTGCGAGACGGACTTCACCAAATGCGAAAGGCGAATTGGAGAAAAGCAATGCGAAAGTCTCTTGGCGATATCGCACCGGACTTCAGCGCGGACACGACCGAAGGCCGGATCCAGTTTCACGAATGGCTCGGAGAGTCCTGGTGCGTATTCTTCTCGCACCCTAAGGACTTTACCCCTGTCTGCACGACCGAGCTGGGCGCAATGGCTCGTCTGATGCCGGAGTTCGAACGGCGGGGCGTCAAAGTGATCGGCATCAGCGTCGATCCGCTGGAAGCCCACGAGCGATGGTCGAAAGACATCGAGGAGACGCAGGGACTTGCGCCTTGCTATCCCTTGATTGCCGATTTGAACCTGTCGGTTGCAAAGCTCTACGGGATGCTTCCCGCCTCCGCCGGTACAGAGGCCGAGGGACGCACGGCGGCGGACAACCAGACCGTCCGAAACGTCTTCGTGATCGCACCCGACAAGACCATCAAGCTGATGATCACCTACCCGATGAGCACCGGACGGGACTTCGGCGAGATCCTGCGGGTCATCGATTCCCTGCAACTGACAGAGCGGCACAAGGTTGCGACGCCGGCGAACTGGAGACAAGGCGAGGATGTGATCATCCTGCCCTCGCTTTCCGAAGAGGCCGCACGTGCCGCGTTTCCCGACGGCTGGACAGCGCCGAGACCCTATCTGCGCATCGTACCGCAGCCGTCCTAACCGCCTTGACATACAACCGAGGGAGACTCGCATGTTTGCAACGTATTTGCGCGCCTTGACGCTTTGCACAGCTATGGCTGTCGCGGCTCCAGCGGCGGCGGAGACCTATGCCAACCCGCAGCTGCTCGTTTCAGCCGAGACGATCGCTTCACGAGGCGCGGGGGCGGCCGAAACGGGCAGCGCAGCATCGCGCCCTCTCGTAATCCTGGACATCCGACCGGTTGAAGCCTTTACCAAAGGCCATATTCCAGGGGCGCGCCAACTCGATCCCCAGGCCGTCGCCGACCCGGATTCTCCTGTCGAAGGCGCCTTGCGGCCTCTGGACGAGATTGCAGAGCTGCTGGGGAACTTGGGCGTATCGGCAGAGGCTGACGTTGTCGTTTACGATGACAAGGGCGGTTTCCACGCTGCGCGTATCTTTTGGCTCCTGGAGTACCTAGGGCATCGCCATGTCGGGCTGCTCGACGGCGGGGTGCAGGCCTGGACGGCAGCCGGCCAAACGCTCGAGACCGGGAAGTCCCAAGCCGTAACGCCGGGCGATGGTGCGACCAACCGGTTTGCGCCGGCTCTGACGCCGCGGCGCCACGCAACGGCCGACTGGATTCTCGAGCGGCAGAACGATGCGAAAACCCTTGTCATCGACGTTCGGCCGAGCGCCGCTTTTGCCGAGGGCCACATTCCCTGGGCGCAGAACATTCCTTGGAAGGCTAACCTGGACAGCGATGGAACCATGAAGTCGGCAGACGACCTGCGCGCTCACTTCGAGGCGCTGGGCGTAACGCCGGACGACAATATCGTGGTGCATTGCCAGAACGGCTTGGCCTCATCTCACAGCTACTTCGCCTTGCGTCTGCTCGGCTACTCGAAGGTGCGGACCTACCACCGCTCCTGGTCCGAGTGGGGTGCGGCGGACGATCTGCCAAAGGCCAATCTGTCAGACGGATGATCGTCTCGCCGCGATCCTCTCGACGGCAAGTCGTTTCAATAGGATCGACGCCTTCGCACTCTGCAGAGCGCGGAGGCGTCGAAGATAAACACCTATATCAATGAGCAATAGCTGTCCTGAGACAGGTTAGACTTGGGCCTGCTCGACGTGGGCCTCAACAGGGCCATTCGTGTCTCCGCCGCCTTCCGCCTCCCCGCGATAGAGGGGGAGGTGGGCTAACTGTTGCGGATGCCGCATCCCGGCGGTCTGCCGGTCGCCGGGACCCTTCCGGCAGAGGCGGTAGGCAGCGACGGCAGCTCCAATCAGTGCCGGGCCGGGGCGGCGGGCCAGGTAGCGCGGTTCCCAATCGGGTCGAAAGGTGGACTTGAACTGCCGCAGCCCCTGTAGACTGTGGAAGCGGGCGCCGTGACGGTAGATGGCGGTGCCGATCCGCTCGACCCGGGACGTGCTCTCTTCGAGTCCGCTCAGCGGGGCCATGCAGAGATTGAAGCGCAGAGCCCCAGAGGCTTTGGCCGCCATCGCGGCTGCGACGATCAAGGCATGCATCGTGCCGGCCGGCACGTCGGCGCGGTTACGCATTAAGTCGAGCGCCCATTCCGATCCGTCGCCGCTGACCCAGAGGCTGATAAAGGCACAAGAGCGTCCGTTCTGTCTGGCTTCGAAGATGGGGAAGCGGGCGATGTAGGCCGGATCGAAATGGCCGGTGGAAAAAGACCGCTCCCGCCCGTGTTTGCTTTCGCGCCAGATCCGCGCGACCTCTGCCAGCGCCTGCAAGGGTGCCTGGCCGGGCGCGTGCTGCAAAATCTCGACACCGCTTTTCTCGGCCTGGCGCGTTTTGCGGCGCAGGTCTCTCCGCTTGGACCCGGCGAGATCGAAGGCTTTCAGGTCCAGGACGGCCTCGTGGCCGATGCAATCGGTACGCAGTCCCTGTGCGCGGCAGATCGCAGCCGCGTCCGGTCCGATCTTGTAGAAAACCGCGTCGCGCGATCTGAGCTCATCCGCATGGTCACGGAAGCGTTCGATCAGTGCGGGCCAAGAGCTGCGGGGCGCAACAGGATCACCCATCGCGACCAGCGTTCGACCACTTTGGCCGAACATCACGAAGCCGGCTGCGTGCTTGGAAAAGACGAAGCGCTTGTCGCCCAGAAAGGCCAGATTGGCCTCTGCTCGGTCGCTTGTTGCAACGGCCTGCGCGATAAGGGGCGCCTCCGAAACAAGGGCGGGAGCCGCGGGTGCCCATGATGAGCGCACAGACGCATGTCGCCGTGCCGTCAGACGCCGGGCTTGCTCAAGGGCTGCAGTCGTTGGGCGTGCGCGGCCAGCGCCCAGCTCGGCATCGGTCAGCAACAGAAGACCGAGGCAGAAGGGCAGCCCGAAGTAGATCAGGCGAAAACAGATGATCCCGGCAAGCACGGACTCGACCGGGGCCTCAGGCAGGGCGATCAGGAAGACGCCTTCGAAGGCACCGATTCCGCCAGGCGTGTTCGACAACAAACCCGCGCCCAAGGCGGCGATGTAGGCAATCAGAACGACGCCGAGACTCGCTTCGACCTCCGCCGGCAGAAAGACCCAGAGAGCAAAGCCTGCCGGGAGGACGTCGAGTGCTGCGAGAAACGTTTGCCGCAGCATCAGCTTCTGACTGGGAAGCGAAATCTTGCGCCCGAAGAGCGACAGCTCGACGCCTCGCGTCGAGAGGAGCAGGGCATAGACCGCCAGGATCAACAAGCCGGCGGCTATCACTTCGGGCTGCGAGAGGCCGGCGATCGCCGCCACCGACCCGCTCGCCAGCAAAGTCATGGCAGCAAAGACAACCGCCAATCCCAGAAGAAAACCGGAGGTGACGAGCGCCGAGGCCGCCGCGGCGTCCCTGGGGGTGATCCCCTGGTCGCGCAGAATGCGCCAGCGCGCAAAGCTGCCAACCAGCAGCCCGAACCCGAGCGCTTGCCCCAGGCCGGTTGCGGCGACACCGGAGCGCAAAAGATCCCGCAGGGGCAGCCGCCGACCGATCAGACCGAAGGCGAGAACATCGTAGGAGGCGATGGCGGCATAGCTGACGGCAGTCAAGAGGATGCCGAGAAGAACCGTCGGCAGAGAAACCCCGGCGACCTGCGCGAAGGTCGCGTCGAGGTTCAAGCCTTGGAAGCGATCGCGCAAGACATGCACGGCGATCAGAAGACACAGCGTAGCGGTCGCCGTCCGCATCAGGACCGAGAGTGCCTCTGCGTTGCCGTTTGAACGACGGTTGGCGAATGAATCCGACAAGCTTGTTCCGCTTCCTCAAAATAATGAGGCAGTGACGATGCCTGTCGAATCTTTCTCTGCGGTAAATCCCGCTACGGATATTTTGGTTAATATTGTGTACTTCAATGGGTTTTCGAGAATTTATAGAATATAAGGCTCTGTATTCTTTTTATGCGTGAGTCTCGTTGCGGTATCGCGATGACTCGCCGTTTATCCGCAAGACGAAATCTCTTGCTTCCGCATTCATCAGGTCTGGAGGCTGGAAGCCGGCCTAGGCACGGAACGGGCCCAGGTCTTGGATTGCAAATTGGCAGATAGATCCATATATTCTGTCAAACGGCATAGGATGGCGTGATGCCAGAACTTCGACTCCTCGACAGCAGTCCGGCTTTGCCCGAGCGTTCCGCGATCTCCGATGCGGAGGCTGCGGCCATGGCGCGGGCGGTGCCCAACCTCTTCAAGCGATGGGGGGTCACGGACAGCCAGGCCTGCATTCTGCTCGGCGGGCTCTCGCCACGCACCTGGGCGCGTTGGAAGTCGGGCGGCGCCGGGCGACTGCCGCGAGATCTCAAGGCGCGCCTGTCGAATTTGATGGGTATTCACAAGGCCCTGCGTCTGATTTTCCGCGAGTCGGACCGCGGCTATGTCTGGGTAACGAAGCCGAACGCGGCTTTCGGTGGGCGCTCAGCCTTGGAGATCATGCTCGAGGGCGAACTGACAGACCTGATGCGGGTGCGAAGCTACCTGGATGCGGAGCGGGGCGCCTGGTGACGGCCGAGGGCCCGCCACTGGCCAGGGTGGTTTGGCCGAAGACTCACCGCATCATTCGCTCCCGGTTTCCGCCCATCGACCTGTTCGAGGACATCGCCGACCCGGCCGACTGGGAGGCCATTGCCAGTGCCGAGAGCAAGACCAACCCGCGCCTCGCCGAGTCCGTCGGCCTGCTTGACCTGGTGCCGCCGTCGCGCCGTGTGGCGGGGCGCGGCGCGACCTGGCTGATGGCGCCCTTCGTGCATGTTTCGCGGGATCGCCGCAGCCGTTTTTCCGACGGCAGCTACGGCGTCTACTACGCCGGCGACCGCTTCGAGGTGGCTCTGTTCGAGACCATCCACCACCATAGCCGGTTCATGGCCGCAACCGAGGAAGCGCCCGGCTGGAGCTCCGACTTCCGGGAACTGATCGGCGCCATCGATCGGGAACTGCACGATATCCGCGGCGCCGAGGCCTGGGCCGACTGTCTGGACCCGGACGACTACGGCCCGTCGCAGATGCTGGGCGCGCGGCTGCGCGCAGCGGGCTCGAACGGCATTGCCTATCCCAGCGTGCGTTATCCCGGCGGCGACTGCATCGCGGTCTTCTGGCCCGACAGGATTCCAATCCCGGTCCAGTCCCGCCATCTCGGTTACCATTGGGACGGTACCCGCGTTGACCGCATCCGTGACCTGGGCAGCGGCGAGGTCTTCGCCGTCGAAGTTTAGGATCGACCGCATCGCCCTCCCGTTCAGGACGTGCGAGAGGTCGCCGGGACCGGCGTGTTGGCCAGCAAGTCGGCGAGCGACCGGAAGGAGGCTTCCCATCCGCCGCCGACGCCCTTGCGGCCGTCCGCTGCGCGAATGCCCTCGTGACGCAGATGAACGTGCGTGGCGGCGCCTTCGGCTCGGAAGGTGACGGTGACAGTGGAGTGCGGCGTCTCCTCGCGGCGGCCATCGGCGTGTTCGCGCAGGTGGCTCCAGGTGAAGCAGAGGCGCTTCTCGGTCTCCACGACGCTGTAGGTTCCCTGAAGGCTGGCTCGGCTCTCGTCATCCTCGTGCATCACGAAGCGCCATTGGCCGCCAACCTGCAGATCGACGCTGGCTGAGACCATCGCCCCCGCCCTGAGGCCGAACCACTTGACGAGCTGCTCGGGGTCTGTCCAGGCCCGATAGACGCGGGCCAAGGGGGCCCGGAAGAGACCTTCGACGACAATGGGATCGATCCCGACCTCACTTTGCAGAAAGTGCATCGTCACGTCTCCTCATGCAGATAGCGGGCAAGAGCGTCGAACCGATCGATCCAGAACTTGCGATAGTCGTCCAGCCAGTCCGACGCGTCCTTCATGGGCTCTGCCTCCAGCCGGCAATAGCGTGTGCGTCCGCGCTTGCTGACGCTGACGAGTCCCGCCTCGTTGAGAACGCGGACATGTTTGGAGACCGCCGTCAGCGACATGTCGAAAGGCTCGGCCAGATCGGAAAGCGAGCTTTCCCCTTCGGCGAGCTGCGCAACGATGGCGCGTCGCGTCCCGTCGCTGAGGGCGGCAAAGGTTCGGTCGAGATCGGACACGGCTTCTCCTAAAAACTGAACTATATGGTTGACTAAAGATTTCCCGGCTGATAGTCAACCACATAGTTCATTAACGTGCCAGAGACGACATTCGAAACCACTGCAGGAAGTGACAGATCATGAAGCTCTACGATGCAAAGACCCCCAATACGCTGCGCGTTCAGGTCTTTCTCGCCGAGAAGGGCATCGAGGTGTCGCGGCAGACTGTGGACGTCATGGGCGGCGGGACGCGGACGCCCGAGTTCCTGGCTCTCAATGCCCTGGGGGAGTTGCCTGTGCTCGAACTCGATGGCGGGCGTATTCTGACCGAAAGTGTCGCTATCTGCCGATACTTCGAGGAGCTGTATCCCACGCCAAGATTGATGGGCGAGAGCGCCTACGAACAGGGCCTCATCGAGATGTGGAACCGGCGCATGGAGATCCACGTCTTTGGACCGATCGGCAACGTCGCGCGCCATACCTTCGCGTTCTTCGCGGACAAGGTGGAGCAGAATCCCGACTATGCGGCGGCGGAGATGCGTGTCTTCGACCGGGCCTGGGCATGGCTGGACCGCGAACTGGCGGACGGCCGGCCCTTCATTGCCGGCGACAGCTTTACCATCGCGGATATCACTGGCATGGCGGTGCTGTTCGTTTGCGACATCATGAACAAGGCACTGCCTGACGACCTCAAGCAGGTAAAGCGCTGGGAAAAAGAGATACGGTCGCGGCCGAGTCTCGCCGAGCGAATGCCGGAGGCGGCGTAAGTTCGCCAGAGGCAGAGGTTCACCTCAGGATTTCAGCTGCTCGATCATGCGCTCGAACTCGGCGGCCTGGTCGGTCAAGATCTGGGCCGCCTCCGCCTTGAGGGCGGCGATGTTCGCCGTGTTGAGAAGCAGCCGCCCGAGCGTCTGATGCTCGTAGAGCGGTGGGAGGCTGCTCTTAAATCTTCAAATCTTCATTGGAGGTGAATTTCGGACTCTATACTTTCTGGTACTTTAATTGAAGCGCTAAGATCTCTCTTATTGAGGGACTTTGATGCGGCGTCAGCGGATCTTATTATTTCAGTTGCGTACTTAAGTTTCTCCTGGTCATTATCTATTCCACCTATCTCTGATCGCAATTGAACAAGAAGTTTGTCTTTGATTTCATCAAGTAGAAAGTATACACTTGACGGTCCATGCTGATCTATAAAAGCAGCCTGATGGGGAAGGGTTTTTTTAGCTAGCATGCAAATCTCATCGAAGTTAATTAGTTTTCGAGGGTCTAATCCTGTCTTGAGTGCAGAAATAATAAAGAATGAATTTACTGCTATTGTCTGATAGGCTCTATAAAAAGCCCAGGTTTTTGGCGAGACGAACAGTTCATCTGTGGCTGGGTATATGGAGTCTGCGTTAGACAAACCTGCGGATTTTTCTAGCAGCTCGAAGAATGTGCGGATCTTGCTATCACTGGGTGCATGTTCAGCCGCTACATCTATATTGATTGATTGTAAAAATTCAGCACATCTTCGATACGGTGCAAGATCATTTATTGATTTCCATATTTTAGTAGCAGCTTCGATGCGCCGATTTTCAATTATGGACTGCCTATTCGAATGCCCAGAAAGAATATGATTTTGCAGTGTCTTAATTTTTTCCTTTTCTTCAATGATTTGATTTCGAAAAACCTCAATTTCTTTATCAGTTTGAATTTTTATCTTACTATTTATCCATGATGTAATTGAATGACGAGCTAAAAATACTAGGAATCCAAAAATAATTGGCCCTAGCCATGCAATTATAACTGTAGTCAATTCTATTGAGTTCATTTTTCTGTTTAAATCTGTATTTCTTGCTGCGTGATGAGATGCTTATATTTCAGTGATATTTTGATGAGCAACTAATTTTCTATCTGATATTCCATTCATACAGATTATGCGATCGCTTGAAACGAAAATCCGAGCGTTACACAAAGGCTCTTTCGTCAGTGTAATTATGTCAGGAAAGTAAAGCCAAGAATACTGACTTCAGGCTAGCAGCGTTTTCAAACAGTCGAACTCGGCGGCTTGGTCGGTCAAGATCTGGGCCGCTTCCGCCTTGAGGGCGGCAATGTTCGCCGCGTTGGCGGCATCCAGGTCGTCGAGGGCGAGATCCAACTCGGTGTCGAAGCGGAAGTAGCGCTGTTTGTTGCCGGCTGTCGCGTCGGGCAGGAGCTCGCGCAACTGGTAGTCGGCGGAGTCCGCCTGACCGTCCATCATTACGCCAAGGATCGGTCGCAGCCAGCCAACCATCCCCCAGTCCTTGGCTTCCTCATAAGGGATTTTGCGCGTGGCGACGCCGGTACCGAGGGAGACGACGAGGATTTTCTCCGGTTTCTGGCCCATCGCCATGGCCTCGACGAAGCCGCAGAGCGCCGGATTGTTGACGAAGACACCGCCGTCGATGAGCACGCGCCGCGTCGGGCGTCGCGCCAGACTCTTGACCGGCTCCGGTTCGAAGTAGGTCGGGGCGGCCGAGGTGGCGCGGGCGGCATCGCGCAGATAGTGGTTGCGATCCTGGCTGTCGGCCGCTCGCCGGGTCTTGAAGAAGTAGGGCTCGCGCCGCTCGATGTCGTAACTGGTGATCATCACCGGTTTCAGGCAGTCGGTCAGCGTCTTGTCGCCGAGATACTGCCTGAGCAGTTTCTCCAGGGGTTTGGCGCCGTACTGCTCGTCGGCCACACCTCCAAGCGAGGTGATGCCGTCCCAAAAGGAGCGGTGGAAGATCTCGCGCCCGCGCTCGGCGTAGAGCGCCACCATGTCTTCGGCGCCAAACTTGGGTTTGCCGTTGCCTTTCGGCACCGTCAGGCCGGCTGCCAGGATCCCGCCGGTTGAGGTGCCGATCACCAGATCGAAGAGTTCCGAGACGGCCTTACCGGTATCGCGCTCCAGCTGCTCGAGCAGCACAGCCGGAATGGTTCCACGGATACCGCCGCCGTCGATCGAGAGCACTTTGAACATCGTTCCCCTCCCTCAATTCGTTGGCACACGTAAATAACGAACAGTGTATCAAAAATACGCCTTATGGGTAAGCGCGCCGCATAGAAGGAGAGTTGCTCAAAGACGACCCTCGCCGTCGAATCTGAGAGAGCGACGTTGTGTCCGCTGCACCAAACTGCGCGGTGGGATGCACTTTGGAGCCATCGCATGTCTCTGGCCCCTGAGCCCGACGCTCGAGCTGATAAGCAGACCGACATTCCCTCCGGCCTCCACCGAGACAGCGCGGCGCCGAATGCGGTCGCCTTGCGCGCCTATCGGCTGGCGCGGCTGCGCGCGGAACTGCGCGCGCGCGACTATGCCGGGCTGCTGGTCTACGACCCGATCAACATCCGCTACGCGACCGGCACCACCAACATGCAGGTCTGGGCGCTGCACAATGCGGTGCGCTATGCCTTCGTGCCGACGGAAGGGCCGGTGGTGGTCTTCGACTTCCATGGCGGGCTGCATCTGTCGAACGGCATCGAAATCGTCGATGAGGTGCGCCCGGCCCTGAGCTGGTTCTATTTCATCGCAGGCGAGCACGGACCGGCGCGGGCGGTGCTTTGGGCGCAGGAGATTGCCGAACTGCTGCGCGCCCATGGCGGCGGCAACAGGCGACTGGCCCTCGACAAGTGCGAACCGCTGGGGGTCGATGCCCTGCGCCGCGAAGGCATCGAAATCTTCGACGGGCAGCAGGTCTGCGAGCAGGCAAGACTGATCAAGTCGCCGGATGAGCTGATCGCCATGCGCCGCGCGCTGGCCGTGGCCGAGGAAGGCATGGCCAGGATGCGCGCGGTGCTGACCCCGGGCATGACGGAGAACGAACTCTGGTCGCATCTGCATCAGGTGAACATCGCACGCGGCGGCGAATGGATCGAGACGCGCCTGCTGACCTCCGGCCGGCGCACCAACCCCTGGTTCCAAGAGTGCTCCGACAAGATCATTGCAACCGGCGAACTTGTCAGCTTCGACACCGACCTGATCGGGCCGGATGGCCTTTGCGCCGACATCTCGCGCAGCTTTCTCTGCGGCGAGGTGACGGCGACGGCCGAGCAGAAACGCCTCTACGGTCTGGCCCGCGAGCAGATCGAGACCAACATCGCCCTGCTGCGGCCCGGTCTGCGCTTCTCCGAACTGGCCGAGCGGTCCTGGAGGCTGCCGGAATCCTGTCAGCCCAACCGCTACTCGGTAATCGCCCACGGGGTAGGGCTCTGTGACGAGTATCCGCATTGCGGCTATGTCGAGGACAACGACCAGGGTGGAGGCTACGACGGAAGCTTCTCCCCGGGGATGACGATCTGTATCGAAAGCTATATCGGCGAAGAGGGCGGGGCGGAGGGCGTCAAGCTCGAGGAACAATTACTGATCACGGAGACCGGCATCGAGCGCCTGTCGCGCTTTCCCTACGAAGACGCCCTGATGCCGAGTCGCTGGCTTTAGCGCCACGGGTCTCGAGCGGTTCGACGCGTGTCGCAAGATCAGAGACTTGCCTTCCGGCGCGGCTTCGCGTTTTGTCTCGCCGGTCATGAGTGAGCGCCTTTCGAATCCCTCGTCGTTGCGGCCGCGTCCCACCCTGCTCCGCCGCGCCGGCGGCTGGGCGGTGGCGCGTTTGTCAAACCTGCATTGGGTCGATGAAGGTCTGGCGCGTTCGGCCCAGTTCTACGGTCGACACACGGCGCTGATCCTGGATCTCTACGGTTTTCGCACGGTGATCAATCTGCGCGGCGAGAACCCGACGGAGGCCTGGTACACCGCGGAGGCAGAGGCCTGCCGCACGCGCGGCGTTGCCTTTCTGGATGTCCCGCTCAACTCACGCCGGCTTCCGCGACCTGCCGAACTGCAGGCCTTGATGGATGCCTTCGATGCGATCGAAGCGCCGGCCTTGATCAAGTGTTCCGGCGGTGCCGATCGCACGGGCTTCGCCTCCTTCCTTTACCTCATCGACCGCGAGGGCCCCGAGTGCTTCCCGGCCGCGCGGCGGCATCTGACGGCCTGGCCCTATCTGCATATTCCAAAGCAGCAGCAACGTTGGCTGCGTCAGTTTCTGATCTATTGGCAGAGCCACCGCGGCCCCGAGATGCCGCTGCGGCGATGGCTGGCCGAAGTCTACGAGCCTCAGGCCTTTGCGGCCTGGCTGGACGCACGTGGTAAGCGCGGGAGCTACCGGAGTGTCTGAGGTCGGCGGCTTTGGGGAGAGGCCCTTCGGCTCCACAAGGGTCCGTTCCGCTCCTGCATCCGGGCAGCCTTAGCCTGATGGAGGCCTGGATCCTTTGGACCCTGGGAGGTGCCTTCTTCCAGAATCTGCGCTCGGCGCTGCAGAAGCGTCTGAAGGACGATCTAGGCACTTTGGGGTCCGCCTTCGCGCGCTTCGTCTACGCCTGGCCGCTCGCTGTCGGCTATTTGCTGGTTTCGGCGGAGGTGACGAGAGTCGCCGTGCCCGATATCCAGGGCGTGTTCCTGGCCTACGTCGTCATAGGAGGAGCCGCACAGATCGCGGCGACCGTCTGCCTGATCGAGGCCTTCAGCCACCGCAATTTCGCGGTGGCCACGGCCTATTCCAAGACGGACACGGTTCAGGCAGCGGTCTTTGGCCTGATTCTGCTCGGCGATGGCTTGAGTCCTTTGGCCGCCCTGGGCATCGCCGTGTCGCTGGTCGGGGTGATCGCCATCTCTCTCAAGCGACAACAGGCAAGCTGGCACCAACTCTTCACGGGCTGGCTGCAGCCGGCGGCGCTGCTGGGCATGGCGTCCGGAGCCGGTTTCGCGTTCTCGGCCGTCTGCTACCGTGCCGCCAGCCTGTCCCTGGAGCCGGTCGGTGCCAACGTCCAGGCGGCAACCACCCTGGCGTGGGTTCTGGGGCTGCAGACCCTGGCCATGGGTGCCTGGCTCGCCTGGCGGCGGCCGGAGCAGTTGAGGGCGGTACTGGCAAGCTGGCGCGTTTCGGGCTGGGTGGGCGCGGCGGGCATGGCTGCCTCCATTGGCTGGTTTACGGCCATGACCCTGGAAAACGCCGCTTACGTGCGCGCGCTCGGCCAAGTCGAGCTGATCTTCACGCTGGGGGCTTCCTGGCTTGCCTTCAAGGAACGCTCAACGGCTGTGGAACTGTTGGGAATCGCTGCCCTGGTGGCCGGCATTGTGATCTTGCTATTGGGCGCAGGGTGATAGAGTCGGTTGCACCCATGAACTTGTAAAACTTCTGTAATCCACGTCGCTGACGTGCGGCTCTTCCGGCACCATGTCTACTCTGGTGCCGAAAACGGTGCCCTATGCAGGATTGACGAGGGAGTTTCGATGCGGCCTGTGACCATTGGATTCGTCGTAGCACTGGCGGCTGCGGCGGCCATTGCCGTGGCGGTGCGGCAATGGAGCCCCGAGATGGGCTGCTCGCGCGAGCCCGGCGCGGCGGTGGATTGGACGGGTTGCAACCGTCAGGCGCTCGACCTGAGAAACGGTAATCTCACCGGGATGATTTTCGCGCAGGCAGAGATCTCCCGCTCGACCCTGGCAGGCGCCGACCTGCGGGGGGCGGATTTCACCCGTGCACGGCTCGACCGCGTCGTCTTCGACGACGCCGACCTGCGGGAGGCGCTGTTCGACCGGGCCGAAGGGCCGCGCGCCAGCTTCCGCAATGCGAATCTGATGGGCGCCGATCTTGGCAAGGCCATTTTGCCGCGCGGCGACTTTCACGGCGCTGACCTGACCGCCGCGACACTGGCCAAGACGGACCTGCAACGCAGCGACCTACAGATGGCGACGCTGCAGGGCGCCGATCTGCGCGAGGCGCTGTTGTTGCGTGCCGATCTGCGCGGGGCGACGCTGGCAGATGCACAGCTTGGCAAGGCCTTTCTCATGATGGCCGACCTGCGCGGCGTCGATCTCTCGAAGGTCGAGGGCTTGACGACGACGCAGCTGGCCGAGGCCTGCGGCGATGCCTCCACGCAGCTGCCGCCGGGATTGGCCGCTCCGGACACCTGGCCCTGTGCGTCCCTGGAGCCGACCACCGCCGAACCCCAGGGAAATGCAAACTGAGCCAGGGACCCGTGAGCTGAGAGTGGCCTTAAGACCCTGCGCCGTGCCGGACGACGACCGGCCGTTTCGTTCTAGAAGGTGAAGAGCCGGTAGGCCGGATCGATCATCCTGGCCGCGACCATCGGCGGCTTGGCAACGCCGACCCCCGGCATCAATGCATCGGCGTCCAGCGTGCGATTCGGCAGGTAGATGGCGCAAACCTCCACTGTCGCGCCCTTGGCCATGAGAGCCTCCAGCAGGCTGCGAACCGTCATGCCGGTCGGCGTGATCGTCTCGGTCGCGGCCTCCGGCGGCGTATCGAGGGCGATGTCGCCGGCGGACCCGCACAGCAGTAGGTCAACCTGACTGCCCTTGGCGGCAACCTGGTTGGACAGCACCAGTGCCATGGCCTGTGTCTCGCTGTCGGAGGCCGTCACGACGGTGAGCATCTGCGTCACCGTCTGGTCCTCGGCGCGGGCGCTCTGGGGCAGGGCAACAGCGGCGGCAAGGACGACTGCAGCCAAGAAGGTTGTGGCCAGGGCCGGCAAGCCGCGGCCGGTCGGGATTGCGAAGCGCATCGCTGGACTCTCCTTATCGGATTGCTGATGGGTCGATGGTGGTGGGTCGGCTGGCCGGCGGGTGAGGGCCGGCGGTTGTCGACCGGCGGCGACCTTGGCGCTGCGGCCGCGATGCGACGTTGATCGAGATCAATCGCATTCAAAATGTCGCATGTGTTCAGGGTCTGGCCGTGACGCGACGGCTCCGGCAGACTGCCGGCCGTTCTGGAATCATCTTTTGTTGGAGGCTGTTCCCCGTGTCCGTCGCATCGCGCACCAACCTGTCCGTCAACGGCTCGCGCTTCTGGGAAACCATCTCGGCTTCGGCTGCTATCGGCACCGGCCCGGAAGGGGGGCTGCGGCGCCTGGCTCTGGGCGATGCCGACCGCGAGATGCGCGACCGCTTCATTGCCTGGTGTGAGGAGGCCGACTACGGCGTCACGGTGGACCGTCTGGGCAATCTCTTCGCGCGCCGTCCCGGCCGCGATGAGAGTTTGCCGCCGGTACTGATCGGCAGCCATCTGGACACCCAGGCCGCCGGTGGGCGCTTCGACGGTATCGTCGGTGTCCTGGGCGGACTGGAGGTGCTGCGCAGTCTGGACGATCTGGGCATAGAGACGCAGCGACCGGTCGAGGTCGTCAACTGGACCAACGAAGAGGGCGCACGCTTCACGCCGCCGATGCTGTCTTCCGCCGTCTTCGCGGGGCTGCGGGAGCTGGAGTGGGCCCTGGCGCGCGAAGACGATACCGGCGCGACAGTGGGAGCGGAGCTGGATCGGATCGGCTACTCAGGCCCGGCGCCGGTCGGTGGACGCGCTCTGGACAGCTATTTTGAGATTCATATCGAACAGGGGCCGCGGCTGGAGGCCGAAGGCTTCCAGGTCGGCCTGGTCACGGGCGCCTACGTGGCGCGCGGCATGATTCTAAAAATTGACGGCGAGAACGCCCACTCCGGCCCGACCGCCATGCATTTGCGCCAGAATGCCATCGTGGGCGCCGCCATGGCCGCGGTCGCTGTGAACGAGGTTGGCTGGCGGTATTCCTGGTGCGACGGCAAGTCCACCGTGGCACGGCTGGAGGCCTGGCCGAACAAGCCCGGCATCCTGTCCGACGAGGCCCGGCTGTTCGTCGACTTTCGCAGCCCGGATGCGGACACGACCGCCAAGATGGAAGCGGAAATCCGGGCCGCGCTGCCCGAGGCGGCCCGGCGCAGCCAGTGCCGCATCGAGGTGGCGGAAGACTGGACCTTCGGCGACTTGGCCTTCGACCCCGACCTGCTGACGCTGGTGCGCGAGACGGCCGGCCGGCTAGAGGTGCCGCTGCTGGAGCTGCCGAGTCAGGCCGGGCACGATGCCTACAACCTGTCCAAGCTCTGCCCGACCGTCTTGATCTTTACGCCCTGCAAGGGCGGCATCACTCACAACGAAAAAGAGGATACAACGCTGGAAGACCAGTTACCGGGTCTTAACGTTCTGCTCAATGCTGTAGTGGAACGCGCCGCTGTATAGACTCTGGAGACCAAAAGCGACAGCAGTTCTCTAATAGCGGGTGTTCTGCGTGAATTAAACATTCTGAAAGGGATTTACCGCATTAGTGGAGGGATCAGTTGAGTTTTTTCAACGGCCTCTGGAGAAATCCCGATGACGCTCAACCCGCTCGCTCGTCTGCGTTTGACGGCGCGTACGACGCTGCTGACCATCGGTTTGATCGCGCTGTCCATCGCCGCGGTCAGCGCTGTTACCATCTTTCAGCTCAATCGTGAGATCGAGCGCCAAGTGATCGATCGCCAATCCGCGAGCCTGCGCATCGCGGCGATGATCATGGAGCAGAACTACAGCTCCTTCGAGGCCGCGTACGACGACGCCGGCAATGTCTCCAAGCTGATCATGCGGGAGATTCCCGAGTTTCTTCACCATCTGGTGATCGACCAGGTCGGAGATATGACCGGCGAGACGGCGACGGTGTTCGCCTTTCAGCCGGAGGACGGGGACTTCTGGCGCCGCACCACCAACATCATCAAGCCGGACGGCCAGCGTGCCGTCGGCACGCCGCTGGGCAAGACCGGTATCGTGCACGCCGCCATGATGCGGGGCGAGACCTTCATGGGTGAGGCCAACATCCTGGGGCAGGACTACTACACCATCTACAAGCCGATCTTCAGCCCGGACGACCAGGTCATCGGTATTCTCTATGCCGGCGTGTTGAAGGCAGAGGTCATTGCCGTTCTGGATAAGATGACGCTGGGCCTCGCCGGCTCCGCCGTCGTGCTGCTGCTGCTGTCGGCGGCCGCTGCCTGGGGATTGTTCCGCATCATGCTGCAGCCGATCCCACGGTTGGCCGCCATCATGCAGCGGATGTCGCGCAACGAGACGGTCGAGGTTCCCTATCAGGAGAAATCCGACGAGTTGGGCGAGATGGCCCGCACCCTGGAGGTCTTCCGCGCGGGTCTGGAGGAGAACGAACGACTGCGCGCCGAGCAGCAGGAGGCCGAGCGCCGCGCCGAAGCGGAGAAGAAGGCGGCGTTGCAGGACCTGGCCGAGCAGTTCGAGAGCGATGTCGGCCGCATCGTCGAGGCGGTGCGCGAGGCCAGCGCGGCTCTGGATCGCGAGGCGGGCAGCGTGTCCGGACTCGTCGAGCAGACCGAGGGAACCTCGGCCCGCGTTGCCGGCTCGACCCAGGAAGCCTCGAATGCCGTGCAGTCGGTGGCCAGCGCCGCGGAGGAGCTGTCCTCCACCATCGGTGAGGTGACCCGTCAGGTGAACGAAGTCAACGACCTGACCTCGCAGGCCGGCGACCAGGCGGCCGGCACCACGGAGACCGTCGGCGCCCTGAACGAGACGGCGGAGAAGATCGGCGAGGTGGTGAGCTTGATCTCGGATATCGCCGAGCAGACCAACCTGCTGGCGCTGAACGCCACCATCGAGGCCGCCCGTGCGGGCGAAGCGGGCAAGGGCTTTGCGGTGGTCGCCAGCGAGGTCAAGAACCTGGCGACCCAGACGGCCAAGGCGACCGAGGACATCGGTCAGCGCATCGGCGAGATGCAGGGCATCTCCCAGGAGACGGTGAAGGCCATCGATGGCATCCGCCAGGCGATCGAGAACGTCACCGGCATTGCCACCACGGTGGCCGCCGCGGTGGAGGAGCAGAATGCCGCGACCTCCGAGATCGCGCGCAGCGCCCAGGAAGCCGCCGCCGGTGTCGGCACCTCGGCCGAGGGGATCGAGGAGGTCAGCGAGGGCAACCGCAACGCCCGCGCCGTGGTCGGCCAGATCGCCAATGCCAGTGGCCAGTTGGTCACCCACACAGATGAACTCGGCCAAGCCGTTACCGCCTTCGTCGCCAAGGTGCGCGCGGCGTAACCCCCAAGGCAACGCGCAAGACAAGAACGCGCCGGGCTGTCTAAGGGGACGGTCCGGCGCTTTTTTTGGGGTGCGGCGGAACTCGGCCAAAAAGAAAGGCCCGGCGAACCGGACCTTTCAATTTTGTGGCTTGAGCCTTGTTAACGAGTGGCGCCCAAGTCCGCATGGTCTAAGCACGTTCATATTGTCATAGGCCCTCTGCCACCGCAAGATGTTTCCCGTCTTGCGGGAGATGGGCGATGTCATGGCGGCTTGGAGTTGATCTCGGAACGAACTCGCTGGGGTGGTGGGCCTTCGAAGTCGAAAAAGAGGGCGATCGCTGGCGGGTTCGACGCTCTCTGGATGGTGGTGTCTATATCTTCTCGGACGGCCGGGAACCGGCAAAAGGCGGCCGTGTCGGGGACAGCAGGGCCGTTGCCCGCCGTATGGCTCGGGGAGCCAGGCGAAACCGAAGTCGAAGAAAAGCGCGCCTGCGCGCCTTCGTCCGGGATCTGATCCAACTGGGGTTGTTGCCAGCGTCCGATGCGCAGCGTCGGACGCTGTTTCAGAGTCCTAAGGGCGCCAGCGATCCCTTGCAGTACAACCCCTACCGGCTTCGCAGCGAGGCCCTGAACCGGGCCTTGTCGCCGCACGAACTCGGTCGGGCGGTCCTTCACCTGGGTCTGCGGCGCGGCTTCAAGTCAAATCGTCTGGAAGAGTCGGACGAGGACGGTGGCAAGCTGCGCGAAAAAATGAAGGAACTGAACGACCGACTGAGCGGGGGGACGCTGGGCCAGTTTCTCTGGCAACGCTATGCGGCCGAGCTACAGCGTGAGAAGTCGAAGCCCGGTACGCAAGCTGCGGCCATCCGATTTCGCGGCGAAGACGAACTGTATCCCGAGCGGGCCATGTATGCGGCGGAGTTCGACGCGATCCGCGCCGTTCAACAGCCCTACCACTGTCTCGACGACGGCGATTGGGTCCGCTTGCGGGATCGCTACGTGCTGTTTCAATGGCCGCTCAAGCCTGTCGAACGGGGCGCCTGCAGTTTCTTTCCGGCCCATCCGCGGCATTGGAAGGACACCCCCATCGGACATGACTTCCGACTCTATCAAGAGCTGAACAGCCTGCGCTGGATCGATGGGGATCGGGGCGAGCATAATTTGAATGCCGAGCAGCGCGCGGCCGTGCTGGACCTGCTGATGACCCGCAAGTCGGAGGTCAAATTCAAGTCTCTACGTGCTGCGAAGCGAAGTGGCGGGGGCTTGCTGTTCGACGGCTGCCACGGCTTCAACCTCGACGACGGGAAACGCAAGGGACTTAAGCCGCACAGGTTCGCGGTGGCGCTGTCCGCCAATGAGTCGTTGGCGCCGCTGTGGGAGGCGCGTCAGAGCGACCAGGGCGACGCCGGCCGACTGGACGGTATCTTCGAAGCGCTGCTGACGGAGCCGGAGGAGAGCGCTCTGTTGGACTGCTTGACCGGGGACTTCGATCTGTCGCCGCAGGCCGCACGGGCCCTTGCGTCCCTGCGCCTGTCTCGTGCCACGGCCAGCGTGTCGCGCAGGTTCATGGAACAGATCGTTCCCATCCTACGGGATCAGGGGCTGCTTTATTGGGATGCGGTCGCAGAGATGCGGGACGCGGACGGACAGCCGCTGCACCACAGTCATCGTCCCGGCTCCGGCGACCGCGATCTCCTGCCATACTACGGAGAAGTGCTGCCCGGCATGCTGGGTGGAGACGCGACGGCCGATCCGCAGGCCGACCCGGAGCAGCGCTTCGGGCGTATCGGGAACCCGACCGTGCATGTGGCGCTAAACGCTCTTCGGCGGGTCGTCAACAGCTTGATCGTACGGTTCGGCAGCCCGCCGGTCGAGATTCACGTCGAGCTGGCCCGTGAGCTGAAACAGGCGCGCGAACAGCGGAACGAGCAGACGCGCCGGCAGGCGCAGCAAGCGCGGGATAACGAGCGTATCCGGAAGATGCTGCGAGGAAACAGCATCGCGATCCCCTCTGCGCGCGACGTCAAGAAGGTGAAGCTGTGGGAGGAGCTGGGACCGAACGCGTTGGCGCGGCTCTGCCCCTTCAGCGGACGACCGATCTCATTTGCGCAGCTCATGAACGGAGAGGCGGAGATCGAACATATCCTGCCGGTCCGCCGCACCCTCGATGACTCCATGAGTAACCTGACGGTCGCCTTTCGCCATGCGAACCGGTTGAAGGGCAACAACAGCCCCCATGAAGCCTTCGGCCAGAACTTCTTTGCCGCAGAAGGAATCCTGTGGGAGGGGGTTCGCGAGCGTGCTGCACACCTGCCGAAGTCGAAGGCCTGGCGTTTCGGTCCCGATGCGATGGAGCGCTTCGCGCGGGACAGCGACTTCATCGCCCGACAGCTTACCGACACGGCGTACACTTCCCGTTCCGCCACGCGCTACCTCGGCTGCCTGAAGGGCGTGGAACAAATCGTTCCAAACAGGGGGCAGTTGACGGCGCTTCTGCGCGGAAAGTGGCGCCTGAACGGGATTCTGGCCGACGACAATCGCAAGAGTCGCGAGGACCATCGTCATCATGCCGTGGATGCGGCGGTCATCGCCCTGGCCGACCGCGCCCTGCTGGCCGCCGTGTCGCGCGACAGCGGACGCGGCGCCGACGAGCGGCTGCATATCCTGGTGCCGGAGTTGCCGGAACGGATCGAGCAGGCGATCCGGGAGCGGGTGCCGGAGATCGTGGTGGCTTATAAGCCCGATCATGGGGCGACGGGCGCCATGTACAAGGAGACGGCCTACGGCCTCGTGCGCGCCGAGGCCCACGATCCGGACTTGCCGGAGCACGGTCTCGTGACGCGGCGTAAGATTACCGATCTGACGCGCAAGGAGGCGGAGGCAGTTCGCGACGACAGACTTCGCCGGGCTTTGGTGTCTTGCCTGGATCGGGCCGCTCGCGAGGGCGTAGCTCCGGCGAAGGCGCTGGCCGATTTCGGTAAGGACAAGGGCATAAAACGGCTGCGCATTCTGGTCAAAGACCAGACCGTGGAGCCCGTCGGTTCGGCCTCCTACAAAGGCTACAAAGCGGATTCCTACGTCTGTTGCGACGTCTGGCGCTGCCCGAAGGGACGCGCGGGGAATTGGCGGCCGGGACAGTACGAGTGGCAGGGCGTTTTCTGGACCTATGCCGAGACGGCAAACGGCGTGCCCAAAGCGAGCCAGCGTAAGCCCCATCCCGCAGCCAAGCTCGTCGCCCGTCTCTTCAAGGACGATCTCGTCGCCTACGAGGAAGCCGAAATGACGCGGATCATGCGCGTCGCCGGTTTCAGTACGACGAACAACAAGTTGGATATGAAGCCCCATAATCTCTCGGATAGCGAGAGGAATTACGTCAGCATAAACGTTCTTGGACGACAGGGGCTGCGTAAACTGCGGTGCGACCCGGATGGGCGGGTACAGGGGCTATCGCCTGGGAGGCGAGCGTGATCGGCGGCTTGGTGGAGGTCGCCGAGACGGGGCGGCATCTCTCCGTTCATCGAGGCTTTCTGAAGGTCTCCGACGGAGACGGAGAGATCGGACGAGTGCCGTTGGACGATATCTCGGCGCTGATTCTGGCCGGCCCGCAGATCACGCTGACGAAGTCCCTGATGGTCGCCCTGGCCGAGCGTCAGGCAGTGGTGGTGACCTGCGGTCGCAACTGGCATCCCATCGCCTTCACTCTGCCCTTCGCGACGCACTACGAGGCGGCCGGCCTGTTGCACGATCAGATCGCCGCGTCCCAGCCGCTGTGCAAGCGCCTCTGGCAGACGCTGGTGCAGGCGAAGATCGAGAATCAGAAGCGCGCTCTGCTGACGGCCGCCTGCGATGCCGCCGCCATTACTGGCTTGGAGACTCTGCGCCGGCAGGTGAAGTCGGGCGATCCGGACAATCGGGAGGCTCAGGCCGCCCGGCTCTACTGGCCGCAGCTCATGGGGCGCGACTTCCGGCGCGATCGGGACGCAGAGGGTGCAAACGCACTTCCGAACTACGGCTACACGGTCTTGCGCGCCGCGACGGCGCGCGCGCTCTGTGGCGCTGGACTGCATCCCGCCCTGGGCCTGCATCACCGCAGCCGGATCAACCCCTTTGCCTTGGTCGACGATGCGATGGAGCCCTTTCGTCCCCTGGTCGACCTGGAGGTTCGCGCCTTGTCGGAGCGCGGAGCGGAGCTTGGCGTTGCGGAGAAGCGGCGTCTCGCGGCCGTGCTGCAGACCGATATGCTGACCGATCAAGGCAACTCGCCGGTCGTCAACTGCCTGGGAAGCCTCGCCCGGTCTCTGGCGAGCAGCCTGCGCGACAAGCAAGTCAAGCTGGAGGTAGCCCTGGTGAAGCCGGGCGACCTCTTGATCTGAGGCCATGATCGTCGAACGTACAACCTGGATCAGTGGGTATCGAACCCTGTGGATGCTGGTAACATTCGACCTTCCGGTCGTCGAGAAAACGGAGCGGAGGGACGCGACGGCCTTTCGTAACTATCTTCTGGACGAAGGTTTTCGTCGCGCCCAGTTCTCGGTCTATTATCGATTGCTGGATGGAAAGGACTCCGCCGCCGCCATGGAGCGGCGGATCGCCCTGCGGCTTCCGCCCAAGGGCTCGGTTCACATTCTCAGCATCACGGATAAGCAGTATGAAAACATTCGTATCTACGAGGGACGGCGGCGCGACGCGGCGAAAAAACCGGATCAACTCGTGCTGTTCTAGCGATGCCGAAAAGCGTTTTTCCGAAAGAAAGGCCGCAAACTCCTTTTTATTTCAGGAGCTTACGGCCGATCTAGCTTAGACCATCCGGACTTGGGCGCCACCCGCAACTCGCACAGGCGTTGGTCGACGGCACGGGCTAGCTTAGACCATCCGGACTTGGGCGCCACCCGCAACAGGGCGCCCCGCACTCCATCACCGGGGCGCAGCTTAGACCATCCGGACTTGGGCGCCACCCGCAACACCGGCGAGGTGCTGCCCAACCCGGCGGCGAGCTTAGACCATCCGGACTTGGGCGCCACCCGCAACTATGTAATGTCATTTTTCACAGGCTTTATGAGCTTAGACCATCCGGACTTGGGCGCCACCCGCAACACTGGGAACGGGTGCGCGAAGTCTCGCGCCAGCTTAGACCATCCGGACTTGGGCACCATCCGCAACAATACATGGCGAATGGAGTCACTTCCAAGAAGCTTAGACCATCCGGACTTGGGCACCATTGCCTGGAGCAACGCGGGCAGAGAGTTCTGCGGGAAGTTGGAAGCTTCGCTTGCTTGCTCGTCTACCAGGTCCGGGCGAGGCGACGGAGACTGTCCGCTCTGGGTCGCGTGCGACAGACTCTATGGCGGAAGGCATGCTCGCTGCGCCGAGAGGGGAAGTGGTGGGCCCGGCAGGACTCGAACCTGCGACAACACCGTTATGAGCGGCGCGTTCTAACCAACTGAACTACGGGCCCGAAAGCGGCGGCACCAAACTGGCAGCGCAGGGTACCGCCCGGGGAGACCGCGAAGATACGGGCGCTGGCCGGCGGGTCAAGGGGCGCGGCGGGGCCTGGTCCGGCCGTCTGGCCCACGCGGCTTTGGCTAGAGCAGCAGTTGCGGCAGGTAGAGGGCGATCTCGGGGAAGGCCATGATCAGGGCGAGGCCGATCACTTGCAGGATCACGAAGGGGATGATGCCCTGGTAGATCTGCTGAATCCGCACGCCGGCCGGGGCCACGCCCTTCATGTAGAAGAGCGCGAATCCGAAGGGTGGCGTGAGAAAGGAGGTCTGCAGGTTGACGGCCATCAGGATCGCGAACCAGGGCACCACCAGCGTCGAGAGGGGGATGTGATCGCCGAAGTCCAGCAACTGGATGATCGGCGCGAAGACCGGCAGCACGATCAACGTGATCTCGAACCAGTCGAAGAAGAAGCCGAGGACGAAGACGACCGCCATCAGCGCGATCAGCACGCCCCAGGCGCCGACGCCCGAGCCCTGCACGATCTGCACGATTACGGTGTCGCCCTGCAGCATCTTGAAGACGAAAGAGAAGCAGGTGGCGCCGACGAAGATGCCGAAGAGCATGGCGCCGGTGAGGGCCGAGCGCTCGACCACGTCGCGGAAGGTGCGCCAGGTGAGCCGGCCGTTGAAGAAGGCCAGCAGGGTGGCGCCCAGGGCGCCGACGCCGGCGGCCTCGGTCGGGGTCGCCAGGCCGCCGAAGATCGAGCCGAGCACCAGCACGATCAGGGCGATGGGCGGCAGGAAGGTGCGCAGCACCATGACCGCCAGCTCGACCGGGCTTTCGGGACCGACGTCGGCCGGCAGGGGCGGGGCGATATCCGGCCGCACGGCGGCGATGCCGAGGATGTAGACCATGTAGAAGGAGGCCAGCATCAGGCCGGGCAGCACCGCGCCGATGAAGAGCGTGCCGACCGGGATCGACAGCAGGTCGGCCATGATCACCAGCATGATGCTGGGCGGAATCAGGATTCCCAAGGTGCCTGAGGCGGCGATGGTGCCGGCGGCCAGGGGGATGTGGTAGTTGCGCTGCATCATCACCGGCAGGGCCATCAGGGTCATCAGCACGACCGAGGCGCCGATGATGCCGGTCGTGGCGGCCAGGATGGTGCCCATCAGGGTGACAGACAGCGCCAGCCCGCCGGGCAGCCGCCGGGTCAGCACCTGCAGGGTGTTCAGGAGATCCTCGGCAACGCCGGATTTCTCCAGCATCGTCCCCATGAAAATGAACATGGGAATCGCGACCAGCACCAGGTTCTCCATGGTGCCGCCATAGATCCGCAGCGGAATCAGGGTGAAGCGCGCGAAGGTGAAGACGTCGAGCGTCCAGCCGATGAAGCCGAACAGCAGGCCGACGCCGGCCAGTACGAAGGCGACCGGGAAGCCGGTGAAAATGAACAGCGCCAGTGCGGCGAACATCAAAAGCGGAAGAGCCTCAATCATCGCCCCGGCCTAGCTCCCCTGACTCTGCTGTGTTTGCCGGCGCCCGTGCTGGCGCTCGTACTCTTCCAGCTCTTCCTCGGCCTCGTGGACCAGCTCTTCGATATCCGAATGCTCCACGAAGGTGCCGGCCTCCTGCCGCAGCTCGGGCGGACCGAAGAGATAGATGAAGTTGCGCAGGGCGACCGACAGGGCGGCGATACCCAGGACGATGAAGCCGACCGGCAGCATGCCCTTGATGATCCAGCGCATCGGCAGGCCGGTCAAAGCCGACGAGCGCTCGTTGAGCATGAAGGCGCGCTCGGCGAAGTCGAAGCCGTAGGCCACGACGACGTAGCAGTAGGGCACCACGAAGACGATGGCGCCGAACAGCTCGAACCAGGCGCGCAGGCGCGGCCTGATCCGCTCGCGAACGACTTCGACGCGGACATGGGCGTTCTTGATGTAGGCGTAGCCGAGGCAGAGCAGGAAAAGCACCGCGTGCAGGTGCCACTCCATCTCCTGCAGCTTGGTCGAGCCGATCTCACGGAACATGAAGCTGTCGATCAGATCGGGGTAGAACTCGATCAGTTTGCGCATCGTGATGTCGACGGCGATGATCAGCATCAGCGGCACCGCCAACCAGGCGGCAAGGCGCCCGATCCAGGTGACGATGCTTGCCAGCAGATCGCTGAGCTTCATCAAGGCATACATGATCGCACCCTCGCCTTCCCCTTAGCGCCCTAGCGAGCCGCGGTCCCACCGGGGCAGGATCCGAAATCTCGCATCGAAGCGCGCGCTGCGCCACCGCGATGTGCCGTTGGTCGAGGAGGCGGCCTCGGTCGGGGCGGTCGCCCCGAAAGTCCGCGGCCCACCCACCGAACGCCGACCTTGTACCCCGGCCTTACACCCCGACTTCGTGTCCCGGCTCTCTTTCCGCGGAGCCGGTGACTCGGTCTTCGATAGCGCGAAATCTCCCTACCGTCTCGGCGATGCTGCCCTCAACTCGCGAAGGAGTGGCGGCAGCACGGCGGAGCAGGCGGACACTGTGGGGCGTCGCGGTGCGCTGGCCCCTTCGGATGTCGGTCGAACGCAGTTGAAGGAGGCCTCGCAATTCGGCGTCTGAGGGGCAGGTATCAGGGAGTAGGCATCCGGGTGTGGCGGTCAGGGTGCCGAGCAGCAAAGGCTCCTGACCGCGAGCCTTGGGCCGCGCCACCGTGTCCCGAAAGGGACGTCGAACGGCGCGGCCACCAACGCTCAGGCGGCGCGCTCCGGCTTCAAGGGGGAGTTGCCGGAGCGCGCACCAGTGCCTGGTCCGGCCTACTGCAAGTAGCCCAGCTCACCCCAGCGCTTGTAGTTCTCGCGGAAGGTCGAGAGGGACTCCCAAACGCGGGCGAAGTCCTCGTCGTTGGCGCTTTCTTCCTGCACCACTTCCACCCAGGCCGCCTCGAGCGCTTCCAGGATCTCGGGCGACCAGCTGTGGATGGTCACGCCCTTTTCCTCCAGCTCGGCGAGAGCCGCGAACTGCAGGTATTCGCCCTCGGCGATGCCGTGACGCACGGAGTCGCCGCAGACCGCCTCGATCTGTGCCCGCTGGGTGTCGGTCAGGCCGTCCCACAGCGCCTTGTTGAACATCAGGTCGAACATGGTCGACTGCTGGTGCCAACCGGGGAAGTAGTAGTGAGAGGCAACCTGATAAAAGCCGAGGTTCAGGTCGATCGCGGGCATGGAGAACTCGGTCGCGTCGATGGTGCCGAGCTCGAGTGCCGGGAAGATGTCGCCACCGGCCAGCAGCTGGGTCGAGACGCCCATTTTCTCCATCACCTTCGCGCCCAGACCGAAGAAGCGCATCTTCAGGCCGCGCAGATCCTCGACCGACTCGATCGGCTGGCGGAACCAGCCCGAGGCCTCCGGCGCAATCACACCGCAGATCACCGAGTGGATGCCGAAGCGGTTGTAGATCTCCTCGAACATCTCCTTGCCGCCGCCGAAGTAGTACCAGGCCATGTACTCGCCGGCGCGCGGGCCGAAGGGAACGGCGCCGAACAGCGGGAGCGACGGGACCTTGCCGGCCCAGTATCCGGGGGTCGACCAGCCGGCCTCAACCGCGCCGGAGGCGACGGCGTCGAAGACCTCGAGCGCCGGCACGATAGCGCCCGGCTCCTGGAAGACGACGTTGATTTCACCGCCAGAGACTTCGCGCAGCTGCTCCTCGATCCGCTTGCCCAGCGTGCCGAGCTGAGTCAGCGAGCCGGGATAGGTCGACTGCATGTTCCAATTGACCGTCTGGGCCTTGACCTCCGCCGTCGAAGCGAAAGCGGCCACACCAGCCGCTGCCGCCAAAGCGACTGTCGACTGCGTGAGTGCACGCACCTTCATATTGGATTTCCTCCCTGTGATTGGCCTCCCCGTAGCGGCGTTGCCGGCACGGTCGTTAACGTTCGCTCGCGTTTCGAAGGCACCTGCGGTGCAGCGAACCGCTCGGCTTCAAGCCTGCTTGCCCCGGGTTTGGCCCCGGTTTGGTCGCTGCTCTGCCTCGCTCCCCCCGAAACGTTTCAAACCCTAGCCAAGCTGCCCCCGGCCCACAAGCCGTAAGTCCGCCCATAGGTCCGCCCCTAAGGTCGCCTCTAAGTTCCCGAGGCATCGGAAGGATCCGCCTGTGCGCGATAGGTCCAAGAGGCTGCGGTTGTTCAGGCGGTCTCGGCCGGCTGCCGCGGGCATTGCACCGCGGGCGGGGGCGAGCTATATAGCGCCGCCCGAGCCGAACGCGGGTCCGAAGGGCTCTGAGAGGGGCCGCACAGCAGGGCTTGCCATCGGTCAGGTCAGGTCGCCCGGCGATCTTTTGCCGGGGAGTAGCTCAGCCTGGTAGAGCACTACGTTCGGGACGTAGGGGCCGGAGGTTCGAATCCTCTCTCCCCGACCAGTTCACAGCGAGAGGCGCCGCGGTTCAGACTGCGGCGCCTCTTTGCTGTTTTTGGGGTGTTTTGGGGCGGGCCGCTTTAGGCTGGGCGAGTCCTCATTTCATGCGGGTGGCCGCCGGAGCGGGCGGGAAGCGACCCGGCTCCGGCGGCCGTCGCGCGCTCGGCCGGGTGGGTATCGGCGGCGCAGCGACTGCTGTTGGCGACTGCGAGCTTCAAACGGTTTTGGGTGTTTGGCTGTCCTTTTGGTTACCCAGCGATCTTTTCAGGGAGCTTGCGGGGCGGGGAACTCGCGGGAATGGAGCGCGTTTGCGGTCGGGCTTAGCTGGTGGCCGCGAGCAGGGCGGCGGCCAGGGCCAGCGCGACAGCAGCCAGCAGCAGGGCGGCGCCGGTAAAGACCGAGCCGAGCTGCCGGGCCGATGTGGAGCGCCAAACGCCCTGATGTGACATGCCCTGGCGCGACATCCCCTGATTCGACAGGCCCGGGCGGCGGGTGCAGAGGGTCAGCGCGCCGGAGCGCAGCAGAGACGCCAACTCAACGCGCGTGTCTTTCGCGGCTTTATAGGCACCCCGTGGGGCGCTGTTCGCGGGCTGCCTCATGGGTGTACCGCCGCTTGCGGCGTCCCGCGGAGGCCTTGTCGATCATCGGGCGCCTTGTCGATCAGCTCCGCCTCGTGATGCAAGGCGCGGGCCTGGCGCTCGTGCCAGTCGACGGTGGCGCGCTGTTCAGCCGAAAGGAAGCCGGCGCTGCATTCCAGGGTCATGGCCTCGCCGCGGTGGATCTGCGCGCGCTCGCGCAGCAGCGCCACCTGCAGGGCGCGGTAATCGGTGTTGAGTGCTGCCGCAATCTTTCTAGCCGTGTGTTTCTCGCTGTCGCAGACCTCGCCGGGACGACGCGGCACACCGAGCGGGTAGATCAGCCGAACCTCGATGGTCTCCAGCAGCCGGCCACGGCTATCACGCAGCAGTACCTCGTTGGGACAGTCCGGATCGACCCGGTATGTCCCCGGTTGCGCGGCTTGGCGCGCGGGCAGATCCTGTGCGGGAGGGGGAACGGCGGTCTCGGGCTGTTGCGGCATGGTGGCTCCCCCGGCTCCGGTGGATCACGCCCGACTGAGGGCGGGATCCGGCTGAGCATCGCGGCCGAGAGCCCGCCGCGCGGCCCCATCGGCCTCACTGCCGATGAGATGAGAACGATACGATATGTACTGTTTTGTGTCAATACGATTCGTATCGATACACCACTGTCTTTTAAATTTCTTGGACGACCTGGATTACGCGGCCGATGACCTCGACCGATTCCTCGGGAAAAATGGTTTCATGAGGCTGAGTGCTGTTGGGCTCCAACCGAGTCGGATTTGCGCGGTAGCGTTTGAAGGTGGCGTCGCCGCCGTTGGAGAGGCGGAAGACATAGTAGCGACCGTCGATCAGGTCCCGGTCACCATAGTCGATAATAATAACACTTCCTTCTGGTGCAATCCGATCCATCGAATTTCCGCGCACGCGAAGCGCGAAAATCGTACTTCTCGTGTGCGACACGATTACACCCTCACCCGATCCGGGGGGCAGCGTATCTGCGGCTGTCCACTGCCCTGCTTCTACCCATGATATAATAGGGGCATGGTGGATTTGGGTCTGGGTGTCCGCAAGTTCTTTTGGATTGGATTCGCCCGTTAGCAGCCAAAGGTAAGAAACATTTAGCTTTTTTGCATAATCGCGAATCTGCTCGGGACCGGGCAGGCGCTGACCGTTCTCGTGATGGCGGTAGGTGGCGTCCAGCATGCCCATGGCACGCGCGAAGGAAGCGGCCGACGAATAGCCGGCCGCCTCGCGAGCTTGGCGAAGGCGTTCTGCGACCCGAGACATGGGCGGCATTCTGGCCGATACGATCTGCGATGTCCGATACAAACTGTATTGATTTTACCCAATACGATCTGTATCGTCTGCGGCTATGGCAAAGCTTCAACACCTCCGGAAGCCCAGATCGCTTCCGATCCCGGCGTCCGACCCGATGTCTCGGCCGGTTCGAACGTCGACAGCCGCCGATCGTCCTGTCTCGATCCGAGGATGCCGTTCGACCCGGATTGCCGTCTCGACCCGATGCCGTGCTGTCGTCTCGGGTCGGCGTATCGGTCTCAGTGGCTGTGCTGTGTCGAGCCCAGGGAAGTCTGCATCGAAGGCCCCTATCGACGGGGCTGCTGGCGCTGGGCGTCGCTGGGAGGGACGATCGACGCTCGCCGTCTTCCATGACGTTCTCCCTATCAGGGTAAAGTTGTGGCGTGCGTCTGCGCGCACTGCTTATTCGGGAGAATGTCGCACCGGTCAGGTCGAAATCAACCGCAATAGCGCTTCCAAGGCGCAGAAACACCCTTGCCGTCTAGCGACTGCGCTGTTGCCGCCATGGTGCGCCAGACAGGCCAGACCAAACGCGATTGCGGCACTGGATAACCCCCTTTGGGGAGCCAGCGCATGAAGCCGTCGCGCTCCCACCCGGCCACTCTGGAAGAGCCGCGGCGTAGCCTGCCACCGGAACAGTGGCTTTGGCGCGAGGTGATCGACTGCGCCTTCCGCGACGCGGTCGAGCTACCGAAGTTGTGGTTCGGCAGCCGCAGCCGCAGTCACCTGGAGCGCCATCGCGCCCGGCTGCAGGATGAGGCGCGGCGCTGGCTGCTGTCCGGAGGCCACGACTTCGTCATGGTCTGCGATCTGGCCGGTCGTTGTCCTGCCGAGGTCCGAGATCAGGCGCGTCGTCTGCTGGGCGAGCCCGAGACGTTGGCGCGCTACCGTGCCGCCCGTGACAGCCTGCCCGGTCGTCGAAGCGCGGGGTCGAAGCCGGCTGCAAAGCGGATGCCCGGTAAGGGGACGGCAGGGAAGGAGGCGAGCGCGCAGCCGGCTGCTACTGTGCCGTTCGAAAGAAGCGGTCGGGTCCGGCGAAGGGGCGAGCCATGATCGCCTGGACCTGGGAGCAGGAGTTCGAGCTGCGCCGCCGCTGGTACTGTGGCGATGCTGCCTTACAGGAAGCTGAGGGGATGCTCGGTGCCTACGCTCGCTGTACCGCCCAGGCCGAGACGGGCTTCCAACGGCGCCGCACCGCCGTTAGGCGAGCAAGGGCGGCGCCCCCTGGCCTCAAGCCGTCGACTGCGAGCTTGCCAGATCAGGAAGCGCCGAACGGAGAAGCGCCGAAAACTCGGTTTTTAAGGGCAACAACGTTCGAGGTGCGAGCGTGACGGGTAAGGTGCGCCGCGTCGACTACTATCCGGACGAAATGATCTCCGGTGTGGCTGGCAAACTCTCGCCGCTGGACTTCGGCGTCTACTGGATGATCTGCAGTCTGATCGCCTCGCGTGGCGGGCCGATCGACAACGACCCGGCCTGGATTGCACAGATCTTCCGACGTGGCACGCGGCCGAGCGACATCCGCGCTGCGATTCGCCGTCTGATCGAAGCGCGGAAGTGCGCCGAGGTGGATGGCAAGCTGCACCAGACCCGCATGGAGCTGGAGGTCGAACGGGCCGCCGGGCGGATTCAAAGTGCCAGGGAAAACGGCGCGCGAGGCGGGCGGCCACGCAAAGATAACAAGGGCTTGGGGAAAGCACCCGGTTCTGCCGGCGCAAAGCTAACCGCCAACCGTCAACCGTCAACCAGCACCGACTCTCCTTCTTCCCCTATCGGGGAAGCTGTCCCCCAGGGGTCGCCCGGACTTGCCGCCCAGACAGTCTTGGCAAGCTGCGAGGCTGGTTCCGAGTGCGATCCCGTGTTGCCCCCCAAGGCCAAAACCGCCAGCGCACGGGGATGTCGCCTGCCGGACGACTGGCGGCCCAGTCCGCAAGCCCGCCGTGCCGCTTACGAGGAAGGTTTGAGCGATGCAGAGATTGACCGCTGTGCCGATCGGTTCCGCGACTACTGGCACGCGCAGCCCGGTGCCCGGGGACGGCGGGCCGACTGGCTCGCTACCTGGCGCAACTGGGTCCGCCGCGATGCCGACGATGGGCGTGCCGGGCCGCATGCTCGCCGTCGCCAAGCGGGCGGCGGAGCTGAGCCCGGCGGAGGTGGAGCGGCGGATCGCGGCTTTGCTGCCTCGGTCGCTCGTGCCGTCGAGCGGCTCGCTGCCGAGCCGCCCGGCGGAGACGGCTCCGCCTGATCTGGAAGCGGGTGCGGCCGAACGCCTGCGCGACTGGATTGCCGGGACCTGCTTGCCCGCCCGTGAGCTCGACGGTCTGGTGGAGATGGAGACTGGACGCCGGACGAACGCCGATGCGGCCATACGGATCGGTGCTGCCATTGCGCGATTGCGGGCCGTCACCGTCAGTCGCCGCAGCGATGCGGTGGAGCAGGAGTTGCTGGCCGACGAGCTGTTGCGGCTCTGTCTCAACTACCCGGTGGACGTCGCAGTGGCCGCACTGGAGGAAGCGAAGACGACCAGCCGCTTTTTTCCGGCGTACGCCGATCTGCAGGTGCTGCTGGAACGGCTCGCGCGGCCGCGGCGTCTCTGGTTGCGCGCTGTCGAAAGTTGGCCGACCCAGCTGGCTGACGGTCGCCATCGCGAGATTCTGCGGCGGCGCCGAGACCGGGCGGCGCGGATCGTCGCGCGTTTGGAAACGCGGCGCAGTAAGGGCTGCTGGCTGCCGCGCGACCAGGTCGAGTGGGAGCTGCAACGGGCTGCTCTCGACAGTCTGGAGGCTCGGCTCGCCGCCTTGAACCCCGTACTGGCGGATGCGCAGGAAGAAATTGAGACTGAGACAAATCAGGAGACAGGACATGACGGCTGACAAGGTCTACATCGGCGGGCGGGGTGAGGTTACGGTACGGCGAGTGCCCGATAGCGGTGTACGCCGCGACCTGACCGGCCGCGATGCCGGGCGCTGTTCCTGGCCGCTCCGCAACGGTGAGCGTGCCGTCGGTCGTTGGCGAGTGACGCAGCAGGCCGCCGAGCGCGACGTCGTCGATGCGGAGCAGCGGCTGCGACTGGCAGCGTTGGCTCTGGTGCAGCGCGCTTTCGAGACCTTCGCCCGCTTGCCGATGACCGGACTGTTTCCGGCCGGTCTGCGCTCAGCCATGCCGGAGGTGGTGCACGACGCTGCCGAGTCCTACGGCTGGAACGAGACGCGTCCGCGCCCAGCCGCGCCAAGCGGCGCCGAAATCCTGGAAGCAGACTGGGTCGCCGCCCATACTCTGACCTTGGCACCCGCCGACAAGGCGATCCTGATCGGCCTCGGCCTGTCGCTCAGCCTGCGCGCCATCGGCCGCCGCGTCGGCCTATCCCACGAGCGGGTCCGCCAGCGCGGCAATGCCCTGCTGCTTGCACTCGCTGCGGCTTACGAGGCGAAGGGGAAGCGGCTGTGAGCGGAGTATCTAATGTGGCGTATTGGTTCCAGTGGTGACCTCAGAACAAGGAGCTTCCTATCTAGGTAGTTGTCAATAATCCATCCCCCAGAAGAGTGTCGATAAATAAATGAAGAATCTTCATTATAAAACCGATTATACCTGGTCAGAGATTGTATCTTTTATATTGATATTGACATCAAGTATATTTTTTTCGTATTTGTTTTTTTATGAATCAGTCTGTGATTTTCTAAATGATGCATGTTTTCTTGCTGATAAGGCCGTTGTTACGTTAGGCCTCGGATTGACGCTATTGCTGTGGGGAATACTTGCTTTTGTGCGCTGGGTGATTGAGAAGCTGTTCCTATAGTCCGCATCGTGTTGCCGATCCGGAGATGGCTCAAGCGATGCCAGTGCGCTGGGCCTGGAGCCGGACACATGCAGTGAGCGTCTGGCTAGGATGGTGCCCGCAACCCTTTTGCCACTGTCCCCTCTGTTACGGTGTTGGTTCTCCGAAGACGAGCATCAGAACAGTCGCTACTGCGAAAAATAAGCAGAACGCTGCCGCCCAACGGAGGGAGTCGAAAAGTCTAGAGATACGGTACTTCCACAGAAGCTTATCTTTAGGAAGTACCGAAGGGGCTGTTCGATTCGGGTATTTAGCTGTATTTTTGGGTTTTCCGAAATTAAATTCCATCATATAATAAAAAATTTTATATAAACAGAAAATGCACAGTAATAGAAGTATGATTAATGTTGTGCTGACGATTACATTTTCTAGATTAGAGAGGTTTATATCATAGCTCATTAGAAGACCTCGTGCGGAACGGTAAAATGGTGGGCGTGAGAGAAGCCCGGAAGCTGTCTGGTTTCGGCGCTGTAATATTGCTAATGGGATCGACGTTTGCTGCTGCTGTTAACGCGAAGCGGTGCGCTGATAAGGCAAGTAAACATCTCTGCCTGTGTTTGTCGTTCTGCGATACGTCAAGCCGTGCGACTCTTGGAAACTCTGTGTCAAAAGAGGTGAGGGCGCTAGAGCAGCCTCTGCAGACGAGTGTCGTCATGCATCCGAAAGAGATCAGCTAGCCGTTGTCCGACCAAAAAGCGTGATCAACTACATAAAAACGCCCGGGAGTTCCCCAAGCGACTCTCAGAAATCTACACCCGACGGCGACGTTGTTTGAACTTTGAGCAATTCAGAGTTTCAGATGCCCTTGCCGCGACGATTTCTTGTCGACTGATCTGCTCTTCCAGTCGCTGCGTCGGCCTATCCCACGAGCGGGTCCGCCAGCGCGGCAACGCCCTGCTGCTTGCGCTCGCTGCGGCTTACGAGGCGAAGGGGAAGCGGCTGTGAGCGGGATGTCTTTCGCGGCTTACTGGAAGATGCGCGCCATTTACATTGGCTCAGATCGTTCGGGGCGAGGGCGCGCCACGGTCAAACCGGTTCAGCCTTGCCCGGCTGATCCTCGTGTTGACGCGCGATACTCTCCAAAGCGCTCGGTCAGGAGGATGTACCTTGGGCGGGACGTGTTTTCTGCGCGTATAGCCGGCGAAGGGCCACTCGTCAGGATTTAGGCGCTGGTGAACGTTTCGTGGCGGAACGTCTCTTGCCGGGCTTGACCGGACGGCCGAATTTCTTCCCTCGCGTTTAGGATGCCGCAGCTACAGCTGGCGCGAGTTCTTGGTGTGATGTGTAGTCATCGAAATTTTTCCCGAGTAAGTTAATTTTTGCGACTGCACATTCCCGTTTCTCGATATTTACCAAGTTTATTCATTGTAAATATAAAGTCTTTGCCTGCAATTTTTTGAAAATACGCTATTTTAATATTGCATTAACCTTGGATTTGAGGCGAATTTGTCATGACGTCTGAAAGAGGACGTCACCAAGGGCTATGCGTTGGGGAACGCTCATGACATGCAATCGGTACGACCGGACAGCCGGTGATGCGGCTGTGCCTGCCAAATCCCGTTTCGCTGCGGCAGCCGCTTCGAAGCTCGACCGCAGCCGCTCCGCCGCCGGGAAGACGCGCAGGCTTGCGGCCCGCCTCGGGAGCTATGCAACCGTGGCATGCTTTTCGGTCGTGCAGGTTGCGGGTCCGGCCTGGGCCTCCAGCACCTTGCCGCAGAACCCCTCCGTGGTTGCCGGCTCCGCTTCCGTTTCACAGCCCTCCGCCGCATCGCTGCGGGTGGATCAGGCGAGCAATCGCGTGGTCATCGATTGGGAGAGCTTCAGCATCGGACGCGATGCCTCGGTGCTGTTCGACCAGCCCTCGAGCCGGTCGATCGCGGTGAACCGCGTCACCGGCGGTAGCCTGAGCGAGATCTTCGGTGCGCTGAAGGCCAATGGACAGATCGTGCTGCTGAACCCCAACGGCATCCTGTTCGGAGCCGGTGCGCAGATCGACGTCGGCGGCCTGATCGCCTCGACCGGTAATCTCGACGTCGACTCCTTCATGGCCGGGTCCGACAGCCTGACGCTGAACGATTTCGGGCCAGGCGCGATCGTCAACCAGGGCAACATCACGGTGGAGCAGGGCGGTCTGGTTGCCTTCGTCGCCCCCACGCTGCGTAACGACGGCGCGATCATGGCGCGTCTCGGACGCGTTGCCCTGGCCAGCGGCACAGAGACAGCGACGGTCGACCTCTGGGGCGACGGCCTTGTCTCTTTTGCGGTCGCGCCGGCTCAAAGAGACTTGTTCTTGGCACAGACGGGCTCGATCGATGCCGAAGGCGGAGTGGTGGCACTCACCGTTGCCGCTGCGGAGCAGATTGTCGAAAGCGTGATCAACGTCGAAGGCCAGGTGTCCGTGACCTCCGTCACGCAGGAAGCCGGACGGATTTTGCTGCAGGGCGGTGCGGGTTCCGACGTCACCGTGGCCGGAACGCTGGACGCGCGCGGCACCACGGGCGGAGCCATCGACGTCACCGGCGAAGAGGTGACGCTGACCGAGACGGCACGTCTCGACGCCTCCGGTCTGTCGGACGGCAGCTCGTCGCATGGCGGCGAGATTCGAGTTGGCGGCGATCTGAAAGGCCAGGGCAGCTTCCCGCGCGCCGCCAACACCCAGGTGGCGGCCGGTGCGAGCGTCGCGGCGGACGGCGCTGGCACGGGCGACGGTGGGCGGGTGATCGTCTGGGCCGATGAGACCACGCGAATGGACGGCGCGATCTCTGCGCGGGGCGGGGCCAACGGCGGCAACGGCGGCTTCGTCGAGACCTCGGCCGCCGGGCAGCTTGGCGTCACCGGTAGTGTCGACGTCACGGCATCTGCCGGACAGGCCGGTGAGTGGCTGCTGGATCCCCGCGACGTCCGGATCGTTGCCGGCACGGGCCCCGTTTACAGCGGCACGCCCGACGGGAGCGGTGCCTTCTTCGTTTCGGCCGACAGCTTGACGACCGCGCTGGACGGCGGCGCCAACGTTACGGTGACCACCGCCGCGACCGACACCAGCGGCGGCAGTCAAGGCAATATCACTGTCGAAACGGTGGTGCAGTGGGTCGGTATCGGCGACCTGTCTCTGGTCGCCGACAATGACATCGTGGTCGACAGCTCCGGCCGGATCGTCTCGCTGGGCGGTGGCAGCATCTTCCTCACCGCCGGCGACGATATTCGCGTGCGCTCCCGCGTCCAGACCGCCAATGCTGGCGGGGTTGCCGGCGATATCGTGATGCAAGCCGGCGGGGACGTCGCCGTACAGGCAGCGGCCGGCCGGGCGCAGAACGTGGCCGTGGAGGCACGCGATGGCGGCAACATCGACATCAACATCGACAATGGAAATCTGATCGTTGCAGGTAGCGACACACAACCCAATAACGCCCGCATCGATACCAGCGGCGGTGGCGATATCGACATCGTGGTCGACGGCAGCGGTTCGCAAAGCGGCAACGTGACCGTTGCCGGCGGCGACGGCAATCGATCCGGCCAATGGGCACGCATTCAGTCGAGCGGCCGTCTCGACATCGATGCGACCAACGACATCAACGTATTCGGAGGCGATAACGCCGCGGGCAACGCCTTTGCCGCCCTGCGCTCGGCCACGGGAATGGACTTGCTGGCCGGACACAGGGTGACCGTCGGTAAAGATGCGTCCCAAGGATCGGCGAGCGCGAACTCCAATTCCTCGATCGTCAACAGCGGTGGCGAGCAGCTGATCACTGCTGGCAACGATCTGCGCGTCTTTGCCGGCCGGCGCCATGCCGACGCCTTCATCCTGAATCTCGGCAGCGATCAGAACATCATCGCTGGCGACGACATCCGCCTGCGCGGTGGACTGGGTAGCGATGGATCCGATGCCTTCATCCGGGCGACGCAGGGAACCCAGCGCGTCGTCTCGACCGGCGATGCTGCCTTCCTGGCCCCCGTCATCGAGGTTACGGCCCGGGGCGGTACTGCCTTCATCGATGGTCGCGATACCGACCCGGCCACCTATCTGGTGGCGGCGACGGGCGTAGGCGGCGAGATCCTGGTTGACGGCACGGCCGTGGACAATCCGGTGGTGCCCAATAACCCACAGCTGAACGGCCCCGACCTGGCCAACTCGACGGCCGGTGTTTTGCCGCCGAGCACGGGTGGCACGACCGGCGGGACCACAGGTGGTACGACCGGCGGCACCACAGGCGGTACAACTGGCGGGACCACGGGCGGCACGACCGGTGGGACCACGGGTGGCACGACCGGTGGCACCACGGGCGGCACGACCGGTGGGACCACGGGCGGCACGACGGGCGGCACCACGGGCGGTACGACCGGTGGGACCACGGGCGGTACGACTGGCGGTACCACGGGTGGCACGACCGGCGGCACCACGGGTGGTACGACAGGCGGGACCACGGGCGGCACGACCGGTGGGACCACGGGTGGCACGACCGGTGGGACCACGGGCGGGACCACGGGCGGCACGACGGGCGGCACCACGGGCGGTACGACCGGTGGGACCACGGGCGGTACGACTGGCGGTACCACGGGTGGCACGACCGGCGGCACCACGGGTGGTACGACAGGCGGGACCACGGGCGGCACGACCGGTGG
>JBQLZH010000005.1:327072-327472 GCA_052168175.1 Kiloniellales bacterium
ACCACGGGCGGCACGACCGGTGGGACCACGGGCGGCACGACGGGCGGCACCACGGGCGGTACGACTGGCGGTACCACGGGTGGCACGACCGGCGGCACCACGGGTGGTACGACAGGCGGGACCACGGGCGGCACCACCGGCGGCACCACGGGTGGCACGACCGGTGGCACCACAGGCGGTACAACTGGCGGGACCACAGGCGGTACAACTGGCGGGACCACGGGCGGCACGACCGGTGGCACCACGGGCGGCACGACCGGTGGCACCACGGGCGGTACGACCGGTGGCACCACGGGCGGTACGACTGGCGGTACCACGGGTGGCACGACCGGTGGGACCACGGGCGGCACGACCGGCGGCACCACGGGCGGCACGACCGGCGGCACCACGGGCGGCACGA
>JBQLZH010000005.1:327572-349634 GCA_052168175.1 Kiloniellales bacterium
CGGGTGGCACCACGGGCGGTACGACCGGCGGGACCACAGGTGGCACGACCGGCGGCACCACGGGCGGCACGACGGGTGGCACCACGGGCGGTACGACCGGCGGGACCACAGGTGGCACGACCGGCGGGACCACGGGCGGTGGTGGCGCTGCGACCGTTGCACCTGAAGCCTTCAACGAACGCGAGTTCTTGGCCGCTTTCACCGAGCTGCCGGGTGAGTTGCTCGGGCGGTTGACGCTGGAAGAGCTCTTCGCGCGCCTGGCACCTGCGGCCGGCGATCCGGGCGATGGCAGCGGCGGAGGTGGCGGGCCAGGCTACCTGGTTACGGACGATCCGACTCAGGTCGCCTCACTTGTACCGTTGGGAACCTCTGCCGTGATCGATTTCTCGGCCTGCGGGCGCAGACAGCTGGCCGGAACGGACTGTGTGGAACCGCTGACTTTCGAGGAGATTCTGGCTCAGTACGGTCCGGAGGAGCTTCCCGAAGATCTGCAGGAGCTGACAGACCTGCTTGATGCCGTCGGCCTGGAAGCGGATCCCACGGCGGCAAGCCAGTGAGCGGTTCTGGCCGAATTACCAAAGTGAAGGGCCGGAGCTGACGCCTATCGAGCAGCCATACCCGATTACCATATCGGACCGCTGGGACTGCATCCAAGCGGTAGCATGACCCGACCGAACCATAACCGCCCCAAACTTGCCTGCGTCAAACTTGACAGGGCGCGGTAAGGTTTGTTCATCAAATACCTGTAATCGTAGGGGTAGGTATGAAATCGGGGTGGGAATGCGACAGGCTCTTGTAGGACTGACGACAGCGTTCGGTATGTTTCTCGCCGCCGGATCGGGATTCGCGCAAACGACCAGTCGGTCGATACCGCCATCTGCAGATCCCGGTCGCCTCGATCAACGGTTGCAGGCTCCGCTCGACATCCCGGGATTGGAAACCGGACCCGGCTTTGCGGTGCCTGAGACGGCACCAGCACCTGACGGTGCTGAAGACATCCGTTTTCGCCTGGAACGTATCCTGCTCGAGGGCAACAGCGTCTTCAGCACCGAAGACCTGTCTGACATCTGGTCCGCCGACATCGGGGAAGAGGTCAGTCTCGCGGATGTCTATGTCTATGCGGATGCCGTGACCACCCGGTACCGTAACGAAGGCTATCTCCTGAGTCTGGCTCTGGTGCCGCCGCAGGAGATCGCCAATGGCGAGGCGACGCTGCGAGTTGTCGAGGGGTTCGTCGAAAGTGTCTCCATTCGCGGCGAACCGCGTGGCGGACAGGAGCTGTTGGCTGCCTACGGGGAAAAAATCGCACAGGATCGCCCACTGCGCGCGCGCACACTGGAACGCTATCTGTTGCTGATGAACGACCTGCCGGGGATCGAGGTGAATTCTATCCTCTCGGCTGCGCCGGCAACGCCCAATGCGGCTGTACTCGACGTTCTCGTCGAAGAACGCCGCTACAACGCTTTTGTCGAAGCCGACAACCGCGGCACGCGGTTTCTCGGCCCCTTCCAGCAATCGGCGGCGGTCGCTCTCAACTCCGTGCTTGCGAGTCACGAGCAACTCGAGCTGCAGTATGTGCGGGCCGGCAACTTCTCGACCAGCGAACTGGACTTTCTTTCGGCATCCTTCCGCTGGCCGCTGTTTGACGAGGGAACGACCGTCGGCCTACAGGGCAGCCTGGCCTGGACCTTTCCTGGCGAAGAGCTGGAAGATCTGGATGTGGAAGGCGATGCGGCGTCCCTCGTCGCCTCCATCACGCATCCCGTGGTGCGCTCCCGCACGGAGAATCTGTTCCTGTCCGGACAAGTGGACGTACGCCGGAGCGAGACTCGCATCTTCGAGAACGACGATCTGCAAGAGGACCGGCTGACGGTTGCGCGTGTGGGAGCCTTCTGGAACCGCGCCGACCGTTTTGGCGGCAGCAGCTTTGCCAGCCTGCAGGTGAGCCGCGGGCTAGACTTGTTCGGCGCGTCCGAGCGGAACGATCGTCTGCTTTCGCGCAGCGAGGGCGATCCGGAGTTCCTGAAGGCCGAGTTCGATGCCAGCCGTTTGCAGAGCCTTGGCTTTCTCGTACCGGGTCTCAGCCTGTTTGCTGCGGCTTCCGGACAGGTATCGAAGGATCCTTTGCTGGCCGGCGAAGAGTTCGGACTTGGCGGTTCGGACTTCGGCAGTGCCTTCGAGCCAGCGGAATTGGTCGGTGAGCACGGTCTCGCCGGTCGGCTAGAGGTGCGCTACGCCCAGAACGTAACGTTCGATGAGTTGCCGCTGGACAGTTGGCAAGTCTATGGCTTTGCCGACGGCGGACGCGTCTGGAACGACGATGCGGCAGTCGGGGAAGAGGACAGCGAAGGTTTGGCTTCGGTTGGCCTCGGCGTGCGTCTGCGGTTGCTTGACCGCGTGAGTGCCGATGTCGAGGTTGCGCAGCCCCTTGCGCGCGACCCGAGCGACGGCGATACGCGGCGGCCACAGGCCTTCTTTCTTCTACGCGCCGATTTCTAAGGACGCCTTTGGTTCCTTTGGTCCGTCAGGTACCGGACTCGATCTCTCCGAAGAGGCCGCTGCCCGGTCCGCGTGATAGCGACGCCAGTGTCGGCGCCCCGACGCTGGTGTTCGATCAAGGGGGCCAGAATGAGAACCGATCGTCCTGTCTAACCAGCTTCACGTCTCGCGGCCTGCAGGCGAGAGGCTTTGGCAGCTCCCGAGGTTTTCCTCGGGCGTCTGATTTCCAGCTGTTAGCTCGACGGTTTCTCGGTCTCCGAGGTTCGGGAGGCGAGGTTCGGCGTGCTCAAAACACAAAAAATTTTGTTCGCCATCGTTGCTCCGAGACTCTCGCTTGCGACATGGTTACTTCTGGTTGCAGTGATCTGCTATCAGCAGAAGCGCCGAAAAATTGTTTCAAATTAATAGTATACAGTTTGGCGGTAACAGCCTGAGCTCGCTCTGTTCTATCACGAAAAGCCCCTTTTTCGCGTGCCAGTATAATCTAGAGATAAATCTGTGATTTTACGAAAATTTAATTGTTTCTGCTGGCGGCGTCCCAGAGCTGTTACAGAAAAGCCACTGCGCGGTCAGACCCCGACGCAGGATGCGAAGCAGAAAAGATGGGGGTACCTGATCATGATATCGATACATGGACAGTTGGGCAGAACAGCTGCCGCGCTCGCCGTTGTCGGCGGTATGGCCTTTGCCACAGCGACGGCATCGCAGGCGAGCCTGATCTACGCGAACCAAGTTGATTGGTTCAATAACGGGACGGTCGGCACGACGAACGACCGCGACGACCCGACAAACGCGCTCGGCGCGCCGAACGACGACTTCCTGGCGCTCGGTCTTAGCAGCGATGACAATCCTGGTTTCGCCGTCTTCGGCTTCGGTCAGGATTTTATCGAAGAGGGGCGGATCTGGGAGATCACCTTTAACTGTAACCCGACCTGCGTCGACTTGGAGACGGCGACGATCTACGCCGGCACCTCCGACCAGTACACGATGGGCCAAGCCAGCCGGGCCGATCAGATAGACCTGGTGACCGGTTTGGGAGGCTTCTTCGGCGAATGGACCGAAGTTGCCAGTGTTTCCAACCAGGATGCCCAGCTTTCGGACGGTGGTGCTGCCTTCTCCTTCAGCGGCCCCTTCACCTGGCTGGCAGTCGTCGATACCACGCCCGGCAGCAGTTCCAGCCCCGACGGGTTCGATGTCAACTCGATTGGCGTTGCGCCGGTACCCTTGCCGGCCGCGGCCTGGTTCCTGCTAACGGCTCTGGGCGGCTTGTTCGGTCTTCGCTGGCTGCGTGACCGCCCTGAAGCTTAGTCAGGTCTCTCGATACGAAAACGCGAAGCACCATCAGCAAATGATGGGGAGCCCACGGCGAGGCAACTCGTCGTGGGCTAAAGCGTTCAGGCCTAGGGTTGGAGACCGCCGACCCAATAGGAATGAGCCGGGCGATAGCTACGCCGCCTTTGGTGCCGTGGCGCGATCCCGGTCACAAGCGGTTCGAACCATTTCAGGCTCTGCCACATGTGACGTGGCCCGTGTGACCCCGAAGCCATCCCGACCGCGTGCCACGCGATCAGGTCCCCCTATGAAGATCCCGAAGAGACCTGTGTCCTAGACTTCGCGCCGAACAGGCGCCGTGCGAGTCGTTCCAGTAGGCCGTGCTCGGCCATCCACGCAAGATAATCACGGTAAACGGGATCTTCCCTGAGATGCCGTTCCTCCGTATAGGCGCGCAGCCAGTAGATCAGATTGACCGAGAGCAGCAACAGGCAGTTTTGAACAGCCTGTGCCGTGTCGCCGAGCGGAAGGAAGGGCAGAAACACCAGCCACCAGAAGAGATTCTTGGCGAGGTAGGCGGGATGCCGGAAGAAACGATAAGGGCCGTTGGTGATGATGCCGCGGTGAGTGAGATTGGAGAAGCGCAGGCCGAAGATCACGGTGGCCCAGGCGTAAAGCGCCAGAACCGCCGACAGCAGCGCGCTCCAGAGCCAGAGGGCAAGCTCGCTGCCCTGCATCCAAGCCGCCCAGTCCTGCGTGCCCTGGCGGTAGTCGAGCGGTCCGCCATAGCCCATCAGGATGAAGGGTGGATAGCAGATCAGAGCGGCGACCCAGCCGAGCAGCAGTGGATTGGCCGAACGGATGTGGGTGTCCAGCGGCCGCAACGTCGCGGCGTAGCCCACGGTGCCGAAGGTGACGTCGATCAGGAACAGCAGATTGAAGACGAAGACCACCGTCACGATCGGATTCTGCAGAAGCAGGCTGACGTCATAGGCGACGACAGCTTGGACGTGCGAGGGCATCAACGAGGCGGTGAAGGCGAGGAAGAAGCCCTTGATCGCCCAGCTCTGCAGGTGATGCGTGACCTTCGCCTTGTCCGCCGCAGCCCAATCGCCGAGAACCAGGCGGCCGAAGTGCCAAAGCTCGTCGTGGGGATCGCGGGCATGGCGATCGACCTGGAAGACGTAGATTGCCGCCACCAGAGCCAAGGGTAACCAGATTGCCGTCAGGATCGTGAAGTAGTCGGCGAACTCGTCCCGTTCGTAGTGGGTGATTGCGAAGTAGACGAGAGCGATCCCCGCCCAGGTCACTGCCAGGCCAGCCAGCTTGACCCGGGTCGTCGCCAATGTCTCGGTCAAGGGGCGCGGTGCCGTCCAATCCAGACCGGTGCTCTGCCGCCGGTGCACGCGATCGACCAGCAGGCTGTAGGCCGCCATGGGCACGGCCGCCGCTGCCAGGCAGAACAGCCATTGCGCCATGAGGTCCAGGTTGACACTGCGGAGCCAGAACAGAGCCAAGCCGAGACCGAGGAGTCCGGAAAGGCCGACACCATGGCTGATGACGGACGGCGGCCGAGAAACGACTGGCGCACCGGGGGCGTCGGGCAACTCAGAGTCGGCGGGCAGAGACTGCGGTCGCATCGGGTCGCTCTTCGTGGTGCAGGGCATGGCCGGCGTCGAGGTGCCGCGCCTCCTTTCGGCTCTCCGTCAGACTAGATAGCAGGTCCTTGCCAAGCTGTTTAGAACGGCCTGAGGTAGGCTGGAGGTATCACGGGCACGCGGGCCTTCAAGCGCCGTTTTCGGTCGCTGTCGGACGTGGGTTGACGAAAGAGGGTCGAATAGGGGATTTTTCTGCTATCGGGACAGAAGTTCAAGTTCACTGGCTTTGTCCCACCGACTCCTCCTCTTCATTGCCGAAAGTGTGATGCTTCGCTTGCGCTTAGCGACAAGCACGTGCGCTTGGCTTGAGCACTTCCGGCGCCCCCGACCATACCCGACGAAAGGGTGTGTCGAGGATACAACCTTTTCCCGATGCCACGTCTCGATCCAGTGGCTTCGACGCGGGCATCTGGGGTGATGACCGGCGTTCAGAGACGACTCCTTCAAGTCGTTTGGGATTTGTAGCTGGTTACGGCGCCACAACCCTTGTGACGGAGGCCCGATGGCGGTTGATCCTAAGAGCGGCCCATCCGTGAGCAAAAGCGCCAGGCGCGCGACAAAGACCGGAAGGAACCAGCGGCCGAGCGCATTGTCCGGCCCGTTGCCCAGCGATCTGCCCAACGAAGCCGCCCTGCAGCTTAAAGAAGCGATACTTCTGGCCGCCGAACAGTCTGGCGAGGACTGCCAGGGCAAGGGTGGCCTGGTCGGCTACCTACGCCGTATCGCCAACGAAGACATCAAGACCTTCTCCGGTTTCCTCGCCAAGGTGCTGCCTCTGCAAGTGGCCGGCGATCCCGAAAGCCCTCTACGCATCGTCGTCGCCACCGGTATCGACCGAGCTCCGGACGAGGGAGATGCAAGGTGCCGAAGCGAAAGAGATCTGTCGAGCGATGAGATCGAGTAGTTTGAGACATTCAAATCAGAAAACAGTGATGTTCGGCGGCGATCGCGCTACGCCGCGAAATAGTTTTCTGATTGGGTTGACGATCAGGCGTCGAATCAAGGATATTTCCGCTAGACGCAGAAAGCTGTGCCGAGGGGGCGGTTTCTAAGAAGGTCTCGAGGAGCAGTGCGGTTCTTAGCCGATTTCCGGTCTCAATAAAGCGTAGGCTTGGTTCTCAATTCGCATAAGTTTTTCGTGGCACGATTTTTGTTGCCTAGTTCCGTTGTGCGCTAATGCTTCCTTGTGAGTGCGCTGGAAGCCCAGAGTAACGAGTCCCGTTGGTTCGATACAGCGAGGTGGCGCCTTTTTGCTCATCGCTGAAAGCAGTCCGTTTTGCGCAGTCGATGTGCTGACCGACGTGGTGGTTTGAGACGGCGTTTCACCTGTTTAAGACAAGGTCTGACCCAGGTGGAAAGGTACTCGGAATCTCCTGCATTAGTCCAATCTAGCTGGTACCCGCTGTTCCGAAGTCGCGGTAACACCGGTAACGCCTAAAGCATTTCTCACCGTGACGATTCGGTATTGCGGACAGCCATGTCCGCACGCACTCCCGATGTCTTGAAGTTCGTTCTCATGCCGTGCCGGATCCGCCGGCTACGGGTGATACCTCATGTCAAGGAGGCGAAGATGAGCCAGAGTTCTGATGGTGGTTCGAATTTCAAAAGCGCCAAAGCTGAAACGCCTGAAGGCGCTGCAATGGATAGCGCCTTGTCTTCCGAAAACATGTTGATGAGCGACACGACCGCGCCGTCTCTGTCGTCAGCAGAGGCGACGGACACGGGAACGTCGGGTTTCGACTGGCAGGTTACGACGGATGAGAGCAATGGCTCGGTATACTGGGTTGCAGTCGAGATGCCGAGCGCGGAGCAAATCAAGGCTGGGCAAGACCACACGGGATCGCCAGCAGCGGCAAGTGGGAATCAGGCTGTCTCGACCACCGGCTCGCAAAGCGGCAGCGGCTCCGGCCTGACGGCCGAGAGGTCTTTCACGTGGTTTGCCCTGCATCGCGACGCGGCGGGCAACGACTCCGACGTCGTTAGCGACACCTTTGCCACGCAAGCTGTGGCCGGGCCTCTCGCTGTCGAGCCGCAGACCTTCGCTTTCGGCACGGGCACGAGGGGCGGGGAGGGGGCTTACAGCTTTGGCGCCGTGACAGGCACCATTGCCAGCGTGGGAAGTCTCACGGGCACCAACGCAGCCGACTTTGCTGCACCGAGTGTCACAGCAGGGCAGGTCTCCATCGCGCCGGCCTCGAACGGGTCAGCGAACAAAGCAAACTACGACCTGACGCTGCGCTGCTATGATGGCCCAGGTCAGACGGGCGATTTCGCAGACGTGTCTTTAACGATCACCACGGTGCCGGGGCGTACGATTGCCGCCACGGGTGACGAGGGCACGGACGAGATTGCTCGCGTTATCAACCTATCCTCCGTCGAAGCGTCTGGCCTGACGGTCTACCTGCGACCCGGCGACTACAACACCAGTGCGGCGGGCTCTCTCTTGGTTGGAAACCCCGGCCGCATTCGCTTCAACAACACCCTCAAGGGGTTGACTGACACACTCACGCTGAAAGCCGCCGACCCGAGTAACAAACCCAGGGTCGAACGATGGACCGTTTGGAACCAGACGGGCGTGGACGGCGATGCTGGGCGGGTTACCTTCGATGGCATTCACTTCCATCGTCCTGTTGGTGAAGGTCCGCCGCCCGGTAGTGAGTCGGATCTCGTTGGTTTTCGTGGCAGCTTTGCAGCGGTCGATCTGGTCTTTCGTAACTGTGCCTTCACATCCAACGTCGGCTTGGCAAGGCAAGGTTACGCGGTCGGCTCTCAGATCACGGCCATCCGCCTGAACAATGTCGATGGGGTGACGGTCGAAGACTGTGAATTCGCGAACCTGATCGACTCGATCACGATGCGGAGCGCGCGGAATGTGTTGATTCAACGCAACTCCGCGCACCACTGCTACGCTGACTTTTTGGGCGTTAATCAAGCGAGTAAATCCATCACCGTCCGGGATAACGTTTTCTACGCCTTCACGGGCGATGGAGCTTCGTTGCATCCCGACTGGATTCAGGGCTTCACAGCAGGGCGTGGAGATGGCGATGTCGAGGACTTGAACGTCTTTGGCAACATCACCTTCTTTACCGACGAGGGCTTCAAGATGCCCCCGGTGATCTCCAGCAACACGCGGCACGCACCAGTGACAAACCTTACCTTTGCGGACACGGTAGATGGCGTCTATACGATCCCGATTACGGCTAGCTATCGGAACTTCAATTTCGCCACGGCGGATGGCGCGATTACCGTTATCTTGCCGGATGCCGATGATCCAAGTGTCGTTCGGGTTGGTATTCGCAAGAATGACGACAGCGTGAATACCTTGACCATCCAGCCGGCAGCGGGCGACGTCTTGGCTGGAGAGGTCGATGGCCCGTCTTCCCACAATGCGCCTGAAGGACCAGAGTGGAGTTTCACTGCCTCAGCAGGGACCTGGACTGCAGAGCGGCGCAAGCGCCCTGGGATTATTGACTACGCCGACACAGTCAACGGTGCCTACGAGATCGAAGCCAACGGAAGTACCTCGGTCTTCCGCTTCGACACCTCGGGTGGCTCGATTGTCGCGACCCTGCCAGCCACAAGCGACCCGAGCGCAGCAAGGGTCACCACACAGAAATTCGGCGCTGACGCCAACTCGCTCACAGTCCTACCGGCGGGCATGGACATGCTGAGCGGAGACGCCGAGGCTAACAATCAGCACGTCATGTCCGGCGCCTTTGAAGCTGTCACCTGGGCGCCGGGGTCCGGCACATGGTCGGGGCAAGAGTTGTGGCCAACGCTTCAAGGCGCGCTACTGCAGGGCTTGATGCCAGGATTCTCCTACAGTCGCATCTACTTCCATGGCAACGTGATTTACGCCAATGCGATTGCAGGTATCAAGCTTGAGGAAGACACTTATGGCTTTACGGCTTATCGTAACACGCTGGTTCGTCCCTGGCCGGGTGATCAGAACGGCGACGGTGTAGCCAACACTCCGGCGGATGGACGCCCCGCACAGCTCGGTTATCCAGGCATCGGACTCAAGAACCGGCAGCACAATGTTGCAGAGAGCAACATTTGCGGCGGATTTTCCTCTGTGGACCAGGCCGAAGATCTCTACGTCACGACGAACAACTACACTGACCTGGACAACAGCCTCGCCAGCTACACCAGTGTCTTAGCCGGAACCACGGAAGGCGACTTCAATCCGCAGACCGCGGCGCAAGTTCTGGCGCCCTTGAGGCCGCGGCCGGGTAGTTCGATCGCTCTGAACGGGCAGGGGGCCCTGGGGGTGACCGCAGCTACTGACTACTATGACTTTGCTACCCGCAGCTTTACCGACTTGACCGCGCCAACGATTGCCGCGAGCCGACCGAGTCCGCCGATCGATCAATTCGTCTGGCTGGAGTTCGACAAGCCGGTGAAGCTGGCGCTGGCAGGCACGGTTACACTCTACAGCGCTGCTGACGACAGCGTGGTCGAGACATTCGATCTTGAGGCGAACTATGGCGATGCAGCTAACGTCAATGGCGGTGCACCCGGCACGATCTGCGACGGTGGACGACGCATCTTTCTGCGGCCTACGGTCAACCTCACGCCGGCTGCTAGCTATTACGTCCAGTTCGGTACGGGCACGGTGAAGACGTTGCAGGGCACTGAATTTGCCGGCATCTCGAACAAGACGGATTGGGCCTGGACGGCAGCTGTGCCAAGCAACAACATCCTGCCTTGGGGCGCACAGAGTTTTACTGAGAATACCGTCTGGAAGACTGGCAATCTGACGGTCACCGAGAACCCTTCAGGTGACTACACAATTCAGCGCGTCGCAAATCCATCTGGTACAATCACAATCAGTCTCGATACTGATCGCTCAGACTATCCGGGAGAAACGCTGCCGATCGGCAACGCCTATACCTTCTCTTTCAAGGTGAAGCAGGGCTCGGGAGCGTCATCACGTAGGTTTCGACATCGTATCGGCGCGGGTGATTCGCTCGACTTTGACTTCGACGTTGTTACGGGTGCCTGGATCACATCGACTGGGCCTGGAGAGCCAGAGCTTAATGCTAGTGGCCCCGATCCTGACGGCTTCTATCGATTCATGATTTCCTGGCAGCAGACCGGTACGACACGCTGGAGAATTGAGAATCTCCTGGGTATGGGGGTTTCTCCTACTGGCCAAGACTCAGTTGTTATGAAAGAGCCGATGCTCTGGAGCGGCCTCTATTCCGCCACTGGCGAGCTACCTTATGAAGTTCCTGATTTGCCTTGATGTCAGCGCTTGAGCTTGCGCACACCGATGGCAATGGTACTCACAGCGCCAACGAGCGTATCGCCCCGAATGCCTGCCTTGATCTGATGGGTCATCTAGCGTCTGTAGTCTCTGGCGATGAGCGAGGAATTCGACGTGATGCCCGCATCAGCTCGCCATAGTCTTGGATGCGGGAATTATATCGGATGATAAGGGACGGTATGGGCAGCCGATGTGGTGACTGGCGCGGCATCGCGATAGGTTGGTTCAAGTTGGCGTTTCGCTCATATCTCACATGATCTGATCCAGAAAGAGAGACTGTTCTAAGCTCGTATCATCATGAGAGTGACATAGTCTCTTGCCGCAAACTGTAGCGTCTCAAGTAAAGATCAGTGGTTTTCAGCAGCGGTTTTCGATGGTGAGTCGTTAGAGAAGTTCGCCGCATAGGTCTCTTTACAATTCCAATTTCACGCCGTGTCGGATCCGCCGGCTGCGGACGACACCTCATGTCAAGGAGACGAAGATGAGTCAGAGTTCTCATGGCGGTTCGGATTCCGGCAAATCCAACGCGGTAGTACCTGAACAGGTTGCAGAAGATAGCGAATCGGCTTCTGCAAACGCGTTGATGAGTGATACGATAGCGCCGTCTCTATCGGGGTCGGAAGCGACCGAGACCGGAGCGTCCAGTTTCGATTGGCAGGTCACGACGGATGAGGGTAACGGCTCGCTGCACTGGGTTGCCATCGACGCCCCAAGCACAGCCCAGATCAAGGCTGGGCAGGACGCCAGTGGAGCCGCCGCCGCGGCGAGCGGTAGCCAGAGCGTCGTGACTGCAGGACAGCAGTCTGGGTCCGGCAGTGGTTTGGCTGCGGACAAAGACTACATCTGGCTTTGCCTGCAGGAAGACACCGCAGGTAACACGAGTATCGCAGTTAGCGATAGCTTCATGACAAGCGTCGCACCAACAGGGATCACGCTGTCGTTTGGAGACAACAACGATGGTGCGGATTTCTGGGGCCGATCCGACTACGTCAATGAGCCGGGGGTTTGGGGCAATGTCGGCGCACCGTCAACTTTGACTCTGGGCATGTCCACAGCCGTTCCTGCCGGTGGCAGCGCCTCCGACTTCACTGTTGACGGTGCCGGCGTGCGCTGTGCCGCGGCACCGACGGTCGGTACATACATCTGGAGCGGCTGTTACTTCGATAGCGATACCAGCAACACCTTCAACATCAACATCATCGTCTTTGCCAATCGGTTGTACATCGCACCGCGCCTCACAGGCGACACTTATGGTGTACGAGAGTTCAAGGATTGGACCGAACGCTCCAATTCCGTCAACGATGGTGTGAACCTCTACATGCGCGGCGGTGTGTACGATGTTGCGCTGAATCAAGCCGTCGAAAGCGGGCTGGCTTCAGTCAATTTCAATCGTGGCGGCAACCGTACGGGATTCCTGAATCCGACCGTGATCCGCGGTTCAGATATAACCAATATGCCAAGACTGTCCAGGTTTCAGTACACGTCTCGAAATGATGAGACGGTGCAGAACATTACCATGGAGTACATCGACTTCTTCATGCCGCAAGACAGTTTCCAGGCCGGCGGTTCCGCAAAACAGGCATCGATCGGGATACTGGACAACAATGGCTGCCAATTCAACGGCTTCACCGTTCGCAACTGCCTATTCAGAACGGATTCAGGCAAGCCGCGCGAAGGCGCAGCTCACAAGTACAAATGGTACGGGCATCGTATCGGCGGGACAAACGTTACCTTCGAGAACAACACTTATCATGACATATGGGTGCCCGGCATTATCAGTGGGACCCGCATCAAGTTCAACAACAACGTCGCCTATAATCTCTGGGGTGACTTTCTGCAAATCGGCACGAACAACGATAACTTCGATATCGAGGTTCATGACAATGTCGCTTACGACTGGGTCAGCGATGGTGCCTGGGTGCATGCGGACTTCATTCACATCTTAGCGGACAAAGTTGGCGTGACCCGAGAGACCTTCGTCGACTATCTCTCCGTTCGCGGTAACAAGATTTTCATGGGCTTTGAGGGAGTCCGCCAGCTCCCGGTTGTCGACGCCTTCTGGAAGTATGGCAATCCGCCCAGTGCATATCAGCGCAGCGTTTCGGCGAATACGGTTCTTTCGTCCGCCGACGAGAACTTCAGGATTCTGGTGGATACGACAGCTGGCGACGTAACGATTACCTTGCCGATGGCGAGTGATTTTGAGAATCGGGTGATTGTACAGAAATCGTCGGAGGAGCAGCCAGCGAACTCCGTGACCGTGGTGCCGGCGGGTGCTGATACGATCGATGGTTCAGTCTCGTCTACGACCATGACCAGTCGGAACGATCCGAGAGCCTTCTATAGCGATGGTATGAGCGATTGGACGGAGGAGCGCTGGAACGTCGGGGATCTCGATCCAAACTACGAGGTTGTTACCGCCAGCGACATCGTTCTGGACGGTTCGCACCAGGATCATTTGGTGCGCGTCGACACCCGTGGCGGCAACCGTACCGTGACGCTGCCTGCGGCCACGAAGTACGTGAACCCAGTGCGTATCCAGAAGTTCAGCGAAGACACGAACACCTTGACCGTTGTGCCGTCGGGTTCCGACACCATCAACGGTGCGGCTACCGGCTACACGATCTCCGAACCGTTCCGTTTCGTGACGTTCGATCCGGACGTCGTGAGCGATTGGACCGCGACCCCGCGCGGTACCACTTCGGGCGGGACGCAGGGCTATCTGGCGCAGGAGAAGAGGCCCGTGTCAGCGCCGGTGACATATCGGAACGTGGACATCGACCATAACATTCTGGAGCTGACCACCCTCAACGGCATTCGGATGCAGGGCGACCACTACAACACTCTGGTTTGGCGAAACACGGTGAAAAGGCCGCATCCCGGCTCATTCCGTCCAGGTCAGGACGACAGCGTGCCGACGCTCACCGTGTTCGGCGACCAGAGTCTGGCCTATGTCGAGAACTTCAGTCCAAGCGCCGGTTCGGACAACCGAGGCGAAGGTACGCCATACGGCCTCGATAACGTCGATATGGGTACCGGTGAAGACTGGACCGAACTACTTCCCTTCATGAACGGTACGGTCGAAAGCGACTTCTTCGCCTTAACCGAAGATGACGTTCTGGATCAAAACCTCGCCGATCCTACGGGCGGGCTTTGGGTCGACGGCCAACGCGGCGCTCTGGGAACTTCCAGGGCCAACGGCAGCTACGACTTCACGAACAAGGTCTACACGACCGGGGCGCTGTCCGTATCCAGCGTACCGGGTGAGTCCTTCGATCTGGCGGACCCGGTCTACATCGACCTGAGCGGCCCGTTCCGCTTCAACAAGATGTCGGGCACGATCACCGTAAAGCGTGTCAGCGATGACGTCGTTGTTGAGACCTACGCAATTCCCGCGGACGTCGATCGCTATGCGGCGCCCGGCAGGCATGTGGCACGACGCTTCAATCGCCTTTACCTTTGGCCATCCACGACCTGGGACATCGACCAGAGTTACTATGTCGAGGTTTCTGGCCTCGAGGCGATGGACGGAACACCTTTCACCATTACAGATTCCGCGACGTGGACCTTCTCCGTTGAGGAGAAACTCTATACAGCTATCACCGGTACCGAAGGTTTCGCTGTCAACCACACTATGACCATGCCGACCAGCTACGTGGCGGGCGATCTGGTCATGTGTTTCTTCCAAGTCCGTGGAGCGGCTTTCGTCAGCGCCACGGCCGGGTGGAGCGTTCTTCAGAGTACCCGTCTGGCCGGTCTGCATGCTTTCGTGGTCATCGCAAAAGTCATGACCAGCAGCTCCGAGCCGGCTCCAGTCATTACGGTTTCGGGCAACAGGAACAGCGCGCACGTCACGGTCAAGGTCACCAGCTTTGCCGGTACAGTTGGTACGGATATCGACAAGTCCGAACTGCGTTCCGAGTTCAATGCGCTTCCGGATTCCAACGCCGTGACGGCCGGATGGGGTGAAGGCAATAACCTCTACATCTGGGCCTGCGGCAGCAGCGACGGCAGCTCCGATGTCACCGCCGCGCCTGCTGGCTATGTCAATCTGGTTCAGGATGGTGGCAGTGCCAATATGGCGGTGGCCTTCAAGCGAAAGTCGGGGGCAGGCTCGGATAGCGATGATCCGGCTGCAGCCGCGCTTTCGGCGGACGATCGCTGGGGCTCTCAAGTCTATGTCATTGAGCCAGCTTCCTAGAGGCTCGATCAAGCCTCTACCAACTCAGTTCTCAACTTGAGTCTCGGATGTCGGCCGTCGCAACGATGTGGGCTGCGGTAGCTCAGCACAAAGCTTTGCCGCGGCCGACAACCAAGAGGCAGAAGATTGCGGTGGACAGTCACTCGGTTTCCCTCGACTACCAGCCGCGCTGATATCAACGGGGCATACATGCCGGCTCGACGCTGATCATCGAGACCTTCAAGTATCACGTCTCCAGTGGTTGGCTTGCGCACAATACTACGCTCAAACAGGGCGAAGCAGAGGCCTTCAGGCACCCGACCATACCGATACTTGAGTTTGCAGGTTGTCGCGACCAGCATCGACCCTGCGCTTGACGAGGATGCTCCGTCCTTGAAGGGAGTATCGGATGACTCCAACGAGGAAAGAGATAGGTCATGATGGAAGAGTTCGGGCGATATGTTGTAATGTCTCCACGCTTCGAAATTTTTCACGCATCGGGTTGACGATATGAGTTTGAATCAGGGATATTTCTGTCAGTTTCAGAGATGTGCATCGATACGATAGATTGCAGGTCGATACAGAAAGTGACTCTGACTTCTCCGGACTCGTTCTGTCGTAATTGAATCTGCGGCTTAGGAGACAAGCCGGTAGGTTCTCTGAACTACGCGATGACAGCAGCTGAATCTGATGCGTTACAGCCGTCGAGGCCCTTGCGAGTGCATGGCCTAATACGACGTGGTTCTGGGCAAAGATTCTTTACTCAGCGTCAGAGTGGATCAGATCAGGGCACTTTCAGGGCTGTAGATCGGCTAAGCAGCCGTCGGAACCACGCCTGAGTCTTCGTTCAATCTAACGATCATTGAAACGTTCAAGCACACCCTAGGGTACGAAGCTAGGGCTCTGCATCAGGCCAAGCTCTCAGCCAATCAACGATTTCTGTTCGAGATCCATCCGCTTAGTCGCCGCCCGGTCTCACGGCTTAGGTGATGTGCGTCGCATCGAGCTGTGATCAGTCTGGTTGGCCTAGCTGGCCGTGAGTAAATCAGCCACGAGGAGATATACTTTGATGTCTTGTAAGAAAGCGGGCGTCCATATTGCCGTGACGGCGCTGGTCGCAGGTCTGATTGCGAGCGGACCTCCGGCGTCAGCCCAGTCCGGCGGTTCGTCGTCGATCGGCTTCCTGGGTGACTTCCCAGTTGGCGCAGTCGTTGCCTTCAACGCCGTGTCTTGCCCGGAAGGGTGGAGTCCGCTCACCTTGGCTGAAGGGCGTGTCGTGGTCGGTACCGGCGTGGCCGATGGGCAGGCTTACGCCCTGGGGGACACCGGCGGTTCGGCGCTCCACCAGCTGACGATCGACGAGATGCCGTCGCATAGTCATCCGACAGATCACGGCTTACTGGCAAGCGATCAGACAAACACCCAGGGCCTTGGAGATTCTTGGTGGCGACATCCCGGGACCGGGACGGATTACATGGTCACAGGGACATCAGTGGGGGGCGATCAGCCACATGAGAATCGCCCTCCGTACTTTGCCTTGTTGTACTGTCAGAAGACCCTCGGTACGCCTGCCGGAGCAGTCGTTGCCTTCAACGCCGTGTCTTGCCCGGAAGGGTGGAGCCCGCTGGCCTTGGCTGAAGGGCGTGTCGTGGTTGGCACCGGCATGGCCGATGGGCAGGCCTACGCCCTGGGGGATACCGGCGGTTCGGCGCTCCACCAGCTGACGATCGAGGAGATGCCGTCGCACAGCCACCCGACAGATCACGGTTTACTGCAAAGCGATCGGACAAACATGCAGGGTCTTGGAGATTCTTGGTGGCGACATCCCGGGACCGGGACCGACTACATGGTGACAGGAACATCAGTCGGGGGCGATCAGCCGCATGAGAATCGCCCTCCCTATGTGGCTCTGCTGCACTGCCAGAAGAACTAGTACCGGAGTGCTGGGGCAGCCTGCCTCCTATGGTGGAGTCTCAATGAGATCGCACTTAGGGGGCGGCTGTTCGTCTCTAGCTGTCCCGGCGTTCAGCTAGATCTGCGAGTTCCGAGGGCTATCCCGCTCTTGTTGCCACTGGCTCTATGGAGCCCGCCGAGAAGGTCGGGTACAGCGACGATGAGTCGATAGCAGAAATTGAGAAACCTTACAGACCAATATGGAGATAGTTATGACTGACTGTTGCGAAAAGATCGATGCCTTGTCCGCCGTTGCACCGGCGGAGAAGTACCAGCCGGTGACCAAGGCGGATGCCGATCTGCCGGCCGGGACAGCGCGGGGTCTGTTGGTCGGAACCGCCGGAACCGCAACCCTGATGGGCCCAGGCGGTGAAATCCGAACCGACGTACCTTTGCAGCCCGGTTACAACCCGCTGCGTGTGAAGCAAGTCCGCCTTGGCGGAACAGCGGCTGACATCTGGGCGCTTTACTGATGCTGTTCGGCCTGTCGCTGGCACTGACGCAGTCTCCCGCTTTCGTTCAGGGAGACACGTCAGCACCGCAGCTGCAGAGCGCCACGGTCAATGCCGTCGCGTTGCTGCTCACCTACGATGAGGCCCTGAACGAGCTCAGTGTTCCGGCACCTGGCGACTTCGCCGTTACCGTCGATCTGGTTGCGCGCTCGGTGAGCAACGTGTCAGTTGCAAGTTCGGCTGTGACGCTCACTCTAGCTTCTGCTGTTGCGCCGGGCGAAGATGTTGCGATCAGCTATACGCCGAGTCTCGCGCCGATTGAGGACGTAGCCGGCAATGACGCAGTGTCGCTGCTGGATTTGGGCGTCACCAACAACACTGCCGATACGACGGCGCCGGTGCTCTCCGCGCCCTTGGCTGCCGAGACTGGCGCCACAACGTTCGATTGGGCGGTTGATACAAACGAAGTCGGTGGCACGCTCTACTGGGTCGTCTCCACAAGCGCCACGGTGCCGAGCGCAGTGCAGGTTCTAGCGGGCCAAGACCATACGGGCTCTGCGGCGGCTGCCAGTGGTAATCAGCTTGTTGCGGCGAGCGGGCCGCAGAACGGCCTTGGCACCGGTCTCTCTGCCAGCACGTCCTACACCTGGTTTGCACTGCACCGAGATCTCGCTGGCAACCATTCAAACATCGTGAACGGCACCTTTACAACGCAAGCGGGTGGCGCCTTCCCGAGCGCGGTTACTGTGAAGTTTGGCGATCTGAACGGTCGCACGGCACACTTTGGTGTCGAGCTTGAGGGCGCCAGCAACTACACCACAGATCCCGGCTCCTGGGATGGCGTGGGGACGCCCGCGACGCTCAGCCTCGGTACCTCTAACGCTGTTCCATCAGGTGGAGCCGCGACCGATTTCGTTGTCGAAGGTGCCGGCATCAAGGCCGCTCCGCTGGCTGGCGGGCTAACACCGGGCACCTACAGCTGGACTGGATGCCAGTTCGACGGCGTCGGGCCGACCTTCACGCTGAATGCCACCGTGGAGGCCAACGCGGTCTATCTCTCGCCGCGTGGTACCTACGGCGAAGTCGAATTTTTCCGCTGGATCAAAAGTGACAAGGCGACCTTCAAGTCAGGCAAAACAGCGTATCTGCGGTATGGCATGTACGACACAATGCTCAATCGCTACCTGGAGAGCTGGCCGAGCCGAGTCGACTACAACAACGCCTTCGACAACTTGACTGCGCGCTGCACTGTCCGCGCGGCAGACTTCAACCATCTCCCAATGGTGAGTGAACTACGGTTGGGCGCATCCTCAGCCACAGATGTTCCGATCGGTCCGCTTACTTTCGAGTACATCGACTTTTTCTGCCCTCAGGACAGCCTTTACAACGGCGGCTCAAATCCGAACGCACAATTCTGGCTCTTGAAGCGCTCTGGCGGGGATCACAGCGATCTGACTGTCCGGAACTGCGTCTTCCGTTCGGACTATGGCCTGCCGCAAGACCGCTATACCTACAAGGCCCAGTTAAGCGGGATCGAGACTGGCGGTGACAACATTGCCATCGAGGATAGCGAGTTCCGAAATCTTTGGAATGCGATGTTCTTGGGCAGTGGTGACGGTCTGTCCGTTCAGCGCAACACATGTCGCGAGTTTTGGGCTGACTTCATTTTTCACGAGCCACATCTGAAGAATGTAATCATCAAAGATAACTTCGTCACCGATCCCACTTGTGACGGTGCGTTTATTCACGGTGACTTCTTACAAACACGGTCCGAGGGCGCGCAGGGCGGCGGCGCCGATATGGTGAACTGGCAGATCACCGGCAACATCGTCACTATGGGGGCGCTTGGTTCATTGAACTTGCCGGTTATCGATTGGGACAAGGAACCCTTCTCCTGGCAGCCGCGCTATTTGAACGCTTCGACTGCAATCCCAGCGACAGATGTCAATCGCTTGGTTCGCGGCGATACGGCTGCCGCCAACGTCACGGCGACTCTGCCAGCAGCCTCAGCGTTCGCTAGCGGTCAGTACATCTGCGTTCAGAAGTGGGACCCTGGCGCAGTCAATACGTTTTCTATTGCCCCGGACGGCGCTGATACGATCGATGGCATCGCGGCGCCGCTCAATATCACGGCAGGCTTTCAGGGCTACCGCCTCACGTCGGACGGTGTGTCCAACTGGTCAGCTTCCAGCCAAGGTGCGGCTAATGGTTTGCAAGGCATGTTGTTCCAGGACAGCTACTGGAACAGAAATGGGAAAGTGAGGTTCGACAATATCATCATCGACCACAATGTTCTGTGGCTGAATTCCATCACCGGAATCAGAATGGGAGGAGCCGGTACTGGCGAAGGGGCTGCGCTTAACTCGCGATGGTATCGCAATACTTCGGTCAGGCCCTTCGCAACTGACGAGCGTCCGAACACGCCGAATGTGAGACCAATCATCACAATCGGCGGCGCCGAGAGCACCGCGGTTATTGAGAATCTCATGTCGAGCGGTGGGCCGGAAGAAGGCGGTCTTGGCGAAGACAACATCACGGGATGGGTCGCGACCGAGGATTGGAGCGATCTGGTGCCGTTCTTCAACGGCGTAGCCCAGACTGATTTCGAGCCGCGTGGTAAGGCGGAGGCTCTAAGCCAAGCTCTTGCCGATCCGACGGGACCGCTCTGGACAAACGGACAGCGCGGCGCGCTCGGCACGACCGCTGCGAACGGCAGCTATAACTTCGACACCTTGAGCTACACGACCGGAGCGCTTGCTGCGGTCGGGCCCGATGTGCTGCCCTCCACGGCGCATGATGCATGTCTCAAGCTTGACAGTATCTGGAAGTTCGGGCCTGGCGGCACGGTCACGGTCAAGCGTCAGTCGGACGATACGGTCATCACGACTTATACTTTGCCAGCTGATAAGCTCAGTTGGTCGGGAGGATCTGTCTACGCACGCGGCACGCGGCTCTGCGTTAAGCCGCCGCAGCCGGCGGGAGAGTGGCCGGAAGACTTCTACTTGGAGGTCTCCGTCGGTGTGATCGAGGCGATGGACGGAACGGCATTCTCGATCGCCGACAGCATGACTTGGACGCACACACTGCCTACGGGCATCTTCAATCTTCTTCGGCCTGGGTCGGAGAATCTCGGTGATCCTAACGAATGGTACTCTGCCAACCTCACAATCACCTGGAGTGGGGGCGAGAGCGCATATCAAGTTGCGGGCACAGGGGCGAACCAGCTTCACCGTTTGGATACCGCAGACCGCGCTACGAGCTATCTAGCCGATCCCGAGAGTGGCGTTGCCTATTGCTACGACCTTGAGGTTAAGAAGGTTGATACGACCAACTGGGACGCTGAGTTCCTTCTCCCCTGGACGGGGCAGTTGACCATCAATCTTGACACCGGTGCCGTTGTCAATTCCGGCCCGGCTGAGGTCGCCGTGACGACCGAGGAAGTTAATCCCGGTTCAAGCGACGGCTGGTGGCGGGTGAAGTTTGCCTTTACAGGCACAGGGGCTCGATTGCTGTTCGACACCTTCCGCTTCAGTGGAGGCGAGACCTTTCTTGCCCGGAATCCACGCCTTTATGTGACGCCGTAAGTGAAAGGGAGCTTGTCAGCTTGGGCTACACCATTGCCAGGAGGCTGAGGACGAGAGCTGCGAGTACCAGCGAGCATACCACGGACAGAGCTTGTCAAGAGGGCTGCATGCATCGTCTAGCCAACACTGACGAACATACCTTTCGCCAGGTGTTCCGACAGGGTTTGGTTGTTGGTGCCGCAAAAATCCCGAACAGGTCCACGGCTTTTGCCTCTACGACGAGTATCCAGCGAGTAGCTCACGTTGTCAGGTAGTCACGCCGTCTCCACCGGTTATCGGCCGCGTTGGTATCAGCGGGACATCCATGCCGGTTTGCGGCGCTTTTCGGTGCTGGTGTTGCATCGGCGCGCTGGCAAGACGGTGTTGGCGGTCAATGCGCTGATCGATGCGGCCTTGCGCTGTGAGAAGCCGAACCCGCGGTTTGCCTATCTCGCTCCTTACCAGAAGCAAGCCAAGCAGATCGCCTGGGACACGCTGCGCAGCTACTGCAGGCCGATCCCGGGCGTTCAGGCGCAGGAGGGCGAGCTGCAGGTGACCTTGCCGAACGGGGCGCGGATCCGGCTCTACGGGGCCGACAATCCGGATGCTCTGCGCGGTCTCTATTTCGACGGCGTGGTGCTGGACGAGGTCGCCGATATGCGGCCCGAAACTTGGGGCGAGGTGATCCGTCCAGCTCTCGCGGACCGCCAAGGCTGGTGTCTCTTTATCGGTACGCCCAAGGGTTTGGATCTGTTTCACGATCTCTACCATTATGCCATCAAGGGGACGGACCCGGCCTGGTACGGCGCGCTCTACACGGCGGACGATACCGGTGCGATCGCCGCCGGCGAACTGGAGCTGGCCCGCCGCAGCATGTCGGAGGCGCAGTACCGCCAGGAGTTCCTCTGCGACTGGCAGGCGGCCAGCGACAACGTGCTGATTCCGCTCGACCTGGTGGCCGCGGCCATGCAGCGTCACCTGAACCCGGCCGAGGTGGCGGAGCTGCCCGTCGTGCTGGGGGTCGACGTCGCCCGCTACGGCGGCGACCGCTCCAGCATAGCGGTGCGCCAGGGGCTCTGGTGCCGCGAGGTGCAGGCGTTCCAGGGTCTGGACAACATGAGCCTGGCGGCGCGGGTAGCGGTGAAGATCGCCGAGTGCCGGGCCGATGCGGTCTTCGTCGATGCTGGCCGGGGCGAGGGCGTCATCGACCGCTTGC
>JBQLZH010000006.1:0-323165 GCA_052168175.1 Kiloniellales bacterium
ACGACCCAGACAGACTGCAACAGGCCGGTTTCCAGTACCTCGGGATCGGACGCGGTACGGCGGCCCAAAACAAGACCACGGCAACCAGCGGAGTCAGCGCGGCATGACGGCCCACAGCTTCGATCCGACCCTCCTCCGCGAATACGACATTCGCGGCATCTTCGGGCAAACCCTCTCCGCCGAGGATGCCGTGGCGCTGGGCCGGGCCTTCGGCTCGCAGATCGCCGAAGAGGGCGGCAGCCACGTCGCCGTCGGCTACGACGGGCGGCTGTCCTCGCCGGAGCTGGAGGCCGCCTTGGTGGAGGGGCTGGTGTCCACAGGAATGCGGGTCTCGCGGGTCGGCCGCGGGCCGACCCCCCTGCTCTACTACGCCGTCTGCGAGCTCCCCGCCGACGGCGGCATCATGGTGACCGGCTCGCACAACCCACCGAACTACAACGGCTTCAAGATGATGCTCGCCTCCGGCAGCGTCTTCGGCAGTCAAATCCAGGCACTCGGCGCGCGCGCCGCCGAAGGCCGCTTCGTTACGGGCCGAGGCAGCGAAGAGCCCGTCGATCTGCAGCAAGCCTATGTCGACCGGCTGCTGCGCGACTTCGAGGGACCGCGCGACCTCAAGGTCGCCTGGGATGCCGGCAACGGCGCAGCCGGCGACGCCATGGTGGCGCTGACGGCACGCCTGCCGGGCGAACATATCCTGTTGAACGCCGAGATCGACGGGACCTTCCCGGCCCACCATCCGGACCCGACAGTCGCCGAAAACCTGGAGCAGTTGATCGACAGCGTACGCAGCCAGGGGTGCGACCTGGGTATCGCCTTTGACGGCGATGGCGACCGGATCGGCGCGGTCGACGGCCAAGGCCGCATCCTCTGGGGCGATCAGTTGATGCTTCTGTTGGCCCGCGACGTTCTGAAGGCTCATCCCGGCGCCACGATCATCGCCGACGTGAAGGCCAGTCAGATGCTGTTCGACGGTATCGCCGAGCTCGGTGGGCAGCCGCTGATGTGGAAAACCGGCCACTCGCTGATCAAGGCGAAGATGAAGGAAACGGGATCGCCCTTCGCCGGCGAGATGAGTGCGCATCTGTTTTTCGCCGATCGCTTCTACGGTTATGACGATGCGCTCTACGGCGCCGTCCGCCTGCTCAATGCCTTGGGCACCTACGGCGACAGCCTGGCCGCCTTCCGGGATTCCCTGCCGCAGCTCATCAATACACCGGAGATCCGTTTTCCGGTCGACGAGGCGCGCAAGTTCGACATCGTCGAAGAAGTGGCAGAGCGCGTGAAACGGAGCGGCGCCGAGGTGATCGACGTCGACGGCGTGCGGGTGCAGGACGGCGACGGCTGGTGGCTGCTGCGTGCCTCCAACACCCAGGACGTTCTTGTCGCCCGCTGCGAGGCACCCAGCGACACCGGGCTGCAACGCCTGAAGCTGCTTCTGGGCGAGCAACTGCGCCAATCCGGCCTTGAGCCGCCGGACTTCTGAGGCACACTGGAGTTCCAACCCTATGTGAGAGTAGGATTTGCCTTCCGGGTGGATTGTCAGATCCAGTCCTCCCCCGTCGATCCTGCTCTCTGCCTTGGAATGCGCTTCTTCTTCTACGGTACCCTGCTGGACCCCGACGTTCGACGGATCGTCCTGCCGCATCTGCACCGAACCCTGGATCTGCGGCCCGCCGAATTGCCCGGTTTCCGTCGTGTAACGGCACGAGATGGCGATTATCCCGTGCTGATCCCGCACCCCACCGCGCGAGTCCGAGGCTGCCTGGCCGAGGGCCTCGACCTGCCGGGCCTCGCCCGGGCCGCCTACTTCGAAGGAGCGCTCTATCGGCCGACCCTGCGGCCGGTCCGGGATGCGGAGAATCGCGTTCTGGAGGCGTGGCTGTTCCTGCCGATGGATTGCCGCCGCCAAGGCAGCCGCAAGGCCTGGGACCTCGTCCGCTGGCAACGGCGGCGGAAACGTCACCTCCTGCTGGTCGCCAAACAGTGGATGTCGGAATTCGGCGCCAAGGGCTTCTCGGGTGGCGACCTCTCCTGGCAAGGCCGCCGCACGCTGCTCCGGTTGGCGAAACAGATGGACGGCACTTCCGCCGGCGAGGCCGCCTTCAGGATCGACGACGCCGCCTGATTCGTCACAAACCGCTTTACGGCGCCTTAACTCTGTTATGGCAAATTCTCTTTTAGCTAGAGCAGATCCAACGAGGCCGCTGTCGTGTCTGCCGTTCCTCAGCCCGACTCCCCTGCACCTTCGCCGGACCTCGACGACGGACTGATGAACCGCATTGCGGAGGCGGCTGGCGGCCTGTCGCTTGAACTGGCCGATGTCGCCGGTAGGATCGAGGCGGCAGCCGAGACCTTCGGAGCTCAGGCGGAAGCCTTCGACACCCTGTTAACGAACGCCGAAACGGTCAGCGCCCAGAACGCCAGGATCGCCGAGGCCGCGCAGACGGCCAACAGCACGGCCGAGGCCGCAAGTTCCGAGGTCGACTCCTCACGGGGCGCGATCGAGGGATCGCTCAGCGAAATTCACGCGCTGGTCGAGGCCGTAGGCGTGATCGAGCAGCAGCTGAACGGCCTCCAGACTGCGCTGGGCGAGGTCGGCAAGGTTGCCGCCGACATCGATGCCATCGCGCGCCAGACCAACCTTCTGGCGCTGAACGCCACCATCGAGGCGGCCCGCGCCGGCGCAGCTGGCAAGGGTTTTGCCGTCGTGGCGGGCGAGGTGAAGGTGCTGGCGGCACAGACCAGCGATGCCACCGCACAGATCGATCGCACCTTGAAAGGCCTGACCCAACAGGCCGAACAGCTCATCCTGCACGGTGCCGAGAGTACAGCCCGGGCCCAAAGCGTGCGCGAAGGCACTACGACAATCGGCCAGGTGGTCGATACCGTTGCCGCCGCCGTCGACAGCATGCGCCGCGAGACCGGCGGCATCGCCCAGTCGGCCGGCGAGATCGAAGCGCGCTCCGGCGATGTCCTGGCCACCCTGACCGCGATGTCCAGCGAAGTCGGCCATGCCCGCGACAGCCTGGGCGAGGCCCGCGAGCGCATGAACGGCCTCTCGACCACCGGCGAGCAGTTGGTGGATCTCTCGGCGCACAGCGCAGAGAACACGCTCGACCGTCCCTTTATCGAGCGTGTCCAGACCGAAGCCGCCAGCATTGCGGCGGCCTTCGAAACAGCGCTGGAGGCCGGGGACCTGAGCGAAGCCGATCTGTTCGATCGAGACTATCGCCCTGTCGCCGGCAGCGATCCGCAGCAGGTCGTGACCCGCTTCACGGACTTCACCGACCGGGTCCTGCCGCCGATCCAGGAGCCCGTCCTGGCCTGGGACCCGCGCGTCGTCTTCTGCGCGGCGGTGGACGCACGAGGCTATCTCCCGACCCACAACGCGAAGTTCGCCCAGCCTCAAGGCGACGATCCGGTCTGGAACAACGCCAATTGCCGCAACCGCCGGATCTTCGACGACCGCGTCGGTTTGGCGGCCGGGCAAAACACCAAACCCTTCCTGCTGCAGACCTATCGCAGAGACATGGGTGGCGGGACCTTTATGCTGATGAAGGACCTTTCGGCTCCGATCCGCGTGCGCGGCAAGCATTGGGGCAATCTGCGCCTCGCCTACAAGCCAGACTAGCGCGCGACGGCCAAGCGCCGGGACAACGGCACCGCACAGAGTGCGACATGAAAAACGGCCCGGGTTTTCCGCCCGGGCCGTTTTGCTTTCCTGTTTTCCCTTGGCGGTCAGGCGCCGTCGCGCACCACCAGGCAGGGTGTCGAATGCTGCCGCTCGAGCAGGCGACAAGCTTCGAGTGCCTTGGTTTCGTTCTCCAAGCCGGTCAGGCGGGCACGGAACAGGGTGTCCCCGTCATGTTCCGTCGGCTGCACCAGCACCTGAGCACCGGTGAGCAGCTGCGGCATGCGCTGCACGGCCGAAGCCGCGGCTCCCTGCGCCAACTCGTAGCGACCGAAGGCACCGACCTGCACGGTCCAGCCGGTCACGATGCCCGCTTCGGCCCGCGACACCAGACTGAAGCCTTCGCCCTCGGCAGCCGGCTGAGCCTGGGTACCCTGCCCGGTGGCGAGGGCCAGGGAAATCCCCGGACGCATCGGGTTGCGCGGCGGCAAACGGTCGGGAGTCGGCACGCCCAGAGCGGCGACCTGCGTGAAACCGCGATTTAGGAGCGCCACCATATGGTCGTCGCGTGAACGGCCGGTACGACCGCCGAAGACGACCGCCACCACCCGGCGGCCGTTGCGCACCACGGAAGCCGCGAGATTGAAACCGGACGCCCGGATGTAGCCGGTCTTGATCCCGTCCGCGCCCTCGTAGCGGGTCAGCAGCCTGTTGTGGTTACGATAAGTCTTGCCGGCGTAACTGAAGCGCGTGGTCTGGAAGTAGGCGTAGCGCTCGGGAAAGTCGGCCATGATGCGGATCGACAGGGTCGCCATGTCGCGCGCGGTGCTGACCTGCCCCGAATTCGGAAGACCGGAGGCGTTCTGGAACGTGGTGCTGGACATGCCCAACTGGCGCGCCCGCTCCGTCATGTCCTGAGCGAACTGCCACTCCGTTCCCGCCAGAGCCTCCGCCATGACCACCGCGACGTCGTTTGCCGACTTGGTCACCAACGCGAGGATCGCGTCTTCCAGTTTGATCGTCGAACCGGCGCGCAGACCCAACTTCGACGGCGGCTGCGCCGCGGCGCGGGGCGACACGACCAGCTTGTCGTCGAGAGAGACTTCGCCACGCTCCAGGGCCTCGAAGGCCATGTAGAGCGTCATGATCTTGGTCAGCGAGGCCGGAAAGCGGCGCGCGTCGGCATGACGCGCATGCAGCACCGTTCCGCTCTCGACATCGACCACGATAGAGGCGTATCTGGGGTTGGCCGAAGCTGGCTGAGCCACCAGCAAGAGGGACGCCATCACCAGCCCGGCCAGAAGACTCGAGCGGACGGCACCGGCGCGGGCTGCGGCGGCAAAGAGCGCTAACGCGGTCGGCACGGAGAACCCCCTTCAATCATAATGACAACGACGCACCCCAGAGGCTTGAATCTAGACGACTCCACCCGGTCTGTCCAGATCTTCCGAGGTGCAGATCCGGGACCGAAATGGTGAAGTTTCACCAGTCCACCCTATTAAGTAGCGAAAAACGGTTAGCGGAGTCTTGACGGCATGGCGATCTTTAGAGGCCGATCTTCGAATTTCGCCGCACTGGCGGCAGGCGCAGCGCTCTCTCTGCTGGCTGCCTGCACCTACTCCGGCGGCATCGACCGGCCCGGAGTGCAGAAAGTCAGCTGGTTCAGCTATCTGAACGGCGACGACATCCGCAGCGCCTGTGTGGCGGGCAGCGTGCCGCGCTGGCGCCTGATCTACAACGGCCAGTACGAAAAGCAGATCCGGAGCTACGAGTTGGTCGGCGACGGCCACGGCGGGGCGACCTACACGGCACGCGTCCAGACGCCGGCCAGCCTGACCCGCATCACGCTCGACAATCCGCTTGAGCCTTGGGCGTGGAAGACCAGCGAGATACTGCTCTCGCCACCGGAGGTGCAGGGCTTCGAAACGGCCTTGCAGCAATCGGGCGCCTACGAGCCCACCCCGACGGGGTTACGCCTGCATTCACGGAACTTCTACTGGATCCTGATCGCCTGTCGTGACGGCGCAGTGCATTACAACGCCTGGCTCCATCCCTCTGAAGACTGGGACCGCCTGGTTTTCGACGACTGGCTGCTCCGCTTCGACGAAACGCAGGTGGCCTTTCGCGAACCGCGTTTCGTCGACCCTGCGGAGCGCTTGAACGACCGCATCACACGCGGCAGCGACGACAGCTCGGTGAACTTCGACGTGCAAGTCGGGGAGAGAGGCCTGGTCGGCCACCTCAGCTTCTGAGATGGGCGCCCAACCAGGGCCTTTTGGAGATTTTGGAAACGACGGCGCGACCGCCGTCAGCGCCGACCTTTGCGCCGGTGCAGTTCCAGGCCCAGTTCGTCCTCGGTCAGCCGCTCGGCCCGCGCCGCCTTCTCCTGCGCACGCTTCAGCGCGCTGGCCTGCGCCAACTCGTACTTCTTGAGTTCCTCGAAAGCCGTTTGCACGGTCGCCCTGGCCTCTTCGCTCTCGGTCTCGACGGCACGCCGGCTCTCGACCAGCTTGTCGCGGCGCTGTTTGGCAACAGCGACGAAGGCGGGATAGGCAACGGTGCCCTCGAGCGAGCGCGCAGCCGCATCCTGCTCCGCCAGGATCTCCGCATCCAGCAGACCGATATCGTCATCGAGGCGCTTGGCCAGACGCTCCAAGTCCGCAAGCAGGCGGCGCTTCTCGTCCAGCGTCCAGCGATGCAGGCGGACGAGGTTGTCGATTGCCCCCGTCATGCCGGCGCACCCTCCTCGGCCGTCTCAGGCGTTGACGGCGCGGTGGCGTCATCCGGCACGTCGGCTTGCGCGGACGGCCATTCGAGGCCCAGTGCAGCCGCAAGGGCCGCATAGCCCCCGGCCAGGTCTGCCTGCTCGTTCTTGTCCTGCTTCAGGACCGCTTCGATCGCAGGATAGTGGCGGATCGCCATATCGACGGTCGCATCGCTTCCCTGACGATAGGCGCCGATGCGAATCAACTCGGCCATGTCCTCGTAGGTCGAAAGCAGGCGTCGGGCGCTCTCGACCAGAGCGTTCTCCTCCGGCTGGTTGCAGGCCGGCATGGTTCGCGACACGCTGCGCAGAATGTTGATGGCCGGGTAGCGGCCTCGCTCGGCGATCTGACGTTCCAGCACAATGTGACCGTCCAGGATGCCCCGCACCGCATCGGCAACGGGCTCGTTATGATCGTCGCCTTCCACCAGGACCGTGAAGAGCCCGGTGATGGCCCCCTGCCCCGTCTGACCGGGCCCCGCACGCTCGAGCAGCCGTGGCAGCTCGGCGAAGACGGAGGGTGTGTAACCCTTGCTCGCCGGCGGTTCGCCGGCCGAGAGACCGATTTCGCGCATCGCCATCGCAAAGCGGGTCACGGAATCGATCAGGCAAAGCACCTCGCGCCCCTGATCGCGGAAGGCCTCGGCCAGACTCAAGGTCAGATGGGCCGCCTGGCGGCGCATCAGCGGCGGTTCGTCGGAGGTGGCGACCACCACGACGGAGCGGGCCAAGCCCTCCGGTCCGAGATCGTCCTCCAGCCACTCCTGAACCTCGCGCCCGCGTTCGCCGATCAAGCCGATCACGTTCACGTCGGTCGCCGTGTAGCGCGCCAGCATCGAGAGCAGCACCGACTTGCCGACACCGGAGCCGGCAAAGATGCCCATGCGCTGGCCGCGGCAGCAGGTCAGAAAGCTGTTGAGGGCACGGACCCCGAGGTCGATCTTGCCGCCGACGCGGGCGCGCCCGTGGGCAGGCGGCGGGTCCGCGCGTAGGGCATAGGACTGCGGGCCTTGCGGCAGCGGACCTTTGCCGTCGATCGGCTCTCCCAGCGCGTTGACGACCCGTCCCAGCCAGCCCGCCGCGGGGTGAACCACCGGCTCGGCCTCAGCCAGCTCGGCCCGGCACCCCAGCCCCACGCCATCCAGCTTGCCAAAGGGCAGCAGCAGCGCCCGCCCGTCTCGGAAACCGACGACTTCGCAGGGGACGCGCCGCTCGCCGCGGGCCAAAACAACGCAACGCGAGCCGATCGACAGGACGCGCTCGAGACCGGCCACCTCGACGGTCATGCCCAGGACGCCGGCCACCCGACCGTAAAGCCGGTGATCGGGTAAACGCGCAATTTCATCAAGAATTGTTTCAGCGGCCGAAAGCGGCATCGACGTCCTCTTCACCTCAGCGCGCGCCGACTCGGCCCTGAAGCCGGCAGCTAATTAACTGTTGCGAAAGGAAAATTTCCAAACGCCTAGAAACTGCAAGCATGCCTGCGAGCGACTTAAAGACAGGTAAAGCCCGCGTATACCTCCTTCGTTCGGGTAAAGGTTTATTAACGACCTTGGCGAAAAATGGTTAACGTTGTGGCGGGAGGAGTCCTGCTGCCCTGAAACCACGTTTTTCAAAAGGGGGTCGAGGTCGGCCATGCGCGTTCTGCTCGTCGAGGACGATACCGCCACCGCCCAGAGCATCGAGATGATGCTGCGTTCCGAGGGTTATGTCTGCGACGTGACCGACATGGGCGAAGATGGGCTGGAGATCGGTAAACTTTACGACTACGACATCATTGTCCTGGATGTGATGTTGCCGGACATCGACGGATACGAGGTGCTTCGGCGGCTGCGCTCCGCGCGCGTTAACACCCCGATCCTGATTCTCTCCGGCCTCACGGCCCTGGACGAAAAGATCAAGGGACTGGGCTTCGGCGCAGACGACTATCTGACCAAGCCGTTCGACAAGCGCGAGTTGATCGCCCGGATCCAGGCGATCGTGCGTCGTTCCAAGGGGCATTCGGAATCGATCATTCGGACCGGCCGACTGGCCGTCAACCTGGACACGCGCACGGTCGAGGTCGACAGCCAGCCGATCCACCTGACCGGCAAAGAGTACGGCATCCTGGAGCTACTCTCCCTGCGCAAGGGGACGACGCTGACCAAGGAGATGTTCCTGAACCATCTCTACGGCGGTATCGACGAGCCGGAACTCAAGATCATCGATGTCTTCGTGTGCAAGCTGCGCAAGAAACTGGCCTCGGCCACTCAGGGCGTGAACTACATCGAGACGGTGTGGGGCCGCGGCTACGTGCTACGCGATCCACAAGAGGTGGGAAACCAGGGCGAACCCGAAAAGCAGGTCGCCAACGGCTGAGGCGCTTGGCATCGCGGTCCCCGACGGACCGCCTGCCGTCCTCGGAGCCACAGACCCTCCCTTTCGAGCTAGAATCGATAGGCAACGAAAGCGCCAACTTCGACCGCTCCTTCGTCTTCGACGATGGGGCTGTCGGCGGCGTCGCCAACCAGACGGCTGTACTCCACGAAGCTGAGAATTCCCCAGTGCTCGGTGAGCTGGTACCGGGCCGATAGCGAGGCCCCCGTGCCGTAGAGGCCGGACCCGGCCTCGTAGGTCGAGAAACGGCTGCGCTCCGCCTGTCTGCCGGTCACGCCAAAGAAACTCTTGAGATACTGGGCGTTGCCGAACTGCAGGAAGGTCTCCGCCTCGACAGAGAAGCGGTCGGTCACTTGCCGTCCGACGCCTGCGCTCAATTCGGCGCGCAGACCTTCATGACCGTTGCCGACATCCTGGTAGACTTCGGCGCCGAACTCCAGAAGTCCCAGATCGAGCGTCGCGAAAAAGCCGACTTCCGCAGACAGATCGACGTCGCCGAGACCGTCCAACCGATTGGCATCGTCCTCGTCCCGGTCTTCGGACGGACGCACGGATAGCCCGACGGAGAGGCCTTCGATCAGATCGCCCTCCAGATCGTCCCAATTCACGACGTAGCCGCCGAGGCCCCGTTCGCTGCGCAAGAACAGACGATCGCGCCAGGTCACATCGACATAGGGCAAAGGCGAAACAGAGTAGTCGCTTGCGCCCGGATACTCCGGACCGTAGATCGCGCCGGCGCCGATCGTCACATCCCAATCGTCGGCTTTGGCGAGAGAGGACAGCAGAAGGGGCGCGCCGGACAGAAGCAACGCGACGACGCCCGCCTTGACGGCGACCGTCTGCATTCGCCGCCGGGCGGAACGATTGCAACGCAACGCACGATATTGAACATCCGTACACAATCGATCTGCACATGTAGCAGCTGCCGGAATCGACATATGAGCTCTCCCTCGCTGGACCGGAACGATCCGAGGGATAGAGTTGAAGACTTACAGCAAGCTTTCGCCGCTAGGACTCGTCGGACGAGACCCGTGCTTGCTTGAGGGAGGCTGCGGAATGCGCGTTCTGGTCATCGAGGACAACCCCGAACTCGGCGCGGCCGTCGCCCGCGGTCTGCGCGGGAATGGCCTGACCGTCGATCTGTTCGGAACCGCGGAAGAGGCGGAGGAAGCCTGGCAATTGGCGGAGTACTCCGCCGTCGTTCTGGACCTGATGCTCCCGGACGGGTCCGGCCTTGACGTGCTGAGATCGGCGCGGCGGGCGGGGCAGTCCACTCCGGTTCTGATCCTGACGGCGCTCGACGGGGTCGCGGAACGCATCGCCGGCCTGGACGCCGGCGCGGATGACTACCTGACCAAGCCCTTTCACAGCGAGGAACTGGCCGCCCGCCTACGCGCGCTCATGCGCCGGTCAAAGCTGCCGATCGTCCGGGAAATCGAGGCCGGCGCCATGTCGATCGATCTCGAAGCGCGGGTGGCCCGCAGCGGCTCGGGCACCCTGTCTCTCTCGCGCTCCGAGTTCCTGGCGCTGGAGTGCCTGGCGCGAAATCAGGGGCGGACCTGCTCCAAAGAGACAATCGCCAACGCGATCTACGGCTTCGAGGAGGATTGGACCGAGGGTGCCATCGAACTGCATGTCCACCGCCTGCGCCGCAAGCTGTCCAGCGAATCCGGAATGCCGAAGATCAAGTCACTTAGGGGCTTGGGCTACATGTTGGTTGTCGATGCGGAGGACTGACGACATGGGCAAGCACCACTCCCTAGCGCTGCGCCTGTATCTTCGGCTCACGGTCGTCGTAACCGTCAGTTTCGCGATCTTCATCGCCGTCATGCTGGTGGATTTCAGTTTCGAGGGACTGGAGATCGAGCGCGAGAGCCTGCTTGGGCTTGCCGAGCGGATCGCCGAGGCACCGGAGAACTTCGCTTTGACGGGGGTGCCGTCGAACGGCAAGCTGCCGATCTCGGGCGTTACACTGCGCCGGCTCAACGGCGAAATCCTGATCTCGCCGGCGCGCTGGGCCATCGACAGCATCCCGGCAAATCCCCTGACCTATGGAACACACGACATCGAGATCGGTCGGGATCTGCATACCGGCGACGAACTGCTGGCCGTCGCGGTCGCAGCCGACGGCGCCGCGCTCGGCCTACCGGGCGAGACCGTCATCGTTCAGGTCGCGAGGCCGTCCACCGACCTGGTGCCGATCATCCGAACCTTCTTTCAAGCAACCTTCGACGAGATGTGGTGGATCTTCGCCTTGATTCTCGGCGTCACGCTGCTGGTGGTTCGCTTCACCGTCGGACGCTCGATGCGTGCCGTCGAAATCGCCTCCGAACAGGCCGCGGCGATCGCCCCCAACGACATCGACCGCCGCTTGCCGCTGGACGGTCTTCCGCGCGAGATCGAGCCGCTCGCGCGCCGCGTCAACGATGCCCTCGACCGTCTGGAGCGGGGGTATCGGGCAGAACGCGCCTTCACCGCCTCGGCGGCGCATGAACTGCGGACACCGCTTTCGGTCCTGCGCGCGCGGATCGAGGCGATCCCGGAGAGCGATCAGCGCCAGCATGCGCTCGAGAAGGTCGACAGCATGGCCCGGCTGGTCGGCCAGCTGCTGCAGCTGGCACGGGTCGAGACCTGGCAGGAGAGGTCGGAAGACACCACCGACATGGCGGATGTTTGCCGAACGGTGGCGACGGATCTTTCGGCGCAGATCGTCGCCTCGGGCGGGGACATCGAACTGAGAGCGCCCAACGGCGACAGCGGCTGGAAGGTCGATCGCGTGCTCCTGGAGGTCGTGGTGCGAAACCTGATCGAGAACGCGCTCCGGCATGGCGGTGCGGCGCCCAAGATCCGCGTGACCGTCGATCGGACGGCTCTGACCGTCGAGGACGACGGCCCCGGCATCGCGGCGGACGACAGCGACCGCGTGTTCAAGGCCTTCTGGCGACGGCGCAGCTCGGACGGAGAGGGGTCCGGTATCGGTCTGGCGCTGGTCTCGCGCATCGCAGAGCGCATAGGCGCTCAGGTGCAGGTATCGCGATCGAGTCTCGGCGGCGCGAAGTTGACGGTTTCGGCGACAAGCGCAGTGGGATAAGGGGTATCGGCGCCACTCATCGCCAGCGACCCAGAACAAAGCGCGGCGCGACCACGCAGTCGCACAAACGAGCATAGGTCTCAGAAACGCAAAACGCCCGAGCCGCCGTCTCTTGAAAAGCGGAGCGCCTTAGACGGCCGCGGCGACTTTCTGACCGGGATCGACGACGCCGTAGAGCCCGCGTTGACCGGGCAGAACCTGGAATCGGTCGGTGATTCCGAGAACCGTCTCCGCACCACCCAGATAGAGGTAGCCGTCCGACGGCATCTGCTTGGCAACCCGCTCCAAAACCTGGGTCTTCGTCGCCTGGTCGAAGTAGATCAGCACGTTCCGTAGGAATACGATATCGAAACGGCCGAGCGAGGCGGGGCTTTCCAGAAGGTTGAACATCCGGTAGCTGACCATCCCGCGTAACTCTTGAGAGATCTGCCAACGGTCCCCGACCTGGGTGAAGTACTTCATCAGCAGGGTAATCGGAAGGCCGCGCTGAACCTCGAACTGGGAGTAGAGCCCCTCCTTGGCCTTATCGAGAATGGCCGTCGAGAGGTCTGTCGCCACGATCTCGACACGCCAACCGGCGAGCTTGGCCGCCTGCTCCTTCAGGATCATGCCCAGCGTGTAAGGCTCCTGCCCCGAGGAACAGGCCGCGGACCAGATACGCAGGGACTTCGTCGCACGACGCGCTTCCAGAAGCTGCGGCAGAACGATGTCCTTGAACTGGTCGAAGGGCCGCGTATCGCGGAAGAAGAAGGACTCGTTGGTGGTCATCGCCTCGACGACGTCGAGTTCCAGCGGCGCGCCGGGGCGCGCACGGAGCTGTGCGGCCACGTCGTCGACCGTGGTCAAGCCGTGCTTGCGCGCGACGGGACCCAGCCGGCTTTCCAGCAGGTAGGCCTTGTCCTCACCCAGCACGAGTCCGGAGCGGTCGCGGAGAAGCGACGAGAGGAAATCGAAATCAGACTTGTTCATGCGGCGCTCCTCAGCACCTTCCGGCGCAAGTATCCGGAGATTTCCTCGATCGGCAGTACGGCCGAGCAGAGCCCGCGGGTCGCCACTGCGCCCGGCATGCCCCAGACCACCGAGGTCGCTTCGTCTTGGGCCACCACCTCTCCACCGGCGGCAACCACGGCTTCACAGCCTTTCGCACCGTCCGCGCCCATGCCGGTTAGGATGACCGTCTGCAGACGCGCACCGTAGATCGGCGCCAGGGACCGCAGCATGGGGTCGACGGCGGGACGGCAAAAGTTCTCGGGCGGGTTCTGATTCAAGCGGATGAGCCGGGACGTCCCTTCCGCGACCACCGTCATGTGCCAATCGCCCGGCGCCACGTAGACGGTACCGGCCTGGACCGGCTCGCCGTCCTTAGCCTCGTGACAGGTCATACCGGACGCACGGCTCAGGTGCTCGGCAAGCAAGGTGGTGAAGGTGGCCGGCATGTGCTGGGTGATCAGCACGGGCAGACGCAAAACGCCCTTCAGATCGCCCAGTAACTTGAAGAGGGCCTGCGGACCTCCGGTAGAGCTGCCGATGGCAAGGATATCCGGCGTCTGGCTGGAGGGTTGACGCAGCTTGATTTCAGCGGAGGGCGAAGCGGCACGTTGAGCGGCCGCCGTCGGCCTGGCGCTCCGCTGACCGGCCCCGCCGCCACCGCGCGCCGCACTGGCCAAGGCCTTGACCTTGTCCGTCAGCTCGCGCTTGAAGGCCTCCGCGGAGTGCAGCTCTCCACCCGAGCTGGGCTTGGTCACGTAGTCGGCGGCACCGGCGCGCAGAGCGCGCATCGACACATCGGCGTTCTTGCGCGTCAGGGTCGAGGCCATGATGACCTGCAGGCCCGGCTTCAGACGAAGCAGCTGCGGCAGGGCGGTCAAACCGTCCATCACCGGCATCTCGATGTCGAGGACCACCACGTCCACCGGCTGCCGCGGCAGTTGAGTCAGAGCCATTTGGCCGTTGGGTACGGAAGCGACCACCTCGATTGTCGGGTCTTGCTCCAGCGCCCGTGTCAGGAGTCCGCGGATAACGGCGGAGTCGTCCACGACCATGACGCGATAAGGGTCTGCGCTGCTCGTCATTCTTGTTGACCCAGTTCGAGAGGTGAAATGGAGAAAAAGAGAAAGCGTTACAGAACGCCGGTCTGCTGAAACTTCGATTCGAGAATCTCGCTGTCGAAGGGCTTCATAATGTACTCGTTGGCGCCGGCACTCATGGCTTCCTGAATGTGCGAAAGGTCGTTCTCGGTCGTGCAGAAAACCACCACCGGCTGCTGCGCGTCTGCCAAGCCGCGAAGCTCGCGCAGGAACTCGATGCCCGACATAACGGGCATGTTCCAGTCGAGCAGAACCGCATCCGGCATCTGCTGCAGGCAGCGGTCGAGGGCCTGCTGACCGTCTGCCGCCTCGTCGACCGCAAAGTTGAGGCCTTCGAGAATTCGACGTGCGACCATGCGCACGACTTTGGAGTCATCTACGACCAGACAGGATTTCATGGACTGGAGATCCCGATGCGGAGCCTGGCAAACTTGCCAAGGCGGAGAGGAGATGGTTAAGCCGCGACGCGGCCATAGTCGAGGAGGCGCTCTACGCTGAGAACGACGAGCAACTGCTTGTCCAGGCGGTAGATGCCATCGGAGTAATCGCGAAAGCGCGGATCCAGGGTCGGCGGATTGCGCTCGAAGCCGTCCGGCGCCAGCGCCAGCACTTCGCCAACCTGGTCGACCAGCAAGCTGTAGAGCTCATGCTCGTGCTCGACCACGATCGCCATGCTGACCTCCTGGGACTCCTGCGGCGGCAGACCCAGGCGCAGCCGCACGTCGATCGCCGTCACGATCCGGCCGCGCAGGTTGAGCGAGCCAGCGATCTCCGGCGGTGCCAGAGGAACGCGCGTCGTCTTCATGGACCCCAGCACGTCCTGAACCTTGAGAACGTGGATGCCGAACAGTTGGCCAGCGATGGTGAAGGTAACGAACTCGGTCGCAGCTTCCGCGGCCTCGATGTCGACCTCGGTCAGGCCGGCCGCCTCGGTGTCGTTGGTGCTCATGCGGCCCCCCTATGGTCGCTCAAGGTGTCCTGTAGGCTGTTCAGAAGTGCATCGCGGTCGAGCTTGGCGACGTAGTCCTTGAAGCCAACGGCTCGTCCGCGGGCGATGTCGCGCGGCGAGGCGTGCGACGTCAGTGCCACGATCGGTGTCTCCGCCCAACGGTTGGCGCGGATCTGTTCGGCGAGTTCGAAGCCGTTCATACCCGGCATTTCGATGTCCGAGACAATGATGTCGAAATCCCGACCCGCTTCGCAGAGATTCAACGCCTCCTGCGCGCCTTCGACGCTGGTCACGTCGTAGCCAGCCGTGGTCAGCAAGGGCCCCAGCAGGTTGCGGAAGAAGGGACTGTCGTCGACCAGCAGCACACGATTGGCCGCGCCCTCGCCGAAGGCTTCATGGGTATCGACGTCGAACCAGTCGCGGAACGCCTGGGTGAGGAAGTAGCCGGCATCGATGATGTCCGTCGCTTTGCCGCCGACCACCGCCGAGCCGACGTAGCCCAAGCGGTCGCTGGTCAACTCCACGTTCAGACGACCCTCGACGATATCGACGATGTCGTCGACCACCAGTCCCATGGAACGACCGCGGTCGGAGAAGACCAGAACGGGCTGGCGTCCCTCTTCGGCAAGCTTGCGGTCGGCTTCCATGCTGACCAGAGGCATCAGCACCCCGCGGTACTGCACCACCTGCTGGCCGTTGGAGTCCTCCACCTGAGACAGGTCGATCTCCTCCAGTCGAGCGACCAGGGCCAGAGGCACCGCCTTTGGCGAGTCGTCGCCGGACCGGAAGACCAACAGCGCAACATCGTCCTCGCGGCGGTGCAGACGCTGCTCGGCGGTGTCGCCGTGGGCATCGGTGACGTTGATCTCACCGGTCTGGCTGGCGATGCCGTTCGGATCCAGGATCATCACGACCGAGCCGTCGCCCAGAATGGTGTTGCCGCTGAACAGCTGAATGTCGCGCAGGATGGGCGCCACCGGCTTGACCACGATCTCCTCGGTATCGAAGACACGGTCGACGATGATGCCGAAGGTGTAGGTGCCGACCTGAGCCACGACGATGAAGTGGTCGTCCTTCTCCATCTCCGGCTCCGGCATGCCGAAGCCGTCAAGCCGCAACAGCTCGCGGAGGCTGACCAACGGCAGCAGGCGGTTGCGCAGGCGCAACACCGGCGTGTCCTTGATCCGCTCGATCTGATTCTCGCTGCGCGAAGAGGTGCGAACGAGCTCGATCACGGAGATCTGCGGAATTGCGAAGCGCTCGGACGCGCACTCCACGATCAACGCCGACACGATCGCCAGGGTCAGCGGAATCTTGATGGTGAACTTGGTTCCCTTGCCGGCCACCGAGGATAGCTCGATGGTGCCGCCGATGCGCTCGATGTTCGTGCGCACCACATCCATACCGACACCGCGTCCCGACACGCTGGTCACCGTCTCCGCCGTCGAGAAACCCGGCTTGAAGATGAACTGCATGATCTGCTGGTCGCTGAGGGTCTCCATCTCGGCTTCAGAGGCGATGCCGTTCGAGATGGCCTTGCGCTTGATGGCCTGGGAGTTGAGGCCCTTACCGTCGTCGGCGATCTCGATAATGATGTGACCGCCTTCGTGATAGGCGTCCAGCAGCACGGTTCCGGTCTCGGCCTTGCCACTGCGGCGGCGCTCGGCCGGCGTCTCCAGGCCATGGTCGGCGGAGTTGCGGACCATGTGAGTCAGCGGATCCTTGATCAGGTCCAGCACCTGCCGGTCCAGCTCGGTATCCGCACCCTTCATTTTGAGATCAATCTTCTTGCCCAGCTCGTTCGCCAGATCGCGAATGATGCGCGGCAGCTTGGCCCAGGCGTTGCCGATCGGCTGCATACGCGTCTTCATGACGCCTTCCTGCAGCTCGGAGACCACGTGATTCAGCCGCTGCAGCGGCGCGGCAAACTCGGTCTCCTTCTGGCTGCGAAGGATCTGCAGCAGCTGGTTACGGGTCAGGACCAGCTCGGAAACCATGGTCATCAGGTTTTCCAGCAGCTCCACGTTCACGCGGATCGACTGGTTGGCGACGCTCGACTCTTTCGGCGCCGCGGCTTCGCCACCCGGCTGTGCAGCCGGCTTGGCCGCCGCAGGCGCATCGGGCTGAGCCGCGGGCGCCGCCGCCTCGGCCAGGTTAACCACGTTTTCGCTCGGGGCCTCCTCCGCCTCGGCGGCGACAGGCTCGCCCTGATCGGGTTCGGCCGCTTCGGCTTCCCCGCTCTCCGGCGCACCTTCGGTTTCCCCAGTTTCGGCAGCGGTGACCTCGGTCTCCGCGGCGACCACGTCCCCATCCTCAGAGGCCTCAGAGGTCGAGACCGCTTCGGTCGCGGCGGCTTCTGCCGGAACATCGTCTGTCGCTTCGGCCGTCGTCGCGGGGGAGGCTGCGGCGTCGGCGCTGCGCCCTTCGGCGCAGGCGTCCAGGCGACCGATCAACTCGCTGTCGTCGCCCGCCGGCTCACTTTCCGTGGCCTCCAGAACCGCCAGGATTTCGCGGATGCGGTCCAGGCACTCCAGGATCAGCGAGACCGCCTCGGCCGTCACCTCCAACTCGCCGTCGCGCACACGACCGAGAATGTTCTCGCCGGAGTGCGCTACCGATTCCAAGCGCGGCAGACCCAAGAACCCGCAGGTTCCCTTGATGGTGTGCATGAGCCGGAAGATGTTGGACAACAGCTCCGGGTCGTTTGGGTTTTGCTCCAGCTTGACGAGCTCGACGTCGAGAACCCCCAGGCCCTCGTTCGTCTCGGTCAGGAATTCGCTAAGCAGATCATCCATCGAGGCGTTATCCGTTTTACTGGCGTTCTGAGCGACAACCGGTCTGCCCGGTGGTAACTGCGCTGACGGCGCGGCTTTGAGGCGGAAAGAATTTCAAACGCGCCCTAAAAAACGGTTACCTCCTGCAAATTCTGCCCAAATGCGAAGAGCTTCCGCTCTAACCCACCAGAACGGGTGGGCGGCGGATCTTGCAAAAAAAGCCGCGAACGCTTCGCATTTTCATGCTTTGACCTTACTCTTGCATGATCTACGGCAATGCCGGTTCCAGCCGCGGCGCTAAGACAGCCAGGATAGCGTTCCAGTCCCCTTATCTTCTTGTAGATCCGACCTGATGACCGATCTCGCCCAACCTGCCACGCCAGCCTCTCGTGGCCCAGATACCGCAGCTTCACAGGCATCTGGAGCGATCACACGCGGTTTCAGGCGCGGTGTCGGCCGTGGCACTTGGCTGACCAAGGCCGCCATCGCGATCGCGGCCCTCCTCGCACTCCCGGTTCTGGGCGTGATCGCCGCCCTGTTCCAGGAGAGCCAAGGCGCCTGGCAGCACATGCTCGAGACCGTGCTGCCGGGTTTCGTCGCAAACACCCTCTATCTGACGCTGCTGGTGGGCGGCGGTGTGTTCCTGGTCGGTGTCGCGACCGCCTGGTTGGTCACCATGTGCCGCTTCCCGGGCCGGCGCCTGTTCGAGTGGGCGCTGATCCTGCCGCTGGCCTTTCCGGCCTACGTGATCGCCTATGCCTACACCGACTTCCTCCAGCATCCAGGCCCGGTCCAGACGCTCTTGCGGGACGTCACCGGGTGGGGGCCGCGCGACTACTGGTTCCCCCAGATCCGCTCGATCGAGGGCGCCGGGCTGATGTTCACCCTGGTGCTCTACCCCTACGTCTATCTCTTGGCCCGCACGGCCTTTCTCAACCAGTCCGTCTGCGCGCTGGAGGTCAGCCGCACCTTGGGGCGCAGCGCCTGGTCCTCCTTCCGCCATGTGGCCATGCCGCTCGCCCGGCCCGCCATCGTCACCGGCACGGCACTGGCACTGATGGAAACCCTGGCGGATTTCGGCACGGTCGCGCATTTCGGCGTGCCGACGTTCACAACGGGGATCTACAGGGCCTGGTTTTCCATGGGCGACCGGATCGCCGCAGCACAACTGGCGGCCAGCCTGCTGGGCTTCGTGCTGCTGCTGCTGTTCCTGGAGCGCTGGCAACGCGGCCGCTCCCGCTACTTCCAGACCGGCCGCAAGTACCAGGAGCTGCCCGGCTACCGCCTGCGCGGTTGGCGCGCCGCGGCGGCCCTGATCGCCTGCGGGTTGCCGCTCGGCCTCGGCTTCGTGCTGCCGCTGATCATCCTGGCCGAGATGCACGTTACCGGCGGCCACGATCTCTTCGGGCCGCGCTACCTCACCCTGCTGTTCAACTCCTTCACGCTGGCCGGCATCGCCGCCGTGCTGGCCGTCGCCTTGGCCCTGATCATGGCCTATGCCGCCCGGCTCAACCCCAGCCCGCTGACGCGGAGCGCCAACCGCATGGCGAGCCTCGGCTATGCCGTGCCCGGCTCGATCATCGCCGTCGGCGTGCTGATCCCGCTCGCCAGCTTCGACAACGCGCTGGACGCCTGGATGCGCGCCACCTTCGGGATCTCGACCGGCCTGCTGCTGACCGGCAGTATCGCCGGCCTGATCTTCGCCTATCTGGTCCGCTTCATGGCGGTGGCCCTGAACACCGTCGACTCAAGTCTGACCAAGGTCACGCCCTCCATGGACGACGCCGCCCGGACGCTCGGCGCCAGCAGCGTCGGCACGCTCCGCCGCGTTCACGTGCCGCTGCTGCGCGGCGGACTGCTGACGGCGGGACTGATCGTCTTCGTCGATGTGATGAAGGAGTTGCCCGCGACGCTGATCATGCGGCCCTTCAACTTCGACACTCTGGCGGTTCAAGCCTACCGGCTGGCCAGCGACGAGCGGCTGACCGAGGCGGCGACGCCCTCGCTGGCGATCGTTGCCGCCGGCCTGCTGCCGGTCATTCTGCTCAGCCGGGAGATCATGAAGTCGCGGCCAGGGCACAAGAGCTAACGAGAGGCACCGCCTACCTGCCGCGGCAGACCGCGACCGCAAAGGCTGCCAGAAAGACAAAGGGCGCGTTCCTTGCGGAACGCGCCCTCGTCTTGTCGAGATCTCGGTTTCGGCTTACTCGAAACCGACGCGGTCGTAGATCTGCTGGGCCAGGGCCTGGTTGGCACCGTAGGCGGTCAGCGTGATCTCGTCTTCTTCGAACTCACCCATCTGCTTCAGGCTGTCGGGCAGCTCGACACCGGCGACGACCGGACGCTCATCGTTGCCCTGGGCGAAGTACAGCTGCGCCTGGTCGCTGGCGAGGTACTCGAGGAACTTGATGGCATTCTCCTGGTTAGGCGCGGTCGCGACCACACCGGCACCGGAGATGTTGGCATGGGCGCCAGTCGTTGCCTGGTTCGGGAACACCCATCCGAACATGTCGGTGCTGCCCGTCAGACCGTCCACGTCCTTGCGCAGGGCGCGGCCGAAGTAATAGTCGTTGGCAACGACAATCTCGCACTCGCCGGAGACCACGGCACGAAGCTGGTCGGTGTCGCCGCCCTGCGGGTCGCGCGCCCGGTTGTTCCAGACACCCTCGGCCCAAGCCTCGGCTGCCTCCTCACCGTTGTGCTCGATGACCGCCGCCATCAAGGAGAGCATGTAGATGTTCGACGAGGTGCGGGTGCAGACCATGCCCTCGTACTGCGGATCGGCCAACGCCTCGTAGGTCTGCGGCGGGTTCTCCACATCATTCCTGTCGTAGAAGATGGTGCGCACACGCTTGGAGAAGCCGAACCAGTGCCCCTCGTCGTCGCGCAGGTTCGCAGGAATACGCTCGGAGAGCACTTCGTTCTCGATCGGCGCCAGCAGTCCCATCTCCTCGGCGCGCCACAGGCGGCCGGCATCGACGGTGATCAGCAGATCGGCCGGGCTGTTGGCCCCTTCGCTGCTGATGCGTTCGATCAGCACATCGGCGCTGTCTTCGATCCGGTTGATGGTGATGCCGGTCTGCTCCTCGAAATCGCTGTAGAGGCGCTCGTCCGTGTCATAGTGACGCGAGGAGTAGATGTTGAGCTCCCCTTCGGCCAAAGCCTGGCCGGGGAGACCGGCGGTGGTGATCAGGGCGGCGCCAACGGCGCCGGCCAGAAGTCCGCGTCGAGTCACGCGCATTGTCCTTATGATCCTCCAAGTCCTTCGAGTGTTGTCAGCTTCCCTGTGCGCCCGCTTGCGCATGCGGCTGCGGGCGAAACGCGAATGGCCCGCAGTCTTGCTCAGCATTCTGCGGCGAACAAATGCGAACCATTCTCATTCGCGACGCTAATGCAATTCACTCTCACACGCAAGGGTTTTCGACCGCTTTCGGCAATCGAGAGCGGCTCCGCACCGAAGTGCGGAGGAAACCGCTTCTTCAGCTCGCGATGACTGTAGACAAGCGAATTTCCTCAGGTGTCTCCCGGTCTACGCGGAGCTCGCCGCCGGCCACCAGAATCAGGCGCCGGGTAAAGTAGGCATGAACGTTGCGCGGACTGAGATCGCCGATCTCGGCATGTTCATCCAAACCGACTTCGCTCTCGGGCCGCAGGCGAGCGTCCGTGCCCTTGGCCGTTACGACCAGGCCCGTCCCCTCTGCCCCTTCGGCGATCGCCAGAGTCACTCCTCCGCCGCGCGGCAAGCTTTCCGCAGCCAGCTGGCAAAGGTTGAGAATCAGCTTGGGCAGGGCCGCGGGCAGCATCGCCGGCAGCTTTTCCGGCCAGACAAGCTCCGACTTCTGATGCCGCAGCATCTTCTCCGTAAGGTCTCGCACCATGCCATAGTCGGTCACCCCGCCGCCGCTGGCACCGTAGGCGAGGCGGTAGAACTGCAAAACCGTGCCCGCCTGCTGCGCGCTGGAGCTGGCGAGCTTGACCGCCTCGTCGCCCATCAGCAGATCGTCCTCGGCCAACAACTCCATTCCGTTGTTTACGGCACCGACCGGCCCCACGAGGTCGTGACACAGCTTCGAGGCAAGCAACTCCGCCAAGCGCAGGTCCGCAGCATCCGTCATTCCGTGTCCCTCCCCTTTTCCGACCTCGTTTGGCCCCTAAAGCACAAGTGCCTTGGGGGAATTGCTCTGGCGATTCCTCCAAAGCGATCCCGCTCTCCCATACAGTGAGAGAACGAGTCACGTCATGAGCGGAAGCAAACCCGCTTTCGCTCATGACAAGCGCGCTCTAGCCGCAGAGCGGCAAGCTGGCGTCGCTTCTGCGATTTCCGGCGCCGACCAACGCCTTATAGACTGACCAGCCTGAGTTGCCCTGCGTCAAGGGCTGCGGTGGAATAACCTCCTAAGCTGGCGGAGATTTACAGCGCAGGAGGCAGGGAAAAGATGAACTTCGAGCTGGTGCCCGGTGCCATGGTTCGACATCCGGACAAACCGGAATGGGGATTGGGTCAGGTGCAGTCGGCGGTCGGCAGCCGGGTGACCGTGAATTTCGAAGATGCCGGTAAGCTGCTGATCGATACGAGCAAGGTCAACCTGACGGTCGTCGATCCCGAGACCGAGGACCGGACCCCAGGCTGACGCTGCCGATAGATCACCTGCCAAGCGCGGCAGGCAAAGCAGCGCCGGAGAGAAGGGAGAAGGATGCCCGAGGGCAACGGCGTTGCGATAAAGCGCAAGATTCATCCCGGCTCCGGCCGGCGCAAGGCGCCGAAGGAGCCGCGTGGCCGCGTTCTGGAACCCCAAGCGGGGGAGGAGGTCGCGGCTCTTCTGGGTGAGCGGCCCCGGCGCAGCGATCTGCTGATCGAGTATCTGCATCTGCTGCAGGAGAAGTTCGGCTGCCTCCACGCCCGGCATCTTCAGGCGCTCGGTGAGGAACTGCGCCTGCCGATGGCGGCCGTCTACGAAACGGCCTCCTTCTATGCCCATTTCGATATCGTGCTGGACGGAGAGGCACCCCCACCGCCCCTGACCGTGCGGGTCTGCGATTCGCTGACCTGCGAGCTGTTCGGCGCAGCCGAACTCCTGCAGCAGCTGCCAAAGTCGTTGCAGGAGGCTGGACTGGGCGAAACCGTCCGCGTCCTGCGCGCGCCCTGCATGGGTCGCTGCGACACGGCCCCGACCTGCGAAGTCGGCCATCGCCATCTGGACCTGGCGACGCCGGACAGCATTGTCGAAGCAGCCGAGGCCGCCAGCCAGCGGGGCGAAAGCCATCCGCTCGTTCCACCCTATGAGGGCCTGCAGAGCTACAGGGACGGCGGCGGCTACGAGTTGCTCATGAGCTGCCGCAGCGGTGCGCGCAACATCACGGACATCGTCGACCTGCTGGCGGACTCGGGCCTGCGCGGACTGGGTGGCGCCGGCTTCCCGGCCGGCCAGAAATGGCGCCTGGTGGCCCAGCAGCCGAAACCGCGGCTTCTAGCCGTCAATGCCGACGAGGGCGAGCCCGGTACCTTCAAGGACCGCTACTACCTGGAACGCTGGCCGCACCGGTTCCTCGAAGGAATGTTGATCGCCGCTTGCGCGGTCGAGGCCGAACGGCTGTTCATCTACCTGCGCGACGAGTATCCGGCGGTGCAGGCGATCCTGGAACGCGAACTCGCGGCGCTGCAGGAGGCAGGTCTGCTGCAGGGGGTGACCGTCGAGCTGCGGCGCGGCGCCGGCGCCTATATCTGCGGCGAGGAGTCCGCCATGCTGGAGTCCATCGAGGGCCGGCGCGGCTACCCCCGCCATAAGCCACCCTACCCCAGCCAAGTCGGCCTGTTCGACCGCCCGACGCTGACGCACAACGTCGAAACCCTCTATTGGGTCCGCGAGATCGTGGAACGGGGGGCGAACTGGTTTTCCAGCCAGGGGCGTAACGGCCGCAAGGGCTTGCGCAGCTTCTCGGTCTCCGGCCGCGTCAAAGAGCCCGGAATGAAGCTGGCACCGGCCGGCATCACCCTGCGCCAACTGATCGACGAGTACTGCGGCGGCATGAGCGAGGGGCACAGGCTCAAGGGCTACCTACCAGGCGGCGCCTCGGGCGGTATCCTGCCGGCGCACCTGGACAACATTCCGCTGGATTTCGGAACGCTGGAGGAGTTCGGCTGCTTCATCGGATCGGCGGCGGTCGTCGTGCTGTCCGACCAGGACGATCTGAAGCAGGCGGCCCTCAACCTGATGCGCTTCTTCGAGGACGAGTCCTGCGGGCAGTGCACGCCCTGTCGCGTCGGCACCGAGAAGGCCGTCAAGCTGATGCAGAGCCCGGAGTGGGACGTCACCCTGCTCTCGGAACTGGCGGAGACGATGCGGGACGCCTCGATCTGCGGACTCGGCCAGGCAGCGCCGAATCCGCTGCTGTCCATCCTGCGTTACTTCCCCCAAGACCTCGAACGGCAGTGAGCGGGAGTCCATCATGTCGATGATCGAGAAGACGGAGACCGTTCCCTTCACCCTCGACGGCTACGAGGTCGAGGCCCAACCGGGCGAAACGATCTGGCAGGTCGCCAAACGCAGCGGCTGGGAAATCCCGCATCTCTGCTACGCGCCGGAGCCGGGCTATCGGGCCGACGGCAACTGCCGGGCCTGCATGGTGGAGATCGACGGCGAGCGTACCCTGGCGGCAAGCTGCATCCGCACACCGCGGCCGGGAATGCGGGTGGTCACCAACTCGCACCGCGCGGAGTCGGCACGCCGCATGGTCTTCGAACTGCTGGTCGCCGATCAGCCGGCGCGTGAGACCAGCCACGATCCGGAATCCAGCTTCTGGGCCTGGGCCGACAAAGTCGGCGTCACCGACAGCCGCTTCCCGCAGCGCAGCGCACCGGCAATGGACGTCAGCCACCCGGCAATCGCGGTCAACCTCGACGCTTGCATCCACTGCAATCTCTGTGTCCGCGCCTGCCGCGAAGTCCAGGTCAACGACGTGATCGGCATGGCCTACCGCGGCAACGGCGCCAAGATCGTGTTCGATTTCGACACGCCGATGGGCGACTCCACCTGCGTGGCCTGTGGCGAATGCGTCCAGGCCTGCCCGACCGGCGCGCTGATGGAGGCAAAGCTGCTGGACTCCGCCGGCCAGCGCAGCGTCTACGCCGACAAGACGGTGGACAGCCTCTGTCCCTACTGCGGCGTCGGCTGTCAGACCAAGGTCTACGTCAAGGACGACGAGATCGTGCAGGTCGACGGACGCAGCGGCCCGGCGAACGAGAACCGGCTCTGCGTCAAGGGCCGCTTCGGCTTCGACTACGTCCGCCATCCCCAACGCCTGACCGTGCCGATGATCCGGCGCGAGGACGCACCGAAGGTCTGGGACGACGAGGTGGATCCCGCGAACCCCTGGACCCACTTCCGCGAGGCGAGCTGGGAAGAGGCGCTGCAGGTTGCCGCCGGGGGACTGACCGAAATCCGCGACCGCAGCGGCGGATCGGCGCTGGCCGGCTTCGGCTCCGCCAAGGGCTCGAACGAGGAGGCCTATCTGTTCCAGAAGCTGGTGCGCACCGGCTTCGGCACCAACAACGTCGACCACTGCACGCGGCTGTGCCATGCCTCCTCCGTCGCCGCCCTGATGGAGGGCATCGGGTCCGGCGGGGTGACCGCGCCCTTCACGGCGGCCAACGAGTCGGACTGCATCGTGGTGATCGGCGCCAAGCCGGAGCAGAACCACCCGGTGGCGGCGACCTACCTGAAACAGGCGGCCAAGCGCGGCGCCAAACTGATCATCATGGACCCGCGGCGCCATGAGACGCTGGCGCGCTATGCGGCCCATAACCTTCAGTTCAAGCCGGGCAGCGACGTCGCACTGCTCAACGCCTTGCTCAACGTCATCGTCACCGAGGGACTGGCCGACAGGCAGTACATCCAGGCCCAGACCGAAGGCTACGAGGAGCTGGTGCAGCGCGTCGCCTCCTTCACGCCGGAGAAGATGGCCGAGGTCTGCGGCATCGACGCGGAGACGATCCGCGAGGTGGCGCGGCTCTTCGCCACCTCCCAGCGCTCGATCATCTTCTGGGGGATGGGCATCTCCCAGCATGTGCACGGGACCGACAACACCCGCTGCCTGATCGCGCTGGCGCTGACGACCGGGCAGATCGGCCGCCCGGGGACCGGTCTGCATCCGCTGCGCGGTCAGAACAACGTGCAGGGCGCCTCCGACGCCGGGCTGATCCCGATGGTCTACCCGGACTATCAGTCGGTCGAGGACCCCGAGGTGCAAGCGAAGTACCGCGCCTTCTGGGGTCAGGAGCTGGACCCGAAGGCGGGCCTGACCGTGGTCGAAATCATGCAGGAGATCGAGGCCGGCAACATCACGGGCATGTACATCCTGGGCGAAAACCCGGCCATGTCCGACCCCGACCAGATCCACGCCCGCAAGGCCCTGGCGAAGCTGAAGCATCTCGTGGTGCAGGACCTCTTCCTCACCGAAACGGCCTACCACGCCGACGTCGTCCTGCCGGCCTCCGCCCATGCCGAGAAGCTGGGGAGCTACACCAACACCAACCGTCAGGTTCAGATCGGGCGCCCGGCGCTGGATCTGCCCGGCCAGGCCCGGCAGGACTGGTGGATCGTGCAGGAAATCGCACGCCGTGTCGGGCTCGACTGGGACTACGAGGGACCGCCCGAGGTCTTCGACGAGATGGCACAGGTCATGCCCAGCCTGGCCAACATCACCTGGGAGCGGCTGGAGCGCGAAGACTCGGTCACCTATCCCTGCGAAGCGCCCGAGGCGCCCGGCACGGAGATCCTGTTCGCCGAAGGATTCCCGACCTCCGACGGCCGCGGACGCATCGTTCCGGTCGACCTGCTGCCGCCCGACGAGCTGCCGGATGCCGACTTCCCGATGGTGCTGACGACCGGCCGCCTGCTCGAGCACTGGCACACCGGGGCGATGACTCGCCGGGCCGGCGTGCTGGACGATCTGGAGCCGGCACCGGTGGTCAGCCTGCACCCCTTGGAGATCCGCCGGCTTGCGCTGGAGGCCGGCGGCGCGGTGCGGGTCACGACACGGCGCGGAACCATCGAACTGACCGTGCGTGCGGACGCCGGCATACCGCCGGGGATGGTCTTCATCCCCTTCGCCTTCAACGAGGCGGCAGCCAACGTCCTGACCAATCCGCAGCTCGACCCCTACGGCAAGATCCCCGAGTTCAAGTTCTGCGCCGCCCGCGTGGAAGCGGTTGAGGGCCAGGCCGCGGCCGAGTGATCGAGAGGGCCACGCACGGCGTGACCGCCATCGCCCGGATGGGCTAACTTGGCGGCATGCAAATGCGTTTCACCCTACTGATCGTCCTGACGCTAGCGATGGCGCCGTTCGCTGCCGCCGCTCAGCAGGGCGGTCTGCCCGAAGGCCTGGAAGCGCCGGAAACGCCGGAGGCGGCGCTGCAGTTCCTGCATCTGGGCGCGCGTGCCGATCAGCCGGAGATGATCGCGGTCGCACTCGAACGCGGCGCCGACATCGAAGGTGTGAACCCGCGGGGCAACCGGGCCCTCCAGGTCGCCGCGATCTTTGGATCGCCGGCGGCGGCAGGCGCCTTGATCGCAGCGGGCGCCGAGGTCGATGCCGCAACGTCCGACGGCTGGACGGCCCTGCACTACGCCGCCTACGAAGGCTGGACAGAGATCGCGCAGATTCTGATCGAGGCCGGTGCCGGCGTGGAGCTGCGCGAAGCCGACTACGGCAACACACCGCTGCTGATCGCCGCACGACGCGGCAATCTCGGCCCCGCCGTGGCGCTGCTGCAGGCTGGCGCCGATATCGAAGTGCGAGACCGGGAGGACGGCAACACACCGCTGATCAATGCCGCCTTCGCCACGCATGTCCCGCTGGTGGCGGAGCTGATCGCCCGCGACGCCGACGTCAACGCGGCCGCCGAAGACGGCATAACACCGCTGATCGCGACCGCCCGCGGATCACGATCTCAAGCCGGCCGGCAGGAGGACAGCCTGCCGATCGCCACACTGCTGATCGAAGCGAGCGCCGACCTGGAGGCTGTGGCGGGAGACCAGGGCACCGCCCTGCACGTCGCAGCGCAGAATGGCGTTACGCCCTTGGTCGAGACGCTGCTGGCGGCCGGCTTGGCAGTCGATGTGCCCAGTCCGCGGGACGGCAGGACGGCGCTGCACGAAGCCGTCGACCACTCACAGATCGATACCGTGTTGTTCCTACTGGAGGCCGGCGCAGACCCCAACGCTCGGGAAAGCGGCTCGGGAGAGACGCCTCTCTACGCCGCGGCGCAGCTCGGCAATCCGGCCAGCGTGTTGGTACTGCTGCAGAACGGGGCCGATCCGAATCTGCCGGATACCAAGGGCAATTCGCCACTGATGCGAGCCGCCAACATCGGTGCGCTTCAGACCGTCAGGCTGCTGCTGGAGGCCGGCGCGTCTCTGGACCTGGTCGCCGACGACGGCTGGACAGCCCTGCAGGCCGCCCAGGATGTCGGTGCCACGGAGATCGAAACGCTGTTGCGGCAGGCCGGTGCGACCGGCGACTAGGAGGCCGCTCTGCGACCCACTGGAATGCGAAGCGCATCCACAGCGGTCGTGACGGCCTCTATCCGTCCAGACGGACGTTCGGCGACGAGAAGACCGTGCCCGAATCCAGGCCCAGGGACCCGAGGACGAAATAGGCGCCGAGCGCAATTACCACCGCGGCCGTGCAGCCAGCGACAAAAGCCTTCATGAACGAACCCTCCAAACACTTCTTTTGGCTTATTCTATTGCTGTAGGCCGCTGAAGCAAGCCGCAGTTTGACGACGCCGGCCGCGGCACGACGGCCGGCCTACTGGGTGACCGCCTCCAGGTAGCGCATCAAAGCTGCCCGATCTTCAGCATTCGGGATGCGTTGGATCGGCATTTTCGTGCCAGGCGTCATCACGTCCGGCCCTTCATCGAAAAGCTGGGAAATCGTTTCAGCGTTCCAAACGATGTTGGTATCGGTCAGGGCCGGAGAGTAGTTATAGCCGGCGACCGCCCCCGCAGGCCGGCCGAAAACGCCGTGCAGTGTCGGACCGGCACGGCGCGAGCTGTCGGGCTGCACGGTGTGGCAGACCGAACACTTACGGAAGACCTCCGCACCGCGCGCCAGTGCCGGGTCGGTTGCGGCGAGTTCCGTCAAGGGCCGGGCTGCGGCAGCCACCGAAACGCCGATCTCCGCGCCCTGCTCCAGATCCCAGACCCGCGCTACCTCGTCGGCCCCGCCGGAAATCAGCTTCCTCCCGCCATCGAAGAAGGCCAGCGACCAGATCGGGGCGAGATGGCCGTCGAGCATTGCCGCCGGCGCCTGGGTTTCCAAGTCCCACAGCCGGACGACACGGTCGGTTCCACCCGACGCGGCCAACTGCCCGTCCGGCGATACCGCAAGGGCGAAGGCCGAAGCTCCGGGGTGTTCCCCCAACTGCGCGACCTCGACGCCCTGTTCCAAGTCCCAGAGGCGGACGCTGCCGTCGACCTGAGTGGTGACGACGCGGCGGCCGTCGGGCAGCCAGACCGCCGAGGTAAACCCGACAGCCCCGCCGGAAACTTCGCCGAGCTGCGTGCCGTCGCTCACCCGCCACATCCGCAAGGTCGCATCGAAACCAGCCGAGAGCAGACGCTCTCCCGATGGCGAGAAGGACACGGCGTTGACAGTGTTCTGATGCCCCTGAAACACGCCCAAAGGCTCCAGCGCCTGCAAGTCCCAAAGTCGGACGCTGCGGTCCCAGCCGGCCGAAGCGGCCCGCGTTCCATCAGGAGAAACCGCCAGGCCCTGCACCTTGCCTTCATGGCCCTGCAGCACCGCGATCTCGCGACCGGCCTGCGGATCCCAAACGCGCAAGGTGCCATCGTCGCTGGCGGACAGGGCGCGTCCATCCGGCAGGAGTGCGACCGCGTTGACCGAGGCCTGATGGGCGTCGAGCACCTCCAGCGCACGCTGTTCCGCGAGATCCCAGAAGATCAGCGTATAGTCGAAGGATCCAGTAAGGGCACGACGGCCATCTGGCGTTGCCGCCACGCCCTTTACGAAGCCGCCGTGGCCGAGCAGTTCGGCCTTCGCCGGCACGCCGGGCGGCAGCAGAGCCAACGCCGCGGCCAAGCCAAGTACCGCACAGCCTTTTACAAGGCATTTCATAAAGTTACGCCCATCCGCCCGCATAGTCTCGACTGTAGCAAAGACGACCTCTCTCCTCCAAGAGCTTGCACGGCGGCACAGCGGCTGGCAAAGGACTTGCAGCATGACCTCCGCCGCTCTGGCCACCCTGCTCTACGCCCCGAACGACGAGAAGTCGGCCGTGCTGGCCGACTTTGCCGCACGCCGACGCGCCGAAGGCGTGGCCGTCGACGGTGTGGTGATAGAGACCCTGTGGCGAGATGCCGGGACAAAGTGCGGCCTGCGGCTGCGCGCTCTGGGCTCGAACGCGACGACACCACTGACCCAGCCCTACAGTGACGGCATCGTGGTTGGCCGCTGGCACTTGCTGCCCGAGGGCGTCGCCGCCATGACCCGGATCGTCGAAGAAGCCGTAACCGATCGCGCCGGACTGCTGGTGATCGACAAGTTCGGCCCGCTGGAAGGGCGCGGTCTGGGGATGGCGCCGGCGCTCCGCCAGGCCCTGGCGAGCAGCATCCCCCTGGTGGTCGCCGTACGGCAGGAGTTCGGTCCGGCCTGGCGTACCTTCGTGGCGGAAGCGGCCCCGCTGCGGATGCAAAACCTCCGCGAGGTACCAACTGACGGAGGCGCCTTGGACGCCTGGTGGGCCGAAGCGATCGGGGCAGACGCGGTCGGACAGCGCGTGGCTGGACAGCACTCGGTCAGCGGCGAAGAGTGACTTCGCGATCCTCGGTCCGGCCGTAGCTGTCGGCCAGAGGATCGACCAGCAGCGGTGCCAATCCCTCCAGGCCGCGCTCGTCCATCGACGTCGAGGCATCGCCTTGCCAAACCACTTCGTTCTCAGCCTGGTCGCGCAGTTGGCCGCTCAAGGTCACCAGGCCTTCTCGCAGAATGCGGACGCCCGGCTCGCTGCGCTGGCCGCCCAGCAGTGAATCCTCGGTGTTCGACAACACGTTGACATCGACCTGGGCGCCGCCACGGCTTGTCTGCGCCTGGCCCAGACTCGGGTCGGTCCGCTCCATCTGCCCTTGCCGGACCTGCAGGTCCAGCATCAGCAAGAGCGCCCCGGCCGGGTCGACCGTGACGCCCCGCGCCTTCAGAGCTGCAATGACGTCATCGCGCAGCTGAAGATTCAGCTCGGAGTCGTCGTAGACATCGACCGAAACGGGCAGCATCGGCGGCGCATCGCTGAACAGCGTTGCGATCACGCGCGCCTGCTCGTTGGCCTGCGCCGTGGCGGCGACAACCCATAGCAAAGCGATCACGACTGAGCGCAAAAGCATCGGCGCGCCTCCTCAGAAAAAGCCCAGGTCCCGGAACCGCAGTCCCGGGCAAATACTGCGCCTTGCAGACCCGGCCTCTCAACCCCTGATGTGGGCCGAAACGAAACCGACCGCTACCGGAGAGTCAGTGCCGGTAGCGGTCGGAGGCAAGCGAAGCTGTCGCGGCGCCCTATCGCCAGACCGTTCCCGCGGCGCGGCTCGGCTGCACGGTGTCTCGGGTAAAGCGCCCACCCGAACCTGGCACCTGATAACCGCTGTTGGCACCATGCCGGAAAGACGGCACCAGGTCCCCGGTGTCACGGTCCACGGCCAGGCGAGTCACCCGGAACGCGCTGTTGGAGGTACCGCCCGGCTCCATGACCGTCAGCAGCCAAACCCGCTGACCCTCGATCACGTCGGCCTGGGTACGCAACACCTCGACACCGTAACGCTCGGCGACCAGAGCCGCTGCCTCCTCCTGGGTCAGAGCCCAGGCCGCCGGCGCCGCCAGAAAGAGGCCGGCCGCCAAGCAGATCGCCGATAAAACAGGCCGTCGTGGCATTGAGGTCACTCCGCCGGTTGAGGATGCTTGCCGTAGTCCGGCGGCGTCTCGCCGCGCACCTCGGCAACCCAGAGATTGTGGTGCTCCCGCGCCCAGTTCTCATCAACCCAACCGGAGCCCATGGCCGCGAAGGCGCCCTGCATGCCGAGCGAGCCGATGTAGATGTGGCCGACGATCAGCGCGATCATCACCAGCGAAACCGCGCCATGCCAAAGCGTCGAGAGCTGCATCTCCTGGATCGGCGTCAAGTCGGTCGGCAGTCCGAAGCCGAAGATGTTCAAGGCCCCAAAGGTCTTGGCCCACATATCGAACTCGAAGGGAAACATCATGGCGATCCCCGAGAGCGACAGCGACAGACCGCCGAGCACGGTCGACCAGAAGATCACCTTCTGGCCGGCATTGAACTTCTTCGAGGGCGGATGGCTGTGCTTGGACAGCAGCCCGCCCGCCTTGGACAGCCAGATCAGGTCGTACTTGTTGGGGATGTTGTGCTTCACCCAGAGCACGAACATCATCGTGATGCCCAGCATGAAGGGGAAGGCAAGGAAGTTGTGCGCGTACTTGCCGGCGATGGTCAGCCAGGAGAAAGCCTCCGGCCCCAGCACCGGCAGCAGCACGAAGCGGCCCCAGAGCAGGTTGATGCCGGTCAAGGCCAGGATCACGAAGGAGGTTGCGGTCAGCCAGTGGGCGAAGCGCTCAATGAAACCGAAGCGCTCGATGGTGCGGTCGGACGGTCCGGCCTCGATCTTGATGCGGCCGCGCAGCACGAAGAACAGCGCCAGCAATCCGATCATGCCCAGCAGCAACCAGGACCCATAGACCAGCAGAGGCCCGTTGCGAACGTTCCGCCAGTTCTCGCCCTCGGACTGGACCAGGATCCCGGCCTTGCTGTCGGGAATGGACACCTCGCCCTGAATGCCCCCGCGAACGGCCCGCCACATCTCGGCGTCGCTCGCGCTGCCCAACGACCCGCCTGGAACGGCACCGCCGGTCAACACTTCCTCCGGTACCTCGCGGCCCTGGGTCTGCGCCAGAGCGTCGGTGGCGTTCAGCGCCGTAACCCCAAGAAGTGTGACAATGGCCAGCGCCAGAGCGGCTATGCCGCGGCGCCGGATGTTCGGATCGGTCAGCTTCATCTGCCAGATGTCCCCTATCTGTAGCTGCTTCTGTCAGTCGCCGCTTCGCGGAGCCGCGACAGGGCGGCCCTAGAGCGCGCCCTGATTCCGGGCACGGTCGCGCAGTTGTTCTGGCGTCGTCGTACCCATGGTGTCGTCGTCTTGGCCCAGGTAGGTGCCCTTTTCGAACAGGAGGATGCGGTCCTGTTCCTCTTCCTTACAGCCGGCCAGCAACAGACCGCCAAGCAGAGCGGCCAGTCCCAGTGCCAGGGAACTGCTTTTGGACTTCATCTGATTACCCCTCCTCGATAGCCCCTACGACGGCGCTTCGGCGCCGGGGCCGGTTTCGTTCGATACCCCGTCCGTCACCTGCCGGACAGCATCGCCGAAGCCTTGCTCTTTTCGTGATACGCCGTCTTCCCCACCGGGCATCGCAGTTTCGAAACCGCGAGTCTCGGAGAGCCCATGACGGTTCTTGCTCCCGGCAGCTCACGCTGCCTTAGCGGAGGCGAAGGGGGGCGACGAACCTACAGTCCGCCGCCCCCTCGACCTGTATCAGGCGGTCATTGCGCGACCATCCCGACGCAAACGCCGGTTCGGCCGCGCCACGACCGGGCGATCAGGAACCGCCCTTCTGCTCGTAGGCCGTACCCCAGCCCCAAGCACCGGAGCCGAAGCCGCGGGCAACAACACGCTCGCGGTAGATGTCGGAGACGGTATCGCCGTCACCGGCCAACAGCGCCTTGGTCGAGCACATCTCCGCACAAAGCGGCAGCGTGCCCTCGGCCAGACGGTTGCGGCCGTACTTGGCGAACTCGGCAGCGGAGTTGTTCTCCTCCGGACCGCCGGCGCAGAAGGTGCACTTGTCCATCTTGCCGCGGCTGCCGAAATTGCCCGCCTGCGGATACTGCGGCGCGCCGAAGGGACACGCGTAGAAGCAGTACCCGCAACCGATGCAGAGGTCCTTTGAGTGGAGAACCACGCCTTCGTCGGTCTGGTAGAAGCAGTCGACGGGGCAGACCGCCATGCACGGCGCATCGGAGCAGTGCATGCAGGCCACCGAGATCGAACGCTCGCCCGGCTTGCCGTCATTGATGGTGACGACCCGACGACGGTTCACGCCCCAAGGGACTTCGTGCTCGTTTTTGCAGGCCGTGACGCAGGCGTTGCACTCGATGCAGCGCTCAGCGTCGCAGAGGAACTTCATTCTTGCCATTAGAGTTTCTCCCTCAGGCCCTTACGCCGGCTCGATGCGACAGAGAGTGGCCTTGGTCTCCTGCATGTTGGTGACCGAGTCGTACCCGTAGGTCTGCATGGTGTTGCAGGCCTCGCCGAGCACGTAGGGGTCGGCGCCGGCGGGATACTTGCCCCGCAGGTCCTCGCCCTGCCAATGACCGCCGAAGTGGAACGGCATGAAGGCCACGCCGTTGCCGACGCGCTCCGTCACCATGGCCTTGACTTTGACCTTGGCGCCCTCGGGACCGTGCACCCAGACCATCTGCCCGTCGCGGATGCCGGCGTCGTTGGCATTCACCGGGTTGATCTCGACGAACATGTCCTGCTGCAGCTCGGCCAGCCAGGGGTTGGAGCGGGTCTCGTCGCCTCCGCCCTCGTACTCGACCAGTCGGCCCGACGTCAGAATGATCGGGTAATCCTGGGAGAAGTCCTTCTCCTGGATCGACTTGTAGAGGATCGGCAGACGATACATCCGACGGTCCTCGTAGGTCGGGTAGTCGGCGACCAGATCGCGCCGGCTGGTGTAGAGCGGCTCGCGGTGCAACGGCACCGGATCCGGGAAATTCCACACCACGACACGGGCCTTGGCGTTGCCGAAGGGCGCACAGCCATGCTTGATCGCGACGCGCTGGATACCGCCGGAGAGGTCGGTCTTCCAGTTTGTCTTCTCGCCGGCGATGCCCTCGATGGTCGCACGCTCTTCGGCGGTCAGGTCGCTGTCCCAACCGAGCTCCTGGAGCATGGCCATCGTGAACTCCGGATAGCCGTCCTTGATCTCCGAACCGACCGGGTAGCTGCCCTCGGCGAGCAGGTTGTCCCCGTCCCGCTCCACGCCGAAACGGGCACGGAAGCAGAGGCCGCCTTCGGCGACCGGCTTGGAGGTGTCGTAGAGGTTCGGCGTGCCCGGGTGGTTCATCTCGGCCGTGCCCCAACAGGGCCAGGGCAGACCGTAGAAATCGCCGTCGGCCGGACCCCCCTTCGCCTGAAGGGTGGTCTTGTCGAAGGTCGCCTGGTTCTGCATGTGCAGCTTCAGGCGTTCCGGCGACTGCCCGGTGTAGCCGATCGTCCACATGCCGGTGTTGATTTCACGCAGCGTGTCTTCGATCGACGGCACGGTTCCGTTGACGGTGATCTGTTTGAACATCTCGTCGGCGAAACCGAACTTCTGGGCGAGGAGATAGACGATCTCCTGATCCGTCTTCGAATCGAAGAGCGGATCGATCACCGCCTCGCGCCACTGGAGCGAGCGGTTGGACGCCGTGGCCGAGCCGTAAGTCTCGAACTGCGTCGTCGCCGGCAGCAGGTAGACGCCGTCGGTGCGGTCGTGCATCACGGCCGTCATCGTCGGGAAGGGATCGATCACCACCAGGAGATCGAGCTTCTTCATCGCCTTCTGCATGTCGGGCAGACGGGTCTGCGAGTTCGGAGCGTGACCCCAGAAGACCATGGCCCGCAGGTTGTCCGGCTGGTCGAGATCTTCCTTGGCCTCGAGCGCCAAGTCGAACCAGCGGGAAACCGGCACGCCGGAGGACTCCATCAGGTCCTTCGAGGCGAACTGGGACTTCAGATACTCGTAGTCGACGTTCCAGACGCGCGCCCAGTGCTTCCAGGACCCGGCCTTCAGACCGTAGTAACCCGGCAGCGTGTGACAGAGCACACCGAGGTCGGTCGCCCCCTGCACGTTGTCGTGGCCGCGGAAGATGTTGGTGCCGCCGCCCGAGGTGCCGATCACGCCAAGGGCCAGACCCAGGGTGCAATAGGCCCGGGTGTTATTGTTGCCGTTGGTGTGCTGGGTGCCGCCCATGCACCAGATGATGGTGAAGGGACGGTTGTTGGCGAGCGTACGCGCGACGCGGCGGAGCTGCGAGCCCGGCACGCCGGTGACGCGCTCGGTCTCCTCCGGGGTCCACTTCGCAACCTCGGCCCGGATCTGGTCCATGCCCCAGACGCGCTGGCGGATGAACTCCTTGTCCTCCCAGCTGTTCTCGAACACGTGCCAGAGGATACCCCAGACCAGAGCCACGTCGGTGCCGGGACGGAACCGCACATACTCGTCGGCGTGGGCCGCCGTACGCGTGAAGCGCGGATCCAACACGATCATCGGCGCGTTGTTCTGCTCCTTGGCCTTCAGGATGTGCTGCAACGACACCGGGTGCGCCTCGGCGGGGTTGCCGCCGATCAGGAAGATGCCCCGACTGTTGTGGATGTCGTTGTAGCTGTTGGTCATCGCGCCGTAGCCCCAAGTATTGGCGACGCCGGCGACCGTGGTGGAGTGACAGATACGCGCCTGGTGGTCGACGTTGTTCGTCCCCCAGAAGGCCGCGAACTTGCGGAACAGGTAGGCCTGCTCGTTGTTGTGCTTGGCCGAGCCGAGCCAGTAGACCGAGTCGGGACCGCTGGAGCCGCGAATCTCCAACATCTTGTCGCCGATCTCGTTGATCGCCTCTTCCCAGCTGACCTTCTGCCACTTGCCGTCGACCAGCTTGGTGGGATGCTTCAGGCGGCGCTCGCCGTGTGCGTGCTCGCGCACCGAAGCTCCCTTGGCGCAGTGAGCGCCGAGGTTGAGTGGGCTGTCCCAGCCCGGCTCCTGACCCGTCCAAACGCCGTTCTGGACTTCCGCGATCACGGTGCAGCCGACCGAACAGTGGGTGCAAACCGACTTCTTGATCTGCACGGCACCGCTGGCGGGCGCCGCTGCGGACGCCTTCTTCACCTTGCCGAAGGTCAGGGCACCGGCTGCGGCGAGACCGCCGGCAGCAAGCCCGGAACGCTTCAGGAAGGTACGGCGGTCAATCGCGCTGCCGGCCAGGCCGTTCAGCGCTTTCGACAAACGGGGGCCAGTTGCAACCCCATTCGTCTTTCTGGTGAGCATTGACCTCTCCTGAGTTATTCGAAGTTTCGAGCCGGGTTCGCTTAGAACCTGGCCAGGTCGTAGTAGGTCTTGACGAGGGCCGTCTCGCGATAGCCCGCCGCCGTGGGCGACGTCACCGTCTCGGCCGCTTCGGCCTCGTCAGTGCCCAGCGCGATCGCGGCTCCGGCCGCCGCCGCCGACCCGAGGGTGGCGGTGCGGAAGAAGTCGCGGCGGCTGACGCCCGTCTTCTCGTTCTTGTCCATGGGCTTCACCTTTGTCCTCTGGTGAACCGTTGCTCCGATGCGGTGTCCTCCCGGTCCCAGGAGGGGCCCACCGCCGGCCCCAAAATCCGGCGCATTGCGCCGGACGGCCCCTAGGCAGCCATCTCGAAGGCCTGCATCTCGATCGCCATGAAGAGGCGCCCGAGCGTACCGACCGGCATGTAGAAGCTTGCGGCCTTGGCCGCCTCCAGGTCCTCGAAGAACCGGGGCGCCCAAACCGCGATGTGCTTGTCGAAGAAGTCGCGCTGCGTCGCCAGATCGGCCGGCGGCCCGAAGGCACCGGTGATCAGCGCCGCCATCATCTCCATCTCGGAGGCGATGCCGTCTTCGGGCTCCTTCACCTCGTCGGCGCGCGCCAAGCCAAGGCGCACCATGTCGTCACGCAGCTTGGCCAGCGGCTTCTCGTGCAGAAATCCGGTGAGGTAGTAGCTGCCGAAGGGCACCAGCTCGCCCTGGCCGATGCCGACGAAGAGGTCGAAGTGCTCCTGCCGAACATCGGCGGCGTTGGCCCCTCGGGCGGCGCGCGCCAGCGCCGTGAGAGTCTCGCCCAGCTCGCCGTCGCCGCCGTTCAGGCCCGCGAGTTCGTCGAGCAGCGCCTGATCGGGCGCATCTCCCAGCATACGTGCGAGCAGCCCGTACCACTGCGCACGCAGACGGTCCTCTTCCGCGATCTCACGATCTCTGCTCGTCTCGGCGACCTGCGCCAAATTACCCCTCCTAACGGGCCTGGCGCGACATCGAGGAAGAGGATCCAAACCGGTCCAGCCGTCTCCGGCAATCTCTCCCTACGAGCCGCTTATCGGACCCGCAAATCCCTAGGTTAGCCAGGGACTTTTCTTGTTTCGTTCAGTGCATTAGAGGCCGCAGTCAAGGGCTGTGTCAACACTGGGACATGCTGCAACTGCGAACACAAAACTGGACTGTAGAACGCGACCGGAGACTGAAAATCCGCAGCCCATTCTCGCAGGTTTTTTGTGGTTACCGAGTCGCTCGAAAACGCTTCAAACCCCGTCCGACTCCCCCGAGGAAGCTCCCGGCGGACCGGAACCCTATGAAAAGGCGCCCCAACGGCGCTGTGCCGCCCGCCCCTTCTCACGCCGCCGCGGCGCTTCGGCGGGCACCGCAACCGCCGAAGAGGCCGCCAAGACCTCCTCGGATGCGGCCTCCGAAGACTCCGGGAGGGGTGTGAGAAGCGGACCACCCGCAACCTCCGGGACACTATTCCCTTCTGTAGACTCGCGCTCATCCGTCGCAGGGGCGTCGGCGGATCCGGCAGTGCCCGAGCCGCCATCTTCCTCGTCGAGAGCCTCCGCGTCCGCAGCTTCGGCCGCATCCTGAGTCCCAGATTCCTTCGCCGCTTCGGCCTCTTCCTCTTCCGGCAAGACAGCGCCCTTACCGACCTTGAAGACGGTTTGCAGGTTGGCCACCACCGTTGCGGCATCGGTGTAATCGAGGTCGTAGTCGTTGAGCCCGTCGAGCAGTCCGAAGACAGGATTGCTTCGCCACAGCCGACGCAGCGCGCGGCGCTTCAGCTCCTCCGGCACGCCTTCGCGCAGGAAGGCCTTGAAGTCGCTGCCGGCTTCCAGCGTGTCGGGATCGGGCAGCTCGGCCACTTCCTCCGGCGTGAGGGGGCGATCGCTCCGCTCCTCGGTTTCCGCAAGACCGGCGGAGTCAGGCGCCTCTTCGAGTGCAGGCTCTGCGGCCTTCCGGCTCGCCTCTTCCCTGATCTCTTCCTCAGTGCGCACCGCCTGTTTACGGCGTGCCCAGCGGGAGAGGAACGGCGCGTCGTCGTCAGCCATGTTCGGACCGTTTTCCGAAGCCCACCTTGCGCGGGTCGTGGGGCTTGCGCTTGCGCTTGTAGAAGGGTTGGTCGACGTGGTGGCGGTCCACGAAGGCCTGCACGAAGGCGACCAGATCGGGCGGCATCACCACCGGCTCGACCAGGTCCTCGCCACTGTCCAGAAAGTCCTGCGCCTCATAGGGACAGACAGTAACGTGCACCGGCACCCACTCATGGGCCACCTCCAGATCGGCGCCGGCGCGCAGCACCACGAAGACCCGCGGCGGTTCTTGGCTCAGGTTGACCTTGTAACCTTCGGTTTCCTTGCGAAAGAGGTCGCAGGACAGCGTGCCGGCGTGAAAGTGTTCCCAGTCGCCGTCTCCCTCCCCGCCGTCGCCCTCGCCCTTGCCCGACCGCAGGCTGCGCCAGGGACCCTCGGCGTCCAGCGCCGGCGCACCGGGAATCACGGCGACCGCACGCCAGGCGTGTTTGATCCAACGGTTCTCGACGGCACGCTTTTCCAGCACCACGCCCAGGGGCACCGAGTCCTTAATCTCGGTCACAAGCGATGATCCCTCCTGAAGTGCCCGGCTGCATCGGCCACGGCATCTTGTTCCGTTTCGTATAACCTCGCGCTGAACATAGGATGCCGCGGCGGCGGCGTCATCCTTACGGACTCTGCGGGAATTGACCGCGGCACATCCGCGGGCAAATCTAGGGACGCGAGTCACAGGGTAGCCGGTCGCGTCTGATCTGAGTCAACGCGCCGGACGCGCTCTGCCTGCAAGGCTGGCCGCCCAATCTGGATGGACCACAAACGTCAGCGACAGGGAATACAGGTATGTACGGCGAACATCACGACCTGGTGCACGAACTGCCGGAGCACCGCGAAACGATCCACACCCTGAAGACCGAGAACGCCCACTTTGCCCGGCTGTTCGAGCAGTACCACGACATGGACAAGCAGATTCGCCGCGTTGAGCAGGAGATCGAGGTCGTCAGCGACGAGCACGCCGAGGAGCTGAAACGCAAGCGCCTGGCGCTGAAGGACGAGCTCTTCGCCATGATCCGCAAACACGAGAGCGCCGCTGCCTAGCGCGCGCGCCGACTGAGCGGAGGCGGAGCCGATGCTGCTCCGCACCGCCCTTTTGGCCTTGGTCCTGGCCGTCACTCCGGCGGCTGGGCCGGGGACTTCATCGATTGCGCAAACCGACAACAGCACGGTCGTCGACCTGGAACTGGTGCTGGCCGCGGACGGCTCCGGCTCGATCGACGATCAGGAGCTGCGGCTGCAGCGCGAAGGCTATGCCGCCGCGATCACCCACACCAACGTGCTCTCGGCCATCGCCGCCGGCGGCACCGGGCGCATCGCCGTCGCCTACGTCGAATGGGGCGGCGCCGATTCGCAGCACACCATCGTCGACTGGACCGTCATCGACGGCCCGGAGTCCGCGGCCGCCTTCGCCGCCGAGCTGCGCAGCCGGCCGAGGGCCGCACGCGGCTGGAACTCCATCTCCGGCGCCATCGACTACTCGGCCAACATGATCCGCAGCAACGCCTACGAGGGCGCCCGCAAGGTGATCGACGTTTCCGGCGACGGGCCGCAGCGCGGCGGCCGCCCGGTCGAGGCGGCACGCGACGAGGCGGTGCTGAACGGCATCACCATCAATGCCCTGGTGTTGCGCAGCCCCGGCGGCGGCTATCCGGGCCCCGGCGGCATGCCGCTGGCCGACCACTACACGCTCTCCGTCATCGGCGGCTTCGGCGCCTTCGTGATGACCGCTGACCGCGGCGAGTCCTTCCGCAACGCCATCCTGGCCAAGATGATCCGCGAGATCGCCGACCAAAGCCCGACCGGCGCGCAGCAGGCGGCACGGTGAGGCTGTTTTAGCGGCGAACTGGACTGCCTGAGGTAAAGAGGCGTAGTCAGGGGGATACCGCGTCGCGGGGACACGCCACCAGGGCCGGCCGGTCCGCCCTCCCCCTCTTCGATGCTCTCGTCCACTCGCCTCCAGCCGGGACTCTTCCGACCATGGATCTGCTGACCGCCGCCGAGACCTGCTTCCCGAAAGACTATGCCAATGCCCGCGAGCGCTTTCTGGCCGCCTGCGAAGGGCTGGGCGTGGAACCGGTCGCCTTCGTCAATCCGCACCGCGGTCCGACGGGCGAGGAACTGGCCACCGATGCCGCCTGGTTCGGGCCGGAGGACGCCCGCGGCGTGCTGGTGATGATCAGCTCGACCCACGGGTCCGAGGGCTTTCCCGGCTCGGCGGCGATGCTCGACTGGATCGGCTCGGGCGGTCCGGCGCGGTTGCCCGAGGGGCTGGCCGTGCTGGCGGTCCACGCCATCAACCCCTACGGCTATGCCTGGCTGCGACGGGTTACCGAGGAAGGCGTCGACCTCAACCGCAACTTCATCGACTTCGCCGAACCGCTGCCGGAGAACCCTGGCTACGACATCCTGGCCAAACACCTGGTCCCGGACTCCCTGGACGACACCACCCTGGCGGCCGCCGACGCGGCGATCGATACCTACCGCGGTCAGCACGGCCAGATCGGGCTGATGCTGGCGCGCACCGGCGGTCAGTACAATCATGCCGGCGGCATGTTCTACGGCGGTACGGGCCCGACCCACGCGCGCCAGACCCTGGAGCGGATCGTCGCGCAGTGGTCCCTGGCGGAGCGCGACCTGGTCGCGGTCGTCGACTATCACACCGGCCTGGGCCCCTTCGGCTACGGCGAACCGATCAGCGACCACACACCCGACTCCATCAACGTGGAGCGGGCCAAGCGCTGGTACGGCCGTTCGGTGACGCAGCCGCGCCTCGGCACCTCCTCCTCGGTGCCGAAAACCGGGCTGGCCGAATACGGCTGGGAGCGGATGCTGGGCGAGAAGGTCAGCTTCGTGGCGTTGGAGTACGGCACCTTTCCGCCGGCCAACGGCCTGAAGGTTCTGCGTGCCGATCACTGGCTGCACAACACCCGCAACGTCGACTGGAACGATCCCGTGACCCAGGAGATCAAGCGCGCGATCAAGGATCACTTCGCACCCGACGACCTGGACTGGCGCGAGATGGTGATCTTCCGCAGCCGTCAGATCCTGCGGCTCGGCCTCGCGGGCCTGGAACGGGAGCTGGCGTGACGCCCGCGCGTCGCAGCGGCTAGAGCGAGCGGAGCGCGACAGCGATGGATCTTGTCACCCAGGTGGTCTTGCCGCTGGCGCTGGCCTTCATGATGTTCTCCATGGGGCTGGCGCTGGTCGCGGACGACTTCCGGCGGGTGGTCGCGCGGCCGAAGGCCTTCGCCGTCGGCGCGCTCTGTCAGATGCTGTTGCTGCCGCTGATCGCCCTGGCGCTGGTGCTGGGCTGGCAGGCCAGCTTCGGGCTGGACCCCGTTCTCGCCGTGGGTTTCCTGATCCTCGCCGCCTGCCCCGGGGGCGTGACCTCCAATCTGCTGACCCACCTGGCGAAGGGCGATACCGCCCTCTCGATCAGCCTGACGGCGGTGATCTCGCTGGCCAGCGTCGTCACCCTGCCCTTCATCGTGAACTTCGGCATCGACCTCTTCCTCGGGCAGGAGGCGGTGCATCTGCCGCTGGCCAAGACGGTGGCCGGCATCTTCGCCATCACCACTGTGCCGGTGCTGGTCGGCATGGCGCTGCGCCGCTGGGCGCCGGCCACGGCCCTGCGCCTCGAGCCGCCGGCGCGGGCCCTGGCCACGGCGCTGTTCGTGCTGATCGTCGCCGGGGCGGTCGCGGCGGAGTGGGACCTGGTGCGCCGCAGTTTCGGCGAGGTCGGCGCCGCCGTGCTGACGCTCAACCTCGCCACCATGGCCCTGGGCTGGTCCGTCGCCCGCGCCGCCCGCCTGGACCGCCGGGCCGGCATCGCGATCTCGCTGGAGACCGGCCTGCAGAACGGCACCCTGGCGATCTTCGTCGCCGCCACGCTGCTGGGCAACGACGCCATGATCGTGCCGGCCGGCATCTACTCCCTGGTGATGTTCTTCACCGCCGGCGCCTTCGTCGCCCTCCTGCTGCGCCGCCCGGCGGTCGCCGAGGCCTAAGGCAGTCGCCATCGACGGCTCTCAGCACAATACTCCCACCTCACGGCGCAATTACACCAGAAGTCACGGTTACCCTGATGTCATGCTCCAAGAATTTAATGAGAATACTTCGGCGAAATCCGATCCATATAGTTCCCCAATCGTCTTCTGACATCATGCGAGATCGAGCTTTTACTGGCTGCATCAAATCACAAAAATAATCGTAGTCTCGACTGATTGTTGGAGAGCTACACCTATATCCATTATACTGCATATAGTAGATTAGCAAATCTGGACGAGCTTCAAATCTGCCATAAAATAGCGCTCTAACTCTCTCTTCTATTTCGGCATCTTCTGAAAATATGTGAACAATGTTGAATTCATCGCTTTTGGCAAGTGATAGGCTGCAAAGCAACAGTGTCAGAGACAGCACAGCTAGCTTTGCGACCCTTGTGAGCGATCGCTTCTGCATAGCGCCAAACATAATGTTTTCCCGGACCACTGAGCCTGCACCGCAATAACTGGCGAGCGCATTTCTATTATAAGGGGATAAAAATACAATTTTCACAACTTAAATAGCTACGGCTCACTAATACTGCTCTCATGGCGCAATCGGACTGTCGAGCGTTCCTTGCTCCAGCGTCAGCGGGCGGCTGAGCAAGGCGGCCATGGCTTCGGCGATCGGCTGGCCCTCGTGCACCACGGCGCGGACCGCCTCGCAGATCGGCAGCTCGACGGCCAGCTTGCGGGCCAGGTCGGTGACGGTCACCGCGTTGACGACGCCCTCGACCACGGCCGGCCGGCCAGCCAGCAGGGCCTCGGCCGTCTCGCCGCGCCCCAGGCCCAATCCGAAGGAGAAGTTGCGCGACTGCTCGCTGGAGCAGGTCAGCGTCAGATCGCCCAGCCCGGCCAGGCCGCTGACCGTCTCGCGCGCGCCGCCCAGGGCCTCGGCCAGGCGCTTGATCTCCGCCAGGCCGCGGGTGATCAGCGCCGCGCGGGTGTTGGCACCAAAGCCGACGCCCTGGGCAATGCCGCAGGCGATGGCGATGACGTTCTTCACCGCGCCGCCGACCTCCACGCCCACCGGGTCGTGGCTGACATAGATGCGGAAGGTCGGCGTGCTGAGCGCCGCGGCCAACTGGGTGGCGAGCGCCTCGTCCTCCTCCGCGCCCTGGCTATCCTCTGCCGTCGCCAGGGTAACCGCCGTCGGCTGGTTGGCGGCCACCTCGGCGGCGAAGGTGGGGCCGGAAAGCACGGCCAACGGCCGGCCGGGCATAGCCTGCTCGACCACTTGGGTCATCAGCAGGCCGGTCTCGCGCTCAATGCCCTTGGCGCAGACGATCACCGGCACGCCCTGCGGCAGCACCGCCTCGACCTGCTCGGCAACAGCCCGCAGGAACTGCGAGGGCACCACCAGCAGCGCGGCCTCGGCGCCGGCGCAAACCCCCGCCAGGTCGCCGCCGGCGGTCAGGGACTCCGGCAGCGCGACGCCCGGCAGGAAGGCCGCGTTCTCGCGGCGCCGGTTGATCGCCTCGACCACCTCGGGCTCACGCGCCCAGAGGCGGACGCCGCGCCCGGCCCGCAAGGCGGTCAGAGCCAGCGCCGTGCCCCAGGCGCCGCCGCCGATCACCGCGACGGCCTCGGGTCTACCCTCGGATTCCCTGCCGCGCCGTTGCATCCGCTCTCCCCGCTTCACGATATCTGCCGCCGAACGGCCCGAGTCCGCCATCGCCTGGCCACCCCGAACAGTACCGGGAAACCACCTCGACAGGCGGCAGTCTACCCCTCCTGCCGGGAGAGACCTTGAAAAAGCCGGCGATTCAACCGACTTAGCAATGGTGCGTTGCAGCAAAGGCTGTGCAGTTTCCTTTGACAGGGGCGGCAAAGCCTGCGCAGTCTCCGCCCCGACTTAGCAGCGCTCCTGCCGCGTATCCGCTGTCGCGCCTTCCGCGCCCAGCGCCTGCCGGAGCGCCAAGCCTTCTCCAACCTACCCAAGTCCAGGAACGCGGGACTTGTGTCCCGCAACCTCTGCCGGTGCACCCGCCCGGAGTCCGACCGACTCCGGCTGCTTGACTGAATTGCCGCCGGCTGGACTGAAGGAAAGACAGATTTCATGACCGCTTTCGACACGCTCGGCCTGGCCGAGCCTCTTCTGCGTGCCGTCAAGCACGCCGGCTTCACCGAAGCCACCCCGATCCAGGCCCAGGCCATCCCCTCGGCGCTGGAGGGCCGCGACATGCTGGGCATCGCCCAGACCGGCACCGGCAAGACGGCCGCCTTCGCCCTGCCGATCCTCCACCGCCTGCTGTCCCAGCGCGGCCGTCCGGCACCCTGCACCTGCCGCGTGCTGGTGCTGGCCCCGACCCGCGAGCTGGCGGCCCAGATCGAGGCCAGCTTCCGGACCCTCAGCAAGTTCATGCGGATCTCCACCGCGCTGGTCACCGGCGGCGCCAAGCACGGGCCGCAGATCGGCGCCCTGAAGCGCGGCGTCGACGTGCTGGTGGCCACGCCCGGTCGCCTGATCGAGCACCTGGACAACGGCATCATCCGGCTCAACACGACGCAGGTCGCCGTGCTGGATGAGGCCGACCACATGCTTGACCTGGGCTTCCTGCCGCCGATCCGCAAGCTGATGGGCCGGCTGCCGCAGGAGCACCAGACCCTGCTGTTCTCCGCCACCATGCCGAAGGAGATCGCCGGCCTGGCCGACGACCTGCTGCGCGACCCGGTCAAGGTCGCCGTCACGCCGGTGGCGACCACGGCCGAGCGGGTGGCCCAGAAGGTCTACCTGCTGGACGCCGGCATGCGCCGCGACCTGCTGATCGACTTCCTGCGCCAGCCGGACTTCTCGCGCACCCTGGTCTTCACCCGCACCAAGCGCGGCGCCGACCGCCTGACCAAGCAGCTCGGCGACCGCGGCGTGGTCGCTGCGGCGATCCACGGCGACAAGTCCCAGAGCCAGCGCACCCGCGCCCTGGAGGGCTTCAAGCGCGGCAAGCTGCCGGTGCTGATCGCCACCGACGTGGCCGCCCGCGGCATCGACGTGCCGGAGGTCAGCCACGTGGTGAACTTCGAGCTGCCGAACATGCCGGAGGCCTACGTCCACCGCATCGGCCGCACCGCGCGCGCCGGCAAGGAGGGCCTCGCCATCTCCTTCTGCACCAACGAGGAGCTGGGGCTGCTCAAGGACATCCAGAAGGTCGTCGGACAACTCGAGCAGGACGACCGCCGCAGCCCCGAAGGCCGCCGCATGGCCGCAGCCGCCCAGAAGCAGCCGCCGAAGCGCGGCGGCCGTGGCGGCGGAGGCGGCAACCGGAACCGCAACCAAGGCTTCGGCAAGCCGAAGCAGAGTGGCCAGCGGTCCGGAGGCCAGCGCCAGGGCCGCCCCCAGCGGCGCCAAGCGGCCTAGGCTCCGCCATAGAACGAACGAAGAGGGCGCCCCGGCCAGCAGGCGCGCCCTTTTTGTTTGAGCTCGGCCAGTGCGGTTGTCGCTGCCCGTGCCGCGTGCCAGGATTGCGCGAAGTCTTTTGGCAATCTTGCGACGGCACGCTGCACCACGGCCCGATGGCGAACGAGAGCATTTCGATCAAGATCGGGCGCATCGCGCTCTACTCCGTCGTACCGCTGACCTGGTCTCACGCAGTACGGGAGACCTGCGATCTAGCGATCGCGAAGCTCTTCGAGAGCAGGATCGCTCGGGACCAGATCCTCGACACGCCGTCCCACAAACCCGACCCCTACAAGGATCCGCCGAGTCATCTGCTGCAAGAGCAGTACGAGATCGTTCCCTTCGCCCATCGCGAGGCGGAGATGGCAGAGTTCAAGGACTCGGCGGCAAAGCGCGAGCCCAACGTCCGTGTCGCCCTGCTGACCGGCGGACCTGGCCGCGGCAAGACCCGCTTCGCACGCGAGCTTTGCCGGCAGGTTATGGGCTTCAATGACCCTTGGCTGGCCGGCTTCGTCAGTGCCGACGGCATCACGGACTCCAATCACTTCAAACCGCTGATGTCTTGGAAAGGTCCGCTGCTGCTGATCGTCGACTATGCCGAGCGCGGCGAGCGGGTTGCCATGACCAAGGCTTTGGTCCACGCCGCTATGGACGCACAGAGCGAGCGACAACACCACCAGACCCGCATCCTGCTGATTGCCCGCAGCGATGGAGACTGGTGGCAGAGTCTGGACGCGGCCTTCGACGACGTTCTCGACAATCCCTTCGACGAGTCCCGTGCCCTGCGTCGATCTCTGGAGCCACTTGCAAGGCCAGAAGGGACCGGGCTCCAGGCCGAGTTCAACCGCGCCTACACCGTCTTTCGTGAGCTGATGAAGTCAACAGGCGGTGACGTGCGTGACGCTCTTACACTTTCTCCCACCGCCGCACCCGCCGTTGCCGCCTGGCTGCCAGGAAGGGAGCGGGCTGAGGCACTGGACCTCCACATGGCCGCCCTGCTCGCCGCCTTCGGCGACAGCCCGCCTGCGTTCCTCGAAGGCAAGCCACCGGAGGTGGCCGTGATCGAGAGGCTGGTGAACCGAGAGCAGCAAAAACACTGGCACCCGGCCCTGGACGCCGCCGACCTGGCCGGTGCCGGCCTCAAGGGCGAGCCCATCGCGGAGGTCGTTGCCTGGGCCAGTGCCGTTGCGCCCGGCAGCAGCCGCGAGATACTTGAGAGTTGCCTTGGCCACTGGCCGACACTGGCCGGGGAGGCACTGGCCGGCACCCGAAGATCACTGGCCGGTGCCCTCGCCCGTCTTTATCCCAGCACTGATGGCAGCTTCGCTGGCCTGGCGCCCGACCGTCTAGCGACTTTCTTGACTCGTCGACTGTCGACCACCGATCTGGAATGTGCGGCCGCCGGACTGCCGCAAGAAGCCCTGGCCAACCTCCTGCGCCACTTGACCTGGCACGTTCAGCGCTACTCCGATGCGGAGACCGAGCGGAAGATCGCAACGACAATTTCCTCCGGTGATACCGAAGGTCTTTTGGCAGCCTTTGAGATCGCTGCAGCCCAGGGCGATCCGATTGGTCAAATCGCTTCCGAAGCGCTCAGGAACAGCGGAAATGAGTTGGCGGCTATCACCATCCATAACCAGATGCCATCTCAGACACTAAACCTGCGGGAGTTGGCGGCAACTGCAACGCAGATCTTGCATGACGTCGCCGAAGAACCTGAGTTGCGCGCACTGTATGCAAACAATCTCGCCATCCGCCTCAGCGACCTGGGGCAACGCGAGCCCGCCCTGGACGGCGCACAAGAGGCCGTCGACCTCTACCGCGACCTCGCCGACGCGCGGCCCGACGCCTTCCGACCCGACCTGGCCATGTCTCTCAACACCCTCGCCAACCGCCTCAGTGAACTGGGGCAGCACGAGCCCGCCCTGAACGCCGCACAAGAGGCCGTCGACATCCGCCGCGACCTCGCCGACGCGCGGCCCGACGCCTTCACAGCCGATCTAGCGCGGTCCCTCAACAACCTTGCCAACCGCCTCAGCAACCTAGGGCAGCGAGAGCCCGCCCTGGGCGCCGCACAAGAGGCCGTGAACCTCTATCGCGACCTCGCCGACGCGCGGCCCGACGCCTTCCGACCCGACTTGGCCATGTCCCTCAACAACCTCGCCAACTGCCTCAGCGACCTGGGGCAGCGCGAGCCCGCCCTGGACGCCGCACAAGAGGCCGTGAACCTCTATCGCGACCTCGCCAACGCGCGGCCCGACGCCTTCACAGCCGACCTAGCGCGGTCGTTAGGAACTCTGGGATCGGTATTGCAGGGTCTCACACAGTTCAGCGCCGCGAACAATGCCTTCAAAGATGGCATCACAACACTCCGCCCCTACTTTTTTGCTCTACCGCCCGCGCACACGCAGCCTATGGCGGCGCTCCGTCAAGCGTACGTCGAGAGTTGCAAGCAAGCTGGGAGAGAGCCGGACGAAGCCTTTTTGGCTCCGATTATCGAAAAGTTGAATGAGATCGAGTCGGAGCGAGAATCTGAGGCCTAGTCCGTCAGGAGCAACCCTTCGCTAGACCACAGCGGCCAACATCTTCTCGGCCTCGGCCAGATCGTCGGGGCGGTTGGCGTTGAAGAAGGGGTCGAGGGGGTCGGTGGGCCAGTCGGCGACGGCGACCTTGTAGCGGGCAGTCCAGATATCAACCTTGCGGATCTCCTCCACCGTCATGGCCTCGCGCAGTTCCTCCGCCAGGGAGACGGGCCAGAGCGCGATGGGCGGGTGGGTGCGGCCGCCGGAGCTGGCGCAGGCGATGTCGGCGCCTTCGGCGATCATGCGGTCCTCCAGCCGTTCGACCAGATCGTGCGGCAGGAAGGGGGCGTCGCTGGGGACCGTCAGGATCAGGTCGCAGACCGGGGCGTGGCGGGCCGCCCACTCCATGCCGGTCAGCACGCCGGCCAGCGGGCCGGCGTAGCCTTCGACCGCGTCGGCGGCCACCGGCAGCCCGAAGCCATCGAAGCGCTGCGGCTCGCCGTTGGCGTTGATCACCAGGCAGTTCACCTGGGGGCGAATACGCTGCAGGATGTGATCCAGGATCGGCTTGCCGGCCAGGGGGCGCAGGCACTTGTCGCCGCCGCCCATGCGCCGGGCCAGGCCGCCGGCCAGCAGCACGCCGCAGATCTTGTGCCGGATGCGGTTCATGACGCGCCGCCGTTCCTGTCGCCGTCCCCATCGCCAGCCTCGTAGCTGCCCTTGCGGCGGTGCCGCGGGCTCTCCTCCTGAGCGTCACTGCCGTCGCTGTCGAAGACGAGGCGCTCCGGTCCCGAGAGGGCGATGAAGCGCTTGCCCTTGGCGCGGCCGACCAGCGTCAGGCCGGCCTGCTGCGCCAGCTCGACGCCCCAGGCGGTGAAGCCGGAGCGGCTGACCAGGATCGGAATGCCCATCTGCACCGTCTTGATGACCATCTCGCTGGTCAGGCGGCCGGTCGTGTAGAACATCTTGTCCTCGGGACCGATGCCCTCCAGGAACATGTAGCCGGCGATCTTGTCGACGGCGTTGTGGCGGCCGACGTCCTCCATGTAGAGCAGCGGCCGGTCGCCCTGGCAGAGCACGCAGCCGTGGATGGCGCCGGAGGTCAGGTAGAGGCTGGGCGCGCCGTTGATCTTCTTCGACAGGGCGTAAAGGTCCGAGGTCTTGAGCCGCGCCTCGGGGTTCAGACGGATGTCGTCGAACTTCTCCATCAGGTCGCCGAAGACCGTGCCCTGGGCGCAGCCGGAGGTGCGGATCTTCTTCTTGAGCTTTTCCTCGTAGTTGGTCGCGCGCGCGGTGCGCACCACCACCACCTCCAGCTCGTCGTCGTAGTCGATGCCGACGATCTCGTCGTCGGAGCGCAGCATGTTCTGGTTCAGCAGATAGCCGACGGCCAGATAGTCCGGATAGTCGCCGATCGTCATCATGGTGACGATCTCCTGCCCGTTCAGGAACAGGGTCAGCGGCCGCTCGATCACCACGCGGGTCTCGATCGGCTGGCCGGTCTCGTCGATGCCGCGCACCGCCTGGGTCAGGCGCGGGTCCTCCGGGTCCGGGCGCAGCAGGAACTCGCCCAGCGCCGCCGAATCGGCGAGCTTGGCCCTGCCCTTCTGCGCCAGGCGGACCGGTACCGCGGGCTTGTCCGGGCCGTCGTCCTGATTTTTAGGGGTCTCGGCGAGCGTCTGGTCCAGCGTCTGGTCCATGGAACCGGCGGCCTCCCTTGCTTTTTCCGCTATATGCGGCACGACCGGCGCCGGTACAAGAGCGGCCGGCCTCCCACAAACCTGCAGAATTTCCCCTAAATCGACTAAGGTTGTAACGCATACAGCTTTCTGCATAGATACGCAGGCCTTCAGCCCGAGCGATCTGCGCGATGCCTCCCTTGGCGACACCTGCTGAGCCGATAGTGAATGGACTACCTTGCCGCGGCCTTCCAGGCCGCCTTCGAGTTGATCGTTTCCTTCGACGCGGACCTCTGGGAGATCGTGGCGCTGAGCCTGCGCGTCAGCATGACGGCGGTGCTGATCGCGGCGCTGATCGGCCTGCCGCTGGGGGCGGCGGTCGCGCTCTTCGCCTTTCCGGGCCGCGGCGCGCTGATCGTGGTGCTCAACGCCCTGATGGGACTGCCGCCGGTCGTGGTCGGGCTGGTGGTCTACCTCTTCCTGTCGCGGGCCGGGCCATTGGGCGTGCTGAACCTGCTGTTCAGCCCGACGGCCATGATCATTGCCCAGGTCATCCTGGTGCTGCCCATCGTCGCCGCCCTGACCCGGCAGGTGATCGAGGACCTCTGGAGCGAATACCGCGAGCAGCTGGTCTCCCTGGGGGCGGGGCCGGCGCGGGCCATCCCGACGCTGCTGTGGGACGGGCGGGTGACGCTGGTCACCGCGATCCTGGCCGGCTTCGGCCGGGCCAGCGCGGAGGTCGGCGCGGTGATGATCGTGGGCGGCAACATCGATCACGTGACGCGGGTGATGACCACGACCATCGCGCTGGAGACCAGCAAGGGCGCCCTGCCGCTGGCCCTGGGTCTGGGCATCCTGCTGCTGCTGCTGACCCTGCTGATCAACGCCGCGGCGGAAGGCGTGCGGCGCTATGCGCGCGCGCGGCTGGCATGACGGCGGCACCGATGAGACAGGCCGAGTCCGTTCCCCGCACTGCCGGCGAGACCTACCGGGACAGCATCCTGCCCTGCCGCTTCGAAGACGTGGTCTACGAGGTCGGCGGCAAGCGGCCGATCGACGGGCTGAACCTGACGCTGGAGGCCGGGCCCATCACCCTGTTGATCGGGCCCAACGGGGCCGGCAAGTCGCTGACCCTTCGCCTGGCCCACGGCCTGATCGCACCGACCGGCGGTCAGATCCTTTGGCAGAACCGCAAGCTGGAGCGCGCCGGGCGCGGCCCGCGGCGGCAGTCGATGGTGTTCCAGAAGCCGGTGCTGCTGCGCCGCTCGGTCGCCGCCAACCTGGACTACGCCCTGGCCGTGCATCGAGTGCAGGGCGAGGAGCGGCGGCAGCGGCGCGAGGAGGCGCTGGCGCGCACGGGCCTGACCGCCTACGCCCGGCAGCAGGCCCGCACCCTCTCGGGCGGCGAGCAGCAACGCCTGGCCATGGCGCGCGCCTGGGCGCTGAAGCCCCAGGTGCTGTTCCTCGACGAGCCGACGGCCAGCCTGGACCCGGCCGCCACCGCGGCGATCGAGGAGATCGTCCGGGCCATGCATGCCGAGGGCTGCAAGATCGTTATGACAAGCCACGACCTGGGCCAGGCCAGGCGGCTGGCCGACGAGGTGGTCTTTCTCAATCGCGGCCGCGTCGTGGAACACACGCCGGCCACCGACTTCTTCGAACAGCCGAACAGCCAGTCCGCCCGCGACTTTCTCGCCGGCAAGCTGGTGTGGTGAGACGCCGAGGCGACACCGCAAGGGATCCACAGCAAATGACCCGCAAGGAACGATAGGTAAGGGAGGTTTCTCATTATGAAGACACTGTTGGCATTCATTGCCGCCGCGATGCTGGTCGCCACCGGCGTCCAGGCGGACGACAAGTTCATCACCGTGGCCTCGACCACCTCGACCAAGAACTCGGGCCTGCTGGACTTCATACTGCCGGAGTTCCAGGAGGAGACGGGAATCGAGGTGCGGGTGGTGGCCGTCGGCACCGGCAAGGCGCTGCAGCAGGCGCGCGACGGCGACGCCGACGTGCTGCTGGTTCACGCCAAGGCGCGTGAAGAGAAGTTCGTCGCAGAGGGCTTCGGCGTCGAGCGCTTCGACGTGATGTACAACGACTTCGTGGTGGTCGGTCCGGCCGGCGATCCGGCCGGCGTATCCGGCATGAGCGACGCCCCCGCCGCATTGACAATGATCGCGGAGACGGAATCGGTCTTCGCCAGCCGCGGCGACGATAGCGGCACCCACACCAAGGAGCGTAACCTCTGGACCGCGGCCGGCGTGGACGTCGAGGCGGCCAGCGGTACCTGGTACCGCGAAACCGGCTCCGGCATGGGCGCGACGCTGAACACCGGCATCGGCATGGACGCCTACGTCCTGACCGACCGCGCCACCTGGATCTCCTTCGAGAACAAGGCGGATCACGAGGTGCTGGTCGAGGGCGACCCAGAGCTGTTCAACCAGTACGGCGTGATCCTGGTGAACCCGGAGAAGCACACGCACGTGAAGGCGGACATGGGTCAGAGCTTCATCGACTGGCTGACCGGCGACGCCGGGCAGAAGCTGATCGCCGACTACCAGCTCAACGGCCAACAGCTCTTCTTCCCCAACGCCAAGAAGGGCGAGTCGTGAAGCGTCTCTAAAGAAGAAGCCCAACGGGTCTCTTTTTTCACAGCGTTACCCTCCACTGGCGGGTCCGGCCGTTCGGTTCCCCGGCGCGGCCGGATCCGCCATCTTTTTTTCTGCCTTCGGGAAAAACACATCATGTTGAAACGCTCGCTGCCGCTGATCACCGGAGCCTTGATGATGACCGCCGGCGCCCTGCCCGCCTCCGCCGAAGCCGTAAAGCTACATGCCGCCGGCAGCCTCAAGGCCGCCATGACCGACGTCGCCGCCGCCTACAGCGAAAGCACGGGGATCGCGGTCGAAACCGCCTTCAGCCCCTCGGGCCTGCTGCGCGAACGGATCGAGGGCGGCGAGGCCAGCGACGTCTTCGCCTCCGCCAACATGCGCCATCCCCGTACCCTGGAGTCCAAGGGTATGGGCGGACCGGTGGTGCTCTTCGCCCGCAACCGCCTCTGCGGCCTGACACAACCCGGCCTGGGCGTGACGCCGGAGACGCTGCTGGAGCGCATGCTGTCGGACGGGGTCCGGCTCGGCACCTCGACGCCGAAGGCCGACCCCAGCGGCGACTATGCCTGGGAGCTTTTCGAGAAGGCCGAGAAGGTCCAGACGGACAGCTTCGCCGCGCTCGACGCCAAGGCCCTGCAGCTCACCGGCGGGCCGGACAGCGCCGCGGCGCCCGAGGGCCGCAACCTCTATGCCTGGGTGATGACGGAAGACCGGGCCGACATCTTCCTGACCTACTGCACAAACGCTGTGCTGGCCAAGGCCGATACCCCCGCGCTGGAGATCGTCGCGATCCCAGAGACCCTGTCGGTTGGCGCGGACTACGGCCTGACGCTGCTGTCGCCGGACAACCCCGACGCGGCGCGGCTGGCGCTCTTCGTCGTTTCGCCGGCGGGTCAGGAGATCCTGGGCAGCTACGGCTTCACCACCGTGGGCCTTCCGTAAAACCGGCGAAGGATTCGGTCGCTACTTCGAGAGCATCACCTCGGTCGACTTGATCACCACGTTGATCTCGTCGCCCACCTGAATGCCCAGGTCGCCCACGGAGTCGGCCAGCACCATGGAGGTCACGACGTTGCCGCCGCCGATGTCCACCTTGACCTTGGCGGCGACAGCGCCGGTCTTCACCTCGACCACCTTGCCGGGAAAGACGTTGCGGGCGGAGATCTTCATGGCTTCAGGCTCCCGAGGGTTGTAGCAGGCTGCTGAGCTATAGACGGTCCGGACCATGCCGCAGACAGTCTTGGTTCGGCCGAAGGCTCCCTCGATACGCATTCGATGGCGTCGGGACAAGGCCTAACCCTGGTAGCGAGCGGTACAACGGGCGATGACGGATGGCGGGCCTTCCAGGCAACCTGCCGAACCTTGCGCAGCGGCCGCTGTTCTTCAGCCCCCTATCAAAAAGATGCGCGGTGCGACCCGGCTTCGGTCGCGACCGCGCGTCTTCGCTTGGGCGTTCAGAGCTGTTTGGTGGAGAAGTACCAGTTCTTGGTCTCATAACCTTCCGACATCCGCGCTTCGGCGGCATCGGCGGTTTGCGGCGGCGGCACGATGACACACTCGCCCGGCTGCCAGTTCTCGCCCGTTGCAACCTTTTGAGCGTCGGATATCTGCAGCGCCTTGACGAGACGAACGAACTCGTAGACCGAGCGGCCGTTGGACATGGGATAGTAGACCATCGCGCGCAGGACGCCCTCCGGGTCGATCACGAAGGTTGCGCGCACGGCCTGCGTGTCCGACGCTCCCGGCTGGATCATCCCGAAGGACTGCGCGACCTTCATATCCAGATCCGCGATGATCGGGAACGGGATGTCGACGCCGAAGGTGTCCTTGATCGAGCGGACCCAAGCGATATGAGCGTAGTGGCTGTCGATCGACAGGCCGAGAAGCTCTGTATCCAGGGCTGCGAACTCGTCCGCGCGGCTCGCGAAGGCCATGAATTCCGTGGTGCAGACCGGCGTGAAATCGGCCGGATGCGAGAAGAGGATCAGCCACTTCCCTTTGTAGTCGGCCAGCGTCTTGCGGCCGTGGGTCGTTAGCGCATCGAATGCAGGCGCGGGTTCGTTCAGTCGCGGCAGGGCTGTTGCAGTGTCGGCGGTGGGGATTGCGTGAGCGTTCATTCCAAGGCTCCTGTGTCTCGGTGATGAACGCTAGGTAGTCGCGCGGCCGTAATCCTGAAAATTGATTGTATCGCTTCTTCTTATTCAATAAAACGATAACGCTATGACGACCCTTCGCCAGCTTCGTTTCCTTGTTGCCCTGGATGAGACAGCGAACTTCTCGCGCGCATCCGAACTGTGCCACGTCACGCAATCCACGCTGTCGACCGGACTGAAGGAGCTTGAAGATCGGCTGGGCGTTCGGGTCGCAGAGCGCACAAAACAGAGCGTTCTCATGACCCCACTGGGCCGCGACCTGGCCCGGAGAGCCCGCAGCATCCTGGCCGAGGTTCAGGACCTTGAAGACCGCGCGCAACGCGAACAGGCTGCAGGTGCAACAGCCATACGCCTCGGCACGATCCCAACCGTAGGCCCCTTTCTGATGCCTCGGGCCATGCCTTTGTTGAGGCGCGCGCTTCCGGATACGAAGTTCTATCTGCGCGAGGAGTTGACCGATCCGCTGGTGGAGGGGCTTTTGGAAGGGCGTCTCGATCTTCTCCTGATTGCCCTGCCTCATACGCTTCGGTCGCAAATTGAGACGGACGTCCTCTTCACCGACGGCTATTGGCTCGCGACACCGACGGACCACCCCTTGGGCAATCGAAACACCGTCGGCGCGGATGACCTGGCGGATCGGCATCTCCTGTTGCTGGAAAAGGGGCACTGCCTGCAACGGCACGCGCTGTCGAGCTTTCCCGGTATCAACCTCGATGAAGATCAGAGTTTTTCCGCGACCAGCCTTTCGACCTTGGTGGCCATGGTGGAGGAGGATCTCGGGATCACGCTGCTCCCGAAACTGGCGGTCGATGGCGGGATCTCAAAGGGGCACAGGCTGCATCTTGGAAACGTCGAAGGTGCCCGCCCGCGACAGGTGGCCTTGGCGTGGCGGCAGAGCTCTCCGAATGCTGAAGTGTTCAGGAAGATCGGCACCTGCCTGAAAACCACCCGTGCCGAACTGGCGAAGGACGCCGCGCCCAACTAACTGGCGCGGCGGAGAGGTCCCGTATCTTCATTGGCGGCCTCCTTTACAGACGGCAACCATGACGGTCGCCACGATCATGGAGCCACTCCCGGTCGGCGCCGTCCTGAGCTAGACTGGCGCCTGCTACTTTCGCGGGTTGGCCGCGAATGGAAAGGAGGCCAATGCGCGCTTTTTCCCAAGTCTTGGCTGCCGGCCTGCTGACCGCTTTCCTCGCCACCCCGGCAGCCGCGCAGGAGGAACCGCCCTTTCTGGCCGAACGCGTGGAGCTGGGCCAGTTGCCGCCTCTGGCGGAGCGGCTGCCCGCGCTGCCGCGCAGCGACCTGCCCGAACGCGACGACTGGGAAAGCGGCCGCTACGGCGGTCGCCTGAACCTCCTGACCCGGGGCGGCCGCGACGCGCGGGATCTCGTGGTGCTCGGCTACGCGCGGCTGATGGTCTGGACCGAGGACTTTCAACTGGTCCCCGATCTCCTGCTCGACGTCGAGGTCGAGGAGAACCGACGCTTTACCCTGAAGCTGCGGCCGGGCCACCGCTGGTCGGACGGCCAGCCCTTCACCGCCGAGGATTTCCGCTTCTGGTGGGAGCAGGTGGCCAACAACTCCGCGCTCTCGCCGGGCGGGCCGCCGTCCGAGCTGCTGGTGGAGGGCGAGCCACCCAGCTTCGAGGTTCTGGACGAAACGACGGTCCGCTTCAGTTGGGACCGCCCGAACAACCAGTTCCTGCCGGCGCTGGCCGCCACCCGTCCGCCCTTCATCTATCGTCCGGCCCACTACCTCCGGCAGTTCCATCCGGATTTCACCGACCAGTCGCTGCTGGAGGCCCAGGCCGCCGAGGCCGGCCTGCAAGGCTGGCCCGCCCTGTTCGACCAGCGCGACCGGCCGTTCCTGCTGGCCAATCCCGACCACCCGACCCTGCAGCCCTGGCGCCTGCTCAACGCCCCGCCGACGCGGCGCTGGCGCTTTGCCCGCAACCCCTACTTCCATCGGGTCGACGCAGAGGGCCGGCAGCTTCCCTACATCGACGAGGTCGTGCTGGAGGCCGCCAGCGCCGAGCTGATCCCGGCCAAGACCGCCGCCGGCGACAGTCACCTGCAGGACCGGGGACTGACCTTTCGCGACGCCGCCTTCCTGAAGGAAGCGGAGGCACGCGAGACCCTGGCCCTGAAGCTCTGGCCCATCGCCCGCGGCGCGCAACTGGCCATCTACCCCAACCTCAATACGGCGGAGCCGGAGCTGCGCCGCCTGATCCGCACCACGGATTTCCGCCGCGCACTCTCGCTCGCCATCGACCGGGACGAGATCAACCAGGTGATCTACCAGGGCCTGGCCCTGCCCGGCGCCAACTCGGTGCTGCCGGACAGCCCGCTCTACCGCCCGGCCCTGCGCGGGGCCTGGGCCCAGCACGATCCGCAGGCAGCCAACATCCTGCTCGACGGGCTTGGGCTCGATCGCCGCGACAGCGCCGGCTACCGCCTGCGGCGCGACGGCACGCGGCTGACCCTGATCGTCGAAGCCGGCGATACCGACCCGGCCGAGATCGACGTGCTGGAGCTGGTGCAGAGCCACTGGCGCGAGATCGGCGTCGAGCTGCTGGTGCGCAGCCGGGGCCGCAGCGCCCTGCGCAACTCCATCCAGGCCGGCGAGACGGCCTTCAGCGTCTTCTACGGGCTGGCCAATGGGCTGGCCCGGGCGAGCATGAGCCCCAAGGAACTGGCACCGACCGGCGACCGTCAGAATCATTGGCCGCTCTGGGGCCTGCACTACGAGAGTAACGGCAGCAAGGGCGAACAGCCGGACCTGCCGGCGGCGCAGCGGCTGCTGGAGCTCTTCGCAACCTGGAAGACCGCCGCCGACATGGATGTCAAACGCACCGCCTGGGAAGACATGCTGGCGATCCATGCCGAAGAGGTCTTCACCATCGGCGTGATGGCGCGCGTCCCCCAGCCGGTGGCGCACCGCCCGGACCTGCGCAACCTGCCGGAAAGCGCGCCCTACCTCTACGATCCCGGCGCCTACCTGGGCTACAGCCGGCCGGACACCTACTGGATCGCCGACTAGACCGAGTTGCGGCCGGCGCATGGCCGCTTTGAAGAACGCGATACTATAAAGGCGATTAAAGTATGGTCGACACAATTCTATATTTATCTAAATTGGCTCTACTCGTGATCGGATTTTTTTGTGTTATTAAGGTTTTATCTTGTATTTCGAAAGCAAGCGAAGTTTCTTATTCTGAAAAATTAGGCGAAAACCTGAATAATCGTATTTTTAGAAAAAATTATGTAATTAGAAAAAAGACAGAAGCATTTCTTTGGATGATTATCGGTATGTTTGTCATTTTCCTAGGAAGCTTTTTGATTTCAATAAGCTAAAGATAAAATAATGACTGAGTATCTTGCAGCAGTTAACTGATCCGCATCGACTCGGAGAAGGCAGCAGTACTCATGCGATCTTCTTGCGCACAGAGTCCGGAAGACCCGCGTCAGAGTTGCGATCGGCGCATAGCCGCTTTGTAGGGATTTCGCGCCGAACAGGCTTGGTGGGTCAGCAGAGCTGACCTATTATTTGTGCAGCGCAGCAAAAAACTGCATGGCAGGCGTCCGCCGTTAAGCGCTTGTTAGTGCGAGCTGGGTCATAGCAGCGAGAGCGCCACGGCCCGACCGTGACCACACGGCGCGAGAATAAGTGCCGGTCGACAAAATCTATTCCGGGGATGGGATGCCTCCAACCTTTCGAGCCTGGAGAGCTGACCCCATGGTTGAGAAGTTCGAAGCCCCCGTCGCCGCCTGCGGCGACCTCTCTTACGAAGAGCTGCAAGCCCTGATCGCCCGCGGCCGTCTGGAACGCTCCAAGGCTGCGGCCTCCCATGTCAGGAGCCTGTTCGCCATCATCGGCAGACTATTCCGCAGCGGCCGCAAGACCGAGGCCGACAAGCCTCTGATCGGCTCGACGGCGGAAGCCTGAGCGGTTTTGTGAAAGGGCGCCTGATGGCGCCCTTTCGCAGAGTTACATCCCTACGGTCCGTTGAAGCGAATCCGGCCGAGTTCGGCGATGCCGTAGCCGCCCATGCCCTCCGCCTTCTGGGCGAAGGCCGGGGTGCGGGCGAAGGCGAAGAGCGTCTGCAACGGCGGCTCGAAGTAGGCCCGCCGCCCGACCAGCAAGTCGTAGCGTTCCTGCATCAGCGGCACGAAGCCGAGCTTCAGGCTGCGGGCCACCGACTCGACGGCCAAGCCGGCGTCGGCACGCCCCTCCAGCACCGCCAGGCCGACCTCCAGCTCGCTCAGCACCGTTTCCGCGGGCGTCAGCGCCGTGATGTCCAAACCGGCTTCCCCCAAGAGGTGACCGAGCAGGATCTGTGCGCCGGCCTCCGCCTGGCGCGCGACCCAGCGCAGACCGGGACGGCCAAGATCCGTCACATCGGCAAGTTCCAAGGGATCATCAGCCGCCACGACGAGGCCCTGGCGCCGCGTCGCCCATTCGATCAGCACGACCGGCTGGCCGGCACAGGCCGCCTCCACCGCCGCCAGATTCCAATCGGCGCGCTCGGGATCGTAGACGTGCAGGCCGGCCGCCAGTGCGCTTCCGCCGACGAAGCGTTTCAGGCCGTCCAGACTGCCGCCCGGCAGCAAGGCCAGGCCGCAACCGCTTTCCCGCACCGCCCAGTCGAGCAGAGGGTCGGCGGAGCCGGCAATCACCGGCGGCGGCACGGCCGGCACCTCGGCCCCCTCTAGGTGGCGTGCCAGCCAGAGATCGATCAGCGGCTTGGGAAACAGCCACTTGCCGGTAACGCGGGTGCAGGGAATTTCGCGTCGCCGCACCAGCTCGTAAAGCCGCCGCTCCTTGATGCGCAGATAGTCCGCCACCTCGCGGGTGGTCATCAGTTCCGGCGGCCCCTCGACCATGCCTGCTCCCCCAGCCGTTCTTGGGCCTCCGTTCGTGCACCACGGGGCACGATCACGCCCTAAGGCAGCAGACGGATGCCTCCGGCGCAAGAGGCGCCTGCGGCGGCTCCGCTTGCCTCGCCGAAGGCCGCAGATTATTTGGGGTCGAACCCTGCCAGCGCGCGGCCTAGTCTGCCGCACAACGCAAGGGACAAGAAGCGGCCATTCGAAAGCGGCGCCCTGCCGCCCGAGACACAAAGCCCGGTCGCGCCTCAGGAGGGAATCGGTTATGCGCCTCGGCGCCAAGCAACTGCTCGTCTGCGATTGCGAGTCCACCATGCCGCTGGACGGCGGCAAACTGACCAAGGCCTGCCAGGCGGTCGGCGGCGAGGGCGATCTGCAACTCAATACCCAGCTCTGCCGCAGCCAGCTCGGCAACTTCCAGCAAGCGATTCTGGGACAGGACCCGGTCCTGGTCGCCTGCACCCAGGAGGCGCCGCTGTTCGAAGAGGTCGCCGCGGAGGACAACCCGCAGGCCCAGGTCGGCTTCCTGAACATCCGCGAGACGGCCGGCTGGTCCGGTGAGGCCGGGGCTGCGACGCCGAAGATCGCCGCCCTGCTGGCAGAAGCCGCGCTGGACCTGGAACCCGCACCGACCGTTTCCTTCGCCTCGGAAGGCACTTGCCTGATCTACGGCCGGGACGCTGACGCCCTGGAGGCGGCGCAACAGCTGAAGGCCAAACTGGACGTCACCGTTCTGCTGCTGCCGGAGGCCGAGGCTGTCGTGCCGCCGCGGGTGATGGACGTGCCGGTCTTCCGCGGCCGCATCGCCAGCGCCAAGGGGCACCTCGGCGCCTTCGCCATCAACGTCGACGGCTACGCCGCGGCCCGTCCCTCCTCGCGATTGGAACTGGCCTTCGAGCCGCCGCGCGACAACGCCTACTCCGAGTGCGACCTGATCCTCGACCTGACCGGCGGGGCGCCGCTGTTCACCGGCCACGACCGGCGCGACGGCTACCTGCGCCCTGACCCGGGCAACCCGGCCGCGGTGCAGAAGGCGATCTTCGAGATCAGCGAACTGACCGGCGAGTTCGAGAAGCCGCGCTACGTCAAGTACGACGCCAACATCTGCGCGCACAGCCGCAGCCGCAAGACCGGCTGCACCCGCTGCCTGGACGTCTGTCCGACCGGCGCGATCACGCCGGCCGGCGACCAGGTGGAGATCGATCCGCACGTCTGCGGCGGTTGCGGCATGTGCGCCAGCGTCTGCCCGACCGGCGCCGCCACCTACCAACTGCCGGCCGGCAACGCGCTGTTCGAGCGACTGCGCAGCCTGCTCGAGGCCTATCACAAGGCCGGCGGCGACGACGCCGTGCTGCTGCTCCACGACGGCCGTCACGGGGAGGAGATGATCTCGCTGATGGCGCGCGGCGGCCGCGGCCTGCCGCCTCACGTGATTCCCTTCCCGTTGAACGAAGTGACGCTGATCGGCCTCGACTTCCTGTCCATGGCCTTCGCCTACGGCGCGACCCAGATCGCTCTGCTGGTCGGGCCGGACAAACAGGGCGAGCTGGCAGGCCTGGCCGGGCAGATCGCCCTTGCTGAGACGGTGATGGAAGGCTTGGGCTACGGCGGCGGCCGCGTCGCCCTGCTGGATGAGTTGGACCCCGACGCGGTCGAGGAACGGCTGTGGGCGCTGCAGAGTCGCAGCCGGCCGGCGCCGGGCAGCTTCCTGCCGATGGGCGGCAAGCGCACGCGCACCATGCTGGCGCTGCGCCACCTGCACGGCAAGGCACCGGAACCGCAGGACCTGCTGCCATTGCCCAAGGGTGCGCCCTTCGGGCGGGTCAAGGTCGATACCGACGGCTGCACGATGTGCCTGGCCTGCGTCTCCGCCTGCCCGACCGGCGCGATGCAAGACGACCCCGACCGCCCCTGGCTCGGCTTCAACGAAGAGGCCTGCGTGCAGTGCGGCCTCTGCGCCAACACCTGTCCCGAGAGCGTCATTACCCTGGAGCCGCGCCTCAACTTCACCGAAGAGGCCCGCGGCGCCGTCAAGCTGAACGAGACGGAGCCCTTCAACTGCATCCGCTGCGGCAAGCCCTTCGGCGTCAAGAACACCATCGAGCGCATCGCCGACCAGCTGGCCGGAAAGCATTGGATGTTCGGCTCCAGCGAAACGGTCGAGCGGATCATGATGTGCGACGACTGCCGCGTGGTGGTGCACTTCGAACAGCCCAATCCCATGGCCGGCCCGCCGCGCCCGGCCACCCGCACCACCGACGATTACTTCCGCGAACGCGAGATCGAGGAAGCCCGCGCCAAGGTGCGCGCCGAGCGGGAAACGAGCGGGAACGGCCCGGGCGGGGACGACGAGCCGGCATGAGCGCGCTGGACCGCCGTCTGCACGCCTTTCGCAACGACTTGGCCGATGCCCGTCTGCGTGGTCGGGTGGAGGCCGGGCGGTTCGTCGAGGGCCGCCCGGCGACTCTCGGAGTCGGGACGGCTGCACTGCGCCGGACACCCGGCGGCCGACTGGACAGCCAAGTGCTGCTGGGCGAACCGCTGACGGTGTTCGAGGAGCGCGATGGCTGGGCCTGGCTCCAGTCCGATAGCGACGGATACGTCGGCTACGTCGAGACCGGGGCACTCGCTCCACGCGGTCCCGAGGCGACGCACCGGGTGGCGGCGCGCTCGACCCTGCTGTTCCCCGAACCCGACATCAAGGCCCCGATCCGGGACGTCCTGACGCTGACCACAGCGGTGGCCGTCACAGGCCGCGAGAAACGTTTTGCCGCCACCCCACAGGGATACATCTGGGCCGACCACCTGGCGCCGCTCGGTGAGACCCGGCCGGATCATGTCGAGACCGCCCTCGGCTTCCTGCACACGCCCTACCTCTGGGGCGGCAAGTCGGTGGCCGGCGTCGACTGCTCGGGGCTGGTCCAGCTCGCCCTGACTGCGGCCGGCCTCGCCTGCCCCCGCGATACGGACATGCAGGAGGCCAGCGAGCTGCTGGGTCCGCTGGTCGATCCCGCCGCACCTGCGCAGCGCGGCGACCTGATCTTCTGGAAGGGCCATGTGGCCATCGCGCTCGACGCCGAAACGGTGGTCAATGCCACAGCCCACTATCTCTCGACGGTGGTCGAGCCGTTGGCGGAGCTGGACGCCCGCGCCCGCACCGACAGCCCGGACGGCATTACGGCCAGGCGGCGTCCTTCGACTTGATCACGCGCTCCGGCCCGAGCTTGCGCGGCTACGGCAGGAACTGCTCCTTGATGATGCGTTCCTCGAGATTGTGCTCGGGATCGAACAGCAGCCGCAGGGTCACGTCGCGGTCCTCGCGGATCTCGACCGTAGCGACGTCGCGCACCTCGGTGTAGTCGGCCACGGCGCCGACCGGGCGCTTGTCCTGCTCCAGGATCTCCAGGGTGACGACGGCCTTGTGCGGCAGCAGGGCGCCGCGCCAGCGCCGCGGCCGGAAGGCGCTGATCGGCGTCAAGGCCAGCAGGTCGGCCCCGAGCGGAATGATCGGGCCATGGGCCGAGAGATTGTAGGCGGTGCTGCCTGCAGGTGTCGCCACCAGGACGCCGTCGCAGATCAACTCTTCGAGCCGTACGACGCCGTCCACGGAGATCCGGAGCTTGGCCGCCTGGCGGCTTTCGCGGAACAGCGAGACCTCGTTGATCGCCAACGCCTCGCTGCGCAGGCCGTCGACGCAGGTGGCCGTCATGCGCAAGGGATGCAGCTCGACGCTGCTGGCGGCGGCCAGTCGCTGCGCCAGCCCGTCCTCGCGGTACTCGTTCATCAGAAAACCGACGGTGCCGCAGTTCATGCCGTAGATCGGGACGCTGCGGTCCAGGTTGGCGTGCAGCGTCTCCAGCATCAGACCATCGCCGCCCAGCGCGACGATCACCTCCGCCTCCCGCGGCAGCACGGGATCGTAACGCGACGCCAGCACCTCCAGCCCGCGCTGTGCTTCAGGCGTGTCGGCGGCAACGAAGGCCATTCTCGGCGAGGGTCCGGCCGGAGACGTCCGGACCTTCACGGCAGCTTTATCGGGAGCGAGATCTGACGGCATCCTGCAAGCATCGTCTTTTCAGCCGCCGCAGTATAGCCTCTCGCCTGCTGGAAACCATGTCGGGGAATTCGCGAATGCAAAGACTGTCGGGGCTGTTCGAAGCTTTCAAACTGACGCTGCTGCTTGCCGGCGGCGGATTAGCGCTGCTGGCGGGGGTGTCGGCAAGCCCGGCCGCGGCGCAGGACGAGAACGACCGCCACGTCGGCTACTACTATCCTTCGCCGCAAACCCAGGAGACCTATGTTGCGCGCGGCCGCCCGCTGCCCCAGGCCAGCCGGCAAATGCGCGTCGGCTTCGTGGTCGGCTACACCACCAGCCAACTGGAACAGCCCTACCCGCCGGAGTTCGTGCTCTACGCCAAGGGTGCAGAGGCCCAGAAGCTGATCATCGCCTCCCTGGACGACGACCGAATGAACACGCTCTACCGCGCCCGGGCGGTCCTCGCGATGATGACCGCGGTGGCGCGTACCATGCCGATCTTCATCGAGAACGGCGTCGAGGACAGCTTCACCTTCTTCGATCTGGCCGGCCTGCTCGGCTTCGATCAGATCACCGTCACCGACGGCCGCACCTTCGCGCATCAGGTTTTTCTCGAGTAGTCAGGACCGGTCTGCCGCCAACCTGACACCGAGGCCGATCAGGATCGTGCCGCCGACGCGCCGCGCCCAGAGCTGCGCGCGCTGGCTGGCCTTCAGCCGTGCGACCAGTGCCGAGGTCAGGAAGACCGCGACGAGGTCGGCCGAGGAGAAGGCGAGGTTGACCAGAGTTCCGAGAATCAGGAACTGCGCCCAGATCGGCAGGGCTGCCGCCGGATCGACGAATTGCGGCAGGAAGGCCAGATAGAAGACCGCCACCTTCGGGTTCAGCACCTCCACCAGAACGCTTTCCGCGAAGCTGCGCCGCGCGCTCTTGGCCGCCAGCGTCGGCAGTTCGGCCTCCGGGGGACGGCTGCGCAGCAGACCGATGCCCAGCCAGATCAGGTAGGCGGCGCCGACCAGCTTCACCGCGACATAGAGGTCCGGCACCAGCTTGAAGACGGCCGCGAGACCGAGGGCCGCAGCCAGAACATGCGCATAGCCGCCGACGTGGATGCCCAGCATCGCCAGCAGGCCCGCCCGCCGGCCGCGCGCGAGGGTCTGCGCCGCCGTGTAGAGCATGGCCGGCCCCGGCATGTAGGCAAAAATCGCGGTGGCCACCGCGAAGCCGAGCAAAAGTTCCCACGATGGCATGCTGCGCCCCTTCCTCCGGAAAGATCGGCAGGATAGCGGGAAACGTCAGCGCGTTGCAGGGGCGGCGTGCGTGACTGGGCCGGGCTCGTTACGGGCGGACGGAGACCTGCCTCGGCCCGTGACGATCGTACTCTAGGATGCAGGCTCCAGGCGGAGCAGTTGGCCGTTGCTGGAGTCGGTCAGGAGATAGACGAAACCGTCGGGCGCGACCCGCACGTCGCGAATGCGGCCGACCTCCCGCTCCAGCAGACGCTCCTCGCCGATCACCTGCTCGCCGTCCAGCTCCAGGCGCACCAGCATCTGGGAGCGCAGCGCGCCGACAAAGAGGTCGCCCTGCCACTCCGGGAAGGCCGCGCCGCTGTAGAAGGCCATACCCGAGGGCGCAATGGAGGGCACCCAGACATGCACCGGGTCGGTGAAGCCGGGCGCCGACTGACGCTCGCTGATAATGGCACCGGAGTAGTCGATGCCGTGGGTGACCTCGGGCCAGCCGTAGTTGTTGCCGGCACGGATCACGTTGACCTCGTCGCCGCCGCGCGGACCGTGCTCGTGGATCCAGATCAAGCCGGTGTCGGGGTGCGTCGCCATGCCTTGAGGATTGCGATTGCCGCGCGTGTAGGCCGTCGGCGGCGTGCCGGCCTCTTGGAGATAGGGGTTGTCGGAGGGAACTGTCCCGTCCCGCTGGATGCGATGGATACGCCCGGCCTCGTCTGCCGGATCCTGCGACCGCTCGATGACGCCCCGATCGCCGATAGAAAAGTAAAGATGGCCGTCAGAGTCGAATGCGAAGCGCGATCCGAAGTGACGACCGGCGCTGGTCTTGCGCTGCATGTCGAAGAGCAGTTCGCTGTCGGTCCAGCCGCCGTCCTGCAGGCGTCCGCGCCAGACCTGCGTCCCGAGACCGCCGTCGCCGCGCCCGGACAGCGAGAGGTAGATCCAGCCGGTCTCCGCATAGTCGGGGTCGAGCACCACATCGAGCAAACCGCCCTGACCCCGCTCTTCGGCTTCGGGGATGCCGGGAATGGGGTCGGACAGCTCGCCGTCGCGGTAGAGCCGCAGCTGCCCCGCCTGTTCGGTGATCAATACGCCGCCATCGGGCAGGACGGCCAGACCCCAGGGACTGTCCAGGCCGTCGGTCAATTCGACCAGCCGGAAATCGGCCTGCTCGCTTTCGTGGACGTCGGCAGCGGCCGTGGCGACCAGCGAGGTCGCGGCGAGCAGAGAACCGAGGACAGGCACAAGAAGACGAGGGATCATCGAACACTCCCGAGCAGATTTACCCCAAGATCGCGCGAGAATATGGCGGAGCCGCGGCGAGGCCACTGTGATGCCCTTCACCATCTAGAGCCATTCGGCAGAGACGCAATCGGGGACGCATTTCGCTTGCGGACGCCGCGCCGAAAACAGGCCGTTTGTCTCATCCTTGGCGATTGATTCGGCCAGCAAGCCGCCCAGAATGCCCCTAACCGCCTACATCTCGACCCCGAGGCCGAATGGACCGTCCCGACGGAATGACGAACGCAAGAAACGACGGTCCGGGCGACGCCCCCCAGGCGCATCGCCGGCAGTTCCTGCTCGCGCCACGAGAGGTCGAGATCGGCGGTGACTGGCACCGGCAGCCGTTCGGCCCGTCCGGCCTTCTGTACAGCTGTCCGGCCCTGCCGATCGCGCAGGCGCAAGACAGCGATGGAATGCCTTGGCTGCTGCTCGGCCGTGCCATCGAAAGCGATCCCAAGCGGCCCGACGCGCTCGCGTCCATCGCCCGCGCTCCTACCTCGGAGGTTCCGCAACTCTCCCGGAGTTGGGCCGGGCGTTGGCTCCTGATGAGCCGTTCCAACATCTATCCCGATGCCTCGGGGCTGCTGGGGTGCTTCTACCACGAGGATCCCGAAGGCGGGCTCTGGGTGTCCAGCAGCCCAGCGCTGATCGCGCGGCGCGCCTTCGCCACGCCGCCGGACATCGCGGACGACCGCAGGCTGGTTTACGAGCAGGGTATCTCCTGGTTTCCACCGCCGCTCTCCCGCTTCGCCGGCCTGAAGCGGCTCTTGCCGAGCCAGACGCTCGCACGCGCGAGCGGCCAGCCGGAACCGCACCGCTGGATGCCGGCAATCCATCCGAGTTCGGACGAAGAGGCGCTGATCGCCTGGCTGATCGAGGCGCTGCGCACCGTCATGGCCCGTCTCGCTGACGCGGTCGGAGAACCGCCGTGGCTCGGCCTGACGGCGGGCTTCGATTCGCGCCTGATGCTGACGATCGCACTCGATGCGGAGATCGAGGTTCGTCCCTACACGCGCCTCACCGAGCGCATGGCGGTCGCCGACCGCATTCTGCCGCGGCTGATCACCAAGCAAACCGGCCTTCGCCATTGGATCATGCCGGAGGCAGCCTCGCGGAAGGCGATGGAGGCGCGGCGCGAGCTGCTCACCCGGCATGCGGCGGGACATGTCTCCGACGGCGATGCGCGCCCATTCCTGACCGGCGCACGGGACGGCATGAGCGGCGTGACCTTCGGCGGTCACGGTTTCGCCATTGCCGGCGGCTTCAACGACTGGCGCAGTTTTCCCGAGCGGATGCCGGCGCCGCCGGAGGCGGCAGCGCTGCTGATGCGGTCGATGGGCGAGCCGCCGGACTCTCCCGCAGCGGCCGGGCTGACCGAGTGGTTCGCTTGGGCCGAAACACATCCCCACCCTCACCTGGATTGGCGCGACCGCCTGTTTCTGGAGCAGCGGCAGGCGGGCTGGCTGGCCTCCAAGGAACAGGTCTTCGACCTGAACCGTCTGGAGCGCTTCCCCATCCTGAACGCCGCGACGATCTACGCCCGCATCCTGGGGCTGCCTGCCGCCCAGCGACTGGGGTCGCGGCTGCAGCAAAGCCTCATCGAGGCGCTTCGCCCCGAGCTGGCCAAGCTCCCCTTCAACCCGAGCGACCGGAGCTTCCTGGTTCGCTATCCGCACCTGGTGCTGCGCCGACGCTACCGGCGCATTCTCAAGAGAGCGGCGCGCCCCCTCCTGCAATTGGCGAACGCCGACCCGGCCTAGATGCCCCGCCGCATATCGGCCGATCAGGAAAAACACTTTCGCCTACCTTGAGCGGCCGCAAGGCGGTACATCCTCGTCACGCTCAGCGAACGACAACAACCAACGACACGTCGGTAGGAAACAGTCCCTTATGCGCGATTTCGATTTTCCCGGCCGCTCCGCCGTTCACGGACTCAAGGGCGCCGTCGCCACCTCCCACCCCTATGCCAGTACGGTGGCCCTGGACGTCCTGCGCAGCGGCGGCAATGCGGTGGATGCGGCCATCGCGGCGGTGGCGACCCTTTGCGTGGTCGAGCCGCACATGACCGGCATCGGCGGCGACTGTTTCGTACTCTACGCCCCGAACGGCGGCGGCGAGGTCATCGGCCTCAACGGTTCGGGCCGCGCACCGGCCGCCACCGATCTGGAGGCGCTGCGCGCCCAGGGCCTGGAGACCATCGACAAGACCTCGCCCCATGCCGTCACGATTCCCGGCGCGATCGATGCCTGGTGCCGCCTGCACGAGCGCTACGGCAGCAAGGATCTCGCCGAGCTGCTGGCGCCGGCCATCGGCTACGGCCGCGACGGCTACGCGGTGCATGCCAGGATCGCCAACGACTGGCGCGGCCTGACCGACAAACTGCGCAAGAACGAAGCCGCCGCAGCCCTGTTCCTGCCGAACGGCGCAGCTCCGCGCGAGGGCGACCTGCATCGCCAGCCGGCCCTGGCCGACACGCTGGAGTGCATCGGCAAAGAGGGCCGCGCGGCCTTCTACGAAGGTGCGGTGGCCGACGCCATGGCCGCCTCCCTCAAGGCCGTCGGCGGCGTTCATGAGCCGGAGGACTTCGCCGCCTTCGAAAGCGAGTGGGTCACGCCGATCTCCAGCGATTACCGCGGCTACACTGTCCATCAGATCCCGCCGAACAACCAGGGCGTGGTGGCCCTGGCGATGCTCAACATCCTGGAAGGCTACGACCTAGCCAGCCTGGAACCGCACTCGGCCCTGCGCACCCACCTGGAGATCGAGGCCGGGCGGCTGGCCTATGACATGCGCAACCGCTATCTGGCGGACCTGAACGCGCTGGAGGTGCCGCTCGACCGGCTGCTGTCGAAGGACTGGGCGGCCGAGCTACGGGCCAAGATCGACCCGGAGCGCGCCTTCCCCGAGATTCCCGACCTGGGCCTGACGACATCGGACACCGTCTACCTGACGGTCGTGGACCGGGATCTCAACACCGTCAGCTTGATCAACTCGCTGTTCCACGGCTTCGGCAGCGGCATTCTGTCGGCCGAGACCGGCGTGGTCTTCCACAGCCGCGGCGCCAGCTTCCGCCTCGACCCGGCGCATCCGAACCGCCTGGCGCCCAACAAGCGTCCGATGCACACCATCATGCCCGGTCTGGTGACTCGGAACGGCCAGACGGAGATCGGCTACGGCGTGATGGGCGGCGACTACCAGCCCTTCGGCCATGCCCGGCTGCTGCCCAACCTGATCGACTACGGGATGGACCCGCAAGCCGGCCTGGACTGCCCGCGGGTCTTCGCGCTGGGCAAGCGGGTGGAGGTCGAGAAGTCGCTGCCGGCGCAGACCCTGCTGGGGCTACAGCAGCGGGGACACAGCTTGACGCTGGCCGAACCCGCGCTTGGCGGCGGCCAGTGCATCCGCATCGACCGGGACCGCGGCGTGCTCACCGCCGGCTCCGACCCCCGCAAGGACGGCTGCGCGCTGGGATACTAGCGCGCGCTGGGATACCAGGCGTTCTTCCTACCCGCCGGTCACGCTCATGTGGCGGGAGGCGCCGGTGACGCCGCGGCGGCGGTCGATGACGAAGTCGTGGCCCTTGGGCTTGCGGGTGATGGCTTCGCGGATCGCCTCGTGCAGTACGGCATCGTCGTCGCTGGCGCGCAGGACCGAGCGCAGGTCGGCCGCGTCGTCCTGACCCAGGCACATGTAGAGTGTGCCGGTGCAGGTCAGGCGCACGCGGTTGCAGGACTCGCAGAAGTTATGGGTCAGCGGCGTAATGAAGCCGAGACGCTGGCCGGTCTCCTTGACCTGCCAGTAGCGGGCCGGGCCACCGGTGCGATGGTCGATCTCCTCCAGCGTCCAGCGCTTGGACAGCTCGCCGCGCACCATGGAAAGCGGCCAATACTGGTCGATCCGCTGCTCGGTGCCGATGTCGCCCATCGGCATGACCTCGATGAAGGTGAGGTCGAAGTCCTCCGCGCCGGCCCACTCGACCAGTCGATGCACCTCGTCGTCGTTGACGCCCTTCAGCGCCACCGCGTTGATCTTGACCTTGAGGCCCGCCTCCTTGGCGGCGTCCAGCCCCGCCATGACCTTGTCGAGCTTGCCCCAGCGGGTGATCGCTTCGAACTTGTGCGGGTCCAGGGTGTCGAGCGACACATTGATCCGCCGCACGCCGGCCTCGTAGAGATCGCCGGCCAGTTTGGGAAGCTGGCTGCCGTTGGTGGTCACGGTCAGCTCGTCCAGCTCGCCGCTCTTCAGGTGCCGTCCGAGCTGGCGGAACAGCCAGATGATGTTGCGGCGCACCAGCGGCTCGCCGCCGGTCAGGCGCAGCTTGCGCACGCCCAGGTGCACGAAGGCGCTGCAGAGCCGGTCCAGTTCCTCCAGGCTCAGGACCTCCCGCTTGGGCAGGAAGGTCATATCCTCGCTCATGCAGTAGACGCAGCGGAAGTCGCAGCGATCGGTCACGGAGATGCGCAGATAGCTGATCCGGCGCGCAAAGGGATCGATCAGCGGCGCCTCGCGCCCCAGGGGCGCGGCCATGCCGCTGGCATCGCGCAGCGTGTCGGCGCCTGCCGGAGCCTGCACGTCGGCGACGTCCGAAGCGGCAACATCCGAGTTGGCAGCGTTCAAAGTGGCGGCGTCCGGCGCAAAGCGGCCCGTCTGCTGCATTCTAGATACCCTCCTGGTCGTCCGTTCTTTTTGCGGTGCTCATTTCCGCCATTGGACCATATAGGCGGCGAGCTTTCCATTTGAACATAACGGCCGATGCCGGCCGTTTCGCCCCCAAAGTTCCTGGGGAAAATGTCAGAGGAATCAAGGACCGCCGCCCCGCAGCCCTTGCCCGGCGCTTGATCGGCACCGTAAAAGGGCAGAATGAGCGGGACTTCGAAAGACAGCTTTCTCGACCGCCCGGCAGCCCGCCTGCTGGCCGCCGGCGTGTTCTGCGGCGTGATCGCCGTGCTGGCGATCCAGCACTGGGACGATCTGTTTCCGCCTGAGGTTCAGGAGGTTGCCGTCGACCCCAACGATCCCGTCGCGGTCTGTTTCGCCCGCGAGCGCGAGCAGATCGAGGGCATGGTCGCCGCCAACCCCTCCATGGCGGCCCAGAGGGACCTTTTCCTGCAGCGGGCCGAGGCGCGCTGCCAGGCCACGGCCGGCGGCGGCAGTGGCGGGCCTCCGCCGCTGCCGACCAACTAGGGTCGAACGATGCTGCCGGCAGCCGAGACCTACGACCAGCTTCGGCGGGATTTCGGCTGGAACATCCCGCCGCGCTATAACATCGGCATCGACGCCTGCGACAAGTGGGCGGACGGCAGCGGACGGCTGGCGCTGATCCATCACCGCAGCGACGGGACGCGCCGCGACTTCGACTTCGACGAATTGAAGACGCTCTCCAACCGCCTGGCGAATGCCCTGGCAGGCCTGGGCGTCGCGGCGGGTGCCAGGGTCGGCGTGCTGCTGCCGCAAACACCCGAAGCCGCCATCGCCCACCTGGGCATTCTGAAGCTGGGGGCGATCTCCCTTCCACTCTTCGTGCTGTTCGGGGAGGAGGCGCTGGCGTTCCGCCTGTCGGACAGCCGCGCGGCGGCCGTCATCACCGACCGCGCGGGGGCGGAGAAGATCGCCGCCCTGCGCGACGGCCTGCCCGACCTGAAGACCGTGATCTGCATCGACGGCCCAGCCGAGGGCGCGGAGAACTGGACGGCGCTGCTGGAGCGCGCCTCCGACCGCTTCGCGCCCGCCGAGACCGGACCCGACGACCCCGCCATTCTGATCTACACCTCCGGCACCACCGGCCCGCCCAAGGGCGCGCTGCACGGCCACCGCGTGCTGCTGGGGCACTTGCCGGGCGTCGAGCTGCCCCAGGAGCTCTTCCCACAGCCCGGCGACCTCTTCTGGACGCCGGCCGACTGGGCCTGGATCGGCGGACTGCTGGACGTGCTGCTGCCCAGCCTGCACCACGGCGTGCCGGTCCTGGTCCACCGCTTCGCCAAGTTCGATCCGGAGGCGGCTTTCCAGTTGATGGCCGACTATGGCGTGCGCAACGCCTTCCTGCCGCCGACGGCGCTGAAGATGCTGCGCCGGGTCGAGCAACCGGCAGAGCGCTGGGCGCTGAAGCTTCGCTCCATCGGCTCGGGCGGCGAGACCTTGGGGGCGGGCCTGCTCGACTGGGGCCGCGAGACCTTCGGCGTGACCATCAACGAGTTCTACGGCCAGACGGAATGCAATCTGGTGGTCTCCAACTGCGCCGGCCTGATGCCGGTCAAGCCGGGGGCCATGGGCCGTGCGGTGCCGGGCCATGACGTCGCCGTCGTGGACGAGGCTGGCCGACCCCTGCCGACCGGCGCGCAAGGCACGGTGGCGATCCGGCGGCCCGACCCGGTGATGTTCCTCGGCTACTGGAACAACCCCGAGGCCACGGCCAAGAAGTTCATCGGCGACTGGCTGCTGACCGGCGACCAGGCCAGCCTGGACGATGAGGGCTACTTCCACTTCGTCGGCCGCGACGATGACGTCATCACCTCCGGCGGCTACCGCATCGGGCCGGGCGAAATCGAAGACTGCCTGATCAAGCACCCGGCCGTGGCGCTGGCGGCCGCCGTCGGCGTGCCCGACGCGCTGCGCACCGAAAAGGTCAAGGCCTTCGTCGTTCTGGCCGAGGGCCACGCGCCCTCACCGGACCTGGAACGCGAGATCCAGGACTACGTGAAGACGCGCCTGGCGGCCCACGAGTACCCGCGCGAGGTCGAGTTCCTGGACTCCTTGCCCATGACCGCGACCGGCAAGATCATCCGCAAAGAGCTGAAGGCCCGTGGCTAGAGCGCCGCTCTAGCTCTGCCGCCGTTCCCGGCGGAAGGAGCGCCAGAGGGAAAGGCCGACGAAGTAGAGAGAGCTGGCGACCCAGAGCCAATACATCACCGGCGCCTGCACCGGGAGGTCGACGACGTCGGGATCGGCCGAGACCAACCAGACGGACGCGAGCGCCCAGACCACCGTCATCGGGATGTTCAGGCTGCGCAGGTGCGGCACCCGAAAGGGATGGACGTACTTGAGCGGGACGAAGGTCAGGACGCAGCAGATGACGATCACGGCCAGATTGGTCCAGGGGTCCATCTGCAGAATGAAGAAGGCCAGCACCACGACGTTCCAGAGTGCCGGGAAGCCGCTGAAGTAGTAGTCGTGGGTCTTCATCTCCGCATTGGCGAAGGTGTAGCAGGAAACGGCCATGATCGTGGCGGCGGCCACGGTCTCCCAGCCGTTCGGCACCACGCCGAACCAGTAGACCAGCATCGCCGGCACCGCGACGTAGGTGAAGTAGTCGATGACGTTGTCGAGGGTGGTGCCGTCGACGTTCGGCGTGACCTCGCGCACCTTCGCACGCCGCGCCAGCGTGCCGTCGATGCCGTCGACGAAGAGCGCCAGGCCCAGCCAGAAGAAGACGAGCTGCTTGTCGCCGTGAAGGATGGCCAGCAGGGCGAGAAAGCCCAGCACCGCGCCCGAGGCGGTGAAGACGTGCACGGCCCAGGCCGCCGTCTTCGCCTTCATGGCGGGCTTGTCGATTTGGGTCAGATTGAGGCTCATGGCCTGTCCCCGCCGCGCGGGACCTCCCGGCAGATCATCATCAATCTGCAACAGAGAATAGCTTTTGTGCCTGGAGGACAAGCCGCGCAGGCCGAGTCAGATCGGAAAAGCACTGCCCCGGAGAGATCGTCCGGAGCTATACTCGGTTTTATCCACTGCCTGCCCGAGAGCCGAGACCATGCCCGACAGCCAATCGCAGCCGCCGCAAGACGCCGTCGAAACGCAGTTTCCGCCGGGCGTTGCCTGGATCGACGGACGCTTCGTGCCCATGAGCGAGGCGAAGATCCCGGTGCTGGACTGGGGCTTCCTGCGGTCCGACGCGACCTACGACGTGGTGCACGTCTGGAAGCATCGCTTCTTTCGCCTGGACAAGCACCTGGACCGCTTTCTCGCATCGGTCGCCAAGCTGCGCATGACCCTACCCTTCGACCGCACCGGTCTGGAGTCGCTGCTGCACGAGACGGTGGTCGAAAGCGGACTGGAAGACGCTTACGTCGAGATGATCTGCACGCGCGGTCACTCGCCGACCTTCAGCCGCGACCCGCGGGATGCGGTCAACCGCTTCATCGCCTTCGCCATTCCCTTCGGCTGGATCGCCGACCCGGATCAGCGGGCCCGCGGCCTGAAGATGATCGTCGCGTCGGTGCCGCGCATCCCCGCCGCCAGCGTCGACCCGACGATCAAGAACTACCACTGGCTGGATCTGGTGAAGGGGCTCTACGAAGCCTACGACCGCGGCGGCGAGAACGTGCTGCTGAAGGACCTCGACGGCTTCCTGACGGAAGGTCCGGGGTTCAACCTCTTCGCGGTCAAGCAGGGGCGCGTGCACACACCGGATCGCGGCGTGCTGGAGGGGATCACCCGCGGCACCGCGCTGGATCTCTGCGCCGAGTTGGGTATTCCGACCGAGGTGGCGCCGCTGTCCATGGAGACGCTGACGAGCGCCGAGGAAGCCTTCGTAACCTCGACCGCCGGCGGCATCATTGCCATCGCCTCCGTCGACGGCCAAGCCCTGCCGGCCTCGCCGGGGCCGGTCACGCAACGATTGAGCGAGCTCTACTGGGCAAAGCACCAGGACCCGGCCTGGACGACCCCGGTGCGGGGACGCTGATCTGTGGTGCGCTCCTAGCCGGCCTCGACGGAACCGTCCCGTAACTAAAATCCGGCGCCGACCCGGATCGTTTCCTGACTCACCTTAGATCCGCTGCGGAGGTTCTACGCCGCTTGCGACACCGCCGGCTTGAAGCGCTGTTCCGCCAGACGGTCGGCCGCTTCGGAGGTCGGGAGGTCGGCGCGTTCGGCCAGGCGGTAGATCTCCGCGAGGGTATCGCCGATGCGTGCCACATGGGCGAAGGCGGTCGCCTTGTCGTAAGGAGCCCCTGAAATCTGGCTCTCATGGCTGATGTTGACGATACCGCCGGCGTTGATGACGTAGTCCGGCGCATAGAGGATACCGCGCGCCTTCAAGGCCGCACCGTCCTGTAGCTTGGCGAGTTGATTGTTGGCGCTACCGGCGACCACGGTGCAGTTGAGCTGCGCAATGCTGACTTCGTTGAGCACGGCACCGAGCGCACAGGGCGCGAAGACCCCGGCATCGACCCTGTGAATCTCATCGGGCGCAACGGCCACGGCGTTCCAGGCGTCGACGGCCTGCCGCACAGCCTGCTCATTGAGATCGGCGACAAACAGGTGAGCGCCCGCCGCGTGCAGGTGCGCGCAGAGGTGACGGCCGACCGCCCCCAACCCCTGGACCGCCACGCCGAGGCCGCGCAGGTCGTCGCGACCGAGCTGGTGGCGAACGCTGGCCTTCAGACCGCAGAAGACGCCCCAGGCCGTGGCCGGCGAGGGATCGCCCGCACCGCCGGCCGGAATGCCCGCGACGTAGTCGGTTTCACACCCCATGGCCTCGACATCGGCCACGGTCACGCCGACATCTTCGGCCACGCGATAGCGGCCGCCCAGCGAGTCGACCAGCCGGCCCATGGCCCGAAACAACGCTTCGCTCTTCATGGTCTTGGCGTCGCCGATGATCACCGACTTGCCGCCGCCAAAGGGCAGGTCGGCCAGGGCCGACTTGTAGGTCATGCCGCGCGACAGGCGCAACACATCGGTCACCGCCTCTTCGTCGCTTCGGTAGGCCCACATGCGACAGCCGCCCAAGGCCGGCCCACGGCTGGTGTTGTGCAACGCAATAATGGCCTTCAGCCCGGTTTCGGGATCATGGCCGAAAAGAACTTTTTCGTGAGCGTCGAACTCGGGATGGGCGAAGACCGACATGGCTCGAAACCTCCTGTCCGAGGCGCCGGAGCAGCGAAGACTCGGCGCTCAGTTCCCTGATATCTTTCCATAAATCTGAGGCGCGCCGATCCTGGCCGCAATCGCGATTCCGCGTCTTGGCGAAAATAGCAGCAAAGATGAAAACGACCCCGGCCAGAGAGACGCAAAACTGCGCGAAGGCAGGGTCAAGACGACAGCGAATTACCCACGGCAAACGCCGTAAAACTGTATACAGTCGTTCTCAGGCGGCACTTTGCGACTGGGCTGCCAGGGCCCTCTCCAACAAGTCGAGACGATCCTGGCCCCAGAAAATCTCGCCGTCTTCCAAGACGTAGGAGGGCGCGCCGAAGACGCCGTGCTCCAGCGCCTCCTGCGTCAAGGCTTCATAGCGGACCTGAGTTTCCGGATCGAAAGCCTTGGCGGCCAGAGTATTGGCGTGATGGCCCGTCTCGCTCGCGATGGCCTCCAGCGTGCCGACCTCGGCGATATTGCGTTCTTCCTGCCAGATCGCCGCCAGGATGGCATGGGCCAGCCGCAGCGGATCGCCGCCGATCGCCTCGGCGGCGATGACGAAGCGGGCCGCCAGCTCTTCGGGTACCGGCAGGCAGCGCGGCTCGAAGACCATCGGGATCTCGAGATGGGCCGACCAGCGCTTCAGCTCCATCATGCGGTAAGCCTGACGCTGAGGCGCCCGCTTGGGCAGCGGCAGGCCGCCCGAAGCCGGAAAGATGGTGCCGAAGTCGACCGGTTTGACAACCACCTTCACCCGGTTGCGCCGAGCGATTTCCTCCAGCCGCTTCGCCCCCAGGAAAGCCCAGGGCGAACGGAGCGAGAGGTAGTAATCCAGTCTGCGCATAGGGCCGGGCTCCCAAGATTGCCGATGCCTGAGGTAAAGCAGGCTTGGCCCTGGGCAGCAACCCGCTTGCTTGATACGGCCCAAGCTCTACCCTGCTACACCATGGTGCGATTCTTGATCGAGCGGCTCATCGGGCTGGGCGTGGTGCTCTTCGCCATGTCCATTTTCGTCTACCTGCTGATCGGATTGATGCCGGGCGATCCCATCGACCTGATGATCTCGGCGGACCCCAACCTCACCGCGGCCGACGCCGAGCGACTGAAGGCGGTCTACGGTCTCGACCGGCCGGTGCATGAGCGCTATCTCGCCTGGCTCGGCAACGCTCTCCAAGGCGACTTCGGCTATTCGCGGCTGTTCGCCCGGCCGGTGCTGGAGATCCTGCTGCCGCGCCTGGGCAACACGCTGATGCTGATGGGCCTGGCCTTCGCCCTGGCCCTGCTGATTGCGCTGCCACTGGGCGTTCTGGCCGCGCGCCGGCCGCAGAGCCTGACCGACGGTGCGGTCAACCTCTTCGCCTTCGCCGGCATCTCCCTGCCACCCTTCTGGCTGGCAATCCTGCTGATCCTGCTGTTCGCAGTGGCGCTCGGCTGGCTGCCGGCGGGCGGCATGGGCGACGGCTCGGTCACCGGCACCCTCGCCCACCTGATTCTACCGGCCCTCGCCCTGACACTGGCCAGCGTCGGCGGCTACGTCCGCTACCTGCGGGCCAGTCTGATGGAGACACTGCGGCAGGACTACGTGCGCACCGCCCGCGCCAAGGGCCTGAGCGATACCCGCGTGGTCTACGGTCATGCGCTGCGCAACGCCATGATCCCGGTGACCACCATCATCGCACTCGACTTCGGCACGCTGTTCGGCGGCGCCCTGATCACCGAGACGATGTTCGGCTGGCTGGGCATGGGTAAGACCATCTACGACGCCATCATGGGCAACGACTACAATCTCGCCCTGGTCGGCCTGCTGCTGGCGACCGGCACGGTGCTGCTGGCGAACCTGCTGGCCGACTTGACCTACGTTTGGCTCGATCCGCGGATCCGGCTGGAATGAGCGCCAGCGACGCGCCCGAGGTGCTGGCAGCCGGACGGCAGGCCGCGATGCAACCCGGCCTGTCGCCGCTGCGGTTGAAGCTGCGCCGCTTCCTGCGCCACAAGCCCGCCGTCGCCTCGCTGATCGTACTGCTGCTGCTGGGCGCGCTGGCCCTGTCGGCACCGCTGATCGAGGCGGCGCGCGGCCTGGACGCCACGGCGGTCGATCTCTTCTCCCGCAGCCTGCCGCCCTCCGAGACCTACTGGCTGGGCACCGACGAACTGGGCCGCGATCTCCTTCTGCGTCTGCTCTACGGTGGCCGGGTATCGCTGGCGGTCGGCCTGATGGCGGCACTCTGCGCCGCCGTGCTGGGCACGCTGCTCGGGCTGCTGGCCGGCTACTACGGCGGCCGCTTCGATGCGGCGATCATGCGGCTGGCGGATACCACCATCGCCCTGCCGCTGTTGCCGCTGCTGATCGTGCTGGCCGCGATCGATCTCACCAAGCTCGGTCTGTCGCCGGAACTGGCGACCTCGGAGGACGTCAGCCTCTATCGCATCGTCGTCCTGATCGCGCTGGTCGGCTGGACCGTGACCGCGCGCCTGGTGCGCGGGGCGGTGTTGAGCCTGAAGCGGCGCGAGTATGTCCTGGCGGCCGAGGCGCTGGGCGCCAGTCCGGGACGGATTATGCTGGTGCACCTGCTCCCCAACGCCGTCTCCCCGATCGTGGTCGCGGCCACGCTGTCGGTCGGCAACGTGATCCTGCTGGAGTCGGTGCTCTCGTTCCTGGGCCTCGGCATTCAGCCGCCGGTGCCGAGTTGGGGCAACATGCTGACCGGCGCGCAGGAAACCATCTGGTCCGCGCCCTGGCTCGCCATCTGGCCCGGTCTGCTGATCTTCATCACGGTGATCGCCTTCAACTTCCTGGGCGACGGCTTGCAGGACGCGCTCGACCCGAAAGCGGAAGCGGAACGGATGGGGTAAGCCGAGCGCCTGCAGGTACCGAACAGGCGAATTGAAAAAGGGGCCATGCGGCCCCTTTCTCGCGGGGTTTCGAACCCCGGCGGGTGACGAGCAGCCAGTGACGAGCAACTAGTGCGTCATCAGGGTCGGCACCGTCATGTGCTGGAGGATGTGCCGGGTCGTGCCGCCAAGCACCAGCTCGCGCAACCGGGTGTGGCCGTAACAGCCCATCACCAGCATATCGGCGCCGTCGTCGGACAGGCGCGAAAGCAGCGCCTCGTCGATACTGACGTCGCGCACCGTCATCGACTCGGCTTCGGCCTTAACACCGTGGCGGGCCAGAACAAGCGAGATATCGGCCCCCGGTTCCTCGCCATGGGCCGCGCGGCCCTTCTTCGGATTGATCGTCAGGACGGTCACCTTGTCGGCCTTTTCCAGCAGCGGCAGCGCATCGCTGGCGGCGCGCGCCGCCTCGCGGCTGGCATCCCACGCCAGCAGGGCGTTGCGGCCGAAACCCGCCTTCGCGCCGATGTAGGGCACCACCAGCACCGGCCGGCCCGCGCCCATCAGACACTGCTCCAGCGTTCCGGCGCTCAGACTGTTGGCATCGTCCGGGTCGTGCTGCCCCATCACCACAAGATCCGCGTAGCGGGCATGCAGAGCCACGGTCTCCGGCAACTCCTCGGTGAAAGCCAGAGCCCGGCGGCTTTCCACGCTGCGGCCGGCCTTCGCAGCCGCCGACTCGAAGGCGGCAATAGCCTCGTCAGACCTGGCGCGCAGCGCTTCGCGCTGAGACTCCAGCGTCGAGGTGGGAATCTGCGCCATCACGAAGGTCGGCACCACCGGTTCGACCGTCACGGCCAGACCGACCAGATGCGCGTCGAAGCGTGCCGCCAGATCCAATGCGGCGGCAACACGGCCGGCGCAGGAGGCACTGTTGTCGAGATGGACCAACAGGGTCTTATAACTCACGGGCTTTGACTCCTTCCCCTTCGTGGGCGGCATCGCCAGCCGCCGGTTTATTCAATTGGGAAGAAAACCCTCTCCGGCAGCAGCTTGAAATGACGTGGGTCAAGCAACCGAACGCGGTCGCTCTTGCAATCGGAGGTTCCAGGCTGTCAGCGGGAGGCCTTCACCGCCGTCCCGCAGGGAGGAGTTCAGCCGGCTTCCGCCGGGGCCAGGGCGTCGTCCAGCTCCCTGGCGCGGCGGTGGGCCGGCCGCTCGCCGATCCGCCCCCAGTAGTCGACGAAGGCCTGTCGCTTCTCGACGATGCCGAACTGCATCCCCCAGCCGAGCTGCGCGCCGACGTAAAGATCGGCTGCCGTGAAACGCACGTCCGCCAGATAGGGCCTGGCCGAAACTTCCGCCTCCAGCACGTCGAGCACCTGTGCGAAACTGCCGTATCCGACCATACCGCGCTTGTCGTCCGGCGGCTCGAGCTGCAAGGCCGTGTTGGTGATCGCCGCCTCCAGCGGCCCGGCGGCGAAGAAGAGCCAGCGATAGTAGGGGCCGCGGCGGTCCAACGGCGGCGCCAACTCCGCCTCGGCAAAGACATCGGCGAGATAGACGCAGATTGCCGGCGTCTCGGTAACAATCGTCTCGCCATGGCACAGGGCCGGGACCTTGCCCATGGGATTGACCGCCAGGTAGGCGGGCTGCTTCATGGTGGTGGCATAGTCGAGCAGTTCGGCCCGATAAGGCGCGCCGACTTCCTCCAGCATCCATCGCGCGATCCGCCCGCGCGACATCGGGTTGGTGTAGAGAACCAGTTCGCCGGACATCTCCGCCTCCCGCAGGTGCAGGCCTCACTCTGTCCGCAACCGCACCAGGCGTCACGTACAAAGACTGTGGCCCGATGACGTCGGTGGAACGCTAGATGGCGGCTTCCAAGTCTTGTGATGGATCCGTTCGATCCGAAGAGGGCGTCTGAGCGCAGGAATCGGTTGAGGAGCCCGCACCGCTGAGCAGCCGCTCCGGCGGGAGCAAAGCGCAGGTCAGAGTCCCTTGTCCGGGGTGGCTGTCGATTTCCAGTCGCCCGCCGTGCAGTTCCAGGAGCTGCTGGGACAGGGGTAGACCCAGGCCGGTGCCGCCCTCGCCGCGCACGAAGGACTCGCGGATCTGACCGAAGGGCCGCAGGGCGATCTCGATTTCCTCCGGCCGCATGCCCGGACCGCTGTCGCCGATGCAAACGCGCAGCCAGCCGTCCGGCTGCAACTGAGCACCGATGCTCAGCTTCCCGCCCTCCGGCGTGAACTTCACCGCATTCGACAAGAGATTCAGCAACACCTGCTTGATGCGCCGCGCGTCGCCACGCACTGTCGGCAGGTTTGAGAAATCCGCCATCTCCAGCGTCAGCTGCTTGCCGGCCGCCCGTGACGACACCAGGGTCGCTGCCGAGGCGGCAATCTCCTGGATCGAGAAGAGCGTTTCTTTCAGTTCCGCCTGACCGGCCTCGATCTTCGCCAGATCCAGCAGGTCGCCGATGATCCCGAGGAGATGCGTCCCGGCCAGTTGAATATGGCCGAGATACTCGGCTTGACGCTCGGTCAGCTTGCCACCCAACCCCTGTTGGAGAGCCTCGGAGAACCCGATTACGGCATTCAACGGTGTCCGCAGTTCGTGGCTCATGTTGGCGAGGAAGTCCGACTTGGCGCGGTTGGCGAGCTCCGCTTCCTGGCGCGCCTCCAGGGCGGCCTCCTGCAACTTCCGTTCTTCCGTAACGTCGATCAAAACCCCGTTCCAAACGATGGCGCCATCGCCGCGCGGATGCGGCCGGGCACGGCCGCGCAGCCAGCGCACGCCGCCATCGCGCAGAATTCGGTAATCGCACTCCCAAGGCTTCAAGGTCTGGGCGGACCGTTGGAGACTTCTCTCAAGTCGCGGCACATCGTCCGGAGCGACGAGATTCCAAAGAGCCGGCGCATCGCGCTCCACCTCTTCCGGCGTCAGACCGTAGAGGTCCTGAACACCGCTGCTGACAAAGGTGTAGGCCGTCTTTCCCTGCGGCTGCTGCACGAACTGGTAGACCATGCCAGGCACCGTCTCCGCGATGTCCGACAAACGCCGCTCGGCAAGTTGGCGCGCCAGTTCCTCGCACTTGCTGTCGGTAATGTCGCGGGCGGCAACGACCACGCCGTCCTCCAGAGGCAGAGCCTGGATACGCATCCACTTCGGCTTGACCTCGGGCGCTTCCAGCGGGAACTCCAGCTCGAAAGGCTGCTGGGTTTCCACCACCTGCTTGTAGCGCTCGACCAAACCGTGGGTTCGGTTGATGGGAACGGCCTCGCAGAGACGTCGGCCGATCCAGTGCTCCCGCGGCTTCGTCATCATCTGCTCGGCCCGGCGGTTCATGTCGACGATGAGAAAATCGACGATCTCACCGCCCTTGTCCCGCAGGCTGCGCAAGAAGTAGTAGCCGTGCAGAGACCCCTCGACCGCCGCCTCACGCTGCGCGGCGGCGCGCTGGGTCCGACGGATCTGAACACTCAGCAACCAGACGCCGGCGAAGACCACGGCAAAGGCAATCAGCATCAGGAGCAGACCGCGCCAGGCGCTCAGCCGCCAATCTGCCAGCAGGGCTTCGCGGTCGATGGCCACGGTCACAACCAGAGGCAGGTCGGTGACCGGACCGAGACCGACGATCCGCATGCGCCCGTCGACCGGCGACATGCCTTCGGTCACGCGCAGACCTTCCGCGAGCCGTGCAATGTCGTGGTCGGGAAGTCGGGTTTGGCCGACTTGAGCCTCCTGCGCGGGGAACCGGGCCAGAAGCAGGCCGTCGCTGCGCCACAAACCCAAGGCCGTGGTGTGCTGGCTACTCGAGCGGCTGTAGAGGTTGTGAAAATAGCGCCCGTCCAGATTTGCAACCACGATGCCGCCAAAGACGCCCCCGGCCAAGGTGATCCGTCGGCTTACGGGGATCGTCCAACCCTCCCCATTGGCGCGCGGCGCACCGACGCTGAGGCTGCCGGTCGGCGCCTCGCGATGGTGCTGCCAGTACGCGAAGCTGGAGACCTGATCGGGCAGGTCGTCCGTGGGACCGGCCGCGATCTTCACCTGACCCGCGGCGTCGACCACTCGGAAGCTTCTGACCTGGGGCAGTTCGACCAGCAGGTCTTCCAAGCGACTGCGCGCGTCGCTCGGCATCGTGTCGCTGTCGGGCAAGGTCACGGCAAAGCTGCGCAACACGATGTCGACCGTATCCAGGCTGCGCGCGGTGTGCTCGGCAATCAGCTTGACGGTATCGAGGGCATCGCCGCGCGCCGTCTCCAGGACGGTGCGGCGCGACTCCGTCAGGTCCCAAGCATTCAGCACCGCCAGCAGAAGGCAAAGAACAACCCCGAAAACAACAAGGCTGCGCCTGGGTTTCGGCTTGCCTCCGGCATCGCCGAAGTGGCTCATGCCGCCTTTGCCGACCTCGATCGGCAAGGCTTTCCTGCTAAACTGCGCCATCGCAGAGTTCTCGGATTACGAAAAGGACTCTATTCCACAGCCTCCAACGGTAGTGCTTGACATACAATTAATGCAAATACGTCGGCTTGGAATCGCACAGCCTGGCGGACCGACTTGAACTCAGGTCGGTATTGTGGTTCGGCGAGGTGGTTGTTCGACTGAAGTCGTCGGCAGGTTTACTCGGCCAACGACTGCCCCAGCCATGCATGCCGCCAGATCCATAGATCCGAACGGACTCGGTCTTGCCGGTTCAGTCTTGCGCCTGACCGGCCTGCCAGCCGTCGGGATCGTCCAGGAAAGCCTTCACTGCCGTCAGACCGTCGCCCGAGAGGTAGCCTGCGCTCTCTGCCGCCGCCAGGGCGTCGTACCAGGTACAGAGCGCGTGCAGCTTCACGCCCTCCGCCTCCAGCCGGGCAATGCCCTCGGGAAAGATTCCATAGTGGAAGACGACGAAGCTGTGCGCCACCTGAGCGCCGGCTGTCCGCAGCGCCTCCACGAAGCCAAGCTTGGAGCCGCCGTCCGTCGCCAGATCCTCCACCAGCAGCACACGGGCGCCTTCGGGAAAGCTCCCCTCGATCCGCGCATTGCGGCCGAACCCCTTGGGTTGCTTTCGCACATAGACCATGGGCAGCGCCAGACGCTCGGCGATCCAGGCGGCGAAGGGAATCCCCGCAGTCTCGCCGCCGGCCACTGCGTCGATCGACTCGTAGCCGACGGCGGCCGTGATCCGCTCGACCGCCAGGTCCATCAGCTTCGCCCTCGCCCGTGGGAAGGAGATGATCTTGCGGCAGTCGACGTAAACCGGGCTGTTTCGGCCGGAGGTGAAGGTGAAAGGGTCGTCCGGCCGGAACAGAACCGCCTCGATCTCGAGCAGGATATTGGCGGTGGTGCGAGCTGCTGCGGCCTCTGCAGCGGCTTCCTGAGCAGTCTTGCTGGGCGTGGTCATCTGCGGAACCGACTCCCCCCTTTTGATTGCGGTGCGACGGCCGGGTCATAGCCGTCTTTTACCGCTCGAGGCAACGACACCTCTTCACAGGGCGCGATCCAAGGTCCATCATCTGTAAGACGTAAGGCCCGGGGTGTCCCACGCAGCGCTTGCCGCGACGGGGCTGAGATCACACCCGACGAACCTGACCTGGATCATGCCAGCGCAGGGAGCCGCCGATACCTCCAACCGCCGCCCGGCGGGCTCCTCAGAGGTTCAGAGCAATCGACGGCTTCACCATCCCGGCGCTGGGGAAGGAGCCGAGATGACCGCCGCCAGCCGCCGCCGCTTCCTGGCCGCTGCGACCGCAACGACCGTCGCCGCAGGTACCGCGAGCCTGCCTGCACCCGCAATCGCCGAGAAACGGCGGGTCTGGCGTATGGCCACCTCCTGGCCGCGGAACGCCCCGGGGCCCGGCACCACGGCCGCCCGTCTGGCCGAGCGGATCACCACTTTGTCGCAAGGACGCCTGACGGTTGAGCTGCACGCGGCCGGCGAGCTGGTTCCGGCCCTGGAGGTCTTCGATGCGGTCTCGGCCGGCACTGTCGAGATGGGGCACTCCGCCGCGCTCTTCTGGTCGGGCAAGATGCCCTCGGCCCCCTACTTCACCGCCGTCCCGTTCGGGCTGATGCCGGAGGGACACGATGCTTGGCTGACGGTCGGCGGCGGACAGGCGCTGTGGGACGAACTCTACGGCGCCTTCGGCGTGAAGCCCTTTGCCGCCGGTAACTCCGGTATTCAGATGGGCGGCTGGTATCGCCGGCCCATCGAGGCCCTCGCCGATCTGAGGGGCCTGCGCTTGCGGATGCCGGGGCTGGGCGGCGAAGTGTTGCGCCGTCTCGGTGCCGTGCCGACGACATTCCCGCCCGGCGAGATTTTCACCGCGCTGTCCACCGGCGCCTTGGACGGCGCGGAATTCCTGGGCCCCTGGCAGGACCTGGCGCTCGGCCTGAACCGAGCGGCCTCCTTCTACCTCTGGCCGGGTTGGCATGAGCCGAACGGCAGCGCGGAAGCCCTGATTTCGGCGCAGGCCTACGACAAGCTGCCCATCGACCTGCAGCAGCTGGTCGCCGCCTGCTGTGAAGCGGAGAACCGCCGAGGACCGGCCGAAGCCGAATGGCACAATGCCGCCGCACTGACACGGCTGAAGGATGACGGAGCCGTTACGCTGCACCCCTGGCCGGCCGAGGTGCTGCAGGCCGCCCGGCGCGAAAGCGAAGTGGTATTGGCGGAGTTGGCAGCAACCGGCGCGCTGGACCGGCGCATCCACGACTCCTACACCGCCGCCAAACGGCTTTTCGTGCCCTGGGGCCGCGTTGGCCGTCACGCCCTGCTGGGCGCACAGATCGGCGCTTAGCCTCATCCTGCGAACCGCCTGACCATGCGAACCGAGAGACGATTTTCATGACCCTCGCCGCCACTCTAGACCGACCGTCCAAGACCCTGCGCAGCCTGCGTGCGCAAGGACCACTGGTTCAGAACATCACCAACTTCGTCGCCATGGATCTGGCAGCCAACACGCTGCTCGCGGTCGGCGCCTCGCCGGCGATGGTGCATGCGCCGCAGGAAGCGGCCGAGTTCGCAACCATCGCCGGCGCGCTGACCGTCAATCTCGGCACCATGGAAAGCCATTGGGTGGAGTCCGCAGAGGCGGCCGCCAAAGCGGCGGTCGCCGCAGGGCGGCCCTGGGTGCTCGACCCCGTCGCCGTCGGCGCCACGGGTTTCCGGCGCGACAATGCCGCCCGGCTGCTGGCCTGCAAGCCGACAGTGGTGCGGGGCAACGCCTCCGAGATCATGACCCTCGCCGGTCTCAGCGGTGCCGAGGGCAAGGGCGTCGACTCCAGCGTCGGCTCCGAAGCGGCCGTGGAAGCCGCCCAACGCCTGGCGGAGCAAAGCAACGCGGTGGTGGTCGTGACCGGTGCCCTGGATCATGTCAGCGACGGCACGCGTTACGCCTTCTGCGCCAACAGCCATGAGATGATGACGCGCATCACCGCCAGCGGCTGCGCCTTGACGGCTTTGACCGGGGCCTGCCTAGCGGTCGAGCCCGACCCTTTGACCGCAGCGCTGCATGCACTGGCGATATACGGCGTCGCTGCCGAAAAGGCGGCGGTGCGCTCTCGCGGCCCCGGCAGCCTGCGCGTCAATCTGCTGGACGAGCTTTACCGGCTCGATGCCGAGGATCTCGATCTGACGGTGAGGTTGGGATGAGCGCCCGACCCGCCGTCGACCTCTCGGTCTACCTGGTGCTCGGCCGCAACGATTGCCGCCACCACGGTCTGGAAGAGGTGGTGGCGCGCGCCCTGGCCGGCGGCACCACCCTGGTCCAGCTCCGCGAAAAAGAGCTGCCGGCAAGCGACTATCTGGAACTGGCGCGCAGCCTGTTGCCGCTTCTGGACCGCGCCGGCGTTCCCCTGATCGTCAACGACCGGGTCGAGGAGGCCGTCGCGCTCGGAGCCATCGACGGAAAGGTCGGCGTCCATGTCGGTCAGGACGATCAGCCGGCGGCAGAAGTACGCAAACGGATCGGACCGCAGGCGGTTCTCGGCCTTTCGGTCCGCAGGCCGGAAGACGCGGTGGCGGCGCCGGCAGAGGCCCTCGATCACCTGGGCGTCGGCCCTGTCTACACCACCACGACCAAAGCGAACGCGGCCGCCCCCATCGGGCCGGAGGGCGTCGCCGCAGTGCGCGCCGTCACCGCGCTGCCGTTGGTCGGCATCGGGGGCATCACGGTCGAACGCGCGCCCGAGGTGATCGCAGCGGGCGCCCAGGGCGTCGCCGTCGTCTCGGCCATCGCCGGCAGCAACAACCCCGAAACGGCGACGGCCGATTTCGCCCGTGCGGTGCAGAGAGGTTCCTGACGCCACATCTCACAGATAGCGCGAGGGAGCTCGGTAACTGCTCGCCAGTCCGACCTGGGTGCGCGGTCCGGCCAGCCAGGTTTCGGCGGCGGTGCGGCCCAGATCGTGCAGATAGACCAGAAAGCGGCGGTCGGCGTTGAGTCGGCTGGAGGCACTGAGCTCACCGAGTGTTTGAGGTTCGGCAATACCGTGTAGACGCACGTCCGGGTGCGCCGCCGCCAGCCATTCCAGTTCCGACAGCAAACCGCCGCCACCGGACAAGCTGTTCAGGCGGTCGAAGATCTCCTGCGGGCTGGTTGGCGTGCCGGGCTGCTCCAGACCGTCCAGCTCGACCAACAGCAGATCGCCGGGCTTGGCGCCACTGTCCGTCGGTCCTGTATGCCTTGTTCCCGCGCCTTCGGTTTCGACCAGAGGACGCAACGGCGGGTTGGCCAGATAGGCGCCGTCCCAATAGGGTTCGCCCTCGATCTCCACCGCCTTGTTGAGAAACGGCAGACAGGTCGAGGCGATCACGGCATCGAGCGTGATCTGGCGCGGCCCGAACACCCGGATGCGCCCGCGACGTACGTTTGTGGCGGCGACGAAGACCTGGACCTCGTCGGACTCGCGGATCGTCGCGAAGTCTATGGTCTGGCGCAGCACCTCGCGCAGCGGATTGAGGTCGAAGGCATTGAACTGATAGGGCGAGAAGAGGCGGCTGACAGTGTCCAGCCAGCGATACCCGAACGAGTAGTCCAGGCCACCCGGACGCAGCAGCAGGTCGAGGGGGCTCGGCTGCAGCGGCGAGAAGGCGGCGAGCGCGGCCGTGCGTTCCCAGACCTCTGCCAGCTTATTGCGCGCGCCGCTGCGGCCGCCCTCCGCAAAACCCTGAGCCAAGGCAACGGCGTTGACCGCTCCGGCGCTGACACCGCTAACCTGCGGGAAAGTCAGGTCGGTTTCCTCGAGCAGACGGTCCAGCACACCCCAGGCAAAGGCGCCGTAGGCACCGCCACCCGGCAGGGCCAGAGACAGCGGCGCCACGGCGGCAGGGCGCTGCTTCAGGGCGACGGTCGTGCCCGACCGCCGGCTTCCGTTGCGCGGCATCCCGTGTATGCTCCATCCAGCTTTCAAAGAAACCCCGCGCCCATGTCGCACTGCGTACCGGCGTATGGCAAGCCGAATGAAGGAGCCGATCCCGGATGTCTCATGCCGAGTCCTCCGCCGCCAACCCCGCTGCCTCCCCTGCCGATCCGGGGTTTTCCACTGCCGGGGAAGCCCAGCCCGCCCCTGAAGGCGCCGTCGACGAGTCTCTGCTGCTGCAGCGCGCCGGGCCGGTCGCCACCATCATTCTGAACCGCCCGGAACGGCGCAATGCGCTGAACCATGCCGCCTGGACGCGGCTCGGCCAGACCGTCACGGTCCTGAACGCGGATCCGGAGTTGCGCTGTATTGTGGTGCGTGGCGCCGGCGGTGAAGCCTTCGCTGCCGGCGCGGACATCTCGGAGTTCGACGAGCGGCGCCATGACGCCGCCTCCGCCCGCGCCTACGCCGACAACATGCACGCCGCCCTGGAAGGGCTGCTGCACTCGCCCCACTGCACCCTGGCCGCCATTGAAGGCGCCTGCGTCGGCGGTGGTCTGGAGCTGGCCCTCTGCTGCGACCTGCGCCTCTGCGCCGAGGGCAGCCGTTTCGGGATCCCGATCGCCCGCCTGGGCCATGTGCTCCCCTGGGAAGGGATGATCCCACTGGTCCAGATCACGAGCCGTGCGGTCGCGCTGGAGATGCTGCTGGAGGACCGGATCTTCGGGGCCGAGGAAGCCTACGTGAAAGGCCTGGTGAACCGGGTCGTCGCCCCAGAGGCGTTCGAGACAGAGGTGGCGGCAACCGCGAAACGCCTTTCCGCCGCCGCGCCGCTGGCTGCCCGGGCGCACAAGCTGAATGCCGCCAGGGCACTCGACCCTCGACCGCTGAGCGACGCGGAGTACGCCAGCGCCTTCGAGGTCTGCGACAGCGCAGACTACCGCGAGGGCGTCACGGCGTTTCTGGACAAGCGCAAGCCGGTCTTTCGAGGCGAATAGGCGCCCCCGTCGCTGCGCCTGCCCGCGTCCTACTTCGCGGCAACCTCCGGGAAGCCGGTGTCGAAGAGCGCCTCGGCCTGGTCGAACTGCAGCGCGGCGAAGCGCGCGTAGAGGCCATCGCGGTCGCGCAGCAGTTCGGCATGGCTGCCGCTCTGGACGATGCGGCCACGGTCGAGCACCACGATGCGATCGGCCTTCAGAACCGTCGCCAGGCGGTGAGCGATGACGATCGAGGTGCGCCCAACCATCAGCTTGTCGAGCGCATCCTGAACCGCCCGCTCGCTCTCCGCATCCAGCGAGGAGGTGGCTTCGTCCAACAGCAAGAGAGCCGGATCGCGCAGGATCGCGCGGGCAATCGCCAGGCGCTGGCGCTGGCCGCCGGACAGGCGCACGCCACGCTCGCCCAGGAAACTGTTCATCCCTTCGGGCAGCTCCTCCAGGAACTCCAGGCAGTGCGCGGCCCGCGCAGCCTCCAAAACGTCCTGGTCGCTGGCCTCCGGCCGGCCATAGCGGATGTTCTCCCAGGCGTCGGCGGCAAAGACGACCGGCTCCTGCGGCACCAGGCCGATGGCCGCGCGAAGCTGCTGCGGAGCGAGATCGCGCAGGTCCACGCCGTCGAAGCGCAGACAACCGACGGCCGGATCGTAGAAGCGCAGCAGCAGCTGCATGACCGTCGTCTTGCCGGCACCTGACGGGCCGACCAGCGCCACCTTCTCACCTGGCGCAACGGACAGCGAGAAGCCGTCCAGAGCCGCCCAGTCGGGCCGCGCCGGGTAGTGGAAGTCCACATTGTCGAAGACCACAGCGCCCTTGACCGGCGACGGCAGCGGCCTGGGGTTGTCCGACACCTCGATATCGCTGTCGGTGGCCAGGAGGTCGAGCAGTCGCTCGGTGGCGCCGGCGGCGCGCTGCAGATCCCCGATCACCTCGCTGATCGAACCCACGGCGCCGGCCACCACCACGGCGTAGAACACGAAGGCCGAGAGCTCTCCGGCACTGATCCGGCCGCTGAGGACATCGTGGCCGCCGACCCAGAGAATGGCCGAGATGGAGCCGAAGACCAGCACGATCACCGTGGCCGTCATGGCCGAGCGAGCGCGCACGCGGCGCACTGCGGTCGCGAAAGCCTGCTCGACACGCCCCCCGAAGCGCTTGCTGTCCAGGGGCTCATGGGTAAAGGCCTGCACTGTGCGGATCGCATTCAGCGATTCGTCCACATAAGCGCCGACGTCGGCGATGCGGTCCTGGCTTTCGCGCGACAGGCGGCGCACACGCCGGCCGAAAAAGATGATCGGCAGCAGCACCAGCGGTACGACCAGCAGCACCAGTCCGGTTAGCTTCGGCGAGGTGATCATCAGCAACGCCAAGCCGCCGATGAACAGCAGAACGTTGCGCAGGGCGACCGAGACCGAACTGCCGACCACGACTTGCAGAATTGTGGTGTCGGTGGTCAGGCGGGACAGGATCTCGCCGGTCCGGTTGATCTCGAAGTAAGCAGGCGAGAGGGTGATAACCCGGTCGAAGACGGCACGGCGCACATCCGCCACCACCCGCTCGCCGATCCAGGAGACCAGAAAAAAGCGGGCGTAGGTGGCGCCGGCGAGCACTACAACCACACCCAGCAGCACCAATACGGCCTTGTCGAGCAATGCCGCGTTGCCGGACGCGAAGCCCTCGTCCACCAGCATGCGCAGGCCCTTGCCCAACGCCAGCACCGTGCCGGCGGCCACGACCAGCGCTGCCGCGGCCAAACTCACCTGCAGGCGATAGGGCCGCACGAAGCTCCACAACGTTGCGAGCACGCGCAAATCGCGGCTCTTCGGCCGGTCGCTCTGACGCAACGCGGCCGTGGTCGCCGGAAGAGGTGCAGAGGCACCGGAAGTGGACGCGCCGGAACTGGACATCGGCGGAGCTATCGCGATCCTCAAAAAAAACGGCCACTCGGGGGTAAATGGCCCATACCAGCTATCGCACGAGCCACATAGGCCTCGCAAGCGAGCCTCCCAACGACCGCACGGCACCTGCGACCTTATGGCTGCAGGCTCCCGACCTTAGGGCTGAAGGCTCCGCGGGGTTGCGATGGAGCGCCGCTTTGGTTATATCCGCGGCCTTCCGCACCGTCCGCGCCGACCAGATAGCCTGCAGAAAGCCCACGGCCATGAAGAAAGACATCCATCCCGAGTACCACGACATTACCGTGGTGATGACCGACGGGACCGAGCTGCCGATGCGCTCGACCTACGGCAGCCCCGGGCAGAGCCTGCGTCTGGACATCGACATCAAGACCCACCCGGCCTGGACGGGCGTGCAGCGCCTGAACGAGAGCGGTGGTCAGGTGGCGAAGTTCAACAAGCGCTTCGCGGGCCTCGGCATCAAGAAGTAAGACGACGCCGGCCTTTCCGGCCGCGCGCAAGACGCTCTCCGATCTAACTCACCCTGCCTGGACGGCCCTTAGGCGTCGAGAAGAGCGTCCAGACGCGCCACCCGTTCGTAGAGCGCGTGGCTGCGTTGCAGCAGATCGCACATGCGCGGCGGCAGCTCCGCCGGCGCAGCCGTATCCGAGTTTTCGCAGATGTCCTTCGCCCCCAGCCGGTGTTCCGGCTGCCGGGCCTCATCCCGCGTCATCTCGCCGGCCTGGACGGCGCGCTGGATCATCAGCCATGCCATCACCTGGGTCAGCCGCGTGGTAATGCGCATGGACTCGCAGGATGCGACCAACTGGTCGGCGGGCGTCAGCCCCTTGCGCTCTGCCTTCTCCTGCAGCGCAACGTAGTCGCGTGCCTCCCGAGTCAGCGCAAGCGCCTCGGTGTAAGTTCCGTTGAGGAATGCAACTGGGGGGTCGGGAGCCTGAAGGATTTCTTGCGACATGATCCTCAAACACTAGAGCAGATCTAGGCCCAATGGTATCGCCTCGCGATCCATAAAGTTATGTAAATTACTGCCAAGTCTCTGAATTGATGGGCAATTCTCAAGCGCAGCCAGACAGGAAACGGAGCGGTCGAGCCCCCCTCTTGAAGCAGCGGTAGCGTTTGACTAACTGATTGCACGATCCGAATCGGGATTGAATGCCGCCGAGCGGGTTCGCCTCCCATCCGGATCGAACGCTGAGAAGCCCTGCCGCAAGAGCGGAGGGCGCCACATACGCATATCGCTTTTAGGAGGATATGATCTATGCGTACGACCGACTTCTCTCCCCTTCTGCGCGCCACGGTCGGCTTCGACCGGATGATGAACCTGCTCGACACCGCGAGCCGGGTCGACGAGAGCGCGCTGAACTACCCGCCTTACAACATCGAAAAGACCGGCGACGACGCCTATCGCATCACGATGGCGGTAGCCGGCTTCGGTGACGAGGACCTGAACGTCACGCTGCACGAAAATCAGCTGACCATCGAGGGCAAGAAGGAACGCGGCGAGGCCGAGGGCGAGCGCCCCCGCTTCCTGCACCGTGGGATCGCCACGCGCGCTTTCCAGCGCAGCTTCCAACTCGCCGATCACATCCGGGTCTCCGGCGCACGCTTGGAGAACGGCCTGCTGCATGTCGAACTGCTGCGCGAAGTGCCGGAATCGGCGAAACCGCGCAGCATCGCCATCCAGGCCGTCGGTACCAGCCAGGGCACCAAGGTCCTGGAGAACGAGGCCGCTTAACTCTCTAGGCTTCGAACGGCACGAGAAGGCCGGGCGGTCGACCGCCCGGCCTTTTTTCCGTTTCGCAAGACAGCTCCGATGTCTTTCCCAGGACGAACTCGGCCCCAGGACGAACCCTGCCCCAGGACGAACCCGGCAGCGCCGCAGGCTTCGATTGTCTTTTAAGGTGCCGGAGCGGTACCGGGGCGAGGCCGCCTGTAGCCATTCCTCTTCGTCTCAACTAGGCTCCGCCTCACCTTGCGAACCGAGCGACCTGGATGCCGACAGAGTTCCTGATCCGAGCCGTCAGAGCTGAAGACCGAGAGGCTTGGGAAGGTCTGTGGCAAAGCTATAACGCGTTCTATGGCCGGAGCGGCGATACGGCCTTGCCCAGCGAGATCGTCCAGACGACTTGGTCTCGGCTGTTGGACGACAGAGAGCCTCTCGAGGGAGTCGTGGCGGAGTCCGCGGCGGGCTTGGTCGGGCTCGCACACTTCATTTTTCATCGAAACACCATCCACGTAGAAGACACCTGTTATCTCCAGGACCTCTTCACGTCGGAAGAAAGCCGAGGTCTCGGCATCGCGCGACAGTTGGTTGAAGCCGTCTACGAAACCTGTCGGTCCAGGGGCGTGAGCAGCGTCTATTGGCATACTCATTCGACAAACGGCACCGCGCGGGCGCTTTACGACAAGATTGCGAACAACACCGAGTTTCTCGTTTATCGCGCCCGAATCTAATTCTTGGATGCCGTGTCTCCGGCGGCTGTAGGCCGCACGGCTCCCTTTCTCGCTGCGCGACAGCCTTTAGGTTCGACGGCAGAGCATTCGGCAGATGCCTCACGTAGAAGGCGGGTCAATCCGGTCCGAGACCAACGTCGGAGCCGCCGGCTTGTGGACAGCCACACCGACCATGACGAGAACGACACCAAAGACATCTTGCAAAGAGGGTATCTGCCCCAGAACAACCAGGCCGACAAGCGTGGCCGTCGCCGGAAGCAGAGCCAGAAGCAGTGCGAAGCTGGCGCGGGGTAATCTCGACATCGCAAGCTGATCGCAAATGTAGGGGATGACGGAGGAACAAACACCGACGCCAAGCCCCGCGAGCAAAAGTTCGACGGCGCCGAAAGCCTTGATCGCCTCTCCAATCCCGACGGGCATCACGAAGAGAAACGCAATCGCCATGGCGGCGCCCAAACTCTCGACCCCCCCGCTTGCACCCCGTTCCGAGACTTTGTGTCCCAGAACGATGTAGCCGACGAACAGAGCGCCATTGAGAAAAGCCCAGAACAAGCCGAGCGGGTCGCTCGCCCATGTCACATCGATCAGAAGCAGCACGCCCAGGACGGCAAGCGAGAGTGCGAGAAAGTTTCGCCCCGTCCGCAGCCCGTAAAGCGCGACGCCGATCGTTCCGACAAACTCGATCGCGGCCACAAGGCTCATGGGCAGTCGTTCGAGCGCCAGGTAGAAGGAGACATTCATCACGGCAAGACAGGCGCCCAGTCCAACCAGCAGCAGCCGTGTCCGGGCGTCTACGATGCGCAGCCGGCGCCAGGGTTTGGTGATCGGCGCGAAGATCAGAGCCGCGGAGGCAATGCGCATCCAGGCAACGCCGAGAACGCCGACGGCCGGGAACAGCAGCACGGCGAAGGACGGCCCCAGATAGTGGAAGACAGCGCTCACGCCGAACCAGGCGTGAGGCGGCACGGCGCTTGCGACGCGGGAGAACGTCAGTTTGCGCATTCTTGTTGGCCCCCAGTTGTCTTCGATTACTATGGGAGCCAAGGAGAAATACTGGCATGCGGAATATGAGCCTATAAAGCCGTTCAGCTTAGCTATCTAAGGCAAGAGACATGAAACGCCTTCGATACGAAAATGGGCCTTTGGACGAGATCGATGCCGAGATCCTCTCCGCGCTGATCGACAACGCGCGCATTACCGTCGCGGAGCTCTCGCGCCAGGTGGGGCTCTCGCCTCCGAGCGTGTCCGAACGCGTCAAGCGCCTGGAGGAAACCGGCGTGATCGGTGGCTACACGGTGAAGGTCAATCCGGAGGCGCTCGGCCTGCCGCTCTCGGCCTGGCTGCGCATCCGGCCCATCCCCGGTCAGCTCAAGAAGGTTGCCGAGATTCTGCGTGGCCTGCCGGAAGTCGTCGAGTGCGACCGCATCACGGGGGAAGACTGCTTCATCGCACGCGCCAACGTACGATCGGTGGAAGACCTGGAAGCCTTGATCGACGAGATCATCCCCTATTCGATGACCAACACGTCGATCATTCAGTCGTCGCCGGTACCACGTCGTTTGCCGGTGATCCCGATCCAGGCGTCCAAGCCCCGTCCCACCTAAAGCCAGATCGACCTTAGAGCGAGCCACTTCCGGAACCCGCTCGAAGGCGAGCCCCGCAGCCGATCAGAACCGGGACTGCGCGACCTGGCGCAACAGGAAGTCGCGGAAGACCTCGATCCGCCGGGTCCCGCGCAGCTCCTCCGGATAGACGAAGTAGGCGTCGATCCGCGGCCCCTCCTGCTCGGGCAGGATATGCACCAGATCGCTGCCTTCCTGCACCATGAACTCCGGCAGGGCCCCCAGGCCGGCGCCGGAGGAGACGGCCTGCATGATGGCGTAGACGTTGTTGAGGGTCAGGGCCGGCCGCCGCATGGAATTCGAGGGCATGCCGATCCGCAGCAGCCAGTTGACGTCCGGGACGGGCGGCCGGGTGTCCTCGCCGTAGACGATGATGCGATGGCCGTCCAGGTCGGTCGGCACCTTCGGGATGCTGTGCTTCTTGAGATAAGCCGCCGAGGCGAAGGCGTGCATATGGACGGTCAGCAGATGGCGCTGGATCAGATCGGCCTGGCGCGGCGGCGAAAGGCGGATCGCCACATCGGCCTGGCGCATGGAGAGGTCGAGCTCGCGGTCGTCGAGAATCATGTGCAGCTCGATCTCAGGGTAAAGCTCCATGAACTCGCGAATGCGCGGTGCCAGCCAAGTGGAACCGAAGGCCACCGTGGTGGTGACCTTGAGCGGGCCCCGAGGGCGATCCTTGCTCTCGGTCAGCAGAGCTTCGGTCATGGCCAGCTTGCCAAAGACCTCGTGCGCCGTGTGATAGAGCAGTTCACCCTGCTCGGTGAGGATCAGACCGCGGGCATGCCGGTGGAACAACGGCACCTTCAGCGACTCCTCGAGCGCCGAGATTTGCCGGCTGACCGCCGACTGGCTGAGATTCAACACCTCGCCTGCATGCGTGAAGCTGCCTGCCTCCGCGACCGCGTGGAAGATGCGCAGCTTGTCCCAATCCATCAAAGGACCTCGCCCCCAACCGGCAGATGCGCCTCCAACGAGCCCCGACTCGAAGGACGCACCCTAATTATAGAAGTTTCAAGGACTAAAAGCCCAGCCCGCGAAGGCGGCGGCTCCCGTCCGGGCGGCGGACGCCCTATTCCGCCGCCACCGCCTGATCGCCCAGCGCCGCCAGATACTTCTCCGCCTCCAGGGCTGCCATGCAGCCCATACCAGCCGCGGTGACGGCCTGGCGGAAGATCTTGTCCACGCAGTCGCCCGCCGCGAAGACTCCGGGCACCGAGGTCTTGGTGGTGCCGGCTTCGGCCAGGATGTAACCCTCCTCGTCCATCGGCAGCTTGCCCTTCAGGAAGGCCGTGGCAGGGTCGTGGCCGATGGCGACGAAGAAGCCGTGGCAGGGAATGTCCTGCGTCGCGCCGCTCTTGACGTTCTTCGCCCGTACCGCCGTTACGCCCATCTCGTCGCCCAGCACCTCGTCCACCACGTGGTCCCAGACCACCGCGACCTTGGGATGCTTGAACAGGCGATCCTGCATGATCTTCTCGGCGCGCAGGCTGTCGCGGCGATGAATCAAAGTCACCTTGCTGGCGATGTTGGCGAGATAGAGGGCTTCCTCAACCGCCGTGTTGCCGCCGCCGACCACGCAGACTTCCTTCTCGCGATAGAAGAACCCGTCGCAGGTGGCGCAAGCCGAGACGCCGCGGCCATTGAAGGTCTGTTCGCTTTCCAGACCGAGCCAGCGGGCCTGCGCGCCGGTGGCGACGATCAGAGCATCCGCCGTCAGGGTCGCGCCGCTGTCGCAGCGCACGACGAAGGGACGCCGATCCAAATCGACTTCGGTGGCCAGATCGTAGAGCAGCTCCGCACCGACATGCTCGGCCTGCTTCGACATTTGCTCCATCAACCAGGGACCCTGGATCACGTCGGCAAAGCCGGGATAGTTCTCCACATCCGTCGTGATCGTCATCTGACCGCCCGGCTGCAGGCCGGCCAAAACCACGGGCTTCAGGTTGGCGCGCGCCGTATAGATGGCGGCGGTCAGACCCGCGGCACCGGACCCGACGATCAAAACCTGGACGTGGCGCGACTCGGCCATAACAACACTCCCCTTGCTGGCATGCCGCTAGCTTAGGCAGAGCGCCCTCGCGTCACAAGCCATGCGGCCGTGACGGGCCGTCACAGCGCCTTTTCACGCCGTCTTGGCGAAGGCCTTGACGAGCTTGACCACCTGGTCGCGAACCTCGCCTTCGGGAATGGCGTTGATGGCACGCGCCAGCTCAAGCGTCTGGCGGCTCAGCGGCAGGTCGTCATTCTGCGCGACCGGCTTGCCGCCGCTGCTGCTCAAGCCCTCGAAGAAATAGCCGACAGCGACGCCGAGGACATTGGCGACGTCCCACAGTCGGCTGCCGCCCATGCGGTTGGCACCGCTCTCGTACTTCTGGACCTGCTGAAAGGTAATTCCGAGCTTATCAGCCAGCGCCGACTGGCTCATGCCGAGGGCCACGCGCTTCTCGCGGAGGCGCCGGCCGATGTGAACATCCGTCGGGTGATACATGGTCGATGAGTCCTTCGACGACCGAAGACGGCGGTCCAAGAGTTCCGCCGCATCGCGGAACCCGCCGCCGAATGGCCTGCTAAGGTTGTCGATCTAGCCAACTGCGCGCTCTCGCAAGAGACACGTGGCGTTGTCCCTAGAATACGTAGGGTTGCACAATCATGCTGTGTCAAAGTTGTGATGACAAGCAGCCAGCCGGTGACAACAAAAACGCCTTATTGCTTACGATTAGACGCTTCCGAAGTCGCGCTAAACGGGCAGACAGGACAGCGCCGAGGGTTAGCCCACACCGCTCATCCGGGCCTGGATCTCTCTCGCAATACGAGAAGTTTCCACCAACGGTTCGTAGCTCCAGTATTCGATTTCGCCGGCGAAAGGGCGGGCAATACCCGCCTTCTGCAAGTCACCGTGGAAACGGTCGAACTTGGCCGAGCCGCCAGGCAAACTGAAGACATGGAGAGGTTTGCCGGTAGCCGCAGCCTCGCAGGCCATGTTCACGGAGTCGCCGGTTACGACGACCGCATCGGCAAGGCCGAGAAAGGCGACATAGGGATTCTCCGCCCCGCTGCCGTCATGAAAGCGCCCCGGCAGATCCGCAAACGCTCGGCGCAGCAGCTCAACGACCGGCGGACCCGTGCGCCGCGATACCGTAACCAACAGGCTGCCCCCGGTCTCTGCCTGGGCCTGTCGAAGTCTCTGCGCCAGAGCCTCGGCCTCGTCGGTTCCGAACCGGAAGACCCTGCTGCTGCCGCCGACGGCCACCGCGATAAACGGTCGCGGCAGCGCCGCGATTGCGGCGTGAGTCTCCGGCGCCAGGTCGTCCGCAGCCGCGGCCAGGCGCGCGGGCGTAACGCGGCCGAGCGCGCCCAGCGTCGCCAGCACATTGGGCCCCGTCAGACGGTCATGGCGGGGCGCGACGACGAGATCGAAGCGGTCGAGCGGCAAGTAGGGCCGCTGGATATGAATGGCGAAGGTCTGCGTCCCCGCGCTGCGCGCCGCCGCGCGGACAGCAGCCGAGACCGCCGCAGCCCGCCGGCCGCTGCTGATGACGAGACGGGGCCAGGGCGGCGCCAGAGGGCCACCCTGACGCACGTCGACGCAGGCCAGAGGCTTGAGCCACATCCTGGGCGGCAGCCAGACCCAGGGTTTGCGGGCCCTCAGACGCTTGACCGTCAGGTGCGTTCCCAGCGCCTCGGCCAAACCCAGGGCCTGCGCCTCGATCCCGGCCCGCCCGTCGGAGAGGACCCAGCAGGACACCGCACCGCTCGCGGTGTTCAAGGTCACAGACCTGCCCGCTGCAACCTGCGATCTCTCCTTGAACCGCCGACCGTCATGCGTAATATCCTTGCGCAGAGAAGCCGCGAAGCGGCCGCGTTCTTTCGTATTTCCACACCATCACCCTGGGAGGCAAGGGGCCGTGCGCCGGGTCAAGCTGGACCGGATCGATTTGCGCATTCTGCGTGATTTGCAGGATAACGGGCGCATGACCAACGTGGAGCTGGCCAAGCGGGCCGGCATCTCCGCGCCACCCTGCCTGCGCCGCGTGCGCGCGCTGGAGGAAGGCGGCTTCATCCGCGGCTATCACGCCGATGTGGCGGCGGAACCGCTGGGCTACGAGGTGATGTTCCTGGCGCTGGTCGGGCTCGACAGCCAGAACGACTCCGTTCTGCGCACCTTCGAGCAGGAGGTCGAACGCTGGCCCGAGGTCCGCGAGTGCCACATGATGCGCGGACCCCACGACTTCGCGCTCAAGCTGGTGGCCCGCAACACGGCCCATGAGAACGAGCTGACCCAGAAGCTGACGGCCGCGCCGCATGTGTCCACGGTCCTGACACTACAGGTCATCCGTTCGGCCATCGACCGCCCCGGCGTGCCGATCGACGCGGAGAGCGCACCCCTGGCCGCCGAAGAAATGGACGAGGTCTAGACGGCAGGTGAAGCGGGCGCCCGAAGGCGCCCGCTTTGGTCCGCTCCGAAGGTATCCTTGAGGCGCTTAAGCGGCCTTTTCGGCGGCCTTGCCCTCTTCGGCAACCGGGTGATTGGCCAGCAACTCCAGAGCCTTGACCATCGCCGAGTGATCCCAGCCCGCCCCGCCGTTGGCGCTGCAGGCGTTGAACAACTCCTGCGCCGTTGCGGTGTTCGGCAGGCTGACGCCCAGCGCCTTCGCCCCCTGCAGTGCCAGGTTCAGGTCCTTCTGGTGCAGCTCGATGCGGAAGCCGGGGTCGAAGGTGCGTTCGATCATACGCTCGCCGTGCACCTCCAGGATGCGCGAGGAGGCAAGCCCGCCCATCAGAGCCTGGCGCACCTTGGCTGGGTCGGCACCGGCCTTCGACGCGAAGACCAGCGCTTCGCCCACGGCCTCGATGGTCAGGGCCACGACAATCTGATTGGCCACCTTGGTGGTCTGTCCGACGCCGTTGCCGCCAACCAGTGTCACGTTCTTGCCCATGATCTCGAAGATCGGCAGGGCCCGGTCGAAGGCCGCCTGCGGGCCGCCGACCATGATGGTCAGACTGGCCGCCTTGGCGCCGACCTCGCCACCGGAAACCGGCGCATCCAGATAGTGGCAGTCCAGCTCCTCGATCTTCTCGGCAAAAACCTTGGTCTCGATCGGCGAGATCGAGCTCATGTCGATCACCAGCTTGCCCGCGCTCAAGCCTTCCGCAACGCCGCCGGTGCCGAACAGCGTGGCCTCGACCTGCGGGGTATCGGGAACCATCGTGATGATCACGTCGCAGGCTGCGGCCACCGCCTTGGCGTCATCCAGGATGCTCAGGCCCTTGTCGAGCAGGTCCTGCGGCGCCGGCGAGCGGTGCAGGCAACTGCTGACCGCATAGCCCTTGTCCAGCAGATGCCCGGCCATGGGCGCGCCCATGATTCCGAGGCCGATGAAACCGATCTTTTCCATGTCGGGCGTCTCCCTTTGTCGTCTTGTCCGTTCCTTGGCCGTGTCTCAGGCCGCGGCCGCGGTCTGTGCCTTGGCGGCGCGGAACCAGCCGAGCCCAGCCTCGGTTCCGGCAGCCGGCTTGTACTCGCAGCCGATCCATCCCCGATACCCTAGCGCGTCCAGGTGCGCGAAGAGGAAGGGATAGTTGATCTCTCCGCTGCCGGGCTCGTGCCGGCCCGGCGTATCGGCCAGCTGGATATGGGCGATGCGGTCGAGATGGGCCGAAAGCGTCGGGGCGAGATCGCCCTCCATGATCTGCATATGGTAGATATCGTACTGCACGAAGAGGTTCGAAGAGCCGACCTTGGCGATGATGTCGAGTGCCTGCTGCGTGCGGTTCAGGAAGAAACCGGGAATGTCGCGGGTGTTGATCGGTTCGATCAGCAGCTTGATCCCAGCCGCTTCGAGCTTCTCCGCCGCATAGCCGAGGTTGGCGACGAAGGTCGCCTCCAGCTCCGCCGGGTCGGCGCCTGCCGGGGCAATGCCGGCCAGACAGTTGACCTGCGGGCAGCCGAGGGTCGTGGCGTAGGCGATGGCCTTGTCGACGCCGGCACGGAACTCCTCGACCCGCTCCGGCAGAATCGCGATACCGCGCTCTCCGGCACTCCAGTCACCCGCCGGCAGGTTGTGCAGAACCTGGGTGAGACCCTGTTCCTTCAGTTTCGCGGCTAGGTCCTCCGCCGGAAAGTCGTAGGGAAAGAGATATTCCACCCCTTCGAAACCCGCCGAGGCGGCGGCGCGGAACCGCTCCAGGAAGTCGTGCTCGGTGAAGAGCATCGTGAGATTGGCCGCGAACTTCGGCATGACGTTTCTCCCTTGGTCTCTCGTTCGATTCTTTTTAACAGGTCGGGGCGTTACTCGGCCGGCTCCAGGACTTTTTCAGACACGACCGCGCCGCTGTCCGCAGGCAGATCCAAAACCTCCTCGAACTCGTTGATCTTATCGATTTCGGTCCCCATGGCGATGTTGGTCACCCGCTCCAGCATGAACTCGAGCACCACCGGGACCCGATGCTCGGCCATCAGGGCCTTGGCACGAGCAAAGGCCTCCTGAAACTCGTTGGAGCTCTTCACCCGGATCGCCTTGCAGCCCAGCCCCTCGGCGACGGCGACATGGTCGACGCCATAGGCGGCGGTGCTCTCGTCGTCCGGCAGGTTGATGTTATCGAAGGCCAGGCTGACCTCGAAGTCCATATCGAGGTTGCGTTGGGCCTGGCGGATCAGCCCGAGATAAGCGTTGTTCACCACCACGTGGAGGTAGGGCAACCTGTGCTGCGCGCCGACCGCCAGTTCCTCCACCAGGAACTGGAAGTCGTAGTCGCCGGAGAGGGCCACGATCTCGCGATCGGGATCGGCCGCGCGTACGCCGAGCGCTGCGGGCAATGTCCAGCCAAGCGGGCCGGCCTGACCGCAGTTGATCCAGTTGCGCGGCTCATAGACCCGCAGGAACTGGGCACCGGCGATCTGCGACAGGCCGATGGTGGTCACGTAGCAGGTATCGCGCCCAAAGGCTTCGTTCATCTCCTCGTAGACGCGCTGGGGTTTCAGGGGCATCTGGTCGAAGTGAGTCTTGCGCTGCAGGCTGCGCTTACGCGCCAGGCAAGCTGCGGCCCAGGCACCGCGATCCTTCAGCTTGCCGGCCGCAGCCCAGTCGCGGGCCACCTGGACGAAGAGCTCCAGAGCTGCGCCGGCGTCGGAGACGATGCCGTAGTCAGGTGCGAAGACGCGACCGATCTGGGTCGGCTCGATATCGACATGCACGAAGCTGCGGCCCTTGGTGTAGGTGTCGATCGAGCCAGTGTGCCGGTTGGCCCAGCGATTGCCGATGCCGAGCACGAAGTCGGACTCGAGGAAATTCGCATTGCCGTAGCGGTGGCTGGTCTGCAGCCCGCACATCCCCGCCATCAGGTCGTGATCGTCGGGGATCGTGCCCCAGCCCATCAGGGTGGGAATCACCGGGATACCGGTCACCTCGGCAAAGGCCACCAGTTGGTCCGAAGCATCCGCGTTGATGATGCCGCCGCCGGCGACGATGACCGGGCGCTCAGAGGCATTCAGCATCTCCAACGCCTTCTCGATCTGCGGGCGTGTGGCCGCGGGCTTGAAGGCCGGCAGGGACTCGTAGGTGTCGATGTCGAAGTCGATCTCCGCCATCTGCACATCCACCGGCAGGTCCACCAGGACGGGCCCCGGGCGGCTGGAGCGCATCAGGTGGCACGCCTTCTGGATCGCCATCGGCACCAGGTAGGGTTCCATGACCGTCACGGCCCACTTGGTCACCGGTGCGGCGATGGCGGCGATGTCCACCGCCTGAAAGTCCTCCTTGTCCAGCTTGGCGCGCGGCGCCTGCCCGGTGATGCAGAGGATCGGAATGGAGTCGGCACTGGCGGAATAGAGCCCGGTGATCATGTCGGTCCCGGCCGGCCCCGATGTCCCGATGCAGAGACCGATGTTGCCGGCCTTGGCCCGGGTGAAGCCTTCCGCCATGTGCGAGGCGCCTTCGACATGCCGGGCCAGGATATGGCGGATGCTGCCCCGCTTCTTCATCGCGGAATAGAGCGGATTGATGGCGGCACCCGGCACACCGAAGGCCGTCGTCAAGCCCTCCCTTTCCAGAACCAGGACCGCTGCATCGACAGCACGCATCTTCGCCATGGTCGTCACCTCCCAGATCCTTGTTCGGCCTGGCGCGACTGTCCGGCCTGGCCAGGTTGTTGCGAACGTTGCAGGGATTATGGAGAGGCTTCTGCGTTTCTGCAATTTTTTCAAAAAACTTTTCCGAATTGCGGAAAAATATATCCAACTTACTGATTCAGAAGCGAATCATCGTTTTTCAAACTAGATGTTTTTCCATTTACCAAAAAAATTTTTCACTGACATACTGGCTGCATTAAGGTTCGGAGGCGCAGTCATGGCGAGCCGGGAGAAGCGATCGCGCGGGCGGCCGCGGGCGGACAGCAGCACAGCCGGACAGGGAAGCGTTCAATCCCTGGATCGGGCCATCACGCTTCTGAAACTGGTTGCGGACGGCAGCGGACTATCTCTGACCGAGGTCTCGGACGCCGCCGGTCTGGCGCCCTCCACCGCCTACCGTATGCTGACCACCCTGCAGCAGCACGGCATGGTCGAGTTCGACGACATCAATCAGCTCTGGTTCGTCGGGGTCGAGACCTTCCGCATGGGCGCCACCTTCCTCCGCCGACGCAAGCTGGCCGAGCGCGGCCGCACCGTGATCCAGACACTGATGCAGGAGACCGGCGAGACCGCCAATCTCGCCGTGGCCGACGAGGATGCGGTGGTCTTCGTCAGTCAGGTAGAAACACACGAAGCCATCCGGGCCTTCTTCCGCCCCGGCACGCGCAGCGCCTTCCACGCCTCGGGTATCGGTAAGGCGATCCTTGCCTACCGCGCCCCTGAACAGACGGAGCGCCTGATCGAACGCTGCGGGCTGGAAGGCTTCACCGAGAAGACGCTGACGACGGCGGAGGCGCTGCAAGCCGATCTACAGCGGATCCGCGAGCGCGGCTTCGCTATCGACGACGAAGAGCGCAATCCGGGCATGCGCTGCGTTGCAGCGCCGGTTTTCAACGAATTCGGAGAGCCGGTCGGCGGCGTATCGATCTCCGGCCCTTCCGTACGTGTCACCGACGCCTGCGCCGAAGGGTACGGTCCGCGCGTGCGGGCGGCCGGTCAGGAGATCACACAGGCCATGGGGGGACGCTGGCCGAGCGGCGACGAGACCTAAACGAAAGCCACCTTGAGGATTTCGTAGGCCTTCGCGCCCTTCGGCGTGGCGACCTCGACGGAGTCACCTTCCGCCTTGCCCACCAGGGCACGGGCGATCGGGCTGGTCACCGCGATCTTGCCGTCCTTCACGTCGGCCTCGAGCTCGCCGACGATCTGGTAGGTCACCTCTTCGTCGGTATCCTCGTCGACCACGGTGACGGTCGCGCCGAACTTGACGGTATCGCCGGACAGCTTGGTGGGATCGATCACCTGGGCGCGGCTGATCTTGTCCTCCAGTTCGGCCACCCGGCCTTCGATGAAGGACTGCCGTTCGCGCGCGGCGTGATACTCGGCGTTTTCGGACAGATCGCCATGCTCGCGCGCTTCTGCAATCGCCTTGATCACGTCGGGGCGCGCCTGGGTCTTCAGCTGCTTAAGCTCCACCTCCAGGCGTTCGAAGCCTTCGGCGGTCATAGGGAACTTCTCGGTCATGGCGATACCTGTCACCAGAAGTGGCGTTGTCCGTTCGAAAAAGGGGTGTGTTTTGACGAAAGGAAACCTCTCTGCGCGCCACCGTTGCAGCGGAGCCCAGTCGAGTGTCAGAACGATCCGTCAAAATAAGACTGTAGAGGAGCAACTTCAAGCTGACCGGCCTTCAAGGCCGCGATCGCCTGAACCGCCGCATCGGCCCCCGCTATGGTGGTATAATATGGGATCCCGTTCGTCAGTGCCGTCCGCCGGATCGAAAAGGAGTCGGCGATCGCCTTGCTATCCTGCGTGGTGTTGAAGACGAGCTGCACCCCGCCGTCGATGATGCGGTCCACCACATGCGGCCGGCCCTCGCGCACCTTGTTGATGGCCTCCACCGACTGCCCCTGATTGGCCAGGAAAGCCGCCGTACCGCTGGTGGCGACGATTTCGAAGCCGAGATCGGACAGCTCGGCGGCCAGCTTCGCCGCCGCCGGCTTGTCCTCGTCCCGCACCGAGAGAAACACCGTGCCCTCGCGCGGCAGAACAATGCCGGCGCCAAGCTGGGCCTTGAGGAAGGCCCGCGCAAAGTCGCTATCGAGGCCCATGACCTCGCCCGTCGACTTCATCTCGGGCCCCAGCACCACATCGACGCCGGGGAAGCGGGCGAAGGGGAAGACCGCCTCCTTCACCGCAATGTGGCGGCGCTTGGCTTCCGGAATGTCGAAACCGCTCAGCTTCTCACCCGCCATCACCCGCGCGGCGATCTTGGCGATGGGCACGCCGGTCGCCTTGGCCACGAAGGGGACGGTACGGCTCGCCCGCGGGTTGACCTCCAGAACGTAGATCTCGCCCTGGCGCACCGCGAACTGAACGTTCATCAGGCCGACGACCTCCAGCCCCTTGGCCAGCAGACGGGTCTGACGGGCGATCTCGGCCTGGATTTCGGTCGAGAGGGAGTGCGGCGGCAGAGCACAGGCGGAGTCACCGGAGTGAATCCCCGCCTCCTCGATATGCTCCATGATGCCGGCAACATAGACCTCCTCGCCGTCGCTGACGGCGTCCACGTCGACTTCGATGGCATCCGACAGATAGCTGTCCAGCAACACCGGGTTCCGGCCCGATACCCGCACCGCGGAGGCGATGTAGTCGTCCAGCTCCTGCTGGTCGTGAACGATGCGCATGGCGCGCCCGCCCAGCACATAGGACGGACGCAAGAGCACCGGGTAACCGATCTCGGCCGCCGCCGCGCGCGCTTCCGTCACCGTGGTCGCGGTACCGTTGGCCGGCTGCTTCAGCTCCAGCGTCTTGAGCAACTGCTGGAACCGGCGCCGATCCTCGGCCAGGTCGATGGCGTCCGGCGAGGTGCCCAGGATCGGGATACCGGCCGTCTCCAGGTCCTTCGCCAGCTTCAGCGGCGTCTGACCGCCGAACTGCACGATGGCGCCCTTCAGCGTGCCCTTGGCCTGCTCGGCGCGGGCGATCTCGATCACGTCCTCGGCGGTGAGCGGCTCGAAGTAGAGGCGATCGGAGGTGTCGTAGTCGGTCGAGACTGTCTCCGGGTTGCAGTTGACCATGATGGTCTCGAGACCGGCGTCCTTCAGGGCGTAGGCCGCATGGACGCAGCAGTAGTCAAACTCGATGCCCTGGCCGATCCGGTTCGGCCCGCCGCCCAGGATCATCACCTTGGCATTGTCGGTCGGCTCGGCTTCGCTGGCCGCCGGCGCCCAGCCATCCCCTTCGTAGGCCGAGTACATGTAAGGCGTCAGCGAGGGAAACTCGCCGCCGCAGGTATCGATGCGCTTGTAGGCTGGGCGGACTCCGCGCGCATGGCGGGCCGCCGCAACGACCTGGAGGTCGACACCGGTCAATCTGGCCAGACGCGCATCGGAAAAGCCCATCTTCTTGAGGCGCAGGAGCTCCAGCGCGTCCTCGGGCAGACCGTCGCGCCGCAACGCTGTTTCGGCAGCGATCACCTCTTCGATCTGGCGAAGAAACCAGGGGTCGTACTTGGTCGCCTGCCGAATCCGCTCAAGGCTCAAGCCGTCGCGGAAGGCTTGGGCGACGCTCAGAGCCCGGTCGGGCAAGGGCTTGGCCAGATGAATCGTCACGGCCTCTTCATCGATGCTGCCGTCCGCGGCCCGGGCGCCGGGGATCTCCACCTCGTCGAAGCCGTCCAGCCCGGTCTCCATGGACCGTAGCGCTTTCTGCAAGGCCTCCTGCAGGCAGCGGCCGATGGCCATGGCCTCGCCGACCGACTTCATCGAGGTGGTCAGCGTCGGCTCGGCACCGGCGAACTTCTCGAAAGTGAAGCGCGGCATCTTGACGACCACATAGTCGATGGTCGGCTCGAAGGAGGCCGGCGTCACCTTGGTGATGTCGTTGGTCAGCTCGTCCAGGGTGTAGCCGACCGCCAGCTTGGCCGCGACCTTGGCAATGGGGAAACCGGTGGCCTTGGAGGCCAGGGCGGAGGAGCGCGAGACCCGGGGGTTCATCTCGATCACCACCAGCTCGCCGCTGGCCGGATCGACGGCGAACTGAACGTTGGAGCCGCCGGTATCCACCCCGATCTCCCGCAAGCAGGCGATCGAGGCATCGCGCATCAGCTGATACTCCTTGTCGGTCAGCGTCAGCGCCGGCGCGACCGTCACGGAATCTCCCGTGTGGATGCCCATCGGGTCGAGGTTTTCGATGGAACAGATGATGATGCAGTTGTCCGCCCGGTCGCGAACCACCTCCATCTCGTATTCCTTCCAGCCGAGCACCGACTGCTCGATCAGGCAGCTGTTGGTCGGGCTGGCGCGCAGACCGCCGCGCACGATCTCCTCGAACTCTTCGCGATTATAGGCGATCCCGCCGCCGGTGCCGCCGAGCGTAAAGGAGGGCCGGATGATCGCCGGCAGGCCGGTCTTCTCCAGCGCAGCCACAGCTTCTTCATAGCTGGTGACGACGACGCTCGCCGGGCTTTTCAGACCGATGGCGTCCATCGCCTCGCGGAAACGCTGCCGATCTTCGGCCTTGTCGATCACGTCGGCATCGGCGCCGATCATCTCGACGCCGTACTGCTCGAGCACACCGCTGCGGAACAGCTCCAGCGAGGTGTTAAGCGCCGTCTGACCGCCCATGGTCGGGAGCAAGGCGTCCGGCCGCTCCTTGGCGATGACCTTCGCCACCACCTCCGGCGTGATCGGCTCGATGTAGGTGGCGTCCGCCAGATCCGGATCCGTCATGATCGTGGCCGGGTTGGAGTTCACCAGGATCACCCGGTAGCCCTCTTCCCGCAGGGCCTTGCAGGCCTGGGCGCCGGAGTAATCGAACTCGCAGGCCTGGCCGATGATGATCGGCCCGGCGCCGACGATCAGAATAGACTGGATATCGGTACGTTTGGGCATGAGGTCTTTTGCGGCAATGGGTTATCGGGCTTTTCACGCTCGCAGAGCCCCTCGCCGAATGCGCGCGCAGCGCATCGGCCGGAGCCCAAATTCGCATGGTCTGTGCTGAAGGCAGCCCTATGCCATGCGCGCGCCCGCTTGGGAAGGGGCAAGAGGGGCGAAAGCCGCGCGATCTTGCTCCATCGCTGCGATTCAGACAGGAGGGTACCGGGAGACTGGCGGTCGGCCCGCAGCGGAGGCCGCGCAAGAAAAAAGGGCCGTGCCAGCGGCACGGCCCAAGTTTAGGGAGGAAACGCCCTTAGAGACGTACGACAGGGCAGCAGCGGACGTTGCGGCCCATGTCGCACTGCACAATTTGGGCCTCGATCCACGGCTTGGCAAGGAAAAAAGCTATCACTTTGATGTGGCTTAAGTTCTTTTTCCGTAACGTGGCATTTCAAGAACACCGAAAGACCCCAAGCTTGTTGCATTGCAGCAAAAATCTGCGAAAATCAGAAGCTTGGCGCGATTTGGCATGGCCTTTGCTTGAGTTGTCCCGACGATTCGGACCCCTTCGGAGGACCCCATGCCCGGCCTTACGCCGCCGATTCGACGGTGCCTGCTCGCCCTGGCCTTCCTGTGTATCGCAACGCTGGCCGCAAGCCCGGCCATCGCTGCGACGGAAACGCCGCAACCCGGCGGGATTCCTCAGTCTTCGCCACTATCGCCCTGGGAGCTCTGTGGCCGCCACATCGCAGCCGCCGAGCAGATCCTGAGCCTGCCGCGACATCTGCTGACCGCCATCTCCCGCACCGAGTCGGGGCGCTGGAGCCGCGAGCGGCAGGCACATCTTGCCTGGCCCTGGACGGTGATGGCCGAGGGCAAGGGGCGCTATCTGCCGACCAAGGCTGCGGCCATCGCAGAGGTCCAGGCGCTGAAGGCGAAAGGCGTAAGCAATATCGATGTCGGTTGCATGCAGATCAATCTGCATTTCCATCCCGACGCCTTCGAGTCGCTGACCCAGGCCTTCGACCCGGCCTTCAACGTCGCCTATGCCGCCAAATTCCTGACCGACCTGCGGGCCGAGACCAACAGCTGGACCAAAACCATCGGCCGCTACCACTCGGCCACGCCGCACTTCGCCAACCGCTACCGCGGCAAGGTCTTCCGCTACTGGAACGAGGAAAAGCGCCTCGCGGCGGAGGCAGCGCGCGCAGCGCGCCGGGCAGCTCGAGACGCGGCAGACGACGCAGGCGAGCGCGCCGACGCGCATCTTGCCGGCCTCCCGGACCAAAACGCGGCCGGCGCCATCCGCTAGAGCGCCTGCGCTCCTCTAAGCTTACTTTGCGGCGGCGAAAAGCTCCGCCTGGATCTCCGCCGCGTTGGGGCACCAGTCGGCCCACTTGTGGGCGTCGAAGCCCCAGCGGTTGCTGTGTGCGACATCGGCACCAGCCGCCAGAAGGCGCTTGACGATCTGGAGGTGGCCGCGCGCGGCGGCAATCATCAACGGCGTGTTGCCGGCGTCGCTGGCGCGCTCCACGTCGGCGCCGCGCTCCAGAAGTCCCTCGATCAACTGCAGATCGCCCTTGCCAGCGGCGTAGTACAGCAGGCTGCAGCCCCAGCGGTCGTGCGCCTTCGCATCGCCCCCAGCATCCAGAGCGGCCAAAAAGGCGTCGCTCTTGCCACGCTCCAACAGGTGAAAGAGATCTCGATTTTCGGCCATGGCGACGGCTTCCTCCAAAGGGCTGTTTGGGTTATTCCCGGCCTGCACGCCGCCCGTCAAGAGAGCGCCCCAAAAGATCGCCCCGAAAAGGAGTCTCCAGCCCATGACGCCAAAGCCGAACGGGATCGATCTGCAACGGCTTCGTGTCGACACGCCAGGCTGCGCGGAGGTAGCCCATTTCAACAACGCCGGCGCCGCCCTGATGCCGTCGCCGGTGGTCGAGGCCCAGATCGCCCATCTGCGGCGCGAGGCGGAGATCGGCGGCTACGAGGCCAAGGCCGAGGCCGCCGAACGGCTGGAGGCAGTCTACGGCTCCGTCGCACGGCTGCTGAACTGCGGTGCCGACGAGGTCGCCCTGGTCGAAAACGCCACCGTGGCCTGGGATCTGGCCTTCCACGCCTTCGACTGGCAGCCGGGCGACAAGGTGCTGACGGCGGAAGCCGAGTACGCCTCGAACTACCTCGCATATCTGCATGCGCAGCAGCGCTACGGCATCGAAATCGCCGCCGTACCCAGCGACGCCAGCGGCCAGATCGACGTTGCGGCGCTGGCGCAAATGCTCGACGCCCGCGTCAAGCTGATCGCCATCACACACGTGCCAACCAACGGCGGTCTGGTCAATCCAGCGGCGGAGGTCGGCAAGGTGGCGAAGGCCAACGGCATCCCCTTCCTGCTCGACGCCTGCCAGTCGGCGGGACAGCTGGACCTGGATGTCGAAGCGCTGGGCTGCGATCTGCTGTCGGCGACCGGCCGCAAGTACCTGCGCGGGCCGCGCGGGACCGGTTTCCTCTACGTCAGGCGCAGCCTGCTCGAGCAGCTCGACCCGCCCTTCCCGGACCTGCATTCGGCGCGCTGGGTGGCGCCCGACCGCTACGTCTGGCGCGACGGTGCCCGGCGCTTCGAGAACTGGGAGTTCAACCACGCCGGCCTGCTCGGGCTCGGTACCGCCGTGGACTACGCCCTGACACTGGGACTGCCCGCGATCGAAACCCGCGTCACCGAGTTGGCGACCGAACTGCGCAGCCGGCTGGCTGCGGTGCCCGGCATCGAGGTGATGGATCTCGGCGCCCGACGTTGCGGGCTCTGTACCTTCACCGTCGCAGGTCGCGAGGCGAGCGAGGTGGCACAGAGTCTGCGCGCCCAGGCGATCAACGTCTCCGTCAGCGATCCGAACGGCACGCTGCTCGATGCCAGGCGGCGCGGCTTGCCGGACCTGGTGCGCGCCAGCGTCCATTATTACAACGACGCCGAAGAGATGGACCGGCTGATCGGCGCTTTGGAGACGCTTTAGGAGACAGGACTTTAAGAGACGGGGTTTTAGGAGACAGGCGATGTCCACAGACGCGACTGCACCTCAGGTCGTCGCGGTGGCCGCGCGCGATGGCCATCACTTCAGCAAGACGCTGCGACCGGCAATTCGGCTGCTGGCCGGAGAGGGCGTCGAGGGCGACGCCCATAGCGGTGCGACGGTCAAACACCGCTCACGCGTCGCGCGCGACGCCAGCCAGCCGAACCTGCGGCAGGTCCATCTGGTTCACGCCGAGCTGTTCGATTTCCTGGCCGGCCAGGGCTTCACGGTCAGGCCGGGCGATATCGGCGAGAACGTCACGACTCGAGACCTCGACCTGCTCGCACTCCCGACCGGCACGAAGCTTCGCCTGGGCGGCCAAGCTCAGGTCGAGATCACCGGCCTGCGCAACCCCTGCGCCCAGCTCGACGCCTTTCAGAAGGGTCTGACCAAAGCGGTGCTCGACCGGGCCGACGACGGGTCGCTGATCCGTCTCGCCGGCGTCATGGCGATCGTCATCGCAAGCGGCGAGGTCAGGGCGGGCGATCCGATCGCTGTCGAGTTGCCGAGGGGACCGTACCGAAGCTTGCAGCCTGTCTAGAATCCTCCCGGAAGACGGTCTCTAATCGCCCCACTCCACCCGGCCCTGCATGCAGAGACGGCGGTCGGGGCCTTCGACCCAGAGATCGGCGCCGGTCTGGTCCGGAGCGCCGCAGACGGCGAAGGCCGCAGTGTCGAACACCGGCGCCAAGGCGCGGAAGCGGAAGGCTGCGATCCGTTTATCCGGCGCCTCCCGGCGGGCGAGATCGACCATCCAGGTCGCCAGCAGGGGGCCATGCACGATCAGACCCGGATAACCTTCGACTTCGGTCACGTAGGGCCGGTCATAGTGGATGCGATGGCCGTTGAAGGTCAGCGCCGAGTAGCGGAACAGCAGCAGAGGGTTCGGCAGGATCTCACGCGACCACACAGCCTCCCGCTCGCTGGGCGCCCCGGGGCGCCATCCCTCGCCCGGTGCGGCAGCCTCGCGGTAGACGATGTCGTGCTCTTCCTCCAGCAGCGGACCGGCCGGATCGCTGACGATATGGCGCAGCGTCACGAAGGCGAGCCGACCGCTGCGGCCCTCCTTCTGCTCGATGGCGACGACTTCCGACTGCTTGGTCAGCTCCAACCCGATGCGGATCGGACGCAGCCAGGTCAGGCGGCTGCCGGCCCACATGCGGCGCGGCAGTTCGATCGGCGGCAGGAACTGACCTCGCGCCGCATGACCGTCGGGACCGACCCCGGACTGCGGCGCGACCTCCCAGAAGTAGGCCCAATGCCAGAGCTCCGGCAGCGCATCGCCCTCAACCAAGGGCTCTTCAGGTGACTCCAGAGTCGCCTGCAAAGCTGTAGCGCGGCGAAGATCGGCCGTGTCGCGAAAGACGAAGAGGCGACCGATCCAATCCTGCAGATCGGCGGACAAGGCGCCGGCCTCTGCGGCTGGAGTGTTGCTCTCAAGGCCTTTCGAACTTTTCGGTCCGGCATCGGCCACGATGTCGGTCATTGCGCCGCCTCCCCTGGCTTGTTGTTCGTTTGCTCGTCGTCGCCCGCGAACTCGCGACGCAGAGGCGCGCCTTGCGCATTCAATGCCGGCACGCGGCCCAGTTCCACCGCTTCGCCCACCAGCCGCGCGGGCGGTGCCACCAGCTCCAGCTCGCCCGCAGGCGTATCGATCCGGGCACGGCGCAGCTGCGGGTGCGCGGCCAGGTCCGCCAAGCTGTTGACCCGGCCATAGGCTATCTGCGCCGCCTCCAAGCGGGCAACGACCTCGGCCCGGCTCAATCGCTGCCAGACGGCGGCGATCTCCGCATCCAAAACCGGGCGGTTGGCGACCCGCGCGGAGGGGTCGGCGAAGCGCGGATCGGCCGCCAACTCCGGCCGCTGCAACACCTGGGCGCAGAAGCGCTGCCACTCCCGCTCGTTCTGGATCGACACAACTACTTCTCCGTCAGCGGCGGCATAGGCGCCGTAGGGCGCGATAGAGGGATGGTTCAGCCCGACACGCCCGGGGGCGCGGCCGCCATAGACCTGGTGCAGCAGAGGCACGGTCATCCAATCGGCCAGGGCATCGAACAGCGACACCTGGATCGCCTTGCCGTGCCCGCTCTGTGCCCGCTCCAGCAGCGCCTCCAGCACCGCCATGTAGCCGTACATGCCGGCCGCAATATCGCAGACCGAGACGCCGACGCGTCCGGGACCGGCCGGATGGCCGGTGATCCCCGCTAAGCCCGTTTCTGCCTGGATCAGCAGGTCGTAAGCCTTCATGTCGCGGTAAGGCCCCTCCTCGCCATACCCGGAGATGTCGAGGGTGATCAGCCGCGGATCGGCGGCACGCAGCGCCTTCGACCCGATGCCGAGCCGCGTTGCGGCACCTGGCGCGAGGTTCTGGATGAAGACGTCGGCGGCGGCGATCATGCGCCGCAGCAGGGCCAGGTCGCTCGGGTGCTTGAGGTCGAGCGCGATGGACTCCTTGCCCCGATTGAGCCAGACGAAGTAGGCGCTCTCGCCCTCGGCGGCCCGGTCGTAGTTGCGGGCAAAGTCGCCCTCGGGCCGTTCGACCTTGATCACGCGGGCTCCGGCATCGGCCAGCCTACAGGCGCAGTAGGGCGCGGCCACGGCCTGCTCGACCGAGACCACCAGCAGTCCCTTCAGCGTATTGCGGCCCGTCACACCGCCCTCCACATTCATCTCGTCGTCGTCCGTCACGCGCAGCCAAGACGCGGAGCGACACGGAACCGGGCGATCAAAAAGCCGAGCCACTTTAGGGCGAAGGACAGGCAGAGCAAAGCCGTTGCCCGTCCGCCGCCTGGGCAGAGCGACACAGCACCGGACACAGGCTTTCGGCTCGGCGCCGGTAGAGCCTTGATGGAATTATGTTTCGCAGGGATGATGAGCCGATTCCCACAGACCGCACGGGAGAACACATGAGCGTCGGCCAGTCTGTTCCTTACCGCCGTCATACCGAGATCCTGATCGAAAAGACCGCACCCGCCGGCAAGTCGGCGCTGGACATCGGCTGCGGCGACGGCAGCCTGGTGCGCGCACTGGCGGCGAAGGGGGCTTTGGCCCTCGGCCTGGAGCTCTCCGATGCCCAGCTCGCGAAGGCCAAAGCGGCGGTCGCCGTGCCGGGTGCCGACTATCTGGCGGGACAGGCCGAGCATCTGCCCTTCCCGGACAGTCACCTGGACCTGGCGATCTTCTTCAACTCCCTGCATCACGTCCAGCGCCACAAGATGGATATCGCCATAGAGGAAGCGGCGCGCGTGTTGAAACCCGAGGGCTTGCTTTATGTGGCCGAGCCCCTGGCCGAGGGCCCGAACTTCGAGGTGATGCGCCACTTCGACGACGAGACGGAGGTGCGCGCCGCCGCCCATCGCGTGCTGCAGCGCGCCGCCGCCGGCCAGGCCTGGCAGGACCAGGGCGAGGACTTCTATCGCACCAGTACCGCCTACGAGAACTTCGCGACCTTCCAGGAGCTGATGCTGCGGATCGATCCGACGCGCCATCAGGCGTTTGCGGAGCATGCCGCCATCGTGCAGGAAGAATTCGAGACTCTCGGCCAGCGCGACGACAAGGGCCGCATCCGTCTGGATCAACCGATGCGAATCAACCTGTTACGCCGGCTCTAAAGCAGGCTTCACGTCTCAGGCGGAAGCGACGTTTCCGCCTGAGACGATCGCGCTCTAACCCCACAGTGCTGTCGCGGGCGGCTGGACGAGGCTGCCATCGATCTCCAGCGGCGGATCGCGATCCTCGGTCAGCAGCAGCGGGCCGTCGAGGTCGACGACCTGGGCGCGCTGAGCCGGCAGGGTAGCCGGCGCCATGGCCAGGGAGGTGGCCAGCATGCAGCCGACCATGACCTGGAAGCCTGCGGCCTCCGCCTCCGCAACCAGGGCCAAGGCCTCCGTCAGCCCACCGGTCTTGTCGAGCTTGACGTTGACCATGTCGTACCGCCCGCGAAGCTGCGGCAGAGAGCTGCGGTCGTGGCAGGACTCGTCGGCACAGAGCGGGACCGGCCGCGGCAGATCGGCCAGCGCAGCGTCCGCACCGGCGGGCAGCGGTTGCTCGACCAGCGCCACCCCGAGACGTGCCAGCTCCGGTGCAATCTCCGCGTAGGAGCCGGCATCCCAGCCCTCGTTGGCATCGACTACCAACTTGGCCTTCGGCGCCCCGGCCCGCACAGCCTCGACGCGTGCCAGGTCTTCCGGTCCGGCCAGCTTCAGCTTCAGCAACGGCCGCTCTGCATTGGCCGCCGCCACCGCGCCCATCTTGTCCGGCGTATCGAGCGAGAGGGTGTAGGCGGTGGTCAACGGCCCCGGAGCGGGCAGCCCCGCCAGCTCCCAAACCCGTTTGCCGGCCTGCTTGGCCTCCAGGTCCCAAAAGGCGCAGTCCAGCGCGTTACGGGCTGCTCCAGCCGGGAGAGCCTGCTGCAGGGCCTGGCGATCGAGCCGACCGGCCTCGAGCTCGCCCCGCAGGCTCTCGATGTCCGCCATCACGCCTTCGACGGTCTCGCCGTAGCGGGCATAGGGCACGCACTCGCCCCGGCCGCGACGACCACCCGCCTGCAGCTCGACCAGCACCACCTCGACGGCCGTCCGACTGCCACGCGAGATCGTGAAGCTGCCCCGGGTCGGAAAGGACTCGCGCCGGACTGTCAGACGCCACGCCGCGTTGGGCATCAGTCGCCCTGCAGCCGGTCGGCGATGGCCTCGACGCCCGTACGGACCGGATCGACAGCCGGCAGGCCGTGCTCGTCGCTCAGGCGCTTCAGCAGATCGTCGCCTTCACCCGTAGGCAGGCCGGAAGTGTTCACGGCAATCCCGACGAAAGCGGCCTGCGGATTGGTCAAGCGCGCCGCCTCCAGATTGCGTTCCATGCAGAGCTTGAGATCCGGCAGCGGGTAGTGCGGCAGGCCGCGCATGTGGCTGCGCGTCGGTTCGTGGCAGAGCACCAGCGCGTCGGCCTGGGCGCCGTGCAGCAGGCCCATGGAGACGCCCGCGAAGGAGGCGTGGAACAGCGAGCCCTGCCCCTCCACCAGGTCCCAGTGGTCGGGCTCGTTCTCCGGCGAGAGCCATTCGACCGCGCCGGAGATGAAGTCGGCCACTACCGCGTCGATGGAGACGCCGGATCCGGCGATCAGAATGCCGGTCTGGCCGGTGGCGCGGAAGTCGGCCTTCATGCCGCGCCGGCGCATCTCTGCCTCCAATGCCAGGGTCGCGTACATCTTGCCGACGGAACAGTCGGTGCCGACCGCCAGCAGGCGCTTGCCGCTGCGCGCCGCGCCGCTGCCAACCTCGAAGTCCTCCGTCGGGTGACGCACGTCGAAGAGCTGGCGGCCGTGTTCCTCCGCAGCCGCCTTCAGCATCGGCACGTCGGCCAGTTTCTTATGCAGGCCGCTGGCCAGATCCATGCCGAGCTGCAGCGCCCGGTCCAGCACATCGATCCATTCGGTGGAAATGCGCCCACCACGATTGGCAACCCCGACGATGACGGTCTTCACACCAGCCTCGGCAGCCTCTTCCATCGTCATGTCGGCGAGGCCCAGGTCCGCTTGGCAGCCCGGCAGACGAAACTGACCGAGGCACCACTCCGGCCGCCATTGAGCCACGCCTTGCGCGGTCTTGGCGGCCAACTGGTCGGGCGCATCGCCCAGGAACATCAGGTAGGGGTGGGCGATATCCATCGCGACGAGAGCCTCCTTTCGAGTTCGAAACACGATGCTGCGCCATACGGCCAGACAGGTCCGTCGGGTAGGCATCTGGGTTGCACGCACCTCGCTTGCCGCCCCGGGAAAGCGCTGGCTATCTTTCGGCTGTCGTCCTGACACGAAATCAGCGCCGCAGACAAGGCCGCAGACGAGCACGACGGATACAAGCACCACAAACAGGTGCCCGCGGACAACCGACTGCCGGCAGGTGCGCGGCGCCTGGAGCCTGAAGCACACACAGAGCGGCCGCGAGACCGCTGCCATCTTAGTCCGCCACGCTTCGGCGACGGCGCCAGCTCCTCCGCGAAGGCAACGCGATTGACCGATCGCTCCACCCCCTCTCCCTCGACCGCGCCGGACCGGAGACCGGGCGCGCTGGAGGGCGATTGGAACCGTCGGGTGCTGCGGATCGCCGGTCCGATCATCCTGTCCAACCTTTCGGTGCCGCTGCTGGGCGCCGTCGATACGGCGGTGATGGGCCACCAGCCGGACGCGGCCTACCTGGGCGCTGTCGCGATCGGCGCACTCTTCTTCAACTTCATCTACTGGGGCTTCGGGTTCCTGCGCATGGGCACGACGGGCTTCTCGGCCCAGGCCCACGGCGCAGGCGACCGGGAAGAACTGAGCGCCACCCTGCTGCGACCGCTCCTGATCGGCGCCGGCCTGGGGGGCCTGATCGTGATCTTCCAGACCCCCCTGGCGCGGTTGGCGCTGCATCTGCTCGATCCCGGCGCCGAGGTCGCCCGGCTGGCCGGCAGCTACATCGACATCCGCATCTGGGGTGCACCCGCCACGTTGATGCTCTACGCCATCCTGGGCTGGCAGCTCGGCATCCAACGCGCCGCCGCGGTTCTGCTGCTGCAAGTGGTGCTGAACGGCACCAACATCGCCCTGACACTGCTGCTGGTGGTCGGGCTCGACTGGAGGATCGAGGGCGCCGCCACAGGGACGCTGGTGGCCGAGTACCTGGCACTGGGACTGGGGCTATGGCTGGTCCGCCGTTCCCTCAGGAAAATGGCAGCACCCGTCGACTGGTCTCGGGTGCGCGACCGGGCGCGGCTGCTGGCGCTGGTCCGGGTCAACGCCGACATCTTCGTACGCACAGCCTGCCTGCAGCTCGTTTTCGCGCTCTTCGCACGCAGCGGCGCCCAGTTCGGCGAAGCCACCCTGGCCGGCAATGCGGTCCTGCTGCAATTCCAGGCCTTTCTCGCCTACGGTCTGGACGGCTTCGCCCATGCCGTCGAGGTGCTGGCCGGCAGTGCGGTCGGCGCAAGAAGCCGCAAAGCCTTCCGCAGCGCCGTCATCGTCTCCGGTGTCTGGGCGCTGGTGCTGGCCGTGCTCTTCACCCTGGTTTATGCCCTGGCAGGATCCTGGCTGATCGCTCTCTTCACCAATATCGCGGAAGTGCGCGCCGTCTCCGAAGCCATGCTGCCCTGGATGGTGGCCTCGCCGCTGATCTCGATCTGGTCGTATCAGCTCGACGGCATTTTCATTGGCGCCACGCGAACGGCGGCCATGCGCAATGCGATGATCGTCTCGCTGCTCTTCTTCATCGCCGCCGAACGCCTCTTGACGCCCGCCTTCGGCAATGACGGCCTCTGGGCCGCGCTGCTGATTTTCATGGGGATGCGCGCAGTGACGCTGGGTGCCTACTACCCCGGTCTCCAACGCAGTCTGAAAGGAGAAGAGGGTCAGGCCGCCTGAGGCAGAAGATCAACCAGAGGGATCGACTCCGCGCCGCGCATGGCGACGTCGAGCAAGCCGTCGGTCAGAAGATCCAGCTCCTGATGCACCATCGCAACCCGTGCAGACGACAGCAGATCGTAGCGTTGCTCGCTGAGGAGAACGCGGGTCAGTTCCTGACCGATCCGGGCTTCGATCGTTGCCTCGCAATTCGGACCTGTCGGGCGCGGACCGATATACAAAACCACCAAACCGACGCCGGGGCGATGTTCGGCCAGCAGCATGTCGCTGCGCAGCGTCATGGCAAGGTCCCGGCAGGACACAGGGCCGCACGCCAGATCGACGCGCACCACCGTCGCCGTCAGACGAAGGTCGGACAAACGCTCAATAGCGCGCGTGACGGGTCGCGGCGACTTGCCGGACGAAAGGGGTGCCGGTCGGACTAGGGGGTAGTCCGACCGGCCATTGGGGGCGTCGAGAGCGTGAGCGACCGGTTGCGTCACGGTGGCTGGTGAGGTGACTGTCCACGCCATTTCGAGTCTTCGTCCCAAGTCTTTGGGCTCTTGGAGCATCGGCCAGATTTGGAGTGGGCCGGTCGCTCTCTCGCCGCAGGTGCAAGAGAACTGTAAAACGCGCAAACACGGCCTAGGTGTGCCAAAGGTGTGACAGCATTGCGTAAGAGGCCGGTCACACGAAACTTAACGAAAGGTTAACGTAAACAATTAGTTAACAAGTAGTTACTGCACGACGGGCAGGCGCATTATGATCTCTAAACCACCCTCCCTGAGGTTGCGGGCGGAGACGTCTCCCCCCACCGCCTGCAAGTTGCGGCGCACAATCCATAAACCTATCCCGAGGTGTGCTCCGCCCTCTCCGCTCGAGCCGCCGTTAGGCGCCGAAGGAGCCGGCGGTTCGGGGGTGGCAACGAGCTGCTGCGCAGCGCCATTCATCTCCCCGCGCAGGGAAACGTATCGCTCGAAGATATGTTCGAGCTGTCCGGCGGGCACGCCCGGGCCGCGGTCGCGCACGATCAGCTTGGCCACGCCGTCGCGCCGCTCCAGGATGACATCGATCAGTTCCCCCTCGGGCGAAACCTCGACGGCGTTGTCCACCACGTTCTCGATCACCGTTTCCAGCAGATCTTCACCGGCCCGCACCACGACACCGGGCTGCAGGCGGGCCGCGAACTTCAGACCGCGCCGCTCGTAAGCCTCGGCATAGGCACCCAGCATGCGCTGGGTCAGGTTGGAGAGGTCGATCTCCTGGTTCGGCGGATCCAGGAGTTCGGCTGTGGTCTCCTCCAGCCGTCGCGCCGAGTTCACCAAGTGATCGAGCCGATCAATGGAGGTCTCCAGCACATCCAGCGCGCGCCGGCCCCGGGTCGAGTCCCCCGGCACCAGTCGCTGCAACGGCTCGAGGGATTGCCGCATGATCGCGATCGGCGTCTTGAAGGCGTGGGCATTGTCCTCCGCGGCGCGGCGGATGTCATCGGCCGAGGCCTGCAGCGAGCGGGTCAGACGGTCGAATTCCTCAGCAACCGGCCCGAGTTCATCGACGCGGTTGGCCGAGGCGAAGGAGCCCGTGTCGCGATGGCCCGTCCGGATCTCCCGCGCCAACCGCTGGAACCGCATGAGGTTGCGCCAGATCAGCAGGAAGACGCCCAGCGTCAACATCGCCATGCCGACGTAGATCAAAACGGCCGTGCGGACCTCCCAGGTCTGCCAGTAAGGCTGACCGATCGAGGTGCCGAGGAAGGCGCCCGAATTGACGGTGACCACCGCCCAGCAGCCAAGCGGCGTGGTGATCGGGGTGATCGAGGTCAGCAGCTCGATCTGCCCCTCGGGATTACGGTGGCGCAGGGCCACCGGCATCTCGCCCTCGCAGGACTCGACCAGATTGTCCAGAACCCCGCGCTCGATCAGTTGGGCTCGCTCGGCCTGGAGAACGGCCGGCGGCACCGGAGGATCCGTTGCCACGAAGTAGAAGCCTTCGACGCCTGATTCCTGCTGCGGCTTGAACAGCACCTTCACGCGCGTGTCGTCCGTGCCGAGGCGCCCGACGGCGTCGGGAAGCTCCCGCAACGGCGAGGGCTCCGTCCGCTGAAGCAGCGGATTCAAGGTCTCGGCCACCAGGCGGCCTTGCTCGCGAACCGATTCCAGCAGCAGCCGCTGCTTCTCGGCATCGGCCTGCTGGAAGACGTCATAGAGGATGACCGGAACCAGGGTGAAAACCAGCAGCAGAACGACCAGCTTGCTGACAAGCGAACTGATCAGCCGGCGCCGCGGTTTCTCGACCGTCGGACGGTTGTTGCTGCGCGGCGGCGGAGCGCTCGGGGTGTCGGCGTCCCGTGCAACCGTCTCGGGCTCCTCGTCGAAGCCCGCCGCGGCGGCGCTGTCATTGCGCCCGTTTGCCTCCGCCAGCGCCGCCATAGGCCTCCTTTAAGCGAGTCCGCCGAGCGGTGCCCCAGAGCCGGAGCTGTCACTCGTTTCCGACGGATCGCGCCAACGGTAGCCAAAGCCAGGATAGTTCTCGATTTCCTCGAAGGTGTCGTCGACGTCGCGGAACTTCTTGCGGATACGCTTGATGAAGGCACGCACGTTGGCACGGTAGCCATCGGCGCCATAGCCCGCCACGAAGTCCTTGCCGCGCACCAGATCGTAGATCTGCCGGTAGGTGATGTCCGCGCCCGTGCGCGCGGCCAGGAAATGCACGATGGCGTACTCGGTCAGGGTCAGGTCGACCTGATGACCATCCCAGAACGCCCGGCGAATGTCGGTGCGCAGCTCCAGTTTGCCGAGACGGAAGATCTTCGCCTCGCTCTCAGATTGAGTCTGGCCGCCCTGCGCCTTGGTGCCCTCGGTAATCAGCTTGAGACGCTGGAGAATAATCGAGAGGCGACGGGACTTCTCGATGAAGTCGACTGCGCCGAACTTCAGGGCCGCCTCCTCATAGATCTGGTCGCTCAAGACCGTCAGGAAGATCACCGGCACCTCGACGCGCGCTTCGCGCAGCCGGCGCAGAACGCCCAGTCCGTCCAAGACCGGCATGCGCCAATCCAGCAGCACAACATCGGCTTCGCAGTCTTTGCCGAGCAGATAGGCCAGTGCATCTTCGCCGTTGTCGAAATCGGCGACGTGGTAGCCTTCCTCGGAGAGATTGAGCCCGAGCGACTCCCGGAAAAGATCGTCGTCGTCGACCAGGACGACGCGCTTTGCGAAGCTTTCTTCCGGTAGGCTGCGTAGGGCCATGGCTTGACTCATCTCATCGTACTCCCGTCACCAAGTCTAGTTTGCCGACGGCGCCGCTTCTGAACCACGTTGCTGTTCGCTCGTTACTTCCGACAATCCGGGGCGCGGATCATCGATCGTACCCGTTCTCCCGTCGTCCTCTGGGGCGGGCTTGCGGTGCTGAGCGAGCAACGCAGTGAAACAACGCTGCGCCGACTGATCGCTGGGGGCAGGCTCGACGACCTCGTAAGCGAGCGCGCGGTACTGCTCACCCCCGACCTGAGGATAGAAGAAGATGCTCAATACACAGTCGGGACCATTATAGGACCAGATCTGAGCCGGTGGTTGGACTTCCTGCAGAGTAGGACTACCTAAAAGTTCTTCCATCTGATCGAAACCAAGGCCCACCAGCGTGTCAACTCCGGTGACCGTTTCCACCGCACCGAAGGGTGCGGACATCGGCGGCGCGAGGGCAAGACCGGCTGGCGGTTCGGGCCGACGCGGCGGTAAGGGCGGCGAGCCGATGAAGGACGTGTCGGGCAGATCGGCGATCAGCGGGTCGATGTTGGAGTAATCTCGCTCCACCGGCAAATCGTCGCCCGGCAGCCGGAACGCGGCACAAGCCGCAAGCAGCGGCGCCAGAACGCACAGCGTGGCGCCGGCCCGGACAAGCCCGCGGGCTGTCGTCTTGTCAGTCTGCAGGCCATACCTGGACATGCTTCGCCCCGTCACCTGCCCGTCGCCGTCTTGGCAACCGCACTCGGGTCGGCGCTCATTTGCGCCACAACCCTTCGATTCCTAATGAAATGCGCCACGGGCTGCTTTCGGTCACAGTGCCGTCGAGCGATTTCACACCACTCAAATACCTCTACTGGGTGTGGCTCTTCTGTGACAAAGATAGGCGTCCTCCGCGCTAACTGCCAGAGTTCAGCCACATTTTGGTCTGTGACCGAAAGAGTACCTGAGCTCACAGCGCCTGTAACCAGCCTTCAAGCCTGAAAACTTCGCTGGCTAACCGCCGGTCTGGAGTGCCTGCTGGGCATCCCGGGCGCGGACCTTTTCCTGGCGGCTCATCAGCACTCCGGCGATGACGACGAAGACTGTCACAATCAAGATGATGATCGTCGCCAAAGCGTTGATATCCGGGCTGACGCCAAGACGAACCTTGGAAAAAATCACCATCGGCAAGGTCGAAGATCCGGGACCGGAGACGAAGCTGGCGATCACCAGATCGTCCAGCGACAGCGTGAAGGCCAGCAGCCAGCCGGAGATCAGCGCCGGTGCGATGATCGGAAGGGTGATGACCAGGAAGACCTTGGCCGGTCGGGCCCCCAGGTCCATCGCCGCTTCCTCCACCGATTCGTCGAGGTTGGACAGGCGCGACTGCACGATCACCGCGACGTAGGCCATACAGAAGGTGATGTGGGCGATGGTGATGGTGTCCATGCCGCGCCCGGACGGCCAGCCGATCAGCTCCTCCGCACTGACGAAGAGCAACAGCAGCGACAGGCCGGTAATCACCTCAGGCATCACCAGCGGCGCCGAAACCATGCCGGAAAACAGCAGGCGCCCGCGGAATCGCCCGAAGCGGGCCAGCAGGAGCCCGGCCAGGGTGCCGAGCAGCACCGCGGCCGTGGCCGTCACCACGCCGATCTGCAGCGACAGCAGGGCCGCCTCCAGCACCTGCTCGTCGCGCAGCAGTTCGCCATACCATTTGGTCGAAAAGCCGCCCCAGACGGTCACCAGCCTGGACTCGTTGAAGGAATAGACGATCAGCGAGAAAATCGGCACGTACAGAAACGCGAAACCGAAGCACATGGCCGTCAGCAGGAAGGTGGAGCGTCGCCGCATCAGATCTGACCGCCGTCGTTCATCTGGCGTCTTCCTTCATCTGGCCCCTTCTTTCATTTGATAGCGCTGGAAGATCATGATCGGCACGACCAGAAGCAGCAGCATGGCGATGGCCACGGCGGAGGCGACCGGCCAATCGCGGTTGCTGAAGAACTCGTTCCAGAGCACGCGGCCGATCATCAAGGTGTCCGGACCGCCCAACAGAGCCGGAATCACGAACTCGCCGACCGCCGGAATGAAGACCAACAGGCAGCCGGCTACGATCCCCGGCAGGGACAGGGGCAGTGTCACGGTGAGGAAGCTCTTCCAGGGCGGACAGCCGAGATCGGCGGCGGCCTCCAGCAGCGAGGGATCGAGCCGCTCCAGGTTAGCGTAGAGCGGCAGCACCATGAACGGCAGGTAGGAGTAGACGATCCCGATGTAGACCGAAAAGTCGTTGTACAGCAGGGGAAGCGGCTGATCGATGATGCCCAGCCAAAGCAGGAAATTGTTGATCAAACCGTTGTCCCTGAGGATCCCGATCCAGGCATAGACGCGAAGCAGGAACGAGGTCCAGAACGGCAGGATAATCAACAGCAGCAGCACGTTGCGCCAGGCGGTGCCGGAGCGCGCGATGCCATAGGCGATGGGGTAGCCGAGCAAGAGGGCGACCAGAGTGGAGATCGCAGCGATCTTCACGGAGTTGAGGTAGGCGACCGCGTAGAGGGAATCGGTCAGCAGAAACAAGTAGTTCCCGAGATTGACCGTGACTTGATAGAGGCCGTACCCCAGGTCCTCGACGAGCCGGAAGGGAGGGCGCGCGATCGCCGCCTCTGACAGGGAGATCGCGAAGACGATCAGAAAAGGTAGCAGGAAGAAGAAGGCCAGCCAGAGATAGGGGATGGCAATCACCAGCCCGCGGCCACCGCGGCCGCCAAGTCGCCCGATCCGCCGCCAGGACGATCTTGGGAATCGTTGCTCGGCTAAGGGCTCTGACGGTGCGGCGCTGTCGGCCATGGGGTGGGGCTCCCCAGCCGTCAGCTCGTCAGAACGACGCCGGCGGCGCTGTCCCAGGTCAGAACCACGTTGTCGTCCCAGTCGACGGTCCGGCGCGCGGACCGGGTCAGGTTGGGGGCCGTCGCCTCGATCATCCGTCCGCCATTCGGGCTCACGCCCTGGTTCTCCCCCAGACGGACCCGATAGATCGTCTCGCTCCCGAGATAGCCCAAACCCTCGACGGCGCCGCGCGCGGCATTCTCGGCCGGCAACGCCCCGCCGGAGTCCGGTTGGATCGCGATCTTCTCCGGACGGATCGCGACCCAGACCTTTTGCCCTTCCTGCACGGAGGGGCCGTGATCGATCTGCAGTTCGCTTTCGAGCTCCGGACAGTGAACCGCGACGAACTCGTCGGTCTCGTAGGCGACCCGGCCTTCGAAGAGGTTGATCGAGCCGATGAAGTCGGCAACGAAGCGGTTGCCCGGGAACTCGTAGATCTCGCTGGGGGTGCCGACCTGCGCGATGCGGCCCTGGTTCATCACCGCAATGCGGGTCGAAAGAGTCATGGCCTCCTCCTGGTCGTGGGTGACGACCACGAAGGTGATGCCGACCTCGTCCTGGATGTTCATCAGCTCGAACTGGGTCTGCTCGCGCAGCTTCTTGTCGAGCGCGCCCAAGGGTTCGTCCAGCAGCAAGACCTTGGGGCGTTTGACCAGGGAGCGTGCCAGAGCCACCCGCTGACGCTGCCCGCCGGAAAGCTGATGAGGTTTGCGTTTGGCAAAGGCCGAGAGCTGTACGAGCTGCAGGACCTCCGCGACCCGATCCTTGATTTCCCCACGCGGCAGACGTTCCTGCTTCAAACCGAAGGCGACATTGCTCTCCACCGTCATGTGCGGGAAGAGAGCATAGGACTGGAACATCATGTTGACCGGCCGCTCGTAGGGCGCGATGCCGGCCATGTCGGTGCCATCGATCAGGATCTGCCCGCTGGTGACCGGCTCGAAACCGGCAAGCATGCGCAGCAGCGTGGACTTGCCGCAGCCCGAGGCGCCCAGCAAACAAAAAAGCTCGCCGCGATAGATCTGCAGATCGACATCGTCGACGGCGACGAAGTCCCCGAACTTCTTGGTCACCCCGCGCACGTCGATGAAGGGCCTGGCCGCGGGATCGAGCCAGGGGGTGTCCGAGAACTCCGCAGCCGGCCGGCGGCCAGGTGGCTGGGCCGTCGCGTCGCCTACCTGATCCATGCGCCGCTCCGACGTGACAGGAATGGTGTCCAGACCGCCGTTTACTGGCCGGTCTTCACACGCGTCCAGGCGCGGGTTTCCAGCCGCTTGTAGCGGGGGCTCTTGATGGCGGCCGAGAAGAGCTTCTCCTGCACCGCTTCGCTCGGATAGATGGCCGGGTCGGTCCTGACCTCCTCGTCCACCATCTCCAGAGAGGCAGGGACCGCATTGGCGTACCAGACATAGTTGGTGATGCCGGCCATGTTCTCAGGCTCCAGCACGAAATCGATCCACTTGTGCGCATTCTCGAGGTTCGGCGCATCGGCCGGGATCGCCAGCATGTCGAACCAGACCAGTGTCCCCTCTTCGGGGATGATGTATTGAATCTCGACATCGTTGCCCGCCTCTTCGGCGCGGGCCGCAGCGATGAAGATATCGCCGGAAAAGCCCATGGCCACGCAGATATCGCCGTTGGCCAGGTCGTTGATGTACTGCGACGAGTGGAAATACCTGACGTGGGGCCGAATCTCCTCCAGATGGGCGGTCACCTCATCCAGGATCGCCGGATCTTCGTGGTGCGGATCGTGACCCAGGTAGTTGGCGACCACATCCATGACCTCGTCGGCGGAATCGAGGATGGTGACGCCGCAGTTGCTCAGCTTCGCCACCGTTTCGGGGTCGAACAGCAGGTCGTAGGAGTTCGGGACCTCGCCGAGAATTTCGGTCACCTTCTCGACATTCACGCCGATACCGTTGGTGCCCCACTGGTAGATGGCCCCATAGAGGTTGTCCGGATCCGCCGCCTGGACACGCTCCATCAAGGCCGGGTCCAGGTTGCCCAGATTGGGGATCATCGACTTGTCGAGCTGCTGCAGCGCGCCGGCCTGGATCTGGCGCGCCAGGAAGGGCAGCGCCGTGGGTACGACGATGTCGTAGCCGGAGTTGCCGGCGAGCAGCTTGGCCTCGACGACTTCGTTGTTGTCGTAGACATCGTAGGTGACATCGATCCCGGTCGCGGCCTCGAAATCCGCGATGGTCGTTTCACCGATGTAGTCGGACCAGTTGTAGATGTTCAACTCGCCGGCGGCCTGAGCAAGGCCGGACGTTCCGAAAACCAGCGTCAAGCTGGAAGCGAGCAGCAGCGCTTTCTTGGTGATCTTCACCGTTCCAAACTCCCCGTGACTAAGCCTCACCGACTGCGGCCTGGAGCCGCGCGCGCTTGCCGCGCTTGACCGCATTCAGCACGTCTGCGGGCGGGCTTGTCAATCGCGCCTCGCCGCGTTGCAGCAACAGGAAATGACCAAGCCGGACGCTCCGGCAAGTTCGCTGCATTCGCACAGCCGGGAAGCGAAGACCTGCTTTCGGATATCCTGGCCTAGAGGGCGGGCGGGCGGTAGAAAGGCGCTGTTACTGAGGGTTGGCGTGGACGGTCGGGGTTCTCCGTTTAGGTCGCCAATTCGCGTCTTCCCCACCTCCTCCGCGCGGCGGCTGCGACCGCACTGCCTGACAATCGTTCTGAGATGCTCGCCGCCACCGCCTTCACCACCTACCGACTGGCTTTCCGTCTCGCGCGCCCCGTCCTGCACCGCCTGCTGGCGCGGCGCGTGAAGGCCGGCAGAGAAGACGCTGTGCGTCTGGGCGAACGTTGGGGCGAAGCAACCCTGCCCAGGCCGCCAGGCTCCCTGATCTGGATCCATGCGGCGAGCGTCGGCGAAACCGTCTCCATCGTCCCCCTGGTGCAGCGCCTGCGACAGGATCGGCCGCAGGCCGAGGTGCTGGTCACGACCGTGACCACCACCGCTGCCCGCCGTTGCGCGACCCTTCTACCCGCCGGAGTCATGCACCAGTATCTGCCGTTCGACGACCCGCGGGCGGTAAAGCGTTTCTTGGAGCACTGGCGCCCGTCCGCCGGGGTGCTGGTCGAGTCCGAGCTGTGGCCGACCTTGATCCGGTCGGCCAAGGCGCGGGGCCTGCCCCTGGCCCTTGTCAACGCGCGGATCTCCCGCCGCTCGGCCCGAAACTGGTCGTACGCCGCACCGCTTCTGCGCGCCTTGTTGAACAGCTTCGACCTGGTCCTGGCCCAGACGCCGGACGACGCGGAACGGCTCGGCCGTTTCGGGCAGCGCCCGATCGCTTGCCTCGGCAATCTGAAGTTCGCCGGTCCGCCTCTGGCGGTCGATACGGACAAGCTGGAAGAGCTGCAAAGCGATTTGGGCGGGCGCCCGGTTTGGCTTGCGGCTTCGACTCATCCCGGAGAGGAAACTGCCGCCCTGGCGGCGCATCGGGCGCTGGCCGACGAGGCCGCAGGTCTTTTGACGGTGATCGTTCCCCGCCATCCGGCCCGAGGGCCGGAGGTCGTCGCGGAGGCTCAGGCGCTCGGGCTGTCGGCGCAGCTGCGCAGCAGCGGCGCGGACCCACGGGCCGAGACCGAGGTCTATGTCGCCGACACCCTGGGTGAGCTGGGCCTCTGGTACCGTCTCTGTCCCATCGCTTTCGTCGGCGGCTCACTGGTCGACCGCGGCGGCCAGAACCCCCTGGAGGCCGCCCGCCTCGGCTGTGCTCTGCTGTTCGGACCCTACAGCGAAAAGAACGACGCCGCCGTCGCCGGGCTGAAACGCGTCGAGGCCCTGGAACAGGTCGAGGACGGCGAAGCCTTGACCGCCGCGCTGCGACGCTTGCTGCAGGATCCGGCGCTGCGCCACGCGCGCGGCGCCGCCGCAAAGACCTTCACGCAAGCCCAGGCGCATATCGTCGAGGATGTACTGGCCGCGCTGGAGCCCGTGCTGCAGAAGATCTAAGGCCGCCGACGTCTCCGGCTTCCGCTCAGGGTTTCTAGTTTATACAATCGACTCTTGTCATTTCTGGAGGTCTACAAATGTGGCGATGGGTTTCGAGCGCTTGCATCTGCCTGTTGGCATCGGCCATGCCGAGTTTTGCCCAACAGCTTGAGGCGATGGTTTACACGGAGATCTCCGGACCGGACTTGGCGGCGCTGCTGGAAGATGAAGGCTATAGGGCAAAGCTGAGCAAGGACGACTACGGCGACCCCTTGATCGAGTCCTCGGTCGGCGGCTCGACCTTTCGCATCGAGTTCTACAACTGCGACCTGGGATCTCCGGGCTACTGCGAAGACGTGATGTTCCGCGTCGGCTACGATCTCGCCGACGGTATCGATCTCGAGAGCATCAACGGCTGGAACGAGGAACGCCGCTTCAGCCGGGCCTGGCGGGACAACGAAGGCGACCCGATTCTCGAGCAGGACCTGGACTTTGCCGGCGGTATCACGCGCGCACGTATCCTGAGCACGTTTAGGCTCTGGGAACAGTCGGTCGGTGACTTCGAGGACTACATCGGCTGGTAGCCTAAGCCCCCGGCCTGCGTTTGGCAGTCGGCTTGGCCGTCTGTTTTGCCGTCTGGGCCTTCTTGGACTGCCGCTTGAGCTCCCTTGTCAGCGCCGCCTCCGTCACGAGCTGAACACCGCCCAACCAGAGCTCGCGCAAAGCCCCGTCGGGGTCGCGAACCAGACGGGCGTCTTCGCCGTGGCTCTGGAACGCGCCGGCCAGACGAATGCGACCTTTATCCTTGCCGGTCACGGCGATCTCGGTCGCGTCCAGGAAGGGATTCATCTGAGCCGGGCCGGCGACCTTTACATGATCCTTCATCGCAACCAGGTCGACCGCGCCCCACAGGCCCCACCAACGGCCGCTCCAGGCCCCGGTTTTCTTAGAAGGCGCCCCCTCCGTCGCGAAGGCGCGCAGAATCTGCACCGCGCCACCGGCCCAAAGATTGGCGAAACCGTCGACCGCGTTGGTGGCGATCGACAGGCAGAGATCCCGGCCGGACAAGACCAAGGTGCAGCTTATGGTTCCCGGAAAAGACCCGCTGTGGCCGAACCACGCCCAGTCGCCGACCTTGCCGCTGATGGTCCCAAGGCCGTAGTGCCGCTCCACGCTGGAATAGGGATCGCGCCACTGGGCGCGCACCATCTCGCGGCGGCTTGCCGGCCGTAGCAGGCTGCTTTTGGCGGCAGGATCGAGACTGGCAAAGAAGCGCGCCAGATCGGCCGCCGTCGCGACGAAACCACCGGCGGCCGCGAAGCTCTTGGTTTCGCTCTCGTTCGGTACCACGACCCGCTCGCCGAGCGGCAGCTTGCCGCTGTGTCCACGAGCGAAGGGGACCGACTTGGCGGGCGGCCCGTCGGGCTCGGTCTCTTTCAGCCCTGCCACCTGGACGACCTCGCGCCGAATCCAGTCTCGATAAGGCTCGCCGGTCACCGCCTCGATGACGAGGCCGAGCAGGGCGTAGCCGTGGTTCGAATACTTCAGCCGCGTGCTGCCGTCGATGACCGGCGGCATCTTGAGGGCAGCCAGCAGCGCCTTGCGGTCGGGAAAGGACCGACGATTCATCCAATGGCCCGAGTCGCCGCCGTCGCGCACCAAGCCCGCGCCATGGGACAGCAACTGCATCAGCGTCGCCTCCGCCACGGCAGGGTGCAGCCCCTCGACGTAGTCGCCGACCGGATCGTCGAGGCGCAGCTTGCCCGCCTCCCGCAGCCGCAGAATGCCCACCGCCGTGAAACTCTTGGAGTGGGACGCGGCGCGGAACCGGTGGCGCGGGGTCAAAGGGCGCTTTGCGGAGAGATCGGCGCTGCCGAAGGCCCGCTCCCAGACCACTTCTCCCTTGTGCGCGACCGCGACCACGCAGCCGGGTTGTTCACTTACCCGCATCTGAAATTCGAACCACTGTGGCAGGTAGTCCAGTGCAGCCGTCAGCCATGCCGGCAGGTCTTGCGCCATCTCGATCGCTCTCGTTTTTCAGGTGTTCCGACCCCAAGCCCTAAACCCAGGCACTATAGCTCCCGGGAGCGGCCCGCATATAGGTCGGCGAACGAAATTCTCTCAGGCGGCCGCGCGACGGGCCAGCGCCTGGGCAACCTGCGCATAGGCCCGATCGAGGATCTCCGGACCGGCTTCCGGCGCCCGCATGGTTTCGCTGAGTTCGCGACGCCAGGCGCGGGCGCCCGGCAAACCGTTGAAGAGACCAAGCAGGTGGCGAGCAACAGCCTTGGCCGGGACGCCCTGGCCTCGCTGCCGAACCAAGTAAGCCTTCATCCCTTCCAGCACCGCTTCGCGGCTCGGCGTCGGACCGGCCTCGCCGAAGACGCGGCGGTCGACCTCGGCCAGGATCCAGGGATCCTGATAGGCGGCGCGGCCGAGCATCACACCGTCAACATGGCCAAGCTGCGCCTCCGCTGTCTCCAAATCGGTCAGCCCGCCGTTCAGAACCACGGTCAACTCCGGCCGCTCCTGCTTCAGGCGATGCACCAGCTCGTAGCGCAGCGGCGGGATCTCGCGGTTCTCCTTCGGGCTCAACCCCTGCAGCCAGGCCTTGCGGGCATGCACGATGAAGGTTTCGGCCCCGCCCTCCCCCGCGACCACATCGACGAAGGCCCGGAAGTCGGCATAGTCATCCTGCGCGTCGATGCCGATCCGGCACTTCACCGTCACCGGCAGTCGCGTCGCCGCCCGCATGGCAGCAACACAGCGCGCCACCAGCGCCGGCTCGGCCATCAGACAGGCGCCGAAGCGACCGTTCTGCACCCGGTCGCTAGGACAGCCGACGTTGAGATTGACCTCGTCGTAACCCCACTCCTCGGCCAACCGCGCACAGTCGGCCAACGCCGACGGTTCGCTGCCGCCGAGCTGCAGTGCGACCGGATGCTCCGCCGGATCGAAAGCGAGAAACCGCGCCGTCCGGCCATGCAGCAGCGCCCCGGTCGTCACCATCTCGGTGTAGAGCCGGGCTCGCCGCGAGATCAAACGCAGGAAGTAGCGGTCATGCCGGTCCGTCCAGTCCATCATCGGGGCGACGGAGAATCTATAGGTTTCAGGCGTCTGCATGTCTCGGCTGTGCCAGCAGGCTAAGAGATGTCTTTCATAGCTTTTTTGGATCTCAGTGAACAGCTTGAGCGTCCTGCAGTCTTTCACTGAATAAGTCGTACCGAGGGCAATCGCATGGTGAACCTGTTCGACGACGGTCTCGCGCCGAACAGCGTCCATTGTATCAGGAGAAGGACCGGACCGAGGAAATCGCATCCGAGGAGCGAGACGAGCGTGTAGATACCCGAGAGACGCAGAGCCGCGAGGGTCCCTCCGGACCAAAACCGCCGACTGGACTCCGTCATGACAGCCTGCAATCGGGCGTCATTGCTCCGGCTGCAGCGGGACTGTCGGGCGGCCGCGCCGTTCGCGTCCGACGAAGGCCGCCCTTGACCGGAGCGCGGTGTGAAGGTCGTCGACACCCCTTGCCTGCAGGTTCGCGACATGCCCGGTGAAGTAGGCCGCCGCGACGCTGGCCCCGGCGACCTCCGATCCCTTTGCCAATGAGGGGCAAGCGCCGAACTCGGCGGTTGGGAGGTTGAGCCAGGACCAGACTCCAGCCTCGCAGCGCGCGTCCCCCTGCACCGAAATGACGCCGGGGTACGCGGCCGGGAACACCGGCCCTCCCCGTGCGGGCGCAGCCGCAACGACCAAACGACCCTGGGCCACCAAGCCGGCGACCGCGTCGGCCAGACCAACGTCCTTGCGCTGGAGTCCGAAAGAACAGTGAACGATCTCCACGTCCCTCTCCACCAAACCTGGCGCTCGTGAGTCTCTGCATCTTCGGGCCGAGGCTCAGCACCGACGTTGCGACAGTCACCCGGGCGCTGCGGCTGGAGGCCGAGGGCGCAGACTTCTAAGAGCTCCTGGCCGACTGCCGCATGCGGGTCGCGTGTCGGCTGCTGGCGAACCAGACGTGGACAACCGCCGAAATCGGAGAGCTGCTGAACTACTCGGATGCGACCGCTTTCGAACGTGCCTTCCGCAACCACGAAGGTCTGACGCCGACCCAGTTCCGGCAGCGTCACCGCACAACGCCAGCTGCAGCGCCACAGGGACCCAGCAGAAATCCCGAAGAAGACGGCGATGCGCAAGGGAGTGATGATACGCGCGGCTGAGATTGAACCACTCCCTACGAAATCCACACGTACCGCAAATGCCGATAAGCCTTCACAGGCGCCTGCACGCCTAGAGATCGGCAAAGGCACGGAGATGGAAGAGAAAGACCAATCAGGAACGATATCGAAGGCGGTTGCGACGGAACGCGGCCGCCGTGAGCTGCAGGTGCCTTTTCCAAGCGAACGCATGTGGCCGAAGCGGTCATTGGCGATAGACGTTCGAAGGCCTGCGTCGGTCTGCAGAAGAAAGCGCGGACGGACCCGTAGGCAATGGCGCAAGCGATCCGTCTGGCCGCGTTGAGAGATTTTGCTGCGGCGAACTCTTTCACCACCTAGCCAACCCCCATGAAAACCCCATAGAACGACAAGCGATGGCCCCTACCCGCCCCATTCCCGCCCCGGCACTGGCCGCAACCGATTGGTGGTCGGTGGCGACGGTGACCATTGGCATCACGGTCTTCGCCGTGGCCCAAGGCCTCACCTACCCGCTGATCTCGCTGCTCCTGGCCGAACGCGGCGCGTCGGACACGGTGGTCGGGCTGAACGCGGCCGCCTTCATGCTCGGTCTCGCCACCTCCGTGCTGGCCGTGCCGGCTTTGACGCGACATCTGCGGGCAGGGCAAGCGATCATAGCGGGCCTGTTGGGCGCGGCGGTCTCGCTCGCCGGCTTCGCTGCGACCGAGTCGATGACGGCGTGGTTCGTCCTGCGCTTCGCCTTGGGTTTCTGCGTCAACGCGATCTACGTCTTCGGGGAGGCCTGGCTGAATGCGGCCACCGCGGATAGGGTGCGCGGGCGCGTGTCGAGCCTCTACGGCGCGGGCATGTGCACCGGCTTTGTGATCGGGCCGCTCGCCATCCCCCTTTTGGGCACCGAGGACGGCCTTGCCTTCGCCGCCTGTGCCGTGCTCGTCTCGCTGGTGGCTTTCGGGTTGGCGCTCATGTCGCGACGCGCCAAGGTCGAGCCCGACAAGCTCGTACTCGCAGACCTGCCGCGCTTCGCGCGCGCCGCGCCGCTGCTGCTGTTCCTGGTGCTGGGCTTCGGCTTTGTGGACGCCATCGTCCTTTCACTCTCGCCGCTGCACCTGACCGCAGGTGGGTCCAGTGTCGCTGCAGCCGCGACTTTCGTGGCTGTCGTTCACATGGGTATGGTCGGGGCTCAGCCGCTTGTCGGCGTCTTGCTTGACCACGCGGATCGCTGGCGGGTGGCGGCCGGTTGCTTTGCGGCAACCGGCCTTGCCTTCGGTCTTCTCATGGTCGTGCCTGCCACCGGCACGCTGGTCTGGCTACTCGGCGCCCTCGGCGGAGCGGCTTTCTTCGGTATCTATACCAGCGCGCTCGCCATCCTAGGGCGCGAGCACGGCGGTGCGATGCTCATCGCCGGCGCGTCGGCCTTCTCGCTGGCCTATGCCGCCGGAGGCATGGTCGGCCCTGCGGCGACAGGCTTGCTCGTCGACCTCGTACCAGGTGCGACCTTCGCGCCGGTTGCCTTGCTTGGCCTCGCCGGGGCATTGATCCTCATCTGGCGGCGGTAGAAACCTTCCGCAACGCGACCCACCACAGGCACAGCCTTCGGGGACACGCAATCAGTGGGGGCTAACATTCGAGCCCGTGCAGCGAAAGCTCTGTTTGCCCACTGGGACATGATTACCCTCCGACGACCCGAACGACGGCTTCAGGTCGCCTCGATAAGATCGACGTTGCTTCCCATCCCATCGCCAGGTGTAAACGCAGGCTGGTTGCGGGGGCCCGCAACCGTCGTCAGCAGCAGGGCCTTTTCCAAGCTGCGGTGTGAGAAGCCAGCCTAGTCCACAAGAGGCCGATTGAGCAGGTGAGGCGGGTTGGGCAAAAGCGTTGGTGTCGACAGCAGACTCTGGCGCAGATGCTGCGGGAGTTCGGAGCGCCTGCAACTGTCGAGCAGATGGCGGACAAGGACGGGCTTCCAACAACCGACGCTCAGGGTCGGGATCGCCTTCATTTAGCCTCTGGACAAGAACCTTGTATGAGAATAATTATCATTTGCATCCACTCAGGGTTATGTGCCCTGCTGCGAGTTCACGGATCCAGACCCACACTGGTTTCACTTCTGAGCTGCGGGATGGGCAGGTTGGATAGGGAACGCACTATTCCGAACCGCTGACACGATGGCACACCGCCCTCGACCGCTGCCTAGTGACGTGTGACGAAAGACCGCTTTGGGAACAACAGAGAGGTAGCGTGATGCAAACACACTCTAGATGGACCTCAGGAATCGGCGTGGCAGTCAGTGCCGCACTGCTGCTGGCGGGCTCGGCAACGGCTGCGTTCGCTCAGAACCTGACGGTATACGCGACGACCGGCTACCTGGCCGACGCGGTCGCGAACATCGCACCCGAGGCGGAGATCACCACGATGGTCGGGCCAGGGGGCGATCCCCACACCTACCAGCCGTCGACTCAGGACATCGAGACAATCCAGAACGCCGACGCGGTGGTCTGGACCGGTCTGCATCTGGAAGCCCGGATGGACGACCTGCTGGAGAGCCTGGGCGACAAGCAGATCGCCGTCGGTGAGTTGCTGCCCGAGGAGCTGCTTCTGGACTGGCCCGAGACCGACGCTGAGGGCAACGCGCTGCACGACCCACACGTTTGGAACAGCCCAGAAGCCTGGTCGCTCGTCGTGGGGTATATCGCCGAAAAGCTGGGCGAACTCGATCCGGCCGGCGCCGCGCAGTATCAGGCGAACGCTGAGGCATACATCGCCGAGATCGAGGTCGCGGCCGCAGAGGCCGAGGAACTGCTGTCGACGATCCCGGCAGTGTCGCGCATCCTGATTACCGGGCACGACGCGTTCAACTACTTCGGCGAGACCTACGACATCACGGTCTATGCGACCGACTTCGTGTCTTCCGACGCGCAGATAAGCCCCCAGGAGATGAGCGATCTGGCGGAGCTGATCGCCGAGAACAAGATTCCGGTCATATTCCAGGACAACCTGGCTAACCCCCAGGCAATCACCAGCCTCCAGGAGGCCGTCAGCGCCCTGGGCTGGGAGGTCGAGGTCTCCGACAACGAGTTGTTCGCGGACTCGCTGGGCGCCGAGCCCGGGGTCGACACCTACCTGGGCGTATTCCGCCACAACGCTCGCACCGTCGCAGAGGCGCTGGGCACTGGTGGAGTATAAGAACGGCGCCGTCGCCTGTCAGACTTGGGACTTGTCGGTCGCGTATCGCGCCGACCCGGTGCTCCGCCGGGTGAACTTCAGCGTCCCGGTCGGCAGCGTGATGGGCATCGTCGGTCCCAACGGTGCCGGAAAGTCGACGCTCATCAAGGCCATGCTCGGCCTCGTGAAGCCGCTTTCCGGCACCTCGGGATTCTTCGGACGACCCTTGGATCAGGTCCGTCGCCGGGTCGGTTACATGCCCCAGGGCACGGGCGTGGACTGGGACTTCCCGACCACCGTCATCGATCTGGTCACGATGGGGACCTACGGCGAGCTGGGCTGGTTCCGGCGCCCCGGCAAGACCGAGCGAGCTCGAGCGATGGCTGCGCTGGAGCAGACAGGCATCCCCGAGCTCGCCTCCCGGCAGATCGGTGAGTTGTCCGGCGGGCAGCGCCAGCGGGCCTTCCTCGCCCGTAGCCTCGTGCAGGCTCCGGACCTGTACTTCATGGACGAACCGTTCCAGAGCATCGACGCGAAGAGTCAGCAAGCGATGGTCGAGGTGCTACATGACCTCAGCGCCCAAGGAAAGACCTGCGTGATCGTACATCATCACCTCGCCACCGTACGGGATTACTGCAACCAGGTGACGCTGCTCAACGGCAGCGTGGTCGCCTCAGGTCCGGCGGACGAGGTCTTCACCAAGGAGAACATCCGCACCGCCTACGAAGCCCGCGAAGGTGCCGAGGCATTCCTGGAAACTGCCGTGTAGCTCCGTGATAGACCCGATCGAGTTCTTCGGTAACCACACCTTCCGGATGGTGTTCTTCGGCAGCTCCGTGATCGGGCTCGTGGCCGGCGCCCTGGGGTCGTTCGCATATCTGCGCAAACAATCCCTGATTGGCGACGTCGTCGCCCACTCCGCCCTACCTGGTGCGCTGCTGGTCTTCCTGACCTCGGTCGTGGTCCTGGGCGTGGGCGGGCGCAACATGCTGGGCGTGATCGTCGGCGCAGTCGCCACCGGCACACTCGCGGCGCTTTTCGCCAACTCGATCGCAGCGCGGACGAAGATCAAGATCGACACGGCCATGGCCATCTCGCTGACGGTCTTCTTCGGCGCCGGCATGCTTCTGCTGCGCATCATTACCAACGGCCCGTTCGCCGGAAAGGGCGGCATCGACGACTACCTATTCGGCAACGCCTCTGTCATCACGATCGCGGACCTGGTCACCAGCACCGCCGTGGGGGCCGTGGCCCTGGTCCTGATGCTGGTGTTCTGGAAAGAGTTCACGCTGCGGACCTTCGATCCGGTCCTCTCGACGATGCTCGGCTTCCGCGCCGGCGTCATCGATACGCTTATGTTCACCACGATCGTCATCGCCATCGTGATCGGCGTCAAGGCGGTCGGCGTCGTGCTCATGATTGCGTTCGTCGTCACACCGCCCGCCGCAGCCCGGCAGTGGACCAGCACCCTGCCTGGCTTGGTCGCCTTGTCCGGCGCGTTCGGAGCGATCGGAAGCGGCGTCGGAGCATATCTGTCGGTCGCCCTCGGCAACGTCCCGACCGGGCCCTTGATCGTTCTGACACTCTTCGTGATATTCCTGATTTCGCTGCTGGCTTCGCCGCGGCGCAGCGTTCTCACCACCGCACTGCGCCGTGTCCGGGCTCGTGAGACCCTGCGGCGCGAGCTGCTCATCGAAACGACGGACAGATGAGCTTCATTGTCGGTACGAGCCTGCTAGCTGTCGTCACCGCGCTGGCGTGCGCTCTGCCTGGCGCGTTCGTTGTCCTGCGACGGAACTCTATGCTCGTGGAGGGAATCGCTCACGCCGTCCTGCCCGGGATCGTCGTCGGCTACGCTTTCACACTTGATCTGAATTCACCCTGGCTCATCTTCGGCGCAGCGCTGGCCGGACTGCTGGTCGTGCTCGGCAACGAGTGGCTGATCCGCACAGGCTTGATCACCGGAGACGCTCCGCAAGGCTTGATCTTCCCCGCGCTCTTCGCTGCCGGCGTCATCCTCATCACCCTGGACTTCAGCCACGTCCACCTTCACACGCATGTCGTCCTCGTCGGCGACCTGAATCTGGCTGCCTTTCGCCCGCTCATCGTGAACGGCGTATCGATTGGCCCCCAGTACCTGTACGTCATGCTCGCCGTTTTGGCCGTGAACGTCGCCTTCATCGCGGTTTTCTACCCCAAGCTCAAGGTGACGACCTTCGACGATCAGTTCGCGACTGTCCTGGGCCTGCGCACCGGACTGCTGAACACCGCGTTCATGTTCCTGGTGTCGGTCACCGTGGTCGCTGCTTTCCATGCCGCCGGAGCCATCCTCGTGATATCGCTGGTGGTCGTTCCGGCCGCGACCGCCCACCTGGTAAGCCGACGCCTCTCAGTCATGCTCGTCCTCACGGCCGTTTTCGCCACCGTGGGAGCCCTCGGGGGATTCTGGATCGCCTATGTCCTGAACGCGGCCACCTCCGCAGCTATGGCTGTGTTCTATGGTTTGCTGTTTGTCGCCGTTGCATTCATCGACTCGCTGGCGACCCGGGTCCACCGTTATCGTCGGCGCAGAGTCTCCCTGCCGGCGGCGAGGCACCAACCTGTCTCAGCCCGGGCCGTCGCTCCAGCCGCAGCGCCAAACGATCCACGAGGAGCTGTCACGCCATACCGAGCGATGCAGAGCAGCTCGCGAACGAATGCCTTTTCGCGACCGCATGCGAGGCGGTAGAGGCGCAAGTTGATCCACGCTGCTGCGAGGGATCTCTAGGAGATCCTTGACTCTGCGGCGGAGGGACGGCAGGACCTGGCGGAAACCCGGGCCCGAAAGCAGAAAACCGACACGTCCCTTATGGGAGTGTCGGTATTTTTAGTTGCGGGGGCCCGCAACCGTCGTCAGCAGCAGGGCCTTTTCCAAACGGCGGCATGAGAAGCCAGATCAACCCAAGAAGCCGCCAATACGCGCTGTCTCGTCAAAGCCCTCATTGATAATGACCATTGCAGTCATTGGACCTTGCTCAGGATACAAGAACTTGACCAATCGGTCCAAACTGGCTAGGTGAAGAAAAATGCCAGTCCCTGAAGTTGTTAGGAGACACACCATGCCCTGGGAAAAAGCATTTGACGTCGAAGAGGCCATCGATCGCGCGACAGAAATATTCTGGGCGAAAGGCTATGAAGCAACGTCACTGAGTGATCTTCTAAAGGCGACTGGCATCAACAAGGGCAGCTTCTACAATGCCTTTGGCAGCAAGAAGCAGCTCTTTACACTGAGCTTGCTGAAGTATGAGCGCGAGCAGCACAGGGCGGCCCTTTACCGCCTGTCTCAACTGGAAGACCCTGTTGCCGCCATTACCAACCTGTTCGATGCGTTGATCGCACAAAGCCTTGGTGATGAAGAAAAGAAGGGCTGCCTGCTCGTCAACACGGCCCTTGATCTACCCAATCTTGATGAAGACACGGGTGATACCGTTAAGTCCGGCATGGCGGATATCGAGGCCTTCTTCAAACAGCAGATCGAGCTGGGACATCAGACCGGTGCCATCCCCAAATCCGTAAATCCGGACGTGGCCTCCATCGGGCTGGTGGCGCTGGTTGTAGGCCTTCGAGTCCTGGCACGTGGTGTCTTCTCAAAGGATCAGCTGCAGGCAATCAAGTCACAAGCTATTGATTTAATTTCATAAATATTCTCCGCAGAAAAATTTTTGCCTGAGTATTAACCGTTCGGTACAGACTGCGCACTTTGTTTATACCGAACGGTTTAAACAAACACCACAGACGCCAAGGAACACTCCGATGACCGAATTCACCACCTACTCCATCGCCACCGCTCCCGAAGCCTCCAAGCCGTTTCTGGAAGGCGCAAAGAAAGCCTTTGGTTTTGAAGCCAACCTTCTCGGCAACATGGCTGAAGCCCCGGCGCTGCTCGAAGGCTATCTGACGCTTTCCGGCATTTTCGACAAAACGAACCTCAGCGCGACCGAGCAGCAGATCATCCTGATGACGAACAACCGTCTGAACGGCTGCACCTACTGCATGGCAGCACACACCACGATTTCACAGGGCCAGAAGGTTCCCGCTGACGTCATCGAAGCTCTGCGCAACGGCACACCTATTGCTGACCCGAAGCTGGAAGCCCTGCGCACCTTTGCCGCTGTCATCAACGAGACGCGCGGCTGGCCGGACGCGGCTGACGTCGAGGCCTTCCTCGCTGCCGGTTACACACGGCAGACGGTTCTGGAAGTCATTCTCGGCACCAGCCTCAAGGTGATGTCGAACTACACCAACCACATCACCAAGACGGCTCTCGATGCACCATTCCAGGCCAATGCCTGGAATGGTGACGAAAGCGCTGCAGCCTAGTTGTCTCCCAAGTGCCAGGTCGCACTCGAACTCCTCCTCCCCCAATCGGGTGCGGCCTGCACAACCACACGACGCCCCAGGGAAACCAGATCCATGCTTCTAGACACTCCCATTTGTGACTTTGGCTGGAAGGCACCCGATTTCACGCTGAAGGACCCGGGCGGCGCCAGCTACACGATGTCCGAGCAGCTCGGCGACAAAGGCCTGCTAATTGCCTTCATCTGCAACCACTGCCCCTACGTTCAGGCGATTGCAGAACGGTTCGCCGACGACGTCCGTGAGCTGCAGGCAGAAGGCATCAATGTCCTGACGGTCATGTCGAACGACTACCGTCTCGTTGATATCGACAGCCCCCGTTACATGAAGATGTTCGCCAAGCAGCACGGCTTCACTTTCCCCTACCTGGTGGATGAGGGGCAGCATGTGGGCCGTGCCTATGGCGCCGTCTGCACCCCCGACTTCTTCGGCTTCAACAGGCAGGGCGAGCTGCAGTACCGCGGCCGCCTTGACGACGCCGGCATGGGCAACCCTGAAAACCGCACCAAGGAACTAGTGAGCGCGATGAAAGCGATCGCCGAGACAGGACAGGGTCCACGCACTCAAACACCGAGCATGGGCTGCTCAATCAAGTGGAGCTCGTAGGCGCGACACCCACGACCTGAACCATCATCACCACCCCGAGGAGAATCGAGATGACGACCGAAGTGAAGAATTCAGTCGCGCTTGTGACGGGCGCAAACCGGGGCATCGGAAGGGCCATTACCGAAGGGTTCTTGGATGCCGGGGCCGCAAAAGTCTACGCCGCCGTTCGTGACCTTTCATCGGTCGACGATCTGATCGAGAAATACGGAGAACGCGTTGTTCCTGTTGAGTTTGATCTCTCCAGAAACGAAACCGTCGAGGCGGCGGCTACAGTAGCTCTGGACGTCAATATCGTTGTGTCGAACGCAGGCGTCGTCCGACTTTCCTCGCCGCTGGATGCTAGCGTCATTGACGACCTGCAGTATCAGATGGAAGGCAATGTCTATCCGCTGATCCAGCTGGCACAGGCCTTTGGGCCCATCCTCGAGGCCAACGGCGGCGGGGCCTTTGTGCAGATGAACTCGCTGGCATCGCTCAAAAACTTCCTGCCCTTCACCGGATACTCCGCATCAAAGGCCGCGGCCTACTCAGTCACCCAAGGCTTGCGCGAGGTGTGGGCCGAACAGGGCACGCAGGTGATCAGCGTGATTGCCGGGCCAATCAAGACCGACATGTCTGACTCCGCAGGCATGGGCGAAGGCGCACCACCGCCGAGCCTCGTTGCCGACGGCATTCTCGCCGCCCTCAAGTCAGGTGATTTCTTTGTCCATCCCGACGCGATGGCTCAGGAAGTTGCTGGGATCTACGAACCCTTCGCCACAAACGTTCTGGAGATCGCTCGCTGACGGCGAGCCAGGTATGGGAGCACATAATGATCGATCTATACACCTGGGCGACGCCGAACGGCTGGAAAGCATCCGCGACACTTCAAGAACTCGGGCTGCCCTATACCGTCCACCCCATCGACATCACGACCGGCATTCAAAAGGAAGCGGCGTTCACTGCCATCAACCCCAATGGCCGCATTCCGGCCATCGTGGATCGTGACGAAAGCGACCTGGCCATCTTCGAGTCCGGGGCCATAATGATCTATCTGGCGGAGAAGGCCGGCAAGCTGTTGCCAACCGATGTGAAAGGCCGCTCTAAGGTCATCCAGTGGCTAATGTTCCAGATGGGTGGACTTGGACCCATGCAGGGACAAGCCAATGTCTTCTATCGCTATTTTCCGGAGAAAATTCCCGCTGCCATTGACCGGTACCAGAATGAGACCCGTCGGCTCTATGGCGTTCTCGATGGCCGGCTCGCCGGCAACGAGTTTCTCGCAGGCGACTTTTCAATTGCCGACATTGCCAACTGGAGCTGGGTGCGTATCCACAATTGGTCCGGCATCAATATCGACGAGTTCGAGAATCTGAAGCGCTGGCTTGATCAGCTTGAAGCCCGCCCGGAGCTTGTGCGCGGAGCAGCAGTTCCGCACGCAACGAACTACAACACACCGGAAGACGAAGCGGACACCGTGGTCGGCACGAAAAACATTGTGTCCCGGTAGGGATATGAGACAGCTCTCTCCTCAAAAGCGAGACAATGAATGTCACTTTTGTACTGTAGGGTTATGGAGCGTTGACTACCCCTCTAGCGATTGGGAACGGTCTTGCCAAACATGTCGATGATGCCGCTCCTAACCTGGCGGACCCTGGCGCAGCAAACTGCCGGAATACATTCCACCGGAGCCTGATGCGCACAACCGATGGCAAGCTCGCCTGGCCAGGCGCGATTAGCTTCAACGCAGAGAGCGCGGTTTACATAGCGACGGCGCAAGTTCATCGTCTGCCGGCAGCAAATGCAGGTGTCGATCGATCAGAGCGGCTGATTGAAGTGTTGAGGATCGAGTGATTATAGGCTTGGCGGTGGTTGCATCGTCGCTCAGCCTCAGAAAGGAGCTTTGACATCCTTGCCCGCCAGCAATGCATCGCAACCGATGATCCAGTCTCTTGCGGTACGACCGAACCTGGGCGCCGGTTGGCTGCAGGGGATGCACAACGGTCGATATCGGCAGGGGCATTTCCGAACCGACGGCACGATGGACTAGGCTGATCGGGTCACGCTCCCTGAAGGCCCGACGCACACTGTTGGTGGAGCTACTGCAAGAATGATATTGCGAATGATTCGCAATATCATTAACATTCGCCTTCCAAGCGTTTATCCCGGCCCGAGGGGTTCGGGAGCCCATGCCGCCGACAGCGACCTCGATCCTCCGTGACCTCAAGCATCAATGCCATTTATGTCGAGCACCACAGCTGGCTCCGCAGATTCCTGTGCCGGCGGACCGGTTGCATGCATCTTGCCGCCGACATCACCCAGGACGTATTCGTTCGGCTGCTGACGCGGGACAGCTTTCCGGAGATCCGCGAGCCGCGCGCGTTCCTCGCCAGAATTGCCCATGGCTTGGTCGCGGACCAGTGGCGTAGGGCGGCGGTCGAACGCGCCTGGCTTCAAACCATGGCGTCCCTGGACTTCGCCGTGCCCTCGCCCGACGAACAGGCGGAGATCGTCGAGGCGCTGGTACGCATCGACGCGCTGCTGGGCGGGCTGAAACCCCGCGCCCGCGAAGCCTTTCTGTTGTCGCGCCTCGATGGATTGACTTACCCACAGATTGCCGAAAGGCTCTCGGTCTCGTTGAGCACCGTCGAGAAGGACATGGCGCTGGCCATGCGCCACTTTTATCGCCTGCTGATAGACTGATTCTCACTCTGGGCGCGGCAATCGCGTTTGCAACACATCTATGGACGATAAGATCACCGACACCGTCTTCGAGGAGGCGATCCAATGGGCGGTGGTCCTGGGCTCGGGCACTGTCAGCCCCGCCCAGCAGGCAGCCTTTACCGCTTGGCTGCAAAGGGCTCCGGCGCACGAGACGGCGTGGCGACGTCTGCAGGAGATCGACGGCGACTTCAATCTGGCGAGAACCGCCGCGGAGCCGGCCAAGGCGACTTTGGCGGCGGTGCGCCGCGGACGCCGCAGGAAGCGGCGCGCCGCTCTGGGCGGCCTCTCGGCGATCGCGCTGCTGTTCGGTGTGGCCTTGGCCATTTCCGACTATCGGTACCAATGGACGGCCGACGTGGCGACCGGGACCGCCGAACGGCGGACCCTGGAGATGGCCGGGGGCGGTCGCGTCCATGTCAACGGACGCACATCCCTGGACATCGAAAGCACCGCACAGGGAACTATGGTCCGGGTGCACAAGGGCGCCATCGTCGTGCAATCCGGAGGCACAGGCGCGCCGATCGGCGTATCGACGGCGCACGGCACGTTCCGGCCGGTCGGGACACGCTATGTCGTGACCAGGGACGACGGAGCGACGGACCTTTCCGTGATCGCGGGCACCGTTTCGACGTCTTCGGCGGATGGAGGCGTGACAAAGCGCATCGGTGCAGGCGCGGAGGTCCGCATCGCCGACGGCGACATCCAGCGCCTGCCGGCAACAGGCTTGCGCGCCGATGCCTGGGTCGAGGGTATCATCGAAGCCGACGATGCGCCGCTCAGCGCAGTGCTCGACAGTCTCGCGGCGCAGCGGCGCGGCTGGCTGCTGTTCGACGACGAAGTCGCGGCCCTGAGAGTGTCTGGTGTCTTCCGGCTGGACGACACCGACCGAGCTCTCGCGGTCTTGGAAAGGGTGCTGCCGATCGAGCTCGAGCAAGTCACGGACTGGATTGTGCGAGTGCGCCTGGAGGACGCGAAATAGTTTTACGGGTTTTCGGCCGCCCGTTCGGCATAGGGGCAAAACCTGCCTCCAATGGTCGAACGGAGCGTCCCGATGTCTGTACCCTTTGCCCCGCGTCATCTCTCCGCACCCGACGTATCGAATCCTCGCACTCTCGTCATCGCCGCGACCGCCTGCCTCGCTTTGCTCTGCCCAACGCTTGGTTTTGCGGAAAGCGGCGCCACACCCGCACAGCGCGCCCAGGCCGTTGGGGAAACCCAGGCGTTCAATATTCCCGCCGGGCCGCTCGCCGTATCGCTGAACGCTCTGAGCCGAGCCGCCGGCTTCACCTTTGCGGTCGATCCCGCGCAGGTCGCCGGCAAGACCGCACCTGCATTGTCGGGGACCTTCACACCGCAACAGGCGCTAGAGCGGCTGCTGGCCGGCAGCGGGCTGATCTATCGCTTTACGGACGCCTCGACCGTAACGCTGACGCAGGCAGCAGTGCAGGACTCCGGCGGGCCGTTGACGCTGGATCCCGTCGTCGTCCAGGGGGAACTGCAGACTCGAACGCTGCAAGAGACGCAAACGAGCGTCACCGTCGTGACCGGCGAGGAGCTTGAGACTCGCAGCGACACCAGCTTGCGCTCCATCGCCGAACGAACTGCGGGCGTTTCGACGAGCGCGCGCGGCGTCGGCTTCGTGATTCGAGGCGTCGACGAGCGCGGCGTCGACGCCAACGGTCCTGCCACGCCGACGATCAGCACCAGCGTGGACGGGCTGCGCATCACAGACTTCGGCCGGATCAGCACAACGTTTCTCCCCACATGGGATCTGGAGCAAGTGGAGATACTGCGCGGTCCTCAGTCCACGCAAAGCGGGCGCAACGCCTTGGCGGGCGCCGTGGTCGTACGATCGAAGGATCCGACCTACGATCAGGAGCTCAAGCTGCGCGGCGGCCTTGGAAATTTCGAAACCCGCCAAGGCGCGATCGCGTTGAATCAACCGATCGTCCAGGACAAGCTGGCAGTCCGTTTGTCCGGCGAAATCAACAGAACGGACGGCTTCGTCGAGAACATCACGACGGGTTCGGACGAAGAGGGCCGCACGGACAATCGGACCCTGCGCGCTTCGCTCCGGTTCGATCCCAGCGACGACCTCTGGAGCGTTCTGAAACTCAGCTATATCGATAGTTTCGATGGCTTCCCGGTCAGCGACAACGACTTCCTGCCGGACCGAATCGACGACAGAGATGCCAAAACCAGGGAAGATGCCCAGTATCGCTCGGCAAATCTGCGCTTCGGTTACGCGCTGTCGGATGCGATCTCTTTCGAGAACGAGACGGTCTACACCAACCGCGACTTCCTCTTCAGCTTCGATCCCGATGGCGGTCCGGCGTCCATTGCCACTTTCGACGATGATGTCGAGGGCGAATCCGTTTCGCAGGAACTAAGAGTCATATACGACACGGAACGTACCCAGGCGGTCGTGGGAGGTTTTTTTACTCGTATCGAGGAAAAAAACGTCGATCAGCTCGTCGTTTTGTCAAACATCTTCGCGCCGCCTGCCGTGTGGCCGTTTCTCACCCCGGGCTCGACACAAACCAGTTCCAGTTCGGGCCGCTTCACCGTTCGAAACTGGGCTCTGTTCGGGGAGATCGATTTCGAAGTGATCGACAACGTCCGGCTGATCGTGGGCGCCCGCTACGATAACGAAAGCAGAGAGACGGAAAACGTCACGCGTCGCTCGACCAACGACCCGGCATTGGCTCCCTTTCTGCAGGACGATCCGACCGTGTCGACCTCAACCAACTTCGATGCCTTTCTGCCCAAGGCCGGCATCGTCTACGAGTTCACGGACGACGTGAGCCTGGGGTTCACCTATCAACGCGGCTACCGCGCCGGTGGTGCGGGGTTCAACTCTGCGAGGCGCGAGCAGTTCACATTCGACCCGGAATTCACAAACAACTATGAGCTGGCGTTCCGCTCTCAATGGCTCGACAACCGTCTGACGATCAATGCAAACGCCTATTTCGTCGGCTACAAGGATCAACAGTTGGTCGTGGAGCTGAGCAACCAGATGTTCGACTTCCAAACGGAGAACGCGGGGTCGTCGCAAAGCTACGGCACCGAGCTGGATGTGCGGGCTGTGCCGTTCGACAATCTCGATGTCTTCGCATCGATCGGCTACAATCGGACCGAGTTCGAGGACTTCGTGTCGAACGGGGTTCAGCTCGCCGGTAACGAGTTCAGAAACGCCCCGAGGTGGACCGGGTCGGTCGGCGGAACCTACTATTTCGATAACGGTGCCTATTTCGGCACTGACGCGAGCTACACCTCCCGCTCCTTCGCCGACGCCGCAAACACCTCGTCCCTGCGCTCCGACTCCAGGTTTCTGGTGAACGCTCGCGCAGGTTTCGAAGCCGACAACTTCAATGTCTTCCTCTATGCCAACAACATCTTCGACAACGACTATGTCGAAGAGCGCGGCACGGTCTTGTCGACGCTCGGCCCGCCACGAACATTCGGGATCATCGGACAGCTGCAGTTCTGATTGCCTGTGTGAGCTCTCAGACAGACCTAGCGGAGAGCCGGCGCAAGTGCCGTCTCAGTGTCCTGCGGCCAAGAAACCGTTACCGATAGGAAAACGCGTGCTCCGGCGCCTCCTCAGGTCGCGGTTCGGGAGGCAAAGCGCGCCCCATCGTGTTCACCAAGCCCAGGCGCAGGGGTGAGGGGCGCGTTCTCATAGGCCGAAAACCGGATCGGCTGGCGCAGCACCCATTGGGCCACGCCGTCGGCTCGGGTGAGACGTTCCATCAAGCCGCGCGCCCTGATCTGCGGATCGTCCGGCAGATCGGCAATGCGGTTCGCCGGCCCCCACATCTGGCCGGACGCCTCAAAGAGCCTCTCCCAATGGGTGAAGGGCTGCGCCGCGATGGCGCCAGCGATCCGGGCGTGGAGCCGCGTCCTTCGCTCCACACGCTCTGTCCTAATCAGCCCGACAGCATCTTCCATCCCGAGATCGGCACAAAGCCGATCCCACTGAGCGTCCTCATGGGCGATGGACAGCGTCAGAAACCGGCCATCGGCGCACTCGAAAAGGTCGTAGCCCGGTTCGGCCTGGGGCGGGGCCGGAGTCTCCTGCCCAAGCATCCCCACGAAGACGGTCATCGCCGCCGTCACCGTGTCGGCCATGGAGATGTCGATATAGGTCCCCTGCCCCGTCCGCTCCCGCCCGAGCAGCGCGCCAAGAATACCAATGGCGGCATAGAGCGCCGAGGCGGTATCGCCCAGCAGCAGGGAGGGCGGGAGGCCGCGCACCTGTCCTTCGATGCGCTCGGTCAGTGCGCCGCCGATCCCCTGATAGGTCAGGTCGTGAGCAGGCCTGTCGCGATAAGGTCCGGTCTGACCGTAGCCGGAGATCGAGCAATAGACGATTCCGGGGTTGATCGCGCGTACATCCTCGTAAGCCAGTCCCTGCTTGGCCAGCTTGCCGGGCCGGAAGCCTTCGAGGAACACGTCGGCTTCCGCGAGAAGCTCCAGTAGCCGCGTCTTGGCCTCGGGCTGGCGGATGTCGAGCGCGACGCTTCGCTTGCCCCGGTTCACCGATTCGTAAAAGGCACTGAGAAAGCGCGAGGGATCGCCCGTCCCAGGGCGCTCGACCTGGATCACATCCGCGCCCATATCGGACAGGATCATGGTGCAGAAGGGTCCAGGATACTGTTCGGCCATGGAAACGACGCGGAGGCCCGCAAGCGCGTGCGGCGCGACATCGTCGCCGGCGGGGGCTGGTCGATCCTGCTGAACGGTCATGCCGTAGGGCTCCCCAGATAGGTTACCGGGTTGTCGAAATCCAAACCGGCCTTGAGGTAGCCGCGCTTGAAATCCTCCAGATGCCGCCGCGCCCAGGCTTCCGCCTCTTCGCTGTCGCGGTCCTCCAGCGCAGCGATGATCTTCTCATGCGCTGCAATCATCCTGTGGCTCGTGTCGATCGTGCGCACGAGGTCCGAAACCATCGGCATGAAGAGATCGTGGAGGGGCTGGCGCATGACCTGGAAAATCTCGTTATTCGTTGCCTCGCACAGCAGAAGGTGGAACTCGGCGTCGAGGGCAGCCAGCGCATCGTGATCGGCCGCGCGGCGCGTTTCCTCGACGTTGTCGCGCATCCGTTTGAGCTGCGCCGCAGTGGCACTGCCGGCGGCGAGCCGGGCGATCACAGGATCGAGCGCCAGATTCGCCTCATAGAGGCTGCGCACCGAGACCTTGCGCATCACGAGCGCCTGAACCGAGCGTTCGGCCAACCGCGCACCGTCCGGCACGCTGACGACCAACCGCTTTTGCGAGCGGCGACGAAGCATCCCGGTCTCTTCAAGAAGCCGGATGCCCTCGCGCACCGTGGAGCGATGCACACCGAACTGCTCGGCGAGCGAAATCTCCGGCGGCAGTTGCTCGCCCGGCTTGATCTGACCCGCCAGGATCTGATCGGCGATCTTATCGGCGAGAAGCCGGTAGGCCGGCACCTGTTCGACCCTCTCGAAGACCGGCATGTCGGGAAGACTTCGTGCCATCGACTGTCCTTTGCTCGCTCCGGCCTCAGGCAACGCCCCCGGCCGCCATCCGGGCCTCTCTGTCGCGCAACTCCTTGCGCCGCACCTTGCCGGTCACGGTCTTCGGCAGTTCGGCGATGAACTCGATCTTGCGGGGATACTTATAGGGGGCTGTCAGCGATTTGACGAAGTCCTGGATGTCTCTGGCCAGGGCCGCCGTGTCGGTTACGCCGTCATGGAGCACGACAAATGCCTTGACGACCACGCCTCGGCGGGCATCCGGGCTGGCGACGGCGGCGCATTCCTTGACCGCCTCATGGGCCATCACCGCCCCTTCGACCTCGGCCGGGCCGACGCGGTAACCCGCCGTGTTGATCACATCGTCGGAGCGGCCCTCGTACCAGAAGTAGCCATCCGCGTCGCGCCGGGCGAGATCGCCGGTCACGTACCAGCGCTCGCCCTTAGCGTTGGTGACATAACAGGCCTCGGTCTTTTCCGGTGCGCCCCAATAGCCGAGCATCATGCTCTCAACCGGCATCTTCAGTGCCACATCTCCAACCTCGCCCTGGCGCAACACCTCATGGCTTTCCTCGCCGATGACGTCGACGGGCATGCCGGGCAGCGGCAGTCCCATGGCGCCCGGCTTGATCGCCGTGACCGGGTAGTTAGCGATCATCATGAGCGCCTCGGTCTGACCGTAGGCCTCGTGAATGCGGCAACCCGCGCGACGCATCCAGCCTTCCGCCGTCGGCCCGTCCAGAGCCTCTCCGGCGGTAACCGTCAGGCGCAGCTTCGACAGATCGTGGTCTTCAAGCCGCTCGCCCAGGAGCCAGCGGAACTCGCTAGCGGCAGCGGCATAGTGGGTCACGCCGTACTTCTCGATCAGTTCCAGCCGTTTCCTGGCGTCAAACCGACCGTCATAGGTGACCGCCCGTACGCCAGCCAGCCAAGGGCCGATCAAGGTGGAGGTGGCGGAGAATGACCAGCCGGTATCGGCCGTGCCCCACATCGTGTCGTCCCGGCTCTGAGCGTTGAGGTCGAACCAATAGGCGGAGACCTCATAGAAGGCGCGCGGGAAGAAGGCGGAATGCAGCACACCCTTGGGCTGCCCGGTCGAGCCGGAGGTGAAGTAGAGGATCGCCCCTTCGTCGAAGCGCATCGGCTCGACGGCCACCTCTGCCGAAGCCTGCCCAGCCAGCCCCGTCAGGTCGGACCAGCCGGTCCGCGGGGCGGATGCGGGATAGGGGATGGACAGCCGCGCGACGCCGTCGTCGAGCAGCCCGTCGAACTTTGCCGTTTCGCCATCCACCGTGACGATGGCGGTAGGAGATGTCGCCGAGATCCGGTAGTCGAGATCCTTCGCTGTCAGCATGGCGATGCAGGGCATGGCGATGGCGCCGATGCGGAAGACCGCCAGCATGGTCATCTGCCATTCGGGGATTCGCGGCAGCATCACCAGAACCCGGTCGCCGCGCCGTACGCCTCTGTCCTTCAAAACCGAGGCGATGCCCTTGGAGCCTTCCGATATCTCCGCGAAGGTCAGGCGCCGCTCCGCCCCCGCCTCGTTCGACCAGATCAGGGCTTCGCGCGCGGGATCGGCGGCGTAACCCTCCATGACATCGCAATAGTTGAAGGTGTCCGGCATCGGCGGACGGCTATAGCTCCGCACCGTTTCCCAATAGTCCCGCATCTCCTCCACGAGCATTTCGTGTCTCCCGATTGCCGTCAGTCGACCAGTGCGGGCAGCGCCGAGTCCTCCGGCGGGAGCACACGGCGTGAGATGGCCCAACGGTGGGTCTCCGACGGGCCGTCATAGATGCGAAAGGCACGGATCGAGCGGTAGATGTGCTCGACCGGCGTGTATCCGGTCACGCCGAGCCCGCCGAGTATCTGCAGCGAACGATCGACGATCCGGGACGCCGCCTCGGAGACGAAAACCTTGACCATGCTGCTTTCGTGCCGCCCCTTTGCGCCGGCATCGAGAAGGCCACAGGCATGGGCGATCGCCTGGCGGCTGACATAGAGGTCGATTTCGTTGTCGGCGAGCTGGAAGCCAACCCCTTGATGTTCGCCCAGCCGCGCGCCGAAGACGCGCCGCCGCGCCGCATGGCTGCGGGCGATATCGTGGCAACGCTCGGCCGCCCCAAGCCATCGCATGCAATGCGTCAACCGCGCCGGCGCCAAGCGGATCTGAGCGTAGCGAAAGGCCTGACCCGGCTCGCCCAGGACCTGGCTTCTGTGTACCCGCACGCGATTCAGATGGACCACGCAATGCCCGCCGGCACTGTCGTGCGCCATCACGTCCATCTCGCCGACGATCTCGATGCCGGGCGTGTCCATGGATGTGAGGAACATCGAGGGCGGCGCGTCCTCCGCCTCGCCGTCACGCGCCATGATGATGGCGAAACGGGCGCCGAGCGCGCCGGTGATATACCACTTCCTGCCGGTGATGACGTAGTCGTCGCCGTCAGGCACCGCGACCGTCTTCAAGAGACCCGGATCGGCCCCCGCCCCGCCCGGCTCCGTCATCATGAAGCAAGAGCGGTGCCCCTCGCAGAGCGGCTTAAGATACTCCTCCCGCAGCGCACCCTCGGCGACGAGACTGAGCAGATGCTGGTTGCCCTCGTCAGGCGCCGCGCAATGCAGCGCCATGGGGCCGAGGAGCGAGTAACCGGCCGCCTCGAAGACCTGAGCGCGGGTTCGGTGATCAATGTCTCTGCCGCCATACTCGACCGGTAGGTGCGGCCCGTAGAGTCCCTGCGCCTTTGCCTCGCCCATAAGCTCCCAGCGCAGATCGTCCGATACGGCCTTTCCCGTGGCTCGCCATGCCTCCTCCTGCGGGATGCAGACCTGCTTCACGAAGTCCCGCACCCGCGCGACAAGCGCGGCAGCATCTTCGGGTTCGGGAGTGACAGCCAAGTTCATCGCGATCTCCTCACAACAACTCCCCGCCCGCAGCGGCCAGGCCGAGTTCGAAGGCACCGGGTATGGCCGCGCCGAACTTCTCATTGCGGGCATTGGTCTCGGGATCTTCCAGGAAACGGCCGAAGAGCTGCATGCAGACCACGCCCAGCTTGGCGAACGCCAACGCCAGGAAGAAGCGCATGTCGTCCTCATCCGCCGGATGGTCGAAACCGGCGGCGGCGAAGTAACGCTCGACCAGTGCGCGGCGGGACAGGGCCCCGGGCGCCATGGAATGCGTCAGGTTGATGGCACGCAGCGGCGCGGGGTCGTCGTTGGCGGCCCAATAGGTCAGGAGCGTCGCCAGATCGAAGAGAGGCGCGCCAAGCGTGGCCATGTCCCAATCAAGTACCGCCCGCGGCGCCAGCGTTTCGGGATCGACCACCACGTTATCGAGCTTGAAGTCATTGTGGATCACCGCGCGCCGCCCGTCGCGCGGCGTGCTCCCCCGCAGCCAGGAAAAGAGCTTGGCGGCGGCAGGCGGCGACGGTACCACCCCACCCTCCAGCCGGGCGGCCCAGCCGCGCAGACTGCGGGCGGCGAAGTCCTCCATCCGGCCCAGCCGGGTAGCGCCGATACGCTCGATGTCCAGCCGGTGCAGCGCTACCAGGATATCGCATTGCAGTTCCGACAGGGTTCGCGCCTGCGCTTCGGTCATGTCCGGCCCGAGCGGCCGTACGCCATGCAGCGGCAAGCCGGCACGAAATTCCGAAATGAGAAACGGCGCACCGATCACCTGGGCATCTTCCGCGAAATGCAAGGCACGCGGCGCCAACGGCCAGGCCGGCGACAATGTGCTCAGCACCCTGTGCTCGCGCGCCATGTCGTTGGCGCCCTTCGGAACTGGACCGAAAGGTGGGCGGCGCAGAACGGCCCAAAGACCGCCGGCACGAATCAGATAGTTCAAGTTGCCGTAACCGCCCACGAACTGGCGCGGCGCCCAGCTCTCGTCGAGCATCAGCCCGTTCTCGGCAAGATGAGCGGCGAGCCGCGACCAATCGAGCTGTACTGTCTCTTTCGCGCTGCGCAGGAGGCCCGCATGGACCGGCACGGTCGGATCATGGAGAGTTCCGTCCATCATCGTTAGATCGCCCAGCTTTGCGCATCGTCCACGGTAATGGACGCGCCATTCACGAAGTGGCTGCGCGGATCCGTGAGGAAGAGCAGCGCGGTGTCGAGGTCCTTGGGCTCGCCGACACGGCGGCGCGGCAGGCGCTTCAATTCCGCCCGGCCCTGCTCGGTCTCCCAGAAGGCCTCATTGATCTCGGTGCGGATGTAGCCGGGACAGAGCGCGTTGACCCGGATGCCATGGCGCGCCCATTCCAGCGCGTGATTGGCCGTCATGTGCTGGAGGGCCGCCTTGGACATCGCGTAGGTCGAGACGCCGGCGCCGACCCGGAAGGCCAGCATCGAGGCGACATTGACAATCGCGCCTTCGGTGCCGTCAGCGATCCATCGCGCGGCACAGAGCTGCGACAATCGCCACGGCGTGCGGAGATTGACCGCCATGGTGTCCTCGAAGTCCTCGGCGGTGTTTTCCTGCGCCTTGCCTGGGCGATGGATGCCCGCGTTATTGATGAGCAGCGTGGGCACTCCCATCCCCTCTGCCACCTTTTCCATCAAGGCATCGGGCGCGGCGCTGTCGAGCGCGTCGAAGGCGAAGGCGCGGGCGACGCCACCCTGCGCTGCGATCGCTTCGACGACGGCCGCAAGGCGATCGCTCCGCCGCGCCGCCACCGCAACCTTGGCTCCCTGCGCCGCCAAGACCCGAGCGAAGCGGTCGCCAAGACCGCTCGACGCACCGGTGACCAGCGCCAGATGCCCGGTCAAGTCAGTCATGGAAACCCTCGATCACAACCTTGCCAAGATGCGTCGCGGTCTTGAGGTGGGCATAGGCGCTTTCGGCCTCGTGGAAACCAAAGCTGCGGTCGATCACCGGTCTGATTCCGTGGGCGGCCACCGCTCGGAACATGTCTTCCATACTACGCTTGGAGCCGACGGCGACGCCGTGGATCTTGATCCCGCGCATCAGGATCGAGGTAACCGCGAGCGATGCCTCGACGCCGGACAGCACGCCGATCAGCGCGACATTCCCGGCGGTGGCGACAACGCGCAGCGAGTGCGACAGCGTCTCGCCCCCTCCGACCTCGATTACATGCTGCATCGGCCCGACATCCTTCAGGATGGCTTTGGACCAATCCGGCGTCTCGCGATAGTTCAGCGTGTGGTCGGCGCCCATACGACGGGCGACCTCCAGCTTCTCGTCGCTCGATGAGATGACAGCGACCCGAGCGCCCATGGCCTTGGCGAACTGCAGCGCGAAAAGCGAGACGCCGCCAGTGCCCTGCACCAGCACCCAGTCGCCGGCCTTCACCCGGCAATGCTCGACCAGCGCCGCCCAGGCGGTAACGCCCGCGCAAGGGAAGCAGGCGGCCTCCGCGTCGGTCATGCCCTTCGGTGTGGCCACAAGGTCGCCGGCGCTGACCAAGCGCATCTGAGTCAGAACCCCATCGACGGGGCCGCCCAGGGTGGCGCGGCGTACCCTGTCGGTTAGCGGTCCGTCCGGCCAACCTTCCATGTAGGTCAGCGTGACGCGATCCCCTTCCGCCCATTGTCGGACATTCTTGCCGAGCGATACCACCTCCCCCGCACCGTCCGACAGTGGCACGAGGGGCAGTACGAAGCGCGGGTTATAGCGGCCTTCACGGACAAGAATATCTCTATAATTCAATGATATTGCGTTGATTTTGACCACCACCTCATCCGAGGCCAGAGTCGGCAAGGGCCGGCTTTCAAGCGCCAAAGGCGCCTGGAATTCTCGGATCGCAAAGCAGCGCGTGGCGGCATCCATAATGTCGGACATTAGGTCATTATGATGAAGATGCAATCGGAATCTGGAACGAGGAGCAGATTCCGAACCATCCGCTCGATGGCGCGAACCGCGAGGTGTTCAGGACCAACCTACATCCGCGTCGAACGCCGCAACGAGGCCTGGACAGCGCCGCCGGAGGTCGCGGCGTACGTCGACTACCGGCCGTTACCGATCCACATCCGGGCAACCTGCATCATCTCGGTTCTTTCGGTTCGGTTGGTGGATCGGCGACCGAGTTCCGCTTTCTCGATTTGGTCATCGTCTTCGGATTGGTGCCGTAGCGCTTGGCAAGCGCCCCCGGGCCTGCTCACGGCATGGCTAACGACAACTTCGAGGCACAGATGTTCAGCGCCTATTGCAGGAAACCGGCACGAGGCGAGTTCCCGAAGCCACGCCCGTCGGGCCCGACTTGGGTCGCGGGGAGATCGCAGCGGCGTCCGGTCGCGTCACTGCAGCGTGACGACGACCTTTCCGAAGTGGCTGCCGCTTTCCAGGTAGGCCAGCGCGGCGGGCGCCTCCTCGAAGCCGAAGACCTTGCCGACGACGGGCTTCAGGCCATGCAGGGCGATGGCCGCATTCATCTCGCGGAAGTGCGCGACGCTGCCGACGTAGGTGCCCTGGATCTTGATGTTCTTGCTGAGGATCAGACCGGTCGCCACCTGATCGGCCATGCCGGTCAACACGCCCATGAGAGAGATCGAGCCGCCGTGGCGGACGGCTTCGAGCGTCTTGTTGAGCGTCCCCGGCCCACCGACCTCGACGGCATGGTCGGCGCCGATACCGCCCGTCAGCTCCTTGACCTTCGCCTGCCAGTCCTCGGTCTGCCGGTAGTTGACCACCTCGTCGGCGCCCAGCGCGCTCGCCCGCGACAGCTTTGCGTCATCCGAACTGGTGATGATCACCCGGGCCCCCGCAAGCTTGGCGAATTGCAAGGCGAAGATCGACACGCCGCCGGTTCCGAGCAGGAGTACGGTTTGGCCGGGGCGAAGGTTCGCGCCGACGAACTGGGCATACCAGGCGGTGACGCCGGCACAGGGCAAGGTCGCCGCCTCCTCGAAGGAGAGGTGCTCGGGCACCTTGACGACACCGTGCGCCGGGAGGACGACCTGCTCCGCCAGCATCCCGTCCACCACCCCGCCGAGAGATCCGGCCTGCAGTTCGGGCGTCAGCACGCCCGCTGTAAAGTCGGGCATGAAGGCGCCGGCCACCTTGTCGCCGACGCTCAGGCTTGCGACTCCCTCCCCAACGGCCGAGACGACCCCGGCGCCGTCGGACAGGGGAACGATGCCGCTGGCCCGGCCGCTCGAGGCGGAGGTGCCTTTGACGACCAGAAGATCGCGGTAGTTCAGCGAGCAGGCCCTGACGTCGACGACGACCTGCCCCGGCCCGGCCTGCGGCGCCGGGCGCTCCTTGATCGCGAGGGCGTTCACGTCGGTTCCGTCGGTCAGTTCGTAGGCACGCATCTGGCTCTCCTCGGTTTGCGCAGGCGGGTCTCGATGGGGCTTGTCCAGAGTGGAGATGCGCCAAATATGATTTTTTGACAAGTACCTACATTTTTGTAAGTAATGGGTTGCGGCAGTTCGGAGAGCAGGCATGGCACGCGACTACGATTGGAAAACCGGGTGCGACGTGGAGGCGACGCTCTGCGTCATCGGCGGCCGCTGGAAGCCGGTGCTGGTCTGCCACCTGCTCGACGGCAGCAAGCGCTTCGGCGCGCTCTGCCGCCTGACGCCGAACGCGACGGAGCGCATGATCACGCTGCAGCTCCGCGAGCTGGAGGCCGACGGCGTGATCTCGCGGCGGGTCTATGCCGAGGTGCCGCCCCGGGTCGAGTATGCGCTCACACCTTTCGGGCGCACGCTCGAGCCGATCCTCGTCCTGATGCGGGACTGGGGCGGCGCCTTCAAGGCACGCCAGGCGGCGGCGGAAACCGAAGAGCGCTCAAAACGCGAGACCGCAGAGGCCTGAACAACGCGGCGCGTCTATCCCGGCCAACCGGACGGCGCTGCCGGCGCCATCGCTACTTCTCCAGATAGGCTTGAAGTCCGTCGAGACCCGTCTCGATGAAGGTCCGCATGGCAGCGACCGCGGCTTCGTCGTTTTGCGACTCGCTGGGATAGTTGCCGGTATCGGCCCGGAAGAAGTTGGCCCGCCAGGTGACCTGAGAGCCCTCGCCGTTGGGCACAACGCTGATCGTGTTGCTGTAGAAGCTGGCCGGGAAGACGTCGACGTTCTCCTCCTTCAGGCGATAGGAGTAGCTCATCTTGGTGTCGTCGATATCGTCGACACTCTCGACGACTTGCCCCCCGTCCTCGAAGACCAGCGTCCGCCGGGCGCCTCTCGCGCGATCGCCGTCTAGCGGCGAGTCCGCGACTTGCGGATGCCAACTTGCCAGAGAGGAGAGGTCGCTGAGAACGAGCCAGACATCTTGCGGCGCCGCGGCGAAGTCCGCCTGTACCGTCAGCCGCTGCGGCGTGGGCCCATGCGCCCAGGCGGATGGAACGAGCAGCGCGACGCAGAGCAGCATGGAGAGGCTGAGGGTAAGTCTCATCGAGGTTGTCCTGTTGCTTCGATCGTGGAGGAGGAACGCCGCCAGCGGCGGCCGAACGCGGTGAAGGCGTAGGAGAGGAGAGCAAGAGCGAGCGCCGCCGCCGCCGGCGCCCAGGCAATGCCGATGGGGGCCGAGATACGGCGCGGTTCCGTATGGCGCGCGAGCGCGGCCAGGAAGGAGGCGGCCGTCAGGTCGGCGCCAAGATATCCGAGGCCGCCCGCGGCGCCGAGGGCCTGAAGGTATGCCGGCTGAAGTGCGCTGAGATGTTCGTTCCACGACAGCTCGACATCGCCATGGAGATCGCTGCTGGGATGATAGCCGGGACGCGTGGCCGCATCGGCAGCCGGCAAGTTGCTGCGCCGCGGCCACTGCTGCACATCGTCCTGCGCGAAGAAACCGATCTCCCGACCGGTGTCGTCGTGCTTCGGGATCGGAACGGGCGACGTCCCCCCGACGCCGAGGATGAGGCCGCCGACCCGTCCCGGATCGCCGTCATAGGCTGGAACACCGGCATAGGGCAGCGGCGGCGCCTCATGCCCGTCGGTCAAGAAAACAAGATCGACGTTGAGAGACTGCGCCCGGTCGAGCGCATGATACACCGCCTGCGCGATGAAGCTGTCGCCCTCCCAAGCCATGCGCCAGGTCAGCGCGGCGATCGCCTCCGTCAGGGGCGCATAGTTCTCGCAGATCTCGACCGGCTCGACGAAGGTCAGGCTGCGCCGTTCGGAGAAGATCGCAAGGCCGGCGCGAGAGCCGCAGGGGAGCGCCGAAAGCAGTTTCGGAAGCAGCGCCTTGACGTAGTCGAGCCGGCTTGCCGGGCGACCGTCCAGCATCATGTCGCGTGCGTTCATGCTCTGGGTGACATCGACCACGAAAAGCACGTCGCGCAAGGCCCGCTCACGGGATACGCGCGGATCGAACGCGGCAAAAGCGGCGAGCAGGCAGGCAGCGGCAAGCAGGAGCAGGACGGCATCGGGGCGGCGATAGGTCATGGTCCGCCTCGCGGCAGTCCCGGCAGGTCGGTCCAGACCTTCTTGGGGCGCGCATCGGGGTCGCTGAGTCCCTCCTCCCCTTCCCGCGGCAGGTCCCGCACGAGCCGCATGGCGATGTCGAGATTGACCTTGGCGTCGTAGTCCCCCGGATCGGCGGCCAGCGCCGCGCGATAGGCCGCCTTGGCAAGTGCGACCTCGGGGATCGCATCATTGAGACGCGCCACCCCGATCAACGAAAAAGCACGGCGCAGACGAGCGTTGCCCAGGGTGAGACGATAGCCGGCCTCGAGCTTCGGATTGCCGGCACGGGCGAGTTGAACGCCGAAAACCTCTGCCTCGGCGATTCGGTCTCGCGCCAGAAGATGCAGAGCGCGGGCATGCAACAGCGGCGGCGCAGCGTCCGGCTCGACGGCGACGTCCCGACCGGCGGCAAGGGCACGTAGATCGGCATCCTGGAGCGACAGCGTCACCGCCGTCGTACCGTTTACGGCCGTCCCAATCACCCCCGCGGCAAGCAGAGCGAGCCAGGCGTAGAGTCCAAGCCCACGGCGGCGGTCGCGGAGCCAGGCCCGGAACCTAGCATCTGGCCGCGCCCTCGCCGTCATCGCCTGCCTCCCGGCCCGGCGATCAAGGGCCCGGGCAGCTTCGCAGCGAAGGGCCGTTCAAGCAGGCGCGCGAGACACAGCAAAGCGAGGAAGAACGCCGCCATCCCGTAGGCCAGACCGGCAAGGTCGCGACGCGGCAAGCGTTCGCGATAGATCAGCGGGCGGCGCTCGAGCGTGCTGATCTCCTCGATGGCGTCGGCCACCGCTTCGGGATTCTCCGCCTCGAAGGCACGATAGGGTACGCCGAGACGTTGCAGGAAGAGATGCAGATGCCGCTCGGGACGGAGCTGCGGGCTATCGATCTCGTTTGGCGCCGGCGGCTCGAAGATTCCCTTGGACCCCTCGCTGCGCAGATACAGCCAATAGAGATTGGACGCCTTCTGGGCAGCCTCGGCGCGCAGGAATTCCTGTACGTCCCGTGCGATCACGCCGGCGCCGTCGGAAACCAGTAAGAGTGCGCGCGAGGCCGTCCCGGCCTCCTCCCCGAACAGCGAGAAGGCCATGGCCAGGCCGCGCCCGACATCGGTCTGAGAGAGCCCCGGCTCGTCGATGCCGGAAACCGCGCCGCGCACCGCCTCACGCCGGTTCGTCATCGGCAGCAACAGCATCGGAGAGGTCGAGAAGGCAGCGACGCCGATGCGATCCTGCGGCCGGCTCTCGAGAAAATCGAGCAGGAGACGGCGTGCCGCGGCTGCCTTCGATTCCTGCTCGCCGTCGGGCCGACGGTTGGCAAAGGTGTTGTCCATGCTTGCAGAGCGGTCGATCAGCAGCACCAGGTGCGCGCCTCGCCCCGTGCGCTCGACCGTTCCGCCGGGAAGGTGCAGCCCCGCCAAGCCGAGCACGAGAGCGACGATCGCCGCCGCGCCCGCCAGCTTCAAACCCCAATCGACGGAGAGGGACAGCGGATCCGCCGGCGTGGTCTCCAACCGAGGATGGCCAGACCGCCGCAGCATCCGCACAACGAAGGGAACCGCGGCACAGAGCAGGAGCGCAAGCAGCCAAGGACGATCGAAAGCCAGCATCAACGGCGCCCCCGCTCGATGGCGGCGAGCCGGTCGGCGAGATCGGCGACTTCCGAGATCGACGCTTCCGAAAGGCTGATATCGGAAGCGCCTTGGGAAACACCTTGGCTTTGCCTGTCCGGACTGGCGAAGAAGAGCGCAGCCGACGTCTCGAAGAATCGCAGAAGACGCGCGCGCAAGGGAACGAACTCCGATCGCGCGGCGAGGAAAACCTCAAGATCGGCGCCGAGAAGCGGACGCCTGAAGGCGCCGTCGAGGCCACGGTGGAGCGCAAGGCACATCTGGCGCAGACGATCCTCCTGCCGCGACTGCGCGAGACGGCGTACCTGCCGGTAGGCCACAGTCAGCGGGCGTGCCGCCCGGCGACGGAAAGGCGGCCAGCCCTGGTGCCAAGCCAGACCAAGGAGTCCGGCCACGCCCGACAAGGCAGAGACAGCCGTCGCTATCTGCGCGCGCCGTGCATCGATAGGGACATAGCGGTCGTCGGGCCGCAGTTCTTCAGGCGTGGTCGGTGCGAAGATCGGCCGGATCGGAGAGGTGACGAAACTCCAGGCCGGCACCTCGAGATCGCGGCGGCCCTCCGGACCGTTCAGGCGGATCAGGTAGGCCGGCACCTCGCGGCGCTTCGGCTCCAGCGGGGCGTAGAAGGTCTGGTAGCGCGTCCTAATCTCCAACGCCTGTTCTCTTCTCCCTCCGACGGGCGACACCGTAACGTCTTTCAGATCCAGCCAGTAGGTGACCGAACGAGGCCGCGGCAGCGTCGAGCGATCGAGCAGATAGCCCTCCGGCAGGGAGAGGATCGCCCGGTGCGTCAGGACATCGCCAATCCAGTAGGCATGCTCCCGCGGGAGCGACACTTCGAGCGCCGCGTCCGCCACCGCCGGCCGAAGCGGCGCCGTCAGCAAAGCCATCGCGATCAAGAGCCCGGCCAGTTGCCTCATGCGCTCTCCGTCACCAGCTCAGTCACGAAGCCCTCGGGATCGATCCGGTCGACGACTTCAATCGGGCGCCGGCCGAAGGCGGCGAACACCGCGGCGATTTCCGCATGGCGCTTGGCCCGTGCGCGCGCATAGGCACGCGCATAGCTCGGGCGCATGAGCAAGGTGCGCGCCGCACCCGTCTCCGGATCGAGAACGTCGCAGAGACCGAAACGGCCGCTCACGCGATCAAGACCGCTGTCGCGGAGCCAGATGGGCCAGAGCGCATGCCCCTCGAGCACCGTGAGCAGCCGCGAGAGGCCGTCGGGCGGCATCTCGAAGTCGGAAACCAGAAAGGTGAGCGTTCGCCGGGCCGGGATCTCGGCAGCGAGCTCGACGAGCGTCGCGATGCCTTGCCCGGAGGGCTCGAGATCCGCGAGCAGAGTCCGCGTCTCGGCGGCGAGACCCGAGTAGCGTAAAGGCGGCCGCAAAAGGGGCGCCGCGCCTTCCCCTCGCGCAACCGACAGCGCAAAGCGGTCGCCGGTACGGACCGCCCCATGCGCAAGCGCACCGCCGAGCAAGGCGGCGAGGGCCCGACGGTCGCTGACCCCGGTAACGGCAAGCGACGCCGAGAAGTCCATCAGCCCATGAACCGTCACGTCCACCGGCATCTCGTGGCGCCGCACGTGAAGCGTGCCGAATGGATCCCGCAGCGAGCGGCGGAGGTCGATCCGGCGTGGATCGGGATACAGGAGCAGTGGCGCGGTATCTGCGAAACGAGCGCCGGCACCGCGCTGGCTGCCGCGATGGGCACCCGGCCGCCCCCCGGCTGCGCGCGTACGCAATCGGTAGGCGATGGCGTCGAACAGCGCGAACTCGGCCGCGGTCGTCATGACCGGTCTGCTGTGACCGGCGCCGGAACGCGTGCGAAGACGGCGTCGATCAGCGCCGGCATGATCTCCTCCCGGCGGCTTTCATACACCGGCGACAAGAAGGTGCGGTGAACCATGACCGGGACGAAGACCGTGCGCACATCTTCCGGAAGAACCATGTCGCGGCCCTCCAGCCAGGCTGTGGCTCGTGCGGCCCGCACGAGCGCTGAAATCCCGCGCGGGCTCGCACCGCCGCGGATCAATCGGGCCGTGTCCACCCCCTCGATCTCGATCCCGACCGCCTGCGGCGCGCGCAGCGCCTCCCACAGCGCGAAGACATAGGCCTCCAGTGCCTCGGAGGTCACGACCGCCGCCTGGATCTGACGCGCGGTGTCGTCGAGCTCCCGGTAGGGCAGCGTCTCCGTCGGCACCTCAGCGACGAGGGCATCGACATCATGATACCGCGTATCGAAGGCCAAAGCACGACGATCGGCCGGCGCTTCCGGCACCGCAACCGCGATCTCCATGAAGAAACGGTCGCGCGCAGCGGCCGGCAGTTCGAAGGTCTCGTCGCGCTCGATCTGATTGCGGTCGGCAAAGACCTGAAGGTGAGGGAAGTGATGCTCGGCCTGGAAGGCATTGACCCGGCGCTCCGCCATCAGGCGGAGCAGCAAGGAGTGGACCTGCGGACGCGCGCGATTGATTTCGTTGAAGAAGAAGACCGACAGCCCCTCGCCGTGCTCTAGCACCGGACCCGGCTCGACCCGCGGCCGCCCGTCCTCGCCGATGAAGGCGGTATAGAGGAAATCGCTCGGCATCATGTCGACCGTCCCCTCGACGCGCGTGAAGGGACCGCCGATGGCCCGTGCCACGGCACGGAGCAAAGTCGTCTTGCCGACGCCGACATTGCCCTCGAGCAGCACATGGCCGCGGCAGAAGATAGCGGTGAGAATCAGCCGAATGACGCTCTGCTGGCCGATGATCACGCGCCCGATGGCGGCCTCGGCTGCAAGCGCCCGGGTACGCCAGTCGTCAAGTCGTCGGAACGTGTCACTCCCCGTCCCGCTGCAGGACGGCTGTTCTTTCGGTTCGATCACAGTCAGCTCCCGAACATGGGCCTGCGCGCGCCGAGACGACGACGCGCGCGACCTTGGGGCACTGACCTCAGTTGGCGCCTGGAATCTTGGAGACGTCGTAGATGAACTCGCCCGTCTCCTTGAAATGCTTCACCCGCATGGCATTGCGCTCATCCATCGCGGTGAGCGACTCCGCCTGCTTGCTCAGTTCGGCCGGATCGTGCTGCGGATCGTACTTCGTGCCCGCAACCGTCTCGGGATAGCCCGGCTTCGGTTCCCAACAGTTGCCGGGTGCCCTGCAGTTCGTACCGTCGTAGGCTAGGGCGCCGCCGCCAAGGGCGAGACCCGCAACGAGACCTGCCGCAATCGCTATGCTCCGTTTCACAGTGCTTCCTCCTTACTGGTCGGTTTTTTCTATCGTTTATTCGTCTTTCATTTGTCCGGTTATCGGTTACCCGGACAGGCTCACGAGCCTTCGCCATCTTGCTTTGCGGCTTCGGACTCGTAAGGCTGGAACGCCTTGCGCTTCTCCTCCGTCAGCCAGGTTGCCGTCTCCGGCGGGCCTGTATAGAGGTGGCGCATCCAGGCCATGGAGAGCAGCATTTCGTCGAGTGTCAGTGCGCCCCACATCGGACCCATCTGACCGCGGGCTCCTCCGTAGATGGTCGAGAAGAGACCGACATCGTGTTCGTTCTGCGGATAGGTCCAGTAGTCGTCATTGAGCCCGGGTCCGATCTTGCCCTCCGCATAGCGGCCATGGCAGGCGGAGCACATGGTCGCATAAACCTCTTTCGCCTCTTCGAGAAACTCCTCGTTCTCGTTATAGATGTTTTCCCCGGTCTCAAAGAAGATCTTCACTGCCTCCGTATCCCTGCCCTCCTCCATCGCATAGGACAGATCCAGGGGGTACCCTTCGGTAGTGTGAAAGAACCTGGGAGACGCAACGGCAACTCCAGCACAGGAGAGCAGCAGCACAAGAGCGCCTGCGTAGCGGCATAGGCCCGTCAACTTCACGATCGGATTGGTTTTCAACAAGAAACGATGCACTTCAGCTCTCCAGCGGCAGGAGGGGAACGCCCTCTTCTTCAAGAACGGCTCGGATCTCAGCAGCGCTTTCCCGAAGAGCCGCGTTAACTTCATCGACAAGATGCGGAGCTCGCTTCGCCACACCGATCGACTGGGCATAGGTCAAGGGAATGATCTTGCCGTCGAGCCGCTCGATGTCGTTGGTGATGACCTGCATGCGCAACGGCGTGGAGGCGTTCGTCACATAGCGCGCGACCGCAGAGGCGAAGGCGATCGCCACGTCGGCATGACCATCGATCACCTCGGCCACGACCCGCTTGGCCGGTACGTTGATGTACTGATTGCGGCGCGACTGGAAGTTAATCAGGGAACGACTGTAGGCCAGGTTGTTCTCGTACTTGCCGGCGTACTTGAGAATCGTTTCCGCCGGTGAGTGAAAGCGGTAACTGAAGCGCTCGATGCCCGCGGTATCGGCATCCTGCCACTCCTTGCCCTCGAAACCGCGATCTTCGCGACTGACGAAGACATAGGACGTTCGGTAGTAGGGCACGGACGTCAGGAGCCGGGGGTCTTTTTCGTCCACCCCCATCACGATCTCGCAGAGGCCATCGTCGATGCCGTCACGTACGAGATAGATCGCCGCCCTGTCGATCCAGACATATTCGAGTTCGCGCCCCATCGTTTCCGCGACGATGGCGGCGATCCGATTCTCGAAGCCTGCGGCGTCGGCATCGGAGAAGGGTGCGTCCTGGGTCGATGAGCAAACCCTGAGAGGCCCTTCGGTCTCCGCGTCTGCGGTGGTGCCGCTTGTCGTCTCTGCTGCGATCGCCGGAGATGCTATGGCAGTCGCCAACGCCACCGCGGCCAATCCGGCGAGCTTCATCAGCTCAATCATGCGCATGGTGTCACGTCTCTCGCTTCTGGAAGAACCGGTTCCGTCGCGCCGCAGCGCGACGGAACCGGCAGGACCTCTCGGCATTCCTACCCTTCGTTCGGCTGGTATTCGCCGACATTGGGATCGGAGTAGGGACTTCTTCCATCAAGCGAGAAGACCATGATGCCGCCACCCATCTGGGTGTATTCCTGCAGCCGCTTGAAGGCGCCGACCGACCCGAGACCGGCAGTCGGATCCTGAAGATCGAAGACCAGACCAACACCGGGCCAACCACCGACACCATAGTAGATGGCAACATACTGCGTGCCGTCGTGCTCGTAGGTCATCGGATGGCCGATGGCACCGGAGGGGAGACGATACTTCCAGAGCAACTCGCCGGTGTCGGTGTCACGCGCCTTGATGAAGCCGTCCAGCGTCCCGTAGAAGGTCAGCCCGCCAGCGGTCGCCATGGTTCCGCCCCAGATCGAGAAGCGCTCCATCACCTCCCATTTGAACTCGCCGGTGATGGCGTCGTAGGCCTTGACCTGACCCAGACCAAGATCGTTCTGGCGGTCGCCCTTCGGCCCCGGGTACATCCAGAGCGTAGCGCCGACGAAGAACTGACCGGCGCGGTAGGGCAGCATGAAGGGCTCCCAGTCCATGCAGATATGGTTGAGGCCCATCAAGAAAACCTGACGTTCCGGGTCGTAAGAGTCGTGCCCCTGGTTGTGATAGCCCATGGCCGAGGGGCAGATATCGCGGGACTTGTGGTCCATGCGCGTGCCGAACTCCGGATCACGCACCGGCAGACCGGTGTCGAGCTGTACGGTCTTCGTCCAGTTCACCGTGTCGTCCAGCTTATCGGCGGACACGAGATCGCCAGAGCTGCGATCCAGGGTGTACACGATCCCGTTGCGGTCGGGATGCGTGAGCAACTTCCGCATGTTGCCGTCCCGGTCTTCCTGCTCGGACAGCATCATCACGTTCACACCGGCATAGTCCCACTCGTCGTGAGGCGTTTTCTGGTAGGCGAAGCGTGCCATGCCGTCGTCCGGATCGCGGCCCCAGATCGAATTCGTCCACTTGTTGTCACCGGGACGCATGGTTTCGTTCCAGGGCGCGGCGTTGCCGGAGCCGTAGTAGAACAAATCCTCGTCGGGATCGTAGGCGTACCAGCCCCAGTTCGTGCCGCCGCCGATCTTCCAGGCATCGCCCTCCCAGGTGTCGAGGCCCAGATCCCATTGGCCGTAATGCGGGTTCGGCGCATTGAAGTCCGCGCCGAGACGCATGTCCTCGTCCGGACCCGTGGCAAAGGCGCGCCAGCGCTGCTCGCCCGTCTTGACGTCGTAGGCGGTGACGTAACCCCGCACGCCGAGTTCGGCGCCCGAGGAGCCGACGATCACGTTGTCCTTGATCACATAGGGCGCGATGGTGAGCGTGGAGCCGACCCTGATGTCGGAGTTCTCCATCATCCAGCGGGTTTCGCCGGTCGCGGCATCCATTGCCACGATATGGCCATCGAGCTGGGTGCGAAAGATCAGCGGATCCACCTCGCCGTCGCCAGGCCAGTAGGCCAAGCCGCGATTGACCACGTCACAGCAGGCAACCGAGCGTGCGGTCGGATCCTGCCTCGGCTTGTTCTGCCAGATGATCTTGCCGGGCTCGTTCAGATCCAGCGCGAAGGTCGTGTTGGGAAACGGCGAGTGCACGTACATCACATCGCCGATGACCAGCGGCGTACCTTCATGCCCATGCAGGACGCCGGTGGAGAACGACCAGGCCGAGCGCAGCTCGGTTACGTTCTCCTTATTGATTTGATCCATCGTGGAATAGTTGTTTGCATTGTAGTCGCGGCCCGTCATCACCCAGTTGCGCGGGTCCTTCGCCATCTCCACGAGCGTGTCGTTGGCAAGGGCCGGGCTCGCCGTCAATGCCGGCGCCGCAATCAAGGCTGCCAGCGTTAGTGCCGGCATCGGTGAAACTCTTCTCATGCTCATGGACGTCGTTCCCTATCACCTGTAGCCGCCGACTTCTCACCAACGAAGCTGCGTCAGGTCGGTTGCAAAGCGACCCTTTGACGCCTTTCCCGCTGACGGGTCGGAGCCTGTTGCCGACGCCCGAAAGGTCGTTCACGCGTTGCGCCGGTATTGGTATCTAAGCGCACCTTTCCGGCCGCTGTCTTTGGGAGGTCGCCCCGATCTACGCGGGGAAAATTGCCCGGCTCGGGGAAGAAAATTCCCCGGATTTTCGAAAAGACGTCCGGTCTCGTAATGACAGAGGAAAAAAATTGGTGTTACACTTAAGATAGTTAGGCCCAAACGCCCAACGAACCAAGAACAATGGGCACGCGGCTCGGAGGAAGGCGTCATGCGACGCGATTCGTCAGCGATCATCGCTGCGATCACGGTCGATTCTGTCGTCTCCGCATACGACGACAGCACGGTCATGGATAACGATATAAGTGCCGAAGTACTGAAACGCTCGGCAGCAGAGATCGTCCGGAGCGAAGAGGATCGGATCCAAAACACTCGGGTCCAGTCCCTGCGGTCTGGAGATCTTCTCTCAGACACTCGAGCCGCGTTTCGCGGCGGAAGAGTCCTGCATCCTCAGCGGCGCGACGCGGCCACAGGCTTTCGGCCATGACGGATCGCGGCTGCGAACTGACCCAGTTTCCCGCAGCGACCCAGAGCCTGACCGCCGGCGCGACGGCCAACACATCGCATCACCTGTCCCTCAGAGTTTTGGCCACGCTCGTCGTCGTCGGAATCAATCTTCTGCTCTGCGGCGTGGTGTCCTCTATCCTGGTGCTGAACGCTCGCCTGGCGACCAACGCCGAGATCACCGGGGCCTTTCGACTCGCGCAGACCTACATCGACGCACGCAAGGACCTGCTGTCCAACAGGGCCGACCCGATGAACGAAGCGTCGAAGCTCGTAAAGGATATCGATCAACTCAATCACGTCGCCGCCGTACTGCTGCGCCGCGACGAAAGTGGCGGCGTCCACCTGCCGCGATCGGACCATCCCCGAGCGACCCCGTCGGAGGCACCCGAGTGGTTCGTTAGATTGATCGAAGTCGACCGGCTCTCCGTCGACTTCCCGATCCTCGAAGACGGAAGCGCTCTCGGTACGATCCGTCTAACAAGCGACGCCAGGGACGAAATCGATGAGGTCTGGGTCGATTTCCGCAAAGTTCTCCCGGCTATTCTGTTGGCTGGTGCGATTTCACTGACCATGTCTCTCCTGCTGCTGTTCGGCATCCTGCGGCGGATCGCTGCTTGCAGCGAAGCGTTGAGGCGCATCCGCCAAGGCGATCTCAACGCCCGCGTGCCACCCCAGGAGTCACCCGAGTTCGCCGCCCTCGCCAGCGGGATCAACGACCTCGCAGCCCATCTGGGCGCAGAGCACGACGAGAACCGGCGGCTTCTCAGCCGGCTGGTTACCTTGAGCGAGAGCGAGCGGCGCCGAATCGCCAGCGACCTGCACGACGGCATGGGCCCCTGCTTCTTCGCCCTCAACGCGGCTCTCCACGAGGCCCGAAACCTCTCGGCGCAACTGCCGGATAGAGTGACGCTCAAGCAGGATCTGGAAGCTGCCTTGTCGGCTCTGGCCCGCCACGCCACCTCGCTGCAGGTCGAAAGCCGCTCGGTCATGTCCGACCTTCGCCCGATGCTGACAAAGGATACGACGCTCGCCGACGCCTTGGCGGATCTTTCGGTGAATTTCGTCGACATTGCTCCGGCCGCCCGTGTCTTCCTGATCGTCGGCAAGGATTGCCCGGACAGTTTCGGCGAACTCGTGGATCTCTCCATCTACCGCTTCGCACAGGAGAGCGTGCTGAACGCGATCAAACACGGTGCGGCGAACCGAGTTACGATCAAACTGACCTGCTCGCCCGCAGACGGGTGCCGGGGCCTGAAGGTCAGCGTGACGGATAACGGCTCCGGCCCGCACTATCCCGACGCCTCCCCGAGCTACGGCCAAATCGGCATCGCCGATCGCACGACCGCGCTCGGCGGTACCTACAAACGCCCGTTCCGGACTCAACACGGCCTGGTGACCGAGATCTGGATTCCATGCCCGTGAGATGCGCCTCATCTCATCGAGGACCACCGCTGGGAGGACTGCGATGCCGAGGGTTCTAATCGTCGACGATCACCCGGTGGTGGCAGAAGGCTGGGGACGGATCGTCCGCGCTGCGGGTGCCTGCGAAGTCTTCTCCGCACACTCGCCGCTAACGGGTCTGCGTGCCTATCGCGAAGAACGTCCCGACCTTCTCATCGTCGACCTCTCCTTCGGCTACAACAAGTTCGCCGGGGTCAAGCTCATCCGGCGGCTGCGCCGGCACGACCCGGAGATCCCAGTGTTGGTGTTTTCGATGCACCGCAGCGCCATGATCGCACGCCGCGCCCTGGAGGCGGGCTCCAACGGCTTCGTCAACAAAGACGCGCCACCCGAAGAAATCGATCAGGCGTTCCGCTCCTTGAGTCAGGGCGAATGCTACGTCTCCGCCGATATCGCTACGAAGATCGCACTGCTCAACCGACCGGGCAGCACAAGCGCCGCCAGCGCCCTGACCCCGCGAGAACTCGAGATCCTAGGGTTCGTCGCCGAAGGCAAATCCTATCGCGAGATCGCGCAGGAAATCTGCATCAGCTACAAGACCGTAACGAACACCTGCTACGCGCTGCGCAGCAAGTTGAACGCGACCAACATGCCGGAACTGGTGGTCAAGGCAATCGAGTACTTCGACGGTTGAAGCTGCGGCACCCGACCACCTCGGCGCCGCTGCCACGGCTGACCACTGCCGCTGAAGCCAGCAGAGACACCTATCTTGCCGCAGAGCCAGACCTGCTGCGCCTGCGCTCGCGATCGTCGCGCCAGCGATAGTAGCCGGCGAGTACCTGGACCGCCGGCGCATGGAACGCGTGAAAGGCGATCGGCGTCAGCGCGGTCACCGGTAGCGGTTGGGCTTGCGGTTCCTCGCCGGCGGCCAGGCGCGCGAGGATCGAGCCGGTGGCCGTCGCCATGGCGACGCCGCGCCCGTTGAAGCCGACGCCGGCATAGAGCCCCGGTTCCGGTGTATGGACGTGCGGCAGGTGATCGGCCGTCATCGCAACGCGGCCGCCCCAATGATACTCGAAGTCGACGTCGCCGAGCTGCGGATAGAGAGTCTGCAGGGCATGCTGCAGGATCCGCGTATCGCCTGGGTCGAGGCTATCCTTCGCGAAACCGCGTCCGCCCATGATCAGCCGGTCCTGCCGATCCTTGCGGAAGTACCAGAGCAGCCGGCGCGTGTCGGAGGCGGGATGGCCGTCCGGCAGAATCGTTGCCGCAAGATTTGGAGACAGCGGCCGGGTCGCGACCTGGAAACTATACACCGGGACGAGACTGCGCCGCAGACCCGGGATCAGGTCGTCGGTGTAACCGTTGGTGGCCACGACGACACTGTCCGCCCGCACCCGGGCCGCCGGGGTCGCCACCTCCCAGATCCCGTCGCGCCGGGTCAAGGAGAGCGCCGGCGCGTCCCCGAACAGGCGCGCGCCGAGCGTGACCGCGGCCCGGGCAAGACCGCGAGACAGCGAAAGCGGCTGCACCGATCCGCCGCGCCGGTCCAGCATCGCACCGACGTAGTGATCGCTGCCAATCAAACGGGCCGTTTCGGCACGATCCAGTTCCAGGATCTCGTCGGTGAAAGGGCGCCACTGCTCGCGGCGGCGACGCAGCGTCTCCAGTCCCTCCGATGCATGGGCCGGCTGGATCCAGCCACCGGTAAAGAGGTCGCAGTCGATGGCATGGCGTGCCACCAAATCGAATAGCAGGGCCGGTGCATCGCCCGAGAAACGGGCCAGGCGCGTGCCTGCCTTCTCGCCGAAGCGCGCCATCAGCGTCGCTGGATCGTGCTTGAGTCCCGGGATCACCTGCCCGCCGTTGCGCCCCGAAGCCCCCCAGCCGGGCTGTCGCGCATCAAGAACGACGCAGTCCACTCCGGCCTCGGCCAGATGCAGAGCCGTCGACAGACCCGCGAAGCCGGCGCCCACGATGCAGACCGGCGTTCGCATATCCTCGGTCGGCGGTGGACAAGGCGCCAGCGGTGCGGCGGTCGCGCTCCACAGGGAATCTGGAAAAGGCGTCATGCAGCAGTTCCTCCCCGCACCGCGGCGTCAGCCGCCGATCGCGTAGGACGGCCGCCGCGGATCGGCGGCACCGTGGATCAGCCCTTCGCTGCGGTCGGTTTCCACAGCGCAGACGCCCCCGGCCCGCCAATCGAAGTCGGGCCAAGAGGCAATGCGGTGCCCCCTGGTCTCCAGCGCCGCGGCCACGGTCTGGTCGATCCGGCCCTCCAGCTTCACCAGTCCCGGATGGTGGGTGAAGGGCGCAAAGGAGGAGGGGAAGTTGTAGGTGGCGAAACGCGGCGCATCGATCGCCGCCTGCAGGTCCATCCCGAAATGGCGCCGGTTGAGCAGGACCTGCAGCATGGCCTGGGTCTGAACATCGCCGCCGGGCGAGCCGAAGGGCATGACATCGGGGCCGGCTACCAGCATGGCCGGGTTCGGCGTCAAGCGCGGACGTTTGCCGGGCCGTACGCCAGAGGGATGGTCGGGATCCGGCCGGGACTGGCTGCCACGGCTGGAGGGAACCAGCCCCAGCCCGGGAACGACCGGCACGGTCCAAGAGCCGTCGCTTGGGGTCGCCGAAAAGGCATTGCCCGCGGAATCGACGACGGCCACGTAGGAGGTGTCGGGTTCGGCCTGTGGACTGCCGGCGGACAACGGCACGGTCGTGGTACGACCACCCAGCGGCAGGATCGCCGCCGGCATGTCGCCACCCCGCGCGCGCTGCGGATCGATCTGCCGCACACGGGCTCGCGCATGCGTCTCCGACAGCAGGCGCTGCAGCGGCACCTCGACGAAGCGCGGATCGGCAAAGTGATATTCCCGGTCCGCGAAGGCGTTGTTGAAGATCTCCGTCAGCAGATGGATATAGTTCGCATCGTTGTGATCCAGCCCCTCCAGGCCCGCGACCTCGATTTGGTTGAGCGCGAGCGCGAGCACCGGCCCCTGGCACCAGGGCCCACAGGTGAAAACCGTGGTATCCCGCCAGGCAACGGAGAGCGCAGGCTCGACCTGCGATCGGAACCCGGCCATGTCGGCCATCGCGAGAAAGCCGCCCTCGCCCTCGACGAATCGCACGATCTCACGCGCCACGTCGCCGGCGTAGAAGGCGGCCCGCACGGCCGCCAGTCCGGCCAAGCGGTCGCCGCCGGCTGCTGCTTCCTGATCGCAGAGAAACTGCAGCGTGCGCGCCAGGTCGGCCTGCACGAAGCGCTGTCCCACTTTCGGAATACGGCCTTCCGGCAGGTAAATCGCCGCCGTGGAGTCCCAGCGGCTGTAGCCCTCCAGCTGTTCGGTGATGGTGTCGACCAGAAGCGGATGTGCCGGGATGCCGTCGCGCGCATAGCGAACTGCGGCGGCCGCGACGTCGGCGAAGCGCAGTGTGCCGAACCGCTCCAGCGCCGTCAGCCAGGCGTCGATTGCGGCCGGGACGACGACACGCTCGACGCCGAGCGGCAGGCTGCCGCCGCGCCGATCGAGGAAGTGCCGTTCGGGAAGCGCCGCCGGCCAAGTGCCGAGACCGTCGATGGTGACCGGAGTCGGGGTGTCCGCCGTGCGTATCATGATCGGCGCGACGCCGCCGATGTTGACCAGGTCGCTCTGCACCACGCCCAAGGCGATCCCGGCCGCGCACCCGGCGTCGATCGCGTTACCACCGCCCTCCAGCACGTCGTGGGCGGCGCTCGCCGCCAGATAGTGGCCGGCTGACACGACATGGCGCGTCGCGCCGACAGAGGGCCGGGTCGGGGTCATTCGGAAGCATCTCCATGGGACTGCGCCAGTGGGACGACATCCCGCCGGCGGCCGGCGAGCAGCAGTTGACGGATAACCACCGCCGCCACAAGCGTAAGGCCCAGGGCGTCGGTGACCAGACCCGGCAGCAAGAGCGTAAAGGCAGCCGGCAACAACAGCAGCCGCTCAATCACGCTTAGCGGCGCCACAAGATAGCCCTCGATCGCACTGTTCAGCGCCATCAGCGCGACGAAAGCCAGCCCGACCAGGGCCAGCTGTTGACCGAGGCCGACCCCGATGCCGAGAATTCCGGGCTGTACGACGAAAAGGAAGGGCAAGAGAAAGCCGGGCAGCGCCAGACGCAGAGCCGTGAAAGCGGTTCTCCAGAAGCTGGCGCCTGCGAGGTTCGACGCGACCAGCGCGCCCACGGCCACCGGCGGCGTCAAAGCCGACATGTTTGCGTAGTAGAAGACGAAAAGGTGAGCGGCAAGCAACGGCACGCCCACCTGCACCATCGCCGGGGCGCCGAGCAGCGCGACGAGAATGTAGGCCGCCGAGGTCGGCAGGCCGATGCCGAAGGCGAGGCAGGATAGCGCCGCCAACGGCAGTAGCAGCCAGAGCTGGCCGTTCGACATCTCGAGCATCGCGTAGCTGAGCTTCTGGGCGAAGCCGGTAACCACCACGAATTCGATCATGATCGAGATCACCGCGATGATGACGGCCACCATGGCACCGCTACGGGCACCGGCGATCAAGCCGTGCAGCACCACAAGCGCGGCCTCCGCGAAGGCCTCCGGCCGCAGCCGGCCGACCGCCAGCCGCTTGACGATCTCCAGCGCCAGAATGGTGAAGTTGGCATAGAGAGCCGCGATCCCCGCCGGAACGCCGCCGACCAGCAGGTAGACGAGAACGCCGACGGCAAAGATGAGATGGAGGTGCAGGAGCGTGGCGCGCGCCAGGCTGATCTCCATCATCGGCACGTCGGAGAGCTCCTGCCTCTTGCGCCGCGCGTCGATGTCCATCCGCACCGCACGCAGATGCACGCCCCACATCAGGAAGGCATAGAACAGCAGCGCCGGAAACACGGTCGCGACCATCACCTCGGCATAGGGAATGCCGGTGATGCCGACGATCAGAAAGGCGGTGAGCCCGAGCTTGGGGGGCGTGACCTGGCCGCCCGCCGACGCGGTCGCCTCGACCGCTCCGGCGAAGTGCGGCGCGAAGCCCGTCTTCTTCATCAAGGGGATCGTGAAGGCGCCGGTCGAGGCGACGTTGGCCATGATCGACCCGGAGATGCTGCCGAAGAAGCCCGAGGAGGCGATGGCCGCCTGCGCCGGTCCCGCCCGCATCCCGCCGACCAGGCCGAAGGCCGCGCGCATGATGTAGTCCAGGCCCCCGGTCGCCTTCAGCAGGCCGGCCAGCAGCATGAACAGGAAGATCGTCGAAGCGGAGATGCCCGTCAGGTTGCCCAGCAACCCGCGGAAGTAGGGGATCGAGGTGATGCCGATCATCCGGTCCCAGCCGATGCCGCCATGGTTGGCGAAGCCCGGCACGAGATAGCCGAAGTAGGCATAGAGCAGCGACAGAACCGCGATGACGGGGATCGAGGCACCCCAGTCCCGCCACACCGCATAGAGCGCGATGACGAGCAGCAGCCCCGCGATCCAGACGTCCAGCGTGTTCGGCAGAAACGACCGCTGGGTGACGAGCGCCTCGTACTCCACATGGATGTAGACGAGCGGCAGCAGAGTCAGGCCGGCCAAACCGAGAAGCAGCATCTGGGCCAAGCGCTGATGGCGGGCGCCGGCAGCCGTCGCGGCCGCCAGGAAGGTCAGGATCAGCGCCAAGCCTAGATGCAGGTTCTTGAACTGGCCCGACGGCAGAACGAAGAGATAGGCCTGCCAGAGATGCAACAGCGCCATGCCGACGGCAACGGCATAGTAGAGCAGCGCCGTCGCCTTGGCCGGGGCATGACCGCGATCCACCTTCGCTATCAGGGCGGTGGCAAAACCCCCGTTCATAGCCTCTCTACTTTCTGCTAAGGCCCTGGCCTTGGACGACGTGTTCCAACCTTCTGAAGGAATGGGATTCACGCGTCAGGTGGGATCGCCCCCGCGAGTCCACCTGTGGCGAGTCCACCTGGGGCGAGTCCACCTGGGGCGAGTCCACCTGGGGCGATCCCGCTCTAGGCCTCCGTGAGATCGGCGCGCCAGACGCCCTGCTCCTTGAAGTACTGCGCAGCGCCGGCGTTCACCGGAACACCGGCGACCAGATAACGCGTCGCTGATTCCAAGGTCACGCTACGCAGCGCATCGGCGATCTGGTAGAGCTCCGACGCGTTTTCGAATACGGCCTGCGTGATCGCATAGGCGGTTTCGTGATCGACGCTGGCATGGGCGGCGAGAATGCCGGACGAGCCGGTGCCGACGCAGGGCTCGCTGATGGCCGGCCAGGTCTCCGGCGTGACGTTGAAGCGCATGATGCCGGGATTCGCCGCTTGCGCTTTCTCGATCACCGCATCGGGGAAGGACACGGCACGGATCTCGGTATTGGTGGTCAGCTCCTGAACGATCGGCGCCGGACGCAGATTGGTCAGGATGGCGGGGATGCAGTCCACCCGTCCGGCCGAGAACTGATCGTAGACCTCCCGCCAGGACCCGTAGGTGAAGCGCACGCCGTCGGTCATACCGGCCGTGTCGAACATCAGCCGCCAGGACTGCGCCGTGGTACCGCCCGAGGTGCCGGGGGCGACGCGCTTGCCGACCAGATCCTCGAACCGCGCGACATCGCTGTCGGCCTTGACGATGGGCGGCAGCGCAAAAGTCGTATAGCAGAACATCTGCCGCACATCGATCGGGGCCTGGTAGGGCGCGCTGCCCCGCGAGGCCGGCACCAAGTCGACCGAGGTCGACTGACCGAAGTCGAGCAGGTTCTGGCCGATCAGCGCGATGTTTTCCGCCCCGCCGGAGGTCGATTGAGACGATGTCCGCAGATCGGTGTTGCGGTTCACGATCGTGCTGAGGGCCTCGATGATGACGTATCCGGTCGAGCCAAGGCTGGCGGATCCGAAGACGTACTGGTCGCCCCGGACCTGCGCGCGAACGAGCGAACTGGGAAGGAGCGTCAAAGCGGCGAGCGACCCGCCGAGCCCTCCGCAGAGTCCAAGAGCCCTGCGGCGGGTGAGTCCCTCGCGTTGGCTGTTGCCTTCAGCGGCACGCCGGACGCTGCGCTTCACGCTATACTGCCTTGGCATTTTCCCCTCCCTGTTCACTTTGGTGAACGCTCGACGTTCGGCGCCGCACCTTCGGAGTCTGCGGCGCAACCTACAGGAAGGCTTGCAACCGGAGGCATTGTGCCTTGGCTGCAGTTTCTATTTACCGCCCTGCGGCCAGATGTAAAAGTAACTATGTTCAATATTCTGAAATAGCGTTCACCAGGGAGTCAAGCCATGCCGCATCGGCCCATGCGTAAGCGGGACACCGCAGGCGCCGATACAGCCCTCGAAGATCGGCCCGAGCCGAATGGCGCCGACGCCCACGACGCGAGGATCGGCGAGATCCTGAGAGGCTGGCGCAGCGCGAAAGGTCTGACGCTGCGCCAGGCCGCCGCACGTGCCGGCGTGGCCATCGGGACGGTCAGCCAGATCGAGCGCGGCCTGACCTCCCCGTCGCTGCGCGTGCTCCGCGAACTCTGCGCGGCCATCGACCTGCCGATGGAGCGCCTGTTCGAGCGGCCGGAGACAGCCTCCGACGAGATCGTTGTGCGGAGCCAGGAGCGCCGCATCCTGATGCTGGGCGAAAAGCGGATGCGCAAGGAGCTGCTGACGCAGAAGGCGGGCAGCGGCTTGCAGGGCATGATTGTCGTGGTCGAGCCGGGCGGCGGCTCCGGTGACGACCCCTACACTCACGACGGCGAAGAGATCGGGCATGTCCTGAAAGGAAGCCTGGAGATCACGATCGGCACGACGACCTATCTGCTCGGCCCCGGCGACACCTTCTGCTTCGAGAGCCCGCGACCGCACAAGTTCCGCAATCCCGGCCGGACCGAAACCCAAGTTCTCTGGGTGGTCAGCCAGCCGTTCTACTGACCGGGTGCCGCCTGAGCGCTTTTCGGCATCCGAAGACTGCCAGATCAGTCGTCAGAACCGCGCGGCGAACGCCTTGGCCTCACGCCCGACGCGACTGAGCGCCTAATCGCCCCGCAGCTCCGGGGCCGACGGCGGGCGGCACCTTTCACTGCTTCCGCCGAGGCCCCTCGCGCTCTGGATCCGGCCTGTCTCTCTCAGTCGCAGGCGGCCGTGACGATGATCTCGACCCTCAGGTCCGGGCGCGCGAGACGGGCTTCGCCGCAGGCGCGGGCCGGTGCGTGGCCCTCGGGAACCCAGGCATCCCAGACCTCGTTCATCTCCGCGAAGTCGGCCATGTCGGCCAACCAGATGACGGCCTGCAGGATGCGGTCCCGCGATGACCCGGCGCGCTCGAGCAACGCATCCACGCGGCCGAGGCAATCGCGGGTCTGCTCGGCGACGGAGGTACCGTCTCCGACCTGACCGCAGAGATAGACCGTGCCCTGATGCTTGACGATCTTGCTCATCCGCTTGCCGATCTCGATCCGCTCGATCACTCGTCCGCTCCTTTTTTTACGTGTTGCTGGCCAGACCCGCAGCGTTACCGGCTCGGCGCGGAGTCGCCCAACCGGGCGTTCATTCATCGATCGGGAGTCTCACGACCGCCGGCGCTTGAAGCTCCAGCCCCTCGAAAAGCCCACCGTCGCCGACAACATACAGAAAGGTGCCATCGGCTTCCTCGACGATCTCGGCCGCCGTACCACCGGCGATATGCTGCGCCTCGCCAGCGAAGACACTGACCTTTAAATCGGGAGAAATACGCAAAAGGTCTTTCGAGTGCGTGGTCGCGAAGATAGTTCCCTCCTCGGCGAAAACGAAATCGTCGATGACGGTATCCTCAAGGACGACCTCCAGAGTCTCAGGGCGCGGATCCTCGACCGGAACACTCAGAAGCAGTCCGCGCGCCGAATTGGAGATATAGGCGAGACCGTCTCTGATCTTGATGCCGTTGGCGGCCGGAACGTGACTTGTCGGATCAGCCGGCTTGAGGCGCTCGTCATCCAGCCAGATGCGGCTCGCGTTCTCAGCCGTATCGACCAGGAAGACGACGCCGCGAAAGGAGTCGGCCACCAGGAATCGGGATCCCTCGAGCTGCGCGACGCCGTTCAGGAAAAGAGCACCCGGCACCGCGAAGCGGTCCTCGATCTCGCCATCGGCTGTCATTTCCACGATCAGGTTGGGCCCCGTATCCGCCGTACCGTCCAGCAGGCTCCGGCTGTGGGCGGACACGACGAACCCGTTCTCCGCCCGCTCGATCCCGACAGGGTAAAGATCGAGTGCGCGAATCAGGCGCAACCCGTCGTCGCTCCGATACCGCAGGATCGTGCGACCCACGTAATCGGTCATGAAAAGCGCCCCGTCCGCGCCGGCAGTCAGGTTCTCGAGGAAATGGCCCTTCGGCAGGGTGCCGACGATCTCACCCATCGGCGAGGCGACATCCCGCGCGACTGCGCCGGTCCCGATCAGCAGACAAAAGATGGCGAAGACAGCGACCTTGAGCCTCATCTTCGCGGCCTTGACCTGACGAAGAGCAACAAACCGCGTATCGCTCATTCCGGAGTCCTTCTGCTGCAGAGGGCGTGGCGCGAGCTGCCTTCAGGCAGGCCTCTGCATATCCGGGCCGGCTCGCGGAATTTCAACATCTCTCGGCGTAACCGCTTGGCACCCTCTCGCCTTCCGAAGCGCAGATCACTAGAGAGCGATTTACGCCTTAGCTGGGATCGCCAAAGCAATTCCAGCTAAGGCGATCCTGCTCTAGTCTGCGGCGCCATGCCGACCGGACCCAAAGCCCGAACCGCCTCACCGGCAACGCCGGCCCCGCGCGCCTGGCAGCGCATGCTGTCGGGCCGGCGGCTGGACCTGCTCGATCCCTCGCCGCTGGATGTGGAGATCGAGGACATCGCCCAGGGTCTCTCGCGGGTGGCGCGCTGGAACGGTCAGACCAGCGGCGACTGGGCCTTCAGCGTCGCCCAGCACAGCCTGTTGGTGGAACGCATCGTCCGACGGCTGGAGCCGAAGCTGGCCCAGCCGTGGCAACTCGCCGCCCTGCTGCACGACGCGCCGGAGTACGTGGTCGGCGACCTGATCACCCCCTTCAAGGCGGCAGTCGGCCCCGGCTACAAACAGCTGGAACATCGCCTGATGCAGGCCGTCCACCTGCGCTTCGGCCTGCCGGCCCTGCTGCCGGACCACATCGCCGCCTTGGTCAAGCGCGCCGACGGCATCGCCGCCTACATGGAAGCCACCCAACTCGCCGGCTTCGAACGCCCGGCCGCCGACAAGATCTTCGCGCGCCCGCGCGGCAAAGCCGCCGTGGAGATCTTGGCCTGGGAGCTGGAACCGGTGGCGCCGCCGAAGGCTAAGGCGGAGTTCCTCAAGCGCTTCGCAGAGCTCGCGTAGTATCCCGCAGTGCTTCTTTGGTACGATGCTAAAGACGTGTAGCAGAATCTGCTACAAAAACAAGTAAATGAAGCAAATGGTATAGTAAATAAATGTCGAATCCGACCGAAAATCCAAGCACCTCCAAAGTTGAAATGGAAAATATAAGTAGATTTCTGAGCCATCTACTTCGGCACTCACCATCGAGCTACAATATTGAGCTGGACAGCGGAGGCTGGGCACCTATCGGCGATGTGATAAGAAACGCGCCTTTTCACGTCACGTATGAAAAGATAGCTGCCACTGTCGCATCAAGCAGCAAAAGCCGTTTCGCAGTTTCTGAAGATGGCCGGCTCATTCGTGCCAACTATGGCCACTCTGTAAATGTTGATCTCGACTTAAAACCTGAAGCACCACCCAATATTCTATATCATGGAACAGCATCTAAATCTGTCGATAGCATTCTAAGACATGGAATAAATCATCAAAAACGCATTTTTGTTCATTTGTCAGCCGCCGAAAATACTGCGCTGAAAGTCGGAAAGCGACATGGAAATCCGATAATCCTAATCGTTCAGGCGGGGGCAATGTATGAAGACGGCTACTTTTTTTATGAGCGGCAACACGGAATATGGCTTACGAAGCATGTGCCAAACAAATATATAGTTCAGACACAGCAACCTAAAACCGACTAGCCGTCAAAAACTCGATCCACAGTATACCTCTCTGCAATAATGTCTACGATACCCCAATAACATGAAGAAAAGACAGAGTTCCTGGCTTCTTCCTTATTGGGCCATATGGCAGATTTTGGCCAGGTGGCGCGCATTTCCAACAACATTTCGTGACCCCAAAGGCTCGTAAAATATCTCTGTAGTATCAAGGTTTATTTTTGTTTTGTCTTAATATTCTCGAAAACCAGCTTCGCAACAGCATGAAAATTAATGATCTCAGTTATATTATAATCTCAACATCCTCAACACCATTTGATGCAACACCAAGGCTGAATATTTTCTTGATTACCTCAGTCACTGATGTCCCCATTTTCACTTGTATATACTGAATTCCAGACTACGAGGCCTTTGTTCAAAAGTCTATGCGAATACTCTTGCTAATCGCCGAACTGCCGGGTTGCCCCGTTTCGGTTGCCTGATCAGCTTGGCTGCGCTCGCCTCTGCGCCGTCGCTTCAGTTCGGCCGGCTGCTCTGATCAGGATCTTTGCCCGGCGTCTCCTCCTCATCGAAGAGGATGCGCTCGGCCGCGCCGTCCAGGTCCTCGTACTGGCCCTTGCGCAGCGACCAGAGGAAGGCGCAGAGGCCGAGCAGGCCGAGGAACAACGCGGCGGGAATCAGGTAGATGAGGACATCCATGCAGACCTATGTGGGTCTTGCCGGCTCGCCTTTCACTACTTTCGCCCGGCGAGGCGCAGGGCGTTGCAGATGACGATGATCGAGGAGCCGCTCATGGCCACCGCCGCGATCAGCGGCGTGACAAAGCCGGCGACCGCCAGCGGAATGGCGCAGAGGTTGTAGAACAGCGCCAGCGCGAAGTTCTGTTTCACGAGGCGGTCCGAGCGCTTGGCGACCTCCAGCAGATCCAGCACCGGGGTCAGGGCATCGCCCTGAAAGACCGCATCGGCCGCCGTCTGGCTGATGTCCACCGCGCTGGACGGCGAGAGCGACACCGAGGCGGCGGCCAGGGCGGGGGCGTCGTTCAGACCGTCGCCGACCATCATGACCTTGCGTCCCTCGGCCGCCAGGGCCTCCAGCCGCGCGACCTTGTCGCCGGGCGCCAGCTCCGCTCGCCAGACCGGGATATCGAGCTCCGCCGCCACCGCCGCCACCGTCTGCCGGCGGTCTCCGGACAGCAGCTCGACCTGCAGACCCTGGCGCTTGAGGTCCGCCACCACCTTGGCGGCGTCCGGACGCGGGCGGTCGGTGAAAACGAAGCGCTGCGGCGCCTGGCCGGGTCGGGTCAGCCAGAGTTCCGGTCCCTCTCCGTCGCTCCCGTTTTGGCCGTCGTCGTCGCTCTCGACCGCGGTCCAGCGGCGGCTGCCCAAGCGCACCTCCCCCTCGGGCGTCTCCAGCAGCAGACCGCAGCCAGGCAGCTCCTTCACGCCCTCCGCCGCCGGCACGTCCGGCGCGGCGCGGGCGACGGCGCGGGCCAAGGGATGCCGGCTGGCGGCAGCGAGAGAAGCGGCGACTTCCAGCGCCTCCGGTTCGATCACGAGATCGGTCAACTCCGGACGGCCCAGGGTCAGCGTGCCGGTCTTGTCGAAGACCACGCTGTCGACCACGGCGAGACGCTCCAGGGCGGTACCGGACTTCAGCAGGAGCCCCTTGCGCAGGAGACGCCCGCTGGCGATCACCTGCACCGCCGGCACGGCCAGGCCCAACGCGCAGGGACAGGTGATGATCAGCACGGCGATGGCGATCATCAGCGCCGGCTGCCACTCCAGCCCGCCAAACTGCCACCAGCCCAGGAAGGTGAAGAGCGCCAGCAGGTGCACCACCGGCGCGTAGACCTTGGCCATTCGGTCGGCCAGGCTGACGAAGCGCGCGCGGCGCTGCTCAGCCACCTCCATCAGGCGGACGATCTCGGCCAGCAGCGTCTTCTCGCCGGTCGCCGTGACCTCCAGCATCAGCGGCGCGGCGACGTTCAGCGTACCGGCGAAGACGCGGTCGCCCGCCACAGCGCGGCTGGGCAGGCTCTCGCCGGTGATCAGGCTGCTGTCGAGCTCGCTCTCGCCAGAGAGCACACGGCCGTCGACGGCGATACGCTCGCCCGCAGCGGCGAGCACCCGCATACCGGGCTCGACCTGCTCTGGCTTCAGCAGCAGGCGCTTGCCGCCCTCGGCGACCACGGTGACGGCCTCGGCGCCCAGCGCCAGCAGCCGTTCCGCAGCCGAGCGGGCCTTGCCCCGCGCGCGGCGGTCCAGGTAGCGGCCGATCAGCAGAAAAAACAGCAGCATCACGGCGGAATCGAAATAGGCGTGCTTGCCCTGATTCATGGTCTCGACCAGCGACATACCGGAGGCCAGCAGCACCGCCAGAGAGATCGGCACGTCCATGTTGGTGGTGCGCGCCTTCAAGGCCGAGAGCGCCGAGCGGAAGAAGGGGCGCCCGGCATAGATGATCGCCGGCATGGCGATCAGGGCCGAAAACCAGTGCATCAAGGTGCGAGTTGCCGGCCCCATTCCATCGACGTGACCGGCCCAGACCGCGACCGAGAGCAGCATGACGTTGGCAGCCGCGAAGCCAGCGACCGCCATACAGCGCAGCAGCTCGCGCTCCTGCCGCGCATCATCGGCGGTCAGGCGCGCCGGCTCGTAGGGCATCACCTTGAAGCCGAGGTCTTCGATCCTGCGGGCCAGCTCGCCACCGCGCGCCGAGGGGCCGTCCCAGGCCAGCGCCATACGGCGCGTGGTCAGGTTGACACGCGCCTCGCGTACGCCCTCCAGAGGCTGCAGCGCCGACTCGATCTTGCGCACGCAACCGCCGCAGTGCAGACCCTCGACCATCAGGTGCAGGCGCCGGGTTCCGGCGTCGTCGCGCTGTACGTAAGAGGCCACGTCGATGCGCGGCGCCTCGGGCGCGAAGGCTTCGGACGCGGAGCCGGCAAGCGCCATCGGCGGCCTACTGCGCCACGAAGAGGCGCTGGCTGCTCTGGTGGCGCCGGCCGTGCTCCTCGACCGTCACCCTGGCATCCCAGACGCCGGCCAGCGGCAGCTCGACGAAAATCCCGTAGCGGCCGTCCGCACGCAGCTGCAGCATGTGGCTGCTGTCGAAGCCCTCGTTGGTCGGGCGGACGAAGGCGACATGCACCCGGTCCGGATAGAGCGGCTGCCCCTGCGGACCGGTGACCGCCACGGCAAAGTCCAGGGTCCCGCCCTCCAGGGTCTCCGAACTGTAGGCCACGTTCCAGCCCAGCGCTTCCTGGCGCTCGACCGCCGCAAGGCGCCGGTTGTATTCGATGCCGTCGCGATAATGGGTCTGGGTGGTGAGCCCGGTCCAGGTCGAAAGGGCGACGGTCACCATGATCCCGTTGGCAGTGAAGACCACCAGGAAGAAGGCGACGAACAGCCAGGGAATCCAGCGGCCGTCACGGGTCAGATTTTGCAGCAGTGGGGTCATTTCGCCGGTCCTCGGAAAACGCTGTCGTAGGTCACGAGATCGCCGCGCGAGGGGTCGTCGAGCTGGAACACGATCGGCATCGACTCACCGCTCAAAGCCTCCGACGGCGCGCGGATATAGACTTGATAGGTCGCCACCGAGTCAGGATCGGCCGTCAGGGTGGCGGTCTCGCCCGTGCTCTCCAGATTGACCACGCTCATGCTGGAGCCTGCCAGACCGTCACCAAGCTCGTAGGACAGGCGGAAGCTGCGCGGCTCGCGGGTCATATTGAGGATCTTGACGGTATAGCCGTTGCGGATGTCGCCGTTCGACAGCGTCACGAACAGCGGCGCCCGGTCGTGCAGCACGTTGATATCGACGTTCGCGCGGGTGACGTAGGTCACTAGCATCGCCAGGGCGACGCCGAGGAAGAGCATCGCGTAGAACAGCGTGCGCAGTCGCAGGAACTTCCACTTCGGTTTCGGCGCACCGCTCTCCAGGGCGATCTGGTTGGCCTCGGTGTCGAAGGTGATCAGTTCCTTCGGCCGGCCGATCTTCTCCATCACCTCGTTGCAGGCATCGATGCAGAGACCGCAGCCGATGCACTCGAGCTGCTGGCCGTCGCGAATGTCGATCCCGGTGGGGCAAACCGCGACGCAGGCGGTACAGTCGATGCAGTCGCCGCGGCCGTCCCAGCTCTCGCCCTTCTTATGCTTGCCCCGGGGCTCGCCGCGCCAACGCTGATAGGTGACGACCAGCGTGTCCTCGTCGAACATGGCGGCCTGGAAGCGCGGCCAGGGACACATGTAGACGCAAACCTGCTCGCGCGCCCAGCCGGCCAGCAGATAGGTCGTCGCAGTGAAGAGACCGACGAAGAAGTAGGTACCGGTCGAAGACTGGCCGGTGAAGAACTCCGCCACCAGGGTCGGTGCGTCCTGGAAGTACATGACCCAGGCGCCGCCGGTGAAGAGGGCGATCAGAACCCAAGCCGCATGCTTGAGCGTCCGCTTGCGCAACTTGGCGCCGGACAGCGGCTGCTTGTCGAGGCGCAGGCGCGCGTTGCGGTCGCCCTCGATCTTGCGCTCGACCCACATGAAAAGGTCGGTCCAAACCGTCTGAGGGCAGGTATAGCCGCACCACAAACGGCCGAACAGCGAGGTGACGAAGAACAGCCCGACGGCGCCAAGCACCAGCAGGCCGGTCAGGTAGTAGACCTCCTGCGGCCAGATCTCGATGAAAAAGAAGTAGGCGCGCGCGCTGGCGATATCGACCAACACGGCCTGGTCGGGTGCATCCGGCCCGCGGTCCCACCGGATCCAGGGCGTGATGTAGTAGATCGCCAGAAGCAGCCCGAGCACGGCCCACTTGATGCGCCGGATCGGACCGCGCACGTCGCGCGGCTGGACCTTGATGTGGTCGGCATAGAGAGGAGACTCCGGGTTCTCCGCCTCTTTCCAGGAAACCGCTGCCTCGTGCTTCACATCCGACGCGGCCAAGTCCACAAGCCGCGCCGGTGGCTCCGGAAGATCGCCGTCGCTCTTACGTAGCGCTTCGGCCATTGTGCTGTCGCTCTCCTCGCGCGGTTCCCTTGGATGGGCGATGGGCTTCGCCTACTGCCCGCCGCCCAGGGAGTGAACGTAGATGGCCAGCATCTTCAGCGTCTCGTCCTCGAGCCGAACCTGGAAGGACGGCATCACGCCATGCTGCGGATTGACGATCTGCGCCATGACCTCGTTACGCTCCCCGCCGTAAAGCCAGATTGCGTCACTGAGGTTGGGGCCGCCCAGGTCGGTCACGCCCTCGCCCATTTCCCCGTGGCAGGCGGCGCACTGAATCGCGAAGACCTCCTCACCCAGCGCCAGATCCGCACCTTCGGGCGCTCGGCCCGAGAGGGAAAGTACGTAGTCGGTGACTTGAGCGATCTCCTCTTCGCTCAGCAGGCCGTCGCCGTAAGCCGGCATCATGTTGAAGCGGGTGTCGGGATCGTCTTCCCAGCGCACGCCGTGCGCGATGGTGTGATGGATCGCCTCCAGCGAGCCGCCCCAGATCCAGGCATCGTCGGCCAGCACCGGAAAGCCGCCCTCGTTACCCTTACCGCCGGCTCCGTGACAGGCCGAGCAGTTATCGGCGAAGGCGATCGCGCCGCCGCGCTGAGCAAAGGTGAACAGCGTGTCGTCTGCCAGAATCTCCTCGAGAGATGCCTCCTGAACGCCGACGAGGAATTCGCCCTGGCGCTCGCGAGCGTCCGCGATCTGGTCGCGCACCTGATCGCGGCTCGACCAGCCGAGCAGACCTTTTGTGTAGCTGGTTCCCAGCGGAATCGCCGGATAGAGCACCATGTAGCCGATCGACCAGATGATGCAGGCGTAGAAGACATAGAGCCACCACTTGGGCAGCGGCGTATTCAGCTCCTTGATCCCGTCCCACTCGTGGCCGGTCGTCTCTTTTCCGGTCAGCCGGTCTTTTTCGATTTTTGTCGGCATCGCGTTATCCGTCCTTCTTATCGTCCTGACCGGCGCCCTTTTCCATCTTCGGCGCCTCGCGGAAAGGGATGTCGGCGTAGCTCTGCATCTGCGACTTGCGCCGTCGGCTGGGCCAAAGGACCCAGAGGACGATGCCGCTGAAGATCACAACCAGCAGAACTAGCCAGAGGCTCGTGACGAACCCGTAAAGCTGCTCGATCACTGGACCAACTGCTCCGGTTCGACCTCGGTGAAGTCGACCATCTGACCGAGGATCTGCAGGTAGGCCACCAGAGCGTCCATCTCGGTCAGACGCTCGGGATCGCCGTCCAGATCGCCGACGACGGCCTTCGGATAGCGCTCCAGCAATCCGGTGTGGTCGCCGTTCGGGTCGGCCTGGGCCCGCATGTCGGCCGCGGCCTCTGCCACCATCTCCTCGGTGTAAGGCACGCCGACCACCTGCTTGGCCTCCAGGTGCGCGGCCTTCTCGTTGGGGTCGAGAACGCGATCCAGCAGGAAGGCATAGGGCGGCATGATCGACTCCGGCACCACCGCACGCGGATCGATCATGTGCGCGACGTGCCACTCGTTGGAGTACTTGCCGCCGACCCGTGCCAAGTCCGGTCCGGTGCGTTTCGAGCCCCACTGGAAGGGATGGTCGTACATCGACTCCGCCGCCAGCGAATAGTGGCCGTAGCGCTCCACCTCGTCGCGGAAGGGACGCACCTGCTGCGAGTGACAGGTGTAGCACCCCTCCCGGATGTAGATGTTGCGCCCGGCAAGCTCGAGCGGCGTGTAGGGGCGGACACCCTTCACCCGCTCGATGGTGCTCTCAATCGTAAAGAGCGGCGTGATCTCGACCAGTCCGCCGATCGAGACGGTGATCAGCACGAGCACCGTCATCAGGGACAGGTTCTTCTCGACGATATGGTGATACTTGAACATCGTGGCGCCTCTCTTACTCGGCAGCCTGGCCGGCCGCGGCCGAAGGCACGGGTCGGGTCAGGATCGGCCGCTCGTCACGGATCTCGCCACGCGCCGTGCGGATCAGGTTGTAGACCATGATCAAGGCGCCCACGAGGAAGAGAACCCCGCCCATCGCCCGGATCACATAGAAGGGATGCATCGCCTCGACGGTCTCGACGAAGGAGTAGACCAGGAAGCCGAGCTCGTCGTAGGAGCGCCACATCAGGCCCTGCATGATGCCGCTGATCCACATCGCGGTGATGTAGAGCACGATGCCGATGGTCGAGATCCAGAAGTGATAGCCGACCAGGCGGATCGAGTAGAGCCGCTTGGCGCCCCACATCTTCGGCACGAGGTAGTAGAGCGCGCCGAAGGTAATGAAGGCGACCCAACCGAGCGCGCCGGAGTGCACGTGGCCGACGGTCCAGTCGGTGTAGTGGCTGAGCGCGTTGACCGGCTTCACCGACATCAGCGGCCCTTCGAAGGTGCTCATGCCGTAGAAGGCGACCGAGGTGACCAGGAAACGCAGGACCGGGTCGGTACGCAACTTGTCCCAGGCGCCGGACAGGGTCATCAGCCCGTTGATCATGCCACCCCAGGAAGGCATCCACAGCATCACCGAGAAGGTCATGCCCAGCGTCTGCGCCCAGTCAGGCAGGCTGGTGTAGTGCAGGTGGTGGGGACCGGCCCAGATATAGAGGAAAATCAGCGCCCAGAAGTGGATGATCGACAGGCGGTAGGAGTAGACCGGCCGTTCGGCCTGCTTGGGCACGAAGTAGTACATCATGCCCAGGAAGCCGGCGGTCAGGAAGAAGCCGACCGCGTTGTGGCCGTACCACCACTGCAGCAAGGCATCCTGCACGCCGGAGAAGAGCGAGTAGCTCTTGGTGCCCATGAAGGACACCGGCACCGCCAAGTTGTTGACGATGTGCAGCATCGCGATGGTGACGATGAAGGCCAGATAGAACCAGTTGGCCACGTAGATGTGCGGCTCGCGGCGCTTGAAGATCGTGCCGGCGAAGACGACCAGGTAGACGACCCAGACGATCGTCAGCCAGAGGTCGACATACCACTCCGGCTCGGCGTATTCGCGACCCTGGGTGATGCCGTTGATGTAGCCCCAGGCGGCCATCACCAGGAACAGCTGGTAGCCGAAGAAGATGAAGGCCGCGCCCTCTTCGCCGCCGAACAGCCGCGCCCGACAGGTGCGCTGAACGACATAGAGGGACGTGGCGATCAGTGCGTTGCCCCCGAATCCGAAGATCACACCGGACGTGTGCACCGGCCGCAGTCGACCGAAGGTGGTCCAGGACTCGTTGAAGTTCAGCGCCGGATAGGCAAGCTGCAGGGCGATGACCACGCCCATCAGGAAGCCGACCACCCCCCAAAAGACCGTCGCAATGACGAAGAGGCGGATGATGTCGTCGGCATAGTCGAGCGCCGTCGTACGGTCCGACCCTGCTCCGGCTGTCGCGGTTGCCGCAATGTCGCTCATGAAGCGCGACCTTTCTTGCTGTTCTCGGTGTTCAACCCTCTCGGCGGGAGACTTCCCCGGTCCAACCGCGCGTCGCAGACGCACCTGTCCCCACCAACACCGGGCAGACAACTCCAGAGACCGGGGCCGGCACATTGACGTGCGTCAATGCCGAAACAGGTCCTTAAGCGGTTGAGTGTTGGATAGGGCTAGGCAAATTGCCGCAGCACTCATGTTGCCGAGCTATCATTACTGTTTGCCAACAGGTAAACTTGAAATTAGGGCGATGTTAAGAGTTAGTCGCAACTTGGTACGGCCGAGGGGAACGTCAGCCCAGAGTTCGGCCGATCAGACGTGCAGGGAGAGGACTCCGTCGGTATGACCACGCAGGACAACACGCAAGACGATCTCACTCCGCAGACCGACGAGATCGTCCCTGTCTTCGGTCAGCCGCTACCGAAGATCCGCAAGATCAGCGTCGATCGCCCCTGGGCCTGGCTGGCCGCTGGGTGGCAGGACCTGCGCGCGGCACCGGCGGTCGGCCTCGGCTACGGGGCCGCCTTTGCGGTGGCGGGCTTCCTGATGCTGGGCCTGTCCTACGAACTCGGGCTGTTCTGGCAGGTGCTGCTGCCGCTGGCCGGCGGGTTCCTGTTGGTCGCACCGGTTTTGGCCGTCGGCCTTTACGAGACCTCGCGCCGTCTCCAGGCCGACGAGCCGACCTCGATGAGGCTGGCACTGACGGGCTGGAACCGCAATCTGGGACAGACCGCTCTGATCGGCGTGGCAGGCCTGGTGCTCTGGATCGCCTGGATGCGCTTGGCCTTCCTGATCTTCATGCTGTTCTTCGCTTACGAGCCGCCGCGCCCGGATCATTTCCTCAACGATGTTTTCCTGTCGGACATCACGATCCCCTTCCTGCTGACGGGGACCGCGGTCGGTGCCGTCCTGGCCGTCATCGCCTTCGCGATCTCGGCGGTGTCGGTACCGATGCTGATGGATCGCGACGTCAATGTCATGGTGGCCATCGTCACCAGCGTCGAAGCCGTGCGGCAGAACTTCTACCCCATGATGGTCTGGGCCTCGCTGATCGTTCTCTTCACCGCGGCCGGTCTGGCGACGGCTTACTTCGGACTGATCATCACCCTGCCGATCATCGGCCACGCAACCTGGCACGCGTACAAGGACCTGGTCGCCGAGAGCTGACGGCCGCGGCATGACCACCCCGGACTGACGGCGCCTTCAGTCAGCCCCGGCTTTCAGTCACGCGCAAGGAGATCGTGCGCCCGGCGCAGTACGGCGTCGGGCCCGCCGCCGGCCTGTAGCCGACTCCAGTCGATGCTGCCCAGGTCGTAGTGGAGTTGCTGCTCGACCACGTCGGAATCGGCGTCCGAGGCGTCGGTCAGGCGCGCCTTCACACGTGTTTTCAGCGTCCCTGCCGGCGCATCCAGCCACAGGCCGTCGAACCGCGCGCCGTGGGACTCGGCAAGAGCCCGAAAGGCAGCACGCTGCTCCGGCCTGGCCGAGACGGCGTCCACCACCACGGCATGGCCTGCCGCCAGAATGACCCCGGCCAGCCGCATCATTTCGCTATAGACCTCCTCCGAACGGGCGGCGGCGTAGGCCTCACGAGGCAGCCGCTCCGTCTCGTCCAGACCCGCCAGGCGCTTGCGGAGTTGATCGCTGCGCAACACGACGGCGCCAGGCGTCGCACCGAGATCCGGCGCCAGCGCACGCGCCAAGGTGGATTTGCCGCTGCCCGACAGCCCGCCCACCGCCACCAGCCGCGCAGGAGGCGGCGCAAGATAGCGCTCCGCCGCCACCAGGTACGCCATGGCTTCGCGCCGGAGTGCCTCAGCTTCGGCCGGATCCTGCTGAGCGGCCACCGCCGGCGCCGTCACCTTGGCGCGTACCGCTGCCCGCAGGCTCAGGAAAAGCGGCAGCGCCGCCAGCCACTCGGGACCTCCGAGCCCGGCCCGCGCCGCCGCATCCACGTACCGGTTGAGAGCGACGTTGGCGAGCGGGCGCAGGCCGCGCTGATCGAGGTCCATCAGCAGGAAGGCCAGATCGTACGTCAGGTCGACAGTGCCGATGGCGTCGTTGAATTCGATGCAATCGAACAGCGTCGGCCGACCTTCGATCAGCACGATGTTTCGCAGGTGCAGGTCGCCGTGGCAGCGGCGCACCAGACCAGCCGCACGGCGCGCGTCGAGCAACGCCGATGCCGCGGCGAGTCGGCGGCGGCTGGCAGCGATCAAGAGGTCCACCCTGGCCGGCGGCAGAATCTCCGGATAGGCCTCGAGATCCTGGGCGTTCTCGGCGATCACCCGGCCCAGTCCCTCCGCGCCGCCGAAGGGGGCGGCGGCAGGCGCGGCCGCCGCCTGCAGCGTGACGACCTGCTGCAACAGGGCTTCGATGAGAGCCGCGTCCAAGCGGCCGCTGTCGGCCAAACGATCGAACAGGCCAGCCTGATCGAAGCGCCGCATCACCAAGGCGAGTTCTTCGGTCTCCCGCGGCAGCGAGAAGTCATCGCCAGGATCAGTCACCAGATCTCCGAAGGCGAAGCCGGTGCCATCGCGCAAGACCGGCAGGACGCCCAGATAGAGTTCGGGTGCGGAGCGCCGGTTGAGGCGCAGCTCATTGAGACAGGCCGCCGCCCGCTTCTCCCTTGTAGAGAAGTCCATGAAGGAAAAGCGCACGGCACGTTTGACCTTGTAGGCCCGCGTGCCGGCGAGGAAAACCAGGGCCGCGTGGGTGTCGATTCTCTCGACCTCGGCGACCGCTGGATGATAGCTACCGCCTTCTCCCAAGAAGGCTGCGACGCGAGACTGGTCAGTCATCCGTGGATTTGAGCGCTGCCATGTCCAGAGTGCGATCGTTCCAGGTGGGATCCTCGAAACGACTCCACCTAAGGCGATCCTGCTCCGGAAGGCCAGCAAATCCGGCCTGACACCTTGCGTTATCCTGTCGCTTGGCGCGGCGCCGAGTTGGGAGCCGGAGATGGCATGGAAAGAGGAAACACGAGTTCCTGGCCGCCGGTGATATCGTGGATCTCGCCGTCGAAGCCGATACGGATCGGTTGGACAGCATGGTTGGAAGCGATGATGCGTAACAGATCCCGCTTCACCTCGATCTGCAGGAAGTGACCGCGGTAGCGCAGCTCCATCTCCAAGTGAGACAGCTCGTCCGGCAGCCGCGGATTGAACCAGAGCACATCGTCGGCCAGCTCGAGCCCCGTATAGCCGCGCTGTACGAGATCAACGGTACCGGCCATGGCACCCAGATGGATGCCCTCGGCGGTCGTGCCGCCCTGGATATCGAAAACGTCGCTCTTCAGTGCCTGGCAGAACAGCTGCCAAGAGCGGCGGCGATCGACCCGCGCCATCACCCAGGACTCGACAACCCGGCTGAGCGTCGAACCGTGCGAGGTGCGTGCCGAATAGTAGGCGATGGTGCGCTCGATCAGATGGTCGTCCCAGGTATAGCCCATGCCCTCGATCAACTCGCGCAGCTCGCGCGCGGAGAAGAGATAGAAGAGCATCAGGACGTCGGCTTGCTTCGACAGCTTGTAGCGGTTCGGCGTGTCGCCCTCGGCCTCCAGGATGCGGTCGAGCCTCTGTATGTCGCCGTACTTGGCGGCATAGCCGACCCAATCGAACTCCAGCAGGTCGCCATAGCCCTCGAACTGGCTAATCACCGGCTGGCCGTCCTCGTCCTCGTGGAAACAGAGGGTGAGGCCTGTGGCGATCTCCTCCCAACGGGCCAACTCGTCGTCGCCGAGGCGCAGGCGCTCGCAGAGTTCGTCGCGATGGTGAAAAGGGACACGGTCGAGCACTTCGCGTGCCCGGCGCAGCAGCCAAGATACCATGACGTTGGTATAGGCGTTGTTGCGCAGCCCGCCTTCCTCGGCGCCAGGATAGGCGTCGTGGTACTCGTCGGGTCCCATGACGCCTTCGATCACCCAGCGGTCCTGGCTCCCGTCGCGCTCGCTGATCGATGCCCAGAAACGGGCGATCTCCAGCAGCATCTCGGCGCCGTAGGCGCTGAGGAACTCCAGGTCGTCGGTCGCCTGGACATACTGCCAGACATTGTAGGCGATGGCGGCGTTGACGTGGCGCTGGCGCTGGCTGTTGTCCGGCAACCAGCGGCCCGACTTGGGATTGAGGTGAACCTGCTGAGTCTCCTCCCGCCCGTCGCTGCCCGACTGCCAGGGGTACATGGCGCCGGCGTGACCCGCCTCACGTGCCAGTTGCCGGGCCGCGTCGAGCCGACGGTAACGGTACAGCAGCAGTTCGCGGGTAATCTCCGGCAGGCGCTGGTTCAGCAGCGGGAAGATGTAGAGCTCATCCCAGAAGATGTGTCCGCGGTAAGCCTCGCCGTGCAGCCCCCGCGCCGGTACGCCGACATCCAGGTCGCAGATGTGCGGGCTGCAGACCTGCAGCAGATGGAAGACGTGAAGCCGCAGAATACGGTTCATCTCTTCGGTATCTTCAACCGTCGTATTGGAGATCCGCATGTCGAAGCGGCGCCAGAGCTGCGACCAGGCTAGGGCGTGACGTTGCGCCAGCCTTGCGAAATCGTCCGCCCCGCGCACCATCTGCAACGCGGCAAGCCGTGGCTCGCTGACGGCCCGATCGCGGCTGGTAAAGAGCGCGACCACCTTCTCGAGCTCTATGGACTCGCCTTCCTGAGCCACCAGTCGAAAGCGCGCACCGGCCAAGCCTTCCGCCTGCTCCGGCTCCGGATCGACCCGCAGCGGCGCAGCGTCACTGGAAAGACGCAGGCGCGCGGCCTGCACCATGCGCAGACGCGACTGGTTGGTCTCGACCTCCAGGTGCAGGACGCCGTCCGGCTCCAATCCGGCCGCGCCCGCCATCAGATGCTGGCTGCGCAGGCTCCGGTAGCGTGCCACGCCGCCGTTGATCACGCGCCCATCCAAGGTTGCGCGCAGCTCGACCGGACCGCCCCAGTTCTCCGGCGTCAGCGACCAGGCCTGCGCGGCGAGGTTGGGCTGTGCCATGGAGACGAACCGGCTGCTTTCAACACGGCTCACGCGCCCTTCGGCATCCTTGATCCGGAGGCGGCGGTGCAGCAGACCGCTCGCCATATCCAGTTCCTGCCAATAGTCCAGGACCTCGACGCTATGCAGATCGAACCAGGGGCCTGGCGCGCCGCCCACCCCGGAGAGATGCCGAAAGCTGACCGGTAGCCAGTTCGGAAAGTTGACCAGGTCCTCGTTCTCGATCGGTCGACCGCCGACCTCGCTGACTAGGCGATTGTAGCCGCCGGCCAGATAGGTTCCCGGATAGTGGGGGCCGCCGGCCTCCGCCTCGTCGGCCGCGCCGCGTACAGCGAAGTAACCGTTGCCGAGCGTACAGAGCGCTTCGCGCAGCCCCTCGGCCTTGGGATCGAAGGTATCGTAGACCAGCGACCACCCGCTCATGCGCTGCGCTCCAGCAGCGCCGCGAAGAAGCGGCGAACCTCGTCGGGAGATTCAAGGGTGTAGTGGGCGGCCGTCAGCGGCGCCTCGCCGTCGCGCACCAGGATGCCGAGACCATCGGAGGCCAGGGCGCGGAAGGCATCCTCGTCGGTCACATCGTCGCCGATATAGACCGGCAGAACCTTACTGGAGTCCAACCGCAGGGCGTCGATCACCCAGCGCACGGCGCGGCCCTTGTCCCACTCGATATCGGGCTGCAGTTCATAGACTTTCTTGCCGAGGCCCTTGCGGAATTCCGGGTGCTCGGCAAGCACCGCGTCAACCGCGGCCTCGAAGCGCGGCTGGTCCTCCTCCGCCACCAGACGGTAGTGAACCGCCACCGAAAAGCGCTTCCGCTCGACCAAAGCCCCCTGAATGGTCTGAAGGCCGGCGCGCAAGGTGGTCTCCATCGCGTCGAGGGCGGGCAGGAACTCCGTTCCATGCTCCGCCTGGATCGAGAGGCCGGCCGGCCCTTCGATCTCGAAACCATGGCTGCCGGCGTAGATCAGGCCGGGCACCCCGACCAGCTTGCGGACATCGGCCAAACCCCGCCCGCTGACCACCGCGACGGTGAAGGTTTCCGCCAAGTCCGCCAGGACGCTGCGCATCTCTGGATCGAGCACGGCCAGATCCGGCCGCCCGACAATCGGCGTCAGCGTGCCGTCATAGTCGAGGAAGAAGGCGAAGGATCGTCCGACGGCGGCAGCCCGCAACTGCTGAATTTCCTGCAAGGCGGACGGCAGCTCCGCCGCCGGCTGCAGCGGCGCAGAGCCGTGGATCGCCACCTCGCTCAAGTCGTCGACCACCAGATCCGCCCCCCGCTGCGCCAAACCGGTCCGGATCTCCGACGACGCTTCGCGACCGGCCAGGCCGATCACCAGCCCGAACTCGCCCGCGCGCGCCGCCGCCACCCCGACTTCGGCATCTTCTACGACCGTAGCGCGGGCCGGCTCAATGCCCAGCCGCCTGGCCGCAGCCAGAAAGGTATCCGGCGCGGGCTTACCGGCCAAGCCTTCCTCGGCCGCCGTGACCCCGCTGATCACCGTATCGATGCTATCGGTCAGCCCCGCAGCTTCCAGGATAGCCGGCGCATTTCGGCTGGCCGAGACGACGGCCGTGCGGAAGCCGGCCGCGCGAACCCGGTGCAGAAAGGCGATATTGGCAGGTAGCAAGGGAACGCCCTCGACCTCCAAGAGATGCCGAAAGGTCGCATTCTTCTCCGCCGCCAACCGCGTCAGAGTCTGCGGGTCGACGGAAATCTCCCGAGCCGCCAGGAAACTGCGGATACCGTCCAGCCGCGGCCGGCCGTCGACATAATGACGATAATCGCTGTCGAGATCGAAGGGCGGCTCCAGGCGGCGTTCGGCGAGAAGAGCGTCGAACAGGGCTTTCCAGGCCCGGGCGTGCAAGGCCGCGGTATCGGTCAGCACGCCATCGAGATCGAAAATTACAAGATCGAAGTGACGGCGCGACAGCGCACGCGGAAAAGCCCCGGAATCCATCTCTGTGCGCCGTTCGTTCAGCCCTGACGATGGGCCTAGACTAGAGGCGCGCGGAACTCCGGGGCTTTGCGCTAGATCAGACGCACTTGGCGGAACCGTTTACGCCGCCCCAGCGCCTAGGCTGCCCGCACACGCTGCAAGAAGCTGTCGACCTCAGCACGCAGGTTTTCAGTTTGGCCGGTCAGTTCCTTGACGGCCGAAAGCACCTGGCCCGCCGCCTGGCTGGTCTCGTCTGCGCCTTCGTTGACGCTACCAAGCGTTTGGGTCACCTCGCTGGTGCCGCTTGCCGCTTCCTGCACGTTGCGCGCGATCTCACCCGTCGCCGAGGTCTGCTCCTCGACCGCCGCCGAGATCGATCCGGCAATGCTGGAGAGATCTTCCACCGTCTTGGTGATCACCTCGATCGCCTGCACGGCCCCGCCGGTCGCGCCCTGGATCTCCGCGATCTGCTGGCCGATCTCGTCGGTCGCCTTGGCCGTCTGGGTTGCCAGCGACTTCACCTCGCTGGCGACGACGGCAAAGCCCTTGCCCGCTTCGCCCGCACGAGCGGCCTCGATGGTGGCGTTCAGAGCCAGCAGATTCGTCTGCTCAGCGATATCCGAGATCAAGCTGACCACTTCGCCGATCTTTTCGGCCGATACAGCCAGCTGGCGAACCGTATTCTGGGTGTCGCTGGCCTGCTGTACAGCTTCGCGCGAACTCGTCGCCGACTGCTCGACCTGATGGGCGATCTCGCGGATCGAACTGCTCAGCTCCTCAGAGGCCGCAGCCACAGTCTGGACATTGGTCGAGGCTTCGGTCGAGGCGCTGGACGCGGAGGTCGCCTGCACCCGCGTCTGCTCGGCAATGGATGACATGGACTGGGCGGTGGCGTTCATTTCCTCCGCCGCGCCGGCAACGCCCTGGAGAACGTGTGCGACCGTGGTATCGAAGTTGGACGCCAGCTCCTCCAGCAACTGCTTGCGGGCGACCTCAGCCTTCTCTTCCTGCTCCGCAGCCTGACGCTCGGCCTCGGTCATCGAATCCCTGAAGAGTTGCAGAGCCTCGGCCATCTCGCCGACCTCGTCCTTTTGGCCGATCGCCGGGATCTCCACCGTCTTCTCGCCCTTGCTCAGGCGCTGCATCGCTACCGTGATGGCGGCGATCGGGCGCGAGATGCCAGTGCCGATCAGCCAAGCGGCCGCGGCGCCGATCAGCAGCGCCACCAGGGCAGCGAGGACCACCGTCACCTCGGCCCGCTGCATCGTACGCGTCGCCTGCGGACCGACCTCGTCCTGCTCCATCCTGGCCAGATCGGTCAGTTCAGCCGCCGCGCCCATGACCTGCGGACCGATCACATCGAGGCGATCCTTGATGACGCCGTTGCGCTCGAGGATCAGATCGTGCACCTGCGCATAGGCTTGGCGATAGCTGTCGACCTCTTCCATCGCCTGACTCACCAACCGTCGCCGCGCCGGATTCTGCAGCTCATCCAGTAGCTTGCCGAGCGCTTCATCCATGGCGACGAACTCCTCGAGCGTGCGCTGATAGTCGCTCTCGCGGTTGTCGACCAGGTACTTCTGCACGTAGAAGCGTGCGAGCATGAGATGCTCTTGGGCGCTGCCGGCGTAGTAAGCCGCCTCGGCGTCGCCGTCGCGGAAAGCACTGTCCATCACCTCGGTGATTTTCTTGCGCATTTCCGGACCGAGCGCATTCAACCGACCATTCACCAACTCGTTGCGGCGCGCCTGCAAGGCAACGACCTCATCGAAAGCCGTACCGTAGTCGGCCACGCCTTTCGCGATCTCCGATAAAATCTCCAAGCGCTCGGGGATATGAATCAAATCCCTCGCCGCCTCGGCGATCTCGACCACCTCATTCTGGGATGTACGGACGCGTTCGATACTCTCCTCATCGTTGCGAATCAGGAAGTCCTTCACCGCAATCCGCGTTTGCATCATGCCCTCGGCCGCAGAGCCCATGGCATTGGACTGTCGCGCCAGCTCGCGATAGCGCTGGAACGTATCTGCAGCGCCGCTCAGCGTTACGACGGCGCCAGCGCCGATCATCAACAACAGCAACAGCACCAGGCCGAAACCGCCGAAGGTTTTGGTGGGGATGCGGAGGTCGTTCAGGAACTTCATAGCCGCGCTTTCCTCGCTAGACCGGGCAACGCCCTTTCGCCGCCCCAGTGATCGAAAAGCGAGTGTCCGCTGCGTTACTTAAAAGGACTTTAATCACAAAGAACAAATGGAAGAACAATCATATATAAATACAGAATTATGAAAATACAACCCTAATAATAATTTACATAATTATGAAATTTTACACCGCAATCTAGTGATTATTGCATGAATTATTGCCTTCTTGGCTTTCATGAAATCAAAAATAAGGATAGCGCTATAGGATTGATGGTTTATAATATACACTATGAATATAGTAACATTGAAATCCGCAATATTAATATCCCAATCACAATATATTTTTTGAACATACATTTTAACTCGCAATAGCCGAGGTAACGACTGGCAGCACTGGCTTAGATTACCGCCTCACTCATTCTCTCCGGCAACGCGCCCCTCTCCCATTTGACTACAAGGTCGATGACGGTCGGCCGGCCCTGCATCGAGATCGACAACCACGAGACCAATGTCGACGGGCAACAGCGCAGGCCAGGAAGCCCCAAGGCCTATCTCTGAGCGCCGTTCGTTCAGCCTCTGACGGTGGGCCGCACCCTCGGCATGTGTACCCACAGGCTTTTCGCTAGAGCCGGCATCACGTCATAAGCGGAAGCGAGCCCGCTTCCGCTTATGACCGTTACTCTCTAGACGTGCTTGTTAGCCGTACTCGGCAGAGCCACTACGCTGCCGTCATACGCTTCAGGAAGCCATCGACCTCACTGCGCAGACCATCGGTCTGACGGCTGAGTTCGCCAACGGCTGCAAGCACCTGACTGGCCGAACGGCTGGTTTCGTCGGCACCCTCGTTGACGCCGCCGAGCGTCTGGGTCACCTCGCTGGTGCCCGTCGCCGCCTCCTGCACGTTGCGGGCGATCTCGCCGGTAGCGGAGTTCTGCTCGTCCACGGCCGCCGCGATGGACCCGGCAATCGCGGAGATCTCCTCCACCGTGGTCGCGATGCCCTCGATCGCCTGAACGGCCCCACCGGTTGCGCCCTGGATCTCGGCGATCTGCTGGCCGATCTCCTCGGTCGCCTTGGCCGTCTGAGTCGCGAGGTTCTTGACCTCGCTGGCAACCACCGCAAAGCCCTTGCCCGCTTCGCCCGCGCGGGCGGCCTCGATCGTGGCGTTCAGGGCCAGCAGGTTGGTCTGCTCGGCAATGTCGGAAATCAAGCTGACCACCTCGCCGATCCGCTCCGCAGCCGACGCAAGCTGGCGAACCGTATCCTGCGTCTCGCTCGCCTGTCCGACCGCACGCTTCGAGATGTTCTCCGACTGCTCGACCTGACGGGCGATCTCGCGGATCGAACCGCTCAACTCTTCCGAGGCCGCGGCCACAGTCTGTACGTTGGCCGAAGCTTCGGTCGATGCACTGGACGCGGAGGTCGCCTGAACCTTGGTCTCCTCGGCAATCGAAGACATCGATTGCGCCGTCGTTCTCATCTCCTCGGCCGCTCCCGAGACACCCTGCAGAACCTGGGTCACAGCAGCGTCGAGATCCTGTGCGAGACTCTGCATCAACTCGGCTCGCGCCCGCTCGACCTTTTCGGCCTGCTCGGCGGTCATGCGTTCGGACTCGATCAGAGAGTCCTTGAAGAACTGCACTGCCTCGGCCATCTCGCCGACCTCGTCCTTCTGGCCAACAGCCGGGATCTCCACGGTCTTGTCGCCGTCCGCAAGAACCCTCATGGCCGTGGTCATGGCAGTGATCGGTCGTGTCACCGTGGCAATCACAACCACGATCAAACCGCCGGACAGCAGCACAGAGATCGCAAGCATCGTGGCAATCATGACCTTGGCCGCCGTAACGACCTCGCTCGCCGCATCGTCGGCACCGTCGCTCAAGGCGTCGGCGGCGTTGACAACGGCGTCCAGGGCCGCAGCGACACGGTCCGCATCGCTCTCGAGCGTTTCCGTGAGCTGCTTGGCTTCCTGCTCTGCCTGCAGCATGTCGCGGTGAGTGTCGAAGAGACGCTCGTTCTCCGTGGCAAAAGTAATCCAAGTCGCAAAGAGACGCTGCAGATTTTCCGCGTCCGATTTGTCTTCCTCCGTCTCCGCCAGCCTCACCAGGACGTCGACATGAGGCTTGGTCGAGTCGTGCAGATCCAGGAAGTTGGCCTGGATCGCGGGCAGGTTCTCCGGCGTTTCCTCGGCAAGATATTCGCCGGCGGTGTCCTGCATCTCCATCACGATCCGCTGCAGCTTGAGAGCTGCCTCCACCACGGGATAGTCCTCCTCGAACAACCGCCCGAGGATGTCGTTGAGCTGCGCGGCAGACGCGCCCCGCCGGGTCAGCACATCACCCTCTTCCTCGGCGTTGGCCATCTCCGCCTCATTCTCTTCCGCGAACTCGTCAAGCGCGGTGATCAGCTCGGCACCGGCCTGGTCGAACTCGTTCAGGAGCCGCTTCCCCTTATCCTCTTCCTCGAGCATCGTGCGGTGCGCGGCAAACATTCCCTCGGAACTCTGGAGGAACTCCGCATGCTCCTTCTGGGCGATTTGCAGTTCGTCCAGCAGATCCGGATCGTCGACCAGCTCGCTCAGCTCGGCGTAGGTCGTCTTGTACTCGCCCGCGAGTCCCTCGAACTCCTCTGCCAAGCGCGCGGCGCGCTCGATCGACTCAACGGCGATAATCTCCTCGGCGACCTTGTTGGCTTCCCAGACGTTAGCGATCAGGTCGCCCGAGGTCTCAACCGTCGGCGCAGTGGTGTCGGTGATGTTGTTCAGGGTGGTGTTGATCTGAGCGATGTACTGCAGTCCCACCAAACCGGTGGCGAAGCCGAGCACGGCGATCGCCGAAAAGCCCGAGATCAGCCGCGTCGAGATCTTAACGTTCTTCAGCCACCCCAGCGCACCGCCGTTGGAGCCGCTGCCTGTCTTGAACGTCTCTAACCGATCGGGGTTCGTGGGCTGTGAAGACATCGAGATCTTTCCTTCTTTGGATCGTGTTTCTGTCGCCGGATACGCGACAGTTGGCGACAACCTGCATGCAGGCCGCCCCGAGTCTCATCGCACGCGCTGTTCGGCGCGCTGTTTCTCGTCTCATTCTCAGTCGTATCTTTTCTGAGCGAGTCACACGGCCATTGGCCACGTTTCTCGTCAGTCCTGTCGTGACTATCGAGCAGTAATGTTAATCAACACCTAATTATGAACCGGAGATACTATATATTGACTGCACGCATACATGAATTCGGGAACATTTTTTCATCAGATCAACTTAATAGCGATCAGAATTCACGCCATAATATTATGTATTTATATAAAATCTACTTTAGATAAATAGAAATCCCAGAGATACGCTCGAGAGGCAGCGTCGTATCACGCAAGGCTGCCGTGCTTCGCCAAAAATAGAGACAGGCCGGCAAACCAGAGCCCGGTTAGGCGATCAACCGAATCTCAGCCAAAGCAGGTCGTCGAAAGACCGGATTTCGCGCAGGATGTTGACGACCGTCGTCTCCTCTCGCCGGTCGATCGCCCCCCACATGAGATCGAGCCCGTTCAGGGTGCCCTCCACCAAGCGTGTGAACTCGGGATCGGCCGCAACATCGGGCGCGGCGAGCGCCTGCAGACGGCGATAGAGATAGGCGGTCACAGCCGCCTTGGCGCGCAGGTCGTTGAGTTGCTCCGCATTCGCCCAGTCTATCGCCTCGCGTCGGTAGACCCAGAGCGCCTCCATGGCGTGATTGGCCTCCGCAACGCGGTCGGCGAAAACCGTTATTCCGGCCGCCGCCCGCAGCGCACGAAGGTTGGAGCCGAGAGGTCTCAAGGCCGCCGCAGCCGCCTCGGCATCGCCTCCGGCAGCCGCGGCTCGAGCGGCGACCAAAGCCTCGCCGACCGCAGCCAGGCGCTGCGGCCAGTCGGCGACATCGGCAAAGGCGGGGGGCGGCGCCGTCCCCCAGCGCTCCGTCACCGTTTGCCAGCGCGCAGAGCCCTCCTCCAGCTCGATCTCGGCGACCAGGACGTTGCCCGTGCCGAGATAGAACAGCGCCGCACGCTGAGGATCCGTGGCGGCATCGACCGCGGCGTTGAAGTCGGCCAGCTCACCGGCGCGGGCCGACGCGGAGACCAGCAGGGCCAGAGCGCACAACACCAACAACGGTCGCATTCTCGCCTCCCAACCTTACAAATCATCCCCCAGCACCGCGCGCATCAGTCGCCCGACAGGTGCAAAATCGTCGGTCAGGATCGGCACCTCGGCCGCAGCGAGGCGAGGGTTCAGAATCTCGTCCGGCCAGATCACCCAGCGATGCCGCGCGGAGGCGAGCTGCGGACGCGGGCTGGGTGCATCGCCGGCCACGATCAGAAAGGTGCTGCGGGCACCGGCGCCGAGCTGGTCCAGGTCGACCCAGACCTCGACATGGGCGAAAACCTGTCGAAAGGTCGCAACAAAGGCATAGAGGAACCGCGGGTCCTCGGAACTGTCGATCAGGTTCTGGGCATAGAAGCCGCCGGGCGCGAGGCGCTGCCGCAGCAGGCGCGCGAACTCGAGTGTTACCAGATGCGGTGGCGCCGAGAAGTCGTGGAAGGCATCGCCAACGATCACGTCGAAACGCCGCTCGGGCGCCATCCGCTCCAACGCCAGACGGCCGTCCTCGTGCCGCACCTCCAGACCAGTGGGATCGAACCAGAAGTGCGTCTCGGCGATCCGCGTGACCTCCGGGTCGATCTCCACGACGACTTGTCCCGCGGCGGGATACTTCGCTTGCCAGGCGCGCGGCAGGGTATAGGCGCCGCCGCCGATGAACAGCGCTTCGAAACTGCTGTCGCTTTCAGAAACCGGGCTCAGGCGTTCGGGCCCCAGGCGTTCGGGCAAGAGCACGTCAATCAGGTCGATGTAGGAAGAGTGCAGGATCGTCGGGTCGTCGCGATCGTTGATGCCATGCGCCAGATGATCGATCACCATTAGCTTGGCCGGCCGGCCAGCTTCGGCCGTGAAGTCGACGGCATTGATGCAGTAGTAGTCGGACTCGCTGAGGCAGGGCGGGGTCAGCGCCGCCAGCCGCTGAGTCGGAAGGGCAATCGCCAAGAACACAGCGCCGGTGGCCGCGGCCAGGCCGGCCGCCTCCAGCGCCCGCAAGCGGGCCGCCGCCGCGAAGCCCAGCGCCAAGGCCAGGTAGCTGCCGGCGACGGCCACCACCGTCCAGGTCGAGCCGATCCAGGAGAGGAAGAGATAGCCCGCGAGCAGCGTGCCGGCGATCGAGCCGATGGCGCCGAGCGCGAACATCTGGCCGATGGCCACCCCCGGCCGCTCCGGCATCTCCAGCACCGCCAGGCGCGTCAGGATCGGCGACACCGTTCCGACAAAGAGGCTGGGCAGGAAGAACAGCAGCGTGGTGAAAATCACAATCGCGAAGATGGGATCGCCCGTACCGCCGAGCACCAGCGGCGACACCAGGCGGATCAGAGGCAGGCAGGCACCGGCCGTCGCGGCGGCGGCCAGCAGCAGCCAAGCCAAGCGCCGGTAGCAGGTCCGCAGACTGCCCTCGGTCATCAGCCCGCCGATCCAGTGGCCCACCGAGAAGCCGGCCAATACCACCGCGATCACCGCCGTCCAGGTATAGAGCGACATCCCCACATAGGGAGCGATCATCCGCCCCGCGACGATCTCCAGCACCAGGCCGCCGGCAGAAGAGACCAGGAGCGCAACGGCATAGCCGAACCGACGCCGTCTGCCCCCTTGCGCCGGCACCGCTGCCTGCCAATCGCTCTCCATCATGCCGCTTTCCCCCGCCTCTCGCACTCTCGTTATCCGGCTTTGCGCCTTTGCTTGCGTGCGTCCTAGCGCAAACCTTACACTTACGCACAGAAGAATATGAATGCCGGTGTTGCTGCCACCGCGAGAAGCGGAAGAGTTGGGGCGATCCGGCAGAAGACGAGGGAGCATAGCCCGATGTGGACACGTCGCAGCCTTTTGCGCAGCTCTTTGGTCGCCGCCGGCGGTATCGCCACGGCAGGCGGTGTCACCGGCGGCCTGCTCACCGCCAAACCCCGCCCGGCCCTGGCGGAGCGGGTCGAGCCGCAGCTTAACGACGACGGGCTCTACACCCAGCCCTGGTTCCTGCATTCCTTCCTGGATCTGGGCGAAGATCTGACGGAAGCCGCCGACGGCGGCAAGCGCCTGGCCGTGATCTGGGAGCAGAAGGGCTGTCCCTACTGCAAGGAGATGCACCTGGTGAACTTCGCGGATCCGGAGATCAACGACTACGTCCGCGAGAACTTCGAGGTGCTGCAGCTGAACATCCACGGCCTGCGCGAGACCGTGGACTTCGATGGCGAAGTGCTGGACGAGCGCAGCATGGCACGTCGCTGGGGCATCCGTTTCACACCGACGGTGCACTTCTTTCCCGAAGACCCCGCCACCGCGGCCGGGAGCAGCGGCATCGACAGCGAGGTCGCGCGCATGCCGGGCTACTTCAAGCCGCCGCATTTCCTGGCGATGTTCCGCTTCGTGCGGGAAAAAGCCTACGAACAGGAAGACTTTCGCAGCTTCCTGAAACGCCAGCCGGCGAGCTGACGGCCAGGCTTCGAAGCGGCCCTTTTCGTTCCGTCAGACCGTCGATCGGACGCTCCGCCCCGACCGATCCCGGACGGCCTGTCGGGACGGGACGGGGTGCCATCGGCGCGCCAGAACATATTCACTCTTGATATAATGTGCGCACTGGGTAGGGTTGTAGAAGGATCGCCACCGGAGAGAGACGGCCGCCAGAGCCGTCCCGCTGGCGACAGACATTGGGAGTGGAGACGCCCATGACCGACAAGACACGGCGCGGACATCGACCCGCGCAGCCCCGAATTGTCGCGGCCGGCACCGCACCGAGCGAGAACAGGCCGCTTTCGCCGGACCGCCGCCGCTTCTTAACCGGCACGGCAGCGGCCGGTGCCGCCGGCCTGCTTGGCAGCGGCGGTGCCCTGGCCAGCAACCCGGACAACCTGCCGCCGAATGTTCCGGACTGGTCGCGCTATCTGGGCGTCGGCGTCGACGCCAATCCCTACGGCATGCCGGTGGAGTTCGAATCCCATGTCGTGCGCCGCAACGTCGAGTGGCTGACCGCGACCACGGAGTCCTCGGTCAACTTCACGCCGATCCACGAGATGGACGGCTTCGTCACCCCTAACGGTCTCTGCTTCGAGCGGCATCACGGTGGCATGGCGATGATCGCACCGGAAGACTACCGCCTGATGATCAACGGCCTGGTCGACCGCCCGCTGATCTTCACCTATCAGGACCTGCTGCGCTTTCCGCCGGAATCGCGCTTCCACTTCCTGGAGTGCGCGGCCAACTCGGGCATGGAATGGCGTGGCGCCCAGTTGAACGGCGTGCAGTACACCCACGGTATGATCCACTGCGTCTACTACACAGGGGTGCCGCTGAAGACGCTGCTGAATGAAGCCGGCATCAAGACCAGCGGCAAGTGGATCCTGGCGGAGGGCGCCGACTCCTCGGGCATGAGCCGCTCGATCCCGCTGGAAAAGGCGCTGGACGACTGCCTTGTCGCCTATTCGATGAACGGCGAGCGCCTGCGCGCCGAGCAGGGCTACCCGGTACGCCTGGTGGTGCCCGGCTGGGAAGGCAACATGTGGGTCAAGTGGCTGCGCCGCCTCGAGGTGGGCGACAAGGCCTGGTACCACCGAGAGGAAACCTCGAAGTACACCGACCTGCTGCCCGACGGCACGGCGCGCAAGTTCACCTGGGCGATGGACGCCAAGTCGGTGATCACCAGCCCCAGTCCGGAGAAGCCGCTGCGGAGCGAAGGGCCGCAGGTCATCAAGGGACTGGCCTGGTCGGGTCACGGCAAGATCAAGCGGGTCGACGTCTCCATCGACGGCGGGATCAACTGGCAGCCGGCTAAACTGCACGAGCCGGTGCTGTCCAAGTCGCTGACCTTCTTCTCGCTGCCCTGGACCTGGAACGGCGAAGATACGCTGCTGCAGAGCCGGGCCATCGACGAAACCGGCTATGTGCAGCCCGAGATGGCGGCACTGCAGAAGGCGCGCGGCGTCAACTCGATCTATCACAACAACTCGGTTCAGACCTGGCTGGTGAATGCCAACGGAGCTGTCGACAATGTCCGTCTCGGTTAAGCGCAGCCTGGCCGCAGCCGCCGTTTTCCTTCTGGCCGGCAGCGCTGCGCTGGCCGAGGAGGGCAAGATCTTCGGGCTCGGAACCGTGGCAACGCCGGAGCAGATTGCAGCCTGGGATATCGATATTCGACCGGACGGCCAGGGCTTGCCGGAAGGCAGCGGCTCGGCCGAAGCGGGCGAAGAAATCTACGAGTTCCAGTGCGCCTTCTGCCACGGCGACTTCGGCGAAGGCATCGGTCGGTACCCGGTACTGATGGGCGGTTTCGACAGCCTCACCGCCGAGCGGCCCGAGAAGACGGTCGGCAGCTACTGGCCCTATGCCAGCACGGTCTGGGATTACATCTACCGCGCCATGCCGTTCGGCAATGCCCAGTCACTCAGCGTCGACGACACCTATGCCGTAACGGCCTATGTGCTCTATCTCAACGACATCGTCGAGTACGACCAGATGATCGATCAGAGCAACCTGGCCGACATCGAGATGCCGAACGTCGGCGGCTTCTTCTTGATGGAAGGTCCCGAGTTCGAGCCCTACGAACCCTGCATGGAGAACTGCCGCGACGCGGTGGAGATCGTCGGCAAGGCCCGCATCCTCGACGTTACGCCGGAGGACGGAGGCCAGGCGCCCATCGAATAGGTCGTTGCGACCCTTGACCGTGCGGCAGACAGCGGCCAGAGGGACGTTGCGCCCATTGGTCGCGTAGCATGGATGTTGGGTGTCTCCGATTTGCTCTTTTCTTCGATGGAGTTAACTCGCAACACTAAGGCGGTGGGCAACCGAACTTGCCTGGGCAAGGGACCACGAACGAGAACAACGGAGAGGAATGGGAGAGTCATGAGAGTTACCAAGTCCTTGGCGGCCGCTGCTGCCGCTGCTGCAGTACTGTCTTTCGCCGGGCCGACTCTGGCGGAGGGCGATCCGGCAGCGGGAGAGCAGGTCTTCCGCAAGTGCGCCGCCTGCCACACCGTCGACGAGGGCGGTGCAGCACGCGTCGGCCCGAATCTCTGGGGGATCTATGGCAGCCCGGCCGGTAGCAACGAAGACTTCGCGCCACGCTATTCCCAGGGATTGAAGAACGCAGACTTCACCTGGAACGCCGAAACCATGGCTCCCTACCTGGCGAATCCGCGGGAGATCATCCAGGGCAGCCGCATGACCTTCCAGCTCCGCAACGAGCAGGAAGTAGCCGACGTGATCGCCTATCTGAAAAGCCTGTCGGACGGATAAGCCGTCCCTGGCGACGACTGAAACAAAAAGCGCGCTGTCCATCCGGACAGCGCGTTTTCTTTACGAAGGCATCAGGCGCTTTCCGCCTTCGCCACGGCCTCCGGAGCCAGCGTCTGGCCAGTCGAGGTTTGAGGCTCCGGCCGAGCCGCCTTGCAGGGACCCGGCCCGCCCCCGGACTGGGGACCGCAGAACATGTTGTACAGCAGCTCGATGACCTTACGGGTCTCGTCGCTGGCCAAGCGATAATAGATGCGCTTGCCGTCGCGCCGGGTCTCCACGAGAGATTCCGCGCGCAAGCGCGCAAGCTGCTGGGACAGCGTCGGCTGGCGGATCATGAGAATCTCTTCCAGCTCGCCGACCGTCCGCTCGCGCTCGGCCAGCAGACAGAGCACGATCAGCCGATGCCGATTGGACAAGGCCTTGAGAAATTCGGTCGCACGATCTGCCCCGTCTTCCATCTCGCTCAGGGCTTTGGCTTTCGCCACCATCTGATCCACGGCCTTGTCGGTGCCAACACCGGGCACCGCCCCGCTTTTTTCCGTCAAAAGGCTTCGCGTTCGGTAAGCACGACAATTCTACAGTAGCCGTGCGGACACCAGTAATCTATCACGGTCAAGACCCGTTGATCACCTGCTGCCCTTCGCTCCGTATATCGGAAGCTTTCGAAGGAAAGCAAGGCGATGGCACCGTCCGGCCGTGTCACCTTTCTGCGATCAAACGATGCTCACGGTGCCAAATGTAGAGGCCACTGGCGACGATCACGGCAGCGCCGATCAGCGTCCAGGAATCCGGCAGTTCGGCGAACAACAACCATCCGTAGAGGGTCGCCCAGAGGATCGCCGAGTAGCCGAACGGCGTTACGGTGGAGGCCGGCGCCGCTTGAAAAGCCTTGATCAGGCAAAATTGGCTGACGGCGCCGAAACCGCCGACGGCGAGCATCACAGCCCAACCGAGCAGGTCTGGCGTCTGCCAAACGAAAGGCACGACAAGACTGGAGAGCACGGCCCCGACCAAGGCGGTGTAGACCAGCGTGGTCAGGGGTGCATCCACAGCCGAAAGCACGCGGGTAGCGATTTGATAGACCGCGTAGGTGCAGGCGGCCCCCAGCGGTAGCAGGGCAGCGAGATCGAACAGCTCGTCGCCCGGCCGCAGGATGACCAGCGCCCCCAGAAAGCCGACTGCAACCGAGGCGAGCCGGCGCAGACCAACCTGCTCCTTCAACATCGGAATCGAGAGGAGCGTCACCAACAGCGGCGCCACGAACATCAAGGCCGACGCGGTGGCGAGTTGCACCTGGCTGATGCCGAAGAAGAACAGCGTCGTGGTCGCGACCAGCAGCAGAGACCGGCCGATCTGCAGCTTCAGATTTCGCGTTCGCAGAGTGGCGACGAGCCGCCAGTTGAGGAAGAGCGCCAGCAGCGCGAAGTGAAAAGCGTAGCGCGCCCAGATGACCTGAGGCACCGGATAACTCTGGGTCAGCCATTTGGCGAGGCCGTCCATGGTCACGAAGAGACCCATGGTCAGCAACATCCAGGCAATTCCGCGGCGCGCATCCTGGCCCGAAAAGACCTCGCCCGACACGCCTCCGCTCACTCTCCGCCTCCCGCCCCGTTTGGTTTCGCGTCCCGACGCCGAATCCCGCGCCACCTCGCGAGCCAAAACGCACCCGTCAATGGAAGCTGCCGACCCACAGGCCGCTTGCGGAGTTTCGACCCGATGCCCGCCCCGGGTGGAAGCAAAGCCGCTTCCACCCGGGACGATCGCGTTCTAGTGATATAGACAGAAAGGCAAAAACACGAGTGGGGAGGCCGAGACGATGAAGACGAAAGCCGCGGTTTTGACGGAGATGGGCCGACCGACGCCTTATGCCGACAGCCGACCGCTGGAGATCCTGGAACTCGACCTGGAAGGCCCAGGCGAGGGCGAGGTGCTGGTCGAGGTGAAGGCTGCCGGGCTCTGCCATTCGGATCTCTCGGTCATGAACGGCGCTCGCCCCCGCCCCACGCCCATGGCACTGGGTCACGAAGCGGCCGGCGTTGTGCGTGAAGTCGGCCGCGGCGTCACGGATCTCGCCGCCGGCGATCACGTGGTCATGATCTTCGTACCGGCCTGCGGCCACTGCATTCCCTGCGCGGAGGGTCGCCCGGCCCTCTGCGAGCCGGCGGCAGCGGCGAACGGTGCCGGTACCCTGCTGTCCGGCGCACGGCGTCTGTCCCACGCCGGCACCCCGGTCAACCACCACATGGGCGTGGCGGCTTTCTCCACCCTTACCGTCGTCTCGCGCCGCTCCCTGGTGAAGGTCGATCCGGACCTGCCGCTGGAGCAAGCAGCCCTGTTCGGCTGCGCCGTCATGACAGGCGTCGGCGCCGTGGTGAACACGGCCAAGGTGGCGGCGGGCAGCAAGGTCGCGGTGATCGGCCTGGGCGGCGTCGGGCTGAATTCCCTCCTAGCCGCCCTGCTGGTCGGGGCCGAGCAGGTGGTCGCGCTCGACCTGCTGCCGGCGAAGCTGGAGCTGGCCCGCCAACTGGGGGCAACGGACGCAGTCGAAGCGTCCGCCGAAGACGCGGCCGAACAGGTCAAGGACCTCACCGGCGGCGGCGTGGACTTCGCCTTCGAGATGGCGGGCTCCGTCCCGGCGTTGGACCTGGCCTACAGGATCACCCGGCGCGGCGGCACAACGGTGACCGGCGGTCTCGCCCATCCTTCGAAAAACCTGTCGATCCAACAGGTCAGCCTGGTCGCCGAAGAACGGACCCTCAAGGGCAGCTACATCGGCTCCTGCGTGCCGACCCGCGACATTCCCCGCTACATCGGCCTGTTCCGCCGCGGCCAGCTGCCGGTCGACCGCCTGATGAGCGAGCGCATCGATTTCGACGGTCTGAACGCGGCCTTCGACCGCCTGGAACGCGGCGAGACGGTCCGACAGGTCCTGATTCCAGCCTAGTCTGCAGACAACCAGGGATTGCGCGAGGGGAGCGACCCGGTCGCCCCGCGCTCCCGGTCATGCAGTCGGATCAGGCTGCCTCTTCTTTCTTCTTGGTGATGTAGGCCAGAGCGCAGTGCTCTGCGCAGTAGGGCTTGCCGGCAACCACCTGCTCCCCGCAGAAGCGAAACTCTGCGGTCCCCGGATCACCGATCGGCCAGGCGCAGGTCTGGTTGCCCAGAGACCGCCGGACCGGACGTGCCGGGCGGGCACGGGCTTTGACGCGTTCCGGTTCCGGCGCCACGAAGGGCGATGCGGAAACGGCCTTGCCGCTGGACGTGCCGTTCGCCGCACCGTTCGCGACGGGCGTACTGACGAAAGGACTGGCCGTTGCCGCTCTTGCCGCCGCTTGACGCTGTGCAGCCGCCGGCCGGCGGCGTGTGGTGCTGCCGCCGCGTTTGATCGGCGACGGCCGTGCTGCCAACTTCAGACGGTGGGCCTTGCCAACCACGGCATTCTTCGATACGCCCAACTGCTTGCCGATTTCGGAGGCGGAGTGGCCTGCATCCCACAGCCGCTTGAGCTCTTCGATACGCTCCGGCGTCCAGCTCATCGCACTCTCCCCTACCAACCATATGTCGCGTGCCGCCAGGCAAGACCCACAATATCCTGTAGCAAGCGCAGAGTCGAGCCGGGACGTCTCGAATCCTGTGGACAAGCTTGGAGATCGCACCGGAGTCGCCTTGATCGGCCCGGTGTCGCTCTCGTCTCTGGAAGTCGCCGTACCATGATCCTGCTCTTTACCGATTTCGGCACTTCGGGACCCTACGTCGGTCAGTTGCATGCCGTATTGGCACAGGCCGCCCCGGGGTCGACTGTGATCGACCTGCAGCATGACGCCCCGCGCTTCGACCCAAAGGCCTCGGCCTACCTGCTGGCCGCACTGGCCGCGGAGATGTCCGCCGGTACGGTGGTCGTCGCCGTCGTCGATCCCGGTGTCGGCACGGCGCGCGCCCCCTTGGTCGTACAAGCCGGTGGGCTGAGCTTCGTCGGCCCGGACAACGGTCTGCTATCGCTGGTCGCTCGCCGCCGGCAACCCGCCAGCGCTTGGGAGATCGACTGGCGGCCACAGCACCTCTCCACCAGCTTCCACGGCCGCGATCTCTTCGCGCCGGTGGCCGCCATGCTGGCCAAGGGCGAAGTGCCGGCCGTGAGGCCGCGCCCGCTGGACAGCCTCACGGGTGCCGACTGGCCCGACAGCCTGGCCGAGGTCGTCTTTCTGGACGCCTACGGCAACGCCATGACCGGACTGCCGGCCGCCGCGCTGCCCGACGGAGCCCGTCTCGCTGTCGGCGGACGGAGCCTGGAGCGGGCCGAGACCTTCGGCGCTGTCGCGCCCGGCGCCGCTTTCTGGTACGCCAATGCCTGCGGCCTGGTTGAAATCTCCGTCAACCGGGGCTCGGCCGCGGAACAGCTTGGGCTCCATATCGGCAGTCCTTTTAGGATCGAAGACAGATGAACGACACTTCCCTACGCGGCGTCGCACTCGGGATCATCGCCATGGCCGTCGTGGTCACGGCCTCCAACATTCTGGTGCAGTATCCGGTCAACGACTGGATCACCTGGGGCGCTTTCACCTATCCCCTCGCCTTCCTGGTGACCGACCTCACCAATCGGGCGCTGGGGCCGGATCGCGCGCGCAGGGTCGTTTACGTGGGTTTCGCCCTGGCGGTGATCCTGTCGATCCTGCTGGCCGATCCGCGCATCGCCCTGGCCTCGGGCACGGCCTTCCTGGTGGCGCAGCTTCTGGACGTCACCATCTTCGACCGCCTGCGCCGCGCGGCCTGGTGGCAAGCGCCCCTGGCCTCCTCGACGCTGGGCTCCGTCACCGACACCGCTCTCTTCTTCAGCCTCGCCTTCGCCGGCACCGGTCTGCCTTGGGTCACCTGGGCGGTGGGCGACCTGGGCGTGAAGTTGGCCATGGCCCTGGCCCTGTTGATCCCCTTCCGTGCCCTGATGACCCTGATACCTGCCCTGCGTCCACGCGAGAGCGGCGCCTAGAAGGAGGCCCTCGGGCGCCCGCCTAAGCCCCCTAGTCTTCCAGACTTTCGATGTAGGCGACGATATCGTCGATTTCGTTCTCGGCAAGCTGCAGCGTCGGCATCTGCGGGTGCGGGTCGTAGATGAAACCGCGGATGCGCGCCTCCGTCATGTCCGGCTCGTTGGCGATGGCATGGAAGGTCGGGACCGCATCGCTCGCGCCCGTCCCGGCATCGTCGACCAGATGGCACAGCGCGCAGACCTGGCGCGACAGGGCCTCGCCCCGTTCCACCGCCATGTCGTCAGCCGCTGCATCTTCGGCCGAGGCCGGTCCGGCCAGCAGCAGAAGGCCGGCGAAAAAAACAGCACGCATCCGGAATATCTCCCCCAACAAGTTCGGCCGCTTTAGCAAGTACGGTCGTCCGACGTCTCGCAGGCGCGCAGATCGAAGGTTGTGGCGGGCGAGATGCGCGTGACATCGAACGCCCGTTGATCGTCGCAGTGTGCGCGCGCAGCGATGATCTCCCGATCATTCTGCCGGATCACGCTGACCTGAGAAAAGAAGGAGACGACACAACGCTCCTCCTCCTCCAACTGATCGACAAGCTGCTTGCGCCAGTCTTCGTCGGCCGCGATCGACAGCGAAGGGGCAACGACGGCAAAGGCCACCACCGTCGGAAGAACCAACCTGAGCGTGCGCAGGGGGTGCAGCAGAGATAAGAGGCTTCGCATGGACACTACTATGACACCAGTCTTGTCCCCAGGAAATCCGCCGATGGGGGCAGCGATCGCTTGCACGTCACGGGCGAAGCGGCCCATAGCTAGACGCAATGCTAGAGTGTCCCGTCCGAGTCGCAGACGAAAACCAAGGAATCTTCGCCGATCCGCGCCAGGCGCTGCGCGACGTCTTCGGTCATGAGGCCTTTCGCGGCCTGCAGGCGGAGGCCATCGAGGCCCTGCTGACGGGGCGCGACGCGCTGGTCGTCGCGCCGACCGGTTTCGGCAAGTCGGCTTGCTACCAGATTCCCGCGCTCTGCCGGCCGGGAACCGCCGTGGTGGTCTCGCCCCTGATTGCACTGATGGCCGACCAGGTGGCGCAGCTGCGCGAGGCCGGCGTCGTCGCCGACATGCTGAACTCGGCCTTGCCTGACGGGGAACGCCGCGCGGTGCTGGAGCGCTTGCGCGGCGGGCAAACCCGCCTGCTCTACGTTGCGCCCGAACGGCTGCTGATGGATGGGACGCTCGAGCTGCTGGAGCGCTGCAGGATTTCGCTGATCGCCATCGACGAAGCGCACTGCGTGTCGCAGTGGGGCCACGACTTCCGCCCCGAGTACCGGCGACTTTCCGCCCTGACGGGCTGGTTCCCCGATGTGCCGCGGATCGCCCTGACCGCCACGGCGGACGCCCAGACCCGCGCGGACATTCTCAACCAGTTGCAGATGGCGGAGGCGGAGGTTCTGGTCGGCGGCTTCGACCGCCCGAACCTGCGCTGGAACTTCGCGGAGAAGCGCGAACCGCTGCGCCAGCTCGACCGTTTCCTGGCGGCACGACCGGACAACTCCTCAGGCATCGTCTACGTGCGCTCGCGCAAGAAAGCGGAACAGACGGCCGAGCGCCTGGCCGGTATGGGCTATGCCGCCGAGGCCTATCACGCCGGCCTGGACGCGGAGCTGCGGGCCGACCGCCAGGCCCGCTTCCAGCGCGAAGACGGGCGGGTCATGGTAGCCACCATCGCCTTCGGCATGGGCATCGACAAACCCGACGTGCGCTGGGTCGTGCATCTGGATCTACCGCGCTCGCTGGAGGCCTGGTACCAGGAGGTCGGCCGTGCCGGACGCGACGGGCTGCCGAGCGAGACCCTGACGCTGTTCGGCCCTCAGGATGTCAGCTTCACCCGCCGGATGATCCGCGAGTCCGACGCGCCAGAGGAGGTGAAGCGCGTCGAACTGCTGAAACTGGAGCAACTGGTCGGACTGGCCGAAGGCGTTGGCTGCCGCCGGCAGGCGGTTCTGGCCTACTTCGGGGACAGTTGCGCGCCCTGCGGAAACTGCGATGCCTGCCTGGAACCGCAGGAAGCCGTCGATGGCACCGCCGCGGCCCAGAAAGCGCTCTCGGCCGTCTACCGCACCGATCAGGTGTTCGGAGCCGCCCATATCGTCGACGTGCTGCGCGGCGTGGAGAGCGAGAAGGTTCTGCGCAACCGCCATCAGACGCTTGCCGTCTTCGGCGTCGGCGCCGAGACCGCTGAAGCGGAATGGCGCTCGATCCTGCGCCAGCTCACCACGCGCGGTCTTCTGGAAGTCGATCTGGAGGGCCATGGCGGGTTGCGCCTCGGCCCCGCCGAGCGGGTCCGACCGGTGCTGCGCGGCGAGGCGGAGGTGACGCTTCGCCGACCGCCGCCGCGCGCACTTTCGCCATCCAGAGGCCGCAGAGCAGGCGCAAACGGAAAGACGATTCAAACGGCGGAGCTGTCGAGCGCGGACACGGCCCTGTTCGAAGCGCTGAAGGCGAAACGCCGGGAGTTGGCCGAGGCCGCTGGCGTGCCGCCCTACGTGGTCTTCCACGACCGCACCTTGATCGAGATGGCGCAGCTGCGGCCAGGCAGTCGCGCGGCCTTCGCCGAATTGCCCGGTGTCGGCCGCTCCAAACTGAACAAGTACGCCGAGACGTTCTTGGCCGTCATTGCGGAAGAGGCCTGACGCGCCCGACGGTTGGAGGGCACTCCGGACCTAGTGACGGAATGCCTTGCCCACCGGCAAGACCGCTCCATCTCGCAAAACGCAATCGAAAGCGCTTCAGAGGAACGACCATGGCCGCCGAGACGCTCGCCTACACTGCCACCACCCGCAGCGGCGAAACCCTGCAGTTCGAGTTCCCACTGCATCCGCAGACCGTCTCCGAACACGAGGTCGCGCGCATGGTGGGAGCTCTTCTTGAGGGTCTGACGCGGTCCATCGGCACCCGCAACGACGTCAGTGACGGCGACGTGCTGCAGGCCCTCGCCATGGCCATGGCCATCCGCGCCGAAATGGTGAAGGCACCGCAGGGCGCCGCCCAATCCCTGAGCCGCCAACTGGTCGAAACCGCCCTGACTGCAACCGATACGGTCGTCCGGACCCCGGGCGGGACAGCCTAACGCGGCACAAGGTGGCCCAGCGGCAGGCCTTCCGGCCGTTGCTCCGTCAGACGCAAGCGGACGGCGTCGCGCCGACCGACGGCGTCGATCACGACAATCTGCGCGAAACCAGCACCGCGCGGGCTCCAGAGGCCGCGACGGCCGAGCGAATCCGAGGCGACGGGGCGCCCGTCGACCAGCCAGGTCAAGGGACGCTTGCCGCCGCTGGCCTCCAGAGCCAGCGCGGGAGGTAAATCGCTCAAGCGCAGCCGGGCGCCGGCAGGCGGGAAGACGATCTCCGGCGCCGGCTCCGCGACCCGAGCCGTCTGGGCGTTCAACTTGGCCAAACCGTGCGGTGCCGGTTCCGGCGCCAGCGGCGTCAGCAGTGCGGCTGGCAGCAGGTCGAAGACCTGAAACAGTAGCGGTGCAGCGGTGCGGCTGCCGTTGGCGTCGGGCAACGGCGTTCCGTCCGGACGACCGAGCCAGACACCAACGACATGCCGCCCATCGAAACCGATGGCCCAGGCATCGCGGAAGCCGTAGGAGGTGCCGGTCTTGAAGGCGATCCCGGCGCGCCCGAGCGCAGCGGGCGGGCGCGGCGCACCAAGCAAGACATCGGCCACCTGAGCCCGGGCCGTGGCGCGAAGCAAGGGCGGCGGCTCGGCAGAGGCATCCGGCAAAGGTCCGAACCGCAAGGGGCGCGCGATACCGTCATCGGCCAAAGCGGTATAGAGCCGCGTCAGTTGCTCCAGCGAGAGGGCACCGCCGCCCAATGCCAAGGCCAAGCCCGGCCAACCGTCGCCCGCATAGGCGAGGTCGATGTTCTGCGCGGCCAGCCGCGAAACGAAGACGGCCGGGCCGACCCGCTGCATCAGCTTGACCGCCGGGATATTGAGCGAGAGCTGCAGCGCCTCCCGCAAGCTGAGCTCGCCGTGAAAGACGCCGTCGAAGTTGCGGGGGCGGTAGGCGCCGAAGCCGGTCGGCGCATCCAGGACCAGCGTCTCCGGATGGGCCACTCCCAGGTCGAAGGCCAGGCCGTAGATCAGCGGCTTGAGGGTCGAGCCGGGCGAGCGGTGCGCCCTGACCATATCCACCTGACCCTGGCGCCGCGAGGACAGGAAATCGGCACCGCCGACGTAGGCCCGGACGGCACGGTTGTGACGCTCGACCACCAGCACGGCGGCACCGGCGCGCGGATGCAGCGTCTCCGCGGCCCGGCGGGCCAAAGCCTCGACGCGGCCTTGCAGGTTCGCATCCAGCGTCGTGACGACCTCTGCTTCGCCCGCCAGACGCCGGGCCAGGTGCGGTGCCAGCAAGGGCCAAGGCCGCATGCGGCTCGGCAGCGCGGTCTCGGGCGGCCTGCTCGCGAGCAGACCGCGCTCGAAACCACGCCTGAGGGCGGCAGCCCGGGCAGCCTCTGCCGCCTCCGGGAAACGGTCCGGGCGCAGACGCTCGGGCGCCTGCGGCAGGGCGACCAGCAACGCCGCTTCCTGCGGGCTGAGGCGGGCGGGCGGCTTGCCGAACCAGGCCAGGCTGGCGGCCTGAATCCCCTCGATCCGGCCGCCATAGGGGGCCAAGGTCAAATAGAGACCGAGGATCTCATCCTTCGTGAAGCGCTGCTCCAGCTGCCAGGCCCGGAAGGCCTCGATAACCTTGGAACGGAGCGTGCGTGGACGCGGCTCCAGCAGGCGGGCCACCTGCATGGTCAGGGTGGAGGCGCCGGAGACGATGCGCCGCTGCCGCAGCGCCTGCCAACTCGCCCGCAGAACCGCCAGGGAGTCGACGCCCCCGTGCCGCCGGAAGCGTTTGTCCTCCACCGCGATCAGCAGCTCGAGGAACAGTGGATCGACCTCGTCGGGCGCCGCCCCCAAGCGGATCTTCTCGTCAGGCGTGGCGAAGACCCGAAGGATCTCGCCCTCGGCGGCCCGCGCCACCGGCGACGTGATCGCGGCCTTTCGAAGATCAGGAGGGAAAGCGCTGTCCAGTTCCAACAGCGCCGCCTTGCCACCGGCCACCAGCAACAGCGTCGCCGCGGCGAGCGCGTAAACCCGAGCCCAGAGGGTCATGTCCGCACCGTCATGGCAAGCGGGCAACCGAGAGACGTCCCAACTCACCGCGGGCGTAGGCTTCCGGCGCGTACATGTCCTCCACGAAGGGGGCCGGCAGAACGAAGTCCCCCGGCGTCACGGCCCTGACCACGTAGGCCAGGACGAAAGTCTCCTCCGCCGCCAGATCGACTGCGGCGACGTAACGGTCGTCCCGCCGCGCCTCATAGAGGGGTGTCGTCAACTGCGGCAGGAAAGCGAAGCCCGCCGTCGCCGTGCCACGGCCGGCCAGCACCGATTCCAGCTCGACACCCGCCGGCAGCAGGTCGACGACCAACGCCTGATGAGCGCGCCCGTCGGTGACCCGGCCGCTCAAGACCACCACCGCCTGATCGTTCTGCGTCAAGCTGGTGGGATCGACTGTGTTGCCTTGGAAGTCGAGCAGGCGGCGGGCAATCGTCAGGCCCTCGGCGGCAGGTGCGAGGGGTGCGGCTGGGATCCCGACCTGGGTTGCCGTGACTCTCAGGCCGTCGTTGCCGAAATTGGTCAGCGTGACACCCTGCTGCAGATCCTCCCTGCTAGGCCTAAGGGTGACTGGAGCTTCTGTCTCGACCGCTTCGCCGTCCAACGCCAGAGCCAAGGCCCCCTGTTCCGGCGTCAGACCGCGCGCGGCAAGCAACAGCCAGAGCTGTTCCTGGGTGCTGAGCCGCTGGCGCGTCGCCTGCAGCCGTTCGACCCGCGCCGCCGCCTGCCAGGCCTCCGCCTCAAGGCCGCTCTCGGCCAGCAGGGCCGTCGCCAGGGCAGCATCGCGGAGGTCCGAGCCGTAATCCCAGGAGATCAGGCGGTCGGGGCCCCGCTGCCAGTCGTCCCCGGCCAGGGCGAAGAGCGTCGCGGCGCGATCGCGCTCGCCGACGGCCGCCAGTGCGGCGGCGAGCTGCAGCCGTGCAGCGGGTCCCGGCAAGGCGCCGGCCTGCTGCTCCGCGAAGTAACGCAGGTCGCCCGGATCGGCCCGGCCGGCGCGGGCCAGCACCTGCCAGGCGTAGGCGCGGCCGGCCAGGTCGTCGTTCCAGGTCGAGCCCGCCTGCGCCGCGAGGTAGCCGTAGGCGCGATCCAACGCCGTGGCCGGCACGGCGAAGCCCTCGCTCTGCGCCCGCGCCAGAAAGTCCGCCGCATAGGCCGAAATCCAGAGATCCTCGCCCCCTTGCGCGGACCAGAGGCCAAACCCGCCGGCCGACGTCTGGCGCGCCATGACCGAGGCGACGGCCTCGCGCACCTGCTCGCGGATCTGCGTGTCGGACCAGTCGAGCGCCACTTCCCAGGTCGCCGCCAACTCCGGCAGGTAGACCAAGGGGAGGGCACGGCTGATCGTCTGCTCGACACAGCCATAGGGGTAGCGCTGCAAGGCCGCCAAGAGACCCGGCACGCCAAAGTCCGGACGGTCGCTCACGGTGACGCTGAGATCCAGGTCGTCGGGCAAGAAATCGGCAAGCAGTTCGTCTCCGAGCCTGCGGCTCTGATCCGAACCCAGACGGCTCAGGCTGCGGCGGGTCACATACGGCTGTGCTGCGCGCACCTGGATGTCCCAGCCGCGCTCCAACTCGAAGCCGCCGGGGCCGCTGACCACGAGCTGCACCCGCGTGCCGCCCAGCGCCACCGCCTCCATCGGCACCGCCAGCGTGGACCGGGCGCCGGCCTCCAGCCGAACCGAAGCCCCAGTCTCCACCGCGACGGCCGAACCGGCGGTCACCGCCACCCGATAGTCGCCGGCCGCCCCCGCGACGTTGTTCAGCTCCAACGTCGCCTCGGCCCGGTCGCCCAAGGCGAGGAACCGTGGCAGGATCAGGTCCGCCACCACCGGATCGCGCACTGTCACCGGTGCGGCCGCAGCGCCGAGACCGCCCAGCGACCAGGCCATGGCCATGACCCGCAGGCGGCCGTTGAAGTCTGGCACCCGGAGGGTCACCTCCGCGGTGCCGTCAGGGTTTAAGGCGACAGGACCGCTGAACAGCGAGACCACCTGGGTGGTGCGCAGGGAGAGGCCGCCCAGGTTGGCCGCCGCGCCGCCGCCGCTTCGAACCTCGCCACGCAGGCCTTCGGCGGGATCGATCAGCTTGCCGTAGAGGTCGCGCAAATCGAGGCCGAGACGACGCTGACCGAAGACATGCTCCAGCGGGTCCGGCGTCTCGAAGTCCGTCACCAGCAACACGCCCTCGTCGACGGCCGCCACCACCAGGTGCACCGGGCCGCCGCCGCTTGCCAGATCCGCACCGCGCACGGACAGGGGAACGGTTATCTCGCTGCGCGGCAAGATCTCGGCGGGCGGTGTCACAGTCACCTCCAGCCGGCGTGCCGGCCGGTCGACCGTGAACCAGGCGGCCCCCATGGCGCGTGCCGGCGCGGTCGGCGCCTCTCCTGCGGCGGCAGCCTGACGCGGTCGGTAGGCGGTCACCGCCAGATAGGCGCCCGGTCCCCAACCGGCTTCGACCGGCAAGGCGATCTGCCGACCTTCCGCCGGCAGGTCCACCTCCAGACTATGGAGGACCTCGTCGCGCAAGACCGTCACCAAGGCACGGCCAGCGAAGGGGGCCTTGACGAAAGCCTCCAGCGTCTGGCCGGCGCGCAGGTCGGGCTCCGCCAGCGTGACCTCCAGGGCGTCGGGCACATCCGTCTCGCCGGTCGCCGCGCGCCAGCCGGCACGGATCGGCAGATCGGTGGCCGCGCCACCGGCATCGACAACCCGCAACTTATAGTCGCCCCAGTCCAGCGCGCGTCGCAGCAGCGCCCGGCCTTGCGCGTCCGTGGCGACCGCCTCCTCGGCCAGCGGCACCTCCGTCACGAGGCGGCGCCAACGGGTGCCGTCCTGCCAATAGGGGATCCAATCGCTGCGCACCTCGATCCACTCGACCTGCAGCTCCCGGCCGGCGAGCGGTTCCCCGGCCGGGTCCAGGGCGACGAGGTCGACCGCCGCCGTTTGACCGGCGTCGATGCTGTTGTCGGCAAAGCGCGGCTTGAGGCCCACCTCGGCCGGACGCGGGCGCAACGGCAGCTTCAGCTCACGGGTCACCGGACGACCGCCGGCATCGAACAGACTGACGCTGACAGTCGCCGCCAAAGGCCCGGCCGTATCGGGCAGGCGCGACAACTCGACGGCGACACGGCCTCGACCGTCGCTGCCCGTCCGGGCAGTTGGCAGCGTCTCGCGCAACGGGCTGGCGACTTCTTCCGTCAGGCCGAAAACCCAGTCTCGGTAGCCGGCAAAAGGCTCCGGGTCGAGCGCGACGACGGCCTCGGCCTCCAGGGTCAAGTCGGCGGCGGGCGCACCGAACAGCCAGCGGCCCTCCACGGCAATCTCCGCCACATCCCCGGACGCCACGCTGGTGCGATCGCTCTCCAGGCTCAGTTCCAGGCGCTGCGGCACGAAGTCCTCGACCACGAACTCGGCAGCGCCGACCGGGCTCGCCTCGGGATCGAGGAAGACCTCTGCGCGCCAGAGACCGGTCGGAACAGCGGCGGCGATGGGCAGCACGAAGAGATAGCCGCCGAGCCCGTCGTCGCGGCCGACGCTGCGGTAGGCCTCGACCCCGTCCGGCCGCCGCAGGGACAGCGTCAGAGGCTGGTTCGGCAGCGCCAGGCCATCGTCGTGGCGCAGCAGAACCGTCAGGTTGACGCTTTCGCCGGGTCGGTAGATGCCGCGCTCCGGCGTGACGAAGGCGTCCACCGCACCCGGCGAGGGCCGCCCGGCAACGCCCCGTTCCGACAGATCGAGCGCCGGCCCACGCAGATCGACGAAGGTGAAATCGCCGCCGGCCGTGCTGGCGTAGAGCGCCGCCGGGCGGTTGCCGCCCTCCCCGCGCAGTAAACCTTCGGGAAAGCGCGCCTGGCCGTCCGGTCCGGTGACGACGCGGCCAAGAATCCGGTTGTTGCGTGCGACCAGTTGCAGTTCCGCCCCCGCCAGCGCCCGCGCATCGGCGAAGGAGCGGGCAAAGACGGTCAGTCCATCGCGCCCTTCGAACAGCGACAGGCCGAGATCGGAAATCACGAGCCACTGGGTCGCCTGCTGCAGCCAGGGCTGGTCCTCGCGTTCCGGCTTGGCGACGCCGGCAACCAGGACGTAGACGCCCGGCGCACGACTGGGGACGATCTCGTCGAGCGGGATCAGGGTGGTCTGTTCGGCATTGGCCTGACCGTCAGGAACCGCCATGACGCCCTGCCAGAGCCGCTCGCCCTCCCGCTCCGCCAGGGCCTCCAGGTCGTAGCCGCTCAACTGCCGGCCGAGGTCGCCGTATGCCAGTTGGGTCAGCAGATTGCGATCCCCGACGCGGTAGAGCGACAGGTTCAGCTCAGCCGCGTTGACACTTGTCACCGGCAGCAAGGGGTCATCGTCGGCCGGCAGAACATAGGCGCCGGTCTGAAAGCCGACACTGGGCGTGCGATCCGCCACGGTAATCTGGAGATCGACCACGCCCTCGAGCGCCTCGCCACGCTCCGACTGCAGGCCGGGCCGCAGGGTCAGGCGGTAGGCCCCGCCGTGGCGTAGCCCGCTCAGACAAAGGCGGTCGCCCTGCAGACGGGCATCGATCGGCCCCGCGGGTGCCAGCTCAAGATAGTCGGTCAGCGGCAGCGGCTGGCGCTGTGCCAACCGGCCGGTGAAAATCAGACAAGCCTCCGGACGCGGCCGGTCGACGTCGACATCCACCTGCTGGAACCGCGTCGCGTAGCGTTCGGCAAGCAGCGCACGCCGTTCGGCAACCTCCGGGGCCATCAGAGCCTCCGGGAGGCCGTCCATCCAGGCGACGACCACCGCGCCGCCCTGGCCCATCTCCAAGATATCCGCCAGCAACAGCAGCGCCGCGCTCTCGATCTCCAAGGGCGACCGCCCCTGATTGCCCCGGCCGGCAGCGGCCAGCCAAGCCGCCGCTTCGGCATCGCCAAGCTGGCGCCGATCGAAATAGAGGCGCGCCAAGGCCAACCAGTCGCCGGGCTGGGCCAGGTCCGCGCCGGCCAAAGCCTCCAACCGTCGCAGCCACAGATCGGAGTCTTCGCCGCCCCGCAACTCCGCAAGCAGGCTTGTCCGGTCGCGTGGCGCCGCTCCACCGGCGGCTATCGCAAACTCGAGGTTGGCGGCAAGCTGGCGCTCCAGGCGATCCGCAGCCTGCTCGGCCAGCGGCAAGGCCAACTGTTCGGGCGAGGCCGACAGAGCCGGCGGGACGGCTAGAAAGAAGCTCAAGAGCAACGAGAGTCCGGCGCGGCGCAGCAACGGCATGAAGCGACCCCTCATCTGCTTATCTGCTCGAAACGGTTCCATCTCGCGGTCGCCTCCTCGCTCGATGCAGGATTTTGAGCGGCTGACCGGATACTGCGGGACGAGACAGACCGAGCTCGAGATCTACGAGCCCTTTCAGACGATTTCACTGCGCCAAAGCTGCAAAACCATGGCACGGGCGCGACGGAACGCGGGCGGTCAGATGAGTTGTCCGCCGAAGTCGAGGCAGGTTTCCGGTGTCACACGCAACCGCCGACCATCCAATAGGCAGTCGACCATGTCCGCAGGAAGACTCCGGGCTCCGTCGCGGTTTCGCGCCGCCTCTGTCCCGCGACCGAGCGCGGGATCCACGGATGCATTCTGGCGGTAGACTGCCATCGCCTCAGGGAGCAGGCCTTCGATCTGGGCGATGCGCGACTGGTCTGACGGGTGCGTCGACATGAACTCCGCCGGCGCCTCGCTCTCGCGTTCCTCGATCCGGTCGACCCAGAACTGCCGGGCCTCGCGCGGGTCATAGCCCTGACGCGCCATGTATTCGACCCCCAGGCGGTCAGCCTCCAGTTCGTGCCGGCGCGAGTAGGGCAGCAGAATGCCGAAGGTGGCGCCGGCGCCGAGGGCGCCGACGGCGATCTGAGTGGCTGCCCGGTCGGTGCCGATCCCCGCCAGCACCGCCGCGGTGCCGCCGACAACCAGAGAGGCCAGCACCTGTTGGCTGACCCGTTCCGCCGAATGGCGCGCCGCGACGTGGCCGACTTCGTGGCCGACGACGGCCGCCATCTGTGCCTCGTTGTCGAAGTCCTCCAGGATGCCAGTGAAAACCGCCACCTGCCCGCCCGGCAGCACGAAGGCGTTCGAGGGGCCCTCGAAGACCTCGAACTCCCAGTTCCGGGTGCCGCCAAGACCGGAGGCATCCACCATATCGCGGCCGACACGCTGCACTGTCTGCCGTTCCGCCGCGGTTCCACCGCGGTCGTACTGCCGCTGCACCTGCTCCCAGGTTCGGACCGACATGGTGGCCAGATCGTCGTCGCTGACCAGCATCAACTGGTCGCGGCCGGTCATGGGATTGGTCGAGCAGCCGGAGAGCGTGACCGCTCCTCCAGCCGCCAAGCCCAACAGCATCCGACGGCGGCTCATCATCGGACCAAAACCGCCGGCCGCCGCCAACCTTGCGTGTCTGAGACAACAAGCCATTGCCTACCCCTTCGACCCACACTGCGGTCGCCTCCCAACAATCTTACGCAAGATCACGGGACGAGTCTCCCTCGCCCTGGCCGCCAGCCCAGCCAAGCCGGGCGCTATCGGCCACCCTTGCCCAAGCGTCTCAGGGCGGCCAGGCGTTTGGTGCCTCATGCGTCTGGGAGGCTGTCGTGGCGGGAACGGTCGTGGCTGACAGTCCCTCCAGGGAAAATACCTGGCGCACATCCACACCGCCCAACAGCAGGTCAGACAGCAGCACCAACGGCGGCGTCAGCGCCAGGCAGACGGCAAAGAGCAGAGGGAGCGGAACCGGCATTGCCTCACCGTCATAGGAAGAGCAGGCCGGGATGTGCCTCTTCTATCAAGACAGGTGCGTGACTTTTTCGAGCAAGCTGTCCTCGCCACACGCCGCCCGACCTGCGCCAACGCTACAATTCACTTTCTAGAAGTTGTAAAAACTCAAATGAACTTCGTCAAAATCGCTCGTGAATTGTATAATTTTTCCGGTATCGTCTATTGATTTAAATAAATAAGATCGGAATATAGAATGTTTCTAAAAGTATTATGGTGATATTTACTATGAGTTTACATGCAGACTGCGAAAACCAGGGCCGCGAAGGAACATGAAACCGTCACATAAGGAACCAAGCGACCATGCCTGCCTGCGATCTCGAAGAGCGACTTCGATTCATTCAACTGGACGACGAGTCCCTCAATCGCTTGCGATCTCTAAAGCCCTGGCTGGAAAAGCGCCTGCCAGGGGTTCTGGACCGGTTCTATGCACACGTCGGCCGTTTCCCCGAGATGGCTGCGCTCTTTCCGACAGAGGAGAGCCAGCAACAGGCGCACGCAGCACAGCTGCGGCACTGGTTGACCATCGCCGAAGGGAACTATGACCAGGACTATCAGGCTTCGGTGCAACGCATCGGACAGGCGCATAACCGGCTCGGCCTGTCTCCGCAGTGGTATGTGGGCGGCTATGCGCTGCTGATGACCGAACTGCTGACGGCCATCATCGTGAAGATGCGCACAGGCTGGCCCGCCAAAGCCGCCAAGATCGACTGCGCCGCCAACGTTACGACCATCGCTCGGGCCGTACTGCTGGACATGGAATTGTCGATCTCCGTCTACATGGAGGAGAACCGACGCGCCAAAGAGGAAGCGCTGGCGCGCCTGGCGGCCACCTTCGAGCAAAAGATCGGCGCGATCGTGAAAACCGTCGGGCAAGCCGCCGGCGATATGCACGGGACCGCGACGAAACTGCTCACAACGGCGGAGGGCGCGAGCGAGCTGACCGTCTCGGTTGCAGCAGCCTCGGAGCAGGCCTCCGCCAACGTCGCGACGGCCGCAGCAGCCTGCGAGCAAATGGGAAGCTCAGTTCAGGAGATCTCGACCCAGGTTCAGCAGGCGGCCAGCATCGCCACCGAGGCCGTCGAACGCACCGAACGAACGACCGAGAAAGTGCAGCAACTGGTCACCTCCGCCGACCGGATCGGAACGGTGATCACCTTGATCAAGGAGATCGCCGAGCAGACCAATCTTCTGGCGCTCAATGCGACGATCGAAGCCGCTCGCGCCGGGGAGGCCGGCAAGGGCTTCGCCGTGGTCGCATCGGAGGTGAAGAGTCTGGCGACGCAGACGGCCAAGGCGACGGAAGAGATCAGCCAGCAGATCGCCGCCATGCAGTCGGCTACCGGCGACGCTGCCGAAGCGATCGCCTCGATCTCCGACGCCATTGGTCGCATCGACCAGGTTTCCGGTTCGATCGCCTCAGCCGTCGAGCAGCAGTCGGCGGCCACCAACGAGATTGCCCGAAACACTCATGAGGCCTCGACCGGCACGCAGCGCGTCTCTGCCGACACCGCAGAGCTTCGGACCGCGTCGTCGGAAACGGGGCAAGCTGCACAAACCGTCGTTTCCGCGGCGGACCGATTGTCCAACGATGCGGAGCATCTGAGCCGACAGGTCCAGGCCTTCCTGAAAGACATCGCAGCCGCCTGACCTATTGGCCGAGGTCGCGTTCCAAGCGTTTGCGCGGGCGCGACCTCGGCCGCGGGTCCGTGGCCTAGAGTCCTTGGCCTAGGGTTCACGGTGGGGAAAGATGAGACGTGCGCAGGTGCCGACGCCCAGTTCACTCTCGAGTTCGAAGCGCGCGCCGAGCAGTTCGGCGAGCTGGCGAACGATCGGCAGGCCGAGGCCAAGACCGCTTTCGACCATGGCTTTGGCTTGATCGCTGCGTTCGAAAGGCTGCAGCAGCGTCTCGATCTGATCGGGCGGGATGCCTGGACCTTCGTCGCGCACCTCCATCACCGCGCCCTCCGAAGTCAGGTGACCGATCACGCGGATCGGTCCCCGCGGTCGGCCGTAGCGCGCCGCATTGCTCGCGAGATTGATCAGAATCTGCTTCAGCGCACGCAAGTCAGCGTCAACCTGGAAGTTCTCGTCGATCTCGATCGACAACTGGCAGCCGTGCTGTTCCGACACCGCAGAAAGGAGATGGCTGAAACCGAGGATGTCGGCCGGGCCGACCGGTTGCAGACTGATTTCCCAGCGACCGGCCTCGATCCGGGACATGTCGAGAATGTCCGAGAGGATATCCAGAAGATGTCGGGCCGACTGCAGGATATCCCCGACATAAGACTCGTAGCGCGGATTGCCGACCGGTCCGAAGACACCGTGCTGCATCACCTCGGCAAAGCCGATGATCGCGTTCAAGGGTGTCCGCAACTCGTGGCTCATCGTCGCGAGAAAGTTGCTCTTGGCCCGGTTGGCACGCTCCGCTTCGGTACGCGCTTCGCGCAGCCGGTTTTGGGTATGCGCATGCTCAATGGCCAGACGCGATACGTCGCTGAGCTCCGACAAGACAACGTCGTCAGCCGGCCGGGGTGCACTGGACTGGGGGAGGTAAATCGCCAGAACGCCGAGAACCCGGTCCCGGCCGGAGATGATCGGCTCCAACCAGGCCGTCTGGATACCGGCGTCCGACAGCGCAGCCGCGAGAGGACTGACCGAAGCCACTTCGCTGTCGAGCCGGTTTTGGATCACCCGCCGGCCTTCGGCAGCCGCAAGGCCGGCGCAACCTCCGGCCTTGCCGAGCGGCAGGATGCGAAGCTGGGCCGCCAAGGCCTCGGGGAGCTGCCGAGCGCTCGCCAAGCGCAAGACATCGCCGTCGCAACGCAGAATCGCCGAAATGCAGCCGTCGATCGCCTGCTCTGCCGTCAAGACGATTTGGCGCAGCACCGGTTCCAAGGCCTCGCCGCCGGTAATCGCCGAGAGGGCGGCAGCGCGTCCGTCGCGCAAGATACGTTCGCGTTTTTCGGTGGTGATATCGGTATCGATACCGATCGCGCGTAACGGCGCGCCCTGGTCATCCAGGATCACCCGCGCGCGGGACCGAACCCAGATGTATGTTCCGTCGACACGGCGCAAGCGGTGCTCGGTCGTGACCTCCGTCTGGCGCGCGAGCCTTTGCCGCGTCAGACGTCCCGCGACCCGCAGGCGATCATCGGGATGCACCAGATCGACAATCGAAACCTCGGCGCTACGGCTGCCCTCGGGATAACCGAGGAGGCGCAGCAAACCCCCGTAGTCGCTCAGCCTCCCGGTGGCGTAATCGAAGACCCATGTCGCGCCGCCGATCATGTCGATGGCCAGCGTCAGCCGCTCGCGCGATTCCCGCTCCGCCACCTCGCGACTTCGCACCTCGGAGACGTCGGTCAAGCGAATGAAGACCGCGTTCTGTCCCTCGTACTCGATCGGATAGCCGGCCACCTCGACCTGCTTGATCGTGCCGTCGGCACAGACCAATCGAGCGTCGCGGGGCGCCAACTGCTCATGGTTGCGCAACCTGCGCAGGCGGTCACGGACAACCGGATAGTCTGCCGGATCGTTGAGATCCCAGACCGTTTTACCCGCAAGAGCCTGCTGATCGGCATAACCGAGGACCGCAGCCGCAGCCCGATTGGCGAAAAGAACCTCGAGACCGTTGGTCACAAGCATCGGGGCCGGCGACTCCTCAAGAAGCCACTTCCACCTTTCCTCACTGGCCGGACCCCGTCCTGGAGCCTGCACCGCAGCCATAAAACACCTCGATCCCTCGGTCTCGCTAAAGACCATAAACCACTTCGGTAACTCTCTAAGACAAAACTGCTTGCACTCGCGTTAAGGACTGCATCCATCGGTTTGTGGAAAACGACGAACATCTCCGTGGCCCCAGAGATGTTTCAAAGGCGATCTTCTCGCGAAGCGGCGAGAGCACTAAGTTGATCATGGACATTTCTATACTCGCGGCCAGGATCCATGACCCGTAACTCCCTCGACAGACTGCCTAATCTACAGCGGCGGCAGCTTATGACTGCATTAGGCAGTTTGGGCGCCGTGGCAGCGATCGGATTCCCAAGACTGAGTTTTGCAACCGGAAGTGCTCTTATTCCACTTTCGGAACCTGAGCAATACAATCTGGAATCCCTGATCGCGCAGGCGCGGTCGCTCTCCCGCCGTCCCTGGACGCCACCGCCCCGCGTGGCCGCAGAGGTGCTGGAGAAGGTCGACTACGACGCCTATCAGCGCATTCGGTTCCGGGAAGCGGCGGCAGTGTCGGCCGGTCCGGGGGGTGCCTGGCCCTTGGCGCCGTTCCATCTGCACCGCTTCGCCGATCTGCCGGTCGCGATCCATCTTGTCACCGACGAGGGCGCGCGGCGGATCGGCTACGCATCGGACGCCTTCGACTACACCGGCACGCTCCAGGCCGAGGATTTCCCGCAGGATCTGGGCTATGCCGGCTTTCGCCTGCTCAACACCGACGGTCAGCCGGGCGATTGGCTGGCCTTGATGGGCGCGAGCTATTTCCGCAGCTCCGACCCGATGAACCAGTACGGGCTTTCGGCGCGTGGCTTGGCCATCGACACCACGGCACCCGGTCGCGCCGAGGAGTTTCCACGCTTCACCTCCTTCTGGCTCGACCAGCGCGATCCGGAACGGCTGCTCCTGGACGCGCTGCTGGACAGCCCCAGCGTCAGCGGAGCCTATCGGATGGAGATCGTCCGCGGCCGCAGCACCGCCATGACCGTGACCTCACGTCTGTTCTTCCGGGAAGGCGTGACGCAGCTCGGGGTCGCACCGCTGACGTCCATGTACTGGTTTTCGGAAACCAATCGCCACGGCGCAAGCGACTGGCGGCCGGAAGTTCACGACAGCGACGGGCTGGCTCTCTGGACCGGGGCCGGCGAGCGTATCTGGCGCCCCCTGAACAACCCGCCGCAGGTCATCACCAGCAGCTTCTTCGACGACAATCCAAGAGGTTTCGGTCTGGTGCAGCGCGACCGCGCCTTCGCCAACTACGAGGACGATGCCGTCTTCTACGAACGCCGCCCTTCGGTCTGGATCGAGCCGCTGGGCGACTGGGGTCGCGGGGCCGTGCAGCTGGTGGAGATTCCGACCGACGACGAGATTCACGACAACATCGTCTGTTTCTGGACGCCGCAACGCGAAACGGCAGCCGGCGACGAGATGGCATGGGACTACCGTCTCGTCTGGACTGCCGACCCCTTGGCGCCGGATGGCCTCGGCCGCACGGTGGCCACCCGTGTTGGGCGGGCCGGCGTGCCGGGACAGCCCAGGCCCGAGGGTGGCAATAAGATGGCCATCGACTTCATCGGCGGACGCCTGGGCGAGCTTGCCTCGACCGACCCGGTCGAACCCATGATCAGCAGCAATGTGGGACGCATCGAAGACGCCTACGCCCTGCGCGTTGTCGGGACAGATCGCTGGCGGCTGATCTTCGACGTCTATCCGGAAGAAGCAGAGGTCATGGAACTGCGCGCGTTCCTAGCCTACGAAGGCACCCCGCTCACGGAAACCTGGGCCATGCAGCACCGCCCGGTGGTCTTTTGAGACGGACCTAGAAACCAGAGGAGCGCTCTTCTCACCCCTTCGTCAGGGTACGGCGCACGGCATCGTGCCAGAGGGCCAAGCGTCGCTCGCGCAGATCCGCCGGCATCTGAGGCTCGAAGCGTCGGTCCAGCTTCCAGGTCGCGGCGAACTCCGCCTTGTCGGGCCATACCCCGGCGGCGTGGCCGGCCAGCCAGGCAGCCCCAAGAGCGGTGGTTTCCAGAACCCGTGGCCGATCCACCGCCGCCCCCAGGATGTCCGCGAGGCGCTGCAGGGTCCAGTCGCTGGCGGTCATGCCGCCATCCACGCGCAGCACCAAGTTCCTGTCGAGTGCGCCGTCGGCGCGGATCGCATCGATCAGATCACGGGTCTGGAAGGCGACCGATTCCAACGCCGCCAACGCGAACTCCTTGGGGCCGCAGCCACGGGTCAGTCCGAAGATCGCGCCACGTGCTTCGGCATCCCAGTGGGGCGCACCCAGGCCGACGAAGGCCGGCACCATCACCACCTGCTGTTCCGGGTCAGCCGTTTCGGCCAGAGCCGTGCTGTCGGACGCCTGCTCGATGATGCCTAGACCGTCTCGCAGCCACTGCACGGCGGCACCGGCCACGAAGATCGAGCCCTCCAGAGCATAGGTGGTCTTGCCGTCCAGGCGGTAGGCGACGGTGGTAAGCAAGCGGTGGCTGGAAGCCACCGCACGCTCGCCCGTGTTGATCAGCGCAAAGCAGCCGGTTCCATAGGTCGACTTCATCATGCCGGTCTCGAAACAGGCCTGCCCGACCGTGGCAGCCTGCTGGTCGCCGGCGACGCCGCGGATCGGGATCGCCGCGCCGAACAGCGCCGGATCGCAAGTGCCGAAGTCGTCGGCGCAATCCCTGACCTCCGGCAACATCGCGGCAGGAATGCGTAACATAGCGAGCAGCTCGGCATCCCAGGTCTGACGATGGATGTCGAACAGCAGCGTGCGTGCGGCGTTGGTGGCATCGGTCAGGTGCTGCCGCCCGCCGGTGAGCCGCCAGATCAGGAAGCTGTCGATGGTGCCGAAGGCGAGATGGCCCGCCTCAGCGGCCTCGCGCGCGCCCTCTACCTGGTCCAGCAGCCAGGAGACCTTGGTGGCCGAAAAGTAGGGGTCGAGCAGCAAGCCGGTGCTGGCGGTGAAACGCGGCTCCTGTCCGGCCTCCTTCAGCTCCTGGCAGAGACCGGCGGTGCGCCGGTCCTGCCAGACGATGGCCTTGTGGATCGGCTTGCCGTCGCGCCGATCCCAAACCACCACAGTCTCGCGTTGATTGGTGATGCCGAGTGCGGGCAGTTGCCCGGCCTCCAGTCCCGCCGCCGAGAGAGCGCCGCGGACCGTTGCGAGCGTCGACTCCCAGATCTCTTCGGCGTCGTGCTCGACCCAGCCGGCATGCGGGAAGTACTGCGGGAATTCCTGCTGCGCCTGACCGAGAATGGAGGTGTCGGCGGCAAAGACGATGGCGCGCGTCGAAGTGGTGCCCTGGTCAATCGCCAGGACAGGAGCGTCACGACTCAAAACCAGCCTCCCTATTGGGACGGTGCGCCCTTGCTTCCACCACCGAGAGGGAGGCGCGACCGATCCCTTTCTCGTTCATAGTGTCGTGAGGTCTGACCTAGCGCGGAACGGCGCCAACCTGCAACCGCCGGAGCGGCGTCGCAGCCGGTCAGTCGGGAATGAAGTCCACCGCCTTTCGTTCCCGGCGGAGCCAAGCGAGGAAAGCTGCAACGGGCTTCTCCCGCTGCCGGCCGGGGCGCGTGACGAAGAAGTAGCCGAAGTCCGACGGCAAGGTCAGCGGGAAGGGCCGCAGGAGACGGCCGGCCAGGAGATCGGGCGCCGCAATGGCGACGCGGCCAAGCAGCACCCCTGCTCCGTCGATAGCCGCCTGAATGGCATGATCGCTCTGTTTGAAGTGCCGACCCCGCTGCCCTATCGCGGGATCGGCCCCCGCCGCCGTCAACCACTCCGGCCAACCGGGGGCGGCACCGGGATAGGCAGCGGCATCGTCGTGGAGCAAGCGGTGTCCCCCCAACTGCGACGGTTTCTGTAGCGGCCGGGTCCGGTCGTTCACCAGCGCAGGCGCGCACATGGGCGCGTAGGCCTCGCCGAAGAGCCGCGTGCTATCCAGGCTGGGATAGTGTCCACGGCCATGGCGCAACGCGACATCGACGTCTTCGCGCGCCAGATCGATGGTCCGGTTGGTGGTGGTGATCCGGATTTCGATACTGGGATAACGCTCTTCGAAGAGATAGAGCCGCGGCACCAGCCATTTGGCGGCAATCGAAGGGCCGGCGCTGACCACGATCACCGCCCGCGAGCGCAGCGAGCGCACCTGTCGAACGCTGCTCTCGATGCAACGGAAGCCCTCCCCCACACCGGGCTGCAGCAGCCTGCCCGCCTCAGTCAAAGCGATAGCGCGGGTCAGGCGCTCGAACAGGCGCACGTCCAGATAGGCCTCAAGCGCGCGGATCTGGTGGGAGACGGCTGAGGGAGAAATGCCGAGTTCCGCAGCCGCCTCCTGAAAGCTCAGGTGGCGCGCCGCCGCCTCGAAGGTGCGCAGGGCCGACAGGTGGGGGACACGTTCCGCCATATAGATGAGTATATCTCATGCATTAGCGAGAAACACCCTTTTGCGCGCGCCGCCCCCGATGGCCATCTGGCAATCCATCGCGTCGGCAAAGCTGCCAGCACGAATCGGGAGCAACACAATGGAATACAAACGTAATACCTGCGTCTATGACAGCGCCCTCGCGCGGCGCGCCCATCGCGAACGTGCCGTTGCAACCCGCATGCTGATCACCGAACTCAGGACCTATGGCGGCAACCTGCTCGTGCGTTTCATTCCCACGCTGGCGCGACGCGCCACTTGATGAACTGGAGAGAGCCATGAAGAAGACAGTCAAAAGCACTCTGCTTGCCGGCCTCTTGCTGGCCGGTTCCGCCACAGGCACAGCTGCCAGCCAAGCGGCCGCCGAGGAGGCAACGACCATTCGTCTGGGCCAGGTCGGCCTGTCCTTCTACGCCGTCGTCGGCGGCGTCGTGCAGGAACTGCTGGAGCGCGAAGGCTACAGCGTCGAGGTGACCGAAGGGCCGCATGCGCAGATCTTCCCGCAGCTCGGCGCCGGCGAGGTCGACATCCTGGCGGCAGCCTGGCTGCCGCAGGGCCATGCTGGCCTTTACGAGCCGGTGCGGGAGGCGACCTTCCAGATCGCGCCGCTCTACGAGGAGGCTCGCTTCTTCTGGGTGGTGCCCTCCTACGTGCCCGAGAGCGCCATCGCCTCGGTCGCCGACCTGGCCAAGCCGGAGGTCCGCGAGCGGCTCCCCGAGCGGATCGTCAGCTTGCCGGAAGCCACCGGCCTGACCATCGGCGGACGCCGGGTCATGGAGGCCTACGACCTGGAGGCGGCCGGGTACGAGCTGGTCGCCGGTTCGCCGGCCGAGTGGCTCGGCGCCTTCCGCAGCGCCGTGGAAAATCGCGAATGGGTCGTCTTACCGCTCTGGCAGCCCCAGTGGGTCAACGCCGCCTTCGACGTGCGGCGTCTGGCCGAGCCGGAGAACGCCTACGGCGCGCCCGACACGGCCTACCTGATGGGGCACGTCTCGCTGCGGGACAAGGTTTCGGCCGAAACGTTGGCGCTGCTGTCCAATCTGCGCCTGCCGGTGGAGGCCGTGACCGAGATGGACCGCCTGGTCAATCAGGACGGGCTTTCGCCTCGCGAAGCGGCGCGGCGCTGGATGGCGGACAACAGCGCGAAGGTCGACAGCTGGGGCTCGTGATCCTCACGATCACCGAGACGCAAGAGCGGCTCCGTCACCCAAGTGGCGGGGCCGCGATCGCATGGGTCCAGGGCTAAGACCCGCCGTCGAAGCCAGCCTCGCCGAAGTAGGCGCTTGGCGGCACGCCCAACGCCTTCTTGAACATGGTCGTGAAGCTACCCGGCGTGCGGTAGCCCAGGTCCAGGGCAACCGTCGTCACCGGATCGCCGGCAGCCAGCCGTTCCAGCGCCACAACGACGCGCAGTTGCTGGCGCCAGGCGGTGAAGGACAGGCCCGTGTCGGCCAGGAAACGCCGCGCCAAGGTGCGCTCGCTGACATGCACCATCTCAGCCCAGCCGCCCAAGGCGCGCTCATCCGCCGGATTGGCGCGCAGCACCTGCATGACCCGCCGCACCCGCTCGTCCTTGCCGTCCGGCAAGCGCAAGGGACTGGCCGGCAGCGCAATCAGCCGGTCGAGCAGGACCTGCATCATGCGGGCTTCCGGACCGGTCTCCGGATAGTCCCAGGGCGTCTGCGCGGCCGTGCGGATCAACTCCCGCGTCAGGGGATCGACCTGGACGATGGTGCATTGCAACGGCAGATCAGCGCAGAGCGCCTGGGCAATGAAGATACCGCGAAAAGCCACTTCGCGCGGATACCACGCCGCATGCGGCGTGCCCGGCGGCAGCCAGACGGCGCGGTGCGGCGGCACCACGAACAGCGCCGCGTCGGTCTCCACCGAGACGGAGCCGCGCTCCGGATAAATCAGCTGACCGCGGCTGTGACTGTGCCGAGAAACACGACGCGGGCCGGGATGATCCCAGACATCGCCCACGATAGGACGGACAGCGGCATCGGCAGGGTGGTGCGCCGGGTCTGGCTCAAGCCTCGCCACGGCACGCGGCGGTGGTCCGGCCGGGCGGCGGGCGTCAGCCTTTGCGCGATCAGACATGGCCGATCTTCCGAACAAGTTGTCCGAGTCTCGGAAGATAGATGGGGGCGCCCGCCCCAGATGGAACAGCGAACCAAAAAAACGGCCCGGTATCCCGCCTGCAGGGGTGCAGCGCCAGTCCCGACTCAGGAGAGCTGAATGACCCAGTTCCTTGTCAACGGCGAGTCTGTCGAGAGCGAGGCCGCTCCGGAGACTGCATTGCTTTGGGTGCTGCGCGAGCACCTGGGATTGACCGGCACCAAATTCGGCTGCGGCGCGGGCATGTGCGGCGCGTGCACGGTGCATGTGGATGGCCAGCCGACCTTCTCCTGCCTCACACAGCTTGCCGACGTGGCGGGACGCGAGGTCACCACCATCGAGGGGTTGTCCGAGAACGGCGACCATCCGCTGCAGCGCGCCTGGGTAGCCGAGCAAGTGCCCCAGTGCGGCTACTGCCAATCCGGCCAGATCATGCAGGCCGCAGCTCTGCTGGCCAGTACGCCGAATGCCGAGGAGGCGGAGATCCGCGAAGCCATGAGCGGCAATCTCTGCCGCTGCGGTACCTACAATCGCATCGTGCGCGCCGTGCAGCGCGCCGCCCGGGAGGTTTGAGATGAACCGCAGCCTGAGCGAAACAACACGGATGCCAAATCTGTCGCGCCGCGGCTTTCTGGGCGGAGCCGCCGTCCTGAGTTTTGCGGTCGGCAGCAGCGGTCTGCTGAGCGTGGCCCGGGCGGCCGCGCCGACCGAAAGCAGCGACCTGGAGCCCAATATCTGGCTTCGGATCGCCGCGGACGACAGCATCACCATCGTCTTCCCCTCGACCGAAATGGGCCAGGGCAGCTCGACCGCGCTGCCTCTGATCCTCGCCGAAGAGCTGGATGCCGATTGGGACAAGGTGCGCATAGAACAACTGGACCGCGACGACCGCGCCTTCGGCAATCCGCTGTTCGGCGGCGTGCTCTACACCGCCGGCAGCACCGGCGTATCCGGCTATTTCGACCCCTTGCGCAAGGCCGGCGCCCAGGCGCGGCGAATGCTTTTGCAGATTGCGGCGGGTCACTGGTCCGTGCCCCTCGAGAGCTTGGTCACGGAGCCGGGCGCCGTGGTACACACTGCGACCGGGCGCCGGCTCACCTACGGAGAGATCGCCGCCCTGCCCCCCGTCTCGCTGGAAATCCCCGAGGTCGCCGAGGGAGACCTGAAGCCGCGCAGCGCCTATCGCCTGATCGGCCACAGCCTGCCCCGGCGCGATGTTCCAGCCAAAAGCAGCGGGACGGAGACCTACACCATCGATGTGCGCGTTCCGGGCATGGCCTACGCCACGGTTCTGCGCAGCCCGGTGGAGGGCGAGACGCCGTTGCAAATCGACGATAGCGAAACCCTTGCCGTTGCCGGTGTCCTGCAAACCGTGACCCTGCCGGACGGGGTCGCGGTGGCGGCCGAGACTCTGGAAGCGGCACTCGCCGGACGGGACCGGCTGCAGGTCGTCTGGAGCGAAGCAGCCGAGGCCCGTGCCTTCGACAGCGAGGCCGACCTGGCGAGCTATGCCGAGGCGGCCGCCGATTCGACCCATGACAGCGCACCTTGGCGGACCGAAGGCGATGCGACGGCGGCACTGGCCGCGGCCGACCGCGTGATCGAGGCCGACTACCTCTCGGACTACGCCTATCATGCGCAGATGGAGCCGATGGCGGCCGTCGCCTCGGTCGATGCGGACGGCAAGGGTGCCGAAGTCTGGGCCGGCAGCCAGACGCAGAGCTGGACCATGCGGACGATCACGGAGCTGCTGGAGACCACGCCCGACCGCATCCGCCTGCATATGATGACCATGGGCGGCAGCTTCGGCCGGCGTACCGCGCTGACCCAGGAGTACCTGCGCGACGCGCTGCTGGTCTCCAAAGCCTTGGGCCGGCCGGTGAAATCGGTCTGGACACGCGAGGACGACGTGAAGTTCGGCTGGTTTCGGCCGGCTGCCGCCCAGAAACTGCGGGCGGGCCTGACCGCCGACGGCCGGTTGACCGGGTGGCATCACCGCGTGGCCACGCCCTCGGTGATCGCCTACTTCAACCCGCTGCGCTGGCAACAGGTCGACCCCAGCGACATCATTTCCATGCGCGGTGCGGAGAGCAAGTTCTACGGCATCCCCGACTTCCTGGCCGAGCACGTCATCACCGAACGTCGGGCGCGACTGGCGCCCTGGCGGGCCATCGGGGCCGGTTACACCAGCTTTGCCGCGGAAGCCTTCATGGATGAGCTGGCCGAAGCGGCCGGCAAGGACCCGCTCGCCTTCCGCCTGGAACTGCTGCAGGAAAACCCCCGTGGACGCGGCCTGCTGGAACGCGTGGCCGACATGGCCGGCTGGAGCGGCGGAGCACCGGCAAACAGAGCCTTCGGCCTGTCCTTCGCCGGCTATGGGGATTCCATGGCGGCCGGCATCGCCGAAATCTCGCTGGACCGCGACAGCGGCCGGATCGCGGTGCATCGTGTCTGGGCTGCTGTGGACGGCGGCCTGATCGTCTCGCCGGACAACGCCCAGGCACAGGTGGAAGGCGGCATCGTCTACGGCCTCGGCAGCACCCTGAAGGAGCGGATCACCATTCGCAACGGCGAGGTCGAGCAGAACAACTTCTACGACTACGAAATCCTGCGCGCCAACGAAGTGCCGGAGATCGAGGTTCAGTTCCAGGTCAGCGACGGTCCGCCGACCGGCATGGGCGAGGTCGGAACGCCGATGACGGCGGGCGCGGTGGCCAATGCGTTCCATGCGCTGACCGGCAAGCGGTTGCGCCATATGCCCTTTACGCCGGACCGGGTTCGCGAAGTTCTGGCCAGCTAGGGTCTCATGAACGGCCTGCGAGGTTCCGTCCAAACGGGCAGCAGTTTAGCCTCGCAGGTCTTCACCCTGCTTCATGGCCCGCGCCTGCAGGGATACCCACCAGAGCACGCCGGCACCGATAAAGAACAGACCCAAACCGGCGAGAAACAGACATAGGAACAGGGCCGGGGACATTCCCATTTCATCCTCCATACTTGGAAACCAACCGATAGCTGAAGGTCGCGATTGGTGACACCGGCGATCCGCCATAGTGTCGTGGGTTGCGCTCTCCTAGCTTGAGACGCCGAACTTCGCGACGATCTCCGCCCCGGTCATGTTTTCTGTCTCGTTGGAGAAATCGTAGTACTTCGGTTTCTCGTCGATGAAGACCTGGTGCCTGAAGGCCAGGCCCGCGTCGTCATCAAGCAGACCCACTGCGATCATCTGCTGTCCCGTCTGCTTGATGCGATAGAAGAGATGGCTGCCGCAGGTCTTGCAGAAACCACGCTCCGCCCAGGGCGAGGAGTCGAAAATCGCGATATTCTCCTCGCCCTCGAAAGCTACGTCGACGCCGCCGCCAATTTCCATGAATGGCCCGCCGCCCCAGCGCCGGCACATGTTGCAGTGGCAAGCGCCGACCGCATTGCTGGCGTTCTTGGCCGTGAAGCGGACCGCGCCACAAAGACACTGTCCCCGACGTTCCGTTTTCTCCGACATGCGCTCCTCCTTCCGCTCGTTTCACGCTGTGCCGACTGGCGGCTCAAGAATAGAGGTCGTTACGCAGGTCTGTGAAATAGGGATTTATGCGCCGCAGCCGGCCGATTTCCGCGGGATCGATCTCGGTAACCAGCAAGGCTTCGCCCTCCGCGTCGGCACGGAGCAGCGCGGCACCGTCGGGGCCGATCAGGCAGGAACGGCCGACGTAACTGAGATCGCCCTCCGTCCCCACGCGGTTGACATAGGCGACGAAGACTCCGTTCTCGTAGGCGCGGGTCGGAACCAGCGTATCGGCGACGATACTGTAGGGTGCCATTAGCGCCGTCGGCACGGCGATCACATCGGCCCCCGCGACCGCCAGAGCGCGCACGGCCTCCGGAAACTCGACGTCGTAGCAGATCAGCAATCCCACCTTCAGGCCATCCAGCTCGACCATCGGCGGCCGATGCGGTCCGCGCACGAAGAACCGCTGCTCCTCGGGCCCGAAGAGATGCGCCTTGCGATAGAGCCCCCGCCGGCCGTCGCGGTCGAGGAAGAGAACGGCGTTGTAGACCTCCTCCCCGTGATACTCCGGAAAGCCGTAGAGCAAGGCCAGGCCGTGCCGGGCGGCGATCTCGGCGGCACGTTGTGCGGCCGGACCGTCGACCCGTTCGGCAAGTTCCCAGGTGCGCTCGCCGATATTGTAGCCGGTGAGAAACATCTCCGGTGCGATCAGCAGCCGCGCGCCCTGGGCCGCCGCCTCGGCAGCCTTGGTCTCCAGCAGGTCCAGGTTGGCGCTGACGGAGCCGGCGCCGGCAGTCTGGAACAGCGCGATCTTCATGTTTCCCGTCCCTGTAGAGCGCCCAGCAGCCTTGGCAAGTTGCCGAAGCGGGCGATCAACCCGAAGACCAGCAGCGCGACGGCGACGAAAACCACGGCGACAGCCGCCATCACCGGCGTGTAGCCGTAGCGCAGAGAGTTGAAGATCTTGATCGGCAGGGTTTCCACCGTGAAGCCGGCCACCATGTAAGCCACGATGTATTCGTTGAGGCTGAGCACGAAGGCGAAGGCGAAGCCGCTGACGATATAAGGCCGCACCAGCGGAAAGATCACGCTGCGAAAGATCTGGCCGGGAGTCGCGCCCATGGTCGCGGCCGCCTCGACCAGACCGCGATCGATGGACTGAAAGCCCAGGCTGATGGTCACCATCGGCAGGGTAACGAAGAAGATCGCGTGGCTGATCACCACGGTCACATAGTTGCCGTAGAGACCGACCGTGGCCCAGAAGGCCAGGAAGCCGAGCGCCGATATCACCGGCGGCAGCACGAAGGGCGCCGTCCCGAGAGTGTAGAGCGCCGCCGCGTAGCGCACACGCCAGCGCCAAAGGAAGTAGGCCAGCGGCAGGGCGATGGAGACCGCCAGCGTCGCCGAGAGCGCGGCGATGGAAACGGAGTTGAACAGAGCATTCGACCAGCCGCTGTCGCGCAGAATATCGGCGAACCACTGCAGGCTGAAGCCGCGCGGCGGGAAGTGGAGCACCCGTCCTTCGTTCAGTGCGACACCGGCGATCACCACCAGAGGCGCGGCCAGCACCAAGGCAATGGCCCCCATGAAGACGCGGATGCCCCAGAGCCCCATCATGCCGCCTTCCGCCGTCCCAGCAGCAAGGTCAGACCGACCAGCGAGAGGCTGACCAGCATCAGGAAGATCGCCATGGCCGCGCCGAACGGCAGGTTCGACTGAAAGACCGCCTGATCGGTGATCATCACCGAGATGGTCCAATGCTGCGGCCGGCCAAGCAGCTGCGGCAGCAGGTAGATGCCCAGCGTAAAGACGAAGGCGAGAATCAGGCCCGAGAGAATGGCGTTGCGCGATGCGCCGACCACCACCGTGAAGAAGGCGCGCAGCGGCGAGGCGCCCATGGTCATGGCTGCCTCCACCAGCTCGCGATCCAGGCGAACCAGCGTGGGGTAGAGCAGCAGAACGGTGTAGGGAAAGGCCAGATAGCACATGCCGATCAGCAGCGCGGCAAAGCCGGGCGACCAGCTCTCCGGCTGCTCCAGCAGCCCGACGGCGACCAGCAGGTTGGACAGGCCGGCCGAACGGCTGAGCAGAGTCGACCAGGCAAAGCCGACAATCACCTCGGAGAGGCTCAGGACGGACAGTAGGAAAACCAGCCAGAGGATCTGCCGTTTGCGCGCCAGGCGTGTCAGCAGATAGGTGAAGGGAAAGCCCAGCCCGACGCAGATCACCGCCGCCAGGGCCGAGAGGCCGAGCGAAAACCCCAGCACATTGCCGAAGAAGGCGGAAAGAAAGCGCCCGTAGTTGTCGAGCGTGAAAGTGGGCTGATAGAAACCGCCCGGTACGCGCTCGAAGAAGCTGATCGTCAACATGATGCCGAAGGGCACCACGAAAAATACGAGTAGCATCAGGGCCGGATAGATCACCGGCGCATGGTCGGCCAGCGTGCGCGGTGTGCGTCCGGTCTCCGGCGATCTCATGCCGGAAAGACCACGATGGCCTCGGCCGGCAGCTCGACCGCGACGCGGTCGCCGCTGGAGAAGGGCGGATCGCCCTCCGGAATCGCGACGGCGACAAGGCGCTGACCGGCACAGTCGACGTGAGTCTCAACCGTCTGGCCGACGTCGCGCACGAAAATCACCTCGCCAGAGAGACAGTTCGCACCGGCCTTCGCGCCGGCGCGGAGGCGCAGATCCTCAGGTCGGATCGAGGCCGTGACCGCGCCGCTCTCTGGGCCGCCGGACACCATGACCTCGCCGCCGGGCAGCTCGATCCGTCCGGCGCCGCGTGCGCGGCCATCCAACAGGTTGGAGGTGCCGATGAAGTCGGCCACGAAGGCGTTGGCGGGGTTGCGATAGATCTCCAGGGGGCTCCCGGACTGCTGCACCTGCCCGCGGTCCATCACCACGATGCTGTCGGCCATGGTCATGGCCTCGCGCTGGTCGTGGGTAACCAGGATGGTGGTGACGCCGAGCCGCCGCTGCAGCAGCCGCAGCTCTACCTGCAGCGCCTCGCGCAGCTTGGCGTCGAGCGCGCTCAAGGGTTCGTCCAACAGGAACAGCCGCGGATCGACGGCCAGCGCCCGCGCGATGGCGACGCGCTGGCGTTGTCCCCCGGAGAGTTGGGACACCTGACGTTCGGCGATGTCGGGCAGCTGGATCAAGTCCAGCAGTTCCATAACCCGGGCGCTTTGCGCTGCTTTGTCGGCGCCGCGGATTGACAGCGCATAGGCGACGTTTTCGGCCACGGTCAGATGCGGAAAGAGCGCCAGCGACTGGAACACCATGCCGAAACCGCGTCTGTGCGCCGGCAGCGCCGTGATGTCCTCGCCGTCGAGGATCAGGCGTCCGTCGCTGGGCGCCTCCAAACCCGCGATCATCCGCAGCAAGGTGGTCTTGCCGCAGCCCGACGGACCGAGCAGGCAGACGAAGCGCCCCTGCGGCACCGTCAAATCCACATGGTTGACGGCCGTCACCGCACCGAAGCGCTTGACGATGGACTCGAGACGAAGATCAGACATGGCCGGACTGTCGAAAGGGGCGCACGAGAGGGCGGCCGCACCTGCGGCCGCCCCGACTTGAGATCAGTACGCTCAACTGGTGATCGTCTCGATCCACTGCTGCTCCAGCCAGTCGCCGCGCTCCGCGTACATCTGGTAGTTCGGAACGATCGGCGGGATGTCGCTGGCGACGGCCGAGAACTCTTCCTCGGTCAGATCCAGCAGGTCGCGCTTGACGGTGGGCGCGGTACCGACGTTACGCGACAGCGACGCCTGGATCTCGGCCTGGCACATGTAGTCGATGAAAACATGCGCCTCCTCCACCATCGTCGAGGCACGGGTGACCGCCCAGCTTCCGGAATCGTTCACGCCGCCCTCCTTCGGGAAGGTCGAGCGCACCGGGAAGCCCTCGGCCGCGGCCAGGCCGGCGACGTCATGATAGTACTGGCCCATCGGGATTTCGCCGGTCTGCAGCGCCTGCTGGAACTGCCCTTCGTCGCGGTACCAGAGCTTCACGTTCGGCTTCAGCTCGGCCAGCTTGCCCAGCACCTCCAGGATACCCTCCTCGCTGCCGAGGATGTCCTGGCCGCCGAAGTGAGTCTCGGCGGTGATCTCCAGCAGGAAGGAGTTGGTGGCCAGGGCGAGCAGGCCCAGCGTGTCGCGCTTGTCCTCGGCCCACATGTCCGCCCAGGAGGTTGGCGCTTCGGCGAAAACGTCGGTGTTGCTGACCAGCGTGATGTACCAGGCGACGGCGCCGATGCCGTCGATGCGGCCGTCCGGATAGGTGTGGACGAACTGCTCGAGCAGGTTTTCCATGTGCGGCAGCTTCGCCGGGTCGAGCGGCACCCACAGTTCGGTCGACTGGCCCTTAAGCATGGGCGTCTGAGCCATCATGTTGACGTCGGCCGGCGCCCGGCCGGCCCGGGCCGCCTGCTCCAACTGCACGAGCCAGGCCTCGCCCGTCGGCTCGGCCACGGACTCCACCTCGATGCCGGTCGCGGCGGTGAAGTCCGGGAAGATGAACTTGTCGAAGGACTCCTGAAAGTAGCCGCCGTAGACACCGACCTTCAGCGGCTCGGCCGCGCGGGTCCGGATGGCCGGCAGCCCGACGGCTGCAACGCCGGCGGCGGCCCCGAGGCCGCCCAGCACTGTCCGGCGACTGACCGTGCGGCGATCGGATCTCTTGCTCGGCAGTTTCGTCTTCTTGGTCATCAATTGGCTTCCCTGTTCGTTGTGAGCGTCGCGCGCTCTTGGGCAGACGTTACGGATAAACCTTCGCCGGCTCAAGATGTTGCGCTGCATATAAACCGAGCTTCCGGGCCCGAACGCTAGAGCGGATCGCGCCGCAACGGCATGGTCATGCAGTGGACGCCGCCGCCGCCCCGGGTGAAGAGGTCGAGCGGCAGTTCGATCACCTCGATGCCCTCCGCCTTCATGGCTGCGTTTACGGCCGTGGCATGGGCCGCCGAGATCACCCGTTCGTCGCCCAGCGCCAGCACGTTGCAGGCCATGGTCATGGCGTCCTTATAGCTGACCGGAAGCAGGCGGATCTGATGCGCCTGCAGCCAGTCCAGCAGGCCGTCGTCCAGCACCTCGCTGCAGGCCAGCGCCAGGGAAGGCGTCACCATGGAGAAGAGCACGTCCAGATGCAGAAAGTGTTCGGGGAAGGGTTGCAGGCGGACCTCCCAGCCCTCCGCGGCGAACCAATCCGCGAACTGCCGTGCCCCGGACTCGTCGGTGCGCTCGCCGGAATGCCCGATCAGCAGCAGACCGGGGCGGATGATGTGGATGTCGCCGCCCTCCAGCGTGCCGCGCGTGGAGTAGCGCCAGACGCCGTCGGCCTGCCCGTAGAACGCGATGACGCTGGCGTACTCGCCGCGCCGCTGCGGCCGGAAAAGCTGGGTGACGACAGGTCCCCAGGGGGTCACCTGCGAGGAGTCCCGGGTGTAGACCTGATAGGGCAGATGCGGCTCGGGTGCGCTGTAGCGGCAGACGACCCCGGCGGTCTCCAGGGCCTGCACCAAGCCGTCGTACTGGGCCACCAGGTCGGCTTGGGTCGGAGTGGTCGTCCCCTCGGCGAGAGTCTTCTGCGCGATGCTGTTGGTCGGCTGCCAGGCGTAGTGATCGGGTCGGCACAACAGGACCTCGCGCAACCGCCCCGTCTCGGAATCCACAGACCATCTTTGTTGCATCGCTTGCTCCCGCTGCGCCCAGTTCGTTCGCTATTTCGATTCGAAAGGCGCGATCCTGCCTTAACCGTCGGGCGCGGTCACCTCGTAGCCGAAGCGGCGGCCGCGGCCGATCAGCCAGTCCCAAAGGCTTTCGGCGAAACCGCGGGCCACGATGAGGTCGAAGACAGGTCCGGTCTCCGGATCGTCGCTGCGCGAGAGCAAGGTCACGGCGACGTGGCCGAGCAGCGTGGAGGCGCAGGCACCGGGCGGGAAGCTGTCGGCCGCGAGGTCCATCGCCGTACCGAAGGCCAAGAGGTCGCGCGCCTTCGCTCCGCCAAGGCGGATCAAGGTCCGGCCATGGCTGTTGTCGACCGGCGAGGCCGTCTCACCCAGCAGCGCCCGCACCTCCGCAACCAGTTCGCCCTCCGCCCGGCCCTCGTCCAGGATCAACAGAGTCTCGGGCGCGCTGTGCAGCACCAAGGGGGCCTTCCCAATGCTGCCGCCGGGCTGCGGCATGACGCCGAAGCGCTCAGCGATCCGCTGCGCCATTTCCGCAGCCGCACCGCGCCTTGCCTCAGCCGTCACGATCGAGATCGCCGACGGCAGGCTCAAAAGGACATCGGTCTTACCGTCCACCTCGACGCGGGTCGGCAAGGCGATACCGGCCAAGGGGCCGAGACGGCGCACGGTGCTCAGCTCAGGCATGCAAACGCTCGTGCTCCGGGTCGACGAAGACGGGGTCGCAGATCTGACCACGGTAGAGACCCTCGCGCAGCGGATCGTAAATCGTGATCTCCTCGCCCAGCCGCTCGCGCCCGCGCCTGAGGAAAGCCAAACCGATCCAGGACTCCAGGATCGGCGAGTAAGCCACGGAGGCCACGAAACCCTGGTCGGTCTCGACCGAAGGCCTTTCACCCGGCGTCAGCAGATGAGCGCCGGCCCGCAGCTTCGCGCCACGGCTCAAGGGCTTGAGACCGACCAGCGCCGGCCGCCCGGGTTCCTCGAAGGCTTCCCGACGGCTCATGGCGCGGCCGATGTAGTCCTTCTTCCCGGAAAGCATCTTGCCGAGCCCCAGGTCCTGGGCCGTAGTGCGGCCGTCCAGCTCTCCGCCGGCCGGGTGGCCCTTCTCGATGCGCAGGGTGGAGAGCGCCTCGCCGCCGTAAGGCAGGATGCCGAAGTCGGCGCCATAGCGCAGCAGGGCGTCGGCCAGTTCCTCGCTGTAATCAGCCGGCACGGCAATTTCGTAAGCCAGCTCGCCGGAAAAGGAGATGCGGAAGAGCCGCGCCGGCAAACCGCCCAGCACCGTTGTCTCGGCCGTCGCGAGAAAGGGGAAGGCCTCGTTGGAGACGTCGAGGTCGTCGAGGATGCGCTGCAGCACCTTACGCGCCTGCGGCCCGGCCAGCGCCACCTGGCCCCACTGGTCGGTGACAGAGGCGACCTGTACGTCCAGGTCCGGCCAGAGCGACTGCAGGCAGAACTCCAGATGCGCCATGACCGGGCCGGCATTGGCCGTGGTGGTGGTCATGAGATAGTGCTGCTCGCCCAAGCGGCTGGTGGTACCGTCGTCGAAGACGAAGCCGTCCTCGCGCAGCATCAGGCCGTAGCGCGCCTTGCCGACCGGCAGGGTCTTCCAACCGTTGCAGTAGACACGGTTGAGAAACTCCGCGGCGTCCGCGCCCTGAACGTCGATCTTGCCCAGGGTGGAGACATCGCAGAGGCCGACGCGGCTGCGCACGCCGCGTACCTCGCGGCACATGGCGGCGAACCAGTCCTCCTCACCGCGCGGATAGTGAGAGGGGCGCATCCAGGCGCCGGCCTCGATCATCTCCGCACCCTGGCGCAGCATCCAGCGGTGCAAGGGGGAACGGCGAACCGGCCGGTACTCGGCGCCGACATGCGGGCCGGCCAAGGCACCCAGCGGAATCGGCACATAGGCGGGGCGGTAGGTGGTGGTCCCGACCTCGGGGATCGGCCGGCCGGTAACCTCGGCCAGGATCGCCAGGCCGTTGACGTTGGACAGCTTGCCCTGATCCGTCGCCATGCCCAGCGTCGTGTAGCGCTTCATCAACTCGATCGAGCTGTAGCCCTCGGCGGCGGCCAGCGGAATATCCTTGGTGGTGACGTCGTTCTGGAAGTCGACGAAGGCCTTGCCCTTCGCTTCCTTCACCCACCAGAGCGGCGCCAGGGCGCAGGGCTCCTCGGGGCAGGCCGGCAGCTCGACCTGAGGCGCCTTGCGGCCCAGCTCTTCGCAGATCTCCATCACTGCGGCCAAGGCGGACTGGAAACAGGCCGCGGTGGTCATATGACCGGCGGCCGCGCCCACGACGCGAAGGCCGGTTCCGACGTCGGCCGGCAGGAACGCCGCGAGCTCTTCGTCCCAGAGGGGCCTGGCACCGCGATGGCAGGCGAGATGAAGGATCGGGTTCCAGCCGCCCGACATCAGCAGGGTATCGCACTCAAGCGGGATCCGCCGGCTGTGCGCGCGGTCGACGATCTCGACGCCCTTGAGGCTACGCCCGCCGCGGGTATCGGCCACCACCGTCTGCTGCCGCACGCGGCAGTCCAAGCCGTGGTCGGTCGGCCCCTCCGCCCGCGCATCGATCACGCAGGCCAAGGGGACGCCGGCGGCCTGCAGGTCGCGCGCCACCTGGTAACCGCTGTCGCCATTGGTGAAGATCGCAACCTTGCGGCCCGGCGCCACGCCGTGGCGGTTGACCAGCGCCTGACCGGCCGAGGCCAAGAGCACGCCGGGACGGTCGTTGCCGCCGAAGACCAGCGGCCGCTCCTCCGCGCCAGCGCAGAGCAGTGCGCGCTTGGCCTGGATGCGCCAGTAAATGAGACGCGGCAGATGCTGGGGCGGGATCGGCAGGTGATCGGCCACCCGCTCCAGCGCGCCGAAGAGGTTGCCGTCATACCAGCCGAAGATCGTCGTGCGGCTCAGCAGCCGGACGTTAGGCGCGGCCTCTAGCTCGTCCAGAACCCGGTCGCGCCAAGTCAACGGCGCTTCCTCGCCCAAGGATGCTGCGCGACTGAGCAACCGGCCGCCCGGCTCCGGCTGATCGTCCGCCAGGATAACCCGCAGTCCTGCGCGCGCCGCCGCCAGAGCGGCGATCAAACCGGCCGGCCCGGCGCCGATGATCAGCAGGTCGCAATGCAGGTTGCCTTTCTCGTAGCTGTCCGGGTCGGGCGCATGGGTCCCGCGGCCGAGGCCGGCGGCGCGACGAATCAGCGGTTCGTAGACCCGTTCCCAGAACGCGCTCGGCCACATGAAAGTCTTGTAGTAGAAGCCGGCCGGCAGGAAGGGCGAGAGCAGTTGGTTGACCGCGCCGATATCGAAGGTGCGCGACGGCCAGGCGTTCTGACTCCGCGCCTCCAGGCCGTCGTAGAGCTCCACCGTGGTGGCGCGGCTGTTGGGCTCCTGCCGCGCGCCGCCGCGCAGCTCCACCAAGGCATTGGGCTCCGCCGGCCCGTCGGTCAGCAGGCCGCGCGGGCGATGATACTTGAAACTGCGGCCGAGCAGCCGGACGCCGTTGGCCGTCAGCGCACTGGCCAGGGTATCGCCGGGGTGACCGCCGAAGGCCTCGCCATCGAAGGTGAAACCGAGACGCTGGCTGCGGTCGATCCGTCCACCGCTGTCGAGACGGTAGCCGCTCACGCCCCGTTCCTCTTGTTCGCGACGTCGCGCGCCAGTTCGACCGACTGAATCTCATGGGTAGCTGTGTCCCGCTCCACCACCAGCCAGGCGCGGCAACCGCCGACGTGCTGCCAGAACTCGCGGTGCGGGCCGCGCGGATTGTCGCGCAGGTAGACGTAGTCGTACCAGGCATCTGGATCGGCGTCGGGAGTCTCGGGGCGCTGCGGTGCGGCATCGCCGAGCACGGAGAACTCCTCGCTCGACCGCAGACCGCAGAAGGGGCAGGGAATCAGCATGGTCTCTGCCTCCTAGTGCACGTTCGGGCGGGCGCCGCCGCCGCGCTCGTCGATCACCCGGCCGCTGCGGAAGCGGTCGAGCCGGAACTTGGCGTTCAGCGCATGGGGTTCGTCCCGCGCGATGGTGTGGGCGAAGCACCAGCCGGAGGCGGGCGTCGCCTTGAAGCCGCCGTAGCACCAGCCGCAGTTCAGATAGAGCCCCTCCACCGCCGTCTTACCGATGATCGGGCTGCCGTCCATCGACATATCCATAATGCCGCCCCAGGAGCGCAGCAGGCGCAGCCGCGAAACGCCGGGGACCATGGCGACGCCGGCTTCGATCACATGCTCGACGATGGGCAAGTTGCCGCGCTGGGCATAGGAGTTGTAACCGTCGATGTCGCCGCCGAAGACCAGCCCGCCCTTATCGGATTGACTGACGTAGAAGTGGCCGGCGCCGTAGGTGACGACCTGATCGATGTAAGGCTTGATCGCCTCGCTGACGAAGGCCTGCAGCACGTGGCTTTCGATCGGCAGCTTCAGCCCCGCCATGGCCGCCGTACGCGAGGAATTGCCGGCCGTGGCCAGACCCAGCTTGCGGCAGGCGATCCGGCCGCGCGAGGTCTCAACGCCGGTGACACGACCCTGTTCGACCGAGATACCCGTGACCTCGCAGTTCTGGATGATATCGACCCCGCGGCGATCGGCGCCGCGGGCGTAGCCCCAGGCCACCGCGTCGTGGCGCACGGTGCCGCCGCGCCGCTGCAGCAGACCGCCGTGGATCGGGAAGCGCGCGTTGTCGAAGTCCAGGAAGGGCACGAGGTCGCGGACCTGGTTCCGGTTCAGCAGCTCGGCATCGATCCCGTGCAACCGCATGGCCGTACCGCGCCGGGCATAGGCATCGCGCTGGGCGTCCGAATGGTAGAGGTTCAGCACGCCGCGCTGGCTGACCATGGCATTGAAGTTCAAGTCCTGCTCCAGCCCTTCCCAGAGCTGCATCGACTTTTCGTAGAACTGTACGTTGCCGTCGAGCAGGTAGTTGGAGCGCACGATGGTGGTGTTGCGCCCGATGTTGCCGGAGCCGAGATAGCCCTTCTCCAGCACAGCGACGTTGGCGAGCCCGTGCTCCTTGGCCAGGTAGTAGGCCGTGGCGAGACCGTGCCCGCCGCCGCCGACGATCACCACGTCATAGGCCGGTTTCGGCTCGGGAGTTCGCCAGGCCGGCGCGACGGCCGAAAGCCCGCCGAATGCCTGCTTGACGATGGAATACCACCCGTAGCGCAAGTGCCTGCGGTCTCCTGCTCAGATTTTCTCGTTCTGTCCTTAAAGCAAGGTCGATGGCTGTAGAAAAACATAAGGAAAATTGCGAAAATAAAATGATTTTGCTTATGTTATGCAGATGGATCTGCACAGCCTGAAGCTCTTCGCCGCAGTGATCGAGGCGGGCTCCATAAGTGGCGCGGCGGCGCAGCTTGGGGTCAGCCAGTCGGCCGTCTCACAGGCGGTCAAGGCGCTGGAGACCAACCTAGCCGCCGAGCTGCTCGATCGCAGCCGCAAGCCGGTGCGCCCGACGGCGGCCGGCGAAACGCTCTATGGCGAAAGCCGCCCGCTGCTGGCCGACGCCGAGCGCTTGCGGGCGCTGGTCGGACGCGCCTCGGGCAAGGGTCTGCCCCGCCTGCAGCTCGGTCTGGTGGACTCGATCTGCGCCGCCGTCGGCCCGGGTATCGTCCCGGCACTGGACGGTCTGGCGCAAGTCTGGTCGCTGCAGGCCGGTCTGAGCCACGAGCTTGCGGAGTCCTTCCTGGAACAGGCACTGGACCTGGCTGTCATCTCGGAGCCCGCGCTGCCTCGGCGGTTGCCACTGGCGCAGCAGGAGATCTGCCGCGAGACCTACCTCTTGGCCGTACCGAAGAGCTACGGCGGGCCGCTCGACCGGCTGGACCGGCTCTGTACCGAAGTGGACCTGATCCGCTATTCGGCGCGCTCGGCCATCGGGCAGCAAGTGGAACGGCACCTGACACGTCTGCGCCTGGCGCCGCCGCGGCGGATGGAATTCGACGATGCGGAGCCGACCCTGGCGATGGTCGCGGCGGCGCGCGGCTTCGCCATCACCACGCCGCTCTGCGTGCTTCAGGGTCAGACCTGGCTGCCCAAGATCCGGCTGGCTCCCCTGCCCGGCCCGCGCCTCGCCAAGGCCTTCGTAATGATCGCGCGGCCAGGCCGCTGCGACCTGGAGGGCGAGGCGCTGGCAGCCGCCTGCCGTCGAAGTCTGCGGGCAGAAGCAATCTCACGCCTCCGCCGCCTCGACCCTCTGCTGGCCGAGCACCTCGCCGTGCCGTCGGAGTCCAACGACCGTTAGCCGGCTACTTCGCAGCCACGGAGGCTGCGCCGGGATCAGGCGGCAGGTCGCTGGCCAGGGTGCGGAAGGCCTCGTACTGACTGAGAAAGACCTGACCGGTCAGCTCATCCAGAAAGTGCGAACGCTTCAACCGGTCCATCACCGGGCCCTTGACCTCGGAGAGATGGAAGGTGACGCCGGCATCCTTGAGACGATGGTTGATGGCCTCCAGGCTCTCCAGCGCGCTGGCGTCCACCTCGTTGACCGCCGGACACATGAGAATGAAGTGATCGAGCTGCGGGTTCGCAGCCACCAGGTCATAGACCTTGTCCTCCAGGTAACGGGCGTTGGCGAAGTAGAGACTCTCGTCGACGCGCAGGGTCGCCACGGCCTGACTGGTGATCACCTTATGGCGCAGCACGTTGCGGAAGTGCTCGGTTCCCGGGACCTGTCCGACGACCGCGACGTGCGGCCGGCTGGTCTTGAAAAGATAGAGCGCGACCGACAGGCCGACGCCCACGACGATGCCTGCCTCCACGCCGTAGACCAGCGTCAGCGCAATGGTGGCCGCCATCGCCGCGAAATCGGCCTTGGAGTAGACCCAGGTGCGCTTCAGCGCCCCCAGATCGACCAGCGAGAGCACGGCGACAATGATGGTCGCCGCCAGAGTCGCCTTCGGAAGATAGAAGAGCAGAGGCGTCAGGAAGACCGTGGCCAGCGCGATACCGACGGCAGTGAAGGCGCCGGCCGCCGGCGTTTCGGCGCCGGCATCGAAGTTGACCACCGAGCGGGCGAACCCCCCGGTCACCGGATAGCCGCCGGATAGGGAAGACGCGACGTTCGAGGCGCCCAACCCGACCAGTTCCTGATCGGGATCGATTCGCTGGCGCCGCTTGGCGGCCAAGGTCTGCGCCACGGAGACGGACTCCACGAAGCCGACGATGGAGATCAGCACCGCCGGCACCAGCAGCGACTGCCAGAGCTGCAGATCGAAGAGCGGCACCGCGAAGGGTGGCAGGCCCTGCGGCACCTGGCCGACGATAGCGACGCCGGCCTGCTGCAGATCGAGACCCGCCGTGAGCGCAATGGTTGCCGCCACGGCCAAGACCGGCCCGGCCTTGGCAATCACTTCAGCCAGGCGACGGTGGAGACCGAGGCGCAGCAACAGCGGTTTCAGGGAGCTGCGCACCCAAAAGAGAAAAGCCAATGCGCCGAGGCCGATCAAGAGAGTCGGCAGGTTGGTCTCGCCGATCCCGCGGATCAGACCGCTCAGGAGATCGACCAGGGTATGACCGTCGCCCGAGATGCCGAGAATGTGCTTCATCTGGCTGGTGGCAATGATCAGGCCGGAAGCCGTGATAAATCCCGAGATCACCGGGTGGCTGAGAAAGTTGGCCAGGAAACCCAGCCGAAACAGGCCCATGGCGATCAGGAAGAGGCCCGACAGCAGTGCCAGCACGATGGCGGCGGTGAGGTAGTCGGCCGTGCCCTGGGCTGCCACCTGGCCGACGGCTGCCGCGGTCATCAGCGATACCACCGCGACCGGCCCGACCGCCAGCGCCCGGCTGGTGCCGAAGATCGCATAGGCAACCAGCGGCAGGATCGAGGCGTAGAGCCCGACCTCCGGCGGCAAGCCGGCGAGCAGCGCATAGGCCAGCGATTGCGGAATCAGCATGATGGTGACGATGACCGCCGCCACCAGATCGTTCAGGGCTGCGTCGCGACCGTAGCTGCGCCCCCACTGCAGGATCGGCAGCCAGCGCCCGACACGCGACAGAAAATCGCCTTTGCTCACGGTTGCGCCTAGCGTCCCGAGGGAACCGGGACTTCCGGAAGACGCTCCGGCTTCACCATCCACTCGCGCCCCTTGAGCATACCCTGCCAGTAGACCGGCGGCAGGATGCGTTCCTTGAGCAACCAGGCCAGGCGGCTGGGCTTGCGGCTGTCGATCAGCCAGGAGGGGAAGCTGGGCAGCAGCTTGCCGCCATAGCCGAACTCGGCCAGCACGATCTTGCCGCGCTCCACAGTCAGGGGACAGGAGCCATAGCCGTCGTAATGGGATTGATACCCCGCCTGCCCCATGTCGTAGAGCAGGTTCTGAGCCACGATCGGCGCCTGCTTGCGGGCGGCCGCCGCGGTCTTGGCATTGGGTGCGTTCGTCACGTCGCCGAGACCGTAGACCTTCTCGAAGGTCTTGTGGCGCAGGGTCGACTGGTCGACATCGACCCAGCCGGCGGCGTCGGCCAAGGGGCTGACCCGGACGAAGTCGGGCGCCGTCTGCGGCGGACAGACGTGCAGCAGGTCGAAGTCACGTTCGACCGTCTCGCTGTTGCCCTCGTCGTCGGTCGTGGTGAACCAGGCCTTCCGGGCGGGGCCATCCACGGCGGTCAGGTTGTGCTTGAAGTTCAGCTTGGCGCCGTAGCGCTCGATGTAACTCATCAGCGGCGGCACGTACTCCTTGACGCCGAACAGCACCGCGCCTGCGTTATAGAAGCCGATGTCGATGTCCTTCAGCCGGCCGGACCGCCGCCAGTGGTCAGCCGAAAGGTAAAGTGCCTTCTGGGGCGCGCCGGCGCACTTGATCGGCATCGGCGGCTGGGTGAAGAGCGCCGTCCCGGAGCGAAGCTGTTGCACCAGTTCCCAGGTGTAGGGCGCCAAGTCGAAACGGTAGTTGGAGGTGACGCCGTTCTTGCCCAGCGTCTCGACCAGTCCGTTGATGCTGTCCCAATCCAACTTCAGACCGGGGCAGACCACCAGGCGGCTGTACTTCACCACCCGGCAACCATCGAGGATCACCGCATCCTCCTGCGGCTCGAAGGCCGCGACCGCAGCTTTCAACCAATGCACGCCTTTTGGAATGACCGAGGCCATGGTGCGCACCGTCTCGCCGGGCTGGAAGACGCCGCCACCGACCAGCGTCCAGCCGGGCTGATAATAGTGGATATCGGCCGGATCGATGATTGCGACCTCGAGGTCGTGCCGGCGCTGCAGCAGGCTGGAGGCCACCGAGACGCCCGCCGCGCCGCCGCCGACGATCACCACGTCGTAGCTGGCGTCGCCGCGGTCGACCGGCGTCTTGCCGCCGTTGGCGATACGGCGCACCACGCCGGACATGTCGTAGCCTGCCGCCTTAGCCCGCTGCAGGATCTCGGTCAGCTCCAGCCGCTCGGCCTGGGACAAGGACCAGAGCGTGACCGAGCGAGTGCCGCTGCGGCAGTAAGCGAAAACCGGACCCGGCAGTTCGTCCAACGCCTGGCCGAAGGCGGCGGCGTCTTCGTCGGTGACCTTACCGCTGACGACCGGCAGGTAGCGGGACTCAAGCCCCGCTTTCTTGGCTTCGGCCGCAATCTCTTCGAAGGTCGCCTGATCGGCGCCCTCGCCGTCGGGTCGGTTGCAGAGAATGGCGCGATAACCCGCCGCCGCCAGAGCCGCCACGTCGGACGGAGCGATCTGGCCGGACACGGACAGGCGCGAAGAGACGATCTTCGGCTCCATGACAGGGCTCCTTTGGAACGGGCGGCGGGCTTAAAGCGCGTCGAGCGGGATCTTCAGGTAGCGCATCCCGTTGTCCTCGGGCGGCGGCAGGGCGCCGGCGCGCATGTTCACCTGGATAGACGGCAGGATCAGGCGCGGCATCCCCAGGGTCGCGTCGCGCGCGCTGCGCATTTTCACGAAGTCCGCCTCCGCCACACCGTCGTGGACGTGGATATTCTTCGCCCGCTCCTCCGCCACCGTCGTCTCGTTGGCAATCTCGCGGTGGCCGTTGGCGCCGTAGTCGTGACACATGAAGAGACGCGTCTGCGGCGGCAGGGCGAGCACCCGCTTGATCGAGCGGAACAGCGTTGTCGCATCGCCGCCGGGAAAGTCGCAGCGGGCCGTGCCGGCATCCGGCATGAAGAGCGTGTCTCCGACGAAGGCCGCATCGCCGATGACATGCACCATACAGGCCGGGGTATGCCCCGGCGTATGCATGGCGAAGGCGGTCATGCCGCCGATCTCGTAAGTGTCGCCGTCCTTGAAGAGGCGGTCGAACTGGCTGCCGTCGCGCTGGAACTCGCTGCCGGCGTTGAAGACCTTGCCGAAGATCTCCTGTACCTGAACGATCTTCTCGCCGATGCCGATCTTGCCGCCAAGCCGGCCCTTCAGGTAAGGCGCGGCCGAAAGATGATCGGCATGCACGTGGGTCTCGATCAGCCAGGCAACTTCCAGGCCTTCGCGCTCGACCGCGTCGGCAATCTCATCGGCCGAGACAGTGGCCGTGCGTCCGGAGGCCGGATCGAAGTCCAGCACCGAGTCCACAATGGCACAGGCTTTCGAGCCCGGGTCCTTGACCAGATAGCTGAAGGTGTTGGTGGCCGCTTCGAAGAAGGTCGTAACCTCGGGCTTCATCGAGGTATCGACCGGATAGGTGAGTTGCTCCATGGACCAGTCTCCGCCGGTTTCGCTGATCGGACGTTTCCTTGCGCCTCCTCAAGGAAAGAAAAGAGGAGCACGCAGGAAAGCTTCTACGCCGATCATCTAGGCAGCGAATTGAGCCACATCAATATATTCGAATGTGATGATATTAAGGTTCGGTAGACGTCCTCACTCGGCCGCCACTTCGCGTTGCGCCGGCCGCGGCACCGTGCCACGGATCACATAGGCCAGAGCCTGCACCACCTGGTCCGGCGCACGCGCGACGGCATTGGCAGCCGCATCCACTTCCTTCAGGGCGTGGTCGTGCTCAGGCGGATGCAGCGTGACGATGGGCTTGCCAAGCGCCGCCGCGTAGCCGGCATCGAAAGCGGCGTTCCACTGCTTGTACTTTTCGCCGAAGCGCACCACGACGACATCGGCTTCGGCGATCAGCGTCGCGGTCCGGACGGCATTGAGCTGTGCGCCCTTGCGGTCGTGCCAGAACTTGTTCTCTTCCGCGCCGAAGATGGCAACGCCGCAATCGTCGGAATCCTCATGCACCGTGACCGGCGCGGTCAACTCGACCGGCAGCTTGGCCTCGGCAACGCCCGCTGCGATCTGCTCGCGCCAGTCGCTATGGATCTCGCCGGAGAGATAGACCTTCCAGGTTCGTCCGCTCATGACACCGTCTCCCTACTGTTGTCGTTGGGCTGCTAAGGCAGCGTTTGTCGTTGGGGTGCTACAGCACCCGGGTGCCAGGGTCTAGTCGTCGCCCGGCGCCAACTTCGGCGTGGCCTGGGGCGCCACAGCCTGCTTCGCCTCAAGGCTGCGGTCCGGGAAAATCAGGCGCAGCACGACATAGAAGACCGGCGTCAGCACCAGACCGAAGAAGGTCACGCCCAGCATGCCGGAGAAAACCGCGGTCCCCAGAGCCTGACGCATTTCCGCACCGGGACCGGTGGCAAGCATCAAAGGCACCACGCCTAGGATGAAGGCAAAGGCCGTCATCAGGATCGGGCGCAGGCGCAAACGGCAGGCCTCGACCGCCGCGTCGACCACAGAAGCCCCCTGCTCCTGAGCCTGACGGGCGAACTCAACGATCAGGATGGCGTTCTTGGCCGCGAGCGCGACCAACACCACCAGCCCCACCTGGGTCAGGATGTTGTTGTCCATACCGCGCGTCATCACGCCGATCATCGCGGAGAGCACCGACATCGGCACGATCAGGATGATCGCCAAAGGCAGCACCCAGCTCTCGTACTGGGCGGCCAGCACCAGGAAAACGAAAAGCACCGAGAGCAGGAAGATGAAGACGGCCGTGTTGCCTGTCTGCCGCTCCTGGAAGGCCAACTCCGTCCACTCGAAGCTCATGCCACCGGGCAGAACCTGACGTGCCAGCTCCTCCATCGCATCGAGAGCATCGCCGGAGGAGACGCCCGGCGCCGCCGATCCCTGCACCGGCACGGAGGTATAGAGGTTGTAGCGCTGCACCAGATCGGGGCCAGAGCGCAGCTCGACGTCGGCCAAGGTGCCCAGCGGCACCAGGGCACCATTCACCGAGCGGACCTTGAGCTGCTCGATATCGGCGATGTCCAGGCGATGGGGCGTATCGGCCTGGGCCCGCACCTGATAGACGCGGCCGAAGGCGTTGAAGTCGTTGACGTAGGTCGTACCGAGATTCATCGACAAGGTCTGGAAGATGCTGTCGATCGGCACGTTCAGCATCTGCGCACGTACCCGGTCGATATCGAGATAGATCTGCGGACTGGAGGCGCTGAAGGTGGTGAAGACTCCCTGCAGCCGCGGGTCCTGATTCGCCATCCCCACCAATTGATAGGCCGACTCCAGGACCCGGCGCATGTCCGCCGCATTCAGCTCTTGAAGCTGCATCTTGAACCCGCCCGCGGTGCCGATTCCCTGTACGGGCGGCGGCGGGATGGCGATGATGAAAGCCTCCTGGATCTGTTGCAGATTGCCGAACAGCTGACCGACGATCGCTCCGGCGGGCTGACCGTTGGCCAAGCGATCCTCGAAGGGTTGGAAGGTAGCGAAAATCACGCCGGCGTTCGTGGCATTGGTGAAGGTGGCGCCGGAGAAGCCGGCAAAGCCAACCGCGTTGAGTACGCCGGGCGTCTCGCGCACGATCTCCGTCGCCCGCAACACCACCTCGTCGGTGCGGTTGAGCGACGCGGCGTCGGGCAATTGCACCACGACAATGGCATAGCCCTGGTCCTGCTGCGGGATGAAGCCGCGCGGCACGCTGTCGACCGCCTGAACGGTGCCGAACAGCAGACCGGCGAAGATCAACAGCATCAGGAGACGCATGGCCTTGCGGCCGACCAGTGTACGCACACCGCCGGCATAGCCGCCGCTGACGCGATCGAAGCCGGCATTGAAGCGATCCCCGGCCCACAGCAGAGCCCGCGTGACCGGGAACTTCGAGCGCGGCGCATCGTGCGGCTTCAGCAACAGCGCGGCCAGTGCGGGAGACAGCGTCAGAGAGTTGAAGGTCGATATGACGGTGGAAACCGTGATGGTCACCGCGAACTGCTGATAGAACTGACCGCTGATCCCCGGGATGAAGGCGACCGGGACGAAAACGGCCAGCAACACCAGGGAGGTGGCGACGATCGCCGTCCCCACCTCGTCCATCGTGCGGTGCGCCGCTTCGCGCGGTGAGAGGCCGTCCCGGATATTTCGCTCGACGTTCTCCACCACCAGGATCGCATCGTCGACCACGATGCCGATGGCCAGAACCAGGCCGAACAGGGTCAGCATGTTGATCGAGAAGCCCAAGGCGGCCATCGCCAGGAAGGTTCCGATCAGCGATACGGGAATCGCAGCGACCGGAATCAGGGCCGTGCGCCAGGACTGCAGGAAGACCAGAATCACCAGAACCACGAGCGCCAGCGCTTCGAACAGGGTCGAGTAGACGGCGTCGATGGACTCGGAGATGAACTCGGTCGGATTATAGACGATCTCGTAATCGAGACCCGGCGGGAAGTCCTGCGAGACCCGCTCCATGATCGACCGAATCTGTGCCGCCGTCTCCAAGGCATTGCTGCCGGGTCTTTGGAAAATTCCGAGCGCGACCGCGGGTTTGCCGTTCAGGTAGCTGTTCGAGACGTAATCGCGCGCGCCCAGCTCGACCCGCGCCACGTCCCAAACGCGCACGATGCGCCCGTCATCGGTCGCATTGACGATGATCCGCCGGAAGTCGCGCGGATCGGAGAAGCGTCCCTGGGTCGAGACCGTAACCTGAAAGGGCGTACCGTCCGGCGAGGGCGGCGCGCCGATGGCGCCGCCGGTGACCTGGACGTTCTGTTCCTGCAGGGCCTCGATGACATCGGCAGCGGTCAGGCTATAGGCCGCCAGCTTGTCGGGATCGAGCCAAACGCGGATCGAGAACTCGCGCTCGCCGAACAGCCGGACATCGCCGACGCCGCGCAGGCGAACGATCTCGTCGCGCACCCGGGTACGGGCATAGTTGGAGACGTAGAGCTGGTCGTAGCTCTCGTCCGGCGACAGCATGTGCACGACCATCATGATGTCGGGCGAGGACTTGCGGGTGGTGACGCCCTGACGACGCACCTCCTCCGGCAGGCGCGGCTCCGCGACAGCCACACGGTTTTGCACCAGCACCTGCGCCTGATCCAGGTCCGTCCCCAACGCGAAGGTGACGGTGATCTGCACCTGACCGTCGCTGGTCGAGTAGGAGGACATGTAGATCATGCCCTCGACGCCGTTGATCTCCTGCTCCAGCGGCGTCGCGACAGTTTCCGCCACCGTCTCCGCGTTCGCGCCCGGGTAGGTCGCACTGACCACGACGTTCGGCGGTGCGATTTCCGGATATTGAGAAATCGGCAGCGCGAAAAACGCGATCATGCCGGTGATGACCGTGACGATCGACAGGACCGTCGCGAAGATCGGACGGTCGACGAAGAAGTGGGCGAAGTTCATCCTCGCGCCTTACTGCTGCGCCACCGGCGGCAGCTCGACCGCCTGAGGCGAGATCGTCACGCCGGGCCGCACGCGGATCAAGCCGTTGACCACGATGGTTTCCTCCCCGGTCAAACCCTCGCGGATGACGCGATACCCGTCGATGCGCGGCCCCGGCCGAACTTCACGCGGGGTCACGACGTTCTCTTCGCCGACGACGTAGACGATGCGGCGGTTCTGGTCGCTGGCGATGGCCTCGTCGGGCAGCAGGATCCCGCGATAGGGCAGCGAGCCAGGCACGCTGACAACACCGAACAGACCCGGTTGCAGAACCAGATCGGCATTGGGAACCAGGGCGCGGACCCGCATGGTGCCGCTGTCCGGATCGACGCGGTTTTCGGAGAAGTTCATCCGTCCGTGGACGGGCGCCTCACGGGCGTCCGACAGACGTACCGTCACCTCCAGACCGCCCCCACCCTCCTGGAGATTGGCTCCGCGCTCCCGCGCATCGCGGGCGTAGGCGAGAAAGGAGCGTTCGTCGATGTCGAAGTAGAAGTACATCGGGTCGATGCTGACGATGGAGGTCAGGATCGTGTCGTTCTCTTCGACCAGATTTCCTTCGGAGATGTAGTTGCGGTCGATGCGGCCGCTCAATGGCGCGCGGATCTGGGTGTACTCGAGATCGAGGCGCGTCCGCTCGAGCGCCGCTTCGGCGGCAGCGACCCGGGCCTGGGCGCCGAGGAAGCCCTCGCGCCGCTCATCGACGGCCTGGCGGGAGATGTTGCCGCGCTGGACCAGCTGCTCCGCCCGCGCCAGGTCGGAGCGCGTAAAGTTCAGCTCCGCCTGCGCGCTGTCGAGCTCCGCCTGCGCCTGGCCGAGCGCCGTTTCGAAGGGGCGCGGATCGATGGTGAAGAGCAGGTCGCCCTCCTGGACGATCTGACCGTCTTCGAAAAGGATGCTTTCCAGGTAACCGCCGACGCGGGCGCGAACCTCCACCTCGCTGACGGCCTCAAAGCGGCCGACGAACTCGTCGTCCTCGACCACTTCCTTGACCACCGGCTGCGCCACGCTGACCTGCGGCGGCGGCGGTGCGGCCGGCGCATTGGCCTCGGCCTGCTCCTCTTCACACCCGGCCAGCAACAGCATCGCGGCAGTCAAGGCGACTAAGGGTAGAAAAGATATGGAAGGGAGGCGTCGAGAGGGTATCGAACGGCGACCGCTGTCGCCCCACAAGTTGCAGGTCATACTCACGTTCCCAGTCGTTCGGATCTGCGTTGGGCGCTCGGTTCGATCATCGATGGCGCCGTCACCTAACGCCACAGGCACAGACGCACTGTGAGCTGCTTCACACGCCGAGTTTCTTCACCAGCCGCAGGATCATACAGCAAACTCCCCAACACAAAGACTAGCGTAAAAACGTTTCACTTTGTCAGCGATTTTTAGGCGAGCTGCGCGCCAGAGGCGGAAGCCGGCGATAGTCGTTCGCCTACGCCCGATTCTCGCTAATGGCGAAAGTGCTCGACCAGCATCCAGGTGCCCATTGCCAGAAAACTCACACCCGCAATGGCCTGCAGCGGCAACGCGGCCAGATAGCGCTGGGCCGAACTGCCGAGGATCACCGCGACGGCGGTTGAGGCGATCAGCGCCATAGCGGCTGCGAGGAAGACGACCACCGGCGAATGGCGCTGGTCGAACAGAAAAAGGAGTGTGGCAAGCTGCGTCTTGTCCCCGAGTTCCGCAAGGAACACCGTTCCGAAAACCACCAGAAAGCCGTGCATGATACGTCTCTGTGGGAAGCCGGTTGCGACACCAATGGCAAGGCCCGCACCTCGGCTTCCCAGCAGCCGATGCGCCCTCGCCATAGGTCTCGCCAAGCCGGTTGCCGGCCACACGTGCCATGGCGTCCGTCTTTCGACATCCGCCAAGTTTGTTGACACGCATCCCCTGTCAGGTGGGGCGGCTACTCCCCTACGGAGTGCTCCCTATCTCGCACAAGCTCGCTGGAGGTGCAAGAGCCTCGCAGTCTCACTGAAATCTCAATCGTAGGTCAGGGCGCGCGCCTTGCCGCGGAAGATCCAGTAGGACAGGATCGAGTAGCCGAGAATGACCGGCAACACGAAGAGCGTACCGATCAGAATGATCAGCAGACTCTCGGGGGCGCTGGCCGACTCGTAGATCGTCAGCCGTTCGGGCACGACATAGGGGTAGAAGGAATAGGCCAGCCCCGCGAAAGCCAGAACGAACAGGCCCATGGCCGCGGCAAAGGGCGCCCAGCAAAAGGCGTCGTCCCGGGCCGGCAGACGGCGCAGGCCCCACCAAAGGCTCGCAATCACGACCGCGGACATCAGCGGCAGCGGCGCCAGCAACAGAATCTGCGGCACCGAGAACCACTTGTCGAAAATCCGCGGGCTCACCAGGGGCGAAGCCAGAGACACCGCAAGGATGCCGAGTACCACCAGCAGCAGCAGACGCCGGGCCCAGGCCACGGCCTTGCGCTGCAACGCCCCCTCTGTCCGCCAGATCAGCCAACAGGCGCCGATGAAACCGTATCCGGCCGACAGGCACACGGCGGTCAGAGTGGCAAAGGCCAGAGTGCCGGTCGTCTGCTCCAACCCCATCACGTAGAGGCCGAGCATGTAACCCTGGGCCAGCGACGTCATCAGCGAACCGGCAAAGAAGTTGCGGTTCCAAAGCCGCTTCTGCTCGGCCCGCACCTTGGCCCGAAACTCGAAGGAGACACCGCGCAGGATCAGCCCGACCAGCATCAGCACGACGGGGATGTAGAGAGTCGAGAGAATCTGGCCGTGCGCGATCGGGAAGGCAACGAGCAGCAGCCCGACCGCCAATACGAGCCAGGTCTCGTTGGCGTCCCAGAAAGGACCGATCGAGGCGATCATGCGGTCCTTCTCCTCGGGCGTCGCCACCGCGCTCAGCAGCCCGACGCCCAGATCGTATCCATCCAGAACCACGTAGATCAGAATGGAGAGTCCCATCAGACCGGCAAACACGATCGGCAGCCAGACGGTGGGATCGCCGAAGAGGGTCAGCATATCGCTCTACTCCGCCGGGACGGTGGTCAGACGGCCGGCCGGATCGCGCGAGGGCCCCAGCCCCTCGCCTCTCGCCGCCTTGCGCGCGAGGTGCAGCAACACGCCGATGTAGGCAGCCAGCAGCAGGCCATAGACGGCCAGATAGAGGGTCAGAGAGCCGGCGACGATGGGAGCCGCGACGGAGGAAACGGCATCGGCGGTCCGAAGCACGCCGTCGACCAGCCAGGGCTGCCGTCCGATCTCGGTGACGTACCAGCCGGCCAGCGTCGCCACCCAGCCGGAGAAGGTCATAGCGACCAGACCGCGCAGCAGCCAAGGGTGCGGATCCCGCCCGCGGCGCGTCAACCAGACGCCGGCCCAGGAGACGGCAAGCATCAGCAGACCGACACCGACCATGACACGGAAGGCGAAGAACACCGGGGCGACGGGAGGGTGCTCGCCGATGAAGTCGTTGAGGCCCGGCACCACGCCGTCGGGATCGTGCTTGAGGATCAGACTGGCACCGTAAGGGATCTCGATCTCGAAGCGGTTCTCCCGCGCGGCCTCGTCCGGCAGGGCGAAGAGCAGCAGCGGCACGGCGGACCGGGTTTCCCAGTTGCCCTCCATGGCCGCAATCTTCTGCGGCTGGTGCTCGAGCGTGTTGAGGCCGTGCAGGTCGCCGACGAAGATCTGGAGCGGAATCAGCACCGCCGCCATGGTCAAACCGACGCGCAGGGCGGCACGCAAGCCCGCCGTGCGCTCGCCCAGCAGCCAGCGGAACGCCGAGAGGCCAGCAATCAGGAAGGCAACCGTCAGCCCCGAGGCCAGCAGCATGTGCGTCAGGCGATAGGGCAGCGAAGGATTGAAGACGACCGCCAGCCAGTCGGTGGCATGCACGACGCCGTCGCGCAGCTCAAAGCCGTCCGGGGTATGCATCCAGGAATTCAGAGCCAGAATCCAGAAGGCGGACATGGTCGTGCCGAAGGCGACCAGGAAGGTTGCGAGGGTGTGCAGCCAGTTCGGCACCCGCTGCGTGCCGAACAGCATGATCCCGATGAACACGGCCTCCAGGAAGAAAGCGGTGATCACCTCGTAGGCCAACAGCGGCCCGGCGATGTTGCCGACCGTCTCCATGAAGCCCGGCCAGTTGGTGCCGAACTGGAAGGACATGGTGATGCCGGAAACGACGCCCATGGCGAAGGACAGCGCGAAGACCTTCACCCAGAAGCGGTAGGCCTCCATCCACTTCTCGTCGCCGCTGCGCCGGTAGGCCAGCTTGAAACCGAGCAGGACCCAGCCGAGCGCGATAGTGATGGTCGGGAAGAGAATGTGAAAGGAGATGTTGGCGGCGAACTGAATGCGCGCCAGCATGACGGGATCGAGGTCCATGACTAATCTCCTAGCCTTCTCCGCCCTGCTTGCTGCCCGGCTTGCCCTTGCGTCCCGGCAGCAGGGTCAGGCGGTCTTTCATCTCCAGGATCTTCTGAACGCGCGCGCCGAGGCTGAGCAGCTGTACCAAGCGCTCGGTTTCCAGCCGCTGAACGTCGTCGTACCAGCGGGTGAGCAGCTCGATCAGCTCGTGCATCTCGCGCATGCGTGCCTGGGCATGGCGCTCTTCCTCGGACACGGGGTCGCTCAGCAGCGTTTCGCGCAGCAGCGACAGGGTCGGATCGATCTCCCGCTTCTTGCGCTCCTCCACCAAAGTGCGGACGATCTGCCAAAGGTCGTCGGGTGTGGTGAAGTAGTCGCGGCGGTCGTCCGGAAGATGCCGCAGGCGCACGAGGTTCCAGGCCTGCAGCTCCTTCAGGCCGATCGACACGTTGGAGCGGGAAAAGCCCAGTTTTTCGACGATCTGGTCGGCGCAGAGCGGCTCCGACGAGAGGAACAGCAGAGCGTAGATCTGCCCCACCGTTCGGTTGATGCCCCAACGGCTACCCATCTCCCCGAAATGCAGCACAAAGGTTTGGACCGAAGGCGGAAGATTCATGAGGACGTACCGGCGTTTCTTGAATTTCAGAAATTTCTGAAATCAATGTAGCCGACTGAAGAGGTAGGACAAGTCCTAGAATGCGTCCAAACTGCGTCGCGCTGCCGCAGCGGGCCAAACTTGCTCGATTAAACGGCGGGGCCTTTGGATTCAGTCGGCATCCGACCGGTATCGCTCCCCCTCTTTCGGCTTCAGGCCGTAGGGCGCAACCAGCTTCCAAACATGATCGGGGATCATGGACTTCATCCGCCGGGGTTCCTGCCGGCGCAGGTGGGCGACCGTCTCGATCGCCTTCATCTCGACGCGCGCCCGCGCGAACTCCAGACCGCGCGGGCCGATCCTCGGCATCAGCTTGGCGACAAGCGGACGCAGCCAGTTGGGCGTGCCGCGCAGCGGCAGACCGCCGGCCGCACGCAACGTGTTCTTCAGGAAGCCCTTCACCGGCCCGGCCCGCTTGCCGGCGCTGCCCGGCTCGCTGAGTGTCACTTCCCCTGCGAGGCAGTCCAGCAGCTCCTCACCGCGCCGGTTGCGCACCAGCAACCACTGCTCGCCCTCGCCGCCCATGTAGCCGACGGTCAAATCAGCCAGCACGTTGGTGTAGTCGACGCAGGTGCGGCAGGTCAGGGGGAAGAAATCGCTCGGGAGCTTGGAGATCGGCAGTTGCAGGAAGGGTATCTCGCGCTTGCCGCCGTCGGCGAAGCGCAGTTCCACGTGATAGTCGGGGCGGAACTCCAGGTAGGTGATCGTCTCCGGCCGATCCGACAGCAGCGACAGGAACCGGTGGAAATTCTCGGTCGTGGTGTTGTCGGAGCAGGGCGTGCCGAGAACGTAAAGCCGCTCGAACCCCAACTCCGCTTCCAGCGCGCGCAAGGCATAGACCTGGCAGGGAATGCCGATGACCGCGAGGCGCCGGTAGCCGCGCGCCTTTGCCGGCTCGAGCAGCGCCAATAGCGGCGCATAGCCCATCCGCATACCGCGGCATTGGGCCATGGCCTCGGGCCGGGTCACCAGCACCGGGCGCGGTTTCCAGGAGTCCTCCGGGTCGGGCGCCATCGTCAGCACTGCATCGACGGTCCCCTGCTCGAGGAGGCGTTCTCCGATCCGCGTCGCAATGCCGGTCCACTGCGCGCCCGGCCGCGGCTGCGTCAGGGCGGCCCGCAGCATCCGGCGATAGGGACCGAAATGCAGTTCATCGGGACGCGCAGGGTCGCGCGCCCGCCCGTGAACCTGGGCCTCCAGACGTGGATAGTCGGGCGCGATGAACTGACAGGCCTGGCCGCAGCGTTTGGGCTGGTCGCTGCGCGAGATGCCGCAGTCGGTGCAGAGATCGCGATGCTCGGCCTCGCGCACAGCAGGCGACCACAAGGACGGGGTCATATCGCCTTCTGGACTCATGAGACCTTGCCGCCCCCACTCGCTAGACGCGTCAGTTGGACGGACATAACTGTAAGGCCTGATTGACATCGAGGCCAGCCCGGTGAGCGACGTTCGGCAAACTCCCTTAAAAAGGCCGCCTAAGGCGAGGGGCGGTGCCATCTGCGGTCGGCACCGCCCCTCGCGCAGGCACTCGAGCGGGACTGCTTTGGATGAACTTGCTTTCGTGTGACGAGCCTCATCCGCAGCAAGTCGCGGAGTTCTTTTGCTTGGCGAGCGGACGCCCTTCACGCAAAGCCCGCCTGATGGCCAGCCCGGTTTCACGCGAGAACCAGGCGGGCGGCGCCCAGACGGCCTCCGGGCGCGGCGGTTCGGGCTTTTCACTCTGCGTCCGCTTGACCAGGTCGCCGGCGACACTGCGGATCTCGCTCCGGTGAATGCCGATGTCGGCGAGCGCCTGATCGCTGAGCAACTGCAGCTCGCGCATCGTGCCGGCCTCGGCGCGGCGACGCGCACCCGCCTCCGACCACGCCCTAAAGCCCTTGCCGACGGCACGGCCAAGCGACCCGATTGCCTGCCAGGCTGCTGCCGAGCGCGCTTGGTTCGCCGCCTCCAATCGCTGATTCGCCTTGGGTTCGGAAAGTAGCCAGACCATATGGAAGAGCATTTGCGGTCTCCAAATCAATATTTGTCGATCAATGTTCTATTGATGACAAGATTTCACCATTGCTATGCTTGAACTACCGCTCTAGCTTTGCGCTTGAACGACTTGACGATAACTTGCTATTTTTCAAACCCTGCGACAAACGAGTAATCTTTCGCGACCGCGATAGAAAACCTCAACCACCCCTTCCGACAGCGTTCAGCGATCTTTCAGCCATGCCCCGACGTCTTCTGCCCCTCAACGGCCTGCGGGCCTTCGAGGCCTCAGCCCGCCACCTGAGCTTCAAGGCCGCCGCCGAGGAGTTGAACGTCACCCCGGCGGCCATCAGCCATCAGGTGAAGGCACTAGAAGACATGATCGGGCAGAAGCTGTTCCGCCGGCTGACCCGACAGCTCGTGCTGACCGAAGCGGCGCAGCTGACGCTGCCCGATCTGCAGCAGGGGTTCGAGCATCTGTCCCGCGCCTGCCGGCTGCTGGAGTCGGAGACGCAGGAGGGCATCCTGACCATCAGCGTCGCCCCCTCCTTCGGCGCCAAATGGCTGGTTCCGCGGCTGGTCGGATTTCAGGAAGCCCACCCGGAGATCGAGGTGAGGGTTGCAGGCGCCGATCATCTGGTCGACTTCGATGCCGAAGACGTCGATGCCGGCGTCCGTTTCGGCCGTGGAGACTACGAGGGCTTGCACGTCGAACGGCTGTTCGCCGTGTCCGTGGTTCCGGTCTGCTGCCCCTCGCTGACGAAAGGCGATCTGCCGCTGCGGCAACCGGCCGACCTGAAGCACCACACGCTGCTCCACTATTCGTCGTTTCTGCCGAACGAGGCCTCCCCGGCCTGGAGCATGTGGCTGAAGGCGGCCGGGCTGGAGGGGATCGAGGCCAACCGCGGCCCCAAGTTCAACTCCTACACTCTGCTAGCGGAAGCGGCCCTGGCCGGCCAAGGTGTCGCACTGATCGACGAGTCGGTCGTGTCGGCGGAGATTGCATCGGGCCGCCTGACGCGCCTGTTCTGCGATCAGGACTTCGTGACAACCAAGTTCAGCTATTATCTGGTCTATCCGCTCGACCGCGCCTGCAGCCGTAAGATCGAACTCTTCCGCGATTGGATTCTGGGAGAGGCTTGCCGCTTCCGCTCCGGCGATACCGCGAATATGTGAACAGGCGCCGTGACGTTACGACTCTCAAATCGCCAAGCCCGCCGGCTGTTTCTCCAGCACCATGGCCTCTGCGATCCTCCGGGCGGACGATTGAGCGGCCCGGCACTGCTATCGCTGGTGCGAGACCTGGGCTTCGTTCAGGTCGACAGCATCCGCACGGTCGAACGCGCTCATCACATGATCCTCTTCACGCGACGCAGCGGCTACCGGCCCAAACAGCTGGACCGGCTGCTGGAGCGCGAGCGCAGCCTCTTCGAGAACTGGACACACGACGCCGCGGTGATCCCCACCGAATTCTTTCCGATCTGGCAGCGGCGCTTCGCACGCGAGGAGGCCCGCCTCTCCCAGCGCTGGCAACGCTGGCGCGGTGAGACCTTCGTGCAGAAGCTCGAGGAGGTGTTCGCGCATGTGGAGCGCCACGGCCCGGTGCGGACCGGTCATCTGCGCGAAGAAGGCCACGGCAACGGCCAGGGTTGGTGGGACTGGGCGCCCTCCAAAACGGCCTTGGAATATCTCTGGCGCACCGGCCGGCTGGCCGTCGCACGGCGCGAGGGTTTCCAGAAGGTCTACGATCTGACGGAGAGAGTGATCCCGGCCGTTCACCTGGACCCGGATGCCGTGCCGAATGAGACTGGACTGGTCGACTGGGCCTGCCGCAGCGCGCTGGACCGCCTGGGCTTCGCCACGCCCGGCGAGCTGGCACGCTTCTGGGACGGCATCACACCGGCCGAGGCGACGGCCTGGTGTGCAGCGCAAGGCGACCGCCTGCGCGTGGTGGAGGTCGAGGACGCCGAGGGAGCGCGACCGCGCCAGACCTATGCCTGGGCCGACATAGAAGACCGCCTGGCCGAGACGCCGTCGCCACCCGGCCGACTGCGCGTGCTCAGCCCCTTCGATCCGCTGCTCCGCGACCGCCAGCGCACAGAGCGGCTGTTCGGCTTTTCCTTCCGGATCGAGGTCTTCGTACCGGCTGCGCAGCGCCGCTTCGGCTACTACGTTTTCCCCTTGCTGGAGGGAGACCGCCTGATCGGCCGTCTCGACATGAAGGCGGATCGGGAGGCCGATGCCCTGACCGTCACCGCAGTCTGGCCGGAAGGACGTCTGCGTCTCACCAAGCCGCGGATGCAGAAGCTGGAGGCGGAGTTGGAGCGGCTTCGCGCTTTCGCAGGCTGCGCGGCGCTGCGGTTCGAGAACGCCTGGCAGCGCCCCTCGCCCAATATGTGAGACTGGCCGGACAGAACCGAGCCGAAGCGGATGCGCAATTTCCGCCAAGACAGGTGCTCCGGAGCCGGAATTAGGTTGGTGTTTGGGTTCTCTTCAGAGGATGACGTCTTGGCAGCGACCAGCGAAACTCAGGCTCGTTTTACGGGTAAGCGTGTCCTCGTCACCGGCGGCACCTCGGGCATCGGGCGCGCGGCGGCCCTGGCCTTTGCGGCGGAAGGCGCGTCCGTCGTAATCGCGGGACGCAATCGCACGCAGGGCCTGGAGGTGGTGGCGGAGATGGAACGCAAAGCTGCCGGCCTGAGCGGCGACCGTCATTTCCTGCCTAGCGATCTCCTCGAGTCCGGTGCAGCGGAGGCCCTGGTCCGAGAAGCCAGTCTGCGGCTTGGCGGCCTGGACATCGCCTTCAACAACGCCGGCTACCAGGAGCGGCGCAAGGCGCTGGCCGAACAGCCGGACGAGGTCTTCGATCGTGTTTTCGCGGTCAACGCGCGCGCCCTCTTTCAAGCCATGAAGGCCGAGCTGGAGGTCATGCTGCCGCGAGAGCCGAACGCAGGAAGCGGCGTGATCGTCAACAACGCCTCGGTCAGCGGCGTCCGCAACCCCAACCCCGGCTTCGCGCTCTACAGCGCCTCCAAGGCCGCAGCCCTCTCCCTGACGCGCGCGGCCGCCATGGAGTACGCCGACAAGGGCGTGCGCATCAACGCCATCTCTCCCGGACGGATCGTGACGCCGATGATGATGAACTCGGGCGTGGCCGACCCGGAGACGATTGCCCAAAGCCTGCCGATCAAGCGCATGGGACGGCCGGAGGAGGTGGCCGACACACTGCTGTGGCTGGCCTCGGACGCCGCCTCCTTCGTGGTGGGTCAAAACATCTGCGTCGACGGCGGCTTCCTCGCCGCTTGAGCTTCGACGATGCCGAGGACAGGTGCTAAGCTGACACGCGAAGAACGGATCCAGGGCCACGCCACTGCGGACGGAACCGTGGAGAGAGCAACCGCAGCGAATCGAACCCGCTACTGGCGCAGCCGGCGTCTGCCCCGGCTGCGTCTGATGCAAGCGGAACTCATCGACCACAGCTATCCGACGCATAGTCACGAGGCCTTCGTGATCGCCGCGACTGAGGCTGGCGGTTCGACCTTCTACAGCCGCGGATCGCACCAGACGGCGCGTCCCGGTCGCCTGCTGGTCTTCAATCCGCAGGAACCCCACGCCGGTCACCTGAACCATAGCGCCGACTGGCGCTATCGCGCCTTTTACCTGGGCGAGGAAGCGCTGACGGACCTCTGCGCGGATGCCGGCCTGGAGCCGGATGTCGGCTTCTGCGACAACGCCATCGACGATCCCGCGCTCGTCGGCGCCTTTCTCGCCCTGCATCGCCGGCTCGATCGCTGCGATCCGCTGCTGGCCGACGAGTTACTGCAGCAGAGCTTCGGGGCGCTGTTCCGAACCCACGGCCGGCCCGGCCGCGCCGACCCGGAGGAGGCGCTCGACGACCGCCGCCTGCGCCTGGCACTGGACCTGATGCAAGCCCGTTTCGGGGAACCGTTGCTGTTGAAGTCGCTTGCCCAAGAGGTCGGACTGACGCCCTTCCAGCTGATCCGACGTTTCAAACGACGGCTGGGGATGACGCCCTACGCGCGGCTGCTGCAGTTCCGTCTGGAGGCAGCCGCCCGGCTGATGCGCCGCGGGACGGTACCGTCTCAGGCCGCGCTGGAAGCCGGCTTCTACGATCAGAGTGCCCTGAACAGGCACTTCAAGCGCGCTTTCGGAGTCACGCCGGGCCAGTTCGCCCGTGCAGAGCGGAGCAATTCCCGCCAAGACCCTGCCGGAGCCGAGATCTAGTCTTCGGCGCCCATTCCGGGAGCTTCGCCGATGCCCTACTTCTGCCACGACAATCCGACGGTCCTGACACTCGAAACCGAGGTGGTCGAACAGCGCGGGACAGCGGTCCGGCTCGCTGAGGCGCCCTTTTATCCAGGCGGCGGCGGGCAACTGCCGGACCGCGGCCAACTCCGCTGGTCCGACGGTGCCGTCCCCGTTGTCGGCTTCCGCGAAACGGCCGGTCGGCTCTGGCTGGACCTGAGTGAGGAGACCGTCCTGCCGCGCCGGGTCGAGGCGGTGGTCGATCCCGAATTCCGCGCTCGGCAGACGCAGCTTCACAGCGATCTGCACATCGTCAACGCCCTGGTCTTCCGGCACTTCGACGGCGCTCTGGTGACAGGCGCCCAGATGAACGCCGACGGCACGGCCCGCATCGACTTCGACGTGCCGGGCGCCGACAGCGCCGCGCTGCGCGCCCTGGAGCCGGAGATCAACACAATCATCCGCCAGGACCTGCCGATCCGCTGCGAACGCATCCCGGTCGAGCAGGCACGCCGGGAGCCTGGCCTGCTGCGCTCACAGTCGGTGGATCCGCCGGTCGATCCGGACGGTCACATCCGCGTCGTCGAGATCGTCGGCCTCGACCGCCAAGCCTGCGGCGGTACCCACTTGAGCTCCACGGGACAGTCGCCCGCGGTGCGGATCGTCAAGATCGACAACAAGGGCCGCAAGAACCGCCGCGTCCGGATTGCACTGGCACCAGAGGACCAGGGCTGACGGTGGTTACCCCGCCCAGCTATTGGCTGGTCAGCTGCGTTTCGGCGGATCGAAGGCAATGCGCGAGCGGCAGAACTCCAGCAGCTGCTCCACGCCCTGTTCGATAGAGAGTTCGCCGGTATCGACCACGAAGTCAGGGTCTCGGGGGGATTCGTAGGGCGAGCTGATTCCCGTGAAGTCTGCGATCTCCCCCGCGCGAGCCTTCTTGTAAAGGCCCTTGGGATCTCGCTCCTCGCAGGTCGCAAGGTCGGCAGCGACGTAGATCTCGTGGAAGCCCCCAGGCACCAGACGTTCGGTCGCCGCCCGCGCGCGGTCGCGGTCGCTCTGGTAGGGTGAGATAAAGGCGGTGATGCAGAGCGCGCCGGCGTCGGCAAACAGCGCCGCAGCCTCGCCGACCCGGCGGATGTTCTCTGCCCGGTCGTCGGGTGAAAAGCCCAGATTGGCATTCAGCCCGCGCCGCACGTTGTCCCCGTCCAGCACGTAGACCTGGTAGCCACGCTCGAATAGCAGCCGCTCCAGCGCCATGGCCAGGGTCGACTTGCCCGCCCCGGACAGGCCGGTCAGCCAGATCACCCCGCCCTTATGGCCGCTGCGCGCCCAACGTTCCTCACGCGAAACGCTGTGCTCGACCGAGAAGAGGTTGGAGGTGCGCACCTTCATCACGCTGCGCTGGTCGGGATAGCCCTCCATCGAGATCAGACCGCCACCGACCAGGTCCAGGTCGTCGAGCAGCACGAAGCGCCCGCTGTTCGGCAGCGCCTGCGCTTCGTCGACCGCCATCAGCGCCCGGCTGCGCAGCACCGCCTCGCCGATGCCGTTGCGCTGGACCGCCTCGCCGCGCCGCCGCTCCAGGCTATCGGTGTCGACCGTCTGTTCGATCGCCACCACCTCCACCGCGTAGCGCGCGGTGCCGAGCTTCGCCGTCAGCTTCAGACCGGGTTCCAGAGGCTTGTGGCCGAGCCAGAACAGCGTCGCCTTGAACACATTGGTCAGCTGTGGCGGCCGCTCCTCGTGGCTCAAGACCTCACCGCGCTCCAGGAACAGCTGCTCCTCCAGCGTAAGGCCGACCGACTGGCCGGCATGGGCCTCCAGCGGCGGGGCGGCGTTCCAGGCCTCCAGGCTGCGCACCCGCGCGGTCTTGTTCGAGGGGCTGAACAGCACCGTGTCGCCGGCCCGCAACACGCCGCTCTCCACCCGGCCGACCAGAATGCGGCGCTGGTCGAAGTGGTAGACGTCCTGGATCGGCAGGCGCAGCGGCTGCAGGCTCGGCCGGGTGACGCTGTGGAAGCGGTCCAGCATGTCCAGCAGGCTGGGTCCCTGGAACCACGACAGCTCCGGGCTGGGCTCCGCCACATTGGCCCCGGCGCGTGCCGAGATCGGCAGGATCGCAGCCGGCTCCACCCCGATCCCCGCCAGATAGTCCGTGACCTCCTGCGCCACCTCGGCGAACCGCCCCCGGTCGTGGTCGACCAGGTCCATCTTGTTGATCGCCACCGCGACCTGTTTCACGCCCAGCAGATGCAGCAGATAGCCGTGCCGGCGCGACTGCTCGCGCACCCCTTCGGCCGCGTCGATCACCAGGATCGCCGCATCGGCCTCCGCGGCGCCGCTGACCATGTTCTTGAGGAACTCCCGGTGCCCCGGCGCGTCGATGATCACGTAGTCGCGCTTGTCGGTCTTGAAGCGGATCTGGGTGGTGTCGATGGTCACCGCCTGGTCGCGCTCGGCCTGGAAGGAGTCCAGTACGAAGGACCACTCCAGCTCCATCCCGCGCTTGGACGAGACGGCCTGCAATTCCTCCAGCTTGCCCTCCGGCAAGGCGTCAGTGTCGTAGAGCAGCCGTCCGACCAGGGTCGACTTGCCGTGGTCGACGTGGCCGACGACGACGAGTTTGAGCAGCTCCCGCGGGGCGGGATTGACGGGATGTTGGGTCATGTCCGGGAAAACTCGATCACATGTAGCCGCTGGCGCGCAGACGCTCGAAGGCGTCCTCGCTGTCGTGGTCCATCGTCCGCCCCGCGCGTTCCGGCTGGCGGGTCGTCTCCAGCTCGGCGATGATCTCCTCGATCGTCGCCGCGTCCGAGCGGATCGGCCGGGTGATGTCCTTCTCGCCCAGCGAGCGGTAGCGCCAGCCGTCGCGTGCGAAGTAGAGCGGCACCACCGGAATGCCCTCGCGCTGGATGTAACGCCAGATGTCCACCTCGGTCCAGGCCAGCAAGGGGTGGATGCGCAGGTGCGCGCCCGGTGGGATCTCCGTCTTGTACTGGTCCCAGAACTCCGCCGGCTGGTCCTTGTAGTCCCAGGTGCCCGACTCGTCGCGTGGGCTGAACACCCGCTCCTTGCCCCGCACCGCCTGCTCATCCCGCCGGATGCCCAGGAAGATTCCCCGAAACCCCTGGTCGGCGATGATCCGCTTGAGCCCCAATGTCTTGCGCGCCGCATGCCGCGAGTTCAGCGGCAGGCTCGGATCCGTCTCCTCCAGCGCCGGGCAGTCGGCGTTGATGTAGCTGAGCCCCCAGCTCTCCACATACTCGTCGCGGAAGGCATAGACCTCATCCAGCTCGTTGCCGGTGTCCAGCAGCACCGCCGGAAAGGGCACACGCCCAAAAAAGGCCTTGCGCGCCAGCCAGATCATGACGTTCGAGTCCTTGCCCAACGACCACAGCATCGACAGGGGCTCAACCCGCGCATAGGCCTCGCGCAGGATAAAAATCGACTGAGATTCCAAATGATCGAGACGGTCCATCGCGGCCTTGTCGGGAGTTGCGGTCCTATCCGAAGGAGAGATCGGGGGATATGACCTGGGGATTTGGGGATATGGCTGAAATCAGCGCACTTCTCATAGAGAGGTCGTGGGCCGCACCGCAAGAGACGATTTCGCACTCCAGCGGCAGGCGTTTCGCCATGGACCAACCAACCGAGCGGCAGGCAGAGCCTGTCGCCCGGCAGGTTTAGGGTCCACAGCCACCCTTCGCAACCCTCGGCGTCCTGCGACTGTCACGGCAAGATCGACAGCCTGAAGTCGTCAACCCCCAACACAGAGCGACCTTACCGTGTGCGCGACCGGCTCGGGAAAGCAGTCAGCCGGTCTCATCCACTTCGATAGCGTCCTAGCTGAGGTGATGCACCGCCCCCATACCCCAGACAGGCGTCGGCACACCGACCTGACGCGCCTTGAGCTGCAGTGACAGGAACTGCGAATAGTGGCGCGACTGGTGCAGATTGCCGCCGTGGAACCAGAGCGCTTCCTGGTGAGTGGGCTTCCACATGTTGCGCTCCTCGCCCTCCCAGGGGCCGGGATCCTTGGTGGTGCCGGACCCGAGACCCCAGCACTTGCCGACCCTGTCCGCCACCTCCTGGCTGATCAGATCGGCCGCCCAGCCGTTCATCGAGCCATAGCCGGTGGCGTAAACCACGAGGTCGGCGGGCAGCTCGGTCCCGTCCTTCAGGACCACGGCATCTTCGGTCAGGCGATCGACGTCCGAGCCCGCCTTGAGACGGATCTTGCCGTCGATGATCAACTGGCTGGCGCCCACGTCGATGTAGTAGCCCGATCCGCGACGGAGGTACTTCATGAAGAGCCCCGTGCCGTCGTCGCCCCAGTCCAGCATGAAGCCCGCCTTTTCCAGGCCGGCGTAGAAATCGGCGTCGAGCTCGCGGATGGTGTCGTAGATCGGCTTCTGAAAATCGGGCAGCAGACGGTAGGGGATCGAGGCGAAGATCAGATCGGCCTTGTCGGTCGTGATGCCGTTGGCCAGCGCCTGCTCGGAATAGAGCGCGCCCAGCCCGTGCTCCATCAGCGGCTCGGACCGTACGATGTGGGTGGAGGAGCGTTGCACCATGGTGACGTCCGCACCAGCCTCCCACAAGGCCGCGCAGATATCGTGGGCCGAGTTGTTGGAGCCGATCACCACGACCTTCTTTCCCGTGTAGGCATCCGGCCCCGGATGCTGCGAGGAGTGATGCTGTTCGCCCTTGAAGATCTCCTGGCCCGGAAAGACCGGCAGGTTCGGTTTGCCCGACATGCCGGTGGCCAGCACAAGCTGCTTGGGACGCAGCAGAATCTCCTCACCGTTACGGCGAACCCGCAGCTCCCATTCCTTCTTGTCGTCGTTCCAGCTGGCCTGCTCCGCCAGCGTGCCGCCCCAGTAGTTCAGCTCCATCACCCGCGTGTACATCTCCAGCCAGTCGCCGATCTTGTCCTTGGGCGAGAAAACGGGCCAGTTTTCCGGGAAGGGAATGTAGGGCAGGTGGTCGTACCAGACCGGGTCGTGCAGGCAGAGAGACTTGTAGCGCTTGCGCCAGCTATCTCCAGGCCGCTCGTTCTTTTCAACGATGATCGTCGGCACGTCGAGCTGGCGCAGTCGGGCGCCCAGCGCGATCCCCCCCTGACCGCCACCGACGATCACCACGTAGGGCTGGGTCTCCCTGCCGAGTTTCGCATCTTCTTCGGCGCGCCGCTCCGCCCAGGTCTTGCGCGCCCGGTCGGCGCCATGCGCGACCCCCTTGGGACGCGAGGGGCCCCGGCGTTCCTCGTGCCCCTTCAGCTCCTTCAGCGTGGTCAGCAGCGTCCAGATCTTGCCGTCGCGAATACGGATATGGCCGTGACCCCGTCCCGCGCCGGTCTCGAAATCGATCCAGGCCTGCAGGAAACCGCCGCCGTCCTCGGCATCCTCGCCCGGTGTGATGCTCCAACCGCGCGGCACGATGTCGGCGAGTTGAGCGCGCAACATTTCCGCGACCTCCTCGCGCCCTTCCATGGTGCGAAGGTTCCAGGTGAAAGCTACCAGGTCGCGCCAGTAACCCTCCGGCTCGAACAGCGCGGCCGCCGCCTGCACATCGCCCTCGGTCAGGGCGGCGTCGAGATCGCCCAGCACCTTGTTCACGGCCAGGTTTGGGGTCGTGTCCAGCATATGTTCCTCCCGGTTATCGGTATGCGAGCGCTTGTGCCGCGCCTCATCCGATAATTGAGGCAAGCTCGCCGCCGCTTGTCCAGAGACCTCTGGAGAACTGCTGCCAGTCCGAGAGCTGCGATAGACCGCGTTTACTGAGCCGCGCCTGGAGCACGACGGCGCCCTAGAAGGCCACGCGGTCGCCGCCCTTCAGACCCAGGGCCTGGCGCGCCTCTTCCGGTGTCGCAATCTCCAGCGACAGACCCTCCAGGATAGCCCGGATGCGTTCGACCTGCTCGGCGTTGGAGGTCGCCAGGCGGCCCGGACCGAGGAACAGGCTGTCCTCCAGGCCGACGCGAACGTTGCCGCCGAGGGCGGCCGCCACGGTGATCAGAGGCATCTGATGGCGGCCGGCGCCGAGCACGGAGAAACGGTAATCATCGCCAAACAGCTTGTCGGCGATGCGCTTCATGTGCGTGAGGTTCTCCGGATCGGCGCCGATGCCGCCCAGGATCCCGAGCACGAACTGAATAAAATAGGGTGGCTCGACCAACCCACGCTCCGCAAAGTGCTTTAGGGTGTAGAGGTGGCCGACGTCGTAGCACTCGAACTCGAAGCGCGTACCCCGGGCACCGCCGAGGCTGGCGAGAATCTCCTCGATATCCGCGAAGGTGTTCTGGAAGACCCGACTGCGCGTGGCCTCCAACAGCTCTGGTTCCCAGTCGAAACGCCAGGTCTCGATCTTCTCTTTCACAGGAAAGAGGGCGAAGTTCATCGAGCCCATGTTCAGAGAACACATCTCCGGCGCGGCCCAGCGGGAGGCTGCCAACCGCTCCTCCAGCGACATCAGGGAGCTGCCGCCCGTAGAGATGTTGATGACAGCCTCGGTCGCCTGTTTGATGCGCGGGAGGAACTGCGCGAAGACCTCGGGATCGGCCGTCGGGCGCCCATCCTGCGGATCGCGGGCGTGGAGATGCAGGATCGACGCGCCGGCCTCGGCCGCGGCAACCGACTGCTCGACGATCTGATCGGGTGTCCAGGGCAGATGGGGACTCATGCTCGGTGTGTGGGCCGAGCCGGTAACGGCGCAAGTGACGATGACTTTCTGCGTCACGCCTTTCCTCCCGTGTTGTTATCGTTGCGACCTGTTGCCTTGCCCGATCCGCTAGCTGCCACACGCGACCGGCAGTCCGAGCTCCTCGGCCAGGGCGTCGAGCGCCTCTGCCAGCAGACCGACGATCTCCTCCACCTGTTCGACCGTTACGATCAGCGGCGGGCAGACCAGGATGTGGTCGCCGGCCGTACCGCCGCGGCTGCGACGCGAGTAGACGATCAGGCCGCGCGCGTAGGCCAGCTCCACCAGACGGCTGTGGGCCTGCCACTCCGGCGGCAGCGGCTCCATGGTGTCGCGGTCGGCGACCAGCTCGACGGCGAGCAACAGGCCCTTGCCGCGGACGTCGCCGATAAAGGGATAGCGCTGCATCAGGCCGCCGAGGCGGGCCTTCAGATCCGCGCCGCGCAGGGCCGCGTTGCCGACCAGCTGCTGCGCCTCGATCTCTTCCAGTACGGCGAGACCGGCCGCACAGGCCAAGGGATTGCCGGCATAGGTAAAGCCGTGCAGGAAGCCGCCCGCCTCCAGCACCGGCTCGACCATCCAGCCCGGCGCCACCATGGCGCCCAGCGGCATGTAGCCGGCGGCAAAGCCCTTCGACAGCGAGATCAGATCGGGTGTCGGTGCCCAGTGATCGCCGCCCAGAAAGCGGCCGGTCCGCCCGGCCCCGCTCATCACCTCGTCGTAAATCAGCAGCACACCGTAACGGTCGCAGATTTCGCGTATGCGCGGGTAGTAGCTGTCCGGCGCCACAAGGGCACCGGTCGAGGCGCCACCAATCGGCTCCATGATGAAAGCCAGAACCGTCTCGGGGCCCTGAGCCAGGATCTCGCGCTCCAGGAAATCGGCGTAGCGCCGGCCGCGCTGTTCGTCGCTCAGGTCGTCCCGGTCGAGATGCACAGTCGGCGCCGGGATCTGCGGCATGGTCTGCATCATCGCCCGGAAAGGCTCCGTCAGCGGCGTGTAGCCGGTGACCGCCAGGGCACCGAGGGTGCCACCGTGATAGGAGGGAAAGCGTGAGATCACTTTCCAGCGTTCGCTCTGCCCGGTCACCACGGCATACTGGCGCGCCAGCTTGAGACAGGACTCGACCGCCTCCGACCCGCCGGAGACGAAGAAGACGCGGTCGAGACCCGGCGGCATCTGCGCGGCGGTGCGAGCTGCCAAGGTTTCGGCCGGCTCGTTCTCGAAATGCAGCCGATAGGCGAAGGTGGTGCGCTCCATCTGGCGGCGCATTGCCTCCAGCACCCGCGGATTGCCGTGGCCGATGTTGGCGACCATGGCGCCGCTGGAGCCGTCGATGAAACGGCGGCCGTCGGCAGCCCAGATGTAGATGCCTTCGGCACGCTCGACCGTCGGCCGGCGCAGGCGGGTCTGGTAGAAGAGGTGCGAGGCAGGACGTTCGGCTGGTGTCGGAGCGGGATCGCTTTGCATCATCTTTCGCCTGTCGGACGGAGGTAGCGGTCGAGCACGTTGCGGGTGACCCGCTCGACCTGAGGATCGCGCCGGAGCAGGCCGGCAACCCATTCGCAGCTACCGGCGTGAAAGACCTCGCCCTGCCCGCGTGCGAAGGTCACGATCATGCCGCAGCCGCGCTTCACCTGTTCGAGCGCCGCCGGCCGGTCGTCGCCCACGAGGGTGCGCGCCACGAAGCGGGCATCGGCGTCGGTCAGGAACTGATCTTCGATGGGAACGTCCGCGCTCTCCTCGATCAGCGAGGCGAGGCCGAGCGCAAGAATCTCCACACCGTCCGGCGCGCCCTCGGCCCCGGTCGCCTCTGGCAGGCCGTTGCGGATCACATGGTCGAGCCCGTCGACCTCGTAGCCGAAGACGTGGCTGTCGGCGCCGAGCAGGTCGCCATAATAGAGCCCGGTTCCGGCGAAGGCCCAGTGCGCCGGCCGATAGATCGGGAAGCCGCGCTGACCCCGCGGCGCACAGCCACCCCAGCCGACGTAGAGGCCGCGCGTGGCATTCAGTCCGAAGGTCTCGGCCCCCGGGCGTCCGACCTCCGGCGCCTCCCAGGAGGTGGTGGTCAGATGCCCCTGCGCGCTGCCGTAGAGCGGATCCTCTTCACGGGCGCGATATTTGTAGCAAACCTGGCGGCGGCCTTCGTCTTCCAAGCGCGTCTGCCACATGAAGTTGCCGGCGAAGCGCGCCACCCGTCCGCCGCGCTCGACGAAGGCGTCGACCGCATCGCGCATTTCCCAGGTCCAGTACTCGTCGTGTCCGACGCAAACGAGACAGTCGTAACCCTCAAGCAGCTCGGGCCGGAACTGAAGGTCGTGCTGGGTCGCAAGATCCACGGCATAGCCCTGATTCTCGGCCCAGCGGAAGAAATGACGGTCGTAGCTGGCCCAGCCGGCCGAAGCGTACTTCTTGCTGTAACCCGCCGCGAAGGCCCACTCCATGTGCGGATAGCGCGGCGCAGAGGCGGGCGGCGGCGTCACCTCCAGGGGAACCCGCGGCGCCTCGCGCGGCAGCGTCACGAAACCGCGGCCGAAGGGACGCTGCAGGCTGACGACCGGGGCGTAGAGATCGCCATTTGGGCCGGTGATGCCCTGATAGTGATTGGAGCCGCCCCAGGTGTTGTAGGCCGTCCAGGTGCCGGTTGCCGCGATCTGCAGAAGCCGTCCCGTTGCGCCTGCCGTCGGCCGCACGATGATCAAATGATCGCAGACGGCACCGTCGATCCGGGCGGTGACGCGATAGCCGCCGGAGGGTGCCTCCGCCGGAATACGGATCTCGGTCGTTGCCTGCCAGCCGCAGCCCTCGACCGAGCAGTCCTCGGGCGTATCCTGCCAACGCGCCGCGATCCCGGACGTCTCAAACAGCGGCGTCTGCGCGGCACCGTCGCGCACCACCTCCAGCGAAACCGAAGGCGCCGTCGAAGACAGGAAGAGGGTGACGATGTCGCCCGGCGCATAGCTGAGGCGGTCGCTGTAGAGCCAGACTTCCGGCCCCGCGTCCATACCGGGATACTCGTAGCGATGCCCCTGCACGGCCTCGCGCCGCTCCGCAGTTGTCAGACCGAAATCGGGATAGGGATCTGCGAGCCCGGTCACGATCTAGGCCGTCAGGTACTTGTGTAGAAAACTGCGGGTGCGCTGTTTCTCCGGCGCGGAGAAGATCTTCTCGGGCGGCCCCTCCTCGACCACGAGCCCCTCGTCCATGAAAAGCACCCGGTCGGCCACCTCGCCGGCGAAGCGCATCTCGTGGGTGACGATCAGCATGGTCATGTGCTCGGCCGCGAGCTGCTTCATCACCGTATTGACCTCGTCGACCAGTTCCGGATCGAGCGCCGAGGTCGCCTCGTCGAAGAGCATCACCTTGGGCTGCATGGCTAGCGCGCGAGCAATGGCGACGCGCTGCTTCTGCCCGCCCGACAGCTTGGAGGGATAGACGTCGGTCTTGTCGCGCAGGCCGACCTTGTCGAGCAGAGCCTCTGCCCGCGACCGCGCCTCCTCCTTCGAGAGTTTCTGCAGCAGCAGCGGCGCCATAGTGATGTTCTGCAGAACGGTCAGGTGCGGAAAGAGATTGAAGTGCTGAAAGACCATGCCCATCCGCTGGCGCACAGCGTTGATGTGACGCTCGAACGCCGCGCCCTTCAGCGGGGCGTTGACCTGCACGCCGTCCAGCCAGACTTCGCCTTCGTTCAGGCTTTCGAGATGATTGATGGCCCGCAGCAGGGTCGACTTGCCGGAGCCGCTGGGCCCGATGACGGCAACGATCTGACCGCGTTCCACCGAGAGATCGATCCCCTTCAGCACCTCGACGTCGTCGAAGGACTTGTGGGCGTTCCTGACCTCGATCATCGGCCGGCCGTTCGAGACACGATCGGTCGGAGGATTCTCGGTCTGGGGGCTATCGGGTTGCAGGGTGCCGTCCTTCACCGGGTCGCCTCCACTTTACGCTCGACGAACCGCAAGGCGGACTCGAGCAGAATGTTCAGAGCGTAGTAGAGCACAGCCGCGGCGATGTAGAACTCGAACGGCCGGTAGGTCTCGCTGATTGCCAACTGCGCCGCGTGCACCAGCTCCGCCACGCCCAGAACCGAGACCAGCGCGGAGTCCTTCAGCAGGGCGATCAGGTTGTTGCCCAGCGGCGGCGTGACGCTCCGCACCGCCTGGGGGACGATCACGTAGCGGAAGGTCTGCAAGCGGCTCATGCCGAGACTGCGCGAACCCTCGTGCTGGCCGGGATCGACCGCGACGATACCGGCGCGGATGATATCGGCGTTGTAGACTGCAAAGTGCAGACCGAGCCCGATGATGCCGGCGATCAGAGCGGGCACGTGAATGCCGATCTGACTGAGACCGAAGTAAATCAGATAGAGCTGCAGCAGCAGCGGCGTGCCCATGAACAGCCAGGCGAAGAAGCGCACCGGATAGGTCACCGGACGCGGCGCATAGAGCGTGATCAAGGCAAAAGCGATACCGGCGAAGAAGGACAGCGTCGCCGCGCAGACGGTCAGAACCGTGGTCCAGATCACACCCAGCCAGAGAAATCCGGCGTAGTCGGGAACGGCTGAGAAATCGAGTCCCATCGTCCGCCCCTATTCGATCGCGTAGCGGGCGTCGAGATAGGCGATCACACGAGCCGCCCCGTAGACGACGATCATGTAGAGCACCGCGGCGATCGCGAACATCTCGAAGGGCTTGTAGGTCGAGCCGATGAAGCGCTGGGCGGTGTAGGTCAGCTCCACCACCGAGATGGTGGAGACCAGCGCGGAGCCCTTGATCAGGGCCACGGAGTTCACGCCCAGCGGCCGGATCATCAGCCGCGCCGCCTGGGGCAGTGTGACCTTGGACAGGGCCTGAGACCGGCTGAGTCCCAGAGTGCGGGCCGCCTCGCGCTGGCCGCGGTCCACCGCCAGGATGGCGCCACGAATGGACTCCGTCATGTAGGCGCCGATGTTGACGCCCAGGCCGATCACACCGGCCTCGAAAGGGTCCAGATGGATCCCCACCTGCGGGCCCCCGAAGTAGAGTACGAAGAGCTGGATCAGCGCCGGCGTGCCACGGAAGATGCTGACGTAGGCCGAGCCGATCCAACGCAGTGGGGCGGTGGAGGAGAGGCGCAGACCGGCCCCCAGCGCGCCCATGACCAGACCGAGCGCCAGCGACAGCACCGAGATCAGCACCGTGATCCAGGCGGCCTCCACGAAGAAGGGCGCCACGCGGAGCATCAGATCGAAGTCCATGAGTCTCTCCGCGATTTTCCCAGCGCTGCGTTAGAGAGCAGCCGGGCCAGAGACGACGAGACGATGCCGCAAGCGGCCCGGCCGCGTTGCACACCGCGGCCGAGCCATCTGCACACCAGAGCCGTTGGACGACCGGGGCGACTAGCGAATGTCCGCGCCGATCCACTCCATGGCGATCTTCTCGTAGGTGCCATCCGCCATCATCTCGTCCAGCGCCTGCTGCATCGCCGCCTTCAGCTCGGGATTGCCCTTGCGGATGGCGATGCCGATTTCGACGCTGCCGCCCGCGATGTCCGGCGTATCGAGCTGACGGACGTCGGCACCGCTCTTCTGCACGGCGACGCGTACCGGGATGTTGTCGACCACGATGGCGTCAACACGACCTGTCTCCAGTTCGAGCATCAGCTCCGGCAGACCCTTGTAGGTGCGGATGTTCCAGCCGCCGCGCTCGCGCGCCCACTTCTCGTGGGTCTCGCCCAAGGTCACGCCGATGGTCTGACCGCTGAGATCGTCCAGACCCATGGCCGGAGAGTCGCCGCGAACGAAGACCCCGCGACCGGCGCTGTAGTAGGGCCCGACGAAGTCGACCACCTCCTGGCGCTGTTCGGTAATGGTCATCGACCCGACGATGGTGTCGTACTTGCCGGCCAGCAGCCCGGCGATGATGCCGTCCCAGGCGGTGGTGACGATCACCGGCTCCACCTGCATGCGCTCGGCAATGGCCTTGCCGATGCCGGGATCGAAGCCAACCACCTCGTTGCGGTCATTGACGAAGTTGAAGGGCGGGTAGGCGCCGCTCATGGCGATGCGAATCTCGCCCTTTTCCTTGATCTCCATGAGTTCTTCGGCCTGAGCCTGCGGCACAGCCGAGAAGGCGATCCCGGCGACGGCCGCCAGAGCCGCGGCACCGGTCAGAAGCTTGCTGATCATCGAACTGCACTCCCTGTCGTCTAGGCAGCGTTTTTCACTGCGTGTTTCGGCCCGCGCGGCGGCCAGAGGCCGGCACGGCGACGGGAATGCTTGTCCGCTGACGATCATTCTGCAAATAGATATTCGGAATAGCGAAAATAGTTTGATGAAATGACAGACCTGCGCAACGCCCGCTTCGCCTGGGACCTCGACTGGAACCTCCTGCGCACCTTCATGGTGATCGTGGAGGAGGAGAGTATTACCCGTGCCGCCAACCGCTTGGGCCTGAAACAGCCAACGGTCAGCAACGCGCTGCGTCGGATCGAGGAGCGGCTGGGCCGGCGCCTGATCGACCGCAAGCCCAACGTCTTCCGCGTCACCGCCGTGGGCCGGCTGCTCTACGAGGAATGCGTCGAGATCTTCGGTACGGTCTCGCGCCTGCCCGTTTTGACGCGCGACATTCAGGAAGAGATCACCGGCCAGGTATCGATCGCCCTGACCACCCATGTGATCTCGCCGCTGTTCGACGAGGCTCTGGCCGCATTTCATGGCGCCCATCCCAAGACGCGCTTCAGCCTGACGGTCAGCACCAGCGAGGCGGCGGTGAAATCGGTGCTGCAGAAGCAGGCTTCTTTCGCGCTCTGCCTGGTGCGACGGCAGGACCCGCGGCTTCGCTACGAGGTCATGTACCGGGAGTTCTTCGGCTTCTTCTGCGGCCCCAAGCATCGCTTTTTCGGTCAGGATCGGCTGACGCTGGAGGATCTGCGCGGCGAGCCTTCAGTCTCCTTCCAGACCGACCAGCCAGCCGACGCCTTGCGCCCCGTCGCCCTGCTGCGCAGCCGCGCCGGGCTGGACGCCACCATCGTCGGCATCTCGCCGAGCCTGGAGGAGGTGCGGCGCATGATCGTCGCCGGCCTGGGCATCGGCCCGCTGCCGCTGCATATCGCGGCACGCGACGTGGCCGACGGCCAGCTCTGGCGGCTGCCGCCCTACCAGGACCCGCCGCAGATCGACATCTGGCTGGTCTGGAACCCCGCCAGCAACCTCAACCGCGCTGAAAGCGGACTGCTCGACCTGCTGCAACGAAAGATCGCAGAGGTTCCGATCGACCGGCGTACCTATCGGGTGCCGGCCAGTTGAGCATCAGTCAGCTTGACAGTATTCCATATACAAGAAAATATCTCATATATGGAAATTACCTCACTGACCAATGAGTCCCTCGACCAGCGGATCGCGCAGCGGCTCAAGGCGCTACGCGGTGAGCGTGGATGGTCGCTGGATGCCTTGGCGGAGCGCAGCGGCGTCAGTCGGGCCACCCTGTCGCGGCTAGAGAACGCCGAGGTCAGCGCGACGGCGAGCGTGCTGGGCAAACTCTGCGCCGCTCACGGCCTGACGATGTCACGGCTGATGCTGATGGTCGAAGACGACTTCGCACCCTTGATCCGGCGCGACGCGCAGACCGTCTGGGCCGACCCGAGCATCGGGTTTCGCCGCCGCTCCCTCTCGCCGCCCGCTCAAAGCTTGGCGGGCGAGATCCTGGAGTGCGAGTTGGACCCGGACACACGCGTCCTCTACGAGGAGCCGCCCCGGCCCGGCCTGGAACATCATCTGCTGTTGCTCGAAGGCCGCTTGATCCTCACCGTCTCGGAGGAAAGCTATGATCTCCAGCCTGGCGACTGCCTACGCTACCAGCTCTTCGGCGCCAGCAGCTTCACGACACCGAAGAACCGCGGCGCCAAGTATCTGCTCTTCATCGTGTGAGACGCCATGACCGGAAGCAGCCAAACCGCCATTACGTTTTTCTCGGCGGACGACATTATCGACCATCTCGGCGAGCTCGGCCGGCTCTTGCATGCCTGTGTGCAGGGAGGTGCCGGCGTCCACTTCGTGCTGCCCTTCTCCCAGAGCGACAGCGAAGCCTTCTGGAGCCGGAAGGTGCTGCCATCGGTGCGCGAGGGCGCGCGACTGCTGTTGATCGCCTTAAAGGACGGGCGCATTGCAGGCTCGGTGCAACTGGTCACCGACATGCCGCCGAACCAACCTCACAGGGCGGAAGTCTCCAAACTGCTGGTGCATCCCGACTTCCGTCGCCAAGGTGTTGCCCGAGCCCTGATGCTCGAGCTCGAGCGCCAAGCGGATCGGCGAGCCCGCAGCCTGATCACGCTGGACACCGTAACCGGCGACAAGGCCGAGTCGCTCTATCGATCGCTTGGCTACAGAACCAGCGGTACGATTCCGGGTTACAGCTACGACCCCTTCCGGGCGCGGCTCGATCCGACCACGATCATGTACAAGACGCTTGCCGTCGACAGCCGAGCCGACGATGCCGTCCCGACGGCAACGTAAGGCGATCACGTCGAAACGCCCCGTACCGCTCGAAAAACCTCGGTATCCCGCCTGAATAGCAATCCAGCGGCACCGCAATGCCGTTCCCGAGCGTCGGCTTATCACGTCCAATCGTCGAACTGCTGGAACCGCGCCGCGCTGGCGAGGCGAAGGCGCCTGAGACTCGAGATAGCGGCTTCGCCGCCGATCTATGGCTGCGCGGCCACCGCCGTACACTCGCCTCACGGAAGTAATTGTAAATCTATTATTTGTATTTCTACAAACACCCCACTCGCTCTGGTGCACATAGCGCCCCACCTCTTTACATCAACCGATGAATACTGGAGCGTTAACTCAAAGTTATATGAATCCATCGCAAGTTTATATTTAATCTCAGCATCGGGATTCGACGACGCACATCATTAGATCGGCCGTTTCATGACCGTACCTGCCCCCCTGCCCCAGACGGAGCGCGAGCGTCTCGCGGCGCTGCGGCGCTATGCGATCCTGGACAGCGCGCCCGACCCGGCGCTGGACAGGATCGCCCGTTTCGCGGCGCGCCAGTTCAAGATGCCGATCGCCGTGGTCTCGTTGGTCGATGAGAATCGACAGTGGTTTCAGGCAAGGTGCGGCCTGGACGCGACCGAAACCGGCCGCGACGTCGCCTTCTGCGCACATGCAATTCTGGACACGGACGTCTTCGTCATACCCGACGCCCGTTGCGATTCGCGTTTCGCCGCCAATCCCCTGGTCACCGGCGCGCCGCACGTTCGCTTTTACGCCGGAGCCCCGCTGGTGAGTCCGCAGGGACACGCCCTGGGCACACTCTGCGTGATCGACACCGAAGCGCGCCACGACTTCTCGGAGGACGACAAGGCCTCTCTATCGGATCTGGCCGCCATGGTCGCCGATCATATCGATATGCGCTACACCGCCGGCGACGTCCTGCGAGAGGTGGAATCCCGCGTTCAGGCGGAGAACAGTCTCGCCATCGCAGCCCGTCAGCTGGAGCTGTTTTTCGAGTACGCACCTGTCCCTGTGGCAGTCTTCGATACCGAGATGCGCTATCTCGCAGCGAGTCGAAACTGGTGCGAGACCTTCGATCTCGACAGCGGCGCTCTGATCGGACGCAGCCATAAAGAGGTTATGCCGCACATACCGGACGCCTGGAGCGACCAATATGCGCGCTGCCTGGAAGGCGAAAGCTTCGACATCGACGAGGACAAGCTGCCAAAGCCGGACGGCGGGTTCCACTGGGTCAGGCGCCAGATCCGGCCTTGGCGAGATCGCCAGGGGAAGATCGGCGGCATCATCGCTTTCCGGGAAATCATCACCCACCGCAAAGAGATGGAAGCCACGCTGGAGCAGAACCGCAGCTTCCTGGACGCGGTGCTGCAAAACGTCCAGGACGGGATCGTCGCCTGCGATGCCGAAGGCCGGCTCTCTCTTTTCAACGATGCGGCCTGCCGCATCGCCGGTCTGAGCATGAAACCGCTGCTGCCCGAGGACTGGGTCGATACCTACAGCTTGTTCGACGCTGACGGAAAGACGCCGTTGGCCATGGAACAGACGCCGCTGTTCAAGGCGTTTCAAGGCGAGGTCGTCAAGAATCAGGAGATCGTTCTCGCTCCGCAAAGCCTGTCGCCGCGACGGGTCGTCTGCCAAGCGGCGCCGCTCTACGATACTAACGGCGTAAAGCTGGGTGCCGTTGCCTCAATGCACGACGTCACCGCGTCACGCGCTGCGGAGATGCGGGTCGAAGCGGCGCTGGCGGAGGCGCAGAAGAGCGAAGCGCATCTTCGGCTGATCACCGACAGCCTTCCGTTCATGATCACCTATGTGGATACGGACCTCCGCTATCGTTTCATCAATCGCACCGGCTGCACCTGGTATGGTCAGAAGGCGCACAACATCCTTGGCCGTCACGTTCGGGAGATCGCAGGAGAAGAGGCTTTCGAGCGCCTTCAATCGCATCTTGAGTTCGCGCGCCACGGTGTCGGGGTGAACTTCGACACGATCGTTTCCTATCCCGACGGCGTCACGCGAGACATCCAGTGCTTCTATCTCCCGGACGTCGACAAGACGAGAAACGTTAGGGGTATCGTTGCGATCGTGATGGATGTCACGGGTCGTAAGCAGACTGAAGAGAAGCTGCGCGCCAGCGAGAAGCGTTTCCGCTCGCTCTATACGAAGACCCCCGTCATGCTGCATTCCGTCGACTCCGAGGGGCGCCTGCTGAGCGTCAGCGATTTCTGGCTGGAAAAACTCGGCTACAGCCGCAACGAGGTCATCGGCCAAAAGGCGACCAGCTTCCTGACAACGGACTCGGCGCGCCGCGCCGTCGAGAAAGAAATGCCGGAGTTCGTCAAGGACGGTACCTGCAAGGACGTCGAGTACCAGATCGTGGCCAAGTCCGGCGAAATGCGGGACATCCTTCTATCGGCCGTCGCCGATTACGATGAAACCGGTGGGTTCACACGCTCCATGGCCGTGCTGACCGATGTCACCGAGCGCAAGGTGGTCGAGCGTCAATTGGTACAGGCACAGAAGATGGAGATGGTCGGTCAGTTGACGGGCGGGCTCGCGCACGACTTCAACAATCTGCTCGGCGTGGTCATGGGAAACCTGCAGCTGCTCGAGCGCTCCGTACAGGGCAACGAAACGGCTCACCGGCGGATTGCCGCGGCACTGGGCGCGGTCGACAAGGGCGCAGAACTGAACCGGCGTCTCCTGGCCTTCTCGCGGCGCCAGAAGCTGGAAACGCAGACCGTCGACCCGAACCCCTTGATCGAAGGCCTCGGCGATCTGCTGACCCGTACTCTGGGGGAGACAGTCGCTCTCGAATGCCGGTTGGGAGATAGAATTCCTTGCGTCATGACGGATCCGAGCCAACTCGAATCCGCCCTTCTCAATCTTGCCGTGAATGCGCGCGACGCCATGCCCGAAGGCGGCAGGCTGACCATCGAGAGCATCCACAAACCTGTCCGTGAGGACGACGCCACGCGCGAGCAAGGCATCGTGCCAGGCGACTACGTTGTGCTCTCTGTCACCGACTGTGGCAGCGGCATCCCGCCCGAGAAGCTCGACAAGGTCTTCGAACCCTTCTTCACCACCAAGGACGTCGGGAAAGGCAGCGGCCTCGGGCTCAGCATGGTCTACGGCTTCATCAAGCAGTCGGGCGGGCATGTCAGGATCAGTAGCGAGGTGGGCGTCGGAACGACGGTTCGCCTCTACCTCCCTGCCGATACCCGCAGCAGCTGCCAGTCCGATACAATGCAGGACCTTCCGGCGGTCGCCGAAGGCGGCCAAGAGACCATTCTGATCGTCGAAGATCAGGCCGAGCTCCGCGAGATGGCCATCGGCCTGCTGGAAGACCTGGGTTACAGCGTCCGCGAAGCGGAGAACGGCAGGCAAGCACTCGAGGTTCTCGCAGCGCACGACGAGATCGACTTGATCTTCACCGACATCGTGATGCCGGGTGGCATGGACGGCACCCAAGTCGCCGCAGCGGCGCGCGAACTGCGTCCGGACCTGCCCATCATCTATGCGACCGGCTACGCGGAAGCGGCCGTGCTGCGCAGGGGCGACGTCAAGGCCGGAGAAAACCTCGTTACCAAGCCCTATCGCAGGGAAGACTTGGCCATCAAGCTGCGGCAGGCCCTGGACCTGCACACGAACAGGAGTACGGCGCCGATAAGCGCCCAGAGCGAAACGCTGTTTGTCGGAGAATAGCCATGATTAGAGTACTCTTGATCGAAGACGATGAGCTGGTTCGTTCGACCCTGACCGAAATGCTGATCGATCTCGGCTGCGCTGTGGTCGTAGCAGAAGACGGAAACCGTGGCCTCGCCCTGCTTCAGTCCGAGAACCCCACGATCGTCATCACTGACATCCTGATGCCAAACAAGGAAGGTACGGAGACGATCCAGGAGATCAGGTCGGCCAAACCGGACCTGCCGATCGTGGCCATATCCGGCGGCGGCGTCAGCGGGGATCTTACCTTTCTCGACTACGCACAAAGACTTGGCGCCAACCATATCCTACAGAAGCCGATCGATCTCGACGACTTGGAAGCCTGCGTGAAAGCGCTTGCCATCAGCCCGCCGAAGGGAGCGACTGCGACGTTTGGCGGGCACACACTGGAAGACCTATAGACATGTTGGATGCAAACAACGCTAGATCTTCGGGGGGAGACGATTCCCCTCGGTCGCCCAGCGACTATCTGCGCAGCACCTTCCTGAACTTGCCCTCCGTACTGAGTCGCGCGAAGGTCAGGAGGGAGAGTATCGCGCAGGTCGAAGAGCGCTCCTCCACCGAGCGCGCAGCTATCGAGCGCAATCGCTGGCACTGCGTTCCCTACAGCCCGGCGAACGAGCTGCGGCCGCGGGAGGTTGAGGTCAAGGATCTGAAGGCGGAGGTCTCCGCGCCACAGGCGAAGCCCTTCAACGTTTGGGAACTCGAGTTTCGCTATTGGCCGGTTTGGGACGTGGGCAGCGAGGCGCTGCTGGCCTTTCTTCCCGAGGCAGTCCCGGCAATTACGCAGAGGCCAGGTTCCCTTCTGGCGGGATCCGGCGCAAGCCGCGCACCGGCCGTAAACGGCGCGGAACTGTCTGCCGACGACGCCTTCGAGCTCGACTTTCGCACGCTCTACGATCTCTCCCGCAAGATCGAACAGCTGGCAAGCCGGAACAAGCGTTTTCCGATGATCTGCCCCGTGCACTTCGAAACCATGGCGTCGCTGCGTTTGCGCCAGGAGTATCTGTCCCTCTGCAGCCATCTGCCGGGCGTTTGGAGGCGCCTGCTCAACTTCGAAGTGGTCTGCGGCCCGTCCGACGTCACGCCGATCCGTATTCAGTCGATCGCACGCGACCTCCAGGCCTATGGCCGCAGCCTTCATTGGCGCGCCGAGGTTGGCAGCCCCACTATACCCGATCTCAACTACACGGGCGTGGCGGCGCTGGGTCTAAGAGTGGGAGAAGACCTGATAGACGAAGCAGAGATGATGCAGGCTATGGATTCCTTCGCCTTGAAGATGAAGCAGCTGGGCATGGAGACCTTCCTACACGGCGTTTCCTCCAAGAGCCTGGCCACCAACGCCTTCTGCGCAAACTTCCGCTACATCAGCGGAGCGGCGATACGCCCGGCCATTCTGGAGATCGAAAACCTGCGCAGCTTCGAGCCCCTCCATCTGGTCGCAAACAACAGCCGGCGCTGAGCCTTGCGCTGTGCCGGTGTCATAGGAGACGGCACATACACGGTATCCCTGTGCGTGTCCGCGATCAGTTGATAAGGCAGCGCGCCGAACGGTTGCTCAGGGCAGAGCTATAAAGGTCTCGCCGAGGCTCACGCCCTCCGGCGATGCATCCAGAACGCCTTCGCGCAGAGCGAAGGTCACAGCGTCGCGTGTTGCAAGGCTAACATTGAGACTCAACACACTGCGCCGAGTCCAGTTGTCTCCGCTTCTATCCGAAGAGTTCGGAAGATAGGTCGAAACCGTGACACGGTTGTTGAGAAAGGTGTCCGGGCGTTTCGAATCGACCCTAACGAAGACCCATTCCGGTTCGTCTGTGCCTTCGCGCTCGAGTAAGGCGCAAGTGTCACGGCTGCAACCTTGTTCGCGGCCAATCTCGGTATCGTGAATCAAACCGGGAGGCAGCTTGGCATCCGACGGCTCCAGACGGATCCGCTCGCGAAAGTCGACTGCACTTCGCAGGCGCCTGCGTTCGCTCTCGCGCTCTCGCACCTCGGACTCGGTTTCCGCAGCCAACAGCAGGTCGATACGTTCGGCCTGTTCCTCCGTCAGAACCTCGGGCGATTCCGCAGCCAGGCGCTCCAGGACGGCAACGCCTGCGTCGCCAAGTTCGAAGCGCAACTCCGTGAGCAACTTCCTGGACGGTTCCGTTTCGCCGGTCAGAATGCGCCGCTCGTAGAAACCGGCGAGCAGAACATCCCGAAAGCTGTAGGGAACCACCAGCAGGAGGCTCAGCACGAGAGCCGTCAGGAAGCCACGCCGCGTCGCCGCGATCACGGCCGCCGGCCAGGTCTCCGCGACCAGGGCGCAGCGCAGGTAGAAGAGGCTGAAACCCAGCGCGGTCACCAAGAAGACCACGTAGAGCTGACGGTCGTCGCCAGGACCTCGCTCGTAGAAACGCAGCACCTCGATCCCAAGAAGAGTCAGGATAAGCAAGGGCTGTAGCAGCATCGCCCCGAGAACGACGAGAGGCGGCCGCAAGCGCTCTGCGGTTCGCTGATAGGTCGCCGCCACGAACACGGAAAAGCCCAGAACGAAAGCTGCCGTGGTCCCAGCGAAGGTGAGCCCGCGGTCGTGAAGATCCGCAGGCGTGAAGGGCAGAATCGCCAGGAAGACCGCCGTCAAAGGCACGAAGGGATAAAGCGGGACCAGCAGCGCAGCGCTCATGAAGCCACGCGCGACCTGGGCAACCTGCTGCCATTCGCGAATCAGCGCAGCGCCCAGCCCGAAGGTCGTCATGGTCAGGATCACCCCGAACGCATCGACGAACCTCTCGGTGGGCAGCCCAACGACGTCCAGGAGAACGAGGAGGGCGGCCAGCATCAACCACACCGCCAGGGTGAAGAGCGCCGCATGGATCAGGGTCACGAGGCTCTGCCAGAGCCCCTCGGCCCAGGCAGCGCCATCCCGCAGAGAGCCGGTCTCCGCGAAGCTGCGCGCCGCCACGGCGACAATGACCGAGAGGTACAGGCATACCAGCAGTAGATGCCCCAGCATGCCCGTGAAGTCGTCTTCCGACCAATAGAGAGCCGCCAGCCAGACGATAAGGCCGGACAGGGTACCGGCAAGAAGCGCGGCCCCGGCCGTGAGCCAGGGGCGCCCCAACCATGCCGCGTAGAACACGAAGGCGGCGGCGGTCACGGCCGTCGCTGGTGCGTAAGCGAGATGGCCCAGAGGGCTCCGCCCGCTCTCACCGAACAGAGCTTCCAGAACCAAGCCCTGCCCCAGCCCGACAGCGGCGAAGAGAAAGCGGACAAGAAGAGCCTGGTTGGACTGTTGCATCTGACATGCCTTCGACTGCCACTGCACTGCGCCGGTCGGCACAGCGCCTTTCAACAGCTCTGGGTAGCATAGCCCATCGAGCCGGATGATAGAAAAGACCGGCCGATCGGCGAAGCAACGCGATAGGGGTCGAAAGACAGATGCGACCCGGCCAAGAGCCGGATCAGAGCCCGAAGCGGCTCCAGAGGGCGCGATCTTCGATGGCGGCGAGGGCGCCGTCGGCCAGGTCCTGGGGACGCCAGTCGGTCAGGCTCCCGGCACCGGCAGCCATCCCGCCGGTCGCAAGCTGCGACAGTCCGAAACGGCGGCGTACCCAGCTGCGCTCGCCATCCACGCGGCGGAGCTGCACGCGCTCGCCGTAGCGTTCGCGCAGGATACCCCGCAGATCGCCGAGACCGTCGATCAAGCCGACCTCCTGCGCCTGGCGCCCGGCGTAGATCTCACCGGAAAAGAGAGCGGCCTCCTCACCCTTGAGGCGGTCGCCCCGGCGGGCGCGCACATGGGACTTGAAGGACTCGTGAATCTCGCCCTGCAGGCGTTTCAGACGCTCGACATCCTTCTTCTTGGCCGGCTGGAAGGGGTCGAGCAAAGACTTGTTGTCCCCGGCCGTGTAGAGCCGACGCTCGACACCAACCTTCTTGATGGCCTCCTGGAAGCCGAAGGTGGAGGCGATCACGCCAATGGAGCCGATCAGCGAGCTCTCCAAGGCGTAGATCTCGTCGGCAGCACAAGCCAGCCAATAACCGCCCGAGGCGGCCACGTCCTCGCAGAAGGCGTAAACCTTGACGTCTTTCTCCTCCGCCAGGTCGCGGATCCGCTTGGCGATCAGGGCCGACTGGGCCGCAGCACCGCCCGGCGAATTGATCGCCAGGGCCACGGCCTGCAGGCGCGGCAGTTTGAAGGCGCGGTTAATCGGCCCCGCCAGCTCGGCCAAGCTGAGGCCGCGGCGGAGGGCCGAGCCAACGCCGATCGTCCCCGAGAGGCGAATGACACCGACCACCGGCGGCGGGTTCCGGTAGTCTTCGTGCGGGATCCAACGGAGATACTTGGCAATGTCCATGGCTTCTTACATGCCAGAGCTGGCCGGAAAATCCAGAGGAAATGCGGTCACAGCCGCGCTTTTCGCTCAAACGCGCCCCGGGCCAGCCCGGCATCGTTCGCCAGCCTACAAGATGAAAACCGACCAGACGCCCTCGCTCTGTCACTGTCAAAGGTGCCCTCCGCAGCGATTGTGCCTAGGGCCTGCGCCCGCTAGATCAGCCCAATGATGCCGCCTCCCGTTTTCGCGTCGACAGCCGACTATGTCGCGCAGCTTGGCAATACAGATCTCTGGGCAACCTACGTCGCCGAAGTTCTTGACCGCCATGGATTGGCCGACGCCGGACGAGCGCCGGTCGCCGGCTGCAATGCCACCTACCCGACCTTCGTCTGCGGCGACGCGGTCGTAAAACTCTTCGGCCACTTTCAGCCCTGGCGCCAGGCGTACAGCTCAGAACGCGCTGCCTATCTGCGGCTCGAGGCAGATCTGGAAATCGCCGCACCCCGGCTGCTGGGCGAGGGAAAGCTTTTCGACGATCCCGATAGGCCTTGGCCTTACCTGATCACCGGCCGCATGCCGGGTATCGCGTCCTGGCGCGCCGAGCTGTCAGCCGATGAACGATTGGCGCTTGCGGCGGATCTGGGACGGCAGATCCGCCGCCTGCACGCGCTGCCGACTGCGGGCCTGGTGACGCAAGCAGATTGGGCCACCGCAAACCTGAGCGCCGCCATGGCGCAAAGCTCTCTGCCGCCGCACCTGGCCGCCCAAGCCGAAGCCTACCTCGCCCGGCTCGCCCCCTTCGACCGCGTCTTTACCCATGGCGACATTACCGCCAACCATGTCTTCGTCGCGCAGGGACGCTTCGCCGGGATGATCGACTGGGGCGACGCGATGGTCACGGACCGACACTACGAGCTGATTCAGCTCTATCGCGACCTCTTCAGTTGCGACAAGAGACTGTTCCGCGCTTTCCTGGACGCCAGCGACTGGCCAATCGCCCGGGACTTCGCTCAGAAGGCACTGGGTCTTGCGCTCTACCGCCAGACCATCGGCGCCGCGCAGCACCACAGCATGGATATCTTCGAACCCATCGCGGCCGGCTTCCCTTTACAGGACATCGCTACGCTCGAAGAACTCGCGACCGAGCTCTTCGAGATCTGACCGGCCCGACGAGCGCCGTTACGCGCCCTCCTCGAAGCCCGTCAGAACGTTCACCGCATTGACCCCGATCTCTTCGACGGCATAACCGCCCTCCATGACGAAAAGAGTCGGCAAACCCATGTCCGCGATGGTCCGGCCGATCTGCAGATAGTCGTCGCTGTCCAGGGTGAAGTGGCTGATCGGATCGTCCTTGTAGGTGTCGACGCCGAGGGAGACCACCAGCGCCTCGGCCCCAAAGGCTCCGATGCGACGAGCGGCCTCCTGCAGCGCGCCGAACCAGCGTTCGAACCCCGTACCCCACTCCAGCGGGAAGTTCGCGTTCGCACCTTCCCCGGCACCTTCTCCCGTCTCGTCGTCATAGCCGAGGAAGAAGGGGAACTCCTGCTTCGGATGGCCGTGGATCGAGGCGAAGAAGACGTCCGGCCGGTCATAGAAGATCGACTGCGTGCCGTTGCCGTGATGGTAGTCGATGTCGAGCAGCGCTACCTTGGCGGCGCCCTGATCGCGCAGCCATTGAGCCGCGATGGCGGCATTGTTCAGAAAGCAATAGCCGCCGTAGTAGTCCTCCGCCGCGTGATGGCCCGGTGGGCGGCAGAGCGCGAAGACGCCGCGCGCACCCTCCTTGATCCGCGCCGCGCCGGTGAGCGCTACGTTGGCGGAGGCGCGGGCGGCCCGCCAGGTGCCGGACATGATCGGCGTACCGGCGTCGAAAGAGAAGTAGCTGAGCTTTCCGTCGATGCTCTCCGGCTCCAGTGCCCGCATGCCGCGGACCTGCCAGTTCAGCGGCAGGGCGTCGTGCTCCCGCCCGCTCTTGACCCAGTCGCCCCAGGCAGCCGCCAGAAAGGCCAGATAGCGGGCGTCGTGCACCGCCTCCAGCGGCGCCAAGCCGAAATCCTGCGGCGCCAGGATGTCGCCGAGGCCGGTGGCACGCACCCGCTCCAGAACCATCTCCGCGCGCCGCGGCATCTCGAAGGGCGGCAGCAACTGACCGTCGATCAGTTCGGCCTTGCCGTCTTGGTAGCGGTGCTCCTCGCTGTAGATCGTCAGCATGGTCTCTTTCAGTCCAGTTCCAGCGTCACATGGTCGGCAGTCCAGGCTCCGGGCCAGACCTCGGCAGCACCGGCGCGCAGACGGCGAATCTCGCCGAAGGGAATGTCGTGAGCGATCAGCAGTTGCCCCTCGTCATCCGCTGTATCGCTCGGCGGGATCTCATCGTGCAAGCCGACGAAACCCAGGCTTTCCTCGCAGGGCAGATAGAGGCTGCAGCCGGAAGTGTTGGTTTCGCGCGGTTTGTTGGTGGAAGCGGCGCCGATCACGCCGACCGCCGCAACGGCGGCCTGCAGCTCGACAGCCCGCGCTTTGGCGCAGCCGAAGACGCGGGAATAGCCGGACAGCTTTGCGGTCATGGAGGGCACCAGGATCAGATCGGGCCGCTCCGGCGCCAGCAGTGCAGCGAGCGCCGGCAGCTCGATATCCAGGCAGATCAGAGTCGCCAGTTTCAGGCCCTTCCACGTGACGACCTGCAGGCGCTCGCCGGGGCGAAGATTCCAGGCCGCAGGGTCCTTCTCACCCGGGGTCAGACAGAGCTTGTCCTGCCGCACCACGCGACCGTCCGGCAGGAACAAATGCGCCCGGTTGACATAGAGCGAGCCGGCCTCGGGCACCGGCTCCAGCAGGACCGGCAGCGTGCCGGCCAGCAGCGCCATGTCGTGCTTGGCCGGGAGAGGGGCGACCGCAGCCAGCGCCGCTTCGGCCTGCGCGGCCATCCACGGCACCTCCTCGGCCGCCCCTATCCCTTCCGGCGCGAAGGACAGCCATTGCTCCGACATATACTCCGGCAGCACCAGCAGGTCGGCGCCCTCGGCCTTGGCCCGCAGCATCTGCGCCTCGACGGCCGCTGCCCAGGCACCGATACCGTTCAGGGGCTTGGCGAGGTTCACGGCCCAGAGCGCAATCGTCAGGGTCTCGGGCACCCTATCCGTCATGACATGCCAAGCTCCGAAAAGAAAAAAGGTGCCCGGAGCCCCTTAGGGCGACCGGGCAGGAAACGAAGAGAGACGCGTCCGCTAGGACTTCAGGCGCGTCCAAACGCGGTTGCGCAGCTCGCGCGCTGGGACCGAGCAGTCGATGCTGGGACGTAGCCGATCGGCGAACTCCGGCGGCATGTTCACGGCCGGATTGGTCTTCAGGGCGTCGTCCAGATAGTCGGACGAACCGTCGATGGCGTTCATGTACCCGGTGAAGTTGGACGCGACGGCGGCGTTTTCCGGCGCCAACATCCAGTTGATGAAGGTCTTGGCGTTCTCGGCATTGGGGGCATCTGTCGGGATCATGAAGTTGTCGGTCCAGAAGGTGATACCCTCCTTCGGGTAGACATAGACGGCCGTTGGCATGTCGACCCGAGTCCGGTGCGAGGCGCCGTTCCACTGATGGTGCATGATGACCTCGCCCGAGATCATGCGGTCGATGGTCCCATCGGACTGATACATCTTGACGTGCGGCTTCTGAGCCTCGAGCAGATCGAGAATCGCCTGTGCCTCCTCGGGGCTTTCGGTGCACTTGTCGAGCCCCAAATAGTAGGCGGCCGCGTTATAGACTTCGACCTCGTCGTTCAGCAGGGCGATCTCGCCCTGTATCTCGGACCGCGGCTCGAAGAACTCCTTCCAGCTTTCCTCCAATTCACCCTCGACCCTGGCGGAATTGTAAGTGAAGCCGGTGGTGCCCCACATATAGGGGGCCGAGTAGAGCCGTTCGGCATCGAAGAAAGGCGCGTCGTGCGGCGCCACGACCTTGCTGCCGTTCGGCATGGAAAGCGTGTCGATCCGCTGCGCGAGGCCTTCTTCGATCAGGATCGCGACCATATAGCCGGACGGCACGATCACGTCGTAGCCGCCGGCACCCGCCTGCAGCTTGGCCAGCATGGTCTCGTTGGAATCGTAGACGTCGAGGGTGACGGCGATGCCCGTCTCTTCCTCGAACTTGGTCAGCAGCTCGGGCGGAAAGTAGTTCGACCAGTTGTAGAGGAACAGCTCGCCCTCGGCCTTGGCGGCCGTCGCGCCGGCCAGCACGGCGCCTGCGACGACGGCTGAGGTCAGAAGTCTTTTCATCGGTCTTTGCACTCCCTGTTATCGATTGACCTTATTGCCAACTGGATCCGGCCGCCTCGGCAAGACGAACGCGCCGGCGAAACAACCGCGTCAACGCCGCACCCGCCCGACCAGGTAGGACAGCGTGACGAAAACGATGGAGATCACCAGCATCAAGGCGGAGATGGCATTGACCTCCGGCGTGATGCCGATGCGTATCATGCCGAATATGTAGACCGGCAGGGTCGTCGCCCCCGGCCCGGCTACGAAGTAGGTGATCGTGAAGGTGTCGAGCGAGATGATGAAAGACAGCATCGCGCCCGAGAGAATGCCCGGCCAAAGTAATGGCAAGGTGATCCGCCGGAAGGCCTGCACCTCGTTGGCATAGAGGTCGGCTGCCGCCTCCGGCAGCGCCGCGTCCATACCGTCGAAGCGCGCGCGGATCGGCAGATAGGCGAAGGGAATACAGAAGACGGTGTGGGCGATGATCACCGTCGTCAGGCCGAGCTGGATGCCGACCGCCACGAAGAACAGCAGAGTCGCCACGGCGGTGACGATCTCGGGAATGATCAGGGGGAAGGCGATCACCGCATTGACGCCGTCCTGGCCGCGGAAGCGGCGGCGTGCCATGGCCAGCGCCGCCAGCAGCGCAACGCTGGTGGCGATCAGGGTCGCCGTGGTGGCAACGATCAGGGAGTTGCCGGCCGCCGACAGGATGTCGTCGTTGCGCAGCACCACGCCATACCAATCCAGGGAGAACCCGGTCCAGATCGTGGCCTGACGGTTCTCGTTGAAGGAGAAGGCGATCAGCACGAAGATCGGCAGATAGAGATAGGCGAAGAAGAAGGCCGCCCCCGGTGCGATACCGGGAAACCTCCAGAGCGGATTCTTGCTGCGGCTTTCCATCCCGGTCCGTCCTATCCGGTGCCCGGCGGGCGCCGGAAGCGCATCAGATAGACCATCATCGCCAGCAGCACGATGGAGAGCAACGCGAAGGCCAGCGCCGCCCCCAACGGCCAGTTACGCGCCGCGCCGAACTGGCTCTGGATCAAATTGCCGATCATCATCGACCTGGAGCCGCCAAGCAGTTCCGGCGTGATGAAGGCGCCGAGCGATGGAACGAAAACGAGGATGCAGCCGGCAGCGATACCGGGCAGCGCCAGCGGCACGATCACCCGCTGGAAGGCCCGGCGCTTGTTGGCGCCGAGGTCGAAGGCCGCTTCGACCAGACGCAGGTCGAGCTTCTCCAGACTGGCGTAGATCGGCAGCACCATGAAGGGCAGGAAGGAATAGACCAGCCCGAGGGTGATCGCGAAGTTGGTGTAGAGAAGGGTAACGGGCGCGTCGATCAGACCCAGGCCCATCAGGCTCTCATTGACCAGACCGTTGCTGCGCAGCAACAGAATCCAGGCGTAGTTACGGACCAGAAGGTTCGTCCAAAAGGGGATGGTCACCAGGAAGATCAGCAGGTTGCGATACTTCTCAGGCTGCAGCGCCATATAGAAAGCGGCCGGAAAGCCGATGGCCAGGCAGGCAGCGGTGGTGACGAAGGAGAGGAGGAAGGAGCGGCCGAAGATCTGTACGTAGTCAGGGTTGATCGCAAGATTGCCCAGCAGATCTTCTTCGAACAGGAAGGCGACGTAGGCATCGACCGTATGGACACCCCACTGCACGCCGCCGTTGATGCCACGCTCCAGGATCGAGACATAGGCCATGAGGCCCAGCGGCAGCAGCATGAAGACGCCGATGATCAATAGCGCCGGCGCGATCAGAAGAATCAGCCGCGCCCGGTGGCTGCGGCGCAGCAAACTGGCCAACGAGGTAAAGGGGGAGACTAGGGAGGGAGTGGAACGGGCCCGGGAATAGGGCGCCGTAGAGGCTGTTGACGCTCCGGGCTGCGTCGGCCGCGTGGGAGGAGACGCGGGCGGAGACATCAGTCGACCAGCACCTGTACGGCATCCGCGGTGACCCTGATGCCGACCTTGGCGCCGGCCGCGAACTCGGCCTGGGCGCCATTGCGGTTCTGCACCCGCACCTGGAAACGGCCCGGAATGCCGTCGAGCTCCAGGAAGTAGAGTGTGTCCGTGCCGAAATAGACGACCTGCGCCACCCGTCCCGCCAGATCGCTCGCCGCAGGCTCATCCGCTTGCGCCAGCAGATCGATCCGCTCCGGGCGTAGTGCCAGCGTGACCTGCGCCCCTTGGGCATGGCCGTGGGGATCGTGTCCGGATAGCGTTGCACCGCTGGGCACACGGTAGCGCGTGCCGGCGGCTTCGACCTCAGCCGGCAGAAAGTTGGTTTCGCCGATAAAGTCGGCAACGAAGCGATTGACCGGCCGCTCGTAGATCTCGTCGGGACTGCCGACCTGCTGCACCGCACCCTCGGACATCACCGCAACGCGGTCCGACATCGTCAGGGCTTCTTCCTGATCGTGGGTGACGAAAACGAAGGTGATCCCGGTCTCCCGCTGCAGGCGCTTCAACTCGACCTGCATGTCCTTGCGCAGCTTGAAGTCCAGCGCCGAGAGCGGCTCGTCGAGCAGCAACACCCGCGGCGCATTGGCCAGCGCCCGCGCCAAAGCCACGCGCTGCTGCTGACCGCCGGACAACTGGCCGGGACGCCGGTCGCCCAGGCTCTCCATCTTGACCAGTTCCAGCATCTCCGCGACGCGACGGCCGATGCGCGCGGCGTCCCAGCCCTGCATCTCCAGACCGAAGGCGACGTTCTGCGCCACTGTCATGTGCGGGAAGAGCGCATAGGACTGGAACACGGTGTTCACCAGCCGCTTGAACGGCGGCCGGCCCGCGATGTCCTCGCCATCCAGCAGCAACTGTCCCTCGCTCGGTTGCTCGAAACCGGCGATCAGGCGAAGCAAGGTCGTCTTCCCGCAGCCGGAGGGGCCCAGCAGGGTGAAGAACTCGTTGCGGGCAATCGTCAGCGAGACCCCGTCGAGCGCGCGCACCTCCTGGGAGCCGCCGCCGAAGACCTTCGTCAGGTCACGCACATCGATCGCAGCGACCGTTCCGTCGCGCATACCCAGCCGCTACTCCCCGTTACTTCGTATATTTGTGCGCAAGTATTTCAGGGAAATCGTCGGGCGGGCAAAGGGTTTTTGCAGCGCGGCATCCGTTGGTTTCCGGACCCAGCCTCCTCCATCGACCCAGCGGACCGGTGTTTTCGTTTCAAACGTGAAATCTGCCTTCCGTTTTCGTGCGCTCGTTTCGGCCAGCTCGCACCACCAGATGCGGCAGAGCGCTGACAGATCGGAGAGAGCAATCGAAGGCGGGAGCCCCAGGCTCTCACCGCCATGCGACGGTCTCGACCTTCCCCGATCCGCAGCCAACAGTCCGCAGCCAGCGGGACGATCACCACCAGAAGGAGCCAAACCATGACGACGCGCTTCCGGGTCAACGGAACTCAGAGAGAAACAGCGGCGGCGCCCGACAAACCGCTTCTTTGGGTATTGCGCGACGAGTTCCGGCTGACGGGTACGAAATACGGCTGCGGCGTTGCTCAATGCGGCGCTTGCAGCGTGCTTGTTGACGGTGACGTACAGCGGTCCTGCGTGACGCCTGTCGGCGGCGTGGCGAACGCCGACATCACGACGATCGAGGGCATGACCGGGCCCGAGGCGGAGGCCGTGCAGGCAGCCTGGATCGACCTGGAAGTGCCGCAGTGCGGCTACTGCCAATCGGGGCAGGTGATAACCGCCACCGCCTTCTTGCGTGACACGCCGAACCCTACGAACGACGAAATCCTTCGGGCGATGGACAGCAACCTCTGCCGCTGCGCCACCTACAGCCGTATCCGCGCCGCTGTCCGCCTCGCAGCCGATCGCTTGGAGGTCTGACCATGGGACAGGTGAGAGCCACTCGCCGCAGCTTCCTCGCCGGATCTGCCGGTCTTGTTATCGCCGCCGTGCTGCCGCGCCCCTCGCTGGCTGGACGCCGCGCCGGCGCCTTCGCGCCGAATGCCTTCGTGCGCGTGGCGGAGGACAGCAGCGTGACGGTGCTGGTGAAGCATAGCGAGTTCGGCCAGGGCACCTGGACCGGCCTAACCACCATGGTGGCTGAGGAACTAGATGCCGACTGGAGCCAAATGCGGGCGGAAAACGCTCCAGCCAACGTCGAACTCTACGCCAGTTCGATCTTCGGCGTTCAAGGTACTGGCGGCTCGACGGCAACGCCCGCGTCCTGGATCCCGATGCGCCAGGCCGGCGCGGCAGCCAGAGCGATGATCGTGGAGGCCGCCGCACGTCTCTGGGCCCTGCCGGCGGAGGAGATTGACGTCAGCGCGGGCATCGTATCGCACGCCGCCAGTGGCCGAACCGCGACCTTCGGAGACTTGGCGACCGCGGCGGCCGACAGCAGGCCGCCCACCGAGCCTCGATTGAAAACGCCAGATCGCTTCGTGCTGATTGGCCGGAACGTCCCGCGGATCGACGCGCCCGAAAAGTCCAACGGCACGGCGCAGTACGGCATCGATGTCTTCAGGGAGGAGATGCTGAACGTGGCGGTCGCCCGCCCGCCCCGCTTCGGAGCAACTCTGACGTCATTCGATCCGGTCCCCGCGCTTGCGGTGCCCGGCGTGCGGCGGGTGGCGCAGATACCCTCCGGTGTGGCGGTGTACGCCGACGATACCTGGGCCGCCTTCCAGGGGCGCGCCGCCTTGGACGTCACATGGGATGAGAGCAAGGCAGAGAGGCGCTCGTCGGAAGAGATGATACGCGTGTGGGCGGAGGCTGCGCGCGCCGGCGGGACCGTGGCGGAAACGACCGGCGACCCCGACACAGCCTTGGCCGAAGCCGTGGAGGTGCTGGAGGCCGAGTACCGCTTTCCATTTCTCGCCCATGCGGCGCTCGAACCGCTCAACGGCGTGATCGCGCTGTCATCTGACCGAGCCGAGATGTGGATGGGCTCGCAGTGGCAGACCTCGGACCAGAACGCCGCAGCCGAGGTTCTCGGGCTGGCGCCGGAGAGCGTGGCAATCAACACCACGCTGACCGGAGGATCCTTCGGGCGACGCACCACCCAGGACAACCACTTCGTCACCGAGCTCTCTCACCTGGCGCGCGCGGCGGGACCCGGCAGCTACAAGTTGGTTTGGAGCCGGGAGGACGAGTTGCAAGGCGGTTACTATCGTCCATTGACGGCACATTACCTGCAGGGCGGGTTGGATGCGGACGGCAACATCGTGGCCTGGCGCAACAACGTCGCGACACAGTCCTTGCTCGCAGGCTCTGCCTTCGAGCAGTTCGTCGTCGACGGCATCGACGGCAGTTCTATCGAGGGCTCCAGAGGTCTGCCCTATGCCCTGCCGAACGCTGAGGTCACCCTTACGACGATGGAAAGCGCCGTTCCCGTCCTCTGGTGGCGTGCGGTCGGTCACACGCACACGGCGTATGCGACCGAAACGTTCCTGGACGAACTGCTCGAGCGAGGCGGCAAGGACCGGGTGCAAGGGCGGTTGGATCTTCTGCAGGAAACCGCAATACGCGACCGAGGCGTGTTGCAGAGGGTGGCGGAAACGGCAAACTGGCAAGGTCCCGACGCGGGAAACGGAATCGCGCGCGGGGTAGCGCTGCACAAGAGCTTCAACAGCTACGTCGCCATGATTGCCGACGTCTCGGACGACGGCGGACAGCCACGCGTGCATCGTGTCTGGGTAGCCGTCGACTGCGGTATCGCGATCAATCCGGCCGTAGTGAAGGCGCAGATCGCGGGCGGCCTTGGCTTCGGGCTCTCCGCAGCTCTGTTCGAGGAGGTTAAGCTGCTGGACGGCGGCCATGTTGAGACGTCGAACTACGACCGCTATCGCATTCTGCGCAATTCAGAGATGCCGGAGGTCGAGGTTTCCATCGTCGAAAGCACGCTCGACCCGACAGGTATCGGCGAACCTGGCACGCCGCCGATCGCCCCGGCCGTCGGCAACGCTTGGCGCGCCCTGACTGGGGAGACGCCACGCAGACTTCCCATCTTGCGTGCATGAGATCGCGACTTCACAACAGAAGTCAGATCGCCCGCTTGCGCTGAGGAGGTCCGGAAACGACGTCCGATTAACGATGACGCCCCTTCGGAATATCCTTCATAGTAGAAGCGCGTCGAAGGCTCTGTTTCATGGCTAAGACTTGATGGCTAAGACGAACTTCTCGTGGGATGATCTTCAGCTTTTTCTCTTCGTCGCGCGGGGTAAGGGCCTGGCCGAGGCAAGCCGCGAGACAGGCGTCAGCGCACCTACCCTGAGCCGCCGGATGGAGCGGCTGGAACAGGCGCTCGGCAACACGCTCTTTCAGCGCCATGCACGTGGATACGATCTGACGCCCGAAGGGCGAACCTTGTTGAGCCATGCGGAAGAGATCGAGCAGAGAGTTCTCGAGGCCGAGGACAACAGCTTCAAGACACCCGGAACGGAGATCGTGCGCATCTCGGCGGGAAGCTGGATGTCGCTTTACTTCACGCAAAACATGTCGGCACTTCAGCAGCCGACCGATCGGTTTCGGCTCTCTCTGATATCGGCGGAACATCGACTCGACATCGGGCGTCGAGAGGCTGTCATCGGCTTGCGCAATCAGAAGCCGACCGAACCGTCCCTGGCCGTCCGTAAACTGGGCAACTATCATTTCGCGGCCTATGCCGCTCCGGCTTGCAGCAAAGGTTGGATCGGCATTTGCGTGGATACGCGTTCGGCCCGCTGGACCCGCAACCACTTCTCCGATGACATACTGCTCGAGGTCAGCGCGCCGCGAAACGCGCTCGATCTTGCACGGCTCGGCCACGGCCGGGTGGTGCTGCCTTGCTTCATCGGCGATCGCGAACCGGATCTGAAACGGATCGGCGGGCCTATCGAGGAACTTGAAGGAGAAATCTGGCTCGTTCTCAACAATGGCGACCGCCACAAGGCCGGTCCCAGAAACGTCATCGACCGCATCGTCGCGCTGCTGGCGAAAGATATGTCAAGATTTCGGGGGGATATCTCTGGAGAGATGCCTCTGGAGAGATCGCCGGAGTAGGCGGTTCACGAAGAGACAATCGGACTCTGGTGGGAGCGGCCTCCATGACGTCCGTCCCCTCTCGATATCCACGCCAGGCTCGATCGTGCGCTCTCGCACGTTTAGAGCGGCAGCTCCGCAGCCCCCCTCAAGACAGCCTCCGCTTCGGCGGTGAAGGTCCCGTCCGGCGCGTGCAGCGCCAGGCCCGGCAAGAGAGTCATGGCAGCACGGCTACTGCGCGTCGCTTGAACGAGAACCCGCTTGGCCGGCCGGCCAACCTGTGGCCATAGCGGTAGCACGCGAATATCGCCGGCTTGCCCTTCCAGGATCAGCAACAGGGCACTGAGGCGCTCGGCCCGGTGAATCAGCGTCAGCGTACCACCCTGCTTGAGCCGCCGGATGCCAAGGTCGAGCCAGGTCGCGAGCGATGCGGCGCCTTCGCGGTTCGCCAGATCCTTGCTGGCCAGAGGCGACCCCTCAGCACCTGACGGCTGAAAGGGTGGATTGAGCAGCACCCGATCGTAGCCGCTGCCGAGAGCCTTGGGCGGCGCCGCCACATCGCCCTCCAGTACGAAACAGCGCGTGGCGGCATTCGTCTCGGCGTTGTGCCGAGCCAACGCCGCCAGCGCCGGCTGCAGTTCCAGGCCAGTAACGGTCACGTCCGGCACGCGGGCCAGCAAGCAGAGCGCCGCAGCGCCAACGCCGCACCCCAGCTCCAACGCCCTTTCGCCGGGACGGGCCGGCACGGCGGCGGCCAGCAGCACGGGGTCGATGGCGGCGCGATAGCCCTCCAAGGGTTGGCGCAGGGAGACGCGACCGTCCAGCAGTCGGTCGTCGCTGGTTGCGAGCTGGCCTATCGGTAAAGCTCTCGGCACCGCTACCAGCCCTCGCCCGACCAGACCTCCTCACCGGCCTGTTCCAGCAAGCGCCGCGCCGCGCCGTAGTCTTCCTCCACCACAACCAGGCGGCGTGGGATGGCGATGGCCGAGCCCTCCAGCACGCTGGCGTGGCTATCCAATACAAGCGGTTCGATGCCGGCATCGCGCAGCAGAGCCTGTAGCCAGGATAGCTTCACAAGATCGTTGGTCCGTAACAGCTCGCGCATCGTTCCGCTCTCTACCAAACACCCGGCCGCAGCCATCTCGACAGCCGGGAGGCGCACCGCGATCCCAGAGAACACCACCGATCGACGGCCCAAAAGTGTCCCGACGCTTGACCGCCCGTCGGTTGTTCCTATGCTGCCGCAGCAAGCGAGGGCTGGGGACTCGGTCTGTTGTCGGCAGGCCGCAACACCCCACATTGATGACAGTAGCACGCCCGTTCGGCCGGCTCCTATCAAACAGGACACGGGCGAATACGGTCAGCTAGAGATAAGAAAGCGAACTATTGGCCTTGCGCCCCGTCGCCGAAATGCCCACCGACCGCCGGGATCAGCCCCGAACAGCCGGCAAACCGCCGCTGTCCGGCAGCCTGGAACCGCTGCAGGCGTTGGTCGTCGATGACCTGAAACTGGTCAATGCGATCATCCTAGAGAAGATGCAGTCACCGGTGGCCCTGATCCCGCAACTGGCCGGACACATCGTCGCGGCCGGCGGAAAACGCCTGCGGCCCATGCTGACCCTGGCCGCCGCGCGGCTCTGTGACGCTAGCGCGCAACGCCAGTACGCCTTGGCTGCTTGCGTCGAGTTTATCCATACGGCGACGCTGCTGCACGACGACGTGGTCGACGACAGCCACCTGCGCCGCGGCCTTGAGACCGCGAACGCAGTCTGGGGCAACAAAGCCAGCGTCCTGGTCGGAGATTTCCTTTTCTCCCGAGCCTTTCAGCTTATGGTTGCCGACGGTTCGCTGGTCGTGCTGAAGCTGCTGTCCGACGCCTCCGCCACCATCGCCGAGGGCGAAGTACACCAGCTGATGACTGCCAACGATACAGCAACCGACGAGCAAGCCTATCTGGAGGTGATCGAGGCCAAGACGGCCGCGCTCTTCTCCGCCGCCTGCGAGATCGGCGCGGTGGTGGCTGACAGGCCAGAGAGCGAACAGCAGGCCTTGCGAAGTTTCGGCCTGAATTTCGGCAATGCGTTTCAGCTGGTCGACGACATCCTCGACTACTCCGCTGAACAGCAGGCGCTCGGCAAGACCATCGGTGACGACTTCCGCGAGGGGAAGATCACTCTACCGCTGGTGCTGGCCTTCGCCCGCGGCAGCGACGAGGAAAAGGCTTTCTGGCGGCGCTGTGTCGAGGATCTAGAGCAGCGTGACGGCGACCTCGAGCAGGCCATCGCTCTGATGCAGCGGCACGACGCTCTCCACGACTCCAAGGACCGGGCCCGCCGCTACGCCGAACAGGCCCGGCGCGATCTGGCGGCCTTCCCCAACAATCCCGCCAAACACGCTCTGCTGCAGGCGATCGACTTCTGCGTGGAACGGCTCTACTAGCGAGCCTCTCTGTCACTCTGACCATCGTGGAGGCCTGACCAGCCCGCACGGGCCCCAAGTGCCGCAGGCGGAACCGGGCCGCAAGCCGCGTCCGAATCGATCGTCCGCCCTTCGATCAGGTGCCGCACGAGCATGAGCTGGCACTGGCAGGCATCGTAGGCGGCCGCCCAGGCGTTGCTGCGGTTCGCCAGATCGGCGCCTGTCATTCCCGCCGGCTTTGGCGGTGCGGGCTCGCACGCAAAGAGAGCAGCCGGCAGCTCAGGCCGAATCAGCACAGGCTCCGGCGCCGCACAAGCGGCGAGCAGCCCGACCAGCAGCCCCATCGCCGACAAGCGCCTAGCGAATCTCATCGTAAACCGCCTGCGGCAAAGCCTTCGCGCCGCACGGCCAGTCGGCCGCCGCGATGCGCTGGCTAGCCGCCCGCAAGGCTTCCGCCTGCCGCTCGGCGTAGAGCCGGCGCCCTTCAGCCGCCTGCGCAGCCTCTTGCGCAACCCTCGTCAGTTCCCGCGCCTGGGCAAGCTGCCGGGCCAACTCGGCAGCCTGGCACTCGGCCTCGGCAGCGCCGCGCCCCTGGCAGTAGCTGAGGGTCAGCAGTCCGACAACGGCCGCAGTCAGAGCGGCGTACCTAGTCCAGCCGGGCAGCCGACCGGCGAGCGCACCCAGCGCGGGGATCACAACAAGGATCCCATGGCTGCCCGAGCGGGCGTGGCGGCGGCACGGTTCTTATCGTCCCAGGCGGCCACACCGGCATAGATACCGACGATCAGCGTCACGACGCCGCCCGCCGTTGTGATCGCCGTGATCGCCACGCCCTCGGCGGTGCCGGTCAGCAGCGCGACAAGCGGCAGCGCCATAGCCCACAGCAGGGCGACCCAGATGACCCGGCGGCGCTGGCGCCAGGCGTGAGGGGGCGATTCATTCATGTCGGTCATCCTGGCAATCTCCCGAGTGCGGTGGGCCTGTGGATCCCATTACTCTTCTCGACAGATCTTCTCCTCTAGGTTGTTGCGCGTTAGGCTTTTCGCCTGCCACAGAAAGGAACGGCCCAAATGGATATCTTCGCCCTCGCCTTGGTCGCTTGCGCAGGTCTTGCGGCTCACGCTGCCAGCAAGCCCATACGCGACGAGCGACATGCGGTTACCGAAGGTGGCTTGCAAAGAGTGATGTCAAAAGCGCTTCTGGCCCTGGCCGTCGCCCTGTCGGTTGCTGGCTGCGATAAACGCAGCACAGTGTATGTCGCGCCAGGCGAACACGAACTCACCTATACCGAGCCCTTGGCCAACCGGAGTGCCGCCAACATCCTCCTCGACTAAGAGGCGCACAAGGTCTGTGCAAACGGCTACCGCGTCTTGAACGATGAGGTGCGGCCGGGCGCGGAACACCCGCTCTACTACTGGCGCATAAGTTGTCTCCCTGCCGATGGCTCTGACACTGCCGACTAGAACGCTGGAGGCTTGGCCGTAGCGGCTCGTGCCACCGCCTCTGCGGGATAGACATCCCACGGCAGCTCGAAATGCGGCCCGTCGAGAAACGGCCGGCGGCCTCGCGCGCGGCGGTCTTCCAGATAGCTTTGGGAGGCCGCTTCGGCGCTCTCGAAATCGGTCAGCAGGCACCCCCAGGCCGCACCCCAAACCAGTGGAACAGCTTCCTGCCGAGCGGCCTCGCGCTGCGCTTCGGCAAGGCGGTAGTAGAGCGGCCAATCCCAGCGCACCGCACCGTCGACAAAGGCCCCCAGATCGACCGCATGGCCGGTCAAGTGGCGGCTGTTCATGGTTTTGGAGGCACCGGATTTGACCAGTTCGCGCTGCCGGCCGGGCGCGCGCAACCCCTCCAGCACCGTGAAGTCGACTTCGGTGATCTCGATCGCCCGCTGCACGACGCGGACCAGATCCGGCTGCAGCCCAATGAGGCGGGACCGCGAGCGCTGCGACAGGTGGAAACCGCTCATAGCGAAGCCAGTAATAGCAAGACGAAGAATAAGGTAGCGGCGACGGCCGCCATGATGCGCTGCGGCTTCGGGGCGTGGGACCACCAGGAACGCAAGTCGTCAAAAATCGCTCGTCTCCTTTTCCGGGTTATGACCCGTCTCTCTTTTCACGAAGGATGAACTGGTCGAAGCGGCGGTTTAACTCCGCCATGCCGTCTTCAATGCGCGTGATGTGGGGCATGATGTCGTCGCGCCGCATATGTGTGTCGTTGAAGCGGTCGATCCGGGCGTGCAGTTCTTTATCTCGCTGTTCCGATGTGCGCGCCTCGGCAGCAATGCGCGTCAGAATCCACTTAGCGACGGCGACCTGTAGGCCGGCCGCCGCCACAAGAACGCCGAGCAGTTGAAGGATTTCGGGCAACGACACCTACGCCCCCTCGCCCGGCATCGGGCCTAGCGCCATACCGCGACACCAGGCGTTCCAGTGCGTCGCCGCTGGATCGAGCATGGCCAGCACCTCGGCCTTGCTCGGGCAGCTCTCCACGATCTGGCTGAAGGCGTGGCTGCTGCCATCTCCAAAATGCATCACCACAACGAGAACGATGACAGGCACTATCGGCATCCTGAACTCCTGTGTGCAGGCAATAAAAAAGCCGCCCCGAGGGCGGTCACGTAGCGCAGAGGTTGCATGTTCGTCTGTGCGTCCAATAAACTTGCGGGTATTCCTGCAACCTCACCGACGGACGCTCCCCCGCATGGCAGTCCTTTTGGGTTTCGGCGCTCTTTTCGTTGTCGGCTGGTGTGGCGCCTACGCCGTAATGGCCGTGTTCACCCGGGCTGAGCCAGTCGTTGCGATTGTCGCCCTTCTACTTCTCACCGGCGGGCTAGTATCGTTGGAGACAGGCCGTGAAGCACCGACGAGCGACGCCGAGTGGCACCAAGCCGAGATGGCAAGCCATCTCGCCTATGTGTCCTGGCTTCCGGATGAGGGTGGCTGCCACCCCTTTGCACAAGTGCGCGAACGCATGGCGCATCATGTCTACCAGAGCAATAGCAGTTTCCTGCCGAATTGGGGCGAGCGCGACTGTCCGCCCATTGAAACGGAAGCAGCACAGCGAACCGTAGCGATCCTCGACGCGGCATTCGTTCAGGTGCGCGCAGCCCGGGCGCAAGAGTCTCCTTTGCGCATCGGAGAGGTGTGGAGGGCGTTGCTACCGGGGGCTTTGGGCTTGCTCAGCGGGCTGGCAACCGCGCGTGTTGTCCGGCGCGATTAGGGCCACGCTGTCGGGTCTGTCGGGTCGATGGCCGCAAGCTGCGTTCGGGCTTGGGCCTCCGTAATGGTCCCAGCGGCCAGATCGGACAACACGATCTGGATCTGATCTTCCAGCGCCTGCTGTGCGCCAAGGATTGCGCCGCCAGCTTGTGCGAAGGCCGTGGCCTTGATGAGCACGCGCGCAGCCAGATCGACCACTGTCCAACCGCGCGCCGTTGCCATAGCGGTCAGCAGCGGGACGTCTGTCATGGGATCAGTCGTGTACGCGACCGCTTCCCGCCGCTGCTGGTCCCATGTATCGATTTCGTGCTGCGGATAGTTTGGCGCCAGAAGGTCGCGGCGGCGACGGGCTTCCGTGTGGACTTGCCCGCGCGCTGCTTCCGCCAGCTCTGCTATGGTCGGGACCGGCGGCGCAGGCTCATCGGGTAGCGTAACGCCGTCTGCGGCGGCCGATATCTCCGCAAAGAGCGGATCGCTCTCAATGACATGATACGGCCGCCCGTTGCGCAAAATCACAAATGAGCCGTCCGGGCGTGCGTACTGCAGTTCCCAGACCATCACACGACCCTCCATTCGAATCCGCGCCAGCGAGCGTTGCCGACAGCCTGACCAACCAGCGTTGAACCCGCCGCCACACCCGAAACGTTAGTGTCGAAAGTCCCGCCGCTGGTCACACGAAACCCTGAATACGCCCAGGTTCCGCCAGACGGGAGCGACCAAGCCGCGCCCAATGCCGTCAGCACGTTCCGAAACTCTCCGACCCCCGGTATTCCGGTCGGCAAAGGCGCCCCGGCAGTTATAGTCTGAAACGATGGCGCAGCCCCAGTGTTGGCGGTCAACACCTGTCCGGTCGTGCCTGCAGCTATGGCTGCAGGTGCGCCTGCCGCGTCATAGGAGATAACCTCACCCGCTGACCTATTCGACAGCTTGGAAAGGTCGATATTGCCGGGAGCGATCTTAGAGGTCGTTACCGCGTTCGTGCCGAGTAACGCGGCTGTCACGCTGCCCGCCGCAACGTTGGATAGATCAGCTTCAGCCGGCGCCGCTAGCAGGTCCCCAAGGAAACCCCACTGCGCCGCGCTGATCGTCGCGCCGTCGATATTGAGGAGCTGGGCTATCTCGTCGGTCCTCAGACTGCTCAGTAGCGCCGGTAACACCGTCCCATCGTTCGGCACCTTGTTTTCGAGCGCCGTACCGGCCGCATTCCATCCGATCACGTTGTTCGGGGCCACACCCGGCAGAGATGCGGAGACACCGGTGCTGGTGATCGGCAGTATCAGCGTTCGGCTGTCTACCTCCGCGCCCTCTTGGACCAGCATGGTGAGCTTGTCCAACGCGTCTTCGATGGTCTGCGCAAAGAAGGCGCCCTGGTTCTCCAGGTCGGTTTCCTGGGTTGCCGGCAGCTCCCGCGTAATGACGAGTTGCGCCCCGCTCGCCAGCGGCGCGGCCAAGATCACCGAGCCACCAGCCGCGTCGCCAACACCTGCTACGCTGTAGTCTGTCTCCAGTGTTAGAACGGTCTCGCGTCCGGCGCTGTCTACCGTCGTCACCCGTAGGTGCGCCTCGTCCAAGATGCGGAAGCTGTAGGCAAAGCTGACGGCCACGCCGTTACCCAGATAGGGGCCCGAGCGTGCCGTCTCCGTCGAAACGGTCATCTACACTTTTCTCCTTTTCGTGTAAGCACGTGGCCGGCACCCGCGCGGCTGCGGTCAAGGTGGTGCCAGACATCGCCGAGGCGTGGTGCTCCCGGGATGGAACGCTAGCGCGGCAGTTCCACCGCTATCCGAGCGTCGTAGCCTCTCTATTCCTTGAGTCTATGAGGCTTGGCTCGGAGCCCTTGTTCAGCTCGCGACGTCTCGGCCAACCCGCTCCTGATTTCGTCTGGGGAGGGCGCTGCGAACCGTCACTCCCCTGGCCTCAGGAGACTAATGGTGCCGATTCTGCGCACGAATTTCGACACGGCCGTTCTGGTTATGCCGCCGCGCAGCGGCAGGGCGCTCAGCGCTTCGAACAGCGCCGCGTCGGGTTCGACCGCAAGCCCCTCGCGCCACCAGGCTTGGGTTTCCGCCCGCTCCACCTCGCTCAACGCCTCGGCGAGGTCCGGCGGCAGGGTCGCCGGCGTGGTCTCGCCGGCCCGCAGGCCACGGTAGGTTTCCTCAAGCGCCGTCGCCTTAGCCGCCTGCAGCGCCGCCGTCAGGCGCTCGTAGTCGGCCGTCAGCAGGTCGGCGATCTGGCCATGAACCTCCGGATCGGCGATCCCCGCCGCGGCCAGGCGATCCAACTGCGCCAGGTAGTCTTCGTGCAATGCCGCCTGCGGGCTGCCGGCCAGGGCTTCGGCCTGAGCCGTCGCGCCGTCCCACGCCAGAAGGGCACGCGGACTCACGCCATGCCGGCTCGCGCTCGCGGCGCCGGCATCCGCCAGGGATGAAAGCTCCGTCGAAGCGGAGGACTCCGCCGCCTCTTCCTGCGCCTTGGCCTTGGCCTCAGCCTCAGCCAGGGCTGCGATTCTCGCTTAGTAGTTAGCAATCAACAACTCGGCGATCTAGCCCGATTTGAGCGGCCGAGGACAGTGATTGACGGGAAGCTCAATTTCCCTGTCTTAACCTTGTGTTGCTTTCCCAAGTTCGGCAGTAATGGTACCGCGATGATGCAGCCAAAGTGCGCGTGGGTCTATGTTCGACCTGGCAGCAATACCGGTTAGACCATCTATGAGAACAGCTTGGATTTCCTTCTCTCGGCTTGGTGATAGCTCTATCACTTCGCGAACTCGACTTAGTTCTGTCTCGACAAGTAGCTCTAAATCTCTATTCGCCGTCGCGCGGTCGAAGTTCGCTTCGACTTGCGGAAGATTCTCCTGAATCTCAGAGACAAGCTTTGCAAGATGACGATCCGCATCGGCGGCTGTTACGCCTCGGGCGTCACTTCTGGTAATCCGCGCAATCCCGTCAAAGTGCTCCGTACCTCCAATCCGTGTTACATAGGCAGTTGTCGGTACTTCCAGTACGCCATCCGTCGCCAGAGCGTCCTCCAGAAGCGCAGCCCCGTCTTTCCTCAGCAACTCTGCCTGGGCAAAGGGGTCCAGATTCTTTGAATTGAAGTAATCGATGAACCCTTGGGCAGTCACATAGAGTGACGCAGGCACATCCGAAGCCTCCAAGGCTTGCACGATGATATCCTGACGCGCATCTGCCGACGGACCTGCGGCTTTCGAGGCCGTCGCCGCACCATTGAGCCTCGCCAGAAGGTCCTGATCCGCCGCAATCTTCCTGGCAATTGGACTGCGTCTAACATCTCGCAACGTGCCCCAAAGGACACCAGCAGCAGCACCCGCAGAACCGCCGGCCAGCTCCACAAAGACCGTCGTAAGGTCAGGCGTGTCTCCTCTTGAGAAGGCAATCAGGGTCTCGCCAACTCCGCCAACGCTGGCGTCTATGGCAAAATCTGCGACTTCTTTGTAGGTCTGGTGCTTCGGTGAAACCCGGAGTTTGCCAAAGCTGCCTGACGCGAGGTCAACGAGGGCGAGGATAGCTGCTTCCTTAGCCCCGACCGCTTCAACCGCTTCCATCATCTCGCGATCGGACAAGGCTCTGCGCAGCGATTCCGGATCGCTCATATCGATACCGAGTCTCTCAAGCGCATCGTTTTGTCGTTGAGTCTGTTCTTCAAGATAGGTCAACCCGGCACCGACCAAGATGCCAGCTATCGGCTGACCAGTCGCAATCGAAACCGCTGCTACCGCTACTATCTCAGGTGAGCTCCGGAGGAGACTCTCGAAACCGAAAGCAATCGCTCCACCTGGATTGGACAGCGTGAATTCAAGTGCAGCGGAGACAGAGGCGCCTGGATTTTCCCAATCTCCACTTTTTTCGATCACGTCTCTAACGCCGTCAATCCAATTCATGGCTTCTTGTGTCATGCTGGCCGACTGACGTTGTCGTCGACCTTCGACAGCACGGGTGAAGTACTTCTCCGCTTCAGCCAGCGAGTCCTCACCCAATAACTCCGCGATAGTTGCCCAGGTGTAATCCCTGGTCGCGAGAGCGGCAGCACCGAGGTCGATAGGGATGATTCCTGTCACAATTCGGTGGTCTTCGTAAAGATCCCTCCAGCTCATGTCTCTATGGTGTAGCCTTTGCAAAGCTAGGTTTCCAGCTAAGGTGAAAACGATCTCAATAAACCCACCTTCAATGGCTGGCCCAGCTTGATCGCGAGCGCGCTCCAGATACGACAGACCAGCCTGCCAGCGCAGCGCGTTCCGCCGCCGGCGCAACACATCTTGCTGCCGGCGCAACGCGTTTTGCTGTCGTCGGAGCGCATGCCCAGGTACATGCCCTCCGCCGACGCTGTCCCTCAGCTCCTCCAGCGTGGTGTTGAGCTCCGTCAGCGGAACCACAGGTGGTGCGGCTTCTGGGTCCTCGGCTGGAATCAGCCCCCGCTGGCGCCGCAGCTCCGCCTGGAGGCTTCGCAGGCGGGCCGTCTCGTCTTCGCTCAGGTGCCGGGCGAACCGTGGCTCGGCCAGGTTCAGGGCCAGCAACGCCTGGGGCGGCAGGGCGCTCAGCGCTTCGAACAGCGCCGCGTCGGGTTCGACCGCAAGCCCCTCGCGCCACCAGGCTTGGGTTTCCGCCCGCTCCACCTCGCTCAATGCCTCGGCGAGGTCCGGCGGCAGGGTCGCCGGCGTGGTCTCGCCTGTCCGCAGGCCACGGTAGGTTTCCTCAAGCGCCGTCGCCTTGGCCGCCTGCAGCGCCGCCGTCTGGCGTTCGTAGTCGGCCGTCATCATATCGGCGATCTGGCCATGAACCTCGGGATCGGCGATCCCCGCCGCGGCCAGCCGATCCAGCTGCGCCAGATAGTCTTCGTGCAGTGCCGCCTGCGGACTGCCGGCCAGGGCTTCGGCCTGAACCGTCGCGCCGTCCCGCGCCAAAAGGACTCGCGGGCTCAGGCCATGCGGACTCGCGCTCGCGGCGCTGGCAAGCGGCACGGCGCCGGCATCCGCCACGGATGAAAGCTCCGTCGAAGCGGAGGACTCCGCCGCCTCTTCCTGCGCCTTGCCAGGGTCAGCGATCCCTCCGTCGTCCCCGGCCGGCCGATCGTCCAGACCGGCGGCCTCGCCCGGTCTTTCCGAGCCCGCGCGCAGTTCGGCGGGCAGCTCGCCACCGGTGGCGATCGCCCGATAGCCGGCTAGCACCTGGGATCTACGCGCCGCCGCCGTCGCCTTGACCTCGAACCGCGCGCGGTCGGCCTCGGTCATCTGGCCGCGATGGCGCTCCAGATGGGCCAGAGCTTCGGCGCCACGCCCCTGGCTCAACAGGCGCTCCAGCAGGCCGACGTGGATCTTGGAGGTATGGCCCCGCACCTTCCCGGCGACGGCATCCGGCAGGTCCTCGGTCGGCAGGTCCAGCGTTTCGCCCTGCTGTGCCGAGACGGCGGCGATCTCCGCCAGTGCGCCGGGCATCAGGTCCGGACTGGTCAGCGCCGCGTCGACGGCGGACTGGATGCGCGTCTCCGCCGCGGTTGCGCGGTAGGCGCGCAGCTGCGCCTCGTAGTGCCGGGCCAGGCTGGCCTGAAAGTCCGGCAAGCGCCGGGTCACCTGCTGCGCGAAAAGAGCCTTGGTCACCTCGTCGCCGATCTCCTCGCCGATCCTGGTCTCCAGGCCGGCCAGCTGCGCCAGTGCCCCATGGTAGGTGCCGACCGCGTCCATACCCTGCAGGCTTTGGAACCCTGCCAGGGTATCCGTCGCGGCGGACTGCCAGCAGGCAACACCCCGCTCGGCGTCGGCCTCGGTCTGCAACGCCTGCCGTTCCGCCGCATCGCGCGCCTGTCTCTCCCGCGAGACTCGGTCGAGGGCGATCCTCCCTAGACTGTCGCCCAGATCGGCCACCCCTTCGGCCGTTTGAGACAGGCGCTGCGCGCGCTGGGCGCCGAAGGTATCGGCGGAAACGCGCAGCCGCTGCCGTGCGTTGGACAGCGGTGTAATCCGGACCTGCTGCTCGGTGACTCTGGGTACGCGCACTAGAGACGGCCCTCCTGCCGCAGGCGCCGGCCGGCGCGGATGGCTGCACGCAGGATGCAGGGGTCGTTGCCGGCGCCGCTCGCCTCCAGCCAGGCCTTGAAGCCAGGGCTCTTTGTCTCGACCAGGGCGACGGCCGCCCGTGCATCGGCCAGCAGACGCTCGGTCCCGGGTCCGAACTGCCGCTGCAGCTCGGCCTGGGCCGCGGCATAGCTGCGGCCGCCTTCCCCGGCTGAGCCAACTGCCCCGCCGGGGTCCTGCGCCTCGGGCGGAAGCGCATGCAGGTAGCCTTCGACGGCCCCCGTCAGCTCGCGCAGGTCGCCCGCCGCCAGCCCGGCGGCGCTCAAGGCCTCCGGCAGGCTGCGCTCGCTCTCGACGGCCTGCGCCTGCCGCTCCGGCGCCTCGGCCAGAGCGGCCTGCAGCCCGTCGAAGAAGCCCGAGAGCCCCAGCGACACCTGCCCCGCCGTCGCCACCGGCCCGTCCGGCGCCGTGTAGTAGAGCGCCCGGCGCTGTTCCGGCGTCAGCGCGCCTCCGCGCTCTCCGCCATGTCCCTCCTCGGCCTTGCTCTCGTCCTCGCCGCTTCGCGGAGACCGCGCCTCGGCGTGCGGCGCCGCAGCACGCTCCGGCGCCTCGCCCGCACCCGCCTCGTCCCGGGACGCGCGGCTGACGCCGGTCGTGGTCCCTGCGGCCCCGGCGCTCGCGAAGCGGCCGGCAAGGCCCTCCGCCTCCAGGGTGACGGCTGCTGCGGGCGCTCCGCTGCTGTTCGCCCCACTGCTGTCCAACCCGTTGCCGTCCGCTCGGCGCGCCGGGGTTGTCGGATAGAGCTTCTTGGCATCGACCATGGTCTCGGCCTTTCCTTCTTGCGGCCGCGCAAGAGCGAGCCCGGCCGGCAAAGGCCAGCCAGGCCCGGCCTCCCTGCGGCGGCTGCGGTCAAAAGATCTGTCGTGGTGTCAAAAGGTTTGGAAACGCGGCGGCGCCAAGGGCGTCAGCGCCTCTGTGCCTTCCTCGCGAGAGACGAGTCAGCTAGACAGCTCGCGTCATGGTTCTACCGGTTGCTTGACTGGCCGATCTGCTGGGCCCTTAGCCTGTGCTAAACAACCTCTTGTCGACGCAGCGCAGAGCTTTCTGCAGTTCACTCCACAAAAGGTTCTCTTCTCTGACTAAGTTCAGGAAGCTCTCCTCTGCATCGGCGAAGGGCCCCGAACGAAGCTGCCGAAGGGCGATTTCATGCTCTGTGACGACAATTACGAGTTCGTCGATCCGCGAAAGGGCTCTCTGGCCATCTTCGACAAAAATGTACTCGCCGGCCTCCAGGCTCACTGTCTCGCCATTCGAAAGATCGGCCACAGCTTTGAAATGCCCGAACGGCGGCGCATCGAGTTCAAAGACACCCGCGACATGAGGAACGGAGAAGCGCGCGCGCTCACGGTCGAGATTGACGAGGGTGAGCGCGATATCGCCCCTCGTCAGGTCCACGACGGTGTAGCGGTAGGTATAGCAGGAGAGAGACAGGCTCGTGGCCGACAAGGCGAAGATGCCAACCGCAGGCACAAGAAGGAGGCCGAGAGCAAGGCCTCTGAGTCTCACAAACTCACTCCAGGCACCCGGCAGACACGCTCACGAACGGCGCGCTACATCACTCCGCAACCGGCTCGCAGGGCAGCAGACGGATGTCGTCCATCGTGAACGACCTTTCCGGTCGCGGCGGAGGTGGAATCACATTGGGTACCATAATGAGAGGCGGCATAGGCATGTTCCCGGTCTCTAGCGCCTCCAGGACAGTCGGTAACCACAGATCATCGATGTGTACGCTGTAGCCAGCATTCTCTAGGAAGATGGCGAGTTGGAGTGGAAAGAGAGGCGAACCCAGCGCAGTGCTCCCTTCACCGAGGTCCTCCCAACAATTGCTATCTGGCCTGTCGCAGGGAAGTCCGGAAGGACGAAGCGAGTAGAGCGGTCTCAGCAGGCATCTGGAGATCCGGTCGTCGTCTTGAGGGCTCGCTTCGTTGACTTGGCCGACACGGAGAAACCCGTGACCGTCAAAACTCAGCACGGCGGCCAGATAAGGCACGTCGGGCACCGGCACACTCGCCCGTTGAATGCGGTAGTCGGTTGCATAGGAGTCGGCGATCAAGTCGGCGAGACTGCGGGACTCCACCCACAGCTCAAGCTCAACCTCCTTCCCGAGCGCAAGGGCAAGGCCTTCCGCACGCAGGCGCCGATCCGACGAACCGGCGGGGGATGGACCAGTCATCGGCGTGCCTAGGGTAAGGAACGACCGCGTGCCTTGGGCCGGTGCATCTGCGGAGGCGACAGCCGCAAGCAGCAAGGTAGCCAGGGCGCACGCAAGACCCCCGAACACACCCGGAAGCGCCCTGACTCTCGTCCAGCACTGCACTCTCTCACGCAGCGCCGTCAAGCGGGAGCAGTGCTGCATTCCGATGGTGGAATCTGCCATTAATCGCGATTTCATAAATAAGATTTTCACGCAAAACGTGCATACTTGCAAGCCTCATCTTCGAAGGCACCTCAGGTCGGGCTCGCGCCGGCCGCTATCGATCCCCGCTCTGACGCCGCTTCTCGATAATCTCCCTACTCAGTTCCATCGCAGCACGGCCGACGTAGACCAGAAACAGCGAGAGGGGGAACAGCATGGCGGCATAGACTGTAGTTCCTAAGAGAACCATGTCGATGCGGAGGTCGCAGCGCACGTTCGGCCCGTAATCGTCAAGGACGTAGAGGCCACCACCGTCGGTGCGTAGGCGACAGAACTCATCGACTTCACCGACGGCCAGCCAAAAGAGAACGCCGGAAAAGCCCATGAGGACGGAGAGAACCACGCTCCGAAGAAGAAGGCGTTCGATGCTACGCTTCATTTCCGGTCAGCTTTCAACGGGTCGCGCCATCATCGGCAGGCGCCATGTCCGGGGCGAAACCTGTGCGCGGCGCGCCGGGTGTAGCAACCACTTCCATGGCAGCGCAGCGAAGCGCTCTACGAGTTTGGATATCGGTGCTGCCCGGCACGCTTTGGGCTTGGTGATAGTCGTACACCGGTCCTTGCGCCAAGCCGTCATCATTCACCCAACGAAAGGCTACGGATCCGACCGCCCTGCGGGCTGCGTTGCGTGTAAGGTCAGTCTGGCGCTCCCACGGCAGGAAGTATAAACGACTACCCACCGAAAGTGCCCAACCGGACCAAGACCAAAGACGCCGGTCGTCGTCTCTCAGCCCATGCCGATCGTCTTGCGACACTGCCATCATCTCCGCGAGCATATGAACTCGATGCTCAGCCCGAAGATCCGGTCCAAACCAAGGACCATTAACTGAGCAAGAGGCGTAGAAAGGCCAGGCCATGACGATAGCTGTAACTGCCATGACTAGTAGGCCACCCCAACGAAGTACGCGTCGAAAGCGCATCTCCCCTTGTCTCCATTACTCGCACCCGCCTCGCCAACAGGGAAGGCAATCAAGTTTCTAACGCACGCGCGCCTCTCAGGACTTCCGGTTTCAGACAGTAAGACTGACAAGGAGATGACCTTGCGCCCGCTGCGTTAGTCCAACTTCAAAGTCACCATGGCTTCCAGGTTGTTACACCAGACATGTGCCAAGCTTTGGTCGCCCTCTGTACCTGATGCAACAGCGGCGGCCCGGCCGAAGTATTGTAGTCTATTCAGCCGCTCCGGCTCGGGGAGTTTGCGAAACCACCAGTCAAGGATGCTCAGCGCGGCCAAACGGGTTGCCTCCTCGGTCAAGGAGGTATCACGTTCCCAAGGCAAGAGGTAAAGCCGCTCGCCTTTGATCAAGAATATGCCTGTCCAGATGTAGTCTTCACTCTCGCGCAAGCGATACATTTGCAGCAAAAACTCTTCAAAGAATTCGATTCTCAAATCAGGGCCCAGGCTATAGTCCGGCAACCCGCAGCTTGGCCGAAAGGGTTTGAGAGACACAATCGTGAGAGCAATAGAGCTTAGCATAAGGGCCAAAATTAACTTCCGCTTATGCCGACGCAAGAAGCTGAGTGACGTATCGCTTGCGTGATTTACTCTCACCCGCTCCTCCCTACCCTTCCACATCCCAGACCCGGAATTCAGGATCGCCGAGCTCATGCTCGTAACTTCTGCCGTCGGGGCCACTCTTCACCTTGGTGCGAAGAATCCTTACTCTACCCTGCACCTTCTGGCGCCAGACGCTCTCGATTCTGTAAGGAGTTGCTCGGCCAATTTCCTGCAAACGACGAGCCCCAACGAGATGCCCTGGAGTATCCTTTTCAAAATCATAATCATCGGACGCATCGTGTGTGATTGTACCTTCGATCTCAATCGTCTCGCCATTCCGCCTCGCTGTGAAGATAACCGTTGATTTCACTTCGTGAGAACCGAAGGAGAGTATCTCATCAAGCTCCTCGCTACGCTCTACTCTGGGGAGTTGCTCCTCCACATAATAGAAGAGACCAAGACCGAGCGAATCCAGCTTGTTTCGCTCATAGTCGTAACCGTCTTTGATGACGCACTCCTCACCCTCCTGAAGGCCGCGAAGGCATTCTGTTATCTCTCGATTTTGAGTATTGCCAGTAAATGTGTTTTCGATAAAGCGGCGGTTGTTTTCCTCCTCCCCAATTCGGACAAATTCTATCTCTCGTGCCTCCTCACGCGACAGAACTACCGGTGAGTCATCTCCATCGAGAAATTTCTCGAGCAAACGGGCTGCACGATCCCGTCCTCGCGCGCGCCAGGACTGCGCCATCTCCCTGAGATCCATTTCATCCTGATCGAGGGATTCCGATCGTCTCCTTTGACGATTAGCGCGCCGGCGCTTACCCCTGCCGCCACCTCCAGACCTGACTCCGTCTAGGTTACCGGCACTGTCTAGACCTGCAGGAAAATCGGCGAGCACTAGCTCCTCTTTTGTATCGGCGGTACCAGGCGGTGATTCGCGAGCTGGACGACCCAGTCCGTCAATCTGCCCAACCCCAGCGACTCGACTGAGCCACCGTCTTGCACCCTCCCTGTCGTTCCGGGCGAAGGCGGCAGTGGCAGCGCCCCAGGCCTGCTGCGTCCCTTCCTCTTCGACGATCACGCGGGCGACGAGCTGGCGCTGCTCGCGCTTGTTCGGGGCACGGCCCTCGCGGGAGAGGAATTCGTCCGCGGCATCGTAGACCGCGAGGCGCAGGCGGCCGCGGCGCTCCAGCTCGGCCCGTGTCTCAGGATCGACCCAGTCCTCGAGCGTGCCGTCAGGCCGCCGCTTGCGCCGCCCGATCTGCAGCGCCCAGCGCGCCTGCTCCAGCGCCTCTGACCAGCGCGGGTCCCGCACCGCCTGGGCCGCAAGCGCAGGACGCCAGCACGTTGGTACCGGCATCGGAGACAGGCGCATCGTGTGCGGGGGTTGGCCTCCGCAGGCGTCACCGACGCAGTCTCCTGGCGCTGCAGGTCCAGGTCCGGACCCGGCGCCCCGGCAGCCCGAGCCTCTCCCCGCAAAGGAATAGCGGGCGTTGAGGGTCTCGTTTCGGCCATGCTTCAACTCTTTCTTTGCTAACACGCCATCGCAAACTGACAGCTACTTCTGCCCATACTGGTATCAGCGGTTCGCGACGGTCCCAATGCCGCTCAGTAGCACCGTTAGGTCCAGCGGCAGGCTTGACGCTCGTTCCTCGGCTGGGTCAACAAGAGCCGGCGAAGGAGCTACCGACAGCAAGCTGCCCAAGCCGCTCCCCGAATGATAGTATTTTTAGTTAGGAACGTCGCGCCTTACACCACACAACGCTCCTATCTTGCTCGTTGCAACCAACAGGCACGGCTGTTTGGCCGCTTTCCGAACCTGGTTCTGCAATTCCCATACATCCTGTCGCCTCTGGAGGCTCCCCGATGCTGCTTCGCCGCTTGATCCGCTCCGGCCTCGCCGCGATGTCTCTACTTGCGCTTCTGGTCGTCGAGAACCGCCCACTCAACGCCAGTGAGGAGCTGGAGCGCGGGCTGGCTGCACATGCTGCGGGGGACTTTGAGCAGGCCGCCCGGCTGCTGTTTCCGCTGGCCGTCGACGGCGACCCGGAGGCGCAGTTCAAGATCGGCGAAATGTACGAAATCGGCGACTTCTTCCGCCGCGACGCCTGCAGATCTCTGGTCTGGTACGACAAGGCAGCGCGCGGCGGGCATGCCACCGCCATGAGCTTTGTTGCGCTCTCCTACATGATGGGCGAAGGCGTCATCCAGGACCCGGTTCGCGCGCATCTCTGGGCGACTGCGGCCGCCGCACGCGGCGAATACGGGTCCGAAACCGTGATCCAGGTTATGTGGCTTGTCATGTCAGATGCACAATTCGCCACTGCACAGCGCCTACAACTCGACTTCCGGCCGGAGATGGCACCGCCAGTCGACCTCTATCCTCTCCCCCAGACCTGGGCAAGGGACGACGCCATGCTCGAGCGCCTTGCGGAATCAGGACTGTCCTGGTGCCGCTCCCCAGGGTAACAGGAACAGGTCCTATCGCGCAGGCTCATCGACTTCGACACCGCGGCGGCGGAGTATCCTGTTGCGATCGGCTATGTTGCTTTCGAGGCCCTTTACGAAGAGACCTGGGAGCATTCGGCCCGGTAAAGTGCCTCCGGGCAACGCGCCGAAGAGGCTATCGAGGGCTCGCCAGTAGGGAAGTGCCATTTCGTTCCACGCGTTTGCATCCAGCAATTCCCTATTGCTCATCGAGTAGCGCTCATGGTCGGGTCCAAGCGAATTCTGGAAGGCAAGCTTGGCGAGCAGTTTTGATTCCAACTGCTTATGGCCTGCGCGTCCAAGTCTATTGATGAGCTGGTTGACCAAGTTTCTGTGCAGTTGAACTCTGAAATGTCTGAAGGTCACAACCCCGGCCAGGGCTGCCGCGCCCTCGGGTCCGGCCGCCTTTACTAGCTCGGGGTCGATCCCTACAAGCTCAGCCATACTCTCGACTGAGTCATGCCACAGTTGCTCGTAGAGCTCATCCCCGAGCCGCTCTTTGAGAAGAGACTCTAAGTCGTTAGGAACGTGCAGCTCTTCTTCAACCGCCTCACTCTGTGGCGGTGTTAGCGCTTCCGATCCTACACCAGGATGACCGTCGGGCTCATTACTGGGCAGGCCCTTTGGCCCCTCACTTCCTGCCTCACCGTTGAGCGACTCTTCGTCACCAAAAGTGCCAACGGCCAACTGGGATTCACCTGGGTTGGCGCTCGGAAGCTGCCCACCGAGTTGCAGCTCGTCTTTAGCCTGCTGTGAACCACCCGCCGCGACGCGGTGGAGGTGACTCCGCGCCAACTCCGGCTCGCCTCGGGCGAAGGCGGCAGTGGCAGCGCCCCAGGCCTGCTGCGTCCCTTCCTCTTCGA
>JBQLZH010000007.1:0-235051 GCA_052168175.1 Kiloniellales bacterium
CAATCGTTCCAATGTTGCAGTGCGGCTTCGTACGCTCAAACTTCGCTTTCGACATCTTTGCTCCGGCCCCTGTGGCGTCGCTGCCTCCGTGCAGCGGTCTATCTGTTTCGACGCAGCCCGCGCCCTGTCCGCCCAAATCCCTGTCGGGTCGGCCCGGCGAACGGCGGGCCAGCAACTGGAGCGGGTGGCGGGAATCGAACCCGCATAACCAGCTTGGAAGGCTGGGGCTCTACCATTGAGCTACACCCGCAACTTCCGTCGCAACGTCCCTGACAGAACTCCCAAAGTCGCTCGGCCCACAACGCAGAAAGCTGGTGGAGGGGGTTGGATTTGAACCAACGTAGGCGTAGCCAACGGATTTACAGTCCGTCCCCTTTAACCACTCGGGCACCCCTCCAGCCTGCGCCTCAGCCGGCGCAACGGAGTCGCGAACTATGGACATTTCGGTTCGACTGTCAACGGCGATCACGACAAAAAGACCCGCAGTCGGCCTGAACAGCTGTCTGGCCGATCGCGGGACTTGCCCAGCCTAGGGCTGGCGTCGCAAATCTAGGCTCTCGAACGGTTCTGCGCAAGCCTCACCCGCGCCGCCTCCGCAGGGCGGCCGGGTCGGCGTCACGGCAGACCGACAGGATGTTGGGCAATGATCCGATTCGACTCGGAAGGCCGTGTCACACGGCATTTCTGGCCGCACCTGCTGCTGCTCGCCGCGGCCCTGGCCGGACTCGCCTGGGACCTGGTGCTCGGCCAAGGCGTCTGGACCCATCTGGTCGTCGGCGAGATCCTCGAACCGGTGACCTTGCTGCTTGCCGGCGTCGCCGGCTGGTGGCTGCTCAAGCACCGCCACCTGCTGCCGGCGCTGCTGGCCCTGGGCATCATCGTCGGATTCGGCGTCACCGCGGTCAGCTTCGAGAACATGGGTCGCAGCGCCCACTTCTCTCTGGTGCTGGCGCGCCTGATCGCCGTGGTCCTGACGGGCTACACCCTGAATGCCCTCCGGCTCTTGCTCGACCCGCCGGCCCCGAAGATCTGAAGCAGGAAGGGGCGCAGGACCCGCGACAAGACCCGGACCGGCAACACGCAATCCCTTGTTTGGGGACTTTCGGGGCGCTGTATCTTGCGGTGCGGCGCCCTTCGTCTGTAAATCCACAAAAGACGACAGGATAAAGGCGGAGAGCGGGTCATGCACGTCGGGGTGCCCAAGGAGATCAAGACCAAGGAATACCGAGTGGGCCTGATGCCCGCCTCGGTGCGCGAGCTGGTCCACCACGGCCATGCCGTGACGGTGGAACGCGGCGCCGGCGCGGGCATCGGCTTCGAGGATGCCGCCTACCGGGCGGCCGGGGCCGAGGTGGTCGGGAGCGCCGAGGAGGTCTTCGCCAACGCGGAGATGATCGTGAAGGTTAAGGAGCCGCAGGCCGGCGAGATCGCCCTGCTGCGCGCGGACCAGATCCTCTTCACCTACCTGCATCTCGCACCCGACCTGCCCCAGACCCAGGGCCTCCTGGAGTCCGGCGCCACGGCCATCGCCTACGAGACGGTGACCGACGCCGTCGGCCGCCTGCCGTTGCTGGCGCCGATGAGCGAGGTCGCGGGACGCATGTCAGTGCAGGTCGGGGCGCACTGCCTGGAGAAGGAACAGGGCGGCGCCGGGCTGCTGCTCGGCGGCGTGCCGGGGACGCCGGCCGCCAAGGTGGTGGTGCTGGGCGGCGGCGTTTCGGGCAGCAACGCGGCGCGCATGGCCATGGGTATGGAGGCCCATGTCACGGTGATCGACAAGTCGCTGCCGACGCTCGACCGTCTGGATCTGCGCTTCGGCGGCCAACTCAACACCATCTTCTCCACGGTCGAAACCGTCGAGCAGCATGTGCTGGGCGCGGACCTGGTGATCGGCGCGGTTCTGGTCCCGGGCGCGGCGGCGCCGAAACTGGTGACCAACGAGATGGTGGCCGCCATGAAACCAGGTGCCGTGCTGGTCGACATCGCCATCGACCAGGGCGGCTGCTTCGAGACCTCCAAGCCCACCACCCACGACGATCCCACCTATCTGGTCGACGAGGTGGTGCACTACTGCGTCGCCAACATGCCGGGTGCCGTCGCGCGCACCGCGACCAACGCCCTCAACAACGCCACCTTGCCCTTCGTCCTGGCTTTGGCCGACAAGGGTCTGCGTCAGGCGCTGGCGGATGATCGCAATCTTTTGAACGGCCTCAACGTCGCCCAGGGCAAACTGACCTATCGCGCCGTTGCCGAAGCGCACGGCCTGCCCTATACGGCGCCGCAGGAGGTGATGGGACTGTCTTAATCGCTCTCAATCGCCGGCGGAGCGACGGCCCCGGTCTTCGGCCGAATTAGGAATTCCCTATCGAAGACCGATTTATAAAACCATATTCCGGCCATCAGGCTGCTCCAAGGTCCATTCCATGCGTCGAACGGTGCTTTTTGCGCGGCGGTTGAGCCGCTCGCGCCACGGTCAGGCCGGCCTCTTCGCCCTCTCGGCGGCGGAGACCGTCTTCCTGCCGCTGGTGCTGGAGGCCATCATGGCGCCGATGATGCTGGTCGACCGGCGCCGCGCCTGGCGGACCGGCGTTATCGCCGTCGCGGGCTGCCTGGCGGGCGCCTTGATCGCCTATTTCGTCGGCGCCTGGCTCTATGACTGGATCGGCCAGGACCTGGTTGCGTCGGCCGGCCGTGAAGAGGCCTTCGAAGACTTCAAGGTCTTCATGCAGGCACACGGCTTCTGGGCAATCCTGGTCGCCGGTCTGACGCCGATCCCGTTTCAGCTCGCGGTGCTGGCCAGCGGGGTCACCGGATACTCCCTGCCCGGCTTCGTTGCCGCCGTGCTGATCGCCCGCAGTATCCGCTATCTCGGCATGGCGGCCCTGGTGGCCTGGCTCGGCGCCGATGCCTTCCGCGCCTTCAGCCGCCTACGCCGCATCGCGCCCTGGCGGCGGACCCGCGCGTCAGGGCACGAGGTCGCGCAGGCGGTACCAGAGCATGGCGAGCACCAGAGTCGGCGTGCGCAGGATGCGCCCGCCGGGGAAGGGCGTGTGGGGTAGCTTGGCAAAGAGGTCCAGCCGCCCGGCCTGACCCGCGATGGCCTCCGCCAGTACCCGTCCGGCAATCCCCGTCAGCGTGACGCCGGAGCCCGAGAAGCCCTGGGCGAAGTAGGTCCGCTGACCGATCCGGCCGAGATGCGGCGAGCGTTCGACCGTGATCGCGACGAAGCCGCCCCAGGCGAAGTCGAAGCCGACGCCCTCCAGGTCGGGATAGACCTCCAGCATCTTGCGGCGCATGGCCCGCGGCAGGTTCGGCGGCATCAGGGTCGAGTAGCTGACGCGCCCGCCGAACAACAGCCGGTCGTCTCCTGAGCGGCGAAAGTAGTTGAGCACGAACTTGAGGTCGGAGATCGCCGCGTTCTGCGGGATCAGGCCCTTGGCCCGGTTCTCGCCCAGCGTCTCGGTCGCGGCGATGTAGGTGCCGACCGGCATGATCCGCCGCCGCAGCTGGGGCACCAGCTCGCCCAGATAGGCGTTCATCGCCAAGACCAGGAACTTGGCGCTGACGCTGCCCTTGGCCGTCGTGACCCTCGCGGCCTCGGTATCGATCGCCGTCGCGCGCGTGCCTTCGAAGATGCGCACCCCGGCGGCGGCGGCGGCACGCGCCAGGCCGAGGCAGTAGTTGAGCGGATGCAGATGGCCGGCGCCGGCCTCATAGAGACCGCCGATGTAGCGCGGCGAGCCGACGTGTTCGCGCGCGGCCTCCGCGCCCCGCACCACCGCGTGGCCCTCGCTGCCCAGCTTCGAGAGAAGCTCGGCCGTCTCCTCGCATTCCTGCAGTTCGCGCGGCCGGTCGGCGGCATGGAAGTAGCCCCAGGTCAGGTCGCAGTCGATTTCATGCCTGGCGACCCGGTCGCGGATGATCTGCTTGCCTTCCTCGGTCATGGCGAAGAGCCGCCGGGCATCCTCCAGGCCGACCCAGTCGATCAGCTTCTCGGCCCCGGAGGAAAAGCCGGTGCAGATCTGCCCGCCGTTGCGCCCCGAGGCGCCCCAGCCGATGCGATTCGCCTCCAGCAGCACCACGTCGAAGCCGCGCTCCGCCAGCTCCAGGGCGGTGGTCACGCCGGTGTAGCCGCCGCCCACGACGCAGACGTCGCAACTCAGCTCTCCGGCCAGCTCCGGATGGTCGGGCTGGGCCTGGGCGGTGGCGGCATACCAAGAGTCGGTGTGGGCTTCGCGCGGCATGGTTCGGAACTTCGGCGTGACTCGTGGCTCTGGACGCTTCGAGGAAGCAGGTGGTAGCTGGAGGCATCCACCTCCGGAGAGAGATAGTAGTCCATGTCCTACATCGAGGAATTCCTCAAGGACCATCGCATCGAAGAGGTCGAATGCCTGGTGCCGGACATGGCCGGCATCGCGCGCGGCAAGATCCTGCCGGCCAGCAAGTTCATCCGCGGCATCAACCGGGGTCTGAGAATCCCGGAGGCGATCTTCGTGCAGACCGTCAACGGGCGCTATCCCCACGACTCGGAGAACGTGATCGACAATGCGATGTCCGACGTCTACCTGGAGCCGGACCCCGCGAGCATCCGCGTCGTGCCCTGGTACGAGGAGCCGACGGCGCAGATCATCTGCGACCCCTACTACTTCGACGGCCGGCCGGTGCCCTTCGCCAGCCGCCACCTGCTGAAGCGGGTGCTGGCGCTGTTCCAGGCCAAGAACTGGCAGCCGATCGTCGCGACCGAGCTGGAGTTCTACCTGGTCGACGTCAACGACGACCCCGACTACCCGCTGCAGCCGCCGATCGGCCGCTCCGGCCGGCGCGAGACCTCCCGCCAGGCCTACGGCGTCGATGCCGTCAACGAGTTCGATCCGCTGTTCGAGGAGGTCTACGACTTCTGCGAAGCCCAGAACATCGACATCGACACCCTGACACACGAGGCCGGGGCGGCGCAGATGGAGATGAACTTCAATCACCAGGAGGCGCTGGCCGCCGCCGACCAGGCCTTCCTGTTCAAGCGGACGGTGCGCGAGGCCGGTCTGCGCCACAAGGTCTACGCCACCTTCATGGCCAAGCCGATGCAGGGCGAGCCCGGCAGCTCCATGCACATTCACCAGTCGCTGACCGACAGCGTCAGCGGCCGCAACCTCTTCAGCACCACCCGCGGCAGCGCCTCCAAGCTGTTCCTCGGCTACATCGGCGGGCTGCAGCGCCACCTGCCCTCGACCATGCCGCTGCTGGCGCCCAACGTGAACTCCTACCGCCGGCTGATCCCCCACGCCGACGCGCCGATCAACACCCACTGGGGATTGGACAACCGCACGGTCGGCTTCCGCGTGCCCAACTCGGAACCGGAGGCGCGGCGGGTGGAGAACCGCGTCGCCGGCGCCGACGCCAACCCCTACCTGGCCGTGGCCGCCTCGCTGGCTTGCGGCTACCTGGGGATGACCGGCCGCCTGAAACCGAGCAAGCCGCAGGTGGGCAGCGCCTACCGCCTGGCCCACACCCTGCCGCGCACCCTCTACGACGCGCTCTACCGCTTCACCCGCACCAAGGTCTTGAGAGAGGTGCTGGGCGAGGAGTTCGTCACCGCCGTCGCCACGGTGAAGAACGCCGAACTGGACGCCTACCAGGAGGTCATCTCCTCCTGGGAGCGCGAGCACCTGCTGCTGAATGTCTGAGGCGGTCTTAGAAAAAGCGCGTCCAGACACAATCGCCCGGACGCACAAAAAATATTCAAGATCAGGATATTAATATCCTTTTCTCACCTTTCTTCTAAGGCATGTTCGATGCCTTACGGCGTCAGGACGATCCGGCCTTCGATGCTGCCCTGTTTCATGCGGTCGAAGACGCTGTTGATGTTGTCCAGCGGCTCGACGGCGACGTTGGCGGCGACCAGGCCTTCGGCGGCGAAGGAGAGGCACTCCTGCAGGTCGAGGCGGGTGCCGACGATGGAGCCGCGCAGGGTGATGCGCTTTAGCACCACATCGAAGATTGGCACCGGGAAGTCGCCCGGCGGCAGGCCGTTGAGCGCGACGGTGCCGCCGCGCCGGGCCATGCCGAGCGCCTGGGCGAAGGCCGGGCGGGAGACCGCCGTGACCAGAACGCCGTGGGCGCCGCCGATGCTGCGGGCGATCTCGTCCACCGGATCCTGGGTCGCCGCATTGATCGTCAGATCGGCGCCGAGGCGCTTGGCGAACTCCAGCTTCTCGTCGGAGATGTCGACCGCGACCACATGGCGGCCCATGGCCTTGGCGTACTGCACGGCCATGTGACCGAGGCCGCCGATGCCCGAGATCGCCAGCCAGTCGCCCGGCTTGGTGTCGGTTTCCTTGATCCCCTTGTAGACCGTGACGCCGGCGCAGAGCACGGGCGCCATGGCCGCCATGTCGGCGTTGTCCGGCAGCTTGCCGACGTAGCGCGGATCGGCCTTGGCGTACTCGGCGTAGCCGCCGTCGACGCTGTAGCCGGTGTTCTGCTGGCTCTCGCAAAGGGTTTCCCAGCCGCCCATGCAGTGGTCGCAGAAGCCGCAGGCGGTGTGCAGCCAGGGCACGCCGACCTTGTCGCCTTCCTTGACGTTGGTGACCTCGCGCCCGGCGGCGGCGACACTGCCGACCCCCTCGTGGCCCGGAATCAGCGGCAGCGTCGGCTTGACCGGCCAGTCGCCAGAGGCCGCGTGCAGGTCGGTGTGGCAGACACCGCTGGCCTCGATCTTCACCAGGATTTCCTGTGGACCGATCTCGGGAACCGCAACCTCCTCGATCTTCAGCGGCTGACCGAACTCATGCACCACCGCCGCCTTCATCGTCTTCGCCATGGATGAATTCCTCCCGTTCGTCGTTGACGCCAACCTGCTGCCGCCCCGCTCCATCTCAAAGAGAAAGGGCGTTCGTTCATTCTTGCTTTTCTTGTGAAGGAATATGGTGAGCGACCCGGGAAAGACGAGGCCTGCGGGACCCGATTCCGGCGAAAAGAGCCTCTACGCGCGGCTTGGCGGAGCGGCGGCCCGGGGTTATCTTTGGAACATGGGCAAGCCCCTCGCAGACCGCGCCGCCGCCAAGCGGATCCCACGCCTTCGGGCCGGCCCCTGCCGGCAGGCGGAGCTGCTGATTCTCTGCGCCCGGATCGGCTACAATCCCTAGAGCTGTCTGACAGATTTTTCTTCTCTGTATCAGATAGCTAAAGGATTTTCCTGACATGCCAAGCGAACCGATCCGCAACACCACCGCGCGCTGGCGCGCCCTCGACGTCCGCCATCACCTGAGCCCCTTCGCCGACTACAAGACCCTGAAGCAGGACGAGGGCGGCAGCCGCATCATCACCCAGGCCGAAGGCATCTATCTGACCGACTCCGAAGGGCATCGGCTGCTCGACGGCATGGCCGGTCTCTGGTGCGTCAACGTCGGCTACGGCCGGCCGGAGCTGGCCGAGGCGGCCTATCGGCAGATGCTGGAGCTGCCCTACTACAACACCTTCTTCAAGACGGCGACGCCGCCGGCCGTGGAACTGTCGGAGAAGCTGGCGGAGATCGCGCCGGAGGGCCTGAACCGGGCCTTCTTCGGCTCCAGCGGCTCGGAATCCAACGACAGCGTGGTGCGCCTGGTGCGGCGCTACTGGAACCTGCGGGGCCAGCCGGAGAAGGCCCACATCGTCAGCCGCACCTTCGCCTACCACGGCTCCACCATGGCTTCGGCCAGCCTGGGCGGCATGGTCGGCATGCAGGAGGGCTTCGGCCTGCCGCTGCCGGGCTTCCACCACGTCATGCCGCCCTACTGGTTCGACTTCGCCGAGGCCGACGAAAGCCCTGCCGACTTCGGCCGGCGCGCGGCCAAGGCGGTGGAGGACAAGATCCTGGAGATCGGCCCCGAGAAGGTCGCGGCCTTCATCGGCGAGCCGATCCAGGGCGCCGGCGGCGTGATCATCCCGCCAGAGACCTACTGGCCGGAGATCCAGCGCATCTGCGCCCAATACGACGTGCTGCTGGTCGCCGACGAGGTGATCTGCGGCTTCGGGCGCACCGGCCATTGGTTCGCCAGCGAAGCCTTCGGGATCGCGCCGGACCTGATGACCCTGGCCAAGGGCATCACCTCCGGCTACGTGCCGCTGTCCGCCGTCATGGTCTCCGACAAGGTCGGGGAGGTGCTGGAGTCCGGCGAAGGCGAGTTCGCCCATGGCTATACCTACTCCGGCCATCCCGTCGCCTGCGCCGTCGCCCTGGCCAATATCGCGCTGATCGAACGCGACGGCCTGGTGGACAAAGTCCACGACGAAACAGGGCCTTATCTGGCGGAGCGTTTGCAAAGCCTGAACGATCACCCGCTGGTCGGGCAGGTGCGCAGCTTCGGCCTGCTGGGCGCCATCGAGCTGGTGGAGGACAAGGCGACCCGCAAGCACTTCGAGCCTCTGGGCCGGGTCGGCACGCTCTGCCGCGACCACTGCTTCCAAAACGGGCTGGTGATGCGGGCGGTGCGCGACGGCATGGTGCTCTCGCCGCCGCTGATCATCGAAAAGGCTGAGATCGACGCGCTGGTGGAGACCGCCCGCCGCTGTCTCGACCTGACGGCCAAGGACCTCGGCATCGCCGTCTAAGAGATCACTCCATGGCCCGCGAGATCATTCGGGGTCACTTGACCGAACGGCTGCCAGATGACTGAACACTCAGCGTAGTCGGTCACATGCGGTCTTTCGGACGGAACATATGGACACTTCAAGGCGACGATGTTCGCATGTATGGAGTCGTGCCGTTCACGACACGGATGACGGTCGTCCGGCTGGAGACGGAGGGGCTGTGGCTTCACTCCCCCGTGCGGCCGACGCCGGAACGTCGCCGCGCCGTCGATCAGCTGGGCCCGGTCGAGCATCTCGTTGCGCCCAACAAGATCCATAGCCTTGGCATCGGGCCTTGGAAGGCCCTCTATCCTTCCGCCAAGGTTTGGGCCTCGCCGGGGTTCAACAAACGTCATCCCGATATCGCTGTCGATGCGCTGCTGACGAACGACCTCGCCCCCGCCTGGAGCAGCGAAATCGATCATTGTGCGATTGAAGGACATTCGGTTCTGGATGAGGTCGCTTTTCTGCACCGGCCTTCCAGGACGCTCATCATCACGGACTTGATCCAGAAACATGAAGCCGCCGGTGAAACGTGGATCTGGCGCGGTATCAAGGGGATGGCTGGCGTCTTAGGCAAAGACGGCGGTGTCCCCCTGGACGTGAAACTCAGCATTCGGGATAAGACGGCCATGCGGCGGAGCATCGACAAGATTGTAGGCTGGGATTTCGATAATCTCATCATAGCGCACGGCCATTGCCTGCAAGGCGGCGCAAAGGAAGAGGTCACCCGCGCCTTCGCTGGGGTTGCCGATGCTTAACGACTCGATGGGCGCGGATGTGAACCGCGGCCGCATGGCGCGCATGTCCCTTGGGAGAGCTCACCATGGCTCGTGAGATCACCGTCGCCGCGACCCAGATGGCCTGCTCCTGGGACAGCGCCGCCAACCTGGACCGGGCCGAGGGCCTGGTGCGGGAGGCGGCCGCCCAGGGGGCGCAGGTCATCCTGCTGCAGGAGCTGTTCGAGACGCCCTACTTCTGCCCGGACCAGAAGCAGGAGCTCTTCGCCCTCGCCCGGCCCTTCGCGGACAATCCCGTCATCGCGCGCTTCGCGGCCCTGGCCAAGGAGCTAGGGGTGGTGCTGCCGGTCAGCTTCTTCGAGCGGGCCAACAACGCCCACTACAACGCCCTGGCCATGGTCGATGCCGACGGCGCGGTGCTGGGTCTCTACCGCAAGTCCCACATTCCCGACGGTCCAGGCTATCAGGAGAAGTTCTACTTCAACCCCGGCGACACCGGCTTCCGGGTCTGGGACACGGCCTACGGCCGGCTCGGCGCCGGCATCTGCTGGGACCAGTGGTTTCCGGAATGCGCCCGGGCCATGGCGCTGCAGGGCGCGGAAATCCTGTTCTACCCCACCGCCATCGGCAGCGAGCCGCAGGACCCGAGCCTCAACTCCAGGGACCATTGGCAGCGCGCCATGCAGGGCCATGCCGCCGCCAACATGGTGCCGCTGGTCGCCAGCAACCGTATCGGCGAAGAGCAGGCGGAGGCGGCGATCATGCGCTTCTACGGCGCCTCCTTCATCGCCGACGCCACCGGCGCGAAGGTCACGGAGGCGGAGACGGAAGAAGGCGTGATCACCGCGACCTTCGACCTGGAGGCGATCCGGGCCGCCCGCGCCTCCTGGGGCTTCTTCCGCGACCGCCGGCCGGAGCTTTACGGCCCGCTGCTGACTCTGGACGGCCAGACCAAGCGGGCGTGAATTCCGTGAAATCAGAAGGTTAGAGAGCGCTTCACATCCCAAGCGGAAGCGCCGCGCTTCCGCCTAGGACGATCGCGCTCTAGCCGCCCAGCTCGATCCAGACGGTCTTCAGCTCGGTGTACTTGTCGAGGGCGTGGAGCGACTTGTCGCGGCCGAAGCCCGACTGCTTGTAGCCGCCGAAGGGCGTGGTGATGTCGCCGCCGTCGAAGCAGTTGATCCAGACCGAGCCGGCGCGCAGGCCGCGGGCCATCTTGTGCGCCGTGTCGATGTTCTTGGTCCAGACGGCGGCCGCCAGGCCGTAGACCGTATCGTTGGCGATCTTCAGGCCCTCTTCGGCGTCCTTGAAAGTCAGTGTGGAGAGCACCGGGCCGAAGATCTCCTCCTGGGCGATGGTCATGCGGTTGTCGACCCGGTCGAAGACCGTCGGCTCCACGTAGTAGCCGCCCTCGGCGGTCTGGAGCTGCTGGCCGCCGAGCACCAGCTGCGCGCCCTCCTGCTGGCCGATGCCGATGTAGCGCAGGACCTTGTCCATCTGCGCCCGGTCGACGATGGCCCCCATCTTGGTCTGGGGGTCCAGCGGATTGCCGACCTTGATGCCGCGGGAGATGTTCAGGAGCTTCTCCATCAGAGCGTCCTTGATGGACTCCTGCACCAGCAGACGGGAGCCAGCGTTACAGACTTCGCCCTGGTTGAAGAAGATCCCCCAGGCCGCCGCCTCGGCCGCCTGGTCCAGGTCGCTGGTATCGGCCAGCACGATGTGCGGGGTCTTGCCGCCGCACTCCAGCGCCACCCGCTTCATGTTCGACTGCCCCGAGTACTGCAGCAGCAGCTTGCCGACCTCGCCGGAGCCGGTGAAGGCGATGGCGTCCACATCCGGGTGCAGGCCCAGGGCCTTGCCCGCCTGCTCGCCCAGGCCCGGCACCACCTGGAAGACACCCTCGGGAATGCCCGCCTCGGCCGCCAGCTCGGCGATGCGGATGGCGCTGAGCGAGGACTGCTCGGCGGGCTTGAGGATCAGCGAGTTGCCGGTGGCGAGCGCCGGGCCGATCTTCCAGGCCGCCATGATCATCGGGAAGTTCCAGGGCACGATGGCGGCCACCACGCCGACCGGCTCGCGCCGGATCATCGCCAGCACCTTGGGATCGGTCGGTGCGACCTCGTCGTAGATCTTGTCGGCGGCCTCGGCGTACCAGCGGATGCAGTTCACCGTCGCCGGCACGTCGACGGCATGGGAGTCGCCGATCGGCTTACCCATGTCGAGCGTCTCCAGCAGCGCCAGCTCATCGTGGTGTGCCTTAATCAGCTCGGCGAACTTCAGCAGCTTGGCCTTGCGCCGGGCCGGCGCCATGTCGCGCCAGGCGCCGGACTCGAAGGCGGCACGCGCCGCCTTGACCGCGCGGTCGACGTCCTCCGCGCCGCAGGCGGCGACCTGGGTCAGCACCCGGCCGTCGACCGGGCTGATGCAGTCGAAGGTCTCGCCGGAGGCAGCGTCGACATAGCGGCCGCCGATGAAAGCCTGGCTGCGGAACTGCAGCCCGGCGGCGCGGGACTTGAGATCATCGAAGGACAGCACGGCGGCCATGGGAAACCTCGTTCGCTTGGGGTTGGATTTGCTGCGGAGCCTACGCCGCCGGTGCGGTCCCGACAATCGCCTCGAACGGGACTCCGCTCAGCTCTTCGGACCGGCTAGGGCGTGGAGCTTGTGATTGATCGGCGCCAGGGCCTGCTGCGTCTCGCGGTAGAGACCGAAGAGCTCGTCGTAGAAGGCCAGGCGCGCGGGGTCGGGCTCGGCCCGGGCGACGGTGGTGACGCAGGCCTCGACCGCGGCGCGCGGGTCGGGGAAGAGACCGACGCCGACCCCGGCGATCAGGGCGGCGCCGAAGGAGGCGTCGCCGTTGCCGGGCAGAGACAGCGACAGGCCGGTGACGTCGGCGATGATCTGGCGCCAGGTGGCGGACTTGGCGCCGCCGCCGATCAGCCGCACCTCCCCCACCTCCTGCCCCAGGCCGCGCGCCTGCTCGACCAGGTCGCGGATCGAACAGGCGATGCCTTCGTAGACGGCACGGGCGATCTCCGCCCGGCCGTGCTGCATGGTCAAGCCGACGAAGTCGGCTCGCAACAGCGGGTCCCAATAGGGTGCCCGCTCGCCCTGCAGATAGGGGTGAAACAGCAAGCCGCCGCTGCCGGGCGCAACCGTGCCGGCGAGGCGATCCATCTCGGCGAAGACCGCAGCACCATCGACCGTGCCGCCGCTCGGCTGAAACAGCGTGTCGCGCACCCAGCGGTGAGAAGAGGCGCAGGAGTTGGTGCCGGTCGCGGTGTAGTAGAGGCCCGGCAGGATGTGCGGGTAGCAGGAGATCGGCGGGTTCACCAGGGGATGGTCCACGGCGGAGAAGAGCACGCCGGCCGTCGCCAGCTTGATCGCCCCCATGCCCGGCTCGACCGCGCCGATTCCGAAGAACTCCACCGTGGTGTCGTTGGAGCCGCAGACCACCGGCGTGCCGGCCGCAAGCCCGGCGGCCTCCGCCGCCGCGGCCGTGACCCCGCCGACCACCTGGGTCGGCGCCACCACAGGCGGCAGGGTCTCCATCGGCCAGTCGATGAGGGCGCAGAGCTCCTGCGACCAGCCGCCGCTGCGCACGTCGGCCATCAGCGCGCCGATCACGTCGGAGAAGTCGGTTTCCCAGGTGCCGGTCAGACAGAGCCGCAGGTAGTCCTTGGCCAAACAGAGCTTGCGGGTCCTGGCCGCGATCTCCGGCTCGTGCCGCTTGATCCAGGCCAGCATCGGCAGCGACCAGGTGGCGTTGGCCTTGTTCAGCGAGCGCGCCAGGATCAGATCGCCGGCCTCCTCATGCAGCGCCGCCGCCTCCGCCGCCGCTCGGGTATCGGACCAGAGGATCGCCGGGCGCAGTGGCCGGTCGGCCTCGTCCAGCAGCACCGGAATATGCGCCCCGGCCGAGAGGCCGATGCCGGCGATGTCGCCGGCCGCCACAGCGGCGGCGGCGAGCGCCCGCGGCACCGCCGCGTTGAAGGCCGCGAGCCAGGAGTCCGGATCCTGCTCGGCCCAGCCGAACTGCGGGTGCCGCGTCGCGACCGGCTGCGCCGCCTCGCCCAGCAGACGGCCGTCCGGCGCGATCACGCTGGCCTTCAGGCTGCCGGCGCCGAGATCGACGCCCAGAAGCACCCGATCGCGCGCCGGCCTTGTCTGCGCCATCCTGTCCGCCGTCTCGGCCATGCGCCCTCCCCGTCCGTCCTGCCGCCCGCCCGCCCGCTTCACGCCCACTGGGCGCATGCCGGCTATGCGCTGCTTCGCCTGCGCAACCGCTTGCCGGTCAAACGGTCTAGGACGCAGGTTATGACAGATGGGAACGCCCCTCCTCAATGCTTCGAATGTTGGAGCTGCCAAGTCTTGCATGGTACCTTCAAAATCATCGGACTTTTGCAGGATACGAGGCTATGACCGAGAGCCCTGAGACCCCCGGACCCCCGCCGTCGGCGACGGCCGCTCTCGACCCGGCCCTGCTCGCCGCGCGGATCCCGCTCGATGCGGTCCCGGTGATCGACCTCGGCAGCTTTCTGAAGGGCACACCGGGCGAGCGGAAGGAGGTCGCGCGCCAGATCGGAGAAGCCTGCCGCAACATCGGCTTCTTCTACGTCGTCAATCACGGCGTGCCGGCCGCCTTGCGGGCGGCGGTCTTCGCCGAAGCCAAGCGCTTCTTCGACCAGCCGCTAGCGCGCAAGCTGGAGATCGATATCGAACGCTCGGCCTGCCACCGCGGCTACTTCAAGCTGGGCGGCGAGAACCTGGACCCGGCCAAGCAGACCCAGGGCGGCGACCTCAAGGAAGGCATCAAGATCGGCCGCGACCTGCCGCGCGATCATCCGCTGGTCCGCGCCGGCACGGCGCTGCACGGCCCCAATCAGTGGCCGAGCGACCTGCCCGGCTTCCAGGAGACGCTGCAGAGCTACTTCGACAGTCTCAACGATCTGGGGCGCCAGCTCATGCGGGCCTTCGCCCTGGCCCTGGAGCTGCCGGAAGATCACTTCGACCGCGATCTCGAGCTGCCCATGGCGACCGTCGGGCCGCTGCACTATCCGCCGCAGCAGGGCCGCATCAGCGAGGCGCAGATCGGCGCCGGCGCCCACACCGACTTCGGCTGCCTGACCATTCTGGCGCAAGACGAGATCGGCGGGCTGCAGGTTCGCAACGCCGCCGGCGACTGGATCGACGCGCCCTTCGTGGCGGACTCCTTCGTGGTCAACATCGGCGACATGATGGCGCGCTGGACCAACGACATCTTCGCCTCGACCCAGCACCGAGTGATCAACACCTCGGGCCGCGAACGCTACTCCGTGCCCTTCTTCTTCGACCCCGATCACGACGCCGAGGTCTCCTGCCTGGAGACCTGCTGCGGCCCCGATCGCCCGGCCAAGTACCCGCCGACCACCGGCCTGCAGCACCTGCTGGACATGATCAACGCCACCTTCGATTATCACCGCGACAAGCAGGCGGCGAACTAGGCATGCAGCTCAGGTTGCCGACGGAGCGGGAGCGGACGTGCGCATTCTGACGATCCTGAACAACCGGCACGACCCGGCCGGGTACTTCGGCGAAGCGATCCTGCGGCGCGGCGGCTACTACGACGCGCTGCTGGCACCGGAAGACCGCCACTCAGCGGATCCGACGGTCAAAACCGAGCTTCCCGAAACGCCGGGAGACTACGACGGCCTGATCGTGCTGGGCGGCCTGATGAGCGCCGGGGACGATGCCGGGCACCCCTACCTGCCCGGGCTCGTCGAGCTGATCCGGGACTTCGAGGCCGCCGGCCGGCCGGTGCTGGGCATCTGCCTGGGCGCACAGCTGATCGCGCGAGCCTGGGGCGCGAAGGGCTGGCGCATGCCGTCGCTGGAGATCGGCTTCACGCCGCTGCAGACCACGCTGGCCGGGCTCTCCGACCCGCTGCTGCGCGGGCTGGAGCCGGAGCCGTCCCTGATGCAGTGGCATGTCGACAGCTTCGACCTGCCCGAGGGGGCCGAGCTGCTGATGACCGGCAGCGTCTGCACCAACCAGGCCTTCCGCATCGGCCGCCTGGCCTATGGCCTCCAGTTCCACTGCGAGGCGCCGGTGGACACGCTGCGCCAATGGGTCATGGCCTTCGCCGAGCATGCGGAAGACGCGCCGGCCGGGTTCTTCGAGGCCTTCGACACCCAGGTGCGGCAGCAGCATCTCGGCGCCCGCCGCTGGGCCGAGACCTTCGCCGAGCGCTGGGTCGATCTGGTCGCCGAGACGCGCCGGCAGCGCCAAGCCGCATGAGCACAGCCAGCAAAAGTGCGGCGGTCGAGATCGCAGCGCTGAGCGAGGCCGACATTCCCGAGGCCCTGGCGCTGAACAATGCCGCCGAGCCGCATGTCCCCGGCCTGCCGGAGGAGCGCTTCCGACGCCTGCTGGCGCTGGCCCGCCTGGCCGTGACCGCCCGGCGTGGAGACGATCTGCTGGGGTTCCTGATCGCGGTGGACGCAGACAGCGACCACGACAGCGTCTACTACGGCTGGTTCCGGGACCGCTATGGCGCCTCGCGGGACGCCTTCGTCTACGTCGACCGCATCGTGGTCGCCCCCGCCGCGCGCGGCCTGGGCGTCGGGCGCAAGCTCTATGCCGCCGTCGAGGCGCTGGAGCCGCAGCCGCCGCGCATCTTCTGCGAGGTCAACGAGATCCCGCCCAACCCCGTCTCGCTGGCCTTCCACAAGGCCATCGGCTTCGCGGAACTGGCCAAGGTGGACTCGAGTCCCGAGAAGCGGGTGGTTATGCTCGAAAAGCCGTTGTCCTGAGAGGCCCGGCAGCCGCCTCTTCTCCGTTGCCGGCTGCGCTCTCGTCCGGCGCGATCACAACCTCCACGCCCTTGTGCCGCAGGGCCTGAGCCAGCTCCGCAGGCAGCGGCGCGTCGCTGACCACCCGCCGCAAATCCTCGGGCGCGCAGATGCGCAACAAGCCGAAGCGGTCGAACTTGCTGTGGTCGATCAGCAGCGTGGTCTCGCGCGCCCGCTCGATCATGGCGCGCTTGACCCAGCAGAGTTCGGCGGAGACGTCGTTCGGCCCCTCCAGGGTCATGCCGCCGGCCCCGACGAAGGCCCGGTCGGCGCGGTAGCGTTCCAGAAAGGCGCCGACCTCCGGCCCATAGGTGCCGCTTTCGCTGGCGTTGTAGTCGCCGGGGCAGAGCAGTACCCGGAAGCTGGCGTTGGCTGCCAAGGCGGCCGCCAGCCCGGTGCCGTTGGTGATGACCGTCAGGCGCTGGCGCTCGACGGCCAGACGCCGGACGAAGTGCGCCGTGGTCGCGCCGGAATCGATCATCAGCACCTGACCGTCCTCGACGAAGTCGACGGCGGCACGGGCGATCCGCTGGCGCTCGGCGACCAGGAGGCCGTGACGCTCGTCCAGGCTCGGCTCCCGACTGAGCGTCGTCGCCGCGGCGCCGCCATAGGTGCGGCTCACCAGCCCCTCGTCCGAGAGACTGTCCACGTCCCGGCGCACGGTCTCCGTGGTAACGCCGAAGAGCCGCGCCAACTCCGAGATCCGCACGGTCGGGTTCGCCTGCAGCTCGGCCACGATGCGGCGGCGGCGTTCGTCCTTGGAAGTCCGGCGCTTGAGCGGAGTTGCGATCATGGGCCTGGGTCAGCAGTCGAAGCGCGAGCCAGAAGCTAACAATCGCCGTGGCGCCGCGGCAAGCGGCGGCCACTGCGCTGCCGAGCCCGTCTCTTTACTTAGGCGAGGCGCTTGCGCAAATCGGACAGGTTGCCCAGCGACGAAGAGGCCGGGTTCAGCCGGCGGCCTGCAGGGCCGGGCCGGCTCCGGCGGCGGCCTGCAGAATGTCCTGGAGTTGACTGCGCAGCGAGCCCTTGCGCGGCGAGAAGGCGCCGTCGAAGGCGGCCGAGCCGATGGTGAAGGCGTCGGCGCCGGCCTCGGCCAGGGCCCGGATACGGGCCCGCCCGTCGACGCTGCCGGCCACCACCAGTTCACCACGGCTGCCGAGGCCGCGGCGGGCGGCGCGCACCAGTTCCAGCGGCTCCGCGTCGGTCGCGCGATAGGCCAGCAGATCGGCCCCGGCGCAGCCGCGCTTTACGAAGTCGCGGCAGTGCTGCTCGATCAGGTCAGGCGTACCGCCCAGCTTGGTCGGATGCCCCTCGGGCAGACCCGGGAAGGGATAGTAGCCGATGTCCGAGCCTTCCAGGATCTCCAGCACCGCGTCGAGGTCGGTGCCGCCCATCAGGCGATCGACGCCGATTTCCCGCGCGGTGCGGGCCGAGCGGAGCACGTCCTCGCGGGTGGTCGCGACCACCTCCATGTAGCTGACCGCGCCGCTGTCCTTGATCCGGCGGTTCAGCTCCTCCAGCGTGCGACGGTCCGCGCCCAGGTCCTTGAAGCCCAGGTGGCACACCCCGACGCTGCGGATTTCATCGAAGACCGTCAGACAGTCCTCGACGGTCTGATCCTCCCGGGTCAGCATGAAGATGAAATCCATGAGCCGCTTCCTTCGCCTGAACGCATCGCATGGCCGAACGCATCGCAAACCGGGAGGCGTCGTACCGGGCCGGATAGGCTCCGGAGCGCTGCCGGCGGATCGTCCGAACCGGCCGGTCTCGCGCCGCCTTCGATCCGGCTGCAGTCTGCCCAACCGTTGTGGGGTTGCCAACAGGCAATCTGCGAAGTCCCAATTTCATTCGCCATAACATCACTTCAAGAACGAGGTTGCCCCATGCCCCTTCCGCCCGCTCCGCTCGAACCTCGCGACCGCCCGCTGAAGCCAGGACGCAGCGCTCTACTGCTGGTCGATCTGCAACGCCACTGCTGTGCCCGCGACGGCGGCACTTTCACCGGACAGCCGAGCCGCTGGAGCGAGGCGCGCAAGGCCGCCTACTTCGCACAGCTCGAGGGCGCGACCCTGCCGAACGCGGCGGCGCTGGCGGCGGCCAGCCGGCAGAGCGGCATCGAGGTGCTTTACTGCGTGATCGAGGCCCTGACCCAGGACGGCCGCGACCGCGGCCTCGATCACAAGCTCTCCAACATATTGGTTTCAAAGGGATCTCGCGAGGCGGAGATCATGGAAGCGGTGGCACCGGCCGCGGACGAGATCGTCTTGCCGAAGACCGCGTCGGGCGTCTTTCCCTCCACCAACCTGCACTACCTGCTGCGCAACCTGGGCGTCGAGGACCTCGCGATCGCGGGCGTCTTCACCGACCAGTGCGTCGAATCCGCCGTACGCGATGCTGCCGACCTGGGCTACCGGGTCACACTGGTGGGCGACGCCTGCTGCGGCAGCAGCCCCGAAGCCCATGCCCGGACCCTGGAGGCCATGCGCGGCTACGCGCGCGTCGCGGCGACGGCCGATATCCTGGCGGAGCTTCGCTGATGTGGCAGATCGCAAGGCGGCCTCGGAGAGCACAATAGAGTCGGTCTTGAGTCCGGAACACTGACCAGCCGCCGATTTCTCTTATTGTGCACTGCGGGATAGGTGACTAGCATCGTTATGGCAAATCGCATCTCCGGGGCAAAACAGGACTGGAGATGCGGCAAGTTACAGTTTCCTGTTGTGACCTACCAAGTTACTGGGTCAGGATAGTATACGAAGAGAACCAATCGGCCCACTCACCGTGCGGCGGCTCGGACAAGGGGCCCAACACGCGACAACGAGGCCGGAGGTCAGGCGAGGCCGCAAAGCCGCAGATCGGTGCGCGCTGCGCTCGGCGTGCGATCCTTCGATCGCCGACCGGGGCTGGCCGCCGAGATGCGACGAAGACGGCACGATGAACAGGGACCACGCACAGTAAGGGAGCGCGATGACCATGGCCTCTTTCCCCCTCACCCGCCGAAACTTCCTGCAGATGACCGGCGTCACGGCCGGCTTGGCCGCCGGCTTGGGACCGACCTTCCGGAGCGCAAGGGCCGAACGGACCGACGAGCTGAACGTCTACGCCTGGGAGGGCTACACCTCCGACGACGTGCTCGACCCCTTCCGCCGCGAGTTCGACGCCAGGGTGCGCGCCGAGGGCCTGATCTCCGACCCCGACGCGATCAACAAGCTGCGTGCCGGCGAGACCGAGATCTGGGACATCATCAACCTCAACAATCCCTGGGCGCGCGAGTGGATGTACCCGGAGGGCCTGATCAAGCCCGTGGATAAGGAAGTCTTCGCCCCCTACCACGAAAAGATGCTGCCGAAGTTCGCCTGGCCCTTCGAATGGGCGCTCGACAAGTCAGGCGAGGAGATGCTGGGCGTCTGCCAGCGCTTCGGCCCCTTCAGCTTCGTGGTCAACACCGACAAGATCAGCCGCGAGATGGCCGAGGACGAGGGCTGGAACATCTTCCTCGACCCCGCCATGAAGGACCGCTTCGGCGTCCTGACCTACGACAACTGGAACGTCTTCCACATGTGCATCGCGGCGGGCTTCTCTCCCTTCAAGGAGCACACGCCGGAAGAGTTCGCGGCCTTCGAGACCGTCGCGCGCCAAGTGTTCAACGGCGCCAAGCTACTGTCCGACGATCTGGTGCAGATGAACCTGGCGCTGATCAACGGCGAGATCGACGCCTACTTCACCGGCGGCACCTACACGGCCTCGCCGGCGCGCTACGACGGCGCCACCAACATTCGCGCCATCACGCCGAAGTCGGGCCCGATCGACGGCAAGGGCGGCATCGTCTGGATCGAGCTGACCAGCCTGGTCAACAACCCCAACCCCTCGACTCTGGGGCCAACCTTCCTGGAGTTCATCCAGCGCCCCGAGATGTCGAAGCAGGTCGCCTTCGCGGAGGGCACCTACAACCCGGTCGCGCAGATGGGCGATCCGCAGGTGATGGAGAAGTTCGATTCCGAGGAGCTGGACGCCATCCAGTGGGACAGCCTGGAAGAGGAGATGGCGCGTTCGGTCGACTACGACATCAACCCTGACTACGCGGAGATGTACCCGATCTACTCCGCCGCGCGGCGCGAGCGGCAGGGGTAGGATTCGCGAGCCATCGGCGGCGGAGCGGCGGCGCTGGACCGCGGCCGCTCCGCCGACGCATGCTGGCAACGATATCTTCCGTTCCTGAAGGGTATTCGCGCGCAATGGACAGTGCCACGCCGGCAATCGCGGAGAGCGCCGCCCCCATCCTGCGTCTGCAGAACGTCGACAAGCTGTTCGGCGATTTCGTGGCCGTCGAACGGGTCAACCTCGACATCCGCGAAGGCGAGTTCTTCACCATCGTCGGGCCGTCCGGTTCCGGCAAGACGACACTGATCCGCATGCTGGTCGGGATGGACAAGCCGAGCGACGGTAACATCCTGCTGCGCGGCACGCGGATCAACGACGTCCCCGCCAACAAGCGGCCGACCTGCATGGTCTTCCAGTCGCTGGCGCTGTTTCCGCACAAGACGGTGGGACAGAACATCGAGTTCCCGCTGAAGATCCGCGGCGTGCCAGCGGCGGAACGGCGGGGCCGCTGCGAGCAGCTCCTGCAGCAGCTTCACCTGCCGCAGGACTATTACGGCAAGGCCGTCGGCAAGTGTTCCGGCGGCGAGCAGCAGCGGGTCGCGCTGGCCCGCGCCCTGGCCTTCGACCCCGAGATCCTGTTCTTCGACGAGCCGCTGAGCGCCATCGACTACCGGCTGCGCAAGGCGCTGGAGAAAGAGCTGAAGGACATTCACCGGGAGACCGGCAAGACCTTCGTCTACATCACCCACTCCCTGGAGGAGGCCATGGTGATGAGCGACCGCATCGCGATCATGCGCGGCGGCCGCGTCGTCCAGGTCGGCACCCCGGACGAGATCTACAACCGCCCGCGCAACCGCTTCGTCAGCGAGTTCATGGGCGAGGTCAACGTGCTGGAGGTGGCGCGCGACGGCGACAAGCTGCGGGACGGCGCCAGCGGTGCGCTGCTGCAGGGTCCCGCCATGCCGGAGGGCTTCACCAAGGGCTTCCTGGTGATCCGTCCCGAGGCCTTCCGCTTCCTGAACGGCGCGGCGGATGCCACGCCGAACCGGCTGGAGGGCCGTCTCTATAACGAGTACTCCCTGGGCTCGCGCATGCAGTACCAGGTGCATGTCGGCAGCGGCGTCTTTCTGGTCGAGAAGCTGCGCGAGCAGCGCTACCAGGGCCAGCTCGACGACAGCGTGACCATCGGCTGGGATCCGGCCGAGGCCATGCTGTTCGAGGAGTGACGCCGTGAGCCTGGGAACCGACGTGCGCGCGCTGGAAAGCGAGCTAGAAGACGCCGGCCACGCCCGGCGGCGGCACAGTGCGAGCCTGCCGGCGCAGCTGGGCGGCTGGCTGCGGCAGCCCGGCGCGCTGCTGGCCGCCCCGCCGATGCTGCTGCTCGCGCTCGGCTTCCTGGGGCCGCTGCTGCTGGTCGCCGCCTTCTCCCTGATTCCGCCGAAGACCTTCGACCTAGGCGGCGCCTGGACGACCCAGAACTACGTCGACATCGTCACCCAGTCCTACTGGATCTCCTTCGCCTGGTCCTTCGCGCTGGCGACGGTGACCGTCGTTCTGCTGATCCTGATCTGCTACCCGCTGGCCTACGCCATGACCAAGGTCTTCGGCCGGGCGGCGAACATCCTGACGCTGCTGCTGGTGGTCCCGCTGTTCGTCAGCGAGAACATTCGCCTGTTCGGCTGGGTGCTGTCGCTGGTCAAGGGCGGCGTGCTGCCCGGTGCCGCCGACCTCTGGCTCGGCCTCGACATCTCCGGCCTGCTCTATACGGTTCCGGCCATCGTGCTGGGGCTGGTCTACGTCTATCTGCCCTTCATGCTCTTCCCGATGGTCCTGGGGCTGTCGATGGTCCCCGACCGGCTGCGCGAGGCCGCCGTCGACCTGGGCGCCAGCCGCTGGCAGCTCTTCCGCGAGATCGAGCTGCCGCTGGCCATGCCGGGCATCCTGATCGGCTGTCTGCTGACCTTCATCCTGGCGCTGGGGTCGCTGGCGGAGTCCAAGATCCTGGGCGGTTCGGCCATCGTGATGATCGCCGACGACATCGAATCCGCCTTCACCTTCGCCCAGAACTGGCCGAAGGGCGCCGCCCTCTCGGTGCTGCTGATCGTGCTGGCCGGCGGGCTGGTCTTCGCGGTTCTGAGCAGACTCGACCTCGACAAGATCCTGGGCCGGGGCTGAGGGGGCGACGGCGATGGGCGCGCTCACAACCTCCCCCCTGATGAAGCGACTGCTTGGCGTCTGGATCGGGGCGATCCTGGTCTTTCTCTACCTGCCCATAGCGGCCATCGCGCTGGCGTCCTTCTCGCGGCAGCGCTACTTCCGCTTTCCGGTCCCGAGGTTCGACACGCGCTGGTACGAAGACGCCTTCACCTCTCTGTCGGTGCGCGACCTGCTCTGGACCAGCTTGACCGTGGCCGCCATCGTCACGGTGATCTCGGTGGTCCTGGCCTTTCTGGGCGCGCTCGCCTTCGCGCGCTACGACTGGAAGGGGCGGACGCTCTATCAGAAGCTTCTGCTGCTGCCGATCTTCTTTCCCCAGGCGGTGCTCGGGTTGGCGCTGCTGCTCTGGTATTCCGCGCTCGGTATCCCGACGAGCTGGATGACCGCCGTCTTCGCGCATCTGGTCTGGATCCTGCCGATCGCCACCCTGGTGATTTCGATCCAGGTCTACGGCTTCAACCCCGCCTGGGAGGAAGCGGCCTACGATCTCGGCGCCACCCGCTGGCAGGTCTTTCGCGAAGTGACCCTGCCCGTTCTCTGGCCCGGCATCTTCTCCGGTGCGCTCTTCAGCTTCCTGCTGTCCTGGGGCAACTTCCCGCTGTCGCTCTTCACGACAGGCGCCGATTCCACGATTCCCGAATGGCTCTATGCCAAGATGGTGTCGGGCTATACGCCGCTGGTCCCGACGCTGGGCACCCTGACGACGGTGGGCGCCGCCCTGCTGCTGCTCGGCGCCTACGCCACCATCATGCTGGTCCGCCGCGCCCGCCGCGCGGAGGCGGACGACTAGAACAGGATCGCCCGAGCTGGAAGCGCCAGAGCGACTCCGACTAGGGCGATCGCGCTCTCAAGAGCATCTGTCCGGTTACCACCGAACCTTGGGCGAACACGGCCTAGTTCAAGGACGACTGGCCCTTGCTGAGCTGCCGGTGAGACTGCAGAAGCTCTTGCATCTCGATCAGCCCCTGGCCGCGGGCGAGGCTTTCCGCGGTATTGCCGCGATGGTCCGCGATGGAGGGATCGGCCCCCTGCTGCAGAAGCCACTCCGCGATCTCGATCCGATCGAATAGAGACGCCATCATCAGTGCCGTTTGACCCGCATAGTTGCGATGGTTGATATCGCAGCCCGTCACGTTGGTCAGCCACTTCAGGATGTCGGTATGACCCTGGAAGATCACACCCATGGAGGCTGAACTGCCCTGTGTATCGATCGCGCAGGCCTCGGCACCGGCCTCCAACAGCATCTTGGCCGCCTCCACTCGCCCGTTGTAGGTGGCGAGAATGAAGGGCGTGTGGCCGAGCTCGGTGCTGACCTCGGTATCGCCGCCCTTGGCAAGGTAGCCCGCAACGGCGTCGAGATCGCCGGCACGCGCCGCATCGAAGATGTCAATCGGAGAATCGCCGGCAGAGGCGCTAGCCTGCGACAGAGCGACTGCTGAGAAAACGAGAATACCCAGAGACTTTTTCATCATGAAAAGGGGCAGCAGAGTCTGCCGCCCCTCCCTTCTCAGTTGTAGGAATCGGCCAGACGTTTGACTTCGTCCATATCGGCGTTGGCGATGGCACCAACCCGCGTGCCGTAGTCCTCATCGGCCTTGTAGAGGAACGAGGTTATGATGTCCCGAATCTCCTGGCTTTCGACTTTCGCCAGATCGTCACCGAAGGTTTCGACCAGGGAGTCCTGCGATCGCTGATCGAACGAGCGGAAAAGATCACCCGCTTGCTGGAAGTCTTGCGTCTTCTGGAACGGGATCTGCTGAGTCGTTCCGGTCAAAGGCGTTTCGCAAGCGCGGAAGTCCGCGTTCGTGGTGGCGAAGCCCGCATCGTCCGTGTAGCGGCTGGGGTAGTAGTTGGTGCTCGACGCGCGGGGATGAGAGAACCCGGCACCGTCCTGAACGCTGATCGCATGGACGTTCGAGCGCGGCTTGTTCGGCGCCAACTGGAAGTGATTGGTCCCCAGCCGATAGCGTTGCGTGTCCGCGTAAGAGAAGAGACGGCCCTGCAGCATCCGATCCTCCGAGGCTTCGATGCCGGGAATCAGGTTGCTCGGTGCGAAAGCCGACTGCTCCGACCACTGAAAGAAGTTGTCGGGCACTTCATTCAGAACCATCTCCCCGACCTTCCGCGACGGCACCAGCTCCTCCGGCCAGATCTTCGTCGTATCGAGCGGATTGAAGTCGAAGTCATCCAGCTGGCTCGGCTCCAGCGTCTGAATCATCAAGTCCCAGACCGGATAGTTCCCGGCGCCGATATTCTCGTAAAGATCCTCGGTGTGGTGGTTGAAGTTGGTCGCCTGAATCTCCGCCGCTTCCTCCGGCGTCAGACCGCGATTGCCCTGACGGGACTGCCAGGTGAACTTGACGTAGGTCACGTCGCAGCTCGTGTTCACGAACTTGAAGGCGTGAATCCCCGACGCGTCCATCTCCCGCAGGTTGGCCGGAATGCCGAGCGGCGAGTAGAGCAGCGTCAGCATATGCGTGGCTTCGGGCTTGAACGAGAAGAAGTCGAAGTAGCGATTCGGATCCTGCAGGTTGGTGATCGGATCCGGCTTGAGGCTGTGAACCATGTCCGGGAACTGCTTGGCATCCCGGATGAAAAAGACCGGGAAGTTGTTCCCAACCAGATCCCAGTTACCCTCGTCGGTGTACCACTTCACGGCGAAGCCGCGGGGATCGCGGAGCGTTTCAGGCGACCCCTTCGAGTTGATCACCGAAGAAAATCGCAACAGAACCGGCGTTTCCTTGCCGACTTCCTCAAAGGGATCGGCGCGGGTGATGTCGCTGAGATCGGCCGTCGCCGTGAAGACGCCCTTCGCCGCGACGCCACGCGCGTGCACCACGCGCTCGGGAATACGCTCGCGATCGAAGGCCGAGAGCTTCTCGATCAGGTCGGTATCCTGCAGGAGAACCGGACCGTTCGGTCCCGCGGTCTGGGAGTTCAGGTTATCGCCGACCGGCGCCCCGTTCTTACGGGTCAAGGTTTCAGCCGACACAGCGGTCGCACCTAGAATCAATGCGGCGGATGTTGCAAGCAACGCAGATCTCAGGCCGGGTTTCATATCTCTACTCCTTCACGTGTCCGAGGCGCGTAGCGGGTTTTTGCGATCTCGACGATGCTGCGCAAAACTGTCTCTAAAGGCGTGCTACCGATACTCAGAGGCACTCCAAAACTCCTGAAAAGAGGTGGAAGTTGACGCTGACAGGTACGATGTCTGTAGCTGAGCCACCGCACTCACGCGGCAAGTCGCAGCTAACCCGATGGGTATGGAAGCCAATGCTCCGACATTCGAGACAAGCGCAGAGACCGCAGTTGCCGAGGCCGGCAGGCGCGGCGCAGCCGCTTCAGACTTACGTGTTATGTGAAAGCGATCACAACTGTCGGTCATACACTCATCCCTTCGATCAATAACGGGTACTTGATGAGCGTGATCCGCGTATATGTGTTTGTTTCTATACTGCCTATAGATGATATCAATACACAGGTTGCACGATGAACTTACGGGAACTTGAATATATCGTTGCAGTCGCCGACCTGGGCAGCTTTAGCCAAGCCGCCGATCACTGCGCCGTGAGCCAGCCGACGCTCAGCGCCCAGGTAAAGAAGCTGGAGGAAGGCCTTGGCGTCCTCATTTTCGAACGGACGAACAAGCGTGTCGCAACGACCGAATTTGGGAAGAGAATTATCACGTCGGCTCGCCGTGTCTTGACTGAAGTGAAGTCTATTAGAGAGATAGCCCAATCGTTTCATGATCCACTGTCCGGGAAGTTCCGGCTAGGCGCAATTCCGACGTTGGCGAGTTATGTCTTTCCTACTCTTGTGCCGAAACTGGCCGAGGAAATGCCGAATCTCAGGCTAATTCTGCTTGAAGAGAAAACGAACACTCTCATCGAGAAGCTTCGACAAGGCGCTATCGACGCGGCTCTTCTGGCATTGCCGATCTCCGACGACTCCCTGATATGCACACCACTTTTCGAGGACCGTTTCTTTCTCGCCGTAGGCACAAAGAGTTCGCTCTCGGACCTGAAGTCCGTCTCATCGAGCATCCTGGAACGTCATCAGTTGCTATTGCTCGAAGAGGGTCACTGCCTGAGGGCGCAAGCGCTGGAAGTCTGCCAGCTGGTCGGTGCCACGGAGGATCCTGATTTTCGTGCGACCAGCCTAGAGACACTGCGACAGATGGTACGAGCGGGAAGCGGCGTCACCTTGATGCCGGAAATCGCCATGGACGCTTCGGACGATGGCATCCGCTATGTTCCGTTCGACGGCGATCCTCCATCGCGCACCGTCGGCCTTGTGCGGCGCAGAACCTGCCAGCGATTGGAAGTGATCGATGTGATCGCAAAAGCCAGTTCCCGGCCCCGAAGCGATCCTGTCGCCTCACAAGGTTAGAGAGCGTTTTACGTCCCAACTGGAAGCGGCTTCTCGTCCCGCTAGGACGATCGCGCTCGAGAAATCAGGGTGACCGCGACGACGATCAGGGCCCCGCCAAACCACTGTACTCCGGTCAGGGCTTCGCCGAGGAAGAGATAAGCGGCGCCGACACCGAAGACAGGAATCAAGGCCAGATAGAAGGCCGCGACGTTGGCCGGCAGATACTGTAAGGCAAAAAGGTACAGCCAGAACGCCAGCGCGTACTGCACGATGCCGGTGAAGGCGGCGAAGAGCAGGACGTGGAGCGGGATGTCGGCGAGCCCCAAGTTGCTCGCACCGAACGCCAGAGCAAGTGCCAGAAGCCCGAGAGTCCAAAGCAAACCGACGCTTTGCTGCAACGCGGAGAGCGGCAGGGGGTCGAGCGTCATCACCAGCTTCCGGGTCGCGATCACGTAGAGCGCGCCGAAGAGCGTGCCAAGCACGACCAAGGCGTCGCCGAGTAACGACCCCTCGCCACTGCCGCTACCGGGCAGCACCACGAGAGCGATGCCAAGACTGGCGAGCAGTGCCAGTCCAACCACCCCGCCACCGATCCGCTCGCGCAGCAGCAGCCAAGCGAGCAGTAGGATGAAAAGCGGTTCCGTCGTGCCGATCAGCGAGGCATTGCTTGCCGTCGTCAAAGCCAGGCCGGCGATTCCCAGGGAATAGGATAGGCCCGGCTCCAGGAGACCGCTCAAACTTGCCCGGCGCGCCGGCCGGTCCAGGCGAACCCGAAGACGCAGACAGAGCACGGCGACCCAAAGAAAGGCGATAGATGCCAGAAGCTGCACGACCAGCAGCGTCAGCGGGGGCAGGACGGCGAGCAACCCCTTGCTCATCACCGTGGCGGACCCCCAGCAACCCGCGGACAGCACGGCGGCGGCTACAGCCATCTTCACCCCACGGCGAGAGGGCTGCCTCGGTTCCGTCGGATCCAGAACGGCAGACATCTCAGTCAGCCTGACTTTCGACCGCCGCGCATTCGACGGGACAGTCATCGGTCGGACAGACGCGCTCGTCGCAGAGACGGCAGATGTGATCGGCGTGTTGCCGGTCGCGGGTCAGCGCACCCAGGACCTTTTCGAGCAGCTGCGAGAACTGAGCACGTTCCTTGGCCGATAAAGGACCGAGGGCGCCGGTCAAGGCCCGGCCGCGCTCGTCCAGAATCGCATCGGCCCGCGCCCTGCCCTTGCGCGTGAGATGCAGGGCGGTCGTCCTGCCGTCCGTTCCCTCGCGCCGGTCCAGAAGACCGTCCCCGGCCAGGCGGTCGGCCAGCCGCACGGTCGCAGAATGGCTCAAGCCCAAGGTCTGGGCCAGGGAGTCGATGGACTGGCCGGGATAGAAACTCACCAGCACCAGCGCCGCCGGCGCGGCCGCCCCACGTTCCGCCCGGGCGCTGGTCACCTCGGTCAACGTATCGGTCAGGGCCAGCGCCAAGGCACCGAGAAGGTTGGCCGTGCGTTCATCATTCATGGCTTATATATATGCATGCTGCACACATATAAACAAGCTCAAAGTGGAGCCGCCTGCATCAGCACCTCACGCTTCGAATGCGGACCGTCTTCGACCGCGTGCTCCCTGGCATCCGACAGTCGCTCCGCAAGCGGAGATACCAGCCTGTCGCCAAGTTAGCTCCCCTGGAAGCATCTCTATTGGAGCGTGTGCCTCTGCGCCTCGAAAAACAGATGCGCGACGATGCCGGCATACAACAGCGCGGCGCACCAGACGGCAAGCAGCGTCCAGGGCGCTCCGGCAGCGGCAGACGCCGGAAAGACCCGGTCGACCAGCAGACCGAAGAGCGGGAGTGCTTGCATTGCGTGTGTGGCGGCAAAGTGAGCCGGGCGCAGATCGCCCGAGCCCGGCCTCCAGCCCATGAGCATGGCCAGCCATCCTTCCGCGCCGGCGATCGAGACAGGCAAGGAACGGAGCGGAGGCGCGCCTCCCGCCATCTGTCCCGCGACAACCACGGTCAGCAGAAAGGCGAGGATCAGGCCGAGACCGACCGCATGACGCAAGGCCGGAGATAGCGGGCTTCGACCGTCAGCCAGGATCAGCACTCCATAAACCAGACAGACCGATAGCAGACAGGTCGCGACGATCCCCATGACCGGATAGACGGCGCGTAGAAAAGCAATGTCGGTGTTGAAATGAGAGCGCAGGCCGAAGGCCGCAGCACCGCCGATCCAGATCATCTCCAGGGCGATGCAGACGACAACGGCAACGGCATAAACACGGTACCAGCCATGATCGGTTACGCCCTGGGGCAGCCAGGCGGCGAACCAAGCTAAGGTCATCAGGAAGATCGCCAGGGACACTGCGAACTTAAAGGGTTTGAGCCAGACGCCGACCCCGTCCAGCGTGCGCGGATCGAGATAAAGCGCGATCAGCGCCATTGCCGCCAAGATGGACAGAATCAGCGCTGTGCCTGCGAACAGCGGCTCGCGGGCGAAGAATTCCGCCAAGAGTCCCTCCCCTAACCGAGTAACCGACAAGCTGGACCTCGCATCTGGCTCCATAGGGTCTCTCCCCTGCCTCACTGTCGTCCCGCCTCTACGCGTCGCAGTCGCGTTTCGGATCAACTACGCAAAAGCTCCTACGTTGACAGCGTCAACCTGGATCGTTACCTTATGTTGACGCTGTCAACCAACCTGCGCTCGGCAACGTGCAGCTTGCCGGCAACGACTGGACAGCCTTTTTTCAGATCGGGCGGGACGGATGAGTGACCGTGGGATCAGGCGAGCGCTCTCATCGAGCGACATGCGGTGGCGAGACCGCTACGGCCCTTGGGCGATCGTTACCGGCGCCACGAGCGGTATCGGGCGCGCAGTGGCACAGGATCTCGCCCGGCGCGGTCTCGACCTTGTCATCGCCGCCCGCCGCAGCGAGGTGCTCGAAAGCCTGGCTGAGGAGTTAGACGGCCGCTTCGGTACGGAAACGCGAATCGTAGCGGGCGACCTCGCTTTGGACGAGACGAACGACCGACTGTTTGCCGAGACCCTCCCCCTCAACGTCGGTCTCTTCGTCGCCAGCGCGGGATTCGGCACCTCCGGCCCCTTGCACAGAGCGCAGCCGGAAGCCGAACTCGCGATGGTCGACCTCAATATCCGGGCGGTTCTGAGGCAAACGCACCACTTCGCCAAACGCTTCGCAGAACAGCGGCGCGGCGGCCTCGTCTTGCTGAGCTCCATCGTGGCTTGGCAAGGGGTGCCGCGGGCGTCCAACTACGCGGCTACCAAAGCTTATGTCCAGTCGCTCGCCGAAGCGCTGAGCCACGAGCTGAAGCCGTTTGGCGTGGACGTGCTGGCCAGCGCCCCGGCACAGGTCGCCAGCGGTTTCGGAGCCAGGGCCAATATGCGGATGACCGGCGCGGACCCGGTCCCGATCGCACGGAACACGCTGGATGCCCTCGGCCGCAAAACCCTGGTCATCCCGCACGGAAGGGGACAGTTCCTCACCGGTGCGCTTGCGCCCCTGCCACGGTGGTTGCGGGTGCGCGTCATGGCCGCGGTCATGAACGGCATGACCAAACATCAGTCGGCTTAGATCCCATGGGGACCTGACGACGCGAGATTTGACAGACTCACGCTCAGGCGGGACAGTCACGCAGAAGAGTCAGGACAGAGGCTTTCCCCTCCCGTTACCATGAACAGCGAACGCAAGCCGTCTCTCGACGTGCGCGGAGCCTGTCTGGCCGAAGCCCTGAAGGTGATCGAGACGGACGGCATCGAGGCGCTGAGTATGCGCGAGGTTGCGCGGCGGCTCGGCATCTCGCACCAGGCGCCCTACAAGCATTTCAAGAGCCGCGATCACATCCTCGCCGAGATCGTCGCGCGCGCCTACGACAGCTTTGCCGCCTACCTGGACAGCCGCACCCACGCCGACCCGGCCGGCGGCCTCGCCGTCATGGGCCAAGCCTACTTCGAGTACGCGCAACGCCATCCGCTGCAGTTCCGTCTCATGTTCAACACGACACTGCCGGATCCGACGCTTCACCCGGACATGATGGCTAAGGCGAAACGAGCCTTCGCGCTGCTGCGCGATGCCATCGCGGAGCTGCCGGAGACCAGGGCGGCGGAGGACCCCGCGGCGCAGGCCGACCTGGATGCGCTCTTCGTCTGGTCGACCATCCACGGCCTCTCGACCCTGATGCACTCGGATGCAACGCGGACGCTGGAGCTCTCCGACGAGGTGCTGGCGCACGCCCTGTCCAACACTCTGCTGCGCATCGGCACAGGGATCGACAAGGGCTATCACATGAAGCCGGACGGGATTAAACGCCCAGGTAAGCTTCCTTGACGCGCTCGTTAGCCAGCAGCGCCGCGCCGCTGTCGCTCAGCACCACCTTGCCCGTCTCCAACACGTAGCCGCGGTCGGCGATCTTCAGCGCGGCAAAGGCGTTCTGTTCCACCAGGAAGATGGTCACGCCCTGGCGCTTGAGGTCGGCGACGGAGGTCAGGATCTGCTCGACCAGGATCGGGGCCAGGCCCATGGAGGGCTCGTCGAGCAGCAGCAGGCGCGGCTTGGTCAGCAGCGCCCGGCCCATAGCCAGCATCTGCTGCTGGCCGCCGGAGAGCGTGCCGGCCGCCTGACGCCGCCGCTCCTTCAGGATCGGGAAGATGGCAAAGACCCGCTCCAGGTCCTGAGCGACCTCCCGGTCGCGGCGCAGCACGGCGCCGAGCCGCAGATTGTCCTCGACGCTGAGCGGACCCCAGACCTGCCGCCCCTCCGGCACCTGGGCAATGCCGAGCTTGACCCGCGCATGGGGCTTGGCCTGGGTGATGTCCTGCCCCTCGAAGATCACCCGACCGCCGCTGGCCGGCTGCACGCCGGAGAGGGTGCGCAACAGCGTCGTCTTGCCGGCGCCGTTGCCGCCGACCAGCGCCACCAGCTCGCCGGGCGCCACCTGGATATCCACGCCCTTCAGGGCCTGGATGCGGCCGTAGTGGCTGGTCAGTCCCTCGACCTTCAGCATGGCATCAGGCATGGGCCGCCTCCGCATCCGCCTGCTGGCCTAGGTAGGCGGCAATGACGTCCGGGTTGCGTCGCACCTGCTCGGCCGTCCCTTCCGCCAGTTTCTTGCCGTAGTCGAGCACCAGGATGTGGTTGGAGATGTTCATCACCAAGTGCATGTCGTGCTCGACCAGCACCACCGTGACGCCGCCCTCGGCCACCTTTTGAATGAGAGCGTCGATCTCCTGGGTCTCGACCGCGTTGCAGCCGGCCGCCGGCTCGTCGAGCAGCAGCATCTTGGGCTCGCCGGCCAGGGCGCGCGCGATCTCCAGGCGCTTCAGGGCGCCGTAGGGCAGCGAACCGGCCGGCGTATCCGCCTGCTCGGCAAGCCCGACATGGTCCAGAAGCTGCACCGCCCGTTCCCGCGTGCGCGCGTTTTCGGCCACGACCGCAGGCAGCCGCAGCAGATGGCTGAAGAAGCCGGTGGCTTCCTGCAGGTGACGCCCAAGCATGACGTTCTCCGCCGCCGTCATGCGGTCGAAGATCTGCAGGTTCTGGAAGGTGCGACACATGCCGCGCCGGGCCAGGCGGTGCGGCGGCAGACCGGTGACCTCCTCCCCGTCCAGCAGGACCCGACCTTCCGTCGGCGTATAGATCCCGGTGATCAGGTTGAACAGCGTGGTCTTGCCGGCCCCGTTCGGGCCGATGATCGAATGGATCGTCCCCGGCGCGATCTCGAAACTGAGCTTGTCGACCGCGCGCAGACCGCCGAAGTCGATCGAGAGACCTTCGACCCTGAGGTGACTCATGACGGGCGCCTCCGCCGCAACGAGTCGAGAATCGCCGGCAGCAGGCCGCGGCGCAGGAAGATCATCACCGCCATCAGAATGGCACCAAGGATCATGTGCTCGTACTCAGCGAAGACCGTCAGGAACTGCGGCAGCGAGGTCAGCACCGCGGCGCCGAGAATGCCGCCGAAGGTCGAGCCCATACCGCCCAGCACGACCATGATCACCAGTTCGATGGAATGCAGGAAGCCGGCCTTGTCCGGTGTCACGAAGCCGGAGTAGAGCGCCGACATGGAGCCGGCGAGGCTGGCCAGCATGGCGGAGTAGACGAAGGCGATGACCTTGAAGCGGGCGACGTCAACGCCGGCGACCTGCGCCGCGATCTGACTGTCGTGGAGCGCCCGCAAGGCGCGGCCGGTGGGACTGTCGATCAGGTTGAGCGTCAGCCAGACGGAGAGCAGCAGCATGATCGAAGTGATCAGGTACCACCAATCCTTGCCGCTGATCCGCTCGCCGAAAATCCTCAGGCGTTCGACCGCCATGCCGTCGGGCCCGCCGGTAAGCTGGGACTCGTTGGTCAGCAGCATGAAGATCAGCAGACCGAGACCCAGGGTCGCCATCGCCAGGTAGTGGCCCTTGAGGCGCAGGATCGGCCGCGCGACCAGGAAGGCCAGCAGTCCGACGACGACCATGCCGACGAAGGGCGCGGCCAGCGGCGGCACGCCGAGATGCACGGGCAGCACCGCGGAGGCGTAGGCGCCGAGGCCGAAGAAGCCGGCATGGCCCAGACTGATCTGTCCGGCATAGCCGATCAGCAGGTTGAGCCCGACCACGACCATGGCGTTCAGGCCGATCTGGATGGCGACGTCGAGATAGAAGTTGTTGGGCGCCGCGAGATAGATGGCGACCATGATGGCGGCCAGCAGCAGCAAGCCTCCGGTGCGCGGTTGCATCAGCCAAGCGGACATCCGGCTACACCCGCTCCGTACCGCGCCGCCCGAACAGCCCGCTGGGCAGAACGAACAGCACGCCCAGGATGATCACGAAGGCGACCGCGTCCTTGTACTCCGACGACAGGTAGCCGGCGCCCATCGCCTCGGCGATGCCGACCAGGAGACCGCCGACCACCGCACCCAGGGGGTTGCCCATGCCGCCCAGGATCGCCGCGGCGAAGCCCTTCAGCGCCAGCATGGTGCCGGCGTCGAAGCTGGTCAGCGTGATCGGCGTCACCAGAATGCCGGCCAGCGCCCCGATCGCCGCCGAGAGGGCGAAGGAGGCCAGCAGCACCAGCTCGACGTTGATGCCGACCAGTCGCGCGGCCAGGCGGTTGTGGCTGGTCGCCAGGATCGACTTGCCGAAGGTGGTGCGGGTGAAGAAGTACCAGAGCACCACGACGATGACGGCCGCCCCGCCCATCACCCAGAGCGACTGCGGCGTCAGGGTCGCGCCCAGCACGTCGATGGGCGCATCGCCCGAGAAGCTCGGCAGGCGATGGAACTGCTTGTCGAACACGACCTGCGCCAGACCGCGCAGGAAGATCGAGGCGCCGATGGTGATGATGATCAGCGTCACCACATTGGCACCGCGCGCCGGCTCGATCGCCAGCTTGTTGAGAGCGACGCCGATCAGGCTGGTCACGATCACCGCCGCGACGGCCGCAACCGGCAGCGGCAGCCCCCAGAGCGAGAAGAAAACCGTGCACATGCCGCCCAGCATGACGAACTCGCCCTGGGCGAAGTTGATCACGTCGGAGGCGTTGTAGATGATGGTGAAGCCCAGCGCGACGATGGCGTAGACCGCACCCACGGTCAGCCCGCTGAACAGAAATTGCAGAAAGGTTTCCATCGCCTGAAGCGTCCGCGCTTTTGAGACTGTCGCAAATTCGGGCGGCAAGCACCCCCTGGCCGGCTCCGTGCCGGCAGGGAGCGCTTGGGCCGGGCCCTACTGGACGATGGTCCAGTCGCCGTCGCGGATCTCGAGCATCCGGAAGGCGGTGAGATCCAGACCCATGTGATCGTCCGGGCTCATGTTGACCTCGCCGGCGGTGCCCATGAAGCCGCTGGTGTCCTCGATGGCATCGCGGATCGCCTCGGGGTCGGCGCTGCCGGCCCGCTGCATGGCGTCGACCAGGATCATCAGGCCGTCGTAGGCGTGACCGCCGAAGGTCGAGACCGGCCGGTTCCACTCGGCCTCGAAAGCGGTCTTATAGTCGACCACCACCTGCTTCTGCGGGTCGTCGTCCGCCAACTGATCCGCGACCAACAAGGCTGACGCCGGCAGGCGCACGCCCTCGGCCGCCGCGCCGGCCAACTCGATGAAGGACTTCGAGGCAACGCCGTGGCTCTGGTACAGCGGCACCTCGATGCCGAGCTGGGCGAAGTTCTTGGTGACAATGGCCGGACCCTGGCCGAAGCCGGGATTCAGCACGGCTTGCAGGCCCTCGGCGTTGCGGATGTTGGTAAGCTGCGGCGTCATGTCGGTGTCGCGCGGTCCGTAGGTCTCGTCGGCCACGATCTCGATCCCGTAAGCCTCCGCCACGTTCAGGCACTGACCGCGCATCGACTTGCCGAAACCGCCGGTGCCGCTGATCAGCCCGACCTTGCTGAGGCCGCGTGCCTGCATATCCTCGAAAACCTTTTCGCAGGCCATGCGATCGGTGTGCGGCGTCTTGAAGACGAAAGGGTTTACCGGCTCGATGATGACGATGCCCCCCGCCAGGGAGATGAAGGGAATCTCCGCATCCTCGAACAGCGGCACCATGGCCATGGTGGTCCCGGTGGTCGAGCCGCCGACCATGGCGACGATCTCATCGTCCTCGATCAGACGCGTCGCCAGAGTGCGTGCCTTGTTGGCATCGCCCTCGCTGTCGTAGACGATCAGTTCGAGCTGCTCGCCGTTCACGCCGCCCTCGGCGTTGATCCGGTCGACATACATGCGCAGCGTCTTGTCCTCGGGATCGCCGAGGAAGGAGGCCGGGCCGGTGATCGACAGCACCGAACCGATCTTGATCTGTGCCGCCGCTTCACCGGCGGTAAAACCAGTCGCGAGCGCCGCGACCGCCACCAGGGCGGAGGTCGCAGCCGTACCCTTCAGGAACGTCATGAGAGACATCGTCGTTTCACTCCCCATTGCGGCAGGCCGTTTACCGGCTCCGCCCGTTTTGCTGGACCCGCCGCCCTTCTTGGCAAGGCGGTCGGATCGGCCGTTTTAAGACGCGTCGGCCTTGCGCGTTTGCTGGAGCGGCGCCAGGCCGCCCGATTTCACCCGAGCCCGGTCCGGCTCCGGTTCCGACAAGGGCACGGCCGGTGTCAGCGACTGCCGGCAGCGCGCCGCAAGGTCCTGATACTCCCGCGTGCCTTCGGACTTCCAAGCGATCTCCTCATCGCTGAGGGTTCGCAGCACCTTGGCCGGGATGCCCCCGACCAGGCTGCGCGGCGGCACCTCGAAGCCGGCCTTGACGAAGGCCATCGCGGCGACGAAAGCGGCCTCGCCGACCACGGCGCCGTCCATCACCACGGAGTTCATGCCGACCAGGGCGTTGCGCCCGATCCGGCAGCCGTGCAGCACGGCGCCGTGGCCGATGTGGCCGTCTTCCTCGATCACGGTGTCGAGCTGCGGAAAGCAGTGAAGCGTGCAGTTGTCCTGCACATTAGAGCCGCGCTCCATCACCAGCCGGCCCATATCGCCGCGCAGGCTGGCGCCCGGTCCGACGTAGCAGTCGGCCCCGACGATGACATCGCCGATCAGCACTGCGGTGGGATGCAGGAAGGCGGTGGGGTGCACCACCGGCACCAGCCCCTCGAAGGCGTAAATCTGCGCCATGCCGGGCGCGCCGTCAGGCAGCGTGCGGCCGCCGGACCGCGACCACCCGGAAGCGGTTGGCGACGAAGGCCGCATCGGTCAGGCAGGCGTTGCCCGCCGGGTTGGCGCCGCTGACATGGTAGTCGCTGAAGGCAGCCGACTGGTTGACCAATATCTGGCCGGTCAGGTTCTCCGACAGCGACACGCCGGCCTCGGCGAAGGCCTGTTCGGCCTTGGTCAGGAAGGCTGCGTCGGTCGAGTGCACCCCGGCCGTGATGGCGCCCTTGCTCCTGGCCAGTGCCGCGGCACGGGTCAGACCCTCCTCGGCATCGCGCGTGGCGACGACGAAGGCGATCGGGCCGAAGCACTCCTGTTCGTAGGCTTCGCTCGCCCCCGCTTCGACCTTGAGCAGCAGCGGCGTCGCCATGCGCGCGCCCTCGAACTGCGGGTGCGTTATGCGGGCCGAGGCGTGCACCACCTCACCGAGGCTCTTGCTATCTTCGAGCCGCTGCAGCGTCGCCTCGTTCTGGATGGCGCCGAGAATGGCGGCCGCACGGTCGGCGTCGCCCAGCAGCTTGTCCAGGGCCAGGGCGAGCCCGTCGCAGACCTCATCGAAGGACTTGTGACCTTGGTCCGTCTCGATCCCACCGGCAGGCACGAAGATGTTCTGCGGCGCGGTGCACATCTGCCCGGTGTAGAGCGACAGCGAGAAGGCCAGGTTGCCGCAGAGGCCCTTGAAGCTGTCCGTCGAGTCCACCACCACCGAGTTGACGCCTGCCTGCTCGGTGAAAAGCTGCTTGCCCTGGGTATGCGCCTCCAGCCAGCTTCCGAAGGCGGGGCCCCCGGTGTAGTCGATAATGCCGACTTCCGGCCGCTCGGCGAGGGTCTGTGCGATCGGGGCCTCGGCAGTGTCGACGGCCAGCAGCACGAGGTTGGGATCGAAGCCGGCTTCGGCGAGAACCTCGCGGGCGATCTTCACCGTGAGCGCAAGCGGCAGGACTGCGCCGGGATGCGGCTTCACGATCACCGAGTTGCCGGTGACCAGACTTGCGAAGAAGCCGGAGTAGCTGTTCCAGGTCGGGAAGGTCGAGCAGCCGATGACCAGGGCGACCCCGCGCGGAACGGCGCGGAAGGTCTTGTCGAGCTGCAGCGGCGGGTTCTTGCCCTGAGGCTTTTCCCAAAGCACCGCTCCCGGGATCTTGCGCAACTCCTCATAGGCGTAGGCGACCGCCTCCAGTCCCCGATCCTGCGCATGGGCGCCGCCGGCCTGGAAGGCCATCAGGAAGGCCTGCCCCGTCGTGTGCATCACCGCATTGGCGAGTTCGAAGCTGCGGCGATTGAGACGATGCAACGTCTCCAGCGCAACGCCGACGCGTGTCTCGACCGGCGCGGCCGCCCAGGCCGGACGCGCAGCCTCCGACGCCGCAATCATCTGTTCGATATCGTCAGCCGGATAGGTGATGCCGAGCGGAAAACCGTAGGGGCTGACCTCGGCCCCGATCCAACGGCCGTCGGTCGGCTGGTCGAGCGCGAACTGGCCGTTCAAGGCAGCCTTGAACGCGGCCTCGCCGTCGTCCTTGGCCGTCTCACCGTAGAGCTTGCCGCTGGGAATCTCGGGATAGGGCGACCAGTAGCCGCGCGCCGAGATGGCCTGCAGCGCATGGTCCAGAGTCTCGCGATGGGCGGCGAAGAAATCGGCCATGCGGCCACCTCCCTATGTCAGCATCGTTGATCCGCGTCCCGAAGGACCGTGCCTGGCAGGGGCAGGTTGGTTCCTGCACCTCGCGCCGTCCCTGCGGCTCCGTCGAGCAGATTGACAGCACCCCAGGCGACGCTGCTATTAATTGACCGACCGGTCGGTCATTTCAAGAGAGAAGTCGCGGACGAACGATTTTGCGAATAGCCGGCCGTGTGGCGGACATGTATAGGCACCCCCTAGGCACCCTCGCAAAGCGTACAACAACATCCCCGGAAACGGCAGCGAACCGAGGGGACAGACGGAGGAAGACCCGCATGGACAGCGTGCTCTATGAGGCAAAAGAGGGCTATGCCCTCATCACGCTCAATCGCCCGGATAAGCTGAATTCCTTCACCGCAGAGATGCACGGCCGGCTGGCCGAGGCGCTCGACCGGGTGCAGGAGGAAGGTCAGAGAGCCCTGGTCCTCACCGGCGCCGGCCGCGGCTTCTGCGCCGGCCAGGATCTGAGCGACCGCAGTTTTCCGACCGGCGAGGAGCCCGACCTCGGGGCGACGCTCGACAAGAGCTACAACCCCTTGGTCCGCAAGATGCGAGCGCTGGAGCTGCCGGTGATCTGTGCCGTCAACGGCGTAGCGGCCGGGGCCGGCGCCAACGTGGCGCTGGCCTGCGATATCGTCCTGGCGGCGCGGTCGGCCAAGTTCATCCAGGCCTTCGCCAAGATCGGGCTGGTTCCGGACTGCGGCGGCACCTGGTCCCTCCCCCGGCTGATCGGCGAGGCCCGCGCCAAGGCCCTGGCCATGACCGCCCAGCCGCTCTCGGCCGAACAAGCCGCCGACTGGGGTCTCATTTGGCAGGCGGTCGACGACGGCGAGCTGATGCCGCAGGCCGAGGCCCTGGCCGCCCAGTTCGCCACGGCGCCGACCAGGGGCCTGGCCCTGACCAAGCAGGCGATCCAGGCGGCCGCCACCAACGACATGGACGCGCAGCTCGATCTGGAGCGGGACCTGCAACGCCAGGCCGGCCGGACCCAGGACTACCGCGAAGGCGTCGCGGCCTTCCTGGAGAAACGCCAGCCGACCTTCGAAGGCCAGTGAGCGCCCCCTCGGTGGCTGACGCCACACCCGTCCGAACGCAAACGACCATGACCGATCCGCAAAGCCTCGCCGAAGCCTGCGCCGCCGCCATGTACGAGAAGGACCATGCCGCCCGGCATCTCGGCATGACCGTCGAGGCCGTCGGCCCAGGCACGGCAACCCTCGCCATGACGGTCGACGAGCGCATGATCAACGGTCACGCCATCTGCCATGGCGGCATCATCTTCACCTTGGCGGACACGGCCTTCGCCTACGCCTGCAACGCCTACAATCGCAAGACGGTGGCGCAGCACTGCGCCGTCACCTTTCTCTCGCCGGCGAAACTCGGTAATCGTCTCTGCGCGGCGGCCGTCGAGCGTAGCCGCGCCGGGCGGAACGGCATCTATGACATCCGCGTCACCGATCAGGACGGCGGGTTGATCGCCGAGTTCCGCGGCCACTCCCGCAGCATTCAAGGCACAGTAATCCCGGAGGAGGGACACGTCGAATGACCGAAGCCTTCATTTGCGATGGCATCCGCACCCCGATCGGCCGCTACGGCGGCGCCCTGGCCAGCGTGCGGCCCGACGATCTGGCGGCGCTGGTGATTCGCGACCTGATGGCCCGCAATCCCAAGGTGGATTGGGCCGGCGTCGACGATGTGATCTTCGGCTGTGCCAACCAGGCCGGCGAGGACAACCGCAACGTCGCCCGCATGGCCGCACTCCTGGCCGAGCTGCCGGTCGAGGTACCCGGCGGCACGATCAACCGCCTCTGCGGCTCCGGCCTGGACGCCGTCGGCACCGCTGCCCGGGCGATCAAGGCCGGCGAAGCCGACCTGATGATCGCCGGCGGCGTCGAGTCGATGAGCCGCGCGCCCTTCGTAATGCCGAAGGCCGAAACCGCCTTCGCCCGCGCGGCGGAAATCCACGACACCACCATCGGCTGGCGCTTCGTCAATCCCGCCATGAAGGCGGCCCACGGGATCGACTCTATGCCGGAGACCGCCGAAAACGTGGCCGAAGACTTTCAGGTCACGCGCGCCGATCAGGACGCCTTCGCGCTGCGCAGCCAGCAGCGCGCCCGCGCGGCCCAGGAGAACGGCCGTCTGGCCAAGGAGATCGTGGCGGTGCCGGTGCCGCAGCGCCGGGGCGAGCCCGTGCCGGTCGAGCGCGACGAGCATCCGCGCGATACCAGCCTGGAAAAGCTGGCCGGTTTGCCGACTCCCTTCCGCAAGGGCGGCAGCGTGACCGCCGGCAACGCTTCCGGCGTCAACGATGGCGCCGCGGCGCTGCTCGTCGCCTCCGAAGCCGCGGTCGCGCGCTACGGCCTGACGCCCTTGGCCCGGGTGACCGGCCTGGCAACGGCCGGCGTGCCGTCGCGGATCATGGGCATCGGCCCGGCGCCGGCCACCCGAAAGCTGTTCGAACGCCAGGGCCTGAGCATCGGCGACGTCGATGTGATCGAGCTGAACGAGGCCTTCGCGGCGCAAGCGCTCGCGGTGCTGCGCCAACTCGGCCTGCCGGACGACGCGGAGCAGGTCAATCCCAACGGCGGCGCCATCGCACTCGGCCATCCCTTGGGCATGTCCGGTGCGCGCCTGGCCCTGACAGCCGCCCTGGAGTTGCAGCAGCGCGGCGGCAAGCGCGCCCTGGCGACCATGTGCATCGGCGTCGGCCAGGGCATCGCCGCCCTGCTGGAAGCCGCGTAAGACCGGAAGCTGCGTGAAAAGAATAAATCGCTAGAGGAAACGTCGGAGACCCGTGCCATGGAGGACCTGACTCCCCCGAAGGATCTGCTCGATCCCATCGAGATTGCCTCACGCGACGAGATTTCGGCACTGCAGCTCGAACGGCTGAAGTGGAGCCTGGGGCAGGCCTACGACAACGTGCCTCATTACCGCTCAGCCTTCGAGGCGGCCGGCGTTCATCCGGACGACCTGACGTCGCTGGAGGATCTGGCCAAGTTCCCCTTCACCACCAAGGCCGACCTGCGCGACAACTATCCCTTCGGGCTGTTCGCCGTCCCGCGCGAGCAGGTGGTGCGCATCCACGCCTCCTCCGGCACTACCGGCAAACCCACCGTCGTCGGCTACACACGCAACGATATCGAGGTCTGGTCGCAGGTGATGGCCCGTTCGATCCGGGCCTCCGGCGGGCGACCCGGCGACATCGTGCATGTCGCCTACGGCTACGGGCTCTTCACCGGCGGACTGGGCGCGCACTACGGCGCCGAGCGGCTCGGCTGCACGGTGGTGCCGATCTCCGGCGGCATGACCGAACGGCAGGTGCAGCTGATCGAGGACTTCCAGCCGCGGATCATCATGGTCACCCCCTCCTACATGCTCTCGGTCCTGGACGAGTTCGACCGCCGCGGTCTCGACCCCCGCCTCTGCTCGCTCAAGGTCGGCATTTTCGGCGCAGAGCCCTGGACCGAGAAGATGCGCAGCGAGATCGAGCAGCGCTTCGACATGCATGCGGTCGACATCTACGGCCTGTCGGAGGTGATGGGCCCGGGCGTCGCCAACGAATGCGTCGAAACCAAGGATGGCCTTCATCTCTGGGAAGACCATTTCTATCCCGAGATCATCGATCCGGTCAGCGGCGAGGTGCTGCCCGACGGAGAGATGGGCGAGTTGGTCTTCACCTCGCTCAGCAAGGAGGCCCTACCGATCATCCGCTACCGCACGCGCGACCTGACCCGCCTGCTGCCCGGCACGGCGCGCTCCATGCGGCGGATGGAAAAAATCACCGGCCGCTCCGACGACATGATCATCCTGCGCGGCGTCAACGTCTTCCCGACCCAGGTCGAGGAGATGATCCTGCAGACGCAAGGGTTGACGCCGCACTACCAGATCGAGCTGTCGCGCAAGGGACGCATGGACAGCATGACGGTGCTGGTGGAGGCGCGCGAGGACTGTACCGGCAACGCCCGCGATACGGCCTGCAGCGAGCTGGTGCATCACATCAAGTCGAACGTCGGCGTGAGCTGCAAGGTACGAGTGATGGATCCCGGTCAGGTCGAGCGCTCGGCCGGCAAGGCGAAGCGGGTCGTCGACCTGCGCCCGAAGGAGTAGCGCGTGGCACGGGTGCGGGCAGCCGAGTACGACGACAAACGCGACGCGATTCTGGACCGGGCGGCGGAACTCTTCGCCGTCAACGGCTTCGCCAGAACCTCGATGAATGCGATCTCCGAGGCTTGTGGAGCCTCCAAGGCGGCGCTCTACCACTACTACGTGGGCAAGGACGCCTTGCTGTTCGACATCCTGGACAGCCACATCCGCTTCCTGCTGGAAACGGTGGAGGAGATCGCCGCGACGGAACCCGATCCCAGGACGCGGCTCTACCGGCTGACCGAGGCCTTGATGCAGGGCTATGCCGACGCCGATGCGAAGCACAAGGTACTGATGAACGAGATGGGCAGCCTGGCGCCGGAGAAGCGCGAGACGATCCGCGGGATGGAACGCCGCATCGTCGCCGTCTTCGCCGAGACCCTCTGCGCCCTCAACCCAGCCCTGAACCGGCCCGAGCTGAGTAAACCGGTGACCATGTCGCTGCTCGGCATGCTCAACTGGCATTACACCTGGTTCAAGCCCGGCGGCGCCTTGACCCGCGAAGCCTACGCCAGGCTCGCGACGGATCTGTTTCTGGAGGGTGCGGCCGGTTTAGAATAAGCGACAGCGAAAGCGAGTCTGAAGTTCCAGGCTGCAGGACCCATCCAGTCAGAGGCGTTTCTGCCGGATGGAAAGTCGCTGTCGTGGGTCTAGCTGGAAACCTAGGAGTGCCTCGGCCCATCGCCCGGCACGAGAGCGGGAGACAAGGCCTTTGCTGAGAGCTGCTTTGTTGCCGGCCGCCCTGCTCATCACCGGAGCCATCGCGGTCTGGGGCATCCTCGACACGGCCGGACTGGCCGCCTTCGCCTCTCACCTCGTCGCCGTGCAGTTCACCAGCCGCGCCTGGTTCATCATGCTGACCGTCAGCTTCATGCTGATCGTCACCGTTGGGCTCGCGCTGTCGCGTTACGGCAATATCAGGCTGGGTCACGACGACGACCGGCCGGAGTTCTCCACCGTTTCCTGGCTGACGATGCTCTTCGCGGCCGGCATGGGCGTGGGCCTGCTGTATTGGGGCACGGCCGAGCCGCTCACCCACTACATCCTGATCGCCGACTATACCGACGCAAGAGAGGCCGCCGACCACGCCCTCTTCATGACGAACTTTCACTGGGGGCTGCATGCCTGGGCGATCTACGCCCTGACCGGCCTGGTCATCGCCTACTTCAGCTTCCGGCGCGATTGCCCGACCCTGGTCAGCGCACCGCTGATCCATGTCTTCGGCAGCAACGCGATCACCCGCGACATCGGCTGGCTGAGCGACCTGCTCGCCATCGTCGCCATCGCCATCGGACTGGGCGGTTCGGTCGCCATGGGCGTCTTCCAGGTGAAGGAGGGGGTCGAGGCCCTGTTCGGCCTTCCCGACATGGGGCTCTGGCTGACTCTCGGCATCTTCGCGGCACTCTGCCTGGCCTACCTGCCGCCCCTGCTGGTCGACCTGAGCCGCGGCATGGCCCTTCTGTCGAACATGGCCATGGCCGTTGCGGGCGGATTGATGATCTTCATTCTCCTGGCCGGCCCGACTCACTTTCTCATGGGCGGCATCGTCGAGGCGGCCGGTACGTACTTCGCCGGAGCCTTCACCCACGGCTTCCGTACCTTCACCTTCATGGACGAACGGGTGGGCGACTGGTTTCAGTCCTGGACCTTGACCTACATGGTCTGGTGGCTGGCCTGGGCGCCCTTCGTCGGCGTGTTCATCGCCCGCATCTCGCGCGGGCGCACGATCCGCGAGTTCGTCGCCGGCGTGCTGCTGGTACCCACGGCCTTCTCCGTCGTCTGGTTCGGCGTGTTCGGCGGCGTCGGCTTCTACGGCGTCCTGCAGATCGACGTGCCGATTCTGGAGGTCGTGCAAGACAACGTCAGCGGCGTGACTTTCTTCGTGCTGGAGAGGTTCCCCCTGGCGAGCCTGACGATTGCCGCCGTGGTGGCCGCGGCCTTCCTCTTCATCATCACCAGCGTGGTCAGCGCGGCCTTCGTGTTGGGCATGTTCTCGACGGGCGGCGACCTCAACCCCAGCGCCCGCATCAAGCTGAGCTGGGGCGTCGTTCTGGGTGCGCTCGGCCTGGTGATGATCCTCTCCGGCAGCATCGACGCCGTGAAGTCGATCATCGCGCTGGGCGCACTGCCGTTCGTGTTTATCGTCCTGCTGCTGGTCGTCTGCCTGCTGAAGGCGCTCAAGACGGAAAAGGTTCGGGAGTCATGAGCAACCTTCTCGACACCATCATGAACATCGAGGTCTTCGCCTTCATCGGCCTGCTGGTGTGGCTCTACTTCAAGAAGGTCGACAGCGGCGACAAGAAGCCGCCCGAAGGTTAGCGGCGCGCTACACCCGCTACTCCCAGAGGCCGGCGCGCCAAGCCATCTCGGGCAGGCTGTCCACCACCTCGAAGACCAGCGTTTCGGAGAATGTGCGGCCGTAGCGGTCGGTGGTCGCGACCTCGAGCCGATGGACACCCACGGGCAGGTCGCTTGGCAGGTCCGCGCGCCAGAGATGACTCGATTTGCGGGTCAGCATCCAGCCCTGGAACGGGCCGGCCACATCACTCTTCCACTCATAGCCCTGCCACGTCGTGTAACCGGCCGTCGCGTCGCCGCCGGTCGTGGAGCGGAAGGTCTGGCGCCCCTGTGTGGACTGCCTGGCCAGGGCGAGCGGGTCGGCGAACTCCGGCCCCTCCAGGATCCCCTCGCCTTCGCCGGCCTGGGTTCGCGTCGCCGGGACGTCCGGGCCGCCGTTGATCGAGATCGACACGCGGCTCTCCTTCGATCCGTTCCAGACATTGACGGCAACCCAGGTGCCGGCGGCGAGATCGGCCGTCGTCAGCAGGTTCATGTCGCCGAGATCGTTGACGGTGACCGGCGGCAGCAGGTCGCCCGGCACCTCCTGATTGTCGGCGAAGTCGAGCAGCTTGGCCGCCCAGTCGCGAAACCGCGGCGTGTTGAAGGAGGCGTGCAGCTGCTCGGCCTCCGGCCCGTCGAAGGTTCGGAAGGTATCGAGGTAGCTCGCCCCGTCGAACGCGAGGACGTAGTAGCCGCGCGGACTGCCCAGGCGTTGCGTGGCATGGGGGATACCCCTGTCATTGAGATCCCCGGCCCACCAGGAACCGGAGACAGCCCCGGCGATAATCTTGTGGAACCCAGCCGCTTCGACGCCTGCGTGGTCCTGCCAGCCCGCGAAGACCTCGCCGGGCAGGATCTGTTCGGTGGTGTGCGTGTGGCCGGCCAGGCTGAGAACCGGGCGGTCTCCAAGGATGTCGTAAAGGGCCTGAAGGTTGTCGGTCTGGTGCTTCTGCTCGTCCGCATCGGTAAAGGTCACCAGGGGAATGTGCGCAGAGACGACGATCAGCTTGTCCTCGGGAACTTGGGCCAGGTTGTTGGCCAGCCACGAGAGCTGCTGGTCGTTCAGCACGGCGTTATAGGTGGTCGAGGCCGAGGGGTCGCAGAAGTCGTGGGGGTCGACGCCGTTGCAGGGATAGCGGACGTTGTCGAGCACCACGAAGTGCACCTGTCCGATGTCGAAGGAATAGTATTCCGGACCCCACTCCCGGCGGAAGGTGTCGAAGGAGTAGGCGTCTTCGCTGGCGTCGAAGTCGAAGTCGTGGTTGCCGGCGATGAAGTACTGCGGCACACCGCCGACCGCGACGATCTCCTGAAAGCGCGGATAGAGCGCGAGGTCGTCGCCCATCACGTCGCCGAGAAACAGCAGACAGGCCGTGGCGCTGTTGTCGCGCTCGGCGAGCAGACGACCGACGGTCTCGCGCACATAGCTGACCTCGGCATTGCTGTAGGGCTGCGTGTCGCCGAAGGCCAGACACTCGAAGCTGTCGCCGACCTCGTCTTCGATCAGCGGAAAGTTGACGGCTTCCGGGAGCGGCCCGGTCGGCGCCAGTCCGCCGTAGCGCAAGGGCGGCGACCCTGCGGGCTTATGGACGTAGCTGAACTGGGGAACCATCCGCGCGTTCAGCGGCGTGGCGTAACCGGCCGGCTTGGTGATGAAGAGGTTCATGTCGTCGTAGACGGGCAGCGCGTAGCCGCCCTCCGCATTCGTCGCCACGACCTCCAGCCCGTTCGAGACCAGTACGCCGGCCACACCCTCTTCGCCCGCGTCGAACCGGGAATTGCGGTTGGCGTCCAGGAAGACCTTTCCCTGCGCGCGTTCAGGCGCTGTGTCGCCGCGCACCACCTCGACGGACCCGATGTAGCTTGCGTTGCCCGCGGAGGCACCTGCCATCAGCGCCGCCACGGTCGCAACAGTGAAAAAGCCAGCGAACTTGACCATGGCGAACCGCCCTCCCGACGCCGATTTCCTTCGACGAGGAGAGTGCACGCCCGGTGTGATGCGCAGGTTTCAGGCCTGCGATAGTTTTGCGCCAAACTCAGGACGCGACTGAGAGAGTCTCTCTAGGCTACGCGCTCGGCCGCCCAGCGCTGCGAGCCTTTGGAGAGGCGTTCGGCAGCCTCGCTGCGCGGCATCCAGACCATCCTGTGGTCGTCTTCGATCGGGTCGGCGACCTTGCGGCCGAGACCGGCGCGGAAAAAGACGCAGAGCTTCTCGAAGTGGCTGTCGTAGTCGGCCTCGTAGGCGAACTCGCGGGCTTCGCCGATCTTCGTCCCGAGCTCGAGGGCATGCCCGGTTTCCTCGATCATCTCGCGCGCCAGCGCGTCCTCGTCGCTCTCTCCGGGGTCGAGCCCGCCGCCCGGCAGAATGATATCGCCGCGCTGGTCGATCACCAGCAGCTCGTCATTTTCGGCCAGGATCAGGGCATAAGCCCCGCGGCGCGGCGTGTAGAAACGGCCGGGCTCGATGACGCCAAAGGTGATCATGAAACCCTCCCGTCAGACCGTCGGACGCAGATGAAAACCGCTTTCCAGCGGGCCGTGATGGTCGTCGACCTCGATCGACTCCACCCGCGCCAGCGGCGGACCTTGCCCGCAGAGCCGCAGCATCTCTTCCACTTGCGCCGAGGGGCCGGCGAAGGTGGCCTCCACCCGGCCGTCCGCCAGATTGCGTACCCAGCCGGACAGACCCAGTCTTTCCGCCTCCTGTTGCGTCCAGGCGCGAAACCAGACGCCCTGGACCCGACCGGAGATCATCACGCGCAGGCGGGTGTCGCCAACAGTCCCCATGGCGGTGTCACGCGGCCTCCAGGCCAACGCGTTGCAGCAGCGCCGGATCGCGGATCGAGAGCTCCTGACCGGCCAGATCCGCCGCCGCCTCGGAGCAGAGCCAGGCGATCACCTCGGCCGGGCGCGCGGCCGGCGCCAGGTCGGAGCGCTTCAGCTTCGCGACCGGACCGACGCCGGAGGCGCGGATCGTCGCCTGCATCTCGGTGTCGACCACACCGGGTCCAAATCCGTAGATGCGGATCCCCTTGTCGCCGTATTCGTGCGCCAAACAGCGGGTCATCATGTAGAGACCGGCTTTGCTACTGCAGTAGGCGGTCCAGCCCTCCAAAGGGTTGTGCGCCGCGGCGGAAGATACATTGACGATGGTCCCTCGTCCGCGCGCCAGCATCCCGGACAGAACCGCCTTGGCGCAGGCTGCCGGCCCGCCCATGTTGACCCGCAGTGTGGTCATGACGGCCTCCGGGTCCACTTCGTGTAGCGGACCGACTGCATCCAGGGTGCCTGCATTGTTGATCAGGATGTCGACAGAGCCCAACTCACTTTCCACGGCCGCAACTGTCGCTGGAATCTGCGCAAAATCGGCAACGTCGCAGGTAAAGGCCACGGCCTTGCCACCCGCCGCGTTGATCTCCCCCGCGATCGCCTGTATGGCCGCGCCGCTGCGCGCCGTCAGAGCCACGGCCGCGCCGGCCTGCGCCAATCTCCGGGCGGCCGTCTCGCCGATCCCACGGCTCGCACCGGTCACCAGGGCAACGCGCCCGCTCAGATCAATCATCACGCTTCTCCTCCCAACCTAACGGTCGCACCTGGCTGTCTCTATTGCGACCGAAAGAGATCATCCGTCCCTATCACGTCCGGGCCTCGCCTTACTGTGGACATAGACCACGGCGAAGACCAAGTCGACAGCGCGCTTGGCCGCCCGCTCCCACGCCTTGCGCTCGGTCCACTGCGCCTCGATGGTCAGCACCGGGTTGGTGCGGTCCTCGTGCACCAGACGATTGCGCAGCGCGCGCAGCCAGCACAGCTCCTCCGCCGGGGCCGCGCGGCGCTGCTTGGAGATCTCGACCTGGGTATCGACCACCGTCGCCGCCAGAAGCACGACCGCCGCCCAGGCGCCGGCGCAGAAACAGGCCTGCAAGTCGATCACCAGAGCCGTCGCCTGTTCGGAGAGCCGCCCGGCGCCCTCGGCCGACGCCGCCGTCTGACGTTGCTCGAACCAAAGGCGGCGCTCGTCCCAGATCAGCGGGTCGGGCGGGTCGAGCTGCTCCATCCTGCTTCGACTCAGGCCGGCTAGTCGAACTCGACGATCGCCTGATCGACGGAGAGGTTGTCGCCCGGCGCAGCATGCAGCTTGGCGATCTTGCCGTCGCGCTCGGCGCGCAACACGTTCTCCATCTTCATGGCCTCGACCACCGCCAGCTCCTCGCCGGCCTTGATGTTCTGACCCTCTTCGACGGCGAGGGACACCAGCAGGCCGGGCATCGGCGAGAGCAGGAAACGGCTCATGTCCGGCGGCACCTTCACCGGCATCAGCTCGGCCAGCTCGGCGACACGCCGGCGCAGGACCAGCACCTCGACCGTGGCGCCGTCGTGAGTCAGATTCCAGCGTGGGCCGGCGGCGTCCACCTGCACGATGATCGGCCGCTCGTCCAAACGACCTTCGAACAGCGGCTCTCCGGGTCTCCAGTCGCTCTCGATCCGATGCCGGCCGCCGTCGACCTCCACGCAGAAGGCGGTTCCCTCGGGCGAGACGGTCGCGCGATGGGGCTTGCGTGCGATCATCACCACCAGCTCGGCCGGTCGCGGCGCTCCGGCCCCGTTGCTGCGCCGGTCGTTGCGCCACTGCAATACCGCCGCCACGGCGACCAGGCGGTCGCGCTGCTGCGCCGGCAGGTCGCGCCCCTGGAAGCCCTCCGGATACTCCTCGGCGATGTAGTTGGTCGTGAGCTGCCCGGACTGAAAACGCTCGGCCGCCATCACGGCGGCGAGGAAGGGGATGTTGTGGTTGACGCCCCGGATGTAAAAGGCGTCGAGCGCACGGCGCATCTCCGCAATAGCGGCCTCGCGGCTCTCGCCCCAGGTCGCCAGCTTGGCGATCATCGGGTCGTAGAACATGCTGATCTCGGAGCCCTCGCCGACGCCGGTGTCGACCCGCACGGCACGGCTTTCCTGCGGCGCCCGATAGCGCACCAGACGGCCGATGGAGGGCAGGAAACTGCGCAGGGGATCTTCGGCATAGACCCGCGCCTCGATCGCCCAGCCGTCGAGCTTCACCTCGTCCTGGCCGAAGCTCAGGGCCTCGCCGGCGGCGATACGGATCATCCACTCCACCAGATCCAGGCCGGTGATCATCTCGGTGACCGGATGCTCGACCTGCAGGCGGGTGTTCATTTCCAGGAAGTAGAAATTGCGATCCTTGTCGACGATGAACTCGACGGTGCCGGCGCTGCTGTAGCCGACGGCCTCGGCCAGAGCGACCGACTGTTCGCCCATGCGGCGGCGTGTCTCGGCATCGAGAAAGGGGCTCGGCGCCTCCTCGATCACCTTCTGGTGCCGGCGCTGAATCGAGCACTCGCGCTCGCCGAGATAGAGGGTCCGGCCCTGCTTGTCGGCCAGCACCTGGATCTCGATGTGGCGCGGTTCCTCGACGAACTTCTCGACGAAGACCCGGTCGTCGCCGAAGCTGGCGCGCGCTTCGTTCTGGGCGCTGCGAAAGCCCTCGGAGGCTTCCTGGTCGCTGCGGGCGATACGCATGCCCTTGCCGCCGCCGCCGGCGGAGGCCTTGAGCATCACCGGATAGCCGATGTCGCGGGCGATCTCGACCGCCTGCTCCGCGGACTCGATGATGCCCATGAAGCCGGGCACCGTGCTGACGCCGGCCCCGGCGGCGATCTTCTTGGACTCGATCTTGTCGCCCATGGCGGCGATGGCCTTGGGCGGCGGGCCGATGAAGGCCAGCCCAGCCGCCTCCAGCGCCTCGACGAAGTCCGCTTTCTCCGACAGGAAACCGAAACCGGGATGGATCGCCTGGGCGCCGGTGTCCTTGGCTGCCTGGATGATCCGCTCCGCCCGCAGGTAGCTCTCCGCCGCGGCCGAGCCGCCGATGTGGACGGCTTCGTCGGCCAGGCGTACGTGCAGTCCCTCGGCGTCGGCATCGGAGTAGACCGCAACCGTCGCGATACCCAGACGCCGGCAGGTCTTGATGACGCGGCAGGCGATCTCGCCCCGGTTGGCGATCAGAATCTTGTCGAACATCGGTGTGACACCCCGCTGAGAGGCTTGACTGGAAAGCTGTTTGACGACGGCGTCTCTTCGCGCTCTTTCGCCCTGTTCCGCGGCGCTCTCTCGCGCAGACGTCCCGACAAAACCTTGTCGTTGGACGTATGTTCAGGGGAGCGACCCGGACCAGTGCGACTTCGAGCACACCCGGTTAGACCGCGCGCGGCAGCGAGCTGTCAACCGGAGCGGCCGTCCCGCGGCCCCTCGACCCTAAAAACGAGTGGCCGCGAAGGGCGCGAGATCGATGGGAGCCGGCCGCCCGGCAACGAGATCCGCGACCAGTCGCCCGGTGCGTGCCCCCAGCGTCAGTCCCAAGTGGCCGTGACCGAATGCCAGAACCGCGTTGCTGGCCGCCGGCGCCGGCCCCAGGACCGGCAGAGAGTCCGGCAGGGACGGGCGAAACCCCATCCAACGGCTTGCATCCTTTGTCTCCAGCTCGGGAAAGAGCTGCCGGCCGCGGCTCGCCAGGACCTGCGCCCGCTGCCAGTTGGGTGCCGCCACGCGGCCGCCCAGTTCGACCGTTCCGCCCAAGCGCAGACCCGAGGCCAGCGGCGTGCAGGCCATTCCGAACTCGGTGGAATAGACCGGGCGGCTCAGCGCAATGCCGGGCGTCGGCAAGGTCAGGTGGTAGCCCCGCTCGGTGTCCAGCGGCACTTTCACGCCCAAGCGCTTGGCCAGATCCTTGGACCAGGCCCCCGCCGCCACGACGACGGCGTCGCAGGCCAAGGAATCCTCCGTTGTTTCCACCGCCTGGACACTCCCGTCCGCGACCCGGAAGCCGGTCACGTCACGGCGCAGGATCCGGCCACCCTCCCGTTGCACCAGGTCGGCAACCGCAACGACCACACGGTAGGGATCGAGAGCGTGCGCAACTTGAGGATAGTAGAAGCCGCCCGCCAGCTCCGGGCTGAGTGCCGGCTCCATCTGCCGCATTTCCGCAACCGAGACTTCGGCGACTTCGACGCCGCGGCGCCGTTGCAGCTCGGCCAGACGCCGGTAATCCTCGAGTCCGGCCTGCGTGGTGTAGGCACCGATCCAACCGCGCCGTACCAACAGCTCCTCGGCCGCCGCATCCTTGAGCAGCTGTCCGTAGGCCGGGATGGCATCGTCGAGCAGGCTTTCCAGCGCCAGAGAGATGCGTTCCACCGCGTCCGGCCGGCTGGCTGCCAGGAATCGCAACAGCCAGGGCGTCAGTTGCGGCAGGTAGCGCCAGCGCAGCGACAGCGGCCCCAGGGGGTCCAGCAGCATCTTCGGCACCTTGCGCCAGATGCCGGGCGTCGCGACCGGCACCACGGACTCCGTCGCCAGGACCGAGGAGTTGCCGAAAGAGGCGCCCTCGCCGGGCTGACCGCGATCGATCAGCGTGACCCGGTGGCCGTCGCGCTGGAGTGCGCGGGCACAGCAGATGCCGATAATCCCCGCGCCGATCACGGCAACGTGGCGCGGCTCCGCAGCCGTGAAACCGGAGGCACTCGTAGGCATACGTAGATTTCAGTTCCGTGACAGAGGGCGCCGGTTTGCCGCGCCCTCGCCCAGCGGTCAAGCCGCACGAGGACCCAAGGCATCGGTTAAACGTTTACGTGCCGCCGGCAGATCGCGATTCTGCGGATGAAAAACGTATTGCGCGAGAAAGTGAGATGTCAGCTGCAATCCAGACAAGATTTCCTCCACGCCTCCATCGCCCCGGCCGACCAGAAAACCGGGCAAGGGAAGCAATCGCTCCGCATAGGGCTCGCCGGCCGAGAGGGAAACGGCCCGTCCGGTCCGCGGCGACACGTAGGCCAGTTGGTCGTTCGCGCCGCCGGCGGCACAGCTTTCGAGATCCAAGCCGTAGCCGAGGTCCCGCAGCAGCAGCAATTCCCACTGCACGTAGGCCTCGGCCCAATGGCTCCCCGCCAACGCTTCGATCAGCGCCAGCAGTCCGTGGTAGCAGGCCGGATGCGGCTCTCGCTCCGGCAGGGCCTGATCGCAAACCGCCGCGGCCGAGGCCAGGATCGCCAAGCGAACCCGGTCGTCCAGGTAGCGGGCAGCATGGGCGGCGGTCAGCTCCAGGCTGAGATTGCCCATATGCTCCGACAGGCGGGCGGACCAGGTGGCACTGACGCCATTGCCGGGCTGCAGCACGGGGCGAAGCTGGCGCCCCTGCCCGCCGCGCACGAAACCGGCATGGCGGCCGTGCCGCTCGGTGAGCAGCGAGACCACGGCGCCGCTTTCGCCATGGGGCCGCACGGCCAGAACCACCCCTTCGTCCGTCCATTCGAGCATGGCGGAAAGATAGGCCGCCGGATCGGAGTCAGCGAGGGTTTATGCTTGCCAGTCGAGACCCCAGTCCCGGTAGCGGTCGGGATCGTCGATCCAGCGCTCCCGCACCTTGACGAAGAGGTAGAGGTGAACCGGCCGCTCGAGCTGCCTTTGCAGCTCCGCCTGGGCCTGCTCGCGCACCTTGCGGATGGTGCGGCCGCCGGCGCCGATGGCGATGCGCTTCTGGGTCTCGCGCTGCAGGTAGACGGTCTGATCGATCTTGACGGAGCCGTCCTTGAACTCCTCCCAGGACTCCGTCTCGACCGTCAGCGCATAGGGCAGTTCCTGGTGCAGATTGAGGAACAGCTTCTCGCGGGTCACCTCGGCGGCCAGCAGGCGCAGCGGCAGATCGGAGACCTGGTCCTCGGGATAGAGCCAGGGCCCCTCCGGCGCCTCGGCCGCCAGCCAGTCGAGCAGATCCTCCACGCCGTCCCCGTCCAGGGCCGAGATCATGAAGGTCCGCTCGAAGGCGGCCAGATCGTTGAGGGTCGCGGAGAGCGTCAGCAGGCTTTCGCGCGGAACGGCATCGACCTTGTTCAGCGCCAGCACACGCCGGCGCGCCCGGGTGCCCAGACCGCGCAGGATCTCCTCGGCCGCCGCGTCGGGCGCCTGGCGCTGCGCATCGAACAGATAGACCACCAGGTCGGCGTCCTGAACCGCGTTCCAGGCGGCCGCCACCATGGCCCGCTGCAGGCGGTCCTTCGGCGCGAAGATTCCCGGCGTGTCGACGAAGATGAGCTGCACGGAGTCCCGCAGGGCAATGCCGCGCACCCGCGCCCGAGTGGTCTGCACCTTGTGGGTGACGATCGAGACCTTGCTGCCCACCGCGCGGTTCAGCAGCGTCGACTTGCCGGCGTTCGGAGCGCCCACCAAGGCAACAACGGCGCAGCGGCTGGAGGTCGGGCTGGGGGTCGTCGTCTCGCTCACCCCTTTCGCTCCGGCAACTGTACCAGGAGAGCTTCCGCTGCGGCCTGCTCGGCGATGCGCTTGGAGCGACCTTCGGCCTGGGCGCTGCGCCCATCGGCCAGGCTGACCCGCAGGGTGAAGAGCGGCGCGTGATCCGGGCCGCTGCGCGCAACTTCCTCATAGAGCGGCAGCGGCAGGCCCCTGGCCTGCGCCCACTCCTGCAGGCGGGTCTTGGCGTCCTGCGGCGGCGTCGGGTCGGCCTCCAGCAGCGGCGCCCAGATCGGCTCGACGAACTGCCGTGCGGCCTCCAGTCCGCCGTCGAGATAGAGTGCGGCGATCACGGCCTCGCAGGCATCGGCCAGGGTGGCCGGGTTGTCGCGGCCGCCCGAGTCCTCCTCGCCACGCGACAAGCCGAGGTGCGGACCGAGATCCAGCCCCCCCGGCCCCGCAACCTCCGCCAGGGTCTCGCGACGTACCAGTGCCGCGAAGCGTTTGCCGAGTGCACCTTCGTTCTCGGTCGGGAAGCGGCGGTAGAGCAGTTCGGCAACCAGGCAGCCCAACACGCGATCGCCGAGGAACTCCATGCGCTCGTAGGAGCGCTCGCTGCTGCCGGCGCGGCTCGCATGGGTCAAGGCCTGAGCGAGCAACGCCGGATCCGCGAAGCTATGGCCGAGGCGCGCGGTCACCGCCGCCAGATCGGTCTCCACTCCAGCTGCAGTCGCCTTACTGGATGCCATCGAACAGACGGCTCCAACGGATCGCGAAGGGCCACTTCCAGACTTCCCAGAGGCGCGCGGAGCCATCGTAGGAGAAAAACAGGAATTCGGCGCGACCGACCAGGTTCTCGCGCGGAATGAAGCCGACCTGCCGCTGAGCGCGGCTGTCCTGACTGGAATCCCGATTGTCGCCCATCGCGAAGTAGTGCCCCTCGGGCACATTGAAGACCGGCGTGTTGTCGAAGGGCATGTCGTCGGCCCGTTCCCAGATCAGATGGCGGCGCCCGTTCGGTAGGGTCTCGATGTACTCGGTGATGGTTCCCACGGTGCCGGGCACCACGCTTTCCGCCACCCGCTCGCGCTGCACCGGTATGCCGTTGATGTTGAGTACGCCGCCGACGACCTGGATCTGGTCGCCGGGCAGTCCGACGATGCGCTTGATATAGTCGGTCTGGTTGTCGGCCGGCAGCTTGAAGACGGCTACGTCGCCGCGCTCGACCTCGCGGCCGAACACCCGGCCCTCGAAGGGAACGAGGCCCCAGGGCAAGGAATGTTGGCTGTAGCCGTAGGAGAACTTCGAAACGAAGAGGTAGTCGCCGATCAGAAGCGTCGGCAGCATCGAGCCGGACGGGATGTTGAAAGGCTCGTACGCGAAGGTGCGCAGGGTCAATGCGATCAGCACGGCGTAGATGATGGTGCGGATCGTATCCCAGAAACCTTCGCCGGCGCTTTTGTTCGCCTTGGCCATAGACACTCGCTACTCGCTGCCTGGGGTTCGATGGGGACTGAAGTTCGACGGGAACTGCCCGAACGGCGGGGCAGCATATAGCGCTAGTCGGCGCGAGACGGAACCGCCGAGATGATCACCATCGCCTGAGCGAGCGGGTAGTCGTCGGTGATGGTGACATCGATCTGCGCCTGGGTGCCGGGCGGCAGCAGCTCCTCCAGTCGCACCGCCGCACCCTCGGTCAGCGCCATGGTCGGCTTGCCGCTCGGGAGGTTGACCACGCCCATGTGCTTCCAGTGCACGCCGCGCCGCGGCACGCCTGTGCCCAGCGCCTTGGCGCAGGCTTCCTTGGCCGCAAAGCGCTTGGCATAGGTCGCAGCAACCAGCCGCCGTCGCTCAGCCTTAGCGATTTCCGCTTCGGTGAAGACCCGCTGGGTAAAGCGGCTTCCGAAGCGCTCCAGGGTCTTCTCGACCCGCCGAATATCGATCAGGTCGCTGCCGATGCCGATGATCATCTGTGCCCGCGCTTAGGCTGAGCGGGCGCCGAGCGCTTCGGCCCTCGCCTTGTCCATCACCGCGCGCATGCGCTTGATGGAGGAGTCGAGACCGCTGAAGATCGCCTCGCCTATCAGGAAGTGACCGATGTTCAGCTCCACCAGGCTGGGGATCGCCGCGACCGACGACACGTTGTCGAAGGTCAGGCCATGACCGGCATGGCACTCCAGCCCCATGTCCTCCGCGAGGCGCGCGCCCTCGATCAGGCGCTCCAGCTCGGCCTGGGTTCGCGCAGCGTCCGGCGCCTCCAGAAAAGCCTCGCAATAGGCGCCAGTGTGCAGCTCGATCACCGGAGAGCCCAAGCGCTTCGCTGCCTCGAGCTGCCGTTCGTCGGGGTCGATGAAGAGCGAAACCCGGATATTCGCAGCTCCGAGCTCATCGACATAGCGGCGCAAGGAATTCATCTGCGCCGCCGCGTCCAGTCCGCCCTCGGTGGTCACTTCGTTGCGCTTTTCCGGCACGATGCAGGCGGCGTGCGGGCGATGGCGCAGCGCGATCTCCAGCATCTCGTCGGTGGCCGCCATCTCCAGGTTGAGGGGCAGCTCGATCTCGGCCGAAAGCGCCGCAATGTCCGCGTCGGTCATATGCCGCCGATCCTCGCGCAGGTGGGCGGTAATACCATCGGCGCCCGCCGCGGCCGCCATGCGCGCGGAGCGGACCGGATCGGGATGGCGCCCGCCACGCGCGTTGCGGATGGTCGCAACGTGATCGATGTTCACTCCAAGACGCAGGCGCTGGCTCATTGCCCGGCTCCCTCTCCCTTTGTCACGGCCAACCAAGGTAAGCGAGCGGCAGGAAGGGCGCAAATACCCGCCAACGCAAGGCTGGCGTGCGGACAGCGGCCGGGCCCCTCTTGCCGTCTTCGGTCACCCGCGCGCCCGCTCGACGGAGGTGATGTTGGGCATGGCCCGCAAGGCGGCCATGATGTTGGTGAGATGCTTGACGTCGTTGACCTCGACGTCGATCAGCAGCTCGTAGAAGTCGAGCGCGCGGCGGGTGAACTTGAGATTCGAGATGTTGCCTTCGTTGCGGCCGATCACCGTCGAGAGGCCGCCGAGCACGCCGGGCTCGTTGTTCACCGTCAGATAGAGGCGACCGGTAAAGGGCTCCTCTCCCGGGTCGCTCTCCCAGCCCAGATCGACCCAGCGCTCGGGCGTGTCCTGGAACTGCTGCAACGTATCGCAGTCGATGGTGTGCACCGTCACGCCCTTGCCGGTGGTGACGATGCCGACGATCCGGTCGCCGGGCAAGGGATGGCAGCAATGGGCGAAGTGCACCGCCATGCCGGGGATCAAGCCCTTGACCGGAATGGCAAAGTGATCGCCGGTCTTGTTGCGTCGCGCACGCGCGATCGGGACGACCTTGTCCTTGTCGCCCCTGGCCTGCTCGCGCACGCCGGGGAAGACCGCAACCACCACGTCGCGCGCGGTGAAATGGCCCTGGCCGACGGCGATGCAGACATCCTCGACGGTGTCCTGCTTCAGCTTCTTGAGGACACCCGCCACGGCTTTCTCTGTGTAGTCGTAGCCCTCCGCCTTGAAGGCGCGCTCGAGCATCTGGCGGCCAAGCTGCAGGTATTGGCTACGCTGCTCATTGCGGATAAAGCGCCGGATACAGGCCTTGGCCTTGCCGCTGACCGCGATGTTCTCCCAGTCCGGCGAGGGCGTCTGCGCCTTCGAAGTGACGATCTCCACCTGATCGCCGTTGCCGAGTTGATGACGCAGCGGCAACAGACGACCGTTGACCCGGGCGCCGACGGTCCGGTTGCCGACCTCGGTATGGACGGCATAGGCGAAATCGATCGGGGTGGCACCGCGCGGCAGAGCGATCAGGTCGCCCTTCGGCGAGAAGCAGAAGACCTGGTCCTGGAACATCTCCAGCTTGGTGTGCTCCAGGAACTCCTCGGGGTTCTGCGCATGCTCCAGGATGTCCAGCAGTTCGCGCAGCCAGCGGTACTGGCGGCCCTCGACCTGCCGGTCTCCGGGATCGGCCTTGTAGACCCAGTGCGCCGCCACGCCGTACTCGGCGATCTCATGCATCTCGGAGGTGCGGATCTGCACCTCGATGCGTTGCTGCTCGGGCCCGAAGTAGAGCCCGGTGTGCAGCGAGCGATAGCCGTTCGGCTTGGGCGTGGAGATGTAGTCCTTGATCCGCCCCGGCATCACCGGGTAGCGCGAATGCAGAGCTCCAAGCGCCTGATAGCACTGTGGAATATCCTTGACGATCACACGGAACGCCATGATGTCGGCGAGATGCTCGAAGCCGACGTTGCGCTTCTGCATCTTGCGCCAGATCGAGTAGGCCGCCTTGATGCGTCCGGAGATCCGCGCATCGACCCCGTCTTCGGCCATGTCGTCGGTCAGGCGGTCGATGATCCGTCGGCTCAAGTCTTCGCCGTCCGACTTCAGGAACTCCAGGCGGTTGACGATCGACTCGCGCGCGTCCGGGTTCAGCTCGGCGAAGGCCAGGTCCTCGAGCTCGTCCTTGAAACGATTGAGGCCGATCCGCTCCGCCAGCGGCGCATAGATGTCGGCCGTCTCGCGCGCGATGCGCTTACGTTTGTCCGCCGATTTGATAAAGCGCAGGGTCCGCATGTTGTGCAGACGGTCGGCCAGTTTGACCAGGAGGACGCGAATGTCCTCCGACATGGCGACCACCAGCTTGCGAAAGTTCTCCGCATGCTTGGACTGTTCGGACTGCAGCTCGATCCGGGTCAGCTTGGTAACGCCGTCGACGAGCCGGGCGATCTCCGTCCCGAACAGTTTTTCCACCTCTTCCAGCGTCGCGTCGGTGTCCTCGACGACGTCGTGGAGCAGCGCGGTGACGATGGAATCCGCGTCCAGCTTCAGTTCCGTCAGGATACCGGCGACTTCGATGGGGTGGGAGAAGTAAGGGTCGCCGGAGGCACGGCGCTGCGAGCCATGCCGCTTCATGGCATAGACATAGGCCTTGTTCAGCCGGTCTTCGTCGGCGGCCGAATCGTAAGACGTAACCCGTTCGACCAGCTCGAACTGGCGCAGCATACTCGGTCCTCTGGCTCGATCTTCTCGGCACGCGCGAGATCGGGGGCGCAGGTTAGATATCGTACCTGTCGAGATGTAAGACTAGAGCAGGATCGCCTTCAATGGAATCGCTCTAGCAAACCATCCAAGGGCCGAATTCTACTGTATCATCACGTCAGGGCGTCGAGCGACGACCGAACCGGGGCTCGCAGTCACGCCGAAACGACAAACGCCGCCGCACCAGGACCCGTTAACCGGGTGGCACAGCGGCGTGTCCGTTTGGATGCAGGCGGCCGGATCAGGCGGCCGGCTCGCCGTCCTCTTCGGGCTCCGGAGCCCGCGCGGGAGCTGGCGCAGGGGCCTCTCCACTCGCCTCGGCTTCCAAGCTCGCGGCCAGGGAAATCTCCGCCATGTCGTCGTCTTCGGGAGCGTCTTCCTTGTGGAAGCGCTGCATCAGGGTCACCCGCTCTTCCAGCAACTGGTCTGGATCGACCGTCACATCGGCGATTTCGCGCAGGGCGACCACAGGGTTCTTATCGTTGTCGCGCTCCAGCGTCAGCGGCGCACCCGAGGAGATGTCGCGCGCACGCTGGGAGGCCAGCACCACCAGGTCGAAGCGGTTGGGAATCTTCTCGACGCAGTCTTCAACGGTTACGCGCGCCATGCGGGCGAACCTCCTTCATGGAAAGCAGCTTTATCACTTTGACTGGCGGTTATAGGCAGCAGCAGGGCGTCCTGCAAGCCGAACACCCCGGGACGCCCCTCGAAAAGACGGCCTGTGGATCTGAGCCGACAAGGCGCACGCCAGTTACCGGCCGGGGGCCTAGAGACGCAGGCGTTTGTTGCGCACCCCGTCGCCGCACTTGCGGCGACAGATCGCACCGTCTCCCTGCTGCCATCCCGCCTGGAACAAACCGGCGAAGGGCTCGTCCAGCAGGATCTGCTCCAAGGGGCGACTGCGGATGTTGTAGTCGGCGAAAGACCGCCCGGCCGCCCTCTGTAGCGCCCGCTCCTCTTCGGAGTGATCGATCCAGCAGCAAGCTGAAACGTTGCCGTCGGCCGTGATGTAGGGGCGGTTGAGCATCTGTGCCTTGCAGCGGATGCCGTTGATTCCCGCGACGGCCTGTGCCGCCTTGCTGTCGGCTGGCAGTCCTGGAGGGGCCGGTGCTGCCGTCTCTTCGGCTTCGGACGCCGTCCGGAAGCGCGCCCGGTAGTCGGCCGCCGACTGCCGCGCAGGCTCCAAAACAGCGGGAGTCCCGTCGGGCAACACATAGTCGAAGCGCTGGCTTGCGCCGAAGCGAATGGTATCGATCAGCACGAAGTGCCGGAACCCCATGTCGCGGGCAAGGTCGCGCGCCTCCTCGACCTGATGCTCGTTGTGCCGGAACAGAATGTAATACCAGTCGGCAACGGCGCCAGTCGCCAGATAGGCGGCAGCATTCGCCATGATCTTGTCGAAGTCGGTGTTGACCCGGTAGAGCGGATTGGTGTCGCGCAAACCGTCGACATGCAGCTCCAGGTGCGAGCCGTTGCGCGCCATCACGGCGCCGAAGCGCCGCCACCAGTCGAGACCCCGCAAGCCGCCATTGGTCGAGACGACCAATCGCACACCCTGGGCGGTCAGATAGTCGCAAATCTCCAGGCACTCGCTGGCGGCGAGAGCGTCCCCAAGGCCGCCACCGAACTGCACCTCCTCCACCTGCCGGCAGAAGGCGGGCGTGAACTGGGCCTCGAAATCCGCGAGCGTCAGCTCGATCTTCTGAACTTTCGCCTCGTTTGGCCGGCAACGGTTCATCGCATCCGTCCGCCCGCACATCGGGCAGCCGGAATTGCACTTGTCGGTCAACTCGATGTGAAAACTGTAGGGACGCGCAGAGTCGAACACGAAGGCGATACTCCGCTCCAGCAATGTCATATGCACACAAGACTGTAGGTGGGGCCGTTCTACCGGAATGCGAAGTCCATCACAGGAGCGACCGTCAATGCCGCGGCATCAGGTCGCGCCGGCCGTCCAGTCCTCCATAGGCTCCGTCTCGTCGCCCGGCGGCAGAGCGGCGATCAGTTCGGCGATCGACCGGCTCGTCACCGGGTGGCGCCAGTCGGGCGCCAGCTCGGCCAGCGGCCGCAGCACGAAGGCGCGCGCCTGCATCCTCGGATGCGGCAGAACCAGCCCATCGGACTCTTCAAGGATGCGGCCGTGCCAATCGATCAGATCGAGGTCCAGCACCCGTGCTGCGTTGCGTTCGCGCCGGCGCCGGCCGAAGGCAGCTTCGAGTGCGTGGAGACCGGCGAGCGCCTCGGCCGGACTGCAGGCGGTTTCTACCTCCGCAACGCCGTTGACGTACCACGGCTGGTCGGAGGGCGGCCAAGGCGGCGAGCGATACCAGCGCGCCCGACGCACCACCCGAAGCTTCCTGGTACTGAACTGCCGTAAAGCTTCCTCAAGAATGTCACGTGGCATTCCATACAGACTGTGTGGGAGATTTGCCCCTAAAGCCACGAATATCATTAAAAAGACCCGCGATCTTTATGGTCTTCTGTCGAGTTTTGCTTGCCCGGCCGAAACAGAGCTGCCAAATTCTGCCTCGGCGTTCCGGCGCCCGCATTTGACAATTTCATTTGTCGACCGCAACGCCATATCTTTGTCAAGTACACGATTATAATTGGAGACCCCCCAGACAATGCAGTTTTATCCGGAAGAGCGCGTCGCGCTTTTCATCGATGGTGCCAACCTCTACGCCACTGCCCGTACCCTTGGCTTCGATATCGATTACAAGCGTCTTTATAATCTTTTCGCCGGCGAGTGCCGTCTCGTGCGCGCTTTCTACTATACGGCGCTGGTGGAAGATCAAGAGTATTCGCCGATCCGGCCGCTGATCGACTGGCTTGACTACAATGGCTATTCGATGATCACCAAGCCGACCAAGGAGTTTACGGACTCCATGGGCCGGCGGAAGATCAAAGGCAACATGGACATCGAGCTGGCCGTCGACATGATGGAGATGGCCGACCGCCTGGACCACGTTGTGCTCTTCTCCGGAGACGGCGATTTCCGGAGCCTGATCGAAGCCGTTCAGCGCCGTGGCGTGCGGGTAACGGTGATCTCCTCGATCCGCTCCTCTCCGCCGATGATCGCCGACGAGCTGCGGCGGCAGGCGGACAACTTCATCGATCTCGGCGATCTGCAAACCTCCGTGGAGCGGCAGTTGCCGGCCGACCATCCGCGCCAGCGTGAACGCCAGGACCGCGGCGGCGCGCAACACGACGAGGACGCGGCCGACCTCGAGACGGTCGACGAAGTCGAGGACGAGTTCGAAGACAGCTGACCCGGCTGTGCTGACACCAGATCCCGACTGCGCGCGCTGCCCGCGCCTGACAGACTTTCGGGTCGCCAATCGCACCGCTCACCCGGACTTCTTCAACCGGCCGGTGCCGAGCTTCGGGCCGAGCGATGCACGTCTGCTGATCGTAGGCTTGGCACCGGGGCTGCGCGGCGCCAACCGCACGGGCCGCCCCTTTACCGGGGATTTCGCAGGCGACCTGCTGTACGACTCTTTGCTGCGCCACGGCTTCGCCCGCGGTCCCTATGCCAAGCAAAAGGACGACGGCCTGCAGCTCGTCGGCTGCCGCATCGCCAATGCGGTGCGCTGCGTGCCGCCGGAGAACAAGCCGACACCGGCGGAGATTGCGCAATGTCGCCCGTTTCTGGAGGCGGAACTGCAGGGTCTGCCGAAGCTCGAAGGCATCCTGGCGCTGGGCCAAGTAGCCCATACCGCCACGCTGGCCGCGCTCGGCCTGAAGAAATCGGCCAAGCCCTTTCGCCACGGCGCCGTGCATCATCTCGCGGCCGACCTGCCTTGGCTGACCGACAGCTATCACTGCTCGCGCTACAACCAGAACACCCGCCGCCTGACCGTGGAGATGTTCGACGCCGTCATCGCCGGTCTCGCCGAACGCCTCGGCCATTCGCCCTAGGGGCGTCGCCCGCTACCGCAGGTGCAGCTTGTCCACGCGTTCCGGGTAGAAGCAGAGCAAACCGGCGATGCTGGTCATCTCCGGGATCGGGTTGCGGTAGCTCCAGACCGCGTCCTCCGCCAGCTTGTCGCCGACCTGGATGGAGAAGTAGTTCGCCTCGCCCTTCCAGGGACAGTGGGTTTTGGTTGCGGTCGGGCGCAACAACTCCAGACGGACATCACTGGCCGGAACGTAGTAGCGGGCCGGCAAGGTGCCCTCGAACAGCACCTTGGCCTGCGTGCTCTGCGCCACCGTCGCGCCGTTGAAGATCACCTCCAGCGTTTCGCTCAAATCCGCGACTTCGATGCGGGGCTTCTGCTTGGGTGCAGCCATCATCGTCTCCTTCCCTGCGAACCGACGCCGCAGGCTGTCAGTCATCGGACGTGCAACCCGAGCGGCGTCGCCCGGGCGTACTACAGTCTAACGCCGTCGCCTGCCCTTCTTCACGTAGGGATTCTCGCCGGCGCGCGCGAAGATCCGGATCGGGGTACCGGGCAGGTCGAAGTCCTGCCGCAAGGAGTTTTCCAGATAGCGCAGGTAGCTGTCGGGCAGGTCCTTGGGCAGGGAGCAGAAAACCACGAAGGTGGGCGGCCGCGTCTTGGCCTGGGTCACGTACTTGACGCGGATCCGCCGGCCGCCGGGCGCAGGCGGCGGGTGCTGCGTCGTCGTGGCCTCCAGCCAGCGGTTCAACTGACCGGTCGGCAGACGCACGTTCCAAACCTCGTAGGCGGCGAAGACCGCCTGCATGAGCTTGTCGAGCCCGCGCCCTTCGAGCGCCGAGACCGCTACGATGGGCACGCCCTTGGTCTGCGGCAGCGACCGCTCCAGACGGTCGCGCAGCAGGCGCATGGCGCCGATCCGGTCGCCACAGGCATCCCACTTGTTGACGGCGATGACCAGGGCACGCCCTTCGTCGATCACCGTGCGGGCAATGGTCAGGTCCTGCTTCTCCAGCGGCGCCTCGTTGGGACCGACGGCGCCATCCAGCATCAGGACGACGACGTTGGCGAAGTCGATGGCGCGCTTGGTATCCGCGGCCGAGAGGCGTTCGACCTTGTCCTCGACCCGGGCCCGCTTGCGCAGACCCGCGGTATCGACCAGGCGCACCGGACGCCCCTGAAAGTCCCAATCGAGCTCGATGGAATCGCGGGTGATGCCGGCCTCAGGACCGGTCAGCAAGCGATCCTCGCCGACCAAGCGGTTGATCAAGGTCGACTTGCCGACGTTGGGCCGGCCGACGACCGCCATCTGCAGCGGACCGTAGTCGCGTTCGGCCTCTAGCGCGTCATCTTCCGCGACGTCGGGATCGGCCGGCAGCTCGAGGGCGTCCTCCTCGCCCTGCGGCACATAGGGACGCATCACCTCATGCAGGTCGCCCAGGCCCAGACCGTGCTCGGCCGAGAAGGCCAAGGGCTCACCCAGGCCGAGACGGTAGCCATCGAGCAGGCCGGCTTCGGCCGCCTTGCCTTCGCACTTGTTGGCGATCAACAGCGTCTTGGCGGACGCCCGGCGCAGCAGATCGGCAAAGTGCGCGTCCAGCGGCGTCACGCCGGCGCGGGCGTCGATCAGAAACAACACCAGATCGGCTTCAGCGATCGCCCGTTCGGTCTGCTGACGCATCCGCGCCTCGAGAGAGTCGTCGGTCACGTCCTCCAGACCGGCCGTGTCGATGGCGCGGAATTCCAGTTCGTAGAGGCGAGCCTCCCCTTCGCGTCGGTCGCGGGTCACGCCGGGCTGGTCGTCGACCAGCGCCAGACGCCGCCCCACCAGGCGGTTGAAGAGGGTCGACTTGCCGACATTAGGCCGGCCGACGATGGCGACGGTGAAGGACATGGAGATTGAACTGCACTTGCGGCTGGGAAGCTGGGCATATGGCCCCCTGCAGCGGGGCTTGTCCAGGGTCGCGACCGGCCTTGCCAGCGCGCGAGAGCCCCACGAGGCGCCCGCCCCTTTCGCAAATCTCCCTAGCGATAGGACAGCAGCTGTGCGCCTTCGGTCACGAAATAGAGCGCCCCGTCGGCGACGACCGGGCCGACCGCCACCGCGCCGGGCAGGTCGAAATCGGCCAGCCGTTCCCCGCTAAAGGGCGATAGCGCCACCGCCGTTCCCAGATCGTTGCCGAGAATCAGCCGCTCGCCGGCCAGCACCGGACCGCTCCAGACGATCGGGTCCTCGAGATCGTCTTCGTCTTCGTAGCGGCGAAGCTGATGGACCCAGCGCACCTGACCGCGATCGCGCGTAACGGCAACCACCTGGGCATCGTTGGTCAAGAGGAAGACAAAATCTCCCGCAACCCAGGGCCGGGAGGTTCCCCCCAGCTCCTGCTCCCAGATGCGCAGACCGCGCCGCAGATCGATCGCGGCCGTGCGGTCGGAGTGGCCGACCGCGATCACCGCGCCGCGGTCGATCACCGGCATCGCCCGGATATGCGCCAGGCCGGCCACCTGCGCCGAGCGGCGCGCGGACATCAAGCCATCCGACCAGAGCACCCGGCCGCTGTCGGCCAGCAGCGCGAAGACCTCGCCGGAGGTATAGGGAACGATGGCGACACCGCCCTCGACGGCCGGCGGCGCAGCCCCGACCAGTCCTGCGATCTCCTGAATCCCGGTATGCTGCCAAAGTTGCTCGCCCGTCTCGGCCCCGAAAGCCAGCGTCTGGTTGTCGAGCGTGATCACGAAGACGCGGCCATCAGCGTAACTGGGCGCGGCCCGAATGGGCGCCGTTGCCTGCGCTTGCCAGATCACCGAACCGCTGGCGGCCTCCAGTGCAAAGATCCCGCCGAAGCCGGTCGTCGCGAACACCCGGTCGCCGGCAACGGCAACGCCGCCGCCGAAGAAGCTGTCGTCCTCGCCTTCCAGCTCGGTCCGCCACAGCAGGCGGCCGCTGGCGGCGTCGATCGCCGATACCTGCGAGCGGGCATCCATCCCATAGACCCGACCGTCCAGGATCACCGGCTCCGCCAGGATTTTGGCGTCGTCGTCTTCTCCCTCGCCGAGATCGACCGACCAGGACAGCCGCAAACCTTCGCTCAGCGTGAGGTGCTGCAGGTCGCCATCCGGACCGCCGCCGCTCTGCGACCAGTTCGCGTTGGTGCGCGCCGGCGGCAAGCTGATCTGGAGACCGGCAACGGCAGGATCGGGTTCGATCACCTGATCGTCCAGCATGACGGCCAGCCGCTCGCCGGGAAGCAGTTCCTCCTCTTCCCCGAACCAGCCTTCCACGGTGCTGCAGCCGGACAGCAGCAGCCCGGACAGCAGTACGGCAGCCGTCAGGCTCGGGCGGTTACCAGGGCAAGACATCGCCAACAATCCGTCAGGAGGCGCCAAGGCTGTCGAGCAGCCGGGCCGCGCGGTTGAGAATTTGCGGCGGTGCATCGCCAAGCTGCGTCAAGGTCTCCAGCTGGCGACGGGCGGCTTCGACATCGCCCTCGGCCAGGGCGGCCAGCGCAGCCAGTTCCAACGCAGCGGGGCGATAGAGCGAATCCGCCTCAAGCAGCGGCGCCAAACGCCCTTCGACCTCGGCACGGTCGCGTTCACCGATGGCGTGCTGCGCCGCCAGCAGCCGGGCGGCCCCCCGCCAGGACTGCGGAACAGCGGAATCCTCGGCCAAACGGTCCCAGACCGCCAGCGCGCCCTCCAGGTCGCCGGCCTCGGCCCTTAGGCGCGCGGCCTGGAAGCCGGCCAGGAGGCCATAGGACTGGCTGGAGCTGCCAGCCATCTCTTCCAGCGCCGACAGGGCCGCAACGCTGTCGCCGGCCGTTGCTTCGGTCAGGGCCGCTTCATAGCGCGCAGCCAGATCCAGACGCTGATCCAGCTGCCACTGCTGCCAGAGCTGCCAGCCCCCGAAGGCCGCCAAACCGCCCAGGACGAGCCCCAAGACCCAGGGCCCGTGTTTCTTGGCCAGGCGTTCGAAGCGTTCCTTCCGGACCTCCTCGTCGACCTCGCGGAAAATGTCGCTCACCTGGGACTCCCTTATGGCAAACTGCGGCCCTCTCGCGGCCACGCCGGGGTTACGGGCACTCTTGGCCCCGGTTGATAAAGGCTCGGCAGGCCGGTGACAACTCTACGGCTCAGATCGCCGCCGCTATCCCCGCCCCTGATTCACAACCGGAGTCCGCGCCTCTCCAAGGTCCTCGTGGCCGCTGGCTTGGCAAGGCTTCCTTTACCGAATAGGCCCTAGACTTTGTGGCGATGAAAAGGCTTATCGCACCCACCAAGCTGTTGGCGGCCGCCGGGATGACCCTGGCGCTCGGCGCCTGCGACCCCAGTCTTGTGGTCACCGGCGCCAGTGTGGTCACACTGGTCGCGACCGATAAGACCATGACCGACCACGCGCTTAGCGCGGCCCTCGACCGCGACTGCTCCTTCGTGCGCTCGAGCCGCGGCGAATCCTTTTGCGTGCCGGAGCCTTTCGTCATGCGCACCGAGCACTGCTACCGGACGCTCGGCAACGTGACCTGCTACACCCGGCCCGACATGTACGCCAGCGAGGGTCAGCGGGTCACCTACGCGCCGGAGCTGCCCGCAAACACGCCGGCCGTCGATTTGACCGGCCTGGACCTCTCCGAGGTTTTCGGCGAGACTGACTCAGCGAAAGAAAACTGAAACGCGGGCTCGCGTGGCCGAATCGAGGCGCGCGCCAGAGCGACGGGGGAGAGTTGCTGTATGGGCGATCTGTTGCGCCTAGAGGCATATCGCCGACCGGCCAAGAAGAGCGCTAAAGCGACCTATTTCACCCGACCCGAGCTGAACCAGCTGCTGTCCGTCTATTCCCGACGTGTGGCCAGCGGCGAGTGGCGCGACTACGCCATCGATCATCGTCCTGGTATTGCAGTCTTTTCCGTATTCCGCAGCACCCACGAACGTCCGCTCTATGCGGTTGCCAAGCGCGCGGCCGGCAAGCAGATCGAGTACGTCGTCTTCTCCGACCGCCAACGTCTTGCTCGGGCGACCAACCTGTCCGAATGCCTGCGCCTCTTCGAGAAGAAACTGCGGGTGGTGGTCTGAGCGGCAGAACGGCGCGTCCGCCCGGCTGGGCCTGGGATTGATCGCTTGTTCCCGGAGATTCTGTCCCCGGGACCCGGGCCCTGCAGGTCAGGAGACGCTGCAGGTTCGCCCGGCCCATTCTACCCGTTTGAGTTGCTCAAGAATTGCTCGATCTCGCCCTGAAGAGACTGGGCACGGCCGGCCAGAGCGGATGCGGTATCCTGCACGCGGGCGGCCGAGCCACCGGTTTCCTGAGATGCGTGTGAAACGCCATCGATGTTGCGGCTGATCTCCGCCGTCGCCGCGCTCTGCTCTTCCACGGCGGCAGCCACCTGAGTGGAAATCTCGTTCATCGAGCCGACCGATTCGCCGATGCGCCGAATCGCCTCGACGGTGCTTTTGGTGGTCTTCTGAATCGTATCGATCAACCCCTTGATCTCGTCCGTCGACTGCGCGGTCTTGCTCGCCAAGGACTTGACCTCGCCGGCCACGACGGCAAAGCCCTTACCGGCCTCGCCCGCACGCGCCGCTTCGATTGTCGCATTGAGCGCCAGCAGGTTGGTCTGACCCGCGATGTCCTCGATCACCTCCGTGATCTTGCCGATACTGTCCGCGGCTTCGGCCAGAGAGGTCACGAAGGCATCGGCTTCGCGCGCCTGATCGACCGACATGGTCGACTTCTGAGACGCCTCGGACATCTGACTCGAGATTTCCCGGATCGATGCGCTGAGTTCCTCGGTCGCAGAGGAGACCGAAGAGGAGAGACCCGTCGCCTGCCGAGAGATCTCCAGGAGCTGGGTCGCCGACTCGTCCATCTCCGAAGAGGTGGAGGCAATCGCGTCGACGACGTCCGACACCGACTCGGCCATACGAATGGTGTCGGTAATGACCGACCAGGTCACCATCGGGCCCATGTAGCTGCCGTCCTCGCCCGTGATGGCCGAAACATGCAGCCTGAGCGTCTCCGGCCCGACCCGGATGTTGGCCGTATGCGGCAGATTGGAAGGATCGGACAGCAAAGCCTGCTGGTGAGGCGGATGCTTGTGAAAGACATCGATACAGGTACCGAGCATGTCGTCGGCCTTGACCGGCAGGTGTTCCTGGATCGAGCGCAGGGTCTCGACGCTGGTCTGGTTGATGTAGTTGATCGACCAGTCCGCCGGATCGCAGGTCATGACGTTGATCGGCATCTTGTCGATCATCTGCAGGAAGCGCCTGGTCTTGAGATCGGCACGAACCTCGTTGGTAATCACGCTCCAGGTCAGGGACGCGCGCCGCTTGCCCTTACCGTCGCCGATCGCCGCAATGTGAAGATCCAACACCTCCTCGCCCAGCTGAATGCGGGCCCGGTGAGGCAGGTTGCCTGGATCCGACAGCATCTGGCGTTGATGGTCGGGATGCTTATGGAAAACGTCGATAGACGTCCCGACGATGTCCTCCGGCGCTACCGGTAGCAGATCGCGCAGGGTCTCCAGCAGCTCGATCGACTTCGGATTGGCATAGTCGATCACGAAGGTTTCCAGATCGCAGGTCATCACCGCGACCGGCAAGTCGTCGACCAATTGGCGATAATTGGCGTCTTTCGCAGACACAATCGCCGGCGTTTTCTTGGGCGTGACTTTACGTGCAAACATTCCCTGCTCACTCGCTGACGTTCGACCTACAGCGAGAGTGCGTTCTATTTTTTACTGCTGGGTTAATGTAAAAAGGAGGGAACAATTCATTACAATCGGTTTTCAAACATCCTATGCGCGCTTTTCTTATCGAACTCACAATTTCTATGAAATAAGCTGAGAAATTGATTCGCCCTCACTTCATTCATCTTACACGGTAGAATATTTTACAACGCAAGCAAATGAAGAAGCTTCAATCGACTGTTATTTCTGGTCTTTTTCAAACCGCTCATGGTAAATAAAAAATGAAGAAAATTCCAAATCAAAAATCTCATAGGAAAATTTATACTGGGTGATCCAAGTCAAATTCGCAAACGTAAGCTCTCCATGAAATCAATTGACGGAGAGTGAGATGAAACACAACGCCTCTATTTTGATCGATTCTTCCATGGTCAACTGCTTCTCGGAAACCAAGACTCAGTCCGAGCGCTTGCGCGATCACAAGGGCAAGTTCGATACACTGATCGAGCAATTGCACAGCAGCGATTTCGTCAAGCACATGCGCGAACTGCGGGCCAGCGTCATCAGCTAAGGTCTGAAGCGCTGTCAGAGACCACCAACGCAGTCCTATGCAGTTCGATAAGGCAGCGCGTTCCAGAAGGCGGTAGCGGTCTCGAAGGCCCGCAACGCCAAACCGTGGGACAGCGTCAGGCGGCCGGTCGGGTCGCCGTCGCCGAAAACGTCCAGGTCGGAGAAGTAGTCGGGGTACCGTTCGGCGAGTTCCAGTCGGGCAGCGCGCGAGGACTCAGCAATGGCCTCCGCAACGGCCGCCAATTCCTGAAGACCCGTCCAGATCTCCGCCCCCAGTTCGCAGTCGAGTTCATCGCCAAGCAGCAAGCGCACCTGAAAAACGAAGGCGGCGGCATCTCGCGCCTCCTCCGCGGGCCGCCAAAGGTCGGAATCCAACCCCAATCCGGAGAGCTGGTCGCGCACCAGATCTCGAATCCGGCTGCGCCAAGCCCGGTACTCCACGACGAAGACGCGTCGGAAGAGACCGTCTTCCAGAGCCGCCAGGTACCAGGCATCGTGATCGCCGTAGCGCTCGGGCTCCGGCGCCGGCAGGGCCTCCATGGCAGCGACCAGCGCCTCGACGTAGGCACGGCGGTGGGTGATGTCCGCGAGGGCGCCGGCGACCGTGTCGGCGTCGGCAGGCAGAACGACTCGGCTCATACTGTGCTGGACGAAGGTTGCGAATAAGACCGGTGGAAGACTAGCCGGTCATGCCGGCTTAGGCCAGCAATGCCCGCCGGGCCGCCGCGAAGCCCTGCAGGGCATGCGCTTCGGCGGCATGCCAGCCCTCGCGCACCACCCAGCAGCCGCCGATGGCCACATCGCGCACCGGATTGACGTTGCCGGCGAAGACCAGTGCGTCCAGCAGGCGGTCGCCCTCCAGGCCCTGCAACGACGGCGTTTCGGGATCGAGCACCAGCAGATCGGCGCGGCAGGCCGGCGCTAGCCGCCCGATCGGTCGGCCGAGAGCCCGCGCGCCGCCAGCCAGGGCGCCGCGATAGAGCTCCGCTCCGATTCCCGCGGCCGGACCGCGCAGCACGTTGCGCCGCCGGTCGCGCAGCCGCTGACCGTATTCCAGCCAGCGCAGCTCCTCGATCGGGCTCTGGGAGACATGGCTGTCGGAGCCGATGCCCCAGGCTCCGCCGGCGGCCCAATAGCGCGGACCGTCGAACAGACCGTCGCCCAGGTTCGCCTCGGTGGTCGGGCAGAGGCCGGCGACGGCGTCGCTGCGCGCCAGGGCCTCGGTTTCCGCCGGCTCCATGTGCGTGGCATGTACCAGGCACCAGCGCGCATCGACCGGCACCTCGTCCAACAGCCAGGAGACCGGCCGGCGGCCGCACCAGGCCAGACAGTCCTCGACCTCCTTCGTCTGCTCGGCGATATGGATGTGCAGAGGCGCCGTCGAGTCCAGAGAGTCCAGTCCCTGCAAGGCGGCAGCCTGGGTCTCGGGCGTTACCGCCCGAAGGGAATGCAGAGCCAGGCCGACGCGGATCTGCGGGTGGCCGGAGGCCACGGCCTTCAGGCCCGCAACGATGTCCAGGATCTGCTCGGGATCGTTGCGAAATCTTGCCTGCGCCGGGCCGAGCGGCTGCCCCCCGAAACCGCCGTAGCCGTAGAGCACCGGCAGCAGCGTGATCCCGATGCCGGCCGTGTGGGCGGCGGCCAGCAGGCGCTGGCCCGTCTCCGCCCGATCCGTGTAGGGCGCCCCATCGGGGGCGTGATGCAGGTAGTGAAACTCCCCGACCGCCGTGTAGCCGGCCTTAACCAGCTCAATGTAGAGCTGGGTCGCGACGGCCTCGATCTGCGGCGGGTCGAGCCGCGCGACGAAGCGATACATCAGCTCGCGCCAGGTCCAGAAGGAGTCCTCCGGATTGGCCGCCTGCTCGGCCAGACCGGCCATGGCGCGCTGGAAGGCGTGACTGTGCAGATTCGCCATGCCGGGAACCACCGGTCCGGCCGCGCGCTCCACTCCGTCTTCGAGAGCAGAGCCGGCGCTGCCCGGCGTGACGGCCGCGATGAAGCCGTTGGCGTCCACCTCCAGCAGCACGTCCCTGGCCCACCCGCCTGGCAGCAGCGCCCGCTCGGCGAAAAGACGATGCAAAGTCATGGACCCGCTCCACTATGCCGCTAGTCTGGGCGCTACTATCGGGCAGTCATCGGGTCAAAGCCACGCCCACGCCATTCGGACGGCACTGCCCGCATAGCGCATGGCCCGCCGCGCCGCAAACAGGAGCCTCGCCGATCATGCCGGAACCCAGCGACCAGCAGCTCGACCAGGAAGAGGAGCACTGGGACTTCCTCTTCACCGATGCGCGGCTGGCGACGATGGTGTCGAACGGCCGGCCCTACGGAGCGCAAGAGGGCATGGCGCTGGCGGTGAAGGACGGCGTCATCGCCTGGCTCGGCCCGACCGACGCCCTCCCCCACCACAGCGCCCGGCGTCTGGTGCCGCTGGAAGGGCGCTGGATGACGCCCGGCCTGATCGACTGCCATACCCATCTGGTCTATGGCGGCGATCGCGCCGCAGAGTTCGAGCTGCGCCTGACCGGGGCGACCTACGAGGAGATCGCGCGCGCCGGCGGCGGCATCGCGGCGACGGTGGCTGCCACCCGGGCTGCCAGCGAAGACGACCTGCTGCAGGCCGCGCGGCCGCGGCTGGAGGCCCTGCTGCGGGAGGGCGTCACCGCCCTCGAGATCAAGTCGGGCTACGGTCTCAGCCTCGACGCGGAAGCCAAGATGCTGCGGGTCGCCCGGCGGCTGGGGGCCGACTACCCCGTGACCATACGCACCTCCTTCCTGGGCGCCCATGCCGTGCCGCCGGAGTACAGCGAGGACCGCGCCGGCTACCTGGACGCCGTGGTCGCCATGCTGCCGTCCCTCGCGGCGAGCGGCCTGGCCGATGCGGTCGACGCCTTCTGCGAGGGCATCGCCTTCACACCGGAGGAAACAGCCCGTCTCTTTACCGCCGCAAGGGATCTTGGCCTGCCGGTCAAGCTGCATGCCGACCAGCTCTCGGATCTCGGCGGGGCGGCCCTGGCCGCCCGCTTCGGCGCGCTCTCGGCGGACCATCTGGAGTACACCAACGCGGACGGCGTCGCCGCCATGGCCGCCGCCGGCACGGTGGCGGTGCTGCTGCCCGGCGCCTTCTACGTCCTGCGCGAGACGCAGCTGCCGCCCGTGGACGCCTTCCGCCGCAACGGCGTCCCTATGGCGCTGGCCACCGACTGCAACCCTGGCAGCGCACCCTTAACCTCGCCGCTGATGACCATGAATCTGGCCTGCACCCTCTTCCGCCTGACGCCGGAGGAAGCGCTGACCGGCTTCACCCGCAACGCCGCCCTGGCCCTGGGCCTGGGCGCCAGCCACGGCACTCTGGAGGTGGGTAAGGCCGCCGACCTGGCGGTCTGGGACATCGAACGCCCCGGCGAGCTGGCCTACCGGCTGGGCTTCAACCCGCTGGCCTATGCGCTACAGGCCGGCAAGCAGCGGCAACTAGCGGCCGCGGCCTAGAGCGAGATCAGCCGCGTCACAGGCTCGCTCCCAGTCGGCCTTGCCGAGACGGAAGCACATCCACTCGGCCGGCGTGCCGGAGAGGTTCAGGGTCGCATTATAGGCGTGGACCGCACCGAGCTTCGCCGTCGCCTTCTGCGAGCGGACGTTCGTCGGATCGATGTGAAACCAGACAACAGAGACACTTCGAAAGGCATGATCGAGCATCAGCCGCTTCAGTTCGAAGTTCGTCGACCCGCCCCAGTGGGCCCGATCCAGGAAGGTGAAACCGATGGAGACACAGTCCGGGGTATCGGGGGCGACGTAGTAACGGGAGCAGCCGATGACTTGTCCCGATGCCCGCTCCAGGACGAGCAGCGACGTCGCGCTGTCGAGCAGAAAAGCGAAGTAGGCCGCAAAGACCTCTCGGCGATAGCGATCCTTCGCGGGATGCCCGGCCCAGATCTCGGGATCGCCGGCGGCCGTGAACAGAGCCTCGAAGTCAGCTTCGGCCAGGGGCCGAACCGCGATCTTCTCGCCTGTCAAGGTCGGCTGGAAGTCGAAGCGCGAAACCGTCATTGCTTATTCCTCCACAGATTGGCGAGGTAGGCTCGATTGGCGTAGGCCGCGCGATCGGTCGTGGTTTTGAGACAAGAGTCGCTTCCGGCGACATAGAAGCTCGTCAACTGCACTGCAGAAAACAACTTGCGCGGTGCCGACGGCCCTCGCTCGGCGGATCGGTCACGCGGTGCCGCCGACGAAGTGATCCGTCAGATGATCGATGACCGCGCGGATCCGCGCGGTGAGATGCCGGCCAGGTGGGTAGACCGCGTAGAGGCCGATCACCTTCGCTTCCTGCGCCTCGAACAGGAGTCTCAGATGGCCGCTCTCGATAAAGGGCTCGGCCGTGTAGAGCGGCATCCGTGCAATGCCCAAACCGTCAGACGCCATCTGCGCGACGGCACGCGGGGAATTCGCTCGGAAATTACCTCTGACGGCAACGGCTTGAATCTGCCCGTCCAGTCGGAACTCCCACTGGTCCGAGGGTCCGGCAGACGCCTGAAGCAAGCAGTTGTGGTCGGCGAGCGCGGCGGGCTCGCCAGGCGTGCCGTTGGCTTTCAAGTAGTCGGGCGACGCGCAGCAGACGATGCGCATGTCCATCAGCTTCCTGGCTACGAGCGAGGAGTCCTTAAGAGCTCCGAAGCGGATCGCCAGATCGAAGCCCTGATCGACAAGCGAGACGTGATGATCCGACAGATGCAGCTCGACGGCGACCTTCGGATGATGCGCCAGGAACGGCTTGAGAGCGCGAACCAGTTGATTGCTGCCAAACCCGGTGGGGGCTGTCAGGCGGATAGGACCCGCCAGGTCGGACTGCCGAGTCTGCACCAGTCCCTCGAGCTCGTCGAACTGATCGAGCAGAGGCTGGCAGCGCTGGTAGTAGACCTCGCCCGTTTCGGTCAGCGTGACGGACCGGGTGGTGCGGTGAAAGAGTTGCGCGCCCAGACGTTCCTCCAGCTGGCGGACATACTTGCTGGCCAGCTTGGTGCTGATGCCAAGCCGCTTGGCCCCTCCCGTGAAGGAGCCGCGGGCCGCAACGGCCGCGAAGGTGCGCATACCCTGAAGTGTGTCCATTTCACATTTATCGTCGATATGTTCATAATAATTCTATAAATCGGTATATTATCGCCGTTTCAAGCTCAAGCTAAATAGGCCTCATCGCCGGAACACCTCCGGCCCGATCGAACGAGGCTTTCGAATGTCCAGTGCCCTCCGCATCCACAGCTTTCCACTTTCCGGCCACGCCCACCGTGTCGTGCTCTTCGCCAACCTTGCGGGCATCCCGCATGAGGTCATCGATGTCGACATGGTCAAGGGAGCGCACAAACAGCCCGAGTTCCTGGCATTGAACCCCGCCGGTCAGGTGCCGGTGATCGAAGACGGCGACACGGTGATCAGCGATTCCAACGCCATTCTCGTCTATCTCGCTCGCAAGTACGCGCCCGACTACCTTCCGAGCGACCCCGTGCAGGAGGCCGAGGTGCAGAAGTTTCTGACCCTGGCCGCCGGCGAGATCGCCTTCGGCCCCGCCGCCGCCCGCCTCGTCACGCTGTTCAACGCACCGCTCGATGCCGAGTTCTGCAAGGCGACGGCGGCCAAGGCTCTGGGCAAGCTCGAGGCGCATCTGGAGGGCCGCGACTTCCTGGTCGGCAACCGGCCTACGATCGCCGACGTGGCGATCTACAGCTACACCGCCCATGCGCCGGAAGGCGGTGTGTCGCTGGAGCCCTATCCCAATGTCCGCCGCTTCCTGTCGAACGTTGCCGCACTCGATGGTTTTGTCGGAATGCCGGAAAGCAAGGTCGGGCTGGCTTCCTAAAGGCCGCACTCTCCTGCCGATGGACGCTGGCAGGGCAAACCTCCCTTGCGCTCAAGGAGAAACGCCATGTGCGCAGCCATCCCCGCGAGAAGGGACAGCTCGCCGTTTCACGCCGGCGAGCAGGCGATGCAGACCCGCAGCGGTAAGCGCGAGTCGACAGAAGTCTTTGGCCGCAAGGCGATCCGCCCTTTCATGCCCGACCAGCATCGGCAGTTCTTTAGCCAGTTGCCCTTCGCCGTTTTCGGCAGTGTGGATGCCGAAGGTTGGCCCTGGGCGTCGATCGTATCGGGCCGCCCCGGCTTTCTCACGTCCCCCGATCCGGAACGGCTGGATGCGACAGCGCTGCCGCTCATTGGCGATCCACTGGTCCATGCCCTATGCCGGGGTGCGCCGATCGGGGTCCTGGGCATCGAGCTGCCGACACGCCGCCGCAACCGCGTAAACACGCGCGTGATCGCGACCAGCGCCGATGGCTTCGCCCTGGGCGTCGATCAGTCCTTCGGCAACTGTCCCCAGTACATTCAGACCCGCGAGCTTACCTTCCTCCGCGATCCGGCCGAGCCGGTCACGCGACCGGCCCCCGAACGGCTGAAGGGCCTGGATGACGTGGCGCGCGACTTCATCGCCCGTGCCGACACCTTCTTTGTCGCCAGCTATATTCAGACCGAGGAGCAACCGGTCGCCGAAGGTGTCGACGTCTCGCACCGTGGCGGACGCGCAGGCTTCGTGAAGGCCGAGGGCAATACCCTGACCGTCCCCGACTACGCCGGCAATTCCTTCTTCAACACGCTGGGGAATTTCCTGGTGAACCCCAGGGCCGGGCTGACCTTCTCGGACTTCGAAACCGGCGACCTGCTGATGCTGACCGGCAAAGTCGAACTGCTCTGGGAGGATCACCCCGAAGTGAGAGCCTTCCGGGGGGCAGAACGCGGTTGGCGCTTCACGGTCGATCATGGCCTGCGCCTCCGCGATGCCCTGCCGTTCCGCGCGGACTTCCGCGAATGGTCGCCCAACAGCCTGATGGCCGGAGACTGGGCTGAAACGGAGGCGCGCCTGACGGCAGCGGCACAAGGCGACGCCTGGCAGCCTTTCAGGATCAGCCGTGTCGACGACGAGAGCTCGGTGATCCGCTCGTTCTATCTGCAGCCCGACGACGATACCCCGACGGCGGCTTTCGAAGCCGGCCAGTTCCTGACCCTGCGTGTGAGGCCGGATGGGTCCGACACAGCCGTCATGCGCAGCTATACCGTCTCTTCCGCACCGGCCGACAGCGGCTATCGCATCTCCGTCAAGAGGGAGCTAGGCGGCCTGGTCTCAAATCATCTGCACGACAACCTTCGCCCCGGCGACATCATCGAGGTCAAGGCGCCCAGAGGGGCCTTCTCTCTGAACGCCACCGAGCGACGCCCGGCCGTCCTCTTGGCCGGCGGTGTGGGAATCACGCCGATGATCGCCATGGCGCAGCATGTCAGGAACGAAGGCCTGCGCAGCGGCCACACCCGACCGCTCACCGTCATCCATGCCGCTCGCACAAGGGAACAGCGCGCCTTCGGCGAGGCGTTCCGCAGACTGGAGCAGGAAACCGCCGGTGCGATCGGGTACCACTCGGTGATCGGCACGACGACCGGCAACGAGCCTCCGGGACAAGACTTCGACCGAAGCGGCCGCATTACGGAGGATATGCTGCGAGAGACGCTGCCGCCAGGGGACTACGACGTCTTCCTCTGTGGCCCTGCGCCTTTCATGCAAGGTCTCTACGACAGTCTGCGCAAACTCGGTGTGCCCGACACCCGCATCTTCGCCGAAGCCTTCGGGCCGGCGTCCTTGACACGTAAGCCTGATGCGGCACGACCGCCTCTTGAGACGGAGGAAGCGGAAACGGCCGTCGTGAAGTTCGCCAGATCGGGAGTCGAACGGCGCTGGAGCAAGGGCGATCCGAGCCTGCTGGAAACCGCCGAAGCCCATGGGCTGACACCGGCCTTTTCCTGTCGCACCGGAACCTGCGGCAGTTGCGCCACGCGCAAGATATCGGGCGACGTCGCCTATCGTACGCCGCCCATGGCAGACCACGCGGAGGACGAGGTCCTGATCTGCTGCTCCGTGCCTGCTGTCGGCACGAAGGTTCTGGAACTCGACCTGTGAGGCAAGCGAGCGCGCCTGCACTGTATCCCCGCAAGTCCGACAATCGACAGCTTAGCTGCGCTGGCCTAGCCAACGGTCCTGGAGATCTGAGTGAGCAACAGTCGAAAATGCAGCTTTCGACCAGGCCATGGCAGATTCAGCGACCGCTGATCATCGTCAGATACTTGAGGAAGTCGGATCCGGTAAAGTCCTCGATCCATCGTTCGCATCTACCTTTCAGACGGGTTCCAATTCCGATGAAGTGCCATCCCAGCTCATTGGAGGCTCGCATATCCCATTCGCCATCGCCCACGTAGAGCGTATCCATTTCGGGATCACCGATCGCAGCGTGACAGGCCGCCATGATCGCTGCACGCGGCGCGATATCGTCAGAAGCGAACATCGGCAGATCGGTGGCAATTCCGGCCTTAGCGAGCTTGATCCTCTGTACATCGCGCCAACCGCCCGTGGCCAAGGCCACACGATGCTCCGACTGCACCGCTTGCAGCATTGCCTGCGCCCCTGGAATCGCCATGCAGTCCTCGGAAACCTGTGCCAGATGCGCGTCGATACGGGCGACATACCGAGCCTTAACATCCTCCACACGCGCGTCTGCCAACCTGTTCTCGATGGCGATCTGCTCGATCAATCCTTGATCCGTCACGTGGGTGTAGCTGTTCCAGTCAGAACGGACAGAGACATCTCCGTGCACATCGCGCACCGCGGCAATAAAGCAGCCACCATCGAATGCGCTGCTGCGAATCAACGTGTCATCTATGTCGAAAATGATGTTCATGCGCGTCGTCCCAATGCATTTCGGCTTCGGACACCGGTCTCCTGAGACATGTGCCTGCAACATCGAACGTCCTCATGAGACCGCCAGCAGAATGACAAGCTTTCACGGAGCAGCGAAGCTGCTCTCGTTATACGTTTAGAGCGCGATCCGTCGCGCCTCGGAGCGCTCTTGAAGGTAGAGCGTAAAACCTTCCGCCAGTTCGCTCCAGGGCAGTCCTCTTCAACAGAGCCCGGTCGCCTCCGGCCCCTGGACGCAGCGGTCAGGTAATCCAGTCGAAAACATACCCCGCAATCAGCGACCCGGAGACGGCGAGCGCCAGATAGAGCAGGAAGGGTTTCAACCGGAGAACCGGAAAGATCGCCATCGCCCCCCAGATGCTGACGACGCCCCCGGAAACCAGGAAGGCCATCGCCGCGCCCTGCGACATGCCATGGTCCATCAAACCGCGTGTCAGCGGCAGCGCCGCATAGCCGTCAAGGTAAGCAGGGGCTCCGACAAAGACCGAAAAGGGGATGGCCCACCAGACATCTTCACCGAGATAGGCCGACAGGGCCTCGGGCTGCAGCGCGGCGTTCAGCGCATACTCCGCCGCGAACGCAGGGATAAGACAGATCAGGATCAGTCTCGTTGTTGCCAAGGCGCTCTGGCGAAAGACCGTCTTTCGCTCCGCGCCTTTCCAGACTCGTGGCTCGAAGGCCAAGGGCGCGCCGCAACCGCCTTGCGATAGCTGGCCGACGATCTTGTTGCGGCGCAGGGGCGCGCTTGCCCACTCCTGCTTGGCAAAGACCGACGTGACCGCCCCGCCCCAGAGGCCCAAGCCAAAGGCGGCAACGGACTTGCCGACGGCGAAACCGAGCCCGAGGGTCGCTGCCGTCGTCGCCAGCATCGCCGGATCGGTGATCGGCGAGGACAGCCAGAAGGCGATGACCGGAGCCAATGGAATCCCGGCTGCGAGCAGTCCGGCCATCAACGGCAGGACCGTGACACCGCAGACCGGGGTGATCGCCCCAACCGCCGAAGCCGCGAGAATCGCATGGAAACTGCGCCCTTCGAACGCCCGGGCGATATGGGCATCTGCACCGCTGGCCATGATCCAGGCGGCCAAAAGAATGCCGGGAATGACGAGCGGCGCAACCGACAGAAGACCCACGGCCACGAAGTGACCCATATCCCAAGCCTGCCGGGGCCAGACCAGCGATCCCACCACAGCCAATCCAAGCAGGCCGAGGATCAGGACTGGTCTCGTAACCGGGCGGCCGCTGGTCTGAGCTTGATCCGACATCAAAGGCATCTCTTGGTCAGTCCTTTGAATATCAGGAGTCATCTGCCATACGTAAAACGGGTTATTCGTGATTCAGCCATGAGGATTTCCAATGAATCACCTGAGCAGCGACTTGCTGCGCAGCTTTCTGGCGGTGGCCGAGACGGGCAGCATCACCGAGGGGGCTGCGCGGATTTCCAGGTCGCAGTCTGCCGCCAGCCTTCAGATCAGAAAACTGGAGGAAGTGCTGGGCCGGCCGGTCTTCGACAGGCACGGACGCGGGGTCGTGCTGACGCAGACCGGCGAGCGGCTGCTACCGGTGGCGCGACAGATCACCCGCACGTTGGATGCGACACTGCGCGACCTGACACAGGACGATCTGCACGGCAAGCTGCGTCTCGGCATTCCGGACGATCACAGCAAGGAGACCCTGTCCCGGATCGTGGGGGAGTTTGCGCAGTCCCATCCGCGCGTCGAGTTGGAGGTCGTTTGCGCGCCGAGCATCGGGTTTCCGGACGCCCTCGCATCGGGCGCGCTGGACCTTGCCATCTACGAGGTGGCGCAGCCGCACGCCGGACTTCCTGTCCTGCGGCAGGAGCGGACCTGCTGGATGATGTCGCGCCATCACGATCTTCTATCCCGCGATCCCATTCCCGTCGCCCTGTTCGACCGCGACTGCTGGTGGCGAGATGCCGCCTTGGACGCACTGCGCGCGATGGGGCGCTCATTTCGAATCGTCTATTCCAGTCAGAGCGTCGCGGGAGTTGCCGCTGCAATCGAAGCCGGCATCGCCATCGGACTCTTGGGTGAAACCAGCCTCAACCTAGATCTGAGAGAGCTTGGGACGGGCGAAGGTTTCGGGGACATGCCGGTCTCGAGTCTGATCTTGGGGCGACGCCCAGACGCCGACAGCCAGCCGATCCGGGTCCTGCAAACTGCGATCCGCCAGGCATTCCAGAGAGAGAGTGAAGCGCGAAAGGCCTCGCAGCGGTAGGCCGGCGCCCGGGCACCAAGTCGTCCATCGCTGCTTGAAGAGACCGGAGCATCGTTCAGTGAGCTCTTCCAAAGCGACTGCTGAGGGCAAGCGGGGTTCGACAGTGGATTCCTTCCGTGAGATTATGAATCCGATGGATCCGCACACCCGTAGAACGCTGAAACTCCTGGTCAACGCCTCGCTGATCGGGGGACTGGCCGGCGTCGCCTATATGCCGGTGCTATCGGACGTTATCTCGCTCGAGGTTGCCGCCTTGTTTGCGGCTCAGGGCATATTGATCACCGTGCTGGTAATGGGTTTTGAGTTTTTCGTGATGCCTGCGGGGCCCGCTGCGCCGTTGCGACGGGCACCATTCGCCGTGACGTTTGCGGTGAAGTCCCTCGTGACAACGGTGCTGATCGTCATCGCTATCGTCATCGGCGGCTTAGTGCTCTTCCCCGGCCGCTTCGAGAGCGAGGCGCCAGTGCGTAATCTTTTGCGCGACACCGCCTTCTCATTCGGTGTGAGCTCGGTCCTGCAGTTCGCGCTGATGATCAGGGATATCGTGGGAGGGCGGGTACTCATGAACCTTATCCTCGGGCGCTATCATAGACCACTGACCGAAGAGCGGATCTTCATGTTTCTCGATGTCAGCGGCTCGACCGCTTTGGCCGAGCGCATGGGCGCTCTTGGCGCCTACAGGATGATCTCTCGCTTCTTCTTCGACGTGGCGCAGGAAACGTTTCGATACGGCGGGGAGACCCACGAGTACATTGGGGACGAAGTCGTGGTGACCTGGCCGATAGGCAGCGACCACGAAAACGCCCGTTGCATCGACTGCTTCTTCGCAATTGCCGACCGTATCGATCGTCAAGCCGATCAGTACGAGCGCGAGTTTGACCATGTCCCGGGGTTTCGCGCCGGTATCCACGGCGGAAGCGTTGTGGCCGGGGAGTGCGGTGACGACAAACGCGAAATCGTCTACTTCGGTGACACCATCAACACTGCGGCACGAATCCAGTCAGCCAGCAAGGACCATGATCTGCAGTTACTGGTCTCCGGAGAATTGATGGCGAGGATCGCACTTCCGGCCGGTTACAGGGCATCGAGTTTGGGTCCGCAGCCGCTACGCGGGCTGTCGAATGAGATCGAGCTCGTGAGCATCACACGAGAGTAACAAGAGCACGCTTCCTCGACTGGTGGCGCTGAGCCATCGGACGCTGCATTTCTCCCAGTAGGCGTGGCGACCACCTGCGGATCCAAGTGTCGCCATCACCCTCGGCTATAGTTGTTGTGGAAGACGGGACTGCCAGGCTGCAACGGCTCTACCTTGGTATCAGACCGATGCAGGACACCCTGGGGCGAGAGCAGAGACTCGTGCGTTTGGCGGCGTCACGACCTATGGGCTCTGAGCAGTCATGGGCTGCCCAGGGCTAGAGTTCCTAACTGACGATGGGTTCGTCGTCGTGGAGCGTGACCCAGGAATCTTTGTCCGGCGTGTAGACCTGCGCTTGCGGCGCTAGTACCTCCGCGTAGCTGTCGAGGTTCCCCAGCGCCAGGACAATGTCGTCCGGGAAGTGTTTCCCGTTGATCAGGAAGGCCGCCGTTCCGCACCTGGAGCAGAAATGCTTGCTGGATCGTCCGGTTGTGTAGGTCGTGAGGGAGTCCTTGCCGCCGGTGACCGTGAAGCGGTCGGCCGGGACGACCACCCAGGTGCTGTAGTCGGAACCCTGCAGTTTGCGGCAGTTGCCGCAGTGGCATTTCACGACCGTCTTGACCGGCGGCATAACGCTCCAGCGAACGGCGCCGCAATGGCAACGGCCCTCGATCGTTGTCACGTCCTCGCTCCTCCCAATCCCACGCTCTCATAAGGTTAGAGGGGGCTTCCCGTGCTAGTGCGATCCCAGCGCGGCCGCCATCGTACGGTTCTTCACGCCCAGCGTCCGTAAGATGGCGGAGACATGCAGCTTAACGGTGCCTTCGCCGATCCCGAGTTTGTCGGCAATATCGCGGTTGGACGAGCCTTGCCGCAGCAGGCTCAGAACGTCGCGTTGCCGCCCCGTCAGGCGAGCCTCGGCTTGAGGATCGGTTAACGGCCGATCCGGAGAGAGACTGTCGGTCACCTGACCGGAGGCTTGCTCCTTCCCCGCCGTCAAGAGTCCGCGGGCCGCATCGAAGGTCTTGGCGAAATCGTCGAAGGCGGCAATGAGATCGTCGACGGCTAGCTCTTGCGCGCGTGCCGCAGCTTGGCTGTCACGATTCTGACCACCCTGGTTCTGACCGCCGTGGTTCTGGCGGAGATTCTCGACCGAGCGCCGCAAGCGATCGAAGGGCCGCAGGACGTCACGGGCCGCGATGGCGGCGAAACGGCGATCCGAGATCTCGTCGCGCTTTGCCTGAGACATCGCCCGCTCCAGCGCTTCCAGAGCTTCGCGCCTGTCGGTCACGTCGAGCGCCACGCCATCCCAAATCACCGTCCCGTCGTCGAGGCGCCGGGGATGCCCGATGGAGCGGACCCACATGAAATGACCGTCCGACCGCATCACTCGCACTTCCTCATCCAGAACGCTCAGGGACGCGGCCGAGCGTTCCAACGCGGCGATGAAACCCGCACGGTCGTCGACGTGAACCCACTCGTGCTCGACGAAGTCCCGCTGCATCAGGTCATCGGGATCGAGACCGAAGGCCTCATGAATGTCGGGACTGACGTAGCTGTAGCGGTAGCGGCCCTCGGGCGTTCGCAGGCGCTGCATCGTGTGGCCCGGGAAGTGACCCTCGAAGAGACCGGCGAATCCCTCCAGACGTTGTCGCGGCGCGGAGGCTATCGAGGCGGCTTTCTGTGCTGACATATAACTTTAGATATATAAAATTCGTGAATTGTCAAGACATTATGCCGAATCAAGGCTGGATAAGCGCTTCAAAGTCTGATTTCATACGTCAAAAGATATATAGCCGCGAACAGGCTATTTGGGAGGATTAAGCTTGGACAAGATCATCATCGAGGCGCGAGTCAACGAGTTGGCGCCGCGCGACGACAACCCGAACGTTCCCTTTCTGCCGGCGGAGATCATTCGCGACGCCAAGGCCTGCTACGACGAAGGCGCCGCCGTCGTGCACTATCATGGTCGGACCGCGGAGGGCGCGCCGGACCACTCGGCCGACTTCTACCTGGAAACCAATGCGGGCATCCGCGATCTCTGCCCGATCCTGATCCACCCGACGCTCGGCTATGTCGCCAACGATACCGATGCCCTGGGCCGCTTCGCCGCGGTCGAGGAGATGATGAAGGACGCCAAGACCGCTCCGGATTTCGCGCCGATGGACGTCGGCAGCGTGAACGTCGACTGGTGGAATCCCAAAGAGGTGAAATTCGACACCACGGAGCTGGTCTACAAGAACTCGACCGGCACGCTGCTGCACTTCGCAGAGCGAATCAAACACCACGGCCTCACCCAGTACCTGGTGTCCTGGAACGTCAGTTCGACACGCCAGATCGAGGCCTTCATGAAGATGGGCGTGGTGCCCGAGCCGGCCTACGTCTGCTTCTGCCTGACCGACGGCATCATGCTGGCCGGACATCCGGGCACGCCGCAGGGCCTGGACGCCCATACCGCCTTCCTGCCCAAGGACCGCAAGTTCGTTTGGACGGTGGTGAACTACAAGGGCAACCTGCTGCTGCTGACCGAGAAGATCATCCGCGAGGGCGGACATATCTCCATCGGTCTCGGCGACTATCCCTTCAGCGAATACGGCCAGCCGACGAACGCGGAGATCATCGCCAAGGTCGTCGCACAAGCCCGTGCCCTGGGCCGCGAGCCGGCTACGGTGGAGGAGACGCGCGAGATCCTGGCCATGCAGAGGGTACGGATCGCAGCCTGAGCCGGCAGTACCCGAAAACGAAGCCGAACACGACAAAGCCGACCAACAACGAAACCAAAAACCTGTTTGGGGGGAAGTCCCGATGTCGTTCAAAACCGTACTCAGCTGCACCGCCACTGCCGCGGTCACGCTCTGCCTGGCCGCCGCCGCTCAGGCCGAAACCTTCAAGATGCAGACCTTCCTCGGCGCCAATGCGGCGACGACGAAGGCCTTCGAGCAGATGGCGATCGACCTGAAGGCCGCGACCGACGGCGAAGTCGACATCCAGGTCTTCCCGGCCGGCGCCGTGGTCGGCCCACGCGAGACGATGGACGCCATCGAGAGCGGACTGCTGGACGGGCAGTACACGGGCCCGACCTTCTTCGCCGGCAAGGACCCGGCGATGGCCGTGCTGGGCGACACGCTCTCCGCCTACCCCGACACCGCGACCCGCGACGCCTGGTTCACGACAGGCGGCGGACTCGAGCTGGGTCGCCAGCTCTACGCCAAACACGGGCTGCACATGATCTGTCAGGTCTACTGGCCGCAGGAGCAGATTCCCTCGACCGTTCCGATCGAGTCGGTCAGCGACTTTCAGGGTATCAAGATTCGGGCCCCCGGCGGTCTGCCATCGGACCTGCTGACGCGCGCCGGCGCGTCGCTGGTGAACCTGGCTCCCGGCGATGCGATCAACGCCCTCGAAACCGGCGTGCTCGACGCCAGCGATCTCGCCAGCGTCGGCCTAAACGTGGCCTTCGGCATGCACAACAAGGCGAAGTACTCGATCCTGGCGCGTCACTCGATGCCGGTCACCGAAATGTCGGTTTCGAAAGACAAATGGGACAGTCTCTCCGAAGACGCCCAGATGAAGTTCGACAGTGCCTGCAACGATCTCTCCGACACCTTGAAGGAGACGCTCAGCCAGCAGGATGCCGACGCCATCGAAAAGGCCAAGAGCGAGCTTGGCGTGACCTTCATAGAGTTCGGCGCGGAGGACGCGGCGCTGTTCCGCGAGATGCTGCTAGAGGTCTGGGCCGATTGGAGCGCCAAGGGGCCGGACGCCAAGGCCATCGTGGAAAGCCACAAGGCCTACATGACGTCTCTCGGCATCCTCTAGTCCGGATGTTTTCGGGCCGGTCGCGGTGCCCCTGCAACCGGTCCGAAATCCGACGAGGCCTCCCATGACCCCTTTCGAGCGCTTCGTTCTGGCCCTGGGCCGCATCCTGGCCTGGGGCTTCCTGGCGATCGTCGCCCTGATGGTCTACGAGGTCGTCGCCCGCTACGCCTTCAATGCGCCGACCTTCTGGGCCCACGAAATCTCCGGCATCCTGGCGGCCGTCGCCTTCATCTTCGGCGGCGCCTACTGCATGGTGGAGGGGAGCCATCTGCGCATCGGCATCGCGGTGGACGGTGCGGGGCGCCGCGTCCGGCAAATCGCCAGGACGCTGGGGCTGTTCTGCGGGCTGCTGTACCTCGGCGGCCTCACCCTGGCGATGTGGCCCATCGTCCAGAAGTCGCTGTTCCGCTTCACGGCGGACGGCCTGTGGATGCCGGAACGCTCCGGCACGTCCTGGAACACCCCGGCCCCCTCTTTCGTCAAGTTCGCGCTTCTGCTCGGCGCAACCCTGTTCGCCCTCGTCGTTATCGTGCATCTGGTCCGGGTGCTTCGCGGGCGGAGCGAGCCACCGGTATCCAACGGCGGCGGCGAGCCCTGATGGACATCGGCACGATTTCCCTCCTGATCGTCGCTGCGATGGTCGGGCTTCTGATGCTCGGTGTTCCGCTCGCTTTCGTCTCCGGCGCGATTGCCGTCGTGCTGGCCTACACGCACTTCGGCCTGGGCGGTCTCTTCATCGTCGGCAGCCGTACGGCCGAGTTCGTCGGGTCCTTCGCGCTGGTCGCCGTTCCCATGTTCGTGCTGATGGCCTCGATCATGGAGCGATCCGGCGTCGCCCGAGACCTCTATCGGGCCTTTCACATCTGGGCCGGGCGGATGCCGGGCGGCATCGCCGTGATCACCATCTTCGTCGCCGTCATTCTGGGCGCGACCACGGGCATCATCGGCGGCGAGATCGTGCTGCTGGGGCTGATCGCGCTGCCGCAGATGCTGAAGCTCGGCTACGACAAGAAACTCGCGATCGGGACGATCACCGCTGGCGGCTCGCTCGGCACCATGATTCCGCCCAGTATCATCCTGATCTTCTACGGGATCACGGCGCAGGTCTCGATTTCGCATCTCTTTCTCGCGACCGTGGTGCCGGGTCTGCTGCTGGCGGCGCTTTACATCGCCTACATCCTGGTGCGCTGCGGCCTGAACCCGGCACTCGGGCCGCCGCTCAGCGAGGCGGAGCGGACCATACCGCTGTCCGAGAAGCTGGCGCTGCTGAAGAACGTCGCCCTGCCGCTGACCGTCGCCGCCGCCGTGCTGCTCTCCATCTACGCCGGCTTCGCCTCCATCACGGAGTCCGCCGCCGTCGGCGTGGCCGGAACGATCTTCGCCGCCTGGGTCCGCGGCGAACTGACCCTCGCGATGATCGGCGGCGCGCTGATCCAGGCCCTGAAGACCTGCGGCATGGTCTTCTGGCTGGTGTTCGGCACCAACGCACTGATCGGCGTCTACAACCTGCTTGGCGGCATCGTCTTCGCCAAGGATCTGCTATCCGGCATCTCCTCGGAGCCGGCCGTCGTCCTCGCCGTCATGATCGCGGTCTTCATTCTGCTGGGCTTCTTCATCGACTGGATCGGCATCCTCTTCCTGACCATGCCGATCTTCCTGCCGACCCTGCAGCTGCTGGGCTACGACCCGATCTGGTTCGGCATCGTCTTCAATCTCTCCATGCAGATCGCCTATCTGACGCCGCCCTTCGGCCCGGCCTGCTTCTACCTGAAGGGTGCCGCGCCGCCCGAGGTCAGCCTGCAGGACATCTTCGCGGCCCAGTGGCCCTTCATCGCCCTGCAGTGCCTCGGGCTTCTGCTCGTCGTTCTCTTTCCCGGCCTGTCGCTCTGGCTGCCCAACCTGATCTACGGATAAGCCCATGGCTCACGTCACGGTCCTGAAGTCGCTCGAGAGAAAAGGATCGACCAACCGCCTCGGTCCGGACGACCTGAAAGCCCTGCTCGAGACGATGCTGCGGATCCGCAGATTCGAGGTACGCGCGAAAGAACTGTTTCTCGCCGGGGTCATCAAGGGAACCGCGCACTCCTCGGTCGGTCAGGAGGCCATCGCCGCCGGGGCCTGCCGCGCGCTGGAGCCCATGGACTTCCTGCTAACCCATCACCGCGGGCACGGCCACACCATCGCCAAGGGCGCGGACATGCGCCGCATGTTCGCCGAGCTGATGGGCAGAGCCCCGGGCTACTGCTACGGCCTCGGCGGCTCCATGCACATCGCCGACTTCGATCTGAACATCCTGGGCGCCAACGGCATCGTCGGCGCCGGCATGGGTTTGGGAACCGGCGCCGCCTTGGCCGAGAAGCTGAAGAAGACCGGAGCGATCGGCATCGCCCTCTTCGGCGACGGCGCCGCCAACGAAGGCATCTTCCACGAGGCCATGAACCTCGCGGCCGTCTGGTCCCTGCCGCTGATCTTCCTCTGCGAGAACAATCACTACGGCCTCTCGACACCGACCGACATGGTCACCGCCGGTCCCTCCATCGCGGCCCGCGGCGCGGCCTACGGCGTGCCGAACGAGCGCATCGACGGCAACGATCCGGTCGCCGTCTTCGATGCCGTGGAACGCGCGGCCCTGCGGGCCAGAAGCGGCGACGGTCCGACCTTGATCGAGGCGCTCACCTATCGCTGGGACGACCACTCGATGCGCGCCAACCTGCCGGCCTACCGCGCCGACCGCGAGGAGGAGGAATGGCGCCAGGCCGATCCTATCCTGCGCCTGCGCGAAAGGGCCGTCACCGCGCGGGCGATGGAGGCAGCGGAAGCCGACGCACTCGACGCGGCCATCGAGGCGGAAGTCGAAGCGGCGATCGACTGGGCAAAGGATCAGCCGGAGCCGACGCTGGAGTCCGCAAAGCAACTCGTGCTGCCGCCGAAGCCTGCCGACTGGCCGCCGGAACCCGCGCCGGGATCGCGCGCCCTCTCCTACAAGCAGGCGATCAACGAGGCCTTCCACCAGGAAATGGCGGCCGACGAGAGCGTGATCATGATCGGCGAGGACGTCTCGCGGATCGGCGGCATCTTCGGGCTGACCGTCGGTCTGCGCGACGCCTTCGGGGAGGAGCGCGTGCGCGACACGCCGATTTCGGAAGGTGCCATCTCCGCCTGCGGCGTCGGCGCCGCAATGTGCGGTCTGCGGCCCATCGTCGAGATCCAGCTGTTCGATTTCGTCTCCCTGATGATGGACGCCATCGTCAATCAGGCGGCGAAGGCGCGCTTCATGCTGGGCGGCAAGGCCAAGGTGCCGGTCGTCTTTCGCGGTCCCCAGGGCGCCGGGATCCGGCTGGCGGCGCAGCACTGCCAATCGCTGGAAGCCCTCTTCGCCAACATACCGGGGCTGGAGGTCTACGCACCCGCCAATGCCTACGACGCCAAGGGTCTGATGATTTCGGCGATCCGGGCCGACAACCCGGTCGTCTTCCTGGAGCACAAGCTCTTCTACCTCGGCGCCGAGCAGCCGGTGCCGGAGGAGAGCTATGCGATCGCGCCCGGCAAGGCGCGGATCGTCCGCCCCGGAACCGACGTCACCGTGATCGCGACCCTTGCCATGGTGGAGCGCGCGACGCAGGCGGCGGACCGGCTGGCCAAACAGGGTCTCTCCGTGGAGGTGATCGATCCACGCACCATCAAGCCCCTGGACAGCGAGACCATCGTCGAGAGCGTCAAGAAAACCAACCGGGCGGTGGTGGTGCATGAGGCAGTGCGATTCGGCGGCTTCGGCGGCGAGATCGCGGCCACGATCATGGAACAGGCCTTCGACTACCTCGACGCCCCGGTCGCCCGCATCGGCGCGCCGGAGATGCCGGTGCCCTACAACGACCGGCTCGAGCGCGACTACATGCCCGACGCCAAAGACATTGCCGCCGCCATCAAGGAGGTCTGCTATGCCCGTTGACGCCCCTGTACCTGGCGAAACCGAGCCCTCCGTCAAACGCAAGGTCATCGTGCCGCCGGGACTGGAGGCGGTCTACGACCGCTTCCACTACGCGCCCGGCATCCTGATCGGAAACACTCTCTACATCTCCGGTCAGGTCGGGCGGGACCGCGATCTGAAGGTGGTCGAGGACCCCGAGGCCCAATACATCCAGGCCTTCGAGAACGTGAAGGCGGTTCTGGACGCCGCCGGCGCTTCCTTCGAGGAGGTGGTGGAGCTGGAAACCTGGTTCCTCGACAGCATGGCGGACCTGAAGCTCTTCATGGCGGTCAAGGACCGCTACTTCACCAAGGCCTATCCGACCTGGACCGGCTTCGCGGTCCGCGGATTCTCGATGCCGGGACTCCTGGTCGAGATCAAATGCACCGCTGTTCTGGAGGCCTAGTCCCATCGCAAAGAGCCTGAAAGAGAGTCTCGCCAGCGACCGGATCAGCCTCGGCACCTGGTCGCAGATCGCCGCGCCGGAAATGATCGATCTGGTCGGCCTGAACGGCTTCGACTTCACGATCATCGACTGCGAGCACGGTTTCTTCGGCATGGAGACGGCGGAGAATCTCGCGCGCGCCGCCGATGCTGTCGGGATCGCGGCGGCGGTGCGCGTCGCCGCCAACGAGCCGACGACGATCATGAAGGCGCTGGACGCCGGCATACGCCACGTCGTGGTGCCCAACCTCGCGACGGCCGAAGAGGCCGCACGCGCGGTGGCGGCCACCCGCTTCGGGCCGCACGGCCTACGCGGCGCCTGTCCCTGCTGCCGCTCCGGCGGTCACTTCATCCGCAACTGGAAGGACTACGTGGCGGAGGAGGAAGCGAGGGTCGGTGCCATCGGTCTCGTCGAGACCAAGGAAGGTTACAAGAACTTCGCCGAGATCTGCCGAAATAGCGACATGACCGCCTTCATGTTCGGCCCCTTCGATCTGTCCGTCTCCCTGGGTCTCGAAGGAAACTGGCGTCACGAGCAGGTGCAGTCCGCCGTCCGCGAGATGGTCGACCGTGCCCTGGAAGGCGGTCACCGGGTCATGATGCCGGTCTTCTCGCCCGACCGCCAGGAGTGCCGGCAGATGATCGACGACTGGGTGTCCCGCGGCGTCCGCTGCTTCGTCGTCGGCTCCGACAAGATCCTCGTCGCCAGCTCCTTCTCCGCCTGGACGGAAGCCCTGGACGACCGCCGGGCGCCCTAGGCCGCCGAAGGTCCGGTCCATCCCAGCACCAAAAGTCGACTTGAATTCCACGATTGCATCACATTTGTGCCCAAGCGCTACCGCTAGGCTGAATCAGTCCAGCAGCCAGCCGGAAAAGAAAGCTCTATGAGATCGTTTCTGGGATTGATGTCGCTTGTTATCGCCTGGCTCTTGTTCTGGACCGCGACCATCGCGACGACCTGCACGCAGTGCGATACCGATTCCATCGTCGCAGCGTCGTGGTTTTCGACGCCCTTCTACCTGGCAAGCTGGCTGACGCTGCGACCGACCCGGATGCTGGGCCGGCAGACGCTGCTTGCCGTGATCTTCACCCCGCCTCTGCTGTATCAGATGTACATCGCCGCCCGCGTCACCTACGCCGCCGTTATCCACCGGGGCTGCGCCTGCTGGGCTTATGACGACTTTCCCTTGGAATGGATGGTCGAACCCTCGATGCCTGTGATGCTTGCAGGTCCGATCCTGTTTGTGACAGCCGCTATATCGGCAGGTCAGCTTCTCTCGGGTGTGCTTCACAAGACGGGATTGCAGAAGCCATCGGTATCTGGACGGTCAGGCGCGCGATCTCGGGCGCAGCCGTCTTATAGCTTTCGGTCCGGAGCCTTCGCAGGTCCGACCCTCAAGTTAGGACCGCCGCGGCAGCAGCGCGGCGGCGCAGAGGACCACGGCGGCCGAGCCGGCGAAGAGCAAGTACTGCAGGTCGAAGCCCCGGCCGGCCAGGTGCAGCGCGGCCATGGTCGGCACCACCGAGGCGCTGACGCCGAGGGCGAAGAGGTACTCCATCGCGAAGGCGCGCGACCGCCAGGTCACCGCGACATAGCGGCCCATCAGCCAGCCGGTGATGGGAATGCCGGCGAACATAAGCGTCACCGTGGCGATGGCCAGCGGCAGGACCAGCAGTCCCTCGACCTGGGACAGCAACACAAGGGCCGTCACCACAAGGACATAGAGCCCCAGCATCACCGGCCGACCGCCGAAGCGGTCGAGCAGCGCGCCGACCGGAAGCTGGGCAAAGGCCGCGACGGCGAAGACCAGCGCGCCGTAACCGCCGACCAGCGCCAGGCCCGGCGCGATGGCCCCCAGCCGCTCGTCGAACAGTTTCGGCAGGGAAACGGTGACGCCGTTGAAGACGATCCCGCTGAAGAGAGCGGCCATCAACACCACGCCCAGAACGCGCAACTGCGTTTTCCGCGCGACGGTCGCTGCGGCGAGCTCTGCCTGTGCTTCCTCGGCAGGCGGCGGCAGAACCGGCGCGCGGCGCAGCAACAGATGCAAGCTGCCCCAGAGCGCCGCCACCGCCCCCGGCACCAGGAAGGCGCTGCGCCAGCCATAGACCTCGGCCAAGAGACCGGTGGCGACGGTCGCCGCCGCGAGCCCCAGATTGCCGAAGACGCCGTTGACCGCAAGCGCGTGGCCCCGCTTCTCGCTGAGGCGCGTCACCATCGCCAGGCCGACGGGATGGTAGATCGCGGCGAAGACGCCGAGTGCGGCCAGGGCCGCCATGAACTGCATCTGCGTCTGCGCCAAGCCCGCCGCCACGGCGGCCAAGCCGGTGCCGAGAAACTGCAATCCGATCAGGCGGTCGCCGTTGACCCGGTCGCCGAGCCAGCCGGCCGGCAAGGTCGCCAGCGCGAAGGCGACGTAGAGCGGCGTGCCCAGCGCCAGAGCCGCGCCGTAATCGAGCCCCCAGGCGCGCTCCAGCGCGATCACCGCCGTGGGGAAGATCAGCAGCTTGTAGTGACAGGCGAAGTGCGCGGCATGCAGCACCGCAAGCTGCCCTGTCGCGGTCGGCCGGGCGCTTTCGCGCGAGAGGGGAACGGCGGTTTCCGAGGGCATGCGGCCGGCTCCGGTCGAGAACTGCGCGGTCGGGAGGGACCGTGCAGACCTGGACAGATTAGGCCCCTTGCCGCCATCATTCTTGCGCCATGCAGCCAATGACTATCGCCAAAGTGCCAAAGAACAAATACCGGGCCGACGCCGTTTCCGCGCCGCTTCGTGGCCCCAGCGGCCGCATCCCGCTCGTCCGGGGGCTGGCGAGCGACCATCCGGCCGGTCACGCCATCGAAACCCATGCCCACAGCACGCATCAGGTGATCCACGCCGCCAGCGGCATCCTGCGGGTCACCAGCGAGGCGGCCGTCTGGGTGGTGCCGCCGGGCCGCGCCATCTGGATGCCGGCCGGGCGCCCGCACGCCCTCTACTGCCACACGGAGGTGGCGCTGCGGACGGTCTATCTGCGCGCGGCGCCGCCCGGCCTCGGCGATGCCTGCCGGGTCTGCGGCGTCTCGCCTTTGCTCCGCGAGATCCTGCTGCGCCTGGCCGACGATCCGGCCGCCGCCGGCAACCCGCATCTCCACGCCCTGCTGTTCGAGGAGCTGGCGGCCAGCGAAGCGCTTCCCCTCACCCTGCCCCACCCGGCCGACCCGCGCCTCCGGCGCCTGACCGCGGCGCTGCTCGCCGACCCGCAGGACTCGCGCAGCCTCGCCGCCTGGGCCGGCGAATTGGGGCTGTCGCAGCGCAACCTTATCCGCCGTTTTCGTGCCGAAACCGGCCTGACCTTCCGCGAATGGCGCCGCCAGGCCCGCCTGCTCGCCGCCCTGGAGCGCCTCGGTGCCGGCCAGCCGGTCACGGCCGTCGCCTTCGAGGTCGGTTACGACAGCGTCAGCGCCTTCATCGCCGCCTTCCGCGAAGCCCTGGGCGGCACGCCCGGGCGATACTTCGCCCCGGAGCGGTGATCGGTCTCCGCAATATCTGAAGACAGACCGCGTAAATCGCCCTATGCGTGTCTTTCCAGCCAGCCGTCTGGCGCCCGAGAGACTTGCGGAGGAAAGCGTCATGGATCTTCAACTCGCCGGCAGGGCTTGCCTGATCACCGGAGCAAGTGCCGGGATCGGCGTCAGCGTCGCGCGCGTTCTGGCGCAGGAAGGCGCGAAGGTCGCCGTGACGGCCCGCCGGCAGGAGCGCCTGGATCGCCTGGCCGACGAGATCGCCGCGACGGGCGCCGACCGTCCCGCCGTCGTGCCCGGCGACATCATGCAGGCGAGCGAGGTTGGCCGGATCGCCGAAGCGGCCGCGGCGGCGGTCGGGCCGCTCGACATCCTGGTCAACTGCGCCGGAGGCTCCCGCCCGATCGGCATCGATGCCGAGGAGGCCGCCTGGCAAGAGGCCTTCGATCTGAACTTCACCTCGACGCGGCGGCTGACTCACGCGGTCTTGCCGACCATGCGGCGGCGCGGCTGGGGACGCATCATCAACTTCAGCGGATCGATGGAGCCGCGCAGCCTGAACGCGGCGACGGCGGCGAAGGCCGCCGTCAATCTCTGGGCCAAGGGACTCTCCTGCGACCTTGCCGCCGAGGGCGTCACCGTCAACTGCGTCGTCCCGGGCCGGATCAACAGCGAGCAGATCCTGACGAAACTCCATCCCACCGAGGACTCGCGTCGCGCCTTCATCGCCGCGAACATTCCCGCCGGCCGCTTCGGCGAGCCTGAGGAAATGGCCCATCTGGTCGCCTTCCTCGCCTCGCCGCTCGCCGGCTACATCACCGGAGCGGTCATCCCGGTCGACGGCGGCATGCACTTCTTCGCGCATTAGAGACGAAGCTCCGCAGGCAATGCGGACAGGACAGCCTCTTCGCCGTCGCTCTCGTCTCAAATCATGGAGAGCTGACGGTTCAGGGGCTCGCCTTGAGACGCTTCGAAGTCGAGCAGAAAGCGCTTCGTCTCGATGCCGCCGCCGAAGCCCGTCAAGGCCCCGGTCGCGCCGACGACGCGGTGGCACGGCAGAATGATCGGCAGGGGGTTCGCGCCGTTGGCGGCGCCGACCGCGCGGCTGGCCTTCGGCGCCTCGAGCCGCCGGGCCAGCTCGCCGTAGCTGCGGGTTTCCCCGAAGGGAATCGTCTTCAGCAGCTGCCAGACCCGCTTCTGAAACGCGGTGCCGTGCAGCGTCAGCGGCAAATCGAAAACCTGCAAGGCGCCGGCGAAGTAGGCGCGCAACTGGTCTTTCGCCCGGTCGAACGGCCGATCCGACGGGTGCCAGGCCGGCTGCGGCCCGAAGGCCTTGTGGCCGCCGGGAAAGCTGAGAAAATGCAGCGACTCCGCGTCGCCGGCCAGCAGCAGCCGGCCGACGGGGCTGTCGAGATAGCAGTAGGCCAGCGGCAACGTCTGCGGGATCGTCATCGTCTTGCCTCTCGCTCGCACCCGAGGCGTTCTGCGGAGCGGTTGTCGAAATAGAACGGAGCCTCAGCCTACCCCCATCAATCGAACCGTTGCGAGAGCGCGGCAGATGATCGGGTCCGAAAACGGCCAGTCTTCGGGAACGCCACAGGATTTTCTACGACGGCTTCTCGGTCCAGGCCAGCACAGCCTCCAGCATGGCGCGCAGGCTCGGCTGCAGGCGCTCCGCCAGCGCCTCCCGGTAGGCGAAGGGTGGGGTTTCCTGCATGTAGAGGTCCTGGGCCAGCTCCATCTGTAGGGCGTGCAGGCCTTCGCCGGGGCGGCCATTGCTGCGGGTCAGGAAGCCGCCCTTGAAGCGACCGTCGACCGTCAGCGCGAAGTGGCCGCTGCGGCCGGCCGCCGCCACGGCGGCGACCAGCGCCGGATCGGCGCTCCTGCCGTCGGCGCTGCCGAGGTTGAGGTCAGTCAGGCGGCCCGCGAAGAAGCGCGGCACGCGGCTGCGGATCGAGTGCGCCTCCCACAGTACCGCGACGCCGTGCAGGTCGCGCAGCCGCGTCAATTCCTCGGCCACCCGGTCGTGGTAGGGCTGCCAGTAGCGGGCCCGACGGCGGCCGATCTCGCCCAGGTCCGGTTCCTCGCCGGGCAGATAGATCGGCTGCTCGTCGAAGGTGGTGGTGGGGCAAAGCTCGGTGTTGCTGGCGCCGGGATAGAGGGTTTCGCCGTCCGGTGCACGGTTGAGGTCGATGACGTAGCGGGACCAGCGGGCGGCAATGACGCCGGCGCCCAGCCCGGCCGCGAAGTCGTAGAGCCGGTCCACGTACCAGTCGGTATCGGCCAGCAGTTGCCCCTCGGGCGTGAAGTGCGTCAGCAGCTCCGGCGGCACCTGCGTTCCGCAATGCGGGATCGAGACCAGCAGCGGCGTGCGGCCAGCGCTGAAGTCATAGACCGGGGTGTCGTTTTCCATGCCCACCCTTCTTTCACGTTCGGCCCTTTGCGCGGCCATCGTCTCGGCACAAGGGAATGCTATAGGCTGAGTCGCGCCACCCGCTACAGGGGAGTCGAATTGCCATGCCCGACGAGATTGCCGGTTCTGCCGCTGGGAACCCCCGGCTGGACAATGCCCGCCGTATTTCTGCGCCGCGCGGCCCACAGCTTTCGGCCAAGTCCTGGCTGACCGAGGCCCCCTTGCGCATGCTGATGAACAACCTGGATGCCGAGGTGGCGGAAAAGCCCGAGGAGCTGGTGGTCTACGGCGGCATCGGCCGGGCGGCGCGCGACTGGCGGTCCTACGACCGCATCGTCGCCACGCTCAAGGAGCTGGAAGACGACGAGACCCTGCTGGTGCAGTCCGGCAAGCCGGTCGGCGTCTTCCGCACCCATGCCGACGCACCCCGAGTGCTGATCGCCAACTCCAACCTGGTGCCCCACTGGGCCGATTGGGAGCACTTCAGCCGGCTCGATAAGATGGGCCTGATGATGTACGGCCAGATGACCGCCGGCTCCTGGATCTACATCGGCAGCCAGGGCATCGTGCAGGGCACCTACGAGACCTTCGTCGAGGTCGGGCGGCAGCACTACGGCGGCGATCTGCGCGGGCGCTGGATCCTGACCGGCGGGCTCGGCGGCATGGGCGGCGCCCAGCCGCTCGCCGCCACCATGGCCGGAGCCAGCCTGCTGGCCGTGGAATGCCGGCCGAGCCGGATCGAGCGGCGGCTCGAGACCGGCTATCTCGACCGCAAGACCGACAGCCTTGAGGAGGCGCTGGCGATCCTGGACTCCGCCTGCGCCCGGAAGGAGGCCGTCTCCATCGGCCTGCTGGGCAACGCCGCCGAGGTCTTTCCCGAGCTGCTGCGTCGCGGCGTGCGGCCCGACGCGGTGACCGACCAGACCAGCGCCCACGACCCACTGCACGGCTACCTGCCGGCCGGCTGGAGCCTGGACGACTGGGAGCGCGCCCAGGAGAGCGACCCCCAGCGCACCGTCACCGCCGCCAAGGAGTCCATGAAGCAACAGGTCGAGGCCATGCTCGGCTTCCACCGCGAGGGCGTGCCGACGCTCGACTACGGCAACAACATCCGCCAGATGGCGCTGGAGATGGGCGAGGAGCACGCCTTCGACTTTCCCGGCTTCGTGCCGGCCTACATCCGGCCACTGTTCTGCCGCGGCATCGGCCCCTTCCGCTGGTGCGCGCTCTCCGGCGATCCGGAGGACATCTACAAGACCGACGCCAAGGTGAAGGAGCTGATTCCCGACGATCCGCACCTGCACACCTGGCTCGACATGGCCAAGGAGCGGATTCACTTCCAGGGCCTGCCGGCGCGCATCTGCTGGGTCGGGCTGGGCCAGCGCGACCGCCTCGGCCTCGCCTTCAACGAGATGGTGGCGAACGGCGAGGTAAGCGCGCCGATCGTGATCGGCCGCGACCATTTGGACTCCGGCTCGGTCGCCAGCCCCAACCGCGAGACCGAGGCCATGCTCGACGGCTCCGACGCCGTCTCCGACTGGCCCCTGCTCAATGCCCTGCTCAACACCGCTGGCGGCGCCACCTGGGTTTCGCTACATCACGGCGGCGGGGTCGGCATGGGCTTTTCCCAGCATGCCGGCATGGTGATCGTCTGCGACGGGACGGAAGCGGCGGCGCAGCGGATCGCGCGGGTGCTGTGGAACGACCCGGCCAGCGGCGTGATGCGCCACGCCGACGCCGGCTACGATCTTGCCAGGGCCTGCGCCCGCGAACAGGGCCTGAAGCTGCCGATGCTGGAGGAGGAATGAGCGAGCCGAAGCAAAGCCCGGACGTTGACGTTTGGGATATCGTCTTTCGCAGCCGCGGCGGCCTGCGCCTGGCCGGCGAGGACCGCGGCGAGTCCGCCGCGCCGCCGATCATTCTGCTGCATGGCGGCGGTCAGACCCGAGCGGCCTGGAAGGCGACGGCCCGGCATCTGGCCGGGGCCGGCTGGCGGGCGGTGGCGCTGGACCAGCGCGGCCACGGCCAGAGCGCCTGGGCCCCCGACCACGACTACGGCATCCGCAGGTTCGCCGAGGACCTGCTGGACGTGACCGCCGCCTTTCGGCAGCGGCCGGTGGTGATCGGCGCCTCGCTGGGCGGGCTGGCCGTGATGACAGCGGCGGCGGTCGCGGCGGAAGGCGCCGGCGAAGCTCCCTTCGCCGGCGCGATCCTGGTGGATGTGACGCCGCGCCTGCGCCAGGAGGGCGTGGAAGAGGTGTTGAGCTTCATGGCCGCCGACCTGGAGCATGGCTTCACCGACCTGGAGGAAGCCGCCGACGCGGTGGCCCGCTACCTGCCGCACCGCCCACGCCCGCGCGACCTCGCCGGGCTGGCGAAGAACCTGCGGCGCGACGGCGACGGCCGGCTGCGCTGGCACTGGGACCCGACCTTCGTCGAGGGGCCAGGCAACATCCAGTCGAGCCTGGACGAGCCGAGCCTGGATGCGGCGGCGCGCTGCCTGACCATGCCGACCCTGCTGGTGCGCGGTCGTCTCAGCACCCTGGTGACGGAGGAGGAAGCCGAGCACTTCCTGGGCCTGGTGCCCCATGCCCGCCTGGTCGACGTTTCCAACGCCGGCCACATGGTCGCCGGCGACCGGAATGACGTCTTTACCCGGGCCATCCTGACCTTCCTGGCCGAGGCCTTCGGGCCGGTCGCGGCTTAACCGAAGAGCGTCAGACTGCGTCGTCCGATTTCGCCGTCGAAGTCGGCTCCGCCAGGCGCCCTTCCCGGGCCTTGTAGAAAAACTGGCTGGCCACGAGCCAGCCCTTCAGCGGCCGCAGCGGCGGCAGGCAGGTCAGCAGCATGAAGGGCAGGCTGACGACGAGATGCACCCAGTAGGGCGGCGAGAACTGGATCTCGATCATGATGGCCAGCACCACGCTGGGCACGCAGCCGAAGCAGATGACGAAGAAGGCCGGACCGTCGGCTGGGTCGGCGAAGCTGTAGTCGAGGCCGCAGACATCGCAGCCGTCGCGCAGCTTGAGGAAGCCATCGAAGAGGCGTCCCTTGCCGCAGCGCGGGCAACGCCCCCGGATGCCGGTGTGCACCGGCGAGAGGCGGGGCCACTGCTGGTCTGAGGCCATCGAAGCGGTTCCTTGGGTCACTTTCGGCTGTCTTCCGGTCGTCGTCGCGAGTGTCTCGGCGCTGCCGTTCCATGGCCGCCGGCAGCAACAGGTCGACGCAGCAATATATGCAGTCAATCGACATACAATGTCAAAGCACTGCAGACATGTCGTGGCAGCCTGCGTCAAACCGCCCTGCCCGCCTCACACCACCCCCCTTTTTACACCACCAGGGACGAGAGGGCCGGCGACTGCAGCAGGAGGTCCGCGACAACCTGGAGGCTTCTCTGGAGCTCGGTCCGGCCGGGCGCGGCCCCGAGCGCCAGCCGCACGGCCTCCGGCGGCTCAAGCAGTGCGAAGGCGTCGCTGCCGACGACGCCGATCCCGACCGACCGCAGACGCGCCGCGAACTCGCCGCGCGTCCAGGGCGCGGGCAGCGACAGCCAGGCATGGAAGCCCTGCGGATCCGCCTGCAGCCACTCGGCCGGCAGAACCTCGGCCGCGATGGCCTGCCGCGCCCGCGCCTCCCGACGGATGGCGGTCAGAACGGCAACTGCCGTCCCCTCCTCGATCCAGCGCGTCGCCAGGGCGGCGGTCAAGGGCGAGGCCATGCCCGCCGTCGCGCGGATGGCGCCAGCCACCCGCGCGGCGGCCCGGGCGTCCGGAACGGCCAGATAGGCGATCCGCAGCGCCGGCGCGACGCTCTTCGCCAAGCCGGCGACGTGATAGACCAGATCGGGCGCGAGCGCGGCCAACGGCGGCAGCGGCGTCTCCGGCAGGGCTCCGTAGGCATCGTCCTCGATGATCGCAACGCCATGGCGGCGCGCGATGGCCACCAGGGCTTCGCGGCGCGCCAGCGGCAGCGTGGCCGTCGTCGGGTTCTGCAGAGTGGGCGTGCAATAGAGCGCCTTGGGCTTGCGGTCCCGGCAGACCGCCTCGAAGGCCTCCGGGATCAGACCGTCGGCGTCCATCGGCACGGCGGCCAGCCGCAGGTGCAGCTGCGCCGCCAGCGAGCGGAGGCCGGGATAGGTCAGAACCTCGGTGCAGAGAGTCTCGCCCGGCGCGGTCAGCAGGCCGGCAACCGCCAGCAGGGCCCCCTGGGTACCGGGACAGACCAGAACCCGCTCGAGAGGCACGGACGGCAGCTGGGGCGACAGCCAGCGCACCCCCGCCGCCCGATCCCGCCTGGTGCCGCCGGGGTCCTGATAGCGCAGCAGCAGGTCCAGCCCGCCCTCCGCCTCCAGACCGCTCAGCCCCCGCCACATACGGGCGGCGAGATCCGGTTCGTCGAAACGCGGCGGCAGGTTCATGCTCAGGTCGACTAGGCCGTCGGGAGGAGACGCTGCGGACGAGACTTCGGCACGTCGTCGGGCGCAAACGAAGGTCCCGCGCCCCACCCGGCCCTCGACCAGCCCGCGCCGGGCGGCCTCCGCGTAGGCGCGGCTGACCGTGGTGAAGTCGATCCCCAGCCTCGCCGCCAAGGCCCGCTGGGGCGGCAGACGCGCGCCCTCGGACAGGCGGCCGGCGTGAATATCCGACGCCAGGGCTTCGGCGATCGCCAGATAGAGAGGACCGGCGGCCGCGTCGATCTCCGGCGCCCAACAGGCTGCTGCGTCGTTTCTGGCCACGGGCATCCCTCAGCAATCCATACATTTTGATTTTGTATGGATTGCCTTGCGAAAGCAAGTCCGCGGAAGACGAGCCTGCTCTAGCGGTCCTCGACCTCGAAGCGCTCGACCACGGAGGGGTCGGCGTTGTCCGTCTGCAGGGCCAGCAGCACGATCTGGGCGTCGAGCGCGTCCGGGTGATCCAATACCGCCTCCAGGCGCCGTTCCACCGTGTCCTTGGCACGGACCGAGGTCGCCTCGGCAAAGTCGCCCGGCCCCAGGATGCAGTAGGCCAGAAGCTGCGCGGCCCCGCGCAGCTCATCCGGCCGCGCCGCCTTGCCGCCCTCGGGCAACAGACGCAGCACCGTCAGCTTGATGGAATCATGTAGCAGCCGCGGCTGCAGCCCAGCCGCCCGCAGCTCCACCTCCAGCGCCATCAGTGGCTTGGACTTCCCGAAAAGACCGAAGAGACCGAACACTACGTGACCACTCCCCTGCCAAGACGACGCCCAGCGCCGCTCTCACAATGACCAACTCGGACGGACAAGCTGCCTCCGGGCGGGACGAGACTGAACATACCCTCATGAACCGGACCGGGGGCCGTCTCTCCTTCGCCCTGCACCAGAAAGCGGCATCCTGACACTAGGCTGAGTAAGGCCGAGGATTGCAGCTCACAAGGCCGATAACCGGCGGACTGCTATCGCTGAGCCAGATCCGACCAGGTGAGATCGAAGCGCGCCAGATATTTCTTCAGTCGGTCGGCATCGTTGGAAGAGCGCTTCGCCAAACGAGACACGGCAAACAGCTCTCGACCAGCTTCACTCAAGGAGCGACTGCGGCGGCAGACTTCGAGCACCGTCGCGAGCTGCGCACGGTCGAACAGGTCGATCTGCTCGAGCCTCTCAAACCCGAGAAGATCGATAAGCACATCACGCTTGCCATCACCCTCTCCCCGCCAAGCACGCTGAAGCCGACGGATCTCGATCTCGACGATACCTTCGTCGATGCGGCCGCTATCGGCGAGCGTCGCCATACGCGTGATCGAGGCGCCGAGATCGCGGAAGTTTCCAAGCCAGACCGCCTCGCCGCCGGTCGCAAAGGCAAGGTAGCGCCGCAGAGCTTCTTTGTTGAAGGAGATCCGCTCACCGGACGTGGCGGCAAACTTCTGTAGTTCGTACTCGACGTTGGCCGCAATGTCCTCCCGCCGGTCGCGTAACCCCGGAAGCTCGTAGGTCCAAAGGTCGAGCCGAGCCAGCAAGTCGTCGCGGAACGAACCTCTGCGGGCAGCGTGCCGCAGATCGCGATTGGTTCCAGCGATAAGCTGGAAGTCACTGGTCGCTTCCTTGTCCGAGCCGACGGGCAAAAAGCGCTTGTCCTCGATCGCACGCAGGATCATCGCCTGTTCGTCGAGGCCGAGTTCGCCGATTTCGTCGAGGAGCAAAAGACCCTTGTGGGCAGCACGCAACAAACCCGGCCGATCGGCCACCGCACCGGTGAAGGCGCCGCGTTTGTGGCCGAACAGAGCCGACATCGCGTTATCGCCTCGGAGCGTCGCGCAGTTGACCTCGACGAAGTCGCCTTCGATCTGATGGCGTGCTTTCTTGAGCTCGTAAATCCGCCTGGCGAGTTGGGACTTGCCGGCCCCCGTCGGCCCCAACAACAGAACGGGAGCCGATGAGCGGATCACAACCTTCTCGATCTGGCCGATCATTTCGTTGAAGGCGGCGTTCTTCGTGACGATGCCCGACTTCAGGAACGAGGTCCCCTCCAAGCGCTCCGCAGCAAATCGCCTCGCAATCGGGTCGTAGCGTGACAGGTCGAGATCGATGATCTGGTAGTGCCCGGCGATCGGGGCCGCTCGTCCACGCGACGGAGACAGCTGGATCAACTTGCCGGGAACATAGCGGGCCTCGGTCAAGAGGAACCAACAGATCTGGGCGACGTGAGTGCCGGTCGTGAGATTCGACAGATAGCTTTCCTGGTCCGGATCGAACGGGTAGCGGTCGGCAAAGTCGAGCATTGCGCCGTAGACTTCCTCGAAATCCCAGGGATCGGCGAAATCGAGGATGTGGCGGCGCACCTCGGTCTCGGGCGAGACCGCAGTAATATCCGCTTCGACACGATCCGCGAGCTTCACATGGCGGCTGTCGTGGATCAGCTCGAGCCGATCGACCAGCAGATCATCCTGCTGGCATAAGCCAATCGTCGGACGCCAGCGGTTCCAGCGGTCAGGCGCACGGCCCGCATCGAGCTGCGTGCCGAGAAAACTCAGGACGACCGTCTTCATCGCTTGGCAAAGCTATCCAAAACTATAACCTACTATCTATTTAGATATAATATATATAGCCACCAGACTGAACACCTCAATCGCCTGCAAAATTTTTCCAATATAAAACAATAGATTAACAAAAAATCGACTGCACCTCCGCAATCTGGCACGAGCTTTGAAGAGCTTGTGCCTGTCCTAGAAAGAAGGAGGGACAGTCATGGCGAACAAATCTGTCTTCACGGCTACGACCGGCCGCATGCTACCGGCAACCGATGCGCTCAACCGTACAGGCGCTCCGGCTTTTGCTTATGGGGCGTCGCACGCCCTGGCACAGGTCGCCATGACCGGAACGTTCAACTTCGGCTTCTACGGCTCGGGCACGGCCCAAGTGGCCGATCTGATGGCAGCCGCACAAGAAGTCGAACCGCGCTTTCTTGCGCAAACGGCGATCTATGCACGCCGCAAAGGCCACATGAAGGACACGCCGGCGTTCTTGCTCGCGGCGCTCTCGACCAGGGACCCAGTATTGTTCCACCGTGCGTTTCCGCAGATCGTCGATAACGGCAAGTTGCTGCGAACCTTCGTACAGATCGTGCGCTCAGGCGCGACGGGCCGTAAGTCGCTTGGCACGGCTCCGAAGCACCAGGTTCAGCAATGGCTCAACACGGCTTCGGACTGGCAGTTGCTCAATGCGGCGGTCGGCAACGACCCTTCTCTGGCCGACGTGATCAAGATGGCCCACCCGAAGCCGGTAACGGCTGAGCAGGCCGCCCTGTTCGCGTGGATCATTGGGAAGCCATGCGACCTGCAAAAGCTGCCGGAAGCGGTACAGGACTACGTGCGGTTCAAAGACTCCGGGTCCGGCCCGCTTCCCGACATGCCATTCCAGATGTTGACGTCGCTGCCCCTGTCGGCAGCGCATTGGGCAAAGATCGCAGAGCGAGGAAGCTGGCAGATGCTGCGGATGAACCTCAATACCTTCGCCCGGAAAGGCGTGTTCGATCTTGAGCCGTCAGTCCGAAAAGTCGCCGAAAAGCTAGCCGATCCTCAAGCCATACGGAAGGCGAAGGCGATGCCCTACCAATTGATGGCGGCAGCGACATCCCTAAACAGTGACGTGCCGGACGCAGTCCGCAATGCGCTCACCAGAGCAATGGAAGTTGCTGTCTCCAACGTTCCGAGGCTCGAGGGATCGGTCGTCGTTTGCCCGGACGTATCGGGATCGATGCAGTCGCCGGTGACGGGCTACCGTCAAGGTGCGACCACGATGGTGCGCTGCGTTGATGTTGCCGGGCTTATGACGGCGGCAATACTGCGAACCAATCCGAGTGCCGAGGTCATGCCGTTCGACACCCGGGTGTATGAGGTCAAAGCTCATGCTGGTCAAAGCGTCTTGACGCATGCGACGTCCCTCGCCTCGTTCTTGGGCGGGGGCACCGACTGCACCGCCCCCCTCCGGAAATTGAGCGAGACAGACAAAGCACCGGACCTGACCCTACTGGTTTCAGACAACCAGTCCTGGGCTCATTCCGGTGACGGTCGAACAACGCCGATGATGATCGAGTGGGAGAAGATCAAGCGTCGGAACCCCAATGCGAAGCTGGTCTGCATCGATATAGCACCCTACGGCACCACGCAGGCGCAGACTCGTGAGGACATCCTGAACGTCGGTGGGTTCTCCGACAGCGTTTTCGATGTCGTATCGCGCTTCGTAAGAGGCGAATCCGGCTCGGAGTACTGGAGCCGTGAGATCGCGGAGATCGAGGTCTAGAACCTCGATGAACGCCGGCCCGGGCGGGCAGTGGGATCCGCCCGGGCGAGATGAAGTCATAAGAGGAGTCTCGTCTGGGTCGGAAACTGGCGAATATCGGTGGAACTACATCGACTGTCACTCGCCGTGTTGCGGGTTCGAGCCCCGCCGGGCCCAGGTTGGTGCCCGTAGCTCAACTGGTAGAGCAGGACGAGTTTCACCAAACCCTTGTCGCCAGTTTCCACTCGTACGGAGAGAGAGAAACCTAGACAGAAAGGAACAGAGCTAGAGAGGGCGAATGCTCGTGGGACTACATGGTAACGTGTATCCGGTTCGAATCCGGTTCGCCTCGGCGATCACGCGTCTCACTTCCGTCTTGTCGCCCGACCGAGACCAAATGGCGAATGCAGATGGGACTACATCCGATTCTGAAGATCGCGGGTTCGACTCCCGCCGGTGCCATCGGCACCGTGGCCGAGTGGTGAGGCAGCAGATCAGTCTCGTCATCTACCTTGTCGCCAGGCGGTACGACCGCTCTGAACGGAGAACGAAACTATGGACCGCACCTATGAGGTATTGGCGTCGGATCGCGGCGCTCCGATCAAGATGTGGACGCGGGGCGTTAAGGTCGACGACGGCGCACGCGAGCAACTGCGCAAGACCGCCGAGATGCCCTTCATCTTCAGACATCTCGCCGTAATGCCAGATGTGCATGTCGGGATTGGCTCCACCGTTGGCTCGGTGATTCCGACTAAAAGAGCAATCATCCCAGCTGCGGTCGGCGTCGACATCGGTTGCGGCATGATGGCCGCACGCACAACGCTCACCGCCAAAGACCTGCCCGATACGCTGGCCCCTCTGCGCTCCGCGATTGAGGCCGCCGTTCCGCATGGGCGCACCGCAGGTCGCGGCCTGCGGGACAAGGGCGCGTGGCAAAATCCGCCCAAGGCCGCCGAAGATGTCTGGGCCGGCATGCAGCCGGGTTTCAATGCTGTTGTCGAGAAGCATCCGGCAATCGCGAAGTCCAACAACCTAAATCATCTTGGAACACTCGGAACCGGAAATCACTTCATCGAGGTGTGTCTGGATGAGGCAGATCGTGTCTGGTTCATGCTGCACTCCGGCTCGCGCGGCGTGGGCAATCGGATCGGCTCCTACTTCATCGAACTGGCCAAGAAAGACATGACCCGCTGGTTCATCAATCTGCCCGACGAAAACCTCGCCTATTTTCCCCAGGGAACCGACCACTTCGACGACTACATCGAAGCGGTGGAATGGGCGCAGGCCTTCGCAGCCGCAAACCGAACCGTTATGATGGCGAACACCATCGCCGCGGCGCGCCGGGTCTTGCCGGTGCCGTTCGAAGCGGAGGCCGAAGCCGTCGACTGTCATCATAACTATGTGACGCGCGAGCATCACTTCGGTGAAAACATCCTTGTAACGCGCAAGGGCGCCGTGCGAGCCGCCAAGGGCACAATGGGCATCATTCCAGGTTCGATGGGTGTGCGTTCCTACATCGTGCGCGGCCTTGGGAACCCGGAGAGCTTCTGTTCCTGCAGCCACGGCGCCGGTCGGGTCATGTCGCGGACCGCAGCAAGGAAAGCCATTTCGCTGGAGGAGCACCAGGCCGCACTCACACATGTCGAGTGCAGGAAGGACGAAGGCGTCCTCGACGAGACGCCGGCCGCCTACAAGCCGATCGACGATGTCATGGCCGCTCAGAAAGACCTTGTCGAAGTCGTCCATACACTCCGCCAGGTCGTCTGCGTAAAGGGCTGACGGCCGTGATCATCATCGACGGGTCCATGGGAGAGGGCGGTGGCCAGGTTCTCCGCTCTTCTCTCTCACTATCGGCAATTACCGATCAGCCGGTTCGCATCAGCAATGTGCGCGGCAAACGCCCCCGTCCCGGGCTCCTGCGCCAGCACTTAACCGCGCTTCTCGCTGCGCAGCAGATCTGCGACGGCCATGTGAGCGGGGCCGAGCTTGGAAGCCGCGAGGTCACCTTTCATGCCGGCACCGTTCGGGCGGGCGAATACAGCTTTTCTATTGGAACAGCGGGTAGCACGAGTCTCGTGCTGCAAACCGTTCTGCCAATTCTGCTACACGCCGACGGTCCATCGAAAATCACCCTCAAGGGCGGTACGCATAATCCCTCTTCACCCTCCTTCGACTTCTTGAAGACCGCCTATTTTCCAGCGCTCCGAGCCATCGGTTACCGAGTCGACGCCAGGCTCAGTCATTACGGCTTCTTTCCCGCCGGCGGCGGCGAGATCGAGGTCGAGATCTTGCCTACAAGAGAGACGCGGGCGTTCGCCCTGGAGGATCGCGGCGCTGAAGTCTCGCGGCGGCTCGAGTGTGTGATCTCAAACCTCTCCAGTCATATCGCCGAACGTGAGCTTGGCGTGGCAGGCTCCGCCCTCGACGTCCCCGAAGACGCCCGCCATACCGCCACACGCCACTCGATGGGGCCCGGTAACGTCCTTTGTGCGAGCCTGAAGTTCGCCAATGTCACCGCGCTTTTTACGGAGTTCGGGAGACAGGGCGTTTCGTCCGAAAAGGTTGCCAGCAATCTCTCGAAAGCCGCAAAGGCGTTTCTTGAGAGTAGCGCCGCGGTCACCCCGCATCTCGCCGATCAACTCCTCTTGCCGATGGCACTGGCGAAGGGCGGCCTTTTCACAACGCTTGCGCCGAATCTTCACGCGCGGACGAATGCAGAGGTGATCGGCAAGTTCCTGGACCGGCGAATCACCTTCGACGAAAATGCCAACTGCTATAGCTGCGTCGTGAACTCGGCCTAATCCGGCAAGAACACGTAAGCTAGAAGACGCGGGCGAGAAGACGGGCCAGAGCGCCGCCGTGCAGCTGCCTCGGAATCACAACCTCGGGTCGACCGGCTCGCTTTCCAGCGCGAGGATGCCGAAAACGCACTCGTGGACGCGGCGTAGCGGCTCGCGGTCGACGAAACGGTGCAGCGCTTCATGACCGAGTACGAATTCCCGGAACGCCAGCGACCGCTTGCGACCCAGCCCGCGCTTGCGCAGGCGATCCAGGTGTTCCGGCGTGTCGTACTCTGGGCCGTAGATGATGCGCAGGTACTCTTTGCCGCGGCATTTGAGTGCCGGCTGGACAAGACCCTTGGGACCGCGGCGGATGAACTCGAGTGGTTTGACGACCATGCCTTCGCCGCCCTTGGCGGTGTGTTCCTCCCACCAAGCGGTTGCTTCGGCGCAGGCCGTTTCATCGCTCGGGTCCAACAGGCGCCACTGCGTGGCCATGATGACCGGGTCACCGGTTGCCGCGACACCGGAGACGGTCTCCATGTGCCAGCGATGATCCTTGTCCATATGCACTGCACCCTCGGTGGCGAGTAGATGGAAGGGCGCAATTCGGAAATCCTCAAGCGTTTCGACATCCCAGCAGTAGGCGCGATACGCCTGCGCGTAGCGTGCCACCTGTGCAGCCTTGACTCTCTGCTTCTCGACGATGTCTTTGGTGTCGACACCACGCGCTGCCGCCGTCGCAAAGGCGTCGATGACGGCCTGGCTCGAAAGCCGAGCGGCTGAGGCCACAGGCGCATATTGTCCGCGCAGCAGCGCTTGCGCCTTCGCCGACCAGGGCATCAACTCCGTATCGAAGAGCGCCCAGTCGGTTTGGAAGCTGTCCCAGAAGCGGGTTTCATCGAGGGCGACGCGCAGGCGCTCCAGCAGGGCTTCGGTAGTATCGAACTCCGAAAAGAAGCTGCGTCCGGTCCGCGTATAGATGGCGCCGGTCTCATCCCCGGTAACGCCGAAGCGCTCACGCGCCGCGTTCACCGAGCGGCAGACCGCGATGAGAGCACGCGATCCCATGTGCTTCTCTTCGCAAACGACTTCGGCAAGACCTTGCTTGCGGAAATAGTCGAAGGCTTTCGCTGGATGCTCCAGCAGCCCGTCGCGCGCGCTCGTCTCCGACGGCGACATCGTCGGCGGCAGATAGATCAACCACTTTGGATTCATCGCGAAACGGCTCATGACCTCCAGGGCCGCGGCAGCATTCGGCTCGGCGATCGTCACGCTACGCGACAGGCGCGTCTCGACAATGCGTTTGCCGCGCACGTCGTCGAGGTCAAGCATGTCGTCATGCTCGGCTTGCGCGGTTCGTTCGTGGCCGGAGGGCGCAAGCGGTTTGACCGGTTCGAAATAGGTCCTGGCCGCAGGAACGGAGATCAGATCCCCCTCCGGCCAGCGTAAAGCCGTCAGCTTGCCGCCGAAGACGCAGCCCGTATCGAGACAGATGGTGCCGTTGAGCCACTCGGCCTCCAGCACCGGCGTGTGACCGTAGACGACCTTGGCGGAACCGCGATAATCAAGCGCCCAGTTATAGCGCACCGGTAGACCGAATTCGTCCGTCTCACCGGTCGTCTCCCCATACATCGCGAAAGATCGCACCGCGCCGGAGGCACGCCCGATCATGCTCTCTTTAAGTCCGGCATGAGCGACACAGAGCTTTCCGCCGTCGAGCCAGTAATGACTGACCAGATCCTCCAGGAACCGCTGCACCCTCTGCCGAAAGGCTTCGGGTTCGCCCTCAAACTGGGTGATCGTCTCAGCCAAGCCGTGGCTGACCGTGACTTTTCGCCCGTTCAACCAACGGAGGAACTTGTTCTCGTGATTGCCGAGGACGCAGAGTGCGTCACCCGCTTCGACCATCGCCATGACCAGGCGCAAAACATCCGGCGAGCGAGGCCCGCGGTCGACCAGATCGCCGACGAAAACCGCGGTACGGCCGGCCGGTGCGGACACCTTCACCCTGCGCTCAGGCCCCTCGCCTTCGAAGGCGAGATCATAACCCAGCTGCACGAGCAGTTGCTCAAGCTCATCGGCGCAGCCGTGAATGTCACCGATGATGTCGAAAGGCCCCGCAATCTCACGCTTGTCCGTCCAAAGCGGCTGGCGCCTGATCGCGGCAGTGTCGATTTCCGCAACGCTGCGGAACTCGTAGATCTGGCGGAAGCCCTCGCGCGCGAGACCGCGGATGCCGCGCTTCAGGGAGCGGGTCTGATTGCGCACCACATGCGGGCCGAACTGCCGATCCGGCCGCGTGCTGTTGCGCTCGTGGCAAATGTCTTCACCCGGGTTGACGATAATGGCCACTGGCAAGGCATGGTATTTTCTGGCGATGGTCACATAGTGCTTGCGGTCCTCCGGCCGAACACTCGTGGCGTCGATCACCGTCAGCCGGCGCGCCGCAAGCCGTTTCTCGGCAATGATGTGCACGAGGTCGAAGGCTGCGCCGGTAGCGGTCTGATCGTTCTCGTCGTCGGCGACGATCCCGCGGCACCGGTCCGAGGAGATGACTTCCGTCGGCAAGAAGTGCTTTTGCGCAAAAGTCGACTTGCCGGACCCGGACGCACCGATCAGCACAACGAGACAGAAATCGGGAAGTTTGATCTCCGTCATGCCGCGCGCCGTTCGAACAGGGCCATCTGGGTCGGGGTACCGAGCCTTTCATCTTCCTCGCCGATACCACTGATCTCGAAGGCATAGCCGTAGACCTCCGCGATCCGCGCGGCCCAGTCCCGGAACTCGTCGCGTGTCCATTCGAAGCGGTGGTCGCCGTGTCGCAGCTTGTCCGCCGGCAGGGTCTCGAAGAGCGCATTGTACTCACGGTTCGGCGTGGTGACGACAACGGCCTGAGGCGCCATGAACTCGAAGACAGCCCGCTCCAAGGCCTGCAACTGGTCGAGATCCACATGCTCGATGACTTCCACCAGCGCCGCGGCGTCGTAGCCTGCGAGCCGGCGGTCGCGGTAGGTTAGGGCACCATGCAGCAAGGCGATGCGTTTGCGTTGTCGCTCGGGCATGCGGTCAAGCTTCAAGCGCCGCTCGGCGACCTCCAGAGCGCGTAACGACGCATCGACGCCGACAATCTCGGCAAACTGCCTGTTCCCGAGCAGCTCGCGCAGGAGCCGTCCCTCGCCACAACCGAGATCCACCACGCGTTTGGCGCCGAGCCCGGTCAGCACCTCGGTCACCTTTTGCATCCTGACATCGTTCAACCGGATCGGCCGCTCCAACGCCTGTTCGCCTCTCTCCTGTCGCTCGTCCGTTTCGTCCGGATCGCCTGCCTGGTTCTCATCCAGCCGGGCAAGTGCCTCACGCACCAGCCGTCGGCGCCGCTTGAGGTAGCGGTTGACGATCAAGTCTCGCTCGGGATGGTCCTCCAGCCAGCCTGCGCCTTTCGCCAACAGCTTTTCGACCTCGTCCTGGGCGACGTAATAATGCTTGGAATTGTCCAGCACGGGCAGCAGCAGGTAGAGGTGCGTCAGGAGTTCCGCGAGCCGAACCTGCCCCGTCACCTCGAGATCGATGTAGGCGCTATCGCCCCAGCCCGGGTTTTCCTCGTCCAGAAGATGCCCTGCCGTCTTCACCGCGTAGCCCAGCGGCGCGAAGAGACGCTCAGCAATACCTTCGCTCCCACGAGCCGGAACGGGGGTGATCGTCGCCGTCAAGGGCAAGGCCGTTTCCGCCAGTTCGGGGCGATGCTTCGACCGCCCGGCAAAGGCCGTGTTAAGGGCCCGCGCGATGGCCACCGACAGGAACGACGAAGCCGCATAGGGCCGGTCGTTGACGTAGTGATCGAGCAGGCCTTCGCCCTGCCCCTTCCCACGCACCAAGGCGACCGGATCGATATCGACAGTCAAGGCGAAGGTACAGCGCTCCTCACCGGCCTCCGGATAAGCCATGACAGCGGTGCCGAAAGAGAGCGTCACCTCATGCAGATTCTCGGGGTTCTTATGAAGCAGATAGCCGAGATCGGTCGCCGGCTGGTGCGTCGTCGAGATGGTGAGGAGCATGGGGTGCTTGACCGAAAATCCACCAGAAATTGCTTTGGCAGGCTACCACTCACCCGAGAGCCGCGCCATAAGCAGTTGATCTGACTAGAAAGACTCATTCCTCGCTCCCAGTCGACGGTCCTCGGCGGTTTGCTGGTCGCATTGTAGACGACGCGGCTGGTGTCGCGCACCTCGATGAGGCTGCAGCAAGCGGTGTCGGCCAAGGACTTGTGATGAGAAAGACGGCTTTCGGATTTCATGCCGTCGGTCGAGGCGACGGCGCGCAGGGCGCAGCCTTGATCGCAGCAGCAGGCGTCGCTCCGATCCCTGGATCCGCTGGCCGTCGCGCGGATACGGACCTGAACGCCTAGCCTGAGGCCTGGATAAAGCACCCAAATATCTCAATAATTAGTGTGATTTATAAAAATCATCGTGATTTGTCCGTGAATTAGTCTTCGCTTACCCAACGCAGTCGGATTTTTGCGTTTGACCGCTCGGGGACTCAGATGAACCTACTGAACAAAGCCGTTCGGCCTTTCGTTATCTTTGTCGAACGCTACTATCCCGACCCCTTTATCTTTGCGATCGCCTTGACGTTTATCGTCATCGCCCTCGCTCTGCTTCTGACCCCGTCCGGCCCGGTCGAGGTGCTCGAGGCCTGGGGAGGCGGCCTGAAGAACCTGCTGGCCTTCATGGCGCAGATCGCGATCACCCTGATCACGGCACATGCCCTGGCCCATACCGATCTGGTCAGGCGCCTCCTGGTGCGGCTCTGCAGCGTGCCCAAGACGACCTACCAGGCCTACCTCTTCACCTGCCTGATCGGCCATGGCGCGAGCCTTTTCTCCTGGGGTCTCGGCCTGATCGTCGGCGCCCTGGTAGCCCAGGGGGTCGGCATGGTCGCCAAGCAACGGGGCATCAAGGTGCACTATCCGCTGCTGGTCGCCTCGGCCTATGCGGGCTGGGTCGTCTGGCACATGGGCTATTCCGGCTCCGCACCGCTCTTCGTCGCCACGCCCGGCCACGCGCTGGAAGAGATGTTGGGCGGCACGATCCCGGTCACGGAGACGATGTTCGCGTCGTGGAACCTCTTGACCGTGCTGGCCATGGTGATCGTCATCCCGCTCACTTGCGCGCTGATGCATCCGCGCGATCACCGCATCAAGATCGTCGAGATCCCCGACACCGCCGCGCCGGTACCGGCGGACCCGGTCGACCCCGAGCCCCGGACGACAGGCCAGATGCTCGACAGACACAAGGTCTTCAACCTCGGTATCGGAGCGATGCTGGTCGGCTATCTGGTCTTCTGGTTCGCGACCGAGGGCTTTTCGCTGACGCTCAACATCGTCAACTGGTCCTTCCTCGCGCTCGGCCTGCTGCTGGCACGCTCGGCCGAGCACTACGTGCGCCTGGTCGCCAATGCCAGCCAGACGGTCGGTCAGGTGCTCCTGCAGTATCCCTTCTATGCCGGCATCATGGGCGTGATGATCACCACTGGCCTCGCCGGCGTCATCGCCGAGTGGTTCGGGGCCTTTGCGACCAAGGACACGCTGCCCTTCTGGGCCTTCCTGTCGGGCGGTCTGATCAACATGTTCATCCCCTCGGGCGGCGGGCAGTGGGTGGTCCAGGGGCCGATCTTCATCGAGGCGGCCCAGCAACTGGGCACCGATACCGCCAAAATCGTGATGGGCGTCGCCTACGGCGATCAATGGACCAACATGATTCAGCCCTTCTGGACCATCCCGCTCCTGGCCATCGCCGGCCTGCACATGCGAGAGATCATGGGCTACTGCTTCATGGTCTTCTTCGCCGCAGGCCTCGTCCTGGGCGGAGCACTCCTGATCATAGGGGGTTAGACCGAAACGCGATGCCGTTTCGGCTTGGGCAGCACTGTCCGATGGGGTCGATATGCAATTGTCGGATCGGAAGGGAATGAGACACTTACAGCGTGGCAAGGTCTGGCGACCGAAGATATCGCCGGGCGCACTGCTTGGAGACGCTTGAGGCAGGAAGAAACCTTAGACCCGGACACCTATATTAAAAACGTCACCTTGTTAAAGACATCCACCCCAACAAGATCCCCACAAGTAAAAAAGCAATAATAAAAGCATAGGATCCGATATAGATACTGCCAGCAGCGATTGCAATCAATCCGATATTTGTGACTGCGATTGCGCTGACAACTTGTGAATGGCTTCGACCGTTCGAGACAGCCTTCTGATAAAAGTGTTCACGATGAGCAATCCAGACGGGCTTTCCCGCAAACAAACGTCGAAGCAAGGTAATGCTAGCATCAGCAAAATAATAAGCCGGCAGGATTAACGCCGGTATCCAGAGACCAGAGCTGGATAGGCTCAACAACAGCCAACCGATCAAGTACCCGATGGGGATGCTGCCGACATCGCCGAGAAAAATACGCGCCGGATGCCAGTTAAGCAGCAAAAAGCCGAAACCCGCTGCTGCCAAAGCAATCCCCGCCAGACCGAACAGGGGCCACCCACCCCCCAGCGCCGCTATGAGTGCTACTCCAAAACCGAGCGACGCCATCTGGCACCCACTAATGCCATCGATGCCGTCCATGAAATTGAATAAATTGATAAACCAGAGCCAGATTACCGCAGCAAGAAAATAATCAACTACAGGCGAGAAATAACCTTGAAAGAAAAAAGCGTCTTTTGGCATGAAAAAAAGCCCTATCGCGACTGCGACAATCTGACAAATCAAACGAAGCACCACCGATACATCAAAAAGGTCGTCAATCCAGCACACGGCGGCCAAAAACAGCACAAGAAACAGAATTCCAAAAAAACTCCAGTCAACCCCGACGTAAATTCCAATCGCGGCCCACGAAAAGACGAGTATTTGTGTTACAGCGATGCCTCCGCCGCGAGGAACCGCTGTATTGTGACTGCTACGGTAGTTAGGCACATCCAATACATTTCTACGTCGCAGCTCCCGCTCCAGCAGCTTTGTCGCAATAGCGGTAGCCAGCATCACCACAACGAAGAATACGATTGTTTGAAAAATCATATTATTCACTTTTTTTTGTCAGAACGCACCGCAATGGGTGGCACATTCGTAAATACAATACTTTACTTCTGGGCATGTCGGAAAATACTAGCGTTCTGTGTGGCAGTTTCATTTTCACAGAGACACCATCAAGCCTTCATCGTCAGTAGATAGCTGAGCTCAATGTCGCCGATCATTGCTAGATAGTCGGTGAATTATTATGACAAGCGTCATGCAATTTAGATTTTTCTGCACTTTTGCTTGCCTAAGAACCAATCTACATTCCTGTAGGAGTGTTTCGTATAAGAGGTAAAGAGACGATCGGCCGGACGTCAGGGTCCGTTCGGGAATCCCCCAACCAGCCTTGACCTCCTATAGGCTGGCGCGGGTTGCAAGCAAGGATTTTGACCGGGTTGTGCCAGTTCGTTTGCCATGCCTGTTTTAAACTTCTCGACGGGAGGCCCGCCACGTTAGACAAGGCTACAGATCGCAGATCAAGTCATTCGCAGAACGACTGCTCAGTCAGTTCGGGCAAGTTTAAAAAATCACCAGGCACGTGGTGTCGTAAGGCTTTTTGATTCGACAAAAATATTCTTACAGTTAGCAAATGCTGAAAATTACCTACAAAAGGAACTGCAGTATTAAATGAAGATCCGAGATTTTCATTTCTCTTCGTTATCTGAAAATCAAGTTCTGGCACAGATCGCCGGAATTCTCTTGCTGCTCCTGATGTTGAGTCACGTGCGTGCATACGCAGCAGTGATTTTCGGCCTCATCTTTATCGTGGCACTCGTTGCACCCCTGGTTCGACGTCGTTGGCTGTATGCCCGCACGGCCTTGGCGGTGCTCTCCGCCGCCGTGGTGTTTTCGCTCATAACCTTTTGGACTTGGGATGATTGGTCGCTGAACCGCGTCGACCATGTCTGGATGCTGATAGCTTTCGGATTGGCGTGTTCGCAACTCGTACTAGACCCAAGCCTTGCGACACCGCGTAACGCCGTCGTCGTTCTCGTTCTCCTGGTCACTTCCCTGTTCGCCTACGTGATCCTCAGCATGCTTGCGCCGGAAGCATTCCGCGGTACAGAACCGGGTCAGCTGACGCTCTTCGGTCACGACTTCGTCAAGGATAGCTTTCTCGCCGTTGCGGTCGCTTGGGCAGCCATCGCCGTCCTCGTTTTCACGACCGGCCGCAAGGACATGCTGGCACTGCTCGCCCTGCCCGTGATCTGGGTTCTGATCTCGCCGGCCCAGGCAGCCAGCGTCGCTCTTACATGCGGGTTGGCGGGCGCGCTGGCGGCAGTCAACCGGCCGATGGCTCTGCTGGTCGCCCTGGGTATCTTCGTACTGCCGCTGGCTGCCGCGCTCGGCGTCCCTCCCCTCGCCGAAGCGGCCGACCTACAGATTCCCCTCAACTGGGCGGAACGGCTGGAGCTCTGGTCGGAGGGGCTGCGGCTGGCGCTGGAACGGCCTTTGACGGGCTGGGGTTTCCAGAGCTTCTCGGACTTGAGGTACAGCCTTATGGAGCTGGAGCGGCCTAACCACGCTCACTCGGCTCCGATTGACCTGATTCTCGATTTTGGGCTCTGGGGGCTTCTGTGTTTCGCTGCGCTGGCCTGGCAAGCGGCGGGAACCCTGCGGCCCGAACGGCTCGACAGCGTCAGCCGGATACTGGTGCTGACACCGCTGCTGACCTGGTTGGTGGTGATCAGCATTTCGCTCGACCTGTGGAACGACTACGTTTTCGCCGGTACGGCGACGGTTTGGGGCTTGACCTTCGTCACCGCACGAATCGCTGCCTCCAAGAGGCCGGCGCCGCAGGCGCCTCGCTGAAGCGCTTCAAACAGGCCCATCGTCCCGACCGACTTGCCTCGAAGGAGTCGAGTGCGGCGTGATCCGAATGCGAACTCCGGAGGTTCCGCACTCTATCTGCGCAAGCCGCCGGCGTGGCGCGCCGCCGCAAAGGCGGCCAGCCCTTCTCCAAGGCCCCGGCGCGGCGCCCATCCTAACCGGTCGATCGCCTCACTCGGATCGACTTCCAGGGAATCGACAAGCTGGCCAACGGTACGCGATTGACCTGTCATCCACCCAGCCAGTCGCAGCAGCGTAACGGGCACCGGCAAAAGACGAGTAGGCCGGCCAAGTACTTTACCCAGTTCGCGGATCAGCTCTGATGTCGAGATCGGCGTCGTATCGGCAGGCAGGAAGATACCCCCCGGCGCCTGCGGATGAGTGGCCGCGAGCAGCAGCAGATCCGCCAAGTCGGCTACGTTGACTAGGGATCGCCGGTTGTGCACAGCTCCGAAAGGCAGCGGCAGACCGCGCGCAACAAGATTGGCCAGGCGTGCCAGATTGCCAGGCGCGCCAGCACCGTAAACCAGCGGCGGACGTACGATCACCAACTCCAACCCTCGGTCCGCTAACCCGGTCAACTCCTGCTCGGCCTCGAACTTGGCTTTGGCGTAGGTGGACTGCGGCCCCGGCCCGTCTCCCGGACGAAACGCACGGTCGCCGCTCGACTGGCCGAGAACTCCGATGCTGGAGACGAAGACGAAGCGACGAATGCCTCGTGTCAGCGCTGCCTCGGCGAGCATGACGGAAAGACGGCGGTTATGCCGACGATAGAACTCCAGCGCTCCCGGATCGTTAGCATCGGCGCGGTGGGCTACGCCGCCCAAGTGGATGACAGCCTCCACCGAGCGGCCGGCCAAGGCTCTCTCCAGCCGCTCCGCCAGGTTGTCCTCCGCCCGCAGCGACAGGGCCACCGCCCGGCTGCCCGCAGCCGTCACAACGTGGCGACCGATGAAGCCCGAAGCGCCGGTGACCAAGAGCGAAGGCTCAGAATCGCTCATGAGAAAGCTCTGAGAATGGGTCCGGCCCCTTCAAGCGATCCAGATGACTGTTCGGACGCCGAGACCAGAACCCGAAGCGCCCGTTCCCGACAGACTATGGTCTCAGTCTCTAGGGTACGACGATTGCTGCTGGCACGTCGAACTCTTGAGAAGAATCAAAGAGCCTTCGCTACCGGCGGGCGATAAAATACAGCGTATCAAGTACCTGGCCAAGCATACGACGGTTCAACGCGTTTCTCGACCCATCGGTTGTCGAGCTGGAAGCTAGAGTAGGCGCTCGCCAAACCGGTGCACGAGGATTCAGTCCAAGGGGTTCCAGTTGACTCTCGCGAGCTCCACGGCTATCAGCGCGATTGTGAGTCCGGGGAGATCTGAATGCTGGAATTTTCGACTACACCTCGGACGGGCGTTCGCAATCTCCAGTAAATCGGCACGGTGAAATGGCCGCTGTACTCGGCATTACGGCATTTCATGCTGGATCTGCTGCTTGCCTCGTAATCGACGGCGAGCCGGTCTTTGCCATTGCCGAAGAACGATTGAATCGGGTCAAGTACTATGCGGGGTTTCCCGCCACGGCCATTCAAGCCTGTCTCGATCATGCCGGGATGGGCTGGTCCGATATCGATCATGTGGCAGTCGGACGCGACCCCTCGGCCAACCGCCTCCAGAAGTCGCTGTTTGCACTCAGGCATAGCGGCAAACTCGGCAACATCCTCGCCATCCGCAAAAAGGCGCGGCGGTTCCTCGGCGTCAAGGAACTGATTGCTCAGGAATGCGGCGTCACGCTCGGAGACCTGCGCTTCGAGTTGCATAACGTCGAGCATCACCTGGCGCACAACGCCAGTGCCTACTTCATCTCGCCGTGGGAGCGGGCGGCCGGTTTGTCGGTCGACGGGTCCGGCGACTTCGTCTCCGTGATGATGACGCGCTGTGAAGGACCGGACATCCAGGTTCTAAGCCGCGTGTTCGTGCCGCATTCACTGGGCACTCTCTACACGATGATCTGCGATTTCATCGGCTACAGCAGCTACGGCGACGAAGGCAAGGTCATGGGGCTCGCACCCTACGGGGAGGACGAGTTCGGTGATCTCTTCGATGACATGATCGCGCTGGAGGGAGATGGTTTCCGGCTCAATTCCAGCTACTTCCGGCCTTTCGGCAGCGACCAAGGATTGGAACTGCGCGACGACGGCACCATGGCCGTTCACCGGCAGTATGCCAACCGCATGACCGAGCGCTTTGGTGCTCCGCGCGAGAAGGATGCCGAGTACAGCCAACGTGATATGAACCTCGCCTTCGGAGTGCAGAAACGCTTCGAGCAGATCTACATGCACCTGCTGAATCGCCTGCATCAGAAAGTGCCGAGCGACCGCGTGGTCCTGGCGGGTGGCTGCGCCCTGAACAGCGTGGCCAACGGAAAGCTGTTCGATCAAACACCCTTTGCCGAGACTTGCGTACAGCCGGCCGCAGGCGACGACGGTCTTTCGATGGGTGCCGCGCTCTATGTCTCCAACGCCGTGCTTCGGGAAAACAAGCGCTGGGCGATGACCAACGCCTATCTCGGCGATGAGTTCCCTGACAGCATCATTCAGGCAGAACTCGACGCGCGCGGCGTTGCCTACCGCAAACTGGATCGACAGAACCTGATCCGCGAGACGGCGGAGCAAATCTCCGCAGGACTGGTCATCGGCTGGTTTCAGGGGCGCATGGAGTGGGGGCCGCGGGCGCTTGGTAACCGCTCGATCCTCGTGCACCCAGGTTATCCCGGCATGAAGGACATCTTGAATGCCAGGATCAAACGGCGCGAATGGTTCCGGCCCTTCGCGCCGGCGGTTCTGACCGACCGGCAAGGCGAGGTCTTCGAGCACGACCACCCGTCACCCTTCATGATGCACGTCTACAAGATCCGTCCGGCTTGGCGCGAGCGCCTGGAGGCTGTCAATCACGTCGACGACACGGGGCGGCTGCAGACGGTCAGCCGAGAAGAAAATCCGCTCTACTACGATCTTATCTCAGCCTTTTGCGACAAGACCGGCATTCCCGTGCTTCTCAACACCAGCTTCAACGAGAACGAACCCATCGTGCACAGCCCTGCCGAAGCCATCGATTGCTTCCTCAGAACCAAGATGGATGTTCTTGCGATCGGCTCGTTCCTGTGTCGTAAGGACCAGGACAAAGACACGGTGGCTTCATGAAGATCCGCGCCCTTCCGTCCTGGAACGGCTTCGTGCCGGAGTGGATCGAGGAGCACGGTGCAGTCTGGTTAAGTCGTCGCGACCGCTTGTTTCGTGCATCAGCCATTGAGTCGACGCCCGAGGAGGTGGGACGGGTGCCGACCCCGGGTTGGCGGCGGCTAGCGGCGGCCCTCCCTTTGGGCGCCCGGTTCCTACGATTTGCCTTCTACAACGTGGTTCCGCTTCCAGGCGGCGACCTCTTCGCCTCCTTCGACCGAGGCATGTGGCGTTTTACTCGAAAGCGATGGCACCCTGTACGCGGCACGCTGCGCCCGGCCCGTATCCTGCGCGGAGGCTGCGCGACGACTTCGGACGGATCCGTCTTCTTCGGCGAGTATGTCTCTAACCCCAAACGGAGTGAGACAATTCACCTCTATCGCCTGCCGCCCGACAGCGACACGGCCGAGGTCGTGCAGGCCTTCGAACCGGGAACTCTGCGTCACATTCACAGCGTGCGACGAGATCCTTTCACGGACGAGCTTTGGCTGTGCAGCGGGGACCATCCGCTAGAGTGCCGCATCTTGGCGAGCAGCGACGGTTTTACGACAACGCGCGTTGTGGGTGAAGGGGACGAGAGCTGGCGGGCCATACACCCGATCTTCACCCCGAAACAGATCTTCTACGCGACCGACTCGGAGTTCGCCCAGAACCGTATCTACAGCATCTCCCGGGCCGATGGGACACGCCAGACGGTGACTGAGATCGATGGCCCCTCCTACTACGGAGCGGTGATGCCCCAGGCGGCACTTTTTGCGACAACGGCCGAGCTCTGTCCCAGTCAGAGCGAACCGGCTGCAAGCTTGTGGTCGGTTTCTGCAGATGCGAAAACGCAACGCCTTGCCGATTATCGCAAGGATCTCTTTGGCAGCAAGTTCCTTGCCACCCTGTTCCAGCCCGGGATCGTGCTGTTTCCGGGGCAATTTGAGGGTTGCTCCACGATTCCCTTTACTGGAACGGGGCTCTCCGGGCTACAGGGGCGCATGTTTGCGATCACGGCGGTCTGAACACTCACGGTTCAGAGTGGGCTTATTCGGCGTGCCTGATGTCGCTGCGGCGTTCGCTTGGAGAGTTTATCGAGAAGCCGGCCTGCCCGGTTCTACAGATCTTTGCAGGTTCGGGCAGTTACTGCGCAGGTGGCGGGAGGTATAATCAGAGCAGAGTCGATGCAGTTGCCTACACCAGTGGCATGCGAACTTGCCTTTGTACCGTCGAAGCGGAGTTGTGGTCGACCCGAAGGGTATCAACTAAAATGCATTCATCCTGTATGAAACTGCCCGCTTCACCCGGCCGCTCCCGGATCTTCGTCGTATAATGCGCTCCCTACTCAAGTACCTTCATCCCCGCAACTACGCCCGCCGCATTCGGGGTCTCTACTGGGCGTTTCGCTACGACCTTGAGAAAGCCGCTGATGCGGAGCGCGCCAAGTTCACGGATGCAGGCCTAGACGCGGAAGCTGCAGAAAAGCGCTTGAATGAGGTCTTGTTGCCGTTGTCAGGCAAGACCTTCGACTGTCTTCGCAGTACCGACTCGGTCCACTGGCTGTTGTTCGCCGCGCTCAGCTTGACAGCGTGGGGCCAGGACGTTCGCCGGGTTCTGGAGATTGGCACCTTCCGCGGCAAGACCACACGCATTCTCCATGATCTCTTCCCATCGGCAGAGATCGTCACTTGCGACCTGCCGGAGGACGATCCGATCCTGACCGCCACCTATGGCCGCGGCGACCCCACCGTCCACGCCGAGCATCTGGCCAAACGTGCAGCCAACCTGGACAGCCCGCGCATTCGATTGGTTGAGGCCAATTCCTTCTTCCTGCCCGGCCTCGCCCCCGGTCCCTACGACCTAATCTGGGTCGACGGCGGCCATCTCTATCCGGACATCGCTTGGGACCTCTGCAATGCTTGGCACGCCGCCACCAGCAACGGCGTCATCCTTTGCGATGACGTGTTTCTCGATCCGAAAGGCGGGTATCGGTTTTATGGCGGCCGCGACACTTTTGAAGCCCTGGACTATCTCGTCGCCCGCGCGCCGGCCGAAGTGCGCTACTTCCTGAAACGCCTGAACCCGACATGGAGCGCCGATCCTGTGCAACGCAAGTATGTTGCAATGCTCCAGAAGCGAGGCGAGCACCCTCAGAATGGCTGAGTTGCTGACAGGCGAAGCAGCGCTGGAGCATCTTACATCGCTCGCAAAGACGACCGATGCCGGTAGTTCGTCGCACTGGCAAGAAATGCATCAATCTCTTCGGATCGAAGGTGAACGTGTTGTCTCGGCACTCGGCTTCGGCGGTTTTGCACCACCCCATCGCGGCCCGCGCCGCTGGATCCATCAGCTTCTGCAGAGACGTTACCGCCGCATGGCAGCAGGCTATCCCGAGTTCGCGCGCCTGGACCAACTGGCAGCAGGCCTCGTCGCCCGACAGGGGCGCGCCTACGATCTCGACGTTCTACGGCAAGCTGTGACGACCGCCTTCCTGGCGTATCATGCACCACAGGTTTTCGATGGGCAGGCCCCGGTCCTGGTGATAGGCGACGGCTTCGGGACCCTGAGCGCCTTGCTCGCGAGCGCCTTTCCAAAAGTGCGTATCGTTCTGATCAACTTGACCCAAACGCTATTGGTTGACCTTATGATGTTGCGCAAGGGTCTGCCGGATCTTGTAGCTTCTCTGGCTAGCGACGAAGCGGGGCTGACAGCCGCAATCGAACGCCCTGACCTGAACTTCGTGGCCTTGCGCGCGGACAATCAGCAGCTTCTGTCCACTATTCGCTTGGGCCTTGCCGTTAACGTGGCCTCGATGCAGGAGATGCGGAGCGACACTATTGCCGGGTACTTCACCGCTATGCGTGCTGCTCCGGGTGGGGCACCTCTTTTCTACTGCTGCAACAGAGAGGAAAAGCAGCTACCGGACGGAGAGACCGTGCGCTTTGCCGACTATCCCTGGGAGGCGGGAGACAAGATCCTGCTGGACGAACTGTGCCCCTGGCATCAGCACTACTACTCGCTCCGCCCCCCTCTCTATCATCCCTACGACGGGCCGCACCGACATCGGCTTGTCCGCCTGACTTCTGGTCAGGAAGCTTAAGAGGCCCTCATGTTCCTCGCAAAGCTGCGTCCAGCTTTCGTAAGACAGGCGCTGCTCAGCAGGCTCGCAAGCGCTCTCCGCCCCTACCTCGCTCGCACACACTTGATCTGGGGCGATCGAGCTAGAGTCTCAATTGGCCGCAACGTCATGCTGATTGATACGCTGCTCAACTGTCGATCTGGCCGAATTGTTATCGAAGACGACGTTTTCTTCGGCCACGGGGTTATGCTGCTTACCGGCAAGCACGACATGACGCAGCGGGGTGCTGAAAGGCATCCGGCTGTGCAGGAAGATGGCCGGGATATCGTTATACGCCGTGGCGCCTGGATCGCGAGCGGTGCTATCCTTCTAGGCCCCTGCGAAGTCGGTGAAAACGCTGTGGTCGGAGCAGGCTCTGTTGTGACCGGCGATGTCCGAGCGGGGACGTTGGTTACTGGGAACGAGCAACGGAACCTACGTAGGATAGAGTTCAAGAAGACAAAGTACGACGATTAGCTCGACAAGGAGAACCTATTGACAGCCCCTGCTCGGCTGCGGTGTGTAAAGGCCCAATACAGGTTGCACCGAGAGCCCGCTTGAGGATAAGCGGACCTAAGCACTTGTTGACCGCGGTGTATCTGAAGGTAGAGCCTGACGACTCTATCTGTGAAGAACTTCGACAAGGTTCCTCACAGCTTGGTACTCCATCTCTTCCCGAGACTCACGGGTCAGGGTCGCGACGTGAGGCGTGAGCACCACGTTCGGTGCGTCGCATAGAGGGCCCGCATAGGGCTCGCTCGAGAAGACGTCGAGCCCGGCACCGGCGATATGGCCATCCTCCAGAGCGTCAGCCAAGGCCGCTTCGTCGATCAGGCTGCCACGAGCAAGATTGATCAGCCGCGCCCCTCGTTTCATGAGCTGGATCTTCTCCGCATCCAGCCGGAAGGGTGTGTCCGAGTTGGGGGCCAGGTGCAGAGAGACGACGTCGGCCTCTGCCAGCAAGCCTTCGAGCTCGAGCAGGCGCACGCCCTTCGCTTCAGCCCAGGCCCGATCCGGCGCCGGATCCGCCGCGATCACCTCAAGGCCGAGAACGCCAGCCAGTTCCGCGGTGCGCCGGCCGATGCGGCCAAGTCCGACAATGCCCAAGATCTTGCCGGCAACCAGAGTGCCGGTGTGCTTGGTCCAGCGGTGGGCACGGAACTCGGCGGTGTGAGTCGAGAGATGCCGGCAGAGGTCGAAGATCATGGCGATGGCCAGTTCGGCGACAGGCTGAACGACGACATCCGGGGTATTGCGAATGACGATTCCGCGATCTGCCGCTGCGTCCTTGTCGATCGCGTCGGTGCCCACACCGACCCGGCTGATGACTTTCAGCTGCGGCAGCTGCTTGAGAACCTCTGCGGTATAAGGCTCCACTCCGGCGACGATCCCCGTAGCCTCGGCGCAGAGCTGGACGATGTCTTCAGGCTTCAGACGACGACCGAGCGGGTTCGTCTCGAAGGGAATGCCCGAGGACTCTAGCACCGCGCGCGGACTTGGCCCCTCCGCCGAGAAGGTGGAGGTGGCAACGAAGATCCGATCGCCGCTCATGCGGCGATCTTCCGATGTACGGCCGCCTGGATCGGGTCGTCGCGCAATACAGCTTCGACCTTGGCAACATCCTCCGGCCGATCGACGCCGACCGTCGGCTGGTCGAACACCACGCCGGTGATGCGCCGACCATGGCCGAGAATGCGCAGGAAATCGACCGATTCGACCACCTCCAGAGGCGTCGGCGGCAGCTGCGCGAACTCGAGCAGAAAGTCGCGCGAGAAGGCGGACACGCCTGTCTGGCGATAGAGCGGACAAGCGGCCTCGACCCGGAAGAAGGGAATAGGTGCACGGCTGAAATAGAGCACCTCGGCGGCTTCGCTCAGCACCGCCTTGACGATGTCCAAGTGCTGCAGATCTGCCCTGTCCTCGATCCGCGATAGCAGGTTGGTCACTTCGGTCGTCGAATCGCGATGAAAGGGCTCCACCAGGTTCTGCAGCACCTCCGGCATGAACAGCGGTTCGTCGCCCTGCACGATGATCGCGACGTCACAGTCGATGGTTTCTGCCGCCTCGGCGATGCGGTCCGTACAGCGCTCATGGGTATCGGCGGTCATCACGGCCACCCCGCCGGCGGCCTCAACGGTCGTCTTGATCTCATCGTCGCAGGTGGCAACGACCACCTGGTCGACCGCGTTCGACAGCGCCACACGCCGGCGCACATGCTCGATCATCGGCAAGCCGGCAATGGGGGCTAAGGGTTTGCCGGGAAAACGCGATGCGGCCATCCGCGCGGGAATGAAGGCGACAACCTTCTGTCGGCTCATGATGGGCGGCTCCTGCTCGTCCTGTTTAGCGGCTGGTCTACGACGGCAGCACGCCGCAGTCGACGTTGATGCATTGGGCGGTGATGGCCGAGGCGGCCGGAGACGCCAGGAAGAGGCTCAACGCAGCCACCTCCGAATCGGTCGGCAGGCGCTTCAGAGCTGCCTGGGACTTAGCGAAATCGGACAAGAACGCGTCCAGGTCTCCACCGCCCAGGGGCGAGCGGGCGTCGGCCAGGGCGTCTTCCAGTCCCGGAGTGACGACATAGACGGGGCAGACCGCGTTAACCCGGATGCCGCGCTCACCCAGCTCCTTGCCCAGGGCCTGGGTCAGGCCGTTCATGCCGAACTTGGCGGCACAGTAGGCGGCATTGTTGGCGCTTCCGCGCTTGCCTGCCAGGCTGGAGACATTGACGATCGCACCACCTTCGCCCAGATGCGCCGCCGCGGCCTTGCAGCCCCAGAGAGCACCTGTGAGGTTGATGCCAAGCATCTCCTCCCAGAACGCCGGATCGATCTCCGCCAAGGTCCGCCAAGCGGAGACGCCGGCGCAATTGATCCAGGCATCGAGCCGCCCCGTGGCTTGCAAAGCTGTTTCGGCGGCGACGGCATGCCCCGCCTCTTCGCGCACATCCAGGGTCACATGGCGGGCCCCCTCTCCCAGGCTCGCGGCGAAGCCATTGTCGCTGCGGCTGCCGATGGTCACGTCCCAGCCTGCCGCGTGAAAGGCGCGAGCGATGCCGGCGCCGATACCCTTGGACCCGCCGGTGATCACCGCACTTCGCATGTCGCCCATCTTCATCGCTCCTCAGATGGTCATGCAGGAGAAGCCGCCGTCGACGGCGATCTCGGCGCCAGTGACGAAGCCGGCCGCATCGGAGCAGAGCCAGATCACAGCGCCGACCAGTTCGCTCGGCGACCCATAGCGCCCCATCGGCGTGTGGCCGAGGATGGCGTCGTTGCGCGCCGCATCGATGAAGTGGGTCTTCGACCACTCGGTGGGGAAGAAGCCGGGACGCAAGGCATTCACCCGCACGCCCCGGGCCGCCCACTCGCGGGCGATGTTCTGGGTGAGATTCTTCACCCCCGCCTTGGCCGCCGAATAGGTGAAGGCCTTGGACAGCGGCGGTCCGGCCGACGCCGAGGACATATTGACGATGCTGCCGTTCCCCTGTGCCAGCATCTGCGCCCCGAAGACCTGACACCCGAGCAGGGTCGCCAGGGCGTGGCTCTCGTAGATGGACCGGAATTCCTCCGGCGGAATCTCCAGGACCGGTGTCGGCGCATTGATCCCCGCGCCGTTGATCAAGATGTCCACCCGGCCATAGGCATCCATCACCGCGGCCAGCGCCGCCTGTTGGCTGGCCTTGTCGGCGGCATCCAGCGGGAGGCGCAGAGCCGTACCGCCTGCAGTCTCGATCTCCGCGACGCGGTCTCCGGCCGTATCCTGGTTCTTGTCCAGCACCGCCACCTTGGCACCGGCCTTGGCAAGCCCCCGGGCCATCTCGCCGCAGAGGAAGCCGCCGCCGCCGATCACCGCAGCGACTCGCCCCTCCAAACCGAACAGTTCCTTGACGAACTCCGACACGCCCCGCCTTCCTTACCTTAGTCTACCTGCAGCGCCTTCAGGTGCCTGACGATCCCCGTCAGATCGGGGAACACCGGCCAGGCGCCGCCAATGGGCCGGCCGCTGTCGCGACCGATAAAGGGCACGCCGACCGCCTCGGCTGCCGACCGGTCTTCGTCGGTGTCCCCGAGATAGACGGCCTCTTCTGCCATAATCTGCTCGCGATCCAGAATATCCTGCAACGCCGCTGGCTTACTCCAGCTGCCGGGATAGACCCCGGCCAAACGACGGTCAAGCTGCCGCGCCGCCAGGATCCGTGCCAGCTCCTCGTCCGGCGACATGGAGACCAGATAGAGCGGCAGGCTGCCGACGGTTTCCAGGAACTCGTTCAAGCCGGTAACGGCTGGCGCCGCCACGATCCGGTCGAAGACCAACTCAGAGAAGCGCTGCGAGAGGCGTGTTCGCTCGGCCTCGTCGTAAGGCCGGCCCAAGATCTCCCTGTGGATATAGCGAAACTTCTCGAAGCGCAGGGTGGCGTTGTGGGCCTTGTGATAGGCCATAATCTCGTCGAGTCGCTCCGGCGCCTCGGCGCTGTAAAGCGCGTGGAAGGCCTCATCCTTGATTCCGACCGATTCAACCAGCGTACCGTCGAAGTCGCTGATGATCGCCTTCAGAATCATTACGATCCACGCACCTCGCCGATCGCACCGCGCATCCGCTTCGCCCAGCTCCCGAGCAGAAAAACGTCCGACGAAAGCACCGTGAAGGTGTAGCCGTCGGCGATCGCCTGGCTCATGGACTCGGCGTCCGGGTCCACCAACTGCGTGCCGCAGGCCCGGCCGGCCTTGGCACAAGCTTCGACCACCTGGCGCCCCGCTTCGGCAACGCGGGGGTGGTCGATCTGCCCAGGGATACCCAGCGAGCCCGAAAGGTCGTAAGGACCAACCATGGCGCCGTCGATCTCCTCGAACGCCAGCAGCTTGTCGATGTTCTCGACGCCTTCCACCGTCTCGATCTGGATGATGATCGAGGAGAGCTCGTTCCAGCGGGCTGCATAGTCGGCGAAGCCCTCACCGTAGGCCTGGGCGCGGGCGACTCCGAAGCTGCGCCGTCCCGTGGGCGGATACTTCACCCAGGAGACGATCCGCTCGACCTCTTCGACACTGGAGACCATCGGCACGATGACGCCCTCTGCACCCGAGTCGAGCAGCCGCTTGATCATCTCCGGATTGTGGGAGGCGATCCGTGGCAGACAGACGGTGCCGCCGGCCTGCGCTGCCGCGATGATCCGCTGGCTCTGCTCCAAAGAGATCGTCGAGTGCTCGATATCGATCCCGATGAAGTCGATCCCGGAAAGCGCCAGTGCCTCCGTGATCTGCGGATGGCCGATGGACGTCCAGCCGGCGAACAGCGGCTCGCGGCCACGTAGGCGCTGGCGGAAGGTCTCGGCGGCGGCGGTGTAATGCATGACGGCGTCAGCCGAGCGTTGCGCGCAGCTTCTCCGCGTCGCTGAGGAACATCTGCACCGTTTCCTTCGAGTAGGGATGCACGATCATACCCTTCAGCAGCGCCGGAGTGCAGGTCACGATGTGCGCGCCGGCGTGCAGCCACTCGACGATGTTCAGGATTTCGCGCGTGGAGCCGACGATGATCTGGCCCTTGAGCTGGAACTGATCCAGGAGGTCGCGCAGCTTGGCGATCTCATCGTTGGCATTGTAGCCCATGTTGTTCACACGGCCGCCGAAGATCGACACGTAGGTCGCCCCGGCCATGGCGGCGAGCAGGCACTGCTGCGCGCTCATCATGGCGGTCACATTCACCCGCACGTCGTGCTGGTTCTCCAGCTCATGGATCACCTCCAGGTTCTCGGTCTCACCCTGAGGGCCGTGGATCGTGATCTTGACGTTAATGTTCTCGGCGAGCTTGGCGTACTCCAGCCCCTCCTCGATCATCCCGTCCCGATCGTTGGTGGTCACCTCGACCGACAGCGGCAGTGGCCGGATCAGCTGCGCGATTTCCTGACAGCGCTGCTTGACGCCCTCCAGGCCGCCGGTCACGCCGTCCTTCAACAGGATCGTCGGGTTGGTGGTCACGCCGCGGATGATACCCATCCGATGAAAAGTCCGGATCTCGTCGAGCTTTCCGGTATCTAGGAAAATCGCCATGGGCGGCCCCGGTCGCTAAGAGGTTTGGAAAAGGAGGATCAGCGGCTGACCGCAGCAGCGGTCAGACCTTCCCACTTGTTCGACATGGTCATGACCCGCGGATCGGAGACGATCAGATGCCAAACCGTGCCTTGAAAGGCCTCGGCATGGGGCGTGATGGTCTGTGGGTTCACCGTCTTCACGATGACGCAGGCGTCGGCCACCTTCGCCGTGTGACCGCCATCGCGGCCGACGACGCCAACAACCCGGGCACCGGCCTGCTTCGCCACGTCCAAGGCATTGACGATGTTGGCGCTGACGTTGCGCTCCTTATCGCCACCACCGACAGAGAAGACCCAGACGACGTCGTCGGCGTCGATGTGGCTGGTCTCGAGCCAGGCGCCGAAGGTGGTTTCCCAGCCTTCGTCGTTGGTCCGTGCCGTCAATTCGGCCACGTTATCGACCGGCGTGTAGCACTCGACGCCACCGATCTTGCGGAAGTCGTTGACGGCGTGGGTGCAGTTGGCCGCACTTCCGCCAACGCCGATGAAGAAGATGCGCCCCTTCTTCTCCCGGGTCGCCAGTACGATTTGGATAATCTTCTCGATCTGCTCCTGATCGAGCGCATCGACAATCTGCTTAGCCTCTTCGAGGTACTGGGATACGTAAGACATCGGGGGTGTGACTCCGGACGGCAGTGATCCTGGCCGGCCTTATAGCGGGCGGCGCGCCACGATGCGACCGAAAGACGACAGCAAGCTGGCCTGAAGGAAGGTCTGGAACTGAGCCTGCTCGGCTTTGCCGCGTCGCGCCAACAGCGTCTCGACGAAACGGGGAAGCTCCAAATCAGGCCGGCTCGCGCGCGCCGCCGCCACGCTGCGCAAATCGAAGGCGCCGGGCGTGGAGAACTCTATCACCTCGAGGCCCTGACGCTTCAGCAAGCTTTCCAGGCCGGTGACAGAGAAGAGGTTCAGCCGGTCCGGCGGGAAAACCGTCTCGGCGTCGCCCCAGAGCACCTGGATATCGAAGCCGGAGGCGAGGATGCCGGTAACGAAAACCAATCCGCCAGGCGCCAGAGCATGACGAACCGCAGCAAAGAGGGCATCGGGGTCGCTGGTGCGATCCGCTACGTCCAGCAACGTCACGGCATCCAGGCTGGCGCCCAGCCCAGCATCCGCGAGCGGAGCGTCGATGACTTCCAGCCCCGGCACCCCCGGCAGGGATGCGAGTGGATCTACAGCTAGATGCCGAGTGAAGGGTTCTAGAGCCGCGAAGCGCTCGGCGAAAACCTCCAGGTGAGTCCCAACGTCCGCGATGACCTTCGCCCCGGGGCGGTGCTGAGCGACCGAATCCGCGATCCAGTCGAGGCGCGGTTCGACGACCTTGGCGATGCGCGCCGCACCGGTTGCACAGGCAAGTTCCGCCTGCCAGAAATGCTCAGCCTCGGACTCGCGATAGTAACGCCGCAAAGCGGCCTCGTCGGGCCGCGGCGCAACCCAGAGCGATCCGCAATCCAGACAGTGGCGATAGTCGAGACCGAAGCAGGCAAAGGCCGACTCGCTGTTCGCCGAACCGCAAGCAGGGCAGCCCGCCTGTCCGCGCTGCACGGCGGGCACCAGGTAGCGATTGACGTCGGCCTCGACCAGCGCCCGATACCTCGTCAGCAGGGCATCGGGCCGGATCGACTGAGCCTGGAAGTCGGCGTGATCGATGATTGCCCTCACCTGGCCGCCCCCCTGGCCGCCTGCAGGGAACTGACCCCGGCACTCAGCAGGCCTGCATCCTCATAGGCGCGTGTGATGATCTCCATGACCTTCAGAGCATCGGTCGAATTACTCACCTCGACCGGGCGATCCTCCCGAACAGCCGTGACGAAGGTATCGACCTCCATTTCCCAGGAAAGATCGCGGTCGAAGTGGGTGACCTCCTCAGACGGGTTGCCAACCGCCGCTGCCTCGTCCTCGAACTCGCGGCGCGCCACGGTCAGGCGCTCACGACCATAGCTACCGCTCCTCGAGAGCAGCCCCTCGATTACCAAATACCCCTCCTCCAGCGTGATGTCGCAGCGGAAGGTATGGCGCCAAAGGGTGGCCGAGGAATGCAGCAGAGCGTGCACACCGCTGTCGCCCCGCAGGATGACATAGGCGTTGTCTTCGACAGGAGTCTGCCAGAAGCCATTGGAGGCGAAGCACTTTACCTCCTCGAAATCGCCGGCGAAGAAGCGGAAGAGATCAAGCATATGGATGCCCTGGTCGAGCAGAATGCCTCCGCCGGAGATCGCAGGGTCGTTGCGCCAGGAAGCCGGATAGTTCCGCCCGCCCGACTTGCCATAGAGGCCCCGCAAATTGACCAGGCGGCCCAAGCGGCCCGAGTCCACGATCGCTTTAGCCTTGAGAACCGCTGGGTGATAGCGGTGGTTGAAGCCGAACATCAGCTTGCCGCCAACCGCCTCGGCCGCGCGGATGTCCCCGATATCTTGCAGACTGCGGCCCGGGGGCTTCTCGCAGAAGACATGGCGCCCGGCCTTCAGGCTGCTGATCGCGTAGTGCGGCGCGACATGGTTGGGCGTGGCCACGAAGACCAGATCCAGATCGCGCGCGAGCAGCTCTTCGGCATCTGCCAGAGCGTCGCAGGTCGTTACCTTTGCCCGCTTCACCTCGTCAGGCTCGGCAACACCGACCAGAACGAGATCGTCACGCGCGTCGATCACGCGCTTGCGGATCTCCCCCATGTAGCCGAAGCCGACGATTCCGCACTTCAGCGGCGTTGCCATTAATTGCCTGCTTGTCAGTAGGTGGCTCGGCCGCACTGGGAGCGCCGAGTCCTATCCCGATGGCCGTTCGAATGAAGCGCGCAATCTGTCGGAGCACCTTAGGGAGGTCAAGGTAGAAGTGGAGTTCGACAGTGCCGGCCAACGCCGCCGCGCTGCACCACCGTGAGCCCAGAAACAGTCTGAGACGGTGAGGTACCGGCGGGCGGTAGACTTAGTCCTTGGCCCTACCCCTGATCGAGGACACCAATGCTCATTGGCCAACGCTGATCCAGCACGTCGCCTCCGAGATCCAGCAGATCCGCTCCCATCAGGGCCGCGGTCGCGGCGGAGCCGATCTCGCCCAACTCCGCCTCCAGCCGCGACCAGGCGCACTTGCCGTCCCAGCCGAAGCGCAGCGCGCCGATCTGACGCTCTTGGGGGCCCAGTCCGTGGCGCCGCGCCTGGACGGCGATCCGTTCCCAAAGCTTCGACGCGACGGCCTCAGGGTCCAGAACGCGCACCATGTGCCCCCCGAAGATGCATCTCCGCAGCCTCAGCGAGACGTCGTAGTCGGAGCCGAACAGCCGGCGGGCAGTGCGCTGACGCGGATTGAGGTCCGCGGTCGTCAGCTCTTCGCCGACAGCGTGGCCGAGTGCCGGAAGCGCTTCGAGTCCAACATCACTTTGGAAGGCCAGCTCGCGGACCGCCGATCCCTCGACGAAGGCGTAGCCGGCGGGTGCCCCGTTGACGATCAGTGTGTAGGGATGAACTCCGCTCTTCCGACATCGTTCTACGTGGAACTCAAGGTAGGTTTCGTCGCGCTCAGCTCTGCCGAGAACCTCCGCAAACTCCTCTGCATAGATGCTACAGAGCTGCGCTGTATCAGAGCCGTCCCAGGACACCCAAGCCCTTCCAGGCTCGCCTGATCCGACGGGCGTAATCCGAGAGATGTCGACGGAGGGGTAGGCCGACATGCCATGGAAGTCGAAGCGCGTGTAGTAGTGATCGAGTGCCCGCCGGGCGATCAGGTAGGCGATCTCCGCACCGAGTGCGCGCGCTTGGTCTACCGCCGCTGCCACAAGCTGGCGCGACAGCCCACGGCCCTGCCAGCGCGCATCGACGCAAACACTTGAGAACAAGGCCGCTGAAAAGGCCTGTTCGCCCCGATGGAGGACACGGCGGAGCAAGCGAACGGTACCGAGCACCTCGCCGCTGCCCGCCACAATCACCACGACGCCGGACTGCCCCCAACCGCCGGGTTCCGCCCAGAGCCATCGCTTGTGATTCTGGGATTCGGACTCACCAAGACCGGCCAGGTCGCCAAAAACGCGGGCCGCAAGGTCTCGAGCGGCCTCGGCTTCAGCCAGGCTTCGGGCGGGGCCGGCATAGATGCTTTGGCTATCTGCCACCATCTGCCCCGCTGAAAGCTGATGCTTGCAGCACTTCAGCCATGCTTTCCACGGTGTCGACCGACACGGACTGGTGGATCGGCAGAGGGAGAACGCGCAACAACGGACGGTCGCCGCGGCGACCATCGCCTTCGAAGTGCCGAGGCCCCACAGCTCCCAGGCTCTGCAACTCTTCGAGCGCACGATCTTCCGCAGTCACCGGGACCACGCAGGGCCAACGACCCTCTGCGCGATGGATGCCGGGCGGAAGAAAGGCGGCGAGCTTCGCAAAGTTGGCGCGTCTGGCCGACAACGCATCCGTTAAGTTCATGAGGAGGAAGTCGATTTCGCCGAGCGCCAGTTGCGGCAATCGTCCGCCGATGGGTTCGCGGGCCGACCAGTACTCTATCGCCGCTTGGCTGCGAACCGACAGAAGACGCAAGCAGAACTGCGTCCAGGCACCAGGACGCGCGACGCGCATGTCCCTTAGGCGCGTCGCATCTTGGGGATCGCGGCACCAGATGACACCGCCGGTCAGGCTGCCAAGGATCTTGGGCAGTGACCAGACTTCGAAGCGTCCGCCTTGTGGCATGAGCTGGCAACCCGGTTCGCACAGGCTGTCGACGGCGTCCTCTATGTCTACAGCTTCATCTGTGTTGCGCAGATAGCCCCACTGATGGAACTCGATCGAGGCTGCGGGTTCAGGTTGAGACTCGAGTGAGGGCATTGCCCGGCGCCCCACGGCATCGAGGACGCAATGGCTGGCATAGGGAAAAACACGGACGCGATCCAGGCGGCCCAGGCCCAGATACTCGACGATGAGAGACAAACCGCTGCGCCCACTGGAAACCAGGACAGGCTCACCACCTGGATAGAGCTGGCGGAGGCGCTCCTCCACTGCTTCAACGCGCGTCCGGTGCCACAGACGTGGCATCCCGTACCAGAAGGGCGAAGGCCAAAGGGAAGGCTGGGTCACCCCGCAGAGATCTCCTGGTCCGTCCGCCGTCCGGTCCAGGAGATATCCAGCCGGGTACTGGTTGCACCGCCAAAGCTCCGCTTGAAGTTGGCGATGTTCATCTCCTTGGCAGAGACGGCGGGCTTGTCAAACAACTGATCTCCAAGCTCGAAGTGCCGGCACCCGAGGTCGCGGGCAGTGACGATGGCGGTCCAAAGGACTGCGTGCGAAATCGGCTTGTCGAAAAGATCGCGTCGCGACGCCGAGACGCCGTAGTAGCTGTAGACTTGGCTAACGGGGAAGAAGCCGGCCGATACCAGCTCCCCACCGAGCCATGCGAACACGCAGAAGGCTTGCCCCGAACGGACAGCGTCCAGCTGTGCCTGCCAGGTCGCGTGTGATCGGGTGCTTCGTCCTGCCGCCTCGAGGTGCAGGTCGCGAAACGCCCAGAAGACCGTCTCGTCAGGTGCTTTGGGCGGCGTCACGGCAATCTCGAGATTCTTCAAGCCCCAGTTCACACCCCATCGCGTGCTCTTCGTCATACTGGCACGCAGGTCATCAAGCGTGGTCTGGAGGTCCACCACCTGGGTGAAGTGGGGTTTTGCCTGTCCCCCCGACGAAAGCAAGGCCTTGCCCGTCAGGGATAGCTCGCCGGCGACGAGGAAATCCCGAAAGGCAAGCGACAGCTTGGCGTTTCCTGCCGCAATAGACGCAAGGCGCTCCTCGACCAGACTGCCGAGGCGCCGGCGCAGGCGAAAACCCATATCTGCAGCTTCGAAAGCGGCCGCGGGCTGACCGTAGCAGTCGTAAACAAGCTCGCCGTTCTGTTCACGGCTGGTTAGGCAGAACGCGAACTGCGGTCGGCCATCGGACAGGACGACGAAGGAGTGATCGCGGAAGTCCTGCCCTTCGGCATAGAGCCGGTAGTAGTGCCGGTGATCAGATAGATAGAGCGGGTTGGGCAGCCTGCTCACCGCGACGGCATCGTCAAGCGCCTGGTCGAACCCTTCCTCCGCCGCCTCGAGTACATGCATCAGAGCGAATGACCGTGCTGTCTAGCCCACCATATCCCAACTCACAGGTTCGCCGCGCTTCAAGTCGCGGATCGCGGGTCGGCCCAGCAGCTCCCTGTAATGCTTGGGTTTCAGCCCCAGTCCCGGACGGATCGAACGAAGGTTCTCGGGTGTCAGTGGCTGCCCCGCCGGCACGTCGGCGACAACATAGAGGGAGCGCCGAAAGACCCGGCCGCCCGCCTCCGCGTGCGGGCGCTCCGGACGACCGTCCCCGAGTGACATCTGCGCCTGCGGAAGGGCCGCAGCCAATTCGGCGAGCTCCTCTTGCTCGAGAGAAAAGGCGCTGTCGACGCCTCCATCGGACCGCTTGAGTGTGAAGTGCTTCTCGACCGCAACGGCACCCAGGGCCACAGCGGCAATGGGAACTGAGATGCCCATAGTGTGGTCGGACAGGCCGACGAGCGTGCCGAAGCGCTCGGCCAAGGCCGGGATGCGGCGCAGATTCGTCGCCTCCGTCGGAGCCGGGTAACTGCTGACACAGTGCAGAAGCATGAGATCACGGCAACCAGCCGCCCGTGCCGCAGTCACCGCCTCGCCGATCTCCTCTTCGTCGGCCATGCCCGTTGAAACGATCAGCGGTTTGCCAGTTGCCGCACAGCGCTCGATCAGCGGGATGTCGAGAATCTCGAAAGAGGCGATCTTGTAAGCTGGAGCGCCCAGCTCTTCGAGAAGATCGACGGCGGTGAAGTCGAAGGGCGAGGAGAAGACGGTGATGCCCAGCTCACGCCCCCGCGCAAAGAGGGGCACATGCCACTCCCAGGGCGTATGCGCCTCCTCGTAGAGCTCATAGAGGCTGCGCCCGTCCCACAACCCCCCGTGCACCTGGAACTCCGGTCGGTTGCTATCGATTGTGATCGTATCGGCCCGATAGGTCTGCAGCTTTACCGCATCGGCGCCTGCAGCGGCCGCGGCCTCGACCAGCGCAATGGCGCGGCTGAGGTCGCCGTTGTGGTTCCCGGACATCTCGGCGATCAGGTAGGGCGGATGCCCCGGACCGATCAGCCGGCCGTCGATGGCGAAGCCGCCTGTCGATCGATTGTCAGGCATGTGAAGTCTCTCCTGGCGTAGCGCAGCGCTCTTGCACCGCCGCGCCGATTGCGTCGGCCACCCGCTCGGCCCCCAGGCCATCCAACTCCGGTACGGCGACCACAACCGAAGTTGCATAACACTCCAGAACTGCCTGCGCCATGGCCTGAGGGTCAGGCCTGGGGAAGGCCGGAAGGCCGCGCTTGCTCAGAAATTCTATGTTTATGCGCTGATTGTCGGCAATGGCACAGACCACCGGCATGCGCCCGGCAGCCAAGGCTTCCAACAGCGACACGCCGGCCGCACCGACGAAGACCCTGGCTTCGGCCATCGCCTCCTCAAGCGGTCGCGCTAGGCGAACTTCCGCGCGAAGCCGCTCCAACGCCGCTTGCTGCTCCGGTGCAACGCGCATCAGCGCAACGAGGATCGGGACTTCCGGCAGAAAGTCACGCAATGCTGCGATCAGCGGCAATGAGAGGCGCCCGTCGTCGGTGGCACCGAAGTTGACCAGCAGGCCATCGGCGGGATGCTCGCGCAAGGCACGAAAGGCCGCCCCGACCATTGCGAACCGCGGACCGGCCAGCAGCCGGCCGGCACGATAGGCGCCGTAGTCGCAGAGGTCGCCATAGGCGTTGTGATTCACGACCAGATCGGCCGCCAGCGGCCGCTCGGCCAAGTCGTCCATGGCCACGATCAGCGATCGGCTCGAAGCCAGCAACTCGGGATCCACCTGGTAGCTGTCAACCACCAGAGCGTCGACGTCTCCTTGGGGCAGCTCGCGGCGGTCCCAAGTGAAGGTCTCCGCTACGCAATTGGGCAGCTCAATACCGACCTCGGGGTCGCTGAGACCGAAACGGCAGATCGCGCCCCGTGCCGCGAGCGCCTCGGCCAAAACGAGTTGTCGGCGTAGGTGTCCGAGACCGACCTGAGGGCCGGAATCGACCAAGTGCGTAACCCGCAGTCGGTTCATACCGGCGCCACCACTTCCGTGAAGCGCCGGAAAACACGCAAGCCCTCGGGCGGTTCGAAAGCCAGGGGCACCGGCCGTCCCAGCCGTGCCTCCAGAAGCCAGACCAAATCACAGAAGCCAGCGCGATGGCGCAGCATGGCGGTACTGGACAGGCGCGGATTGATCTCGAACACCCTGGGTCCAGCTTTCGTCTGACGCAGCTGAACGTTCAAGGCGACATAGGCGGGCAAAGCCGCATCGATCGTCCACAACAGAGCATCGATCTCCGGGTGCCGTTCTATGCAAATCTCCGAACTTAGTCCCCCCAGCAGCTTGCGGCGCATACTGAGAGAGAGCAGCCGCTCTGCCGGGCGCACGAGGGCGCAGGTGAACTCGGCGTCCGCGGGCTCCAACAGCTCCTGGGCGAGCGCATCTGCTCCCAAAGTCTGTTGCGCCGCCGCCAGCTGTTCCGGTGTCCGCACCACGAGGACGGTCCGTGAGCCGGAGCTGCGGATCGGCTTGGCGACCAACGGCAGATCCTCGGGCCCGGCATCGGTCAGTATCCGCGTGCGCGGCGCCGGCAAGCCGACGGACTCCAGCCAGCGTGCGGTCTCCAGCTTGTCGAGAAAGGGCAGCAGGACCTGCGGCGGATTCATCAATAGCGGTAGATCGGCAGCAGCGCCAGGGGCAAGCGCCAGACGCCGCAACTCCTGCTCGTTGGTCGGGATCACCAGGTCGGCGCCGCAACGCTGCGCCAGCGCAGTCAACGCAGCCGGGTAGCCGGACGCATGCGCTAGAGGCAGAGCGTGCATTTCGGAAAAGACTGCCCGCCCGGGCCAGGCATCGCCGGCATCGGCACCGACCAGACGGGTTGTGGGATAGGCCTCGGCTAGGATGCGGCCGATGGCGTCCGCAATGTCGCCGCTCGCGCCGGTCACCAGGATGCAGTCGTAGCCACTGTCCGACATAGGCTTTCAGGTCCGCGTCAGCACATTGGCCAAGTAGGGCAGCTGCGGATCGCGCCGGCGGCATTCGGCCTGTAATGGCGCCGGGTCGTAGGGTTCCACGCGCGCTGCAATCTCACCGGTTGAGGTGTCCCAAAGCGCCCAGTGCGCGCCTGGCACGCGGTTGCGCGGCTGACCCACCGAGCCCGGGTTGACGATTCTCAGAGGCTCCCCGGCACCTGATAGCTCTCTCTGATGCGGATAGTGGGTGTGGCCATAGACGGCTAGGCCGATCCCGGGCGCGCGGAAGGACTCGAAGGCTGAGTCCGGTGCATCGGGGTAGACGTAGCTTTCAGTCGAGTCGGGCGTACCGTGGCACAGCAAGATCCGCGTCCCATCGATTTCCAGCCGACGGCTGGCCGGCAACTCAAGCAGCCACTCGATCTGAGCCGCCGTCAAAGCCTTGGCGGCCGTGGCCAAGCCGGAGCCGTAACGCCGGCCGATATCGCTATGCTGCCGTCCTGCGACCCATTCAGCCAGCATGTCCTCATGGTTTCCACGCACTGCGACCCAATCGAAGCGATCCAACGCGGCCAGCACCTCAGATGGAGCATAGTAGTAGCCAACGAAATCGCCAGCGACCAACACTCGCTCGACCCCGGCCGCTTCGACCGCTGCCAGACAAGCCTGCAGTGCGTCGATGTTCCCGTGAATGTCGGCCAAGAGCCCGATCTTCACACGCCTAGATCCTTCGGAAAGCCACTCACTCAGACCGCCGTCGCACCAGGGCAGCGACGTTGCGTCCCATGCCGGCTTCGGCCAAGGCGCGACAAACGCCGTGGAAGCGCGAGACACCGGCTTCGGCCATCAGCAGATCTAGCGCGATTCGGGCCTTATGCGCCGCTTTGCCCTGAGCGGGATCGGCGATGTAGTTGCTGCCGGGATGGAACAGGAACCAGTCGACCGGGAAGTCCGCAAAAAGATCGCAGACTTCCAGCCCGTGAGCCTCGCAGAGGGCACGGAGGCTCTCGGCTGTGAAGTAGTGGAGGTGTTGCGGCGGGCCGAACCAGAAGGGCCGATCGATCAGGCCGCGCTCCAGCGCTGCCGTCTGAAGCCGGCTGTAGTCGTTCGGCACCTTGATGACCGCAACACCGCCCGGCGTCAGCAGGCGGCCGATTCCACGCAACAGGCGGTTGGGATCGATCACATGCTCCAGAACGTTCTGCAGAACGACGGCATCCTGTTGTGTGCCGCCAGCGATCATCTCATCCAGCAGCTCGTAAGCGTCACCGGTGCGAATCAGTGGGGCGATATCAGGGTTGAAAGTCACCACGCCGTGGGAGCTGAAGTCGACACCCTCCACCGCAAAGCCGGCGTCGCTTGCGGCCTTCAGGAAGAACCCCTCGCCCACGCCAATCTCCAGCAGACGTTGGCCGCCGCCGGTCACACCGGTCTCTGCCAAAGCGTGAAGGATCTGACGCGCGCGCAGATCTATATGAGCGCGCTCGTCTGCGTCGTACTCGGCTTGGTAGGTGGTCGAAGGTCGCTGCTGATAGTAGATCTCCGCATAGAAGGCTCGCAGTTCCTCGGCGGTCGGCAGCGGTGCAACCGAGAAGTAGCCCTCGGGCTGACGCTCCAAGGCATAGTTGCGGTCGTTTAACTGGGCCATGGCTAGATGTACCGTCGGAACACGGGCTTTACGGGCGGGCCGATCAGTAGGCCCTCAACTGTGCCGGCCTCCAGCGCTTGCCCATAGACCTCGCAAGCGCGATCCCAGGCGGTTTCTGTATCTGACAACTCGGCCTCGCCATGACTGGGGGTGGGAAAGAAAAGGCCCTGGAAGAGAAGTCCAGAAGCAATCATCTCCTGCATGAACAGGGTCCGGAAAGCATCGTCGGGCTCGCCGTCCGGCCCGCGCAGATCAACTGCTATCAAGCAATGGCCGCCGCGCAGGAAGATCCTATCGGAAAGGCCATGCCGCTCGGTTGTCGCGTCCAGCCGTGCGCGCAGCGCCTCGCCTCGCCGCCAATTCTCGCAGATCGCCTCGCCATCGCGCAGGATATCGAGGGTTGCAATCATCGCTGCCAGCCCGCTGCTCTCGGCGCCATGGGTCGAAGACAGCAAGAACAGCTTGCGCTGGCCGTCCCGCTCCAAGCCGCCGAGCTCCATGATCTCCCGCCTTCCGGTCAGCGCGGTTGCCGCGTAGCCATTGGAGATGCCTTTGCCGTAGGTGTAGAGGTCGGCTTCGACGCCAAAGTAGGCAGAAGCCCCCGGCACACCCCACTTCAGGCCGCTGACCATCTCGTCCAGCACCAGTACGGCCCCTTCGTCGGTGCAAAGCCGACGCACACGTTCCAGGAAACCCTCAGGGGGCGGATCGAACTTCACCGGCTCCAGCATAACGCAAGCGATCTCGCCGCGATGCGCCTCAAACAGCGCCTCCAGGCTGTCCGCATCACCGTAGTCGAACAGAAGCGTGAAGCGCTTCAGCTCGTCGGGGATGCCAAAGTCGGCCGGCGTGGTTCCAATGAACCAATCGTCGAAGGAAAAGAAGGGTTGCTGGCGCGGCACCGCCACCAGCCTCCGGCCCGTGTGAGCACGCGCCAGCTTGACCGCAGCGGTAGTCACCACCGATCCGTGCTTGGCGAACTTCACCATGTCGGTGCCGGCGAAATCGATGAAAGCTTCGGCCGCCTCGAGCTCGATCTGGCCGGGCCGATGGAAATTGACGCCCTTGCCGATCTCTTCGATCACCGCAGCGTCCACCCGCTCGTCTGCATAACCGAGGCAGACGGCCGTTAGGCTCATCGACCAGTCGATCAGCTCGTTGCCGTCGGCGTCCCACACCCGCGCGCCCTTGCCGCGAACGATCCCGTTCGGCGCCTCCAGCGGGAACTGGTCGCGACCTTTGGAGTAAGTATGCGCACCGCCCGGGATCACCTGCTCGATCCGCCGGGTGAAGGCCTTGGATTTCTCAAAGCTGAGACGACGGTTCTTCATGGATGGTGATGACCCCCGACTTCCGGGCGGCAAGCTGCCTAGCATAGCCCAGATCAAACAGCTACTGCGTCATAGCACAGGCGGCCGCACATAAGCTCCACCGTCCTTCCTCCTACGCCACAAGCGCAAAGTGTCCCAGACGATATCTCCCCTCAAACGACTAACGTCTCCTGCCGAAGCTCGCGGCACATAGCGGTGCAAGAAGTCACCGGGTAGGCGGTTGATACCGCCCACTGCGGAGAAGACAAGTTCGGGGCTCGTTTGCCTCAGAACTTCATGGGTTCTCGAAGAGTAGCACAGACCGGGTTGCCCGAAGGGATAGCTGAAGACATTTCGTGCATTGTCGAACTGATCAAGCGCAAGCCTGTTGATATCGTACATACGACGCAGCTCCAGGTCGCTAAGGACGGTCGCGTTGTAGTGGTTATAGAGATGGTTACCGAGGTAGAGGACACCGCACTCCCCTGTTTCTCGAAGCTGCTGCTCCGTCGCGAAGTCCGGTCCGTAACTTCGCACCAGTTCTTCGAGTTCTACGCGATCCCCCCGGCTTGCCATGTGACGTTCAACGAAGTCCGGATCCAGCGAGATTGCGTCAGTCGCAGTTGGCTCGCTGCCCCGCAAAGCCCGAAAATGCGCCCGAAACTCCCTGTCATGACTACAAAGGTAAGCGCACAAGGATGCCCAGAAGAGGCCGCCACGAATAGGCTCCATATTCACAAACACCAATGCGGAAGCATCTAATTCCCGCAAGATACCGGGTACCGTTGTGAAGTTAGAGCTGTAGCCATCGTCGAAGGTTATCAGTGCGCTTCGCCTGCCAATACGCTTGGCGCGGACATCATCGATGGAAACAAGATCGAAATCTCTGGCCAGTTCGCGAATCTGCCAGCGAAAAACTTCGGGTGGCGTGTTCAACCCGAATTCTTCGACAAAGGGCGCGGGCGCGTTCGAAACGTCGTGATAGAGGAAGACGTACAGCCCCGACCGAGCAAACAGCTTGTAGGCTGGGGGCAGACCGAGACCCTGGGCGATGACGTGCTTTAGGAACTGCTTCACGGCGAGGACGGAGCCATTTGCTAAACTATGTCAAAAGGACGAAGTACCAGCGTGCCAATCACAAAAAGGCCTCCAGAACGGTCTCACGTCACATCACCGAAAGGCGAGTGTCTCCAAGTTTTGGCTAGTTCTTCAGAATTTCTTCCTTCTCCGCCCGCACGAGCCGCTGCACATCGTCAATGCGAAAGGCCAGATCAGCGACGTCGGTTACTTGATTCTCCGAGGTATCGTTGAAGCGCAGACGCTCGTCGATCTCGGACATATCCGGCAAGAAAGGCTTTTCCCCAAGCTTGATGAAGACCTGCTCCAGAACAGAGCTCGCATCGCTCGCAAACATGTCTGACAGACTCACAATGACATACCGCTCCGGTGCAAAACGTTCGAGGTCATAGAGCGCGACAGTGTTCATGAGCAGCCAATGAAGTCCAACTTCAGGCGAACGCCGTTCGACGGATAACTGCGCAGCAAACTTGTGCCGGTTTGACCGCAGATAGTCGCGAGGATCGCGAAGAACCAACACGAAGCGCGCCTTTGGAAAGATCTTGGTGATCAGACCGATCCTCAAGGTGTTTGCATTATCCTTGATCAGCGGAATCCTATCGGTTCGTCGCGCAGCAAGGACCGCCTTGCGCAACATCTTTTCTTCTGCCGTCGACTTCGTTCCTTCTCGGTAAACCGCGGAGACCGAATGCGGGCTGCCGAACAGACCCGGCCGCGAAAGTCGCTCAAAAGCTTGGTCGTTCAACTCTTTCCATATGAACGCTGACTCCGAATACCCATCGACGTGCCCGCTCTCTCCAATCTCAGCGGCTCGGCTGTTGGAGAACAGTCCCTCGAACTCTGGATTCTGGGACAGAAGCTTCGCCACCAAGGAGGTGCCCGATCGGTTTGCACCAATTACGAAAACAGGTGCGAGATCAGCATCGAAGTCCGCTGAAACATCCAAAAGCTTCATGCGGAGATAGGTGCTCCGAAAAATCCGGTAGAGGGGAGCGAAGGGGCCCAATAGTCTTCGAACAACAAGTCCGAGTGGAGTCGAATCCTGCCGCCAGAGCACTAGCCGGCCCGCCCCTGCTCGCTTAGCGGGATCGCTTCGAGCGGAGAGCACTCGCTATGGGCGGCGTCAGCGAAGACAGCCATCGCACCGTCGTCGATTGGCGCCCAACGTTGCAGCACTCTCTTGCGCCGCTGCTCCGTGACTGAGGCAAGTTCAGAAGCCGGCATTGAGAGCGCCTCGTCGAGCGCTTCCAGGAAGCCCTCCAGATCTTTGACCTCCCATTTAGCCAAGTCTATTCCAGTTAACGGATCATCATCGATGCGCGGATCCATAGCTGCACGCAGCAGCGGACGAGGATACTGCGCGGCCGCAAGCGCAGCGGTCGTTCCCTGATAAACAATGACGTTAGCCCGCATAATGTCGTCGGTGAGATCCGCGGAGTCCGAGTCGCAGAGGCGCGACGCCCCATAATCCAGCCCGCATGCCTCTGCAATGCGGCGCGCAGGAAGAACCGGGTGAGATCGGACCTCAAAGCGAAGTGCCGGCCGACGTTCTGCCGCCGACGCACTCAGCCTTAGAATGCCGGCCATGCTCATGAGGCCTTCCAACAGAATAAGAATCCTGCCCGTGTCAGGCGGTCTCCGGCCCGAGATGTCCGGCTCTCGAACCGAAGGATCACGCAGCGCGCAGGCCGCCACAATCGATTCTGCTGGGTAGTCGCCCAGTTCAAGCAGCAGGTTTCTTGCATCTGGTCCGGTTGTGACGATCCGATCCGGCCGGGGTCGAAACCGCCATTCCTGTTTCGTACAGTAGTGCATCAGGTGACTGCGGAGCAAAGCACAGTGCAAGTAGCCGCCAACGGTGCGACCAGCCTCACGCGCCGCCAAATATGTGCTGCGCTCCCAAGCGTGATTTTCATAAACGTGCAGAATCTGAGTGGTCTGGTGGCGCGCTAGTGCTCGTCGAGCGACGCGATGCAACACGCGCCCGCGAAAGAGATGCGTCTTCTGCAGCCTCAGGTCGCGCTGAACAAACGAACGCAAGTCAAAGTGCGGAGATATGGGCAGCGGTGGCAGCGACCAGCGCGCGAAGGCAGCAGCGACGCAGCCAGCGAGAATGTCGGCCCAAGTGGTGTCAATTGCAGTTGGGCGAAACCACGTGCTAGCGGTCACATGATCACGGAGCTGTTGCAAAACGCCTAGCTGACTGCCAGGCGAGGGACCGAGAATCGACACGCGGGAACCGCGGGCCGCAAGCCATTGGGGCAACTCGCCGAAGTAACGGTCCTGGTACTTCTTGCGATTTTGCAGCTTCTGCGCGCCGTCGCCATGGAGCAGCGTGAAGATCAGGACATCTGCGGGTTCAGGTGGCAAAGCGCGTAGCCGAATTGCGGCGATCTTCTCTCTGACAGCCATTACAATACTAAGGCTGAGCAGTGCCCAAGCTCTGAAACGGTTCGCTATGTCGTGCAGCTTGCAGCGAACGCGTTGCCGCATGCTGAAGCCAACCTCAAGCCCCAACTGCTGACCGACTTTGGCTAAAGTGCTAGCCGCCAAAGGATCACTGAGTTCGCACGCCACCCATACTCCAGCCTTACTGCGCGCCTTGCCCAAGGCCGCTGCGACAGAGTGCATGGCGTTAAAAGTGAGACTCACCTGACGGTCGCGCGAGGCTATGAAGGTAAACCAAAAAGGATCTCTGGCCTTGTTCGCATCGAGCAAAATTTCAGTAACATCACAAAATTTCTGAGTTATAAGCTCTGCATCAGCAATATTTACAGAAACAAGCCCGGGTTTTGCACACTTAAGATAGATTTTATATATATTTTTACTCTTGCTTACGTTCACCATCTCTTGATGCGGATCCGCTTCCAAGTCTCGTCTCGGTATCGTCCGAAACCGATTCCGACGCTATCGGGTCAGACCATGTCGACGCATGAATTCCGCGCCTCCATGTCAGATAGATCACGAGCCGACCTGTGTGTCACGCCTTGGCCGTGGTGTCAGGGCCATGAAGCCAATAGCTAACTCGGATTGGGCTAGATGCCACTTTACAAGCGATGATCGTGGACCTTGCCAGTCGTCATGCGTCCTGGGTTGATCAGATCTACTTGAAACCTCTAAGCCTCAACTGCGACGGCCAATTCAAGGCGACCTGAAGCCTGTCTGATCGACGCAAAACAAAGGCTCGAAACTGGCACGCTATGACAAGAACAGCGGTGCTGCGGTGATAGACCTGGAGTTTGCCGCCTCAGGTCTGCGCTGCACTCTCTTTGAGCAAACTCCCTGGCTTCATGTGATCAGGTTCGTGGCTCAGGTCTCCTACTCCGTCCACTCTTTGAAACACGAAGAGCGTCATCTGGCCGCGTCGATCTTTTGTCTCGAATGTCTGTCCTGCGGGGCGCAGCACTTTCACGGTGACGAAGCCGTTCCGCAAGAATTCGTACTCCCAAAAACGAGGGTAGCTATGTGTATTCTCATTGATCATCATAACAACAAAGCGCCTTGTCACCCGGGTGATCTCAGCAATTAAAGGGAAGGATGGATGTATTAGTTCAACAGTTGCACCATGGGTGAAGACAATCTCGAAGCTATTCGCCTTTTGGCGACGCAGATAACGCTGTATAGTATCAAGTGAGATAGTGGTGTTGTTGAGCTCCGGAAACAAGCGCTCCTTGGCGCTAACGGCATCACTACTGATATCGACGCCGTGGAGATGTGTGCAGCCGCTTCTCGCCAACCAGGCAAGGTGGCGCCCTACATTGCAGCCCAGGTCGAGAATATTGTCGGATGTGCAGTTGGTTCGCGCCATAACCTCCTCAACCAACAGCAGGTTCGACTCATTCATATCGACAAAGCGATCAGGTCGGCTCTGCCGCCCAAAGGCGACATCGGCCCAGTTCTCAGCTTCAACTAGGCGCGGCCAGAACCATACAATACGCAACCACATGAATAAGAGCTTCTGACCAACACGCGACCTGCGTACCTTTCGCGGCGTGAGCAATCGATCATGATCGGATTCAGCGATAACTATATTCCATAGATTAGGAAAATGCAGCCACGTATTCTTTAGCTTGGTCCAGAAATACTTCCGAGAATCAAGCTCTCGATAGGGAATCATCCGCTGGTCGGGGCGGGGCAGATAGGCGAAGTTAGGCCTCTGAATATCGCAGTCTGGAGCGGTAGCAGCGGGCTTGCACGAACTCGGCAAAGTTGCCTCCTGAGGGTGATCGCGTGACTGTCCATTCTTATGATTTAAGAGTGCTCTGACGAAGCGCAGAGACTACGTTGAGTGACATCTAAGACATCCTTCACCAAAGAAAACATCCCCATACACTTGTCTCCTAGAGACAACACACAAACCGATCAACGTCCGCTAGAGCTCTTCCAGCAGCTGATGGTTTTCGGTTAGTCTGCCGTGCTCAAGCCCTCTCCAAAAACGTGCACTGAATAAACGCTTTCAAAACTTCAAATTATAGAATTGCTACGACCGGCCTGCCGGTAAAGATGCTTCGAAGAGCCTCTCGAACGAACAAACAGGTTGTTGCGAGCACCATGACATTGCTTAAACTTCGTAGAGTTCTCGATGTTACGGATATTGGCAGCTTCTTTATCGGAATACTCGTTATTCATGCCGCCTTTCTAATTTTGTTTTTACTGTCTTTTGGCGCCTCACCTTTTGTCAATTTATCGGAAACCGCGCTCACTATCGGGATCAGCGCCATACTCGTTGCTGGCATCCGATTCGGAAGCGTATCGGCGCGCCCATTGGTTTTGACAACTGCGCTTTTTATCCTGCTTTTCGTTCATCTTCGGCTGACTGCCTTGCTGATCCTACCTGCTGGCGCTGTGGGCTTCCTTACCGGTCCACCTTTCACTGCTGTGGAGATACGGGAGGCACTCACGTATCTACTCATTGGAACCGCAGTTCTTTTTCTAGGAATGGAGACGACCGCGACTTTTGCCAGCCGCACGAAGACTTCGGAGCGCGTACAATCTGCGTTTCGCATCTTGCCTAAAGAGAACTTCATTGGCGTAGGAGGACTAATACTTTTTTGGGGGATCGCCTTAGGAGGGAATGCCATCGCAATGCCCTATCTAGCTGAGGGACACCTTCCCGCCCTCATCGGTTGGCCAACACGTTTCTTCAATATAGATGCCGCTCTTGTTGTTTCGATTGCGTGGCTGCTAATGCGTGGCGATCTGAGGCAAAGTCGCTATGGTTGGATTGTGTTGCTTCTCATTGTCGTATGGCTGGTTGTTTCCGTTATGGGCGGCTCGCGCGGCGGTGCCATGCGCATATGGATGTTTGGCATGGTGGTCATTGCCGCCTATCACATACGCCTGCGTTACTCGCCTATGACCTTCGCTGCCGCGGCATTGGCGATGGCGATTGTCAGCCTTGGATCCGGGTTTGCGGGACACATGGTTCGTCTGAGCAATGTCGGCGCAGGCGATCCGCTATCGAGCGCAAAGTTCATTCTTTCCGAGCAGACGATCTACCAGAAATACGATTACCACGAGATGAATGGTGCCAAAACATACTCTATGCGTTTCCTCGATCAACCAGGAACCACATACTATAGCATTGCAGAAATATTCAATCCGATTCTAGCTCGCTTGGCCACAATCGACTATGGCGTTCAAGTTATGACACGTGAAGGGAACCAAGAGGTGATCGACAGCTACCTGAGATCTCCTTACTTCTTGAAGAACATCGCCAATCGCCTTGTACTCGGAACCCCCTTTCCTGACGCAGAATTCACAACTGGCCAAGTGTTTACTGCAGTTTATAGAGAAAATAGCATAAACCACGTCAAGCAGCACTATCTCACAGAACCATGGACAATATGGGGACTTGCAATTCTGCTGTTTGGATTCACAGGGGGTTTGTTTTTTTTATTTGTGTGCGGCGCACTTCTCCAACTAGGCTACGCTCTTATACAGTCTCTGCCCGGTGATATTGGTTTGACGGCGAGCCCGGTATATCTCTTCCTTGTTGTCTATGGCGCCTTGAATATGTTTGGTTTAGATGATGTCGCAATGGTGACTATTCACTTTACAATTAGCATGAGCGCTGGACTTCTTTTTCTTTTCTTAGTGCACAAACTACAGCATAAATTACTGCCGCAGTCACAGCATGAAAACTGAACTCCCGGATGGTCAGAACTGTTAGCCGTCAGACGTACAGTCCTTTATGACGAGAAGCCATAGTTGTGACAGCCAGCGCAACACCGCTGCCACCAGACTTCACCGCGGCATTGGCCTGCCGCCATGACTCTACTTGCGACTGACCAAGCGGAACCTGCCTGACCTCTCAGCCTCTAGAGAACTGCCGAGACTCTCAATTTGACGTCGTTACCGCCTCAAGAAATCAGACTGGCCTATGTCGTGCCGACGAAGGACCGGCCAGACGATCTGCGAAAGCTGCTGATTTCACTGGCGAAGCAAACGGTCATGCCAGCGCAGATCGTGATCGTGGATGGCAGCGATCCGGATATTGCTTGGGTCTGCAACGACTTTCCCGAGCTTCCCTTGAGCTATGTGCGGGAGTTTCCGCCTTCCCTGGCGCGCCAGCGCAATGCGGGCATGGCGGCACTGGAAGATGACATCGAGGTGGCCGGCTATCTCGACGACGATCTGGAACTTGCGGAAGAGGCCACAGAGCGGATGCTGACATTTTGGGAGTCGGCCGGATCTCAGGTCGGCGGCGCGGCCTTCAGCATCGTCAATCAGCCTCTGCCGCACCCTGTCTTCGGCTGGCTGTCGCGCCTTTTCCTACTCAATGGCCCTCAGCAGGGTAAGTTGTTGCGCTCGGGATTTCCCACTTCGATCACGCCGCGCAGCGAGACCTTGCCGACCCAGTGGCTCTATGGCGGCGCAACTCTGTGGCGACGCAACGTTATTCGGAAATTTAGCTACGACGAATGGTATGTCGGACACGGCTTCCTGGAAGACGTCGACTACAGCCACCGAGTGTCGCGCGCGTACGAGCTTCGTGTCGTCGCAGACGCGCGCTGCTGGCACTGGCCGAAACCGATCGTGGCGTCCAGAAATGTTAGCCTCGGTCGTCAGCAGGTGGTCAACCGCATCTACTTCGTGCGCAAGCTGGGCGGCTTCTCCGTCGCGGCCTTGACCTGGGCGCTCTTCGGCCAGTGCGTGCGAAATGTCCTCGAGTCGTTGAAGGACGGCAGCTCGGCGGGTCTCTACAGGGTCTGGGGCAACCTCTTGGGGCTGGCCGACATTGCTCGGGGCAGAACCGGCTCGGTCGAAGGCATCTGGAAGTGAACCCACCCGAGCCCCTGACGCCGGCCGGGACAGCGGACACGACGGCCCTGAACCTGCTGGTCGTGAGCCAGTACTTCTGGCCGGAAAACTTCCAGATCAACCTGATCGTGCGGGAGCTAGTGGCGCGCGGTCATCGCGTCACTGTGCTGACCGGAAAACCCAACTACCCGGCCGGCCGCTTCTACGAGGGTTATGGCTTCTTCGGGCAGAGGGAAGAGAGCTGGGAGGGCGCGCGGATCCTGCGCCTTCCCCTGATCCCACGCGGCAGCAACTCGCGCTTCCGGCTGGCGCTCAACTACCTCTCCTTTCCGGCGATTGCCTGGCTGTTCGGACCAAGGCGTTTGAAAGGGGCGCAGTTCGACGCGATCTTCGTCTACGCGCCCTCGCCGCTCTTCGTCGGTCTGCCTGCGCTACGTCTGCGGCGCTTGTTCAAGGCGCCGATGCTCTACTGGTTGCAGGATCTCTGGCCGGAGTCGGTTCAGCTCGCCGGCGGTGTTCGCTCGCCTCTTCTCCTCGGCGCGATCGCCAAGACTGTGGCGACCATGTACCGCGGCAGCGCACGCGTTCTGATTCAGTCGCGTGCTTTTCAGGCAGATGTGGAAGCAGCTGGCATTCCGCCGGAGCGTATCGTCTATTTTCCCCAGACGGCTGCGCCGCATTTCCGGCCGCTGCCAACCAGCAATGCGACCCAGGAGGCGAAGCTGCTTCCCACGGGCTTCAAAGTCATGTTCGCCGGCAATATCGGCTCAGCGCAGGCCCTCGATACCGTGGTGGAGGCCGCGGAACGCCTGCGCGACCACCCGGAGATCCACTGGGTGATCGTCGGCGACGGACGGCGGCGCCCCTGGCTGCAGGAGGAGGTGCGTCGGCGCGGTCTCGAAGACCGCGTTCATCTGCCAGGCCGCTTTCCCGAAGAGGCCATGCCGCGCTTCTTTGCCCAGGCCGATGCGCTGCTTGTGACCCTGGAGCGCCGGCGGATCTACAGCCTGACGATCCCAACGAAGGTTCAGGCCTACCTGGCCTCGGGCCGACCGATCATCGCTGGCCTCGACGGCGAAGGGGCACGCGTGGTGGTGGAGGCTGGCGCCGGCGTGACTGCACCCGCCAGCGATAGCGAAGCGCTCGCCGAGGCCGTCCTGAAGCTCTATCGCTTGCCCGAAGCCGAGCGGATGGAGATGGGCCGGAGAGGGCGCGCCTACGCGGAATGCGAGTTCGAGAAGGACCGGCTTGTCGACAAGCTGGTCGATACGGTTCGAAAGACGATCGAAGAGAATAAGACCTTAGCGAACCGCCCCCACTGAGCGCTGCCCTGTAGGCACACCGAAGTGCGGCACCGGCGCGTCGGGCTGCTCCAACCAGGCAAGCAGCCGTTCCGCCATGGGTGACCAGGCGTAGGTCGAGACGACGAAGTCCCGCAGCGTGGCGCCCATCCGGTCGAGTTCCCCCCTTTGGCTGCCCAGCATGCTTTCAAGGCCCGCCGCCAAGCCATCGACGCTCGCGCTCACCACACATCCCCCACCCACCTCGCCGACGGCATCAAACCCGCAGCGGTCCGTCAGCAGGACCGGTCGCCCCAGAACGCCGGCTTCGAGCGCAACCAGCGACATGGCCTCGTCACGCGAGGGGACGACGAGCAACTGGCTGCCTTCATAGGCCGCCTGGCGCGCCGGAGCATCGAGGAATCCGGGGAAATGGACACGCGACTGCAGCCCCATCGCACCGCTGCGCGCCTCCAAGGTGGCGCGCAGTCCGAAGTCGGGGCCGGCGAAGACCAGATGAACGTCGGCATGATCCTGCGCGATCCGGGCAAAAGCTTCCAGCAAGAGGTCCGGTCCCTTCACTTCCGTCAGACGGCCGACGAACAGTACGTAGGGAGCATCGACCAGCGGTTTCGGAGGATCGGCCAGCGGCGCAGGCGGCTCGACAGCGTTCGGCAAGACGAAGACGCGATCCGGCGCCAGTCCGACTTCCTCCATGATCTGCCGCCTCTCGAGCTCGGTGATCGCGACCAGAGCCCGTGCGCCAGCGAGCATGCGCCGACCGAAGAGCCGGTGAAAGAGCTGCTTGGCGAGGTGGGCAGACGCAAGGCCCGTCAGCTCTCCCGCAACGGACAGCAGGTAGGGCCGGCGATGGCGACGGGCACGCCAAGCGACGTAGACCGACAAAAGATTCCAGTACCCGAGAATATGTAGGGCATCTGCCTGCTCGACGTAGCGGTCGAGCCGCAAAAGCCTCAGAAACGGCAGGTGGTAAGGAGCCTTGACGTAGCGGGTCGCTTCGGCGTCGACCCCTTCCTCTCGTAGACTCTCAGCCAAGACACCGTCCTCGATCGCGACAACCCGACACCGCGCACCCGCCCGCCGCAGGTAGCGGGCCAGAAGCGTCGTCCGCTGCGCTGTGCCGCCGCCGCGCTCGGCATCGAGCGAAAGGGTGGTGAGAAGGAGCCTCACAGGGCCTCCAAGCTAATCTCGCGGCTGATATTGTTGCAGTAGGCCGTCAGAGCCGCGTCAAAGTCGATGGCAGGCCGATAGCCGACGTCAGCGAGACGCCCATCCGAAAACCGCCGAAAGGGATCGGTGCAGGACCGCCCCCGTAATCCCAGCATGGTTCGCAAAAAGACTGCTGGCAGAAGCGGCGCCCTCGGCACGGAGCGCCCGAAGGCCTGAGCCAAACGAGCCTGAACGTCGATCAGGTTGTTCGATTCGGCGGCGTCATCGGTCACGAGAAGTGTTCGCCCCAGCACCGTCGGAGTCGTCACGCAAAGGCGAAGGGCTGCCACTACGTTCTCCACGGCAACCAGATGCATCCGGCGATACCCGCTCAAGCTGCGGCGCAGAGCCAGCTTCCAGGACGGACCCTCTGCGGTCTCGCGAGCCAACGCCAGCAGGTTCTGGCTGCCGATACCGAAAACAGCGCCGAGACGCAGGATCGTCGCGGCTGTCGTCCCGTCCCTGACCAGACCCTCAAGACCGTGGTGCTCGCGCTCGTAGGGTGTGCGCGGTTGCAAGCTGGAATCCTCATCGATCAAACGAGCGGGCGATCGGCCATAGACGTCGATACTGCTAGCGTGCACGAGGTGGCGGACCCCTGCCGGTTCGAGCCTGGGCAGAAGGTTGTCAAGCACCGTCGTTGCCCAGCCGCTTCCGTCCGGCCGTAGGAGATTGATCAGCACTCCGCCACCGTCGAGAGCCGTCTCGACAGATGCCGGCTGCGACAGGTCGACCTCTCGCAACTTTGCGCCGCAGTGGCTGGTCCACTCCGGCGTGCTTCGATGCAGCAGCAAACAGAGCTCGCCATCCCGCTCTTGGCGCCAGGACTGCACGAAGAGCCGACCGACGAAACCCGTACCGCCCAGCAGTATGACCCGCCGCGTCGTCATCCCTCAGCCAGCGGCCGTCGCCCGCAGCGCCAGTTGCAGCTCCAGCACGCGGGCGGCGTGCGCCAACGGCGTGACCGGGGTGCAGCCTGTACGTACTCCCTGCAGAACATGCCGCGTTTGTGCCACGTACATCTCGTTGAGGTCGTCTATCCGGCAATCGATCGTCTGGGTCAGCTTGTCCGCCGCTGTGTACAAACGGATGGCCGCTGCCTGCAGATCCCACTCGATTGTGCCTTCGGTCCCCGTCAGGTGGTAACGCCGTCGCGGCTCCCGCTGAATGTAGTCGAACTGTAGTGTAGCAACTCCGCCACCTGGGAAACGCAGACAAGCACCAGCTACATCTTCTGTCTGGATTTCGAGGGCACCGCTGTGCAAGGCGAAGCCAACCAGCGCCTCCGCCGGGCCCAGCAACCAGGTCAGATAATCCAGTTCATGACTGTCGAAAACCACCCCGCCGCCTAGGTCACGGCGCGCTGAATAGCCTTGGCGAAAGTCCTCCCAGGGGTGCCAGTCCGGCAGCCACTGCCCCGCCAGCACCTGTGCGCCGACGACGCGGCCGATGCGTCCTTCGTCGAGCAGCGCCTTCATGGTGGTGAAGGCCGGGTGGAATTTCCAGTTGGAGCCGACGTGGACGAAGAGGTTGCGTGCCTCCGTCTCGGTCAGCAGGTCGCTGACTGCCGCATGATCAGTTCCGAGCGGTTTTTCGATCAGGAGCGCAATACCGGCGCGTGCACAGGCGAGCGCTTGCGGCAGATGAAAGACGTTCGGACTGGCGACGATCGCCAGGTTCGGATCTGTCGCCAGAGCCGCCTCCAGGCTCTCGACCGTACGACCGCCCAGTTCAGACTCGAACCGCCTGCGTCGCTCCGGAGTCGGGTCCATACCGACCAGATCCTGGACGCCGAGCGACCACAGATTGCGGGCATGACGCATACCGATGGAGCCCAAGCCGAGCACGGCAACCCGCATCACGCGCCCGTCCCTCTAGGCGTCAAGGGCGTGGTGAAAAGCGTCCACAACCCGCTCCACCTCTTCGTCGGTCAAGCCGGGATGCAACGGCAGCGACAGCGTGCGCTGGTAGTGGCGCTCACAGTTCGGATAGTCGTCGACCCGAAAGCCGTAGTGCTCCACATGGTAGGGTTGCCGGTAGACCGGAATGTAGTGCAGCTGTGCGCCAACCTGCCGCTCGTTCATGCGCTTGAGGAACTGGGTCCGGCGAAGGCCGAGCGTCTTAAAATCGACATGCACGATGTAGAGGTGATGGGCCGAGCGCGCACGATGCTCCGGCGCCGACTGCATGAGGCGGATGTTCGAGAGGTTTCCGAAACGCTCGTCGTAGTAGCTGGCGATCTCGCGACGTCGGGCCGTGAAGCGATCCAGCTTCTTCAGCTGAGACAGACCGAGCGCTGCCTGAATGTCGGTCAGGCGATAGTTGAAGCCAAGATACTGCTGCTCGTAGTGCCAGGGCAGCAGATCGTCTTCGTCGCTGTAGGTGAAGTCGAAGCGGCTGCGGTCCCGCTCGACGCCATGCACACTGTAGCGACGCAGGAGACGAGCCAGGTCCGAGTCGTCGGTGACGACGCAGCCCCCCTCCCCCATGGTCACGGGCTTGACTGGATGGAAGGAGAAGACCGTCATATCCGCATAGGCCGGGTTCCCGACAGGCGTGCCGTCGGCATGGCTACCGCCCAGCGTGTGGGAGGCATCTTCGATGACGATGCGCTTGCCGGCGATCTCGCGGATTTCCGGCGCAGAGTGACTGAGCCCTGCGAAGCTGACCGGCATCACCACCTTGGTGTCCGGCTCGCGCTCCAGGTGACGTTGAAGTCCGTCTGTGCAGATACCCAGTGTCTCGGAGTCGATGTCGAGCAGCCCCGGGCGTGCACCGCAGTAGGCCATGGCGTTGGCACTGGCCACGAAGGTGTTGGCAGAGGTGACGCCGGTATCGCCGGCTTCCATGCCTGCGGCCAGGCAGGCGACATGCAGCGCCGAGGTACCGCTATTGACCGCGATGCAATAGCGCGCGCCCGCCCGTTCGGCGATCTCCGCCTCCAGCCGCTCGGCCTGCGGCCCTTGCGTCAGGAAGTCGCTGCGCAGAACCTCCGAGACGGCCGCGATGTCGTCCTCGTCGATCAGATGGCGTGCGTAGTTCAGAAAACGCTGCTGGCTCATGACCTCGCCTCGAAACCCGGGAAAGGCCGCCGCTTGGCAGCCTCCCGGCAAACGATCAGATAGACCGCGGGCTGCATAGTCAATCTTGTCCGGGATTGACCACGGAAACCGCCACCGGCTGCCCGAGGACAGCGGCCAAGCTTTGGTCCAGACTCGGCGCGGCAAGACCGAGCGCAGCCGCGAGCTTGGCAGTGGAAAGTGACATATCGAGCGGGCGGCGCGCCAGCAAGCGCGCTTCGCCCAGGCGCCCAGGCCTGACCAAGCCGCGCGGCAAGCCGGCCCAATCGGCCAGCCTTACAGCAAAATCGTATTTGGAAACGCGCTCGCCTCCGGCGGCGTGGTAGAGTCCGCCAATGTCAGCCGTAACGGCATTACGGATCGTACGGCTCAGCAAGGGAACGGCAATCGGGGTGAAGTGTGCATCCACAAAGCCGGTCATTGGCCGTCCTGCCCTCAGCTCTTCCAGCATCCAGTCGGACAGCGACTTCCGCCAGGGGCGGCCGGCGCCGAAGAAGTTGGTGCGCAGGATCAGAGCCTCCGGCATAGCCTCCCGCACCGCCGCCTCTCCTGCCGCCTTCGTCCGCGCATAGGCGTTAACCGGCGCCAAGGGCGTGTCCTCGCTCACGAGAGGCTGCGTTCCCTCCCAGAGATGGTCCGTGGAGATGGCAACGAAGCGCCGCCCTTCCGAACCGCAGATTTCGGCCAGCGCGGCCGGCACATCGGCATGCAGCCGTTGGGCCAGAGCCTCGTCGCGCTCGCAGGCATCGACGTTGGTTAGACCGGCCGCATAGACCACGGTCTCCGCCCGTGTGCTGCCAAGCAACCGGCGCGGCGTGCCCGGCGCGGTCAGGTCGGCTTCCAGCTCCACGGCCCCCGGCAGCTGCAACCCGTGGCTATGTCGGATCGCGGACACCGAAACGCCGGCCGCCAGCAGGTCCTGGCAAAGGCCATGACCCAAGAGGCCGCTGGCGCCGATCACCAACCAGGTTTCCGACCGTCTCAAGACCCACCGTCTCCCGATCCGCGCCCCTCCTCCCCGGGCGACGAAGCTTCCTCAGGCAACCGGCCAAGCTCCACCAGCCGTGCGAAGTCCGGATTGTCGCGCGCCAGTTCGGCGAAGCCCCCAGTTGCCGTGACACGACCCTCCGACATCAGCACAATCCGGTCGCACCGGCGAACCGTTGTCAGGCGATGAGCCACCACGATCACCGTCTTGCGTCCACGCAGGCTTTCGACAGCCTCGATGACTGTACGTTCGGTTTCGTTATCCAGGGCCGATGTCGCCTCATCGAGAATCAGAACGTCAGGGTCGTGGTAGAGCGCGCGGGCGATACCGACCCTTTGACGCTGACCGCCCGAGAGAGTGGTGCCATGCTCACCCACCAAGGCGTCCAAACCATGGGGCAGGCTCTCGACGGTCGACTCTAGATCCGCCATTTGCACCGCCGCTAGAACCTTCGCCTCGTTGATCTCTGCGTCATGCAGTCCGAAGGCTATATTGCGGCGCAAGCTGTCGTCGGTCAGATAGATGTGCTGCGGAACATATCCAATGCGCGCACGCCAAGCGGCCATAACTGAGCGCTGATCCCGTCCATCGACCAGAACTGTGCCTGCCTGAGGCGTGAGCAGTCCGAGGATCAGGTCAATCAATGTCGACTTGCCGCTACCCGATGGACCGACAACGCCCACGCTCTCGCCCCAAGAAATTGCTAGCGATACTTCCTTGACCGCCGGTCTGTCGCTATAGGCGAATGTGACATGATCCAGAATCAGGCCAGTCTCTTCGCTGGTGCTCGCTGATGAGGTTGCTGGAATCGGTGCTGGCTGCAGATCTTCGGAGTCAAGTTGGCAGAGATCTCGATGAACTGCCTGCAGCGCGGGGAGGCCAATGCGCACTTGCTGAGCGGCCGCCAGCAGCCGACTGGCGGAGGCCGTCAGGCGAAGTGCCGCTACACCTAACACTGCGATCACCGGCGCAACATCCGTCATGCTTCGGGTCGCAAGAGTCAGGCTAATCGCTACAAGCACAAGAACGACAAGAACTGTCTCGAGATAGTAGCGCGGCGCTTGCGCGAAGAAGTAGACCCTTGCCTGCGCAACCGCATAGCTGCCACGAACCGCCGTCAACTGACGCAGGAACTCCTGCCGACGATCCAGCACTCGGATTTCGCGGCCGGCCAGAATGCCCTGTTTCAAATGGTTGAGGAGGCCGAACAGCGCCTCCTGATACATCTCGCCAGTCCGCGACAAAATCCGGCGTATGCCGGCGAAATAACCACCTGCAAAGACCGAAATAAGACCGAGTGACGTCAGCGCGACGAGCGGCTCGACAGTCAGCAGGACGGCGAGAAGCGCCAGAGCGACCAAGCCCTCTACACACAGAGTGAGACTCGGCACAATAACCGAGAGAAAGACCTGGCTGGTCGAGGTCGATGCGTTGCGGATCAGCTCAGATGAATTGCGCTGCGAAATCGATGGCCAAGAGCACGTCAAGTAGCGCTGCAGCAAACGTACCCCTGCGTCTGCCTCAGCCCGAGAGATCAGCCTGAACTGCCAACGCACGAGCAGGATCGAAACTACGTTCTTGAGCACGAACAGCGCGCCGATCGTCAGGCCGAGTGCTTCAACCAGTTCGCGCTGCCCGTCAGTGCCCAGGAGTGCCGATAGGCGCTCCAGCAGTTCCACACGCTCGACAGCTGTAGCGTCAACCAGTGCCAATATAAGCGGGAAGACCAAACCGATACCCAAAGCATCGAATGTCGCCACCAAGACGAAGCTGCAAAAAAGCAATGGCAAGCGGCATCGCGTCGCTGGATCCAAAATCTCATAGGCTTGGCGAATCGACGTCAACATATCGGAGGTCAGCAGTCGACTTTGGAAGGGCGCAGAGCGATGGCGTCTCTCAGGAACAAGCCGTTCACCGCCGCCAGACAGTGCGGTTGACGTAGTCGGTGTAGCTCAAAATCAGGCGCACCACCTTATCCGAGACGCTGTCCGCCGCGTAGTCGGTGACATCCTGGGCGCGGAAGCCGTCCGCTGCCTGCCCGGTAACGGCCCGAACGCTGTCGAGCACCCGTTCCGGCTGCAACCCGCTCATTACAACCGCTCCGGCATCCATGCCTTCCGGCCGCTCGTGGGCTTCGCGAAGCATCACACCGGGGAACTTCAGCAACGCGCTCTCTTCGGTCAAGGTGCCGCTATCCGAGATCACGCAGAAGGCCTGCTGCTGCAGCTTGACGTAGTCCAAGAAGCCAAGCGGCTTCAGAAAACGAACCCTGTCGAGACCCGAGAGGTCGTGCGCCTCCAGCTGCTTACGGGTGCGTGGGTGGGTCGACACCACGACCTCGCGCCCGAAGGTGTCGACCAAAGCGCGGATACTCGCGAGCAGCCGTTCGCGCTGCAGAGGTACATCGACGTTTTCTTCACGGTGACTCGAGAGCAGGAAGTATCCGCCCGGCGTCAGATTTAGATCGTCCAGCGCCGTCGAAGCTTCGATCTTCGGTCCATAGTGCCGCAGCACCTCCGGCATGGAGGAGCCGATCTTGAAGACCGTCTCCGGGCGCAGACCTTCGGCCAACAGGTAGCGCCGCGCATGTTCGGTGATGGTCATGTTGATGTCGGCCAGGTGATCGATGAGCTTGCGGTTGATTTCTTCCGGCACCCGCGCATCGAAGCAGCGATTACCGGCCTCCATATGAAACACCGGCACCTGGGCCCGCTTGGCTGCAATGGCAGCGAGGCAGGTGTTGGTATCGCCGTAGAACAGCACTGCGTCTGGCTGCTCTGCGCGGATCAGAGCGTCGGCGCGTGCGATAACGGCGGCAATGGTTTCGGCGGCGGATGGACAGATCGCCTCCAGAAAGTGGTCCGGTTTGCGGATCTGGAGCTGTTCGAAGAAGATGCCGTTCAGCTCGTAGTCATAGTTCTGGCCGGAATGTACCAGCAGGTGGTTCGTATGCCTGTCCAACGCCGGGATTACCCGGCTGAGCTTGATGATCTCGGGCCGGGTGCCGACGATCGTCATCACCTTCAAGCGGCCGCCCGTCGGGCCTCTATCGTCCCCCCCGCTCATGATCAGCGCAGGAACTCGCTATCGTCCCTGAAGTCGCGGTCTTCAACCAAAAGCTTGTGCTGGGCGAGCAGCTTGCGGGTGCCGTCGCCATTGACCACGGCATCATGCGAACTGAACTCCTGGCCCAGCGGCGTCTTCGCGCGCTCCTCGGCCACGTGCAGCTCCGGCAGCATCGGCAGGATTGCGTAGTAGTCGCCGCGCGGAACGGTGTGCAGGCTCTCTTCTTCCGACACCATGATCTCGTGCATCTTTTCGCCAGGTCGGATGCCGACGACCTTTATGGGGATATCGCGCTCGCCGATCAGGGCTTCGGCAATGCTGTCGACCCGGGCCGCTGGCGCGTTCGGCACGATGATCTCCCCAGGCAGAGCTCGGGCGAGGGCCTCGTAGACCGTATCGACGGCCTGATTGAGGCTCAGCAGGAAACGAGTCATGTCCGGAACCGTGATGGTCACGGGGCCACCGTGGCGGATCTGGTCGTGGAACATGGGGATGACCGAGCCGCGCGAAGCGAGCACGTTGCCATAGCGGACACAGACGAAGCGGGTGTGCGGCGACAGCACGTTGCCGGCGATAAAGATGCGCTCCTGGATCGCCTTGGACATGCCCATGACGTTGATCGGCTTGCAGGCCTTGTCGGTGGACACACCAACCACCACCTCCGGCGAGGCCTGGCCTTCGTGCACGGCGCGCACGATGTTGGCCGGTCCCTCGCAGTTTGTGAGGACTGCCTGTTCGGGGAAATACTCGCAAGTCGGCACCTGCTTGAGCGCTGCCGCGTTGACCACGATGTCCGCGTCGCGCATGGCCTGACAGATGTCTGCGTAGGAACGCACGTCGCCGATACGAAACTCCAACACGCGCTGGAAGTTCTCGTAGATCGCCTCGTCGGTCTGGCTTTGGCGGGCCATGTAGTGCAGCCGCATGTCGTGCTGCTTGCCCTCGTCCCGCGACATCACGAGCAGCTTCTTGGGCACGCCCTGCTCACCGGTCAGAATGCGCCCAACCAGCGTTTTGCCGAGAGACCCGGTACCGCCAGTGACCAATACGCTCTTGTCCTGAAAGATCATCTCGCCCCTTGCCGCTGCGCGTGTCTTGCGGCTCCGTTGCGTTCCGCAACCGCCTCGGCCAGCTCCGCAAGCATCTCATCCCACGACGGCGCCTGATACCCGGTTGCTGCCGCAAAACGGTCGCCGACGAGGCTGCGGTTGCATTGAAAACTGTCGTCCGGCTGCACCGAGATGTCCTGCCGGCCAAGGGTCTCGGTCAGGCGCCGCAGAAGCTCGTACTTGGAAATCGGTCGCGAGACCACCTGAAAGACACCGTGGAGCGCCGGATGACGCTCGATCAGCATGCAGACGACGCGTGCCAACTCCCAGGTCGTCAAGCCGGAGAAGATGGCCTGGGTGTAGCCGGAGATCGTCCCGCTCTGTGCCAGATACCACTCGATCAGACTTCTCTTCCGGGACAGTTCCAGACCGATGATCGAAGTGCGCAAGGTCAGGCAGCCAGGCTCGTCCAGCTCACCCAGGTGTTTTGTCTGGCCGTAGAGATCCAGAGCGTCAGCGACGTCCTCCTCGCGGTAGCCACCACGGTCGCCAGCAAAAACGCAGTCAGTGCTGATGTGAATCAAGCGTGCCCCGACCGCCTGACAGAGGCGGGCAAGCCGATGCGGCAACAAAGCGTTCAGCTCCAAACTCTGCACCACATCGCGTGACGCCTCTCGTTGCTTGACGATGCCGACGGCGTTGATCACCACCTGCGGGCGCACGGCTGCAAGGACGTCGATCAGACGCTGGGTATCCCGCGCCTCCGTCCGGTCGTAGCTGTTTCCGGCGTCGAAAAGGCCGAAGCGGCCGTAAGCCTCCAAGTCCTGCCGCAAGGTGACGGCAACCTGATGACCGCTGGAGAGTTCTGCGAAAAGGCGATGACCGAGCATTCCGTCGCCGCCGAGAATGAGCACACGCATCGATCGCTCAGAAGTCGGAGAGAATCCGCCTGCGTCGTCTGGATAACGAAGAAAGTCGGCCGCTAGGCTGTTGGTAGGTGGCACAGTTTGCCAGTTTCGCGCAACAGGCTTGTCAGACCATCCGCCAGCGCCGCAAAGATCCCTTGTGCCCCACCGGGGCGGTTTGCTTTACGATACCGCTAGTCTCCAGATCGATCGCGAGGATCCTTCTTCTGCCAGCCGAGATACCAGACTCCCTCCCCTTTCGCGACCTGCCGCTGGATGAGGCTCTAGGGCGCGAAATGTACGATTTCGCCGCCCGCATCTTCCCATTGTTCCGTAGCCTGACTGGCCCAGGCGTGCGCGCCACGCTGGCCGAAGTCTCCAAGCTGCTGCCTGGTCTGCAGATACAGGAGGTCCCGAGCGGGACGCGTTGCTTCGACTGGACCGTGCCCGACGAATGGTCCTGCCGCGAGGCCTGGGTCGAGGACGAGACGGGCAGGCGAATTATCGATATCGCCGAGCACAACCTGCATGTCGTCGGCTACAGCGAGCCAGTGGATACTTGGGTATCGCGTGCCGAGCTGGAGGCGCGTCTGCACTCTATCCCGGAGCTGCCGGATGCGATTCCCTATGTCACCTCCTACTACCGACGCACCTGGGGATTCTGCCTGCAGCATCGTCGGCGCCAAGATTTAGTGGGCGACCGCTTCCGGGTGCGCATCGATTCGACTCTCGCGCCTGGCCATCTGACCTACGGAGAGCTCGTTATTCCGGGAAAAAGCGAGCAAGAGCTCCTTTTTTCGACGTACGTCTGCCACCCTTCACTTGCAAACAACGAGATTTCGGGGCCTACGCTTGCGACATTTCTTGCCCGCTGGCTGTCCGGACGAGACAACCGCTATACTTGCCGCGTCCTTTTCCTCCCCGAGACCATCGGCGCCATTGTCTATCTCTCTCAGCATCTGGACGCCCTGAAGCGCAACTTGGTCGCCGGTTTCATCCTCACCTGCGTCGGCGATACGCGCGCCGTTTCCTTCATGCCCTCACGACATGGCGGCACCTTGGCCGATCGGGCCGCGCTATCTGTGCTCGAACAGCATGCTCCAGGCTACCTGCCCTGGAGCTTCCTCAAGCACCGCGGCAGTGACGAGCGGCAATACTGCGCCCCCGGCGTCGACCTGCCCGTAGTGTCGATCATGCGCAGCCGGTATGGCACCTATCCCGAGTATCATACCTCGCTGGACGACCTGAGCGTGATTTCGCCAGAAGGTCTGGCCGGATCCCTCGCGCTCCACCAACAGGTGGTCGAGCTCTTGGAAACCAACCAGATATGGCAAGCCACCTGCCTTGGAGAGCCTCAACTCTCCACCCGCAACCTTCGAGAGAGTACCGGAGGAGGGCGCAGCCTGGCTGCCAGTACAAAACTGATCTCCGACGTCCTAGCGATGTCCGACAGCAGTCGCGACACCCTGGCCCTGGCAGAGCTGCTGGCATGTCCTTTCGAGGAGGTGGATGCCTGCTGCCGCCTTCTGGAAGGCCATGGATTGCTGCGACCCTCAGTGCCAACAACGATATAGGCTATTCATGGGCCGCCGTCGTTCTCGCGCAAAGAAGCAACTGCTGCGCACCGTGCTTGCGCAGTGCCGCAGCCACCCTGGCAGCGTCCAGGACCTGTTGGCGCGGACGGAGGTGACACCGCTGCGCAATCGTGGCCCGGCAATCTCGCTACTCTTTCCGTCTGCCTACCGCGCCTGGGCAGCCATCTGCGCCACGCAGGAGGCTTACTTTCTGCTGCGTACGCCAAACAGCCACGCAGCCATCCGCCGGGCTGTCGCCGGCTTGGACAACCAGCTGACAGCCCCGACCCCGGCAGCCTGGCGCGAGGCCTTTCGCTCCTCCGGCCTTCGCTTGGACGGCGTTTCGTCGGCTTGGCAACTCTGGTGGCGGGCCGGCCAGCGCATGGTGCGGGGCACGGCAGCAGCGTTACTTTCGCTGCTGCAAATCTCCGCCCATTCAAAAGACGCGCCTGAGCTGACGGTATTACAGATCAAGCCAAGTGTTTTGCCGCCAGAGCAGCCTGAGGTGGCACCGGGTTATGACTACATCTCATGCACCAAGCGCGCGCTCGGCCTAGCAGCAACGTCTTCCACGCATTTCGTCACACGCGCACTCCCCCCAAAGCAACGCTCCGATGGGCTGAGCACTGTGCGCGGGCCCTTGCCGCGACCGGCTGCCGCCGCGACAGCCGGGCTCCTGGCAGAGATCTGCTGGCGCAGCGCACTGGCCAGCCTGCTGTGGATCTGCGGCAGCTGGCGGGCGGCCTTGCTGCTACCTCATGCCGTTGAGCTGGCTCACGCGCGACGCTTGCCGGACAAGGCCTTCGCTCGCCACTACGTCTTTAGTGTAAGCGGCTGGGTCGTACGACCGATGTGGACCTACCGCGCCGCCGAAGCCGGCGCAAGCTGCACCGTTGTCTACTACTCGGCCAACAGCGTGCCATACAATGCGGATCATCCTCCCCGAATTGCCCGTGGCTCCGGGGAAGCGCTAGCCAGCTGGGAGCGCTACTTGGTGCCCTCGGAAGATCTGGCCAAGACCCTAGCCGAGCAGCGCCGCACCTCGCTCGCTGTAAGAGTCGAGCCGTTACTTGGTGTCGAGGACAACGGCAAGGCCTTTGCCCTTCAGCGCCCTGCCCGTTGCATCGCAGTTTTCGATGTCGTCGTTTTCTCTGCGCGACAATTGCCCTACATGGTGAGGTCGCCGGAGTACATCGTTCCCGCCAACGCGTCCGCGTTCTTTGCGGATCTTCTGGCCCTTGCCGAGGCGCATGACTTCGATCTCGCCTGGAAGCCCAAGCGCAGCTTTCGACCGGGCACGCATCCGGCATACATCAAAGCGGTCGAGCACTTTACCGATCATCCGCGAGTTGTCGCCATAGATCCCAGCATATCGGCCGTCAGGGTAGCGGCAGCCTGCGCGGCGACGGTTTCCTTCCCCTTCACCACTCCCTCTATCTACGGCGTCGCCCTCGGCAAACCCTCGATCTACTACGATCCCACGGGTCGCATGGCTGCACATACGCCCCGCTTCCACGGGGTCCCGGTGGTTTCGGGGAGGACGGCACTGGCCGATTGGATCGCCGCACTGGCCAAGCAGACGTCACCTGCCGAGCCCCCTTGAAACGGGTGTCCGAACAGGACTAGAGGTGAGCGCCCGTCGGATGACGGCGCGCAACGAGATCCAAAGCGATTCATCGGGAAGACGGCGCATGACGATCGAGGTGGCGGAACTGCGAGAGGTGCTCGGCGAGATACTGCCGAGTCTGCCCGCTGACGCCGAATCCGACCTATGGGACGAAGGTGTGATGGACTCCTACGCCGTTGTCGAAGTAGTTGCGCTCCTTGAAGAGCGCTACCGCATCGCCTTCGCGCCGGAGACCTTGCGCAAGGAGAACTTTGCCTCGCTGAACGCAATCGCCAGCACGGTCACCGGTATTCGGCAGAGCGCATGAAGAACCTTGCGGAACTGCTTCGGCAGCGCGCTGCAGCGACACCTGAGCAAGCGCAGCTGACCTACCAGGGTACGACACTGACCGCGCAAGAGTTGTTCGACCGGGCAATGGCCCTGCGGGATCACTTGCGCGACTGCGGCATTCTGCGCGGCGATGTCGTTGCCATTGCCGCTGAGCACAGTCCGGCTCAGGTGGTCGCGATGTTCGCCGCCGCCTTGGCCGACGCGGCCTTTACGATCGTCAATCCATATCTGAAGCGCGAGCAGATTCTGCATCAAATCTCGGACTGCGATGCCAAGGTCGTGGTTGCCGGTCAGCGCCAGCTCGGCGAGGTCGCCGGCATTCTGGCCGACCGCGGCGGCCGCTCGATCGCCGTCGATGCTTTTGGCCTTGCCGAGGGTGGCGGACCCTTGGTCGGGGGGCGCAAACCCGAGGAGGCCGTCACCGCAAGCATCCCGACGGATATCGGCTGTCTGATCTATACCTCGGGCTCGACAGGCCGGCCAAAGGGTGTCGTGCTGCCGCACCGCACCCTCACCGACGGCGCACGTATCGTGCCGAGCTACCTCAACATCACCGAAGCCGACGCGATCCTCTGCATCTTGCCATTCAGCTTCGACTACGGGCTCAATCAGGTGCTGAGCGCCGTTGCCAAGGGTGCCCGCGCGGTCATCTTCTCCTACGCCTTCCCGCAGGACCTTTTCGACATCTTGCAGTCCGAAGGGATCACCGGCTTCGCCGCCGTGCCGTCAATATGGCCGCGTCTGTTGGAAGACCGCTACTTCAAGGCGGAGAAGCGACCGCAGTTCCCCAAGCTGCGCTACGTAACGACGGCTGGCGGACCGCACCCGGAGCAGCTGTTGCGCCGCCTTACGGACTTCTTCCCCACTGCGGAGGTCGTCATCATGTACGGCCTGACCGAGAGCTTCCGCAGCGCCTACCTGCCCTTTCCCGAGCTGTTCAACCGCATCGGATCGATCGGCAAGGCGGTACCGGAGGTCGAGCTGCTGGTCCTGGACGAGAACATGCAGCCCTGCCCTCCAGGCCAAGTCGGCGAGCTGTATCACCGCGGCGCCTTTGTCAGCTATGGCTATCTCAACGACCCAGAGCTGACCCGCACCAAATTCGTCGAACTGCCGACCGGCGGCGCCGGTACCCGCGGCGAGCCGGCCGTTCGCTCCGGCGATCTGGTCTCGTTGGATGAGGACGGCTTTATCTACTTCCACGGTCGCGCGGACACGCAGATCAAGGCAAAAGGCTACCGTGTCAGCCCCTCGGAAGTGGAGGACGCGGCCATGACCTTCCCCGGCCTGCGCCATGCGGCAGCCTTCGGCGTGCCGGACCCTGACGGCGGCCAGCGGATCGTGCTCGCCTTCGACATCTACGACGGTTACGCGGTCGAATCGGCGGCGTTGCGGCGCCACGTTGCAAAGATCCTGCCCTACTACGCAGTACCGTCCGAGCTGCTGGCTCTGCACAGCCTGCCGCTGAACCAGAACGGCAAGACCGACTACTCGGCCATCAAAGCGATCTGGCAGGAACGCGCAGGTGCTGCCGCGGAGGTTCCGGCATGAAGCTTGCGCGCCGGGAAGAACTTGCAACTTTCTGGCGAGAGCTGGGGGTACGACCCGGTGGCCTGCTGCTGTGCCACAGCTTCCTGGCGAGTTTGGGCAAGCCCGCAATTTCGCCCGAACAAGACTTGCTCGGTGGTTTGCTGGACGCGCTCGGCCCCGAAGGGACGCTCTTCGCACCGACCTTCACTTATAGCTACTTCAAGCATGAAATTTACAATCGCCAGACCAGCCCATCGACGGTCGGCGCTCTGGGAGATCTGGTGCGCAATCACCCACGGGGCCTGCGCAATCTAGACCCCAACTTTTCCAACGCCGGTATCGGACCGCGGGCAGAGAACTTCCTGCACCGGGACAGCGAGCTGAGCTTCGGCCCCAACAGCTTCTACGACAGGCTGGTGCAAGCCGATGCCCAGATTCTGCTGATCGGGGTCGACTTCACAGCGCTGCCGTTGTTCATGCACATCGAGCGCATGAACCGGGTGCCCTACCGTTACGACAAGCGCTTTACTGGCGTTACCCACGACGACGGCCACGAGTTTCCCGACGCTGCTGTGCACAGCGTGCGCGACCTGAATCTGAACTTCGTCAACGACCGTAGCGGCGTCGGGGCCGAAATCGAGGCAGACCCCGCGTGCCGCGTTGAGCGCTTGGGCTACGGCCTGCATCGACTGACCACGGCCGGTACCGTGGTTCGGATCGCGGAGGCTCTTCTGGCCCGCGACCCCCACTCTCTCATCCGCTTCCAACAGGAGGCCGGCGCGCATGCCGCAAACCCATAGCGAGCTCCAGATGTCGAAAACAGATTGGGATAAGCGCTACTACCACGGTCGCTACAACCGCTATCCCTTCAGCGACGTGATCACCTTCGTGATGCGCAACTTCGCGAAGGCGGAAGATCGCGGCGCGGTGCGTCTGCTCGACCTCGGCTGCGGCGGTGCGCATCATTTGATGTTCCTGGCGCAGGAAGGCTTCGCGTACCATGGCGTCGACGGGTCACAGGAGTCCGTGGAGATCGCAAAGCAACGCCTCGCCGACGCCGGTTTCGCCACCGACACCATCGCTAAGGCAACCTTCGACGCCCTGCCCTACGAGGAAGATTTCTTCGACGGAGTCATCGATCGCGGCGCTCTCACCTGCAACAGCGCCGCCGACCTGCCGGCGTTGCTGAACGAGATCAAGCGCATCCTCAAGCCCGGTGGGCTCCTCTACTCAACCATTCTCAACCTGGAGAGCACGGCTAAAGACAGCGGCACCTCCCTGGGCAATGGCGACTACGAGAACTGCGGCACGCGACTGGAGGACGCCGGCATCCTTCACTTCACCACCACGGAAGAAGCCAGGCAGTTGTTCGGCGCCTTCGAGATGCAGCAGATCATCAAGGCGGTCAACACGGTAGACTACCCGCCTGAGGACAGAACCGTCGTGGCTTGGAACTTCATCACCGCTCGCAAGCCCGCTTAGGCCAGAGCCAGAGGAAGGACACTCGCAGTATGCTGCGCCATTCGATCCTGTTGGGCGGCCTCGGCGGTGATTCCCACTCAGTCGGTCTGCATATCCTGCGCCAGGCTCTTGCCGCGCGGGGTTACGACGTCCTGTATATCGGCACGCAGAACCCGATCGATACCTTCTGGGCCTACGCCTCGTCGGTGAATGTCGTCCTGGTCTCTTGCATGGACGGTCATGCCCGCAGCTACTTGAAGCCCTTTCCGGAACTACGATTGCGCTATCTCGACCAAAACCAGCCGATTTGGTTCCTGGGCGGCAATCCGATCGTCGAGGATCTCGTCGGCGGCGAGCGCCTCTTTCTCTCCATGGGATTCCATCGGGTCTTCCTCGGCTTCGTGAACATCGAGGTGGTGCTGGACGCTGTGGAGAAAGCGCTGGGCGAAGTCCAACCCCTGCGCGTTCCCGACACGGTTCGCGAGCAAGCCGGCCAGCGCAAGCCTGTCATTCCGTCCTGGCTGTCGGACGACCGCCTGAGCGACTCCGAGTTGATGAATGAGCGGCGCCAGGTGCTGCAGCACTGGCCGACCGGCGCAGCCGCGCGCGACCTGGAAGACAACGCTGCCTTCCTGAAGAAACAGGCCAACTGGACCGCGCTGCAGGGCAAGGTGAATACCGGCGAGGCGGCGATCCTGGTTCAGCCGCGCGTCGGCGTTCCAGGGGAAAAGGACCAGCTGGCGCTGATGCAGGCCTACAAGGACATCGGCGCCCGCGTCCTGTCGTTCCAGGTCGACTCCTATACGCGGAACAATAACTATCCCTTCGCTGAAGAAGCGCTCCGAGAATCGGTCCGCAACGGCTATGCGACCATGAATGGCTTTCCTGTCGTCAATCAGGGTGTCGCGCCGCTACGCCGCATCGCGAGCGAGATCAAGGTACCCTTGCAAACCCGCCATTCGACTCGAGATCCCCGACTGCTATGCGAGATATCCCTGGCGGGCGGAGTGACTGCCTACGAAGGCGGGTCGATCTGCTACAACTTGCCCTACTATCGCGACTATCCGCTGGCTGACAGCGTGGCCGCTTGGCGTTACGTCGACCGGCTTGTCGGCCACTATGCCGAGAAGTACGGCGTGGTGGTGGACCGAGAGTTCTTCGGCACTTTGACGGCAACCTTGATTCCCCCCTGTCTCGCCATTGGAACCGGAATCCTGGAGGCGGTGCTCGCCGCTCAGCAGGGCGTGCAAGCGGTCAGCATCGGTTGGGCGGAACAGGGCTGCCGCACCCAGGATATCGCAGCAATCCGCTCGATTGAGCCCTTGGCGCGAGAGGTCTTGGAAAACTTTGGGCTGGGCCATGTTCGGGTCAGTTCCGTCTATCATCAGTACATGGCCGCCTTTCCAAGTGTTGCGATCCAGGCCGAAGAGCTGATCTGCCAGTCCTCCGTCACCGCAGCGCTTTCGAAAGCGACCCGCATGATGACCAAGACGGCGGTCGAGGCTTTCAAGATTCCGTCGATGGCGGACAACATCGCCGGGCTGGTGACGACACAGCGCGGCATCGAGATGTCGGCTCAGACTTTCTTCGACGAGACCGCCGTGCAAGAGGAGATGGAGCAGATCCGGCGCGAAACGCTGGCCGTGGTCGATGGAGTGATCGCACTGGGCAAGGGTAATCTCGCTGCCGGCGTGGTCGAGGCTTTCCGAAGCGGATCACTCGACATTCCCTTTTCCCCGTCAATCCACAATCGGGGCGAAGCCATGTGCGCGCGCGGCCCGGACAAGGCGGTTCGTTTTCTCAATTGCGGCCGACTCCCTTTCGACAAGGAGACTCGACAGTTCCATGCAGAGATCATGATGGAACGCCGCCGCCTGGAGCAGTTGCGTGAAGATCGGAGCTACATGCTGATCGAGCGCGACGTCATGCAGGTGGCGACCGGCCAGTACGAGCGCTGGCCTCTGGCCCAGTAGCCGTAGATCGCAATGCCAGAGTCATGCACTTAGCAATCGTTCCGGCCCGCGGCGGCAGCAAGCGGATTCCCAGAAAGAATCTCGTTCCCTTTGCCGGCCGGCCGCTGATCGCGCATCCGCTCGCAGCCGCTGTGGCCTCAGGTCTGTTCGACGAAATCCATGTCTCGACCGATGATGCCGCGATCGCCGAAGTGGCCACCGCCGAAGGCTGTCCGCCACGCTTCGCACGGCCCAGCGAGTTGAGCGACGACTATACCGGACTGCTTGACGTCCTGCGCTGGGTTGTCCACGAGTACGAAGGCGGGGGCGAAAGCATCACCACCGTCACGCTGATCTACGCCACGGCGCCGCTGCTGGAGGCGGCAGATCTCGCTGGAGGTTTTGCACTCTTTCGCGAACATGGGGGCTCTGCACCTGTGCTCTCAGTCGCCGAGTTTCCCGCACCCGCACAATGGGCCGCAATTGTCGCAGAGGACGGGCGACTTGAGTTTCTCGACCGTGCCGCAACCGAGGTGCGCTCCCAGGATTTGCCACCGACCTACTATGACGCTGCCGCTTTCAACCTCTACGGCAGAGATCACCTTATGAAGATGGCGGCCAGCGATCTGCGCTACCTGCCCTATCCGCTGCCGCGTTACCGCGTCACCGACATCGATACACAGGAAGACCTTGCTCTTGCCGAGCGGCTCTATCGCGCCAAGACGTTGGACTGAGTGGTCTGTACCGGCGAGTGCGTTCTGAACGGTCGCCAACGTTCCGGGATAAGGCTCAACAGTCTTTCTCAGGCCACGCTTCGGGCGATGCAGCCGATCGCTTGTTGAGGCAGAGCAGCAGTCGCGTGCGACCGCTGCCCGCGATCGGCGGCGAGCGGTGCACGATTCCGCTGCCCGGTCCGGCGCAGCTTCCCTTGAAGATCGCCACGTCGTGGATGCCAAGGCGCTCGACCGGTCCCTTGAACCGCCTCTGGTCGCGCAGGGCCCGCTCCCCGTGGATCGGCTGGACCCACTCGGTCGCAGGACCGCGATAGGTCGTCAGGAGGCGCGCCTCCACGCAGTCGCGGTGAAACTTCCAACAGGCGTCGTGGCTGACGCGCTCCAGCCTCACATCAACGAGATCGCTCCGGGTAACCTTGGAGAATGTCGAGACGAGACCGTCGACGTCCCGAACCAGCAAGTCGCGCAGGTCTCCCGGTGGCAGGCCACAGTCGTCCAAATGCGGTTGCAGCGCAGCCGGAAGGTCTTGGGGTCGAACAAGAATCCGCGTATCGGGCAGATAGGAAGCATCAAGACGGTCGAGCCAGCTTTGCAAGCGCAAGGGAAGCGCGCGCTGCCAGATGACGAGCTGCATGTCGGGTCGGTTGACGGCCGCCAGGCCATCCGCCGTATCGCAGGTCTCGATGCCCAGGCCCGACATAGCGGACGTCGCAACCGCTACGCCTTGCAGCGATGTCACTTGACCGGTCACGACGGCTCGGCCCGCTTCCAGATCGGGAAGGGATCCTTCAGCTCTTTCCAGGCTGCGGGCTGCATGGCCAGGGCATCGGCATCGCCGACAAGGCAGGCGTCAAGGCGTCGACGGATCGCGACCTCGTCCATATCGGCACCGATGAAGACGATTTCCTGGCGGCGGTCTCCGTAAACGGTATCCCAGGATCTGGCGATGTGCTGGCGCCATTCCGGGTGATCGGGCCACCGCTCCTTCGGCACATTTGCCCACCAGAAGCCCATGGCCCCATGGCGCACAAGCGCGCCGGCCTGGCTCAGTTCGCCGGCCCATTCCGGGCGGGTGGCCAGCCAGAAGTGCCCCTTGGCGCGAATGACCCCCGGCCAGGGCGCGTTGATGAAGGCATGGAACTTCTCGGGATGAAAGGGGCGGCGCGCCCGATACACGAAGCTGCGCACGCCGTACTCTTCCGTCTCCGGCGTGTGTTCCGCAAAGCCATAAAGTTCCTTGAACCAGAGCGGATGCTCCTGAGCCTTGTCGTGATCGAACCGCCCGGTGTTCAGGACCTTGTCCAGCGGAACGCGCGACATGCTGGTTTCGATCAGCTCCGCATCGGGATTGAGCGAACGGACGATCTTGCGCGCCGCGTCGAGTCGTTCCGGCGATGCAGCATCGATCTTGTTCAGAATGACAACATCGGCAAACTCGATCTGATCGACGAGCAGATTGACCAATGTGCGATCGTCTTCCTCGCCCAGCGCCTCCCCCCGGTCCTTGAGGAAGTCGCTCGAGGCATAGTCGCGCAGGAGGTTGGCGGCATCGACGACGGTCACCATCGTATCGAGGCGCGAGACATCCTCGAGGCTTTCTCCATCTTCAGTGCGGAAATCGAAGGTGGCCGCCACGGGCAGCGGCTCGGAAATACCGGTCGATTCGATGAGAAGATAATCGAATCGACCATCTTGAGCGAGCCGGCGGACCTCCTTGAGAAGGTCGTCGCGCAAGGTGCAGCAAATGCAGCCATTGGTCATCTCGACCAGAGTCTCTTCGGTACGGCTCAGATCTGCGCCGCCATCGCGGATAAGATCCGCGTCGATGTTCACCTCGCTCATGTCGTTGACGATGACCGCGACGCGCTTGCCTTCGCGGTTGTTGAGGATGTGGTTCATCAAGGTCGTCTTGCCGGCACCGAGGAAACCGGAGAGGACCGTGACGGGAAGCTTGGACTGCGGGAGACTCTCATTCATGGACGGCAACTCTCATGCTGGCATCGTCGTTTACGGCTTCCCTGGACTGCCGAGCTTGGATTGGCGAGCTTGGATTGGCGAGCCTGGATTGCCGAGGGGGATCGTCGAAGGGGTCTGCCCGAGGCCGATGCCTCGGAGACAAATTGACTCAACACAGAGGGCTCAGCGATCGCGGTCGCTCGCTCTGGAGCTTCGCCATCCGTGTCGGCGTCGGTCGCACTGCAGGAGATGGGTCCGTCGGCAGCGAAGCTGGGTATCGAGGGCAAGGCCGTCTCCGACTTGCTCAACCGACATCCGTGCCGCTAAGGACGTCGAGGTCGGCGGGTCGGTGCGTTCAGCTCTCATACGGAGCGCTCCTGGGGCTTCCGATCATGGCGAAAAACTCCCGGCGGGTCGCCGGGTCGTCTCGAAAGGAGCCGAGCATGCGGCTGGTCACCATGCTGACTCCCGGCTTGCGGATACCGCGCGTGGTCATGCATTGGTGCGCCGCCTCGATGACAACGGCGACGCCGCGCGGCTTCAGCACCTCCTGAATGCTGTCTGCGATCTGCGACGTCAGCGCCTCCTGGATCTGCATCCGCTTGGCGAACAGCTCGACAAGGCGCGCGAGCTTGGAAATCCCGACGACGCGGCCCGCCGGCAGATAACCGACATGTGCCTTACCCAGGATGGGAACGATGTGGTGCTCGCAATGGGACTCGAGGCGGATGTCGCGCAAGACGACCATTTCATCGTAGGCGGCAGTCTCCTCGAATGTCCTCGCCAGCAGCGCGACCGGATCTTCGTTATATCCGGCGAAGAACTCTTCATAGGCCCGCACCACGCGCTCGGGCGTGCCAACGAGGCCTTCGCGATCCGGGTCGTCGCCCGCCCACTCGATCAGCGTCCGCACCGCCGCTTCCGCCTCTGCTTGGCTGGGCCGCCGGCGCCCACCCGGGTTGGCGAGATCGGAGTCCGTAAGCACTGCTGTGTCCATATTAGACCCTTTCCTGCGGCCACGCCGCCCGGCGACCGGAGGCAGGCGGCTCTTGCGATCAATGAATGCAACGTTATAACGTTGCTTATCTGAAACGCAAGAAGGGTAAGGTCATGGCGCTCACGTCGATCCAACCCCGGCCCTGCACAGATCCCGATTGCCGCGGGCGGCATGCGCCTGCTGAACGGGTTGCGCTGGCGGTGTCGCTCTGTGACGCACGCGGAGCGCAACTGACGAAGCTGCGGCGCCAGATACTGGAGTTGCTCTGGGAGAGCGGTCGTCCGACGGGCGCCTACGAACTGATCGAAGCGCTGAAGCTTCGGGACTCCCGCCCGGTCGGGCCACCGACCGTCTATCGGGCGCTCGAGTTCCTGATGCTCCAGGGTCTCGTCTCGAAGATCGAAAGCCGGAACGCTTACGTCCCCTGCGCGCATCCGGAGCGCTGCCATGACTGCCTGTTCTTCATTTGCAGCACCTGCGGGACATCGGTCGAGTTGGAAGACCGGCGGCTAGAGCGCCTGATCTCCGAGCATGCCGCCCTGATCGGGTTCCGCCCGACACGGCGCGTGATCGAGGTGGAGGGCACCTGCGAGCGTTGCATTGCCGCCGGTGCGGCCTGAACGAGGGAGAGGAGCCTTATGGAAAGCCAGACTCACATTGGGTCATCGCAGCCTCTGCCGGTCTCGGTCTTGACCGGATCCCTCGGCAGCGTCAGGGCGACAGTCCTCCACTCTCCGATCCGACAGCCCGCGCCGGGCCGGACCCCCGTGCTCTTTAAGGAACAGCTTGCAGAAGCTGGGGCAAGGTGACCGTGGCCCTGACTCTCAAGACTTACGACGACTGGAAGCACTGCATCACAGTGCTTTGCCGCATCCCGCTCACCCCGACCTACGTCGAGCAACGCCTCGCGGCGCTTCGCGACCCCACCGACCAGGGAACGCAGAAGTTCGTCGCGACCTGGGGCGAGGCTCATCTTGCGCGTGTCATAGGCTGGTTCGAGCAGGCGGAGCGCGAGCTGCGATGACCCTGAAGACGCACGGCCGCTACCACTACAGCCCCATCTCTGGCCGACCGCACTACGAATGGCCCAATGGCAAGCGGCTTGCCTTCTACCTCGCCATCAACGTGGAGCACTTTCACTTCGGCGAGGGGCTTGGCCATACGCCGTCCTATGCGACGCCTCAGCCCGATGTGAGGAACTTCGCCTGGCGCGATTACGGCTTGCGCGTCGGCATCTGGAGACTCTTCGATCTTCTCGAAGAATTGCAGCTTCCGGCCTGCCTTCTGGTCAACTCCGCGGTCTACGACTATGCGCCGCAGGTTTTCGAACGCGCCCGGGCCCGTGGCGACGAGATCGTCGCGCACGGCCGAACGAACTCGGAACGCCAGGGCGATCTCGGCGAAGCCGCGGAACGCGCGCTGATCCAGGAGGCGACCGCAACGATCGCCCGACATGAAGGCCATACGCCGCAAGGTTGGCTGGGGCCTTGGATTTCGGAAACGGCGGTCACCCCCGACCTGCTCAAGGAAGCGGGCTATTCCTACGTTCTCGATTGGCCACTGGACGACCAACCGGTCTGGCTCGCGACGCGTGCCGGTCCCCTCCTGGCGATGCCCTATCCGGTGGAGATCAACGACGCGCCGGCCATGCTCACCCGCCATCACACGGCCACCGACTTTACCGGCATGATCGTCGACCAGTTCGACGAAATGCTGCGTCAATCGGCAGAGCAGCCACTCGTCTGCGCCATCTCGCTCCATACGCCTATCGTCGGACAGCCGTTCCGGCTGGCCCAGCTCCGACGCGCGCTTCAGCATATTCGGACGCAGGCGGACAGCGGGCGGGTGTGGTTCACGCGGCCTGGCAAGATCGCGGAGCACGTCGCAAGTCTGCCGCCCGGCATCGTGCCCGGCTCGGAAACATAAACGCCGAAGTCGGCGGACAAGTCGTCGGCCGCACCGAACTGCGCGCTGTCACCGGGCCTAAGCATGACCTCATCTGGGACCGTGAACTGGTCTCGGCCACGCGCGCGGTCCCACGATGCCGACGACCGGACGGCCAGGGGCAATTGGCCCTTGTGACCACTTAGCGCAACGTTATAACGTTGCTTCCGCCGAATGCAGGAAGGGTACAGCCATGGCGGTCACGTCGATCCAGCCCCGCCCCTGCAGAAATCCAAATTGCCGCGGGCAGCATACGCCGGCTGAGGGGGTTGCGTTGGAGAGGTCCCTGCTGCGACGCGGGCGGAGCGCAACCGACAAGGTCGAGGTGCATCGATGACGGACCTGTTGCCCCCGGTACGTCGTCTCCAGTCAGGAAGAACCCGTCATGCCGTTGTTTGAACCTGACAGCCTTCGCGCGCTCGTCGGCGACCGTGCAAACGGCGAACACACGCTCGACTTGCGGGGAGTCTCCTTAAGTCATACCCGGTCGGCGATCTCCCAAATGCTGGAACGGTCGCCCTCAGACGATGTGACAAGCGTGGTGATCCGCATCGATCCGGCCACCGCAACCAGTGGAGAGACCCTCTTCCTTCCGATCGGCCGGCAACTCCTCGAGGCGCGTAGGCGCGGGCTTGTCACGCGCTTTCATCCCTTGCCTGAGGCGGACGGCGGCGGGTTCTACGTCGAGCTGCCCGGCCGCCCTGGGCAAGAGGAGACGCAGCCATGACGCTGTGCCTGACCAACACTCTGACGCGAACGAAAGAGCCGTTCGTACCGGCAAACCCCGATTACGTGACGATGTATGTCTGCGGGCCGACCGTCTACAACTTCGCCCATATCGGCAATGCGCGCCCGGCCGTCGTCTTCGACGTTCTCTATCGCCTGCTAAAGCGGCGCTTCGAGCACGTCGTCTACGCCCGCAACTTCACGGATGTCGACGACAAGATCAACGCCGCTGCGAAGGAGGTTGGCCAGCCGATCTCTGCCGTCACGGAGCGCTATGTCGCGGCCTACCATGCCGACATGGCCGCGCTCGGAGTCCTGACGCCGGATCTTGAGCCGCGCGTGACGGAGCATATCCCCGGGATCATCGATATGGTGGAAGGGTTGGTCGCGCGGGGGCATGCCTATGCGGTCGAGGGGCATGTCCTGTTCCACGTGCCCTCCTTTTCAGCCTACGGCGCTCTCTCTGGCCGCAATCGCGACGAGATGATCGCCGGCGCCAGGATCGAGGTCGCGCCCTACAAGCGCGACCCGGCGGACTTCGTCCTCTGGAAGCCCTCGACACCGGACCTGCCGGGCTGGGAGAGCCCCTGGGGCCGCGGACGACCCGGCTGGCATATCGAATGCTCGGCCATGATCGAGCAGCGCCTGGGTGAAACAATTGATATCCATGGCGGCGGCCAGGACCTGATCTTTCCGCACCATGAAAACGAGATCGCCCAAGGCACCTGCGCCCACGACGGACAGCTCTACTGCCGCTATTGGGTCCACAACGGCTTCGTCACCGTCGGGGGACGCAAGATGTCGAAGTCGCTCGGCAACGTGCTTCTCGTCCGCGATCTCCTGAGCGAGGCGCCAGGCGAGGCGATCCGCCTCGCGCTTCTGGGCGCGCACTATCGCCAACCGCTCGACTGGAGCGCGGACGGACTCGCCCAGGCGAAACGCGGTCTCGATCGTGTCTATGGTGCGCTTCGCGATCTTGGCGATGCTCCCGATGTTGCCTGTCCGCCCGGCCTGATCGATGCGTTCGAGGCGGCCCTTCAGGACGATCTGAACTTCCCGAGCGCCATCGCCGAACTCTTCCGAATAGCAAAGGCGGCGCGCCGGGCGACGGCCCCGGCGGATCGCGCCGCCTACAAGGCAGCCTTGCGCGATGCCGGCGGCCTGCTGGGTCTGCTGCAGCAGGACCCGGCCGCCTGGTTCGGGCCCCTCTCGGGCGAAGACGAAGATACGGCAAGGATCCAGCATCTGGTTGAGGCACGGCAAGCCGCTCGATCAGCAGGGGACTACGCCACTGCGGATCGGATCCGCGACCAACTCGTCGCGTTCGGCATCACCATTGAGGATCGTGCTGAAGGTCCGGTCTGGCGGAGGGCTGGCTGATGGCTGCCCCGCCCCAGCCCAGACGCGCCCGAGCGGAAACCGCTGCAGGCGATCGGCGGGCAGTGTCGCGGCCGTCCCGCCGTCTCCTGCTTCTCGATGCAGGGGCACGGTTGGCTGGCGCAGGCGCCGGCTTTGTAAGCGAAAACACCATTCTGAAAGGAGGACAGTCCGATGAGACTCATACTCTCACTTGTCGTCGCGCTCCCGCTTCTGATCGCAGTGCCGCTCCCATCCCAGGCACAAGACGCAGAACCGGCAGCGACCCTCGTGGTCCATGTCACAAGTGACGATGCCTGGGCCGGACTGAAGGGCCTCAAGTTTGCGCGAAACATCCAGACTGCGGGCGGCGATGTCGTCGTGTTCCTGAACGTCCGCGCTGTGACCTTCGCCAACGCGAATGTGCCGCAGCACGCTGGGGCGATGAGCGGCAAGACGGCGCATGACATGATCGCCGAGATCGTCGCGGCAGGCGGGCGCGTCTTCACCTGCCCGGGCTGTATGCGGCAGGCAGGGCTCGAGGTTGCCGACCGCATCGACGGGGTCGAGCCTGGCGGACCTGCGTTCCTCGCCATCGTAATGGCACCGGACACACGCATTATCAGTTTTTGATGTATCGGCAGGAAGTGGCCGGGCACTCAAGAAGCGCCCTTGCGACCCCAAGTCGTCGCTTGCGCTCAGATGGCCGTATTTGCAAACTCTATCAAGACGCGAGGTTGCACTCGGGGATTCCCGGTCGAACACGCGAACCAGCGGAGGAAGCTATGGCCTACTACTTCTTTATGCCGGCGGTAAACATCATGGGGACCGGCGGTCTTGCCGATGCTGGCCGGGAGATTCAGGCGCTCGGGTTCAAGAAGGCGCTCATCGTCACCGATGCCCCCTTGCATCGAGAGCTTAAGGCAACCAAGGTCGTGACCGATCTGCTCGACGAGATCGGCGTCGGATACGCGGTCTACGACGGGGTCGAGCCCAATCCAACCACGGCTCAAGTCGATGCCGGAACCGCTTTGCTCCGGCAGGAAGGATGTGACTTCATCGTCTCGTTCGGCGGCGGTTCGCCCCATGATGCGGCGAAGGCGATCGGGATCCTGGCGACCCATGGCGGCGATATCCGCGACTTCGAGGGCATCAACAAGATGACCAAGCCGATGCTGCCGCTGGTTGCCATCAATACGACGTCAGGCACAGCCAGCGAGATGACCCGCTTCGCCATCATCACCGACGAGACCCGCCACGTGAAGATGGCGATTGTCGATTGGCGGACGACCCCGACCCTGTCCGTGGATGACCCCGACCTGATGGAGGCTATGCCACCAGCGCTGACCGCCGCGACCGGGATGGACGCCCTGACCCATGCCATTGAAGCCTATGTCTCGACGGCCGCGACACCGGTGACGGACTCGGCGGCGCTGCATGCCATCAAACTGGTCTCCGGGTTCCTCGCCCGGGCGGTGAAGGACGGCCATGACCACGAGGCGCGGGAAATGATGACCTACGCCGAGTTTCTGGCGGGAATGGCGTTCAACAGCGCCAGCCTCGGCTACGTCCATGCCATGGCCCACCAACTCGGCGGCCTCTATGATCTGCCCCACGGGGTCTGCAACGCGATCCTCTTGCCGCACATCCAAGCCTATAATGCCCGGGCCGTGCCGGAGCGGTTCGTCGAAATAGCCGAGGCCCTGGGTGTCGATACACGCGATATGACACCGGCCGGGAGCGCAGAGGCGGCGCTGACCGCGATCCGTGCGTTGTCGGCGGAGGTTGGCATTCCCCCGAATCTGGCTGCGTTCGACGTGGTCAAGCCCGAGGACTTTCCGACGCTGGCCGACAATGCGATGCGGGATGCCTGCGGCGTAACCAACCCGAAACAGCCCACCAAGGATGAGGTGATTACGCTCTACCAGGCCGCTTACCAGGGTTAGATCACCGGGCCTCCTAGCGGCTTGAGCGGCGGCCGGTCCGTTGCGGAACCTCATGAACCGTCGCACATCCGGCCCCTCCACGGTCCTGTTTGGCGCCGATGTGGTTACCGCTCGGTTTGATCGAAGCCACCAGGAATACACCGATACGCCCATACGCACGGCTAGTTCGTCATGTCATCGTTGCGTGGCCGAGGACTGGGGTGGCCCCTGGTGTGCCCGCCTCTCTAGCGTGCTGTATGGCAGTCGTCAGCGCCTAGTCGATCTGTCCGACCTTTCCCTGCGTCTTTTGGGAGAACGCATCGCACCGCGATCAAAGTCGTAACTGTCGTCTCTCGCCCCCAATATCCGTCGCTTTGCCTCCGGATCGAGGGGCGAGGCATCGGCGGACATGACGTCACTGACCACTCATGGACGCAGTTCAATGCCTAGCAAGCATCCGCGTTCGAATCCCAAATGGCCGACGCGGTCGGATCAGCTGCGGACTCGCTCGCCTTTCGGGTCGAACCAGCACCCGAGCCTCACCTTGACCGGGAAGCGATCGCAGGCCACCTCCACCTCCCAATGGTGAGCGTCAAGCAAGGCCTTTGTCACGCTTTCGCGGCAGGTCACATATCCCATCCCCAGCGATGCCCCCACCCGGTGGCCGTAGGCGCCCGAGGTGATCGAGCCGACGATCTCGCCATCCATCAGGAGCGGTTCGTCGTGATGGAGATAGGGCGCGTTGGCGCTGCCTTCGAGCGACACCTGAATGAGGCGCTTGCGCGGGCGGCCTGCATCTCGCTGCCGCATCAGGGCATCGCGGCCGATGAAGCCTCCAGGCTTGTCATAGCTGACGGCAAAGCTCAGCCCCGCTTCCAAGGGCGTATCCTCAATGCCGATGTCGTGGCCCCAGTGTCGGTAGCCCTTCTCCATGCGCATCGAGTTGATCGCGAAGTAGCCGCCATGGCCCAAGCCAACGGCGCCCCCGGCCTCGGTGATCCGGTCGAAGACATAGCCCGCAAAGTCGGCCGGCACATAGATCTCCCATCCCAGTTCTCCCACGAACGTAACCCGCGAGACGCGGACCGTCGCATAGCCGATCTCAATCTGACAGCTGGTCCCGAACGGATGGACGTCATTTGAGAAGTCATCGCCCGACAGCGCCTCCAGAAGCGCCCGCGATTTCGGGCCCATGAGCGCAAGCATCGGCAGCCCTGAGGTTACGTCGTAGGTGAACGCTCTCGCGCCCTCGGGTGTATGCGCCTTGAGCCAGGCCATGTCGCGCGTCTGCGAGGAGGCGATCGTGACCACCATGAAGCGGGTTTCGCTCAGGCGGGTGACAGTCACATCCGCCTCGATACCGCCCCGCTCGTTCAGCCACTGCGTGTAGATCAGCCGGCCCACAGGAACGTCGATATCGTTAGCGCAGATTCTGTTGAGCACGCCGCAAGCATCAGGCCCTTCGAGCATGAACTTGGCGAAGCAGCTATGGTCGAACAGGCTGACGTTCCGATACGTGGTTTGCACTTCGCGACGGCAGGCGCCGTCCCAGGCTTGAGGGCCGTAGGAATACCCGAACTCGCCGGTCTCACCCTCCGCCTTGAAGAAGCCAGGGCGCTCGAATGCGGCCGCCTCCGTCATCACGGCCCCGGCGGTGCGCAGCTTGTCGTGAAACGGGCTGCGACGCAGGTCTCGGGCCGTCTCGTATTGGCGATTAGGCCAATGCATGTCCATCAGCAACCCCAGTGTCTCCGTCGTGCGGTCGTGGAGGTAGCGGTTGTTGCTCTGGAAGGGCTGCATGCGCCGAACGTCGACGTCGATCAACTCCATCGGCGGGCGGCGCTCCTTGATCCAGGCGGCCAGTGCTTTGCCCACACCGCCCGAGGAAAGGATGCCAACCGAGTTGAACCCGCAGGCGCAAAAGAGCCCCGCGACCTCGGCCGTTTCGCCCAGAAGATACCTGTCGTCCGGCGTGAAGCTTTCCGGTCCGTTCATGAATAGCTGAATGCCCACATCGGCGAGCATCGGGACGCGCCGTGTCGCCTTTTCCAAGATCGGCTCGAAATGGTCGAAATCGTCCGGCAGGCTATCGAAGCAGAAATCTTCCGGGATCCCCCCCATGCCCCATGGCTTGGCATCGGGCTCGAAGCAGCCAAGCAGGATCTTGCCGGCATCCTCCTTGTAGTAGGCGTGTTCGTCCGACACGAACAGCACCGGCAGATCCCGGGGCAGGTCGGTGATCGCCTCGGTGACAATGTAGAAATGCTCGGCCGCGTGCAGGGGCAGGGACACGCCGATATCGCCCGCCAGCGTCCGGGACCACATGCCGCCGCAGATCACGACGGATTTGGCCCGCACGATGCCCTGGTCGGTTTCCACGCCGGTCGCCCGGCCCCCCTCCACGAGGATCCGGGTGACCTTGATGCCTTCATGGAGCGTCGCGCCGCCCGCCTTCGCCCCCTTCGCCATCGCCATGGTCACGTCGGCCGGGTTAACCTGGCCGTCTTTGGGCATCCATACTCCGCCGACGATGTCCTCGGCGTTGACGGGGTGCCATCGTTCCTTGATGGCGTCCGGCGTCAGCACATCCGCCTCAAGGCCGAAACTGCGGGCCATTGACACCCCGCGCTTGAGTTCCTCGAAACGGTCCATGTTCGTAGCGACGCGAATCGAGCCGTTCTGACGAAAGCCCGTCGCCTGGCCGGTTTCCGTCTCTAGGCTTGAAAACAGTTCGCCCGTATACTTGGCCAGCTCGGTCATGTTCCGCGTCGCCCGGAGTTGTGTCACCAGGCCGGCGGCGTGCCATGTTGTGCCGCAGGTCAGCTGCTTGCGCTCGAAAAGCGCGACATCCGACACGCCGATCTTCGTAAGATGATAGGCGACCGAGCAGCCCGCGACGCCGCCGCCGATGATGACAACGTCCAGTTCATGCTGGGGCAGCGACGCTTCCATGGCAGTCCCTCTTAAGTGGAACAACTCTGTTCCGGCCGTGCGCGGCGCGCTCAGCGCAGCAGCCTGTCGACGAAGTCGGCGCCGAGACCGTTCGAGCCATAGTGCTCGCGCGCGCGCTGGATCAGCGACTTGTTGTCGTCCATCGCAATAACATTCGACTCGTCGTCGACGTAGAGGATCGGCCCGTTGATGTGGAACAAGGTCTTCATCTCCTCTTCCTCGCAGACCAGCGTGTGCGCATCGCCGGCGGGCTCGTAGACATAAGCGCCGGGTTCTGCCACCCAGTCATGTTCGAGGTAGCGCCAGCGGCCCTCAAGGACGAAGCCATGGACCGGGGTCGGGTGCAGATGGCGGCCAAGCGAGCCCCCTTTGCGCACCCGCAGGATCTCGACATGGTTTCCGTTGGCGATGTCGAACATCAGCGGACGCCACCAGACATCGACACCGATGCCGGGTTCCTTGATCCAGACGCGTTCGTCGTCCCTGGCCGTTAATTCCACGATTTCCATGAAGGTCGCGTCTGGCGTGAGTTGGACGGCGTTGGGCGGGTTCACTCGCGTGACGGCTTTCATAGCTTACATCCTCTTTCTCTATATTGTGAATTATTGTACCATGAAGATCACTGTTGTGAAAAAAGATATTGAAAATTTCACTGTTGTGAAACACCCTAGAAAGCGGAGGGCTCATGAGCGACGCGTCTCAAGATCTGGTTCTGGATGTTCCCGACCTTGCCGATGGCGATGCCGCGCGGGGTGTCGGCCAGGAGGTGCGGGATCTACGCAAACTAAAGCGGATGACCATCCCCGAACTGGCGGCGCAGTCTGGGTTATCGACCGGCTTCATCAGCCAGATGGAACGCGGGATCTCGAGCCCGAGCGTGGATGCGTTGCAGAAGGTGGCGCGGGCGCTTGGGGTCTCGATCAGCTGGTTCTTCCACAACGAGGAGGCCTTGGACGAGAATGAACGGGCCTTCATTGTGCGCGCCGAGCAGCGCCGCGCGCTGAAATACGAGGCCGGGGTGCGGGATGAGCTGTTGTCGCCGAACCTGCGCGGCCAGCTTGAACTGCTTCACTGCCGGTTCCCGCCGGGGTCGAGCAGCGGCCCCGAGGCCTATCACCACAAGGGCGAAGAGGCCGGAGTGGTGCTTCAAGGGCAGCTTGAGCTTCAGATCGGCGATCAGACCTTTCTTCTCAAAGCCGGCGACAGCTTCGGTTTTCCAAGCACCACCCCCCATCGATACAGCAACCCCGGAAGCGTGGAGACAATCGTCATCTGGGCGATCACCCCGCCCAGCTACTGATCGCCGTCGCCGGGTATGTCCATGGAGAACGACATGAAGCACATGACGGCATCCCCCGACGGCAGCCTGCCTTGCGAGGCGAGCGAGGCTCCGTTCGTCGGCAGCGCACTTAACGTCGCGAGGGCCGTCAAGTTCTATCCAAACGCGCAAACCCCCGCGCTCGACGATATCTCCTTCGGCATCGGTGAAAACGAGTTCTTCACCCTGCTTGGCCCTTCGGGATGCGGAAAGACGACCCTTCTGAGGGCCATCGCCGGTTTTGAGGATCTGACCGCCGGATCCATCCGGTTGGATGGCGAGAGCATCGAAAACCTCGCACCGAACCAGCGCCCCATCAACACCGTCTTCCAGCACTATGCGCTCTTCCCGCATATGACGGTGGCCGAGAACGTGGCCTATCCGCTGCGCCGCCTGGGCTGGGAGCCCGCCGCGATTGAGCAGAGGGTCGCGCAGATGCTCGGTCTGGTGAAGCTGGCGGAGATGGCCGAGCGCAAGCCCGCCAAGCTGTCGGGCGGTCAGCAGCAGCGCATCGCGCTGGCGCGCGCACTTGCGCCCAATCCAAAGCTTCTGCTGCTCGACGAGCCGCTCTCAGCCCTCGACCTCAAGCTGCGCCGGGAAATGCGCTCCGAACTGAAGCAGATCCAGATCAAGACCGGGATCACCTTTCTCTTCGTCACCCACGATCAGGAGGAAGCGCTCGCCATGTCCGACCGGGTGGCGGTGATGAACAGCGGCCGGGTGGAGCAGATCGGCTCGCCCGAGGCGATCTACAACTCCCCGGCCAATGAGTTCGTGGCGACCTTCATCGGCGAGACCAATCTGCTCGCGGGCCGGGTGGAAAGGGCAGCGTCGGGCGCGGCGCAGATCACCGTGCTGGGAGGGCTCGGGCTTGCCGCCGATGCCGGTCTGGCGCTGGGCGAGCGGGTCGTGGTGTCGGTCCGGCTTGAGAAGGTGGACCTCTTGCCGCCCGGCCAGACGGCCCTTGATGCCGTGGTGGAGCAAACGGTGTTTCTGGGCACCGACACCGTCGTTCACCTGAAGGTCGGCGCGCAGGCCTTGCAAGCGCGCTTGCAGCACGCCGACCACGCGCGCCCGGTGCCCGCGCCCGGCGACCGGTGCAGCCTGCGCATCGATCCGAGCGCCGCGACCGTGCTCACACCTGCCACGCGATGACCGCCGGCTCCGCCTCCATGCAAGGCGCGGTCGCGGCGGCCCCGCGCTCACACCGGGTCCGGGAGATCCGGTCGCGGCGGCTGATGCTGTCGCCAGCCTTGGCCGTTCTTGTGGTCGGTCTCGTCTGCCCGCTCCTCATCGTGGTGGTCTATTCGTTTCTGGAGGCGGGGATCTATGGCGGGGTCGTCTGGCACTTCTCGCTTGATGCCTATCAGCAGTTCCTCTTTCAGCGCGACATCTTCGATGACAGCCTGTCCTTTTCTGCCGCTTATCTGGAGATCTTCGGTCGCTCGCTCGTCATGGCGGTGCTGGCAACGGCGGTTTGCTTGGCCATCGGATTTCCCACCGCCTATTTCATCGCGACCAGGCCGGCCGACCAGCGGATGTTCTGGGTCTTCCTGGTGACGGTGCCCTATTGGGTCAACCTTCTGATCCGCACCCTGGCGCTTCTCTTCATCATCCGCGATCAGGGGCCGATCAACGAGGCGCTGCTGGGCCTTGATGTGATCGATGCGCCCTTGCCGATCGCTTACACCGATTTCGCCATCGTGCTGGGCCTGGCCTATAGCTATCTGCCCTTCATGATCCTGCCGATCTACGCGGCGCTGGAGCGGTCGGATACCCGGCTGGTCGAGGCAGCGTTCGATCTCTACGCGAGCAAGGCGCGGGTCCTGCTCGATGTGGTGATCCCCGGCGCGAAGGCCGGGATCGTGGCCGGGGCGATCCTCGTCTTCATCCCGTCGATCGGCTCCTATCTCGCGCCCGATATTCTGGGCGGCGGCCGCGAACTCCTGGCGGGCAACCTGATCGCGCAACAGTTTCAGGCCTCGCGGAACTGGCCGTTCGGCGCGGCCTGCGCCGTCATTCTCATGACCGTCGTGATGCTGGGCCTGATCCAGTTCGTCCGGTCCCAGGAACGCACGCGGCGTGGAGAGATGCGATGAGACACGCCACCCGCCTTGACCGCCTGCGCAGCTATCCCGGCTTCGGCGCCTTGGCGGTCATCTGCCTGACCTTCCTTTACGCGCCGCTTCTTGTGGTCTCGGTTTACTCGTTCAACGCGACGCGCTCAATCACCGAGTGGGGTGGGTTTTCGTTCGACTGGTATGTCCGGGCCTTCAACAATCCCACGATCCGCGACGCGGCGGGCAACTCGCTCTTCGTCGCGGTCGTCGCCGCAACCCTTGCGACGACATTGGCGACGATGGCGGCGATTTCGCTGCTACGCGGCCCCTCGCTGAAGGGACAGACCGGGGCGGTATCGCTTGTCAGCCTGCCGCTGATGGTGCCCGAAATCATCACGGCGATCGCCAGCCTGATCTTTTTCGTGACCATCGGCATTCCGCTTGGCTTCGTGTCGCTGATCGCGGCGCATACGGTGTTCTGCATCCCCTTTGCCTATCTGCCGATCTCGGCGCGGCTGAATGGCATCGAGGCGACGCTCGATGAAGCGGCGGGCGATCTCTATGCCTCGCGCGCCGATGTCATCCGCACGATCCTTATCCCTCTAATGATGCCGGGCATCGCCTCAGGCTTCTGCCTGGCCTTCATCGTCTCTCTCGATGATTTCATCATCGCCAACTTCATCTCGGGGCCGGGCTCCACCACCTTGCCCGTCGCGATCTACGGCCTCGCGCGCATCGGCTTCACCCCGGAAATCAACGCCGTCGCCACGCTGATGCTGGCGATCTCAATCCTGTTCGTCGGGCTTTCTTGGTTTCTCGGCAGGAAGACAACGCGGACCAACTAGAGGAGGGCATCGAAAATGATCAAGACCACTTGGGGGCTGTCGACGCTTGCCGCCGCGGCTTTCGCCGTCTCGCCGGTCTCGGCCGATGAGATCATCAATCTCTACAACTACGCGGATTACATGTCGCAAGAACAGATGGACAGGTTTGAGGCCGAGACCGGGATCCGGATTGTCGTCGACGTCATCGACTCCAACGAGACGCTTCTGGCCCGGCTCCAGGCAGGCGGGACGAACTATGATGCCGCCGTGGCCACCGACTACATGGTGCAGGTGCTCGTGCGCGAGGGGCTGATCCAGCCGGCCGGTGTGACCGAACTGGAGAACTTCGGCAACCTGTCCCCGGCCTTCCTCGGCCCCTACTACGACCCAGAGAACCAGTATGCCGTTCCGTACCAAACCGGCACGACATCGCTCATGGTCGACACCGCCGTGATCGCCGATCCGCCCAACAGCCTTTCGCTGCTTTTCGATCCGCCCGAAGAGGCAAGGGGCCGGATCAACGTCCACCGCGACATGCATGACGTGATCAACGCCGGTCTGCGCTACCTCGGCTACGACAGATGCAACGGCAACCCCGAAGAGCTGCGTGCGGTCAACGACCTTCTGCTGGCCTCGAAGGACAACTGGCGCTCGATCAATGCCGACGGCTCACGGGAGTTGCTGGTCTCAGGGGATGTCGTCGTCAGCCAGATCTGGTCGGGTCTGGGCATGCGCGCGCGGGACGACAAGCCGAGCCTGAAATATATCTACACGGACGAGGGCTATACCGGCTGGGTCGACAGTGTGGTCATGCTCGACGGCGCGCCCAATGCCGAGAATGTGCGGGTCTTCATGAACTGGCTTCTCGAGCCGGAAAACGCGGCCGAGCTGACGAACTGGGCGCGGTTCGGGGCCGGCGTGCAGGGAGTCGAAGCGTTTCTAGACGCCGATTTGCAGGCGGCGGTCGAGGCCAACATTCCCGCGTCGGCGCCCCCGCCGGATTTCGTGCCGACCTGCCCGGACGATGTGATCGCGGTCTACGATCGCATTTGGACCAACCTGCTGCGCTGAACCGCTTACGCCCCGGTCCGGTGGATCGGGGCAGCGCGCCCTTAGTCTAAAGAGTGAAGCCATGGCGAAATCTGCCAAAGACAACACCTATATCGCTGCTGCCGTCCAAGCGGCCCCCGTTTTCATGGATATCGATGCCACGATCGACAAAGGTATCCGCCTGATCCACGAGGCTGCAAAAGAGGGCGCCACGTTGATCGCCTTTCCCGAAACCTGGGTTCCCACCTACCCATTGTGGATTTTCGGCGCCGCCAACTGGGGCGATGAGGTCTCCGGACGCGTGTATCGTCGACTACACGAAAACGCCCTTATGATCGGGGGTGAGCCGTTGAAGCGGCTATGCGCCGCAGCCGCTCAGGCGGGGGCGATGGTGGTCATTGGTGCAAGTGAAAAGCTGTCGCCGAAGTCCAGTTCGCTCTTCAATTCGCAGTTCTTCATATCTGACAAAGGCAAGTTGCTGGGGGTACATCGCAAATTGATGCCCACCTACACGGAACGCAACATCTGGGCCTACGGCGATGGTAGCACGCTGCATGCGTTCGACACGGACGCGCAAGGCCGCGTGGGCGGCCTGATCTGTTGGGAACACTGGATGCCACTGACGCGGTTCGCAATGCATGCCAAGCATGAGGACGTGCATGTCGCGGCTTGGCCGGAATTGCCGGAGGAGCATCACCTTGCCAGTCGGCATTATGCGTTCGAGGGCAAATGCTATGTGATTTGCGTGGGCTCGTACCAGAACACCAGCCATATCCCCGAGGATTTCGAGCTTATGGAAGCCATCGGCGGTATGGGCGATCTGGGCGGCGACGCCAACGATATCATGCCGGGCGGTTCGGGGATCATCGGTCCGGATGGAAAGTGGGTCGCCGGGCCGGTGGCTGGCAAAGAAGTCATCATCTACGGCGAAATCGATCTGAACCGCTGCATAGAGGAACGCCTGCTGCTCGACTCGGTAGGCCACTACAATCGCCCGGACGTTTTCCGGCTTACAGTGGACAACCGGCCGCGGGCGGCGGTGGATTGGTCCTCTAACCTGCCAGCTCACATGGGCGAGAACCTTTCGGCCACCGATGCCGAAATGGAGTAGGCATGTGGTCATGGAAACCGCTGCCGCCCGATGGCCCTGCTTCCGGGACGATGTGAGCGCGCTCTTCGATCGTACCTGGACCAACCTGCTCCGGTCGTCCGGCGGCCCTCCGAGCCGATCTCTGAAATGACGAGCGGAGCACGTCCAGGTGCGCCCCTCGAGCCATTCGACCCCTCGAAGTGGAAGGGCCATTCGCCAGGACCGCGACCGTAGCACGCCCCAACGATCTCGACCGTTTCTGGATGCCCATCACCGCGTCCGAGCCCTTCGCGCAGTCCCCGGCTCCTGGTCGATGCGCGGGGCTGCCGAACACCAGGCCGCCGACGGGGCGCGGGCGGCGTGTTTCCGCCGCCCCAAGGCTATCTGGCCCGTCTGCGGACTACCTTCGCTTGCCTCGTCAAGCTATCACTCGACCAAGAGCGGCCCTATAGGCAGCTGATCCGGCTAGAAAGATCTCCCCCTACTCCCACTCGATCGTGCCCGGCGGCTTGCTCGTCACGTCGTAGACGACGCGGTTGATGCCGCGGACTTCGTTGATGATGCGCGTCGCGGTGTGGGCCAGGAACTCGTGGTCGAAGGGGTAGCTTTCGGCGGTCATGCCGTCGGTGGAGGTGACGGCGCGCAGGGCGCAGACGTGGTCGTAGGAGCGGGCGTCGCCCATCACGCCGACGGTCTTGACCGGCAGCAGCACGGCGAAGGCCTGCCAAATGGCGTCATAGAGGCCGGCCTTGCGGATTTCGTCCAGATAGACGGCGTCCGCCTTGCGCAGGATCTCCGCCTTCTCGCGGGTGATCTCGCCGGGCATGCGGATGGCCAGGCCCGGCCCCGGGAAGGGGTGGCGGCCGACCAGCTTGTCCGGCAGGCCCAGCTCGCGGCCGAGGTCGCGCACCTCGTCCTTGAAGAGTTCGCGCAGCGGCTCGACCAGCCGCATGCGCATGCGCTCGGGCAGGCCGCCGACGTTGTGATGGCTCTTGATGGTGACCGAGGGACCGCCGGTAAAAGAGACACTCTCGATCACGTCGGGATAGAGGGTGCCCTGAGCCAGGAAGTCGGCGCCGCCGAGCTTGGCGGCCTCTTCCTCGAAAACGTCGATGAAGGTGGCGCCGATGATCTTGCGCTTGCGCTCAGGATCCTCGACGCCGGCCAGCTTGCCGAGGAAGAGGTCGGAGGCGTCGCGCGCCACCAGCGGGATGTTGTAGTGGTCGCGGAAGACCTCGACCACCTGCTCGGCCTCGCCGGCGCGCAGCAGCCCGTGGTCGACGAAGATGCAGGTGAGCTGCTCGCCGATGGCCTCGTGGATCAGCACCGCGGCGACGGAGGAGTCGACGCCGCCGGAGAGGCCGCAGATCACCTTGCCGTCGCCGACCTGATCGCGGATCTGCGCGATGGCCTGCGCGCGGAAGGCGGCCATGCTCCAGTCGCCGTCGCAGCCGGCGATCCCGCGCACGAAGTTGGACAGCAGCCGGGCGCCATCCGGCGTGTGCGCCACCTCCGGATGGAACTGAACGCCGTAGAAACGCTGCGCATCGTTGGCGACGGCGGCACAGGGCGCGCCGTCGCTGCGGCCGACGCTGACGAAGCCGGGGGCGAGACGCAACACCCGATCGCCGTGGCTCATCCAGACCTGGTGGCGCTCGCCCTGCGCCCAGACGCCCTCGAACAGCCGGGAGGGCTCGGCCACCTCCAGGAAGGCGCGGCCGAATTCCTGATGGTCGCTGGTCTCAACCTTGCCGCCCAGTTGCTCCATCATCATCTGCATGCCGTAGCAGATGCCCAGCACCGGCACGCCGAGCTCGAAGACCAGGTCGGGCGCGCGGGGCGTGGTCTCCTGCGTCACGCTGGCGGGGCCGCCGGAGAGGATCACCGCCTTGGCGCCGAAGTCGCTCAGGCGCGCAGGATCGGCATTGAAGGGCAGGATTTCGCAGTAGACCCCGGCCTCGCGCACGCGCCGGGCAATCAGCTGCGTGACCTGCGATCCGAAGTCCAGAATCAGCACTCGGTCCGTCATGTCAGGCTCATACCCGATTCTCTCCGTCGGTGCGACCGCTCTTGGCGGAGACGGGTGAGAATAAGCTGACCGCGCGGTTGCGATCCGGCGGTGCTGCCAACCCGGCTGTCAGGCCTCTTCGGTGTCGAACTCGGCCGGCAAGGTGATCTCCAGCAGCTCCAAGTCGTCAGAGTGGGCGACTTCGCGATGGCGGAGGCCCGGCGGCTGGTTCACGCAGGAGCCGGGCAGCAGACGGACTTCGCCGACGCCTTCGTACTCGAAGACGACCCAGCCTTGCAGCACGTAGACCATCTGGAAGGCCAGCTCGTGGCTGTGCCAGACAGGCTCGGCCTCGTGGCCGGGGCGGGCGCGGATCACCTGGGCGCCGACGCTGCCCGCCGTGGCGGCCACGATGCCCAGGTCGCGATACTCGAAGAAGCCGCGCAGACCGGACTCGAAGGGGGCATCGGCATGCACGACCGAGAAGCCCTTGGGCGGCTTGCCCGCCGTCCCGCCTATCGCCTCGCTCACGCCCCCTCCCCTTTTCGCCCTGTCGGTTCGTCTTAATCCTGCCGCCGGTTCTGGCCCTGCTTCACCTGGGCCAGCCAGGACATCAGGTCCGGCCAGGCGTAGGCTACCTCGGGCAGCCAGACGCCGGCGAAGCGTTCCTCCCGCTCCGCCACGGCCTGGCCGCCCATGCGCTCGTAGAAGAAGCGGGTCTGGTTGCCGGCCAGCATCCAGAGTCCGGCGCTGGTGAAGCCCTTGGCCGCCAGTTCCTCGATCAGGCCGGTCATCAGCGCCCGGCCGTAGCCGCGGTCCTGAAAATCAGGATGTACGTAAAGCGTATAGATCTCGCCGCGGAAGGGCGCGTCGGAGCCGGCCGAGGGATCGCGGGCCCGCCCGCAGGAGCCGAAACCGACTAGCGCGCCGCCGCCCTGGCCGGTCTCACTGCCACCAAGCCCATCGCCGACGTCGTCGTCTGTGGCCACAAGCACGATCTCGCCCTTGGGCCGGCCGGTCAACTCGCGCCAGAAGCGTTCGTGCCGCTCTATCGACATGCCGGCGAGATAGGCGTCCGGCACCAGCCCGGCATAGGCCGCCTGCCAGGTTTCCACATGGATGCGCGCGATCGCCGCCGCATCCATCGGGGTGGCCTCCCGCACCGTCATGCCGACTCCAGGGGCGTCATCTCCGCGCTCCCCTCGCCCTTGCTATGCGCTTCGTCGGACCCGGTCGTCTGTAGTTGGCGCTGCAACACCGCAACGAAGAAACCGTCCGTGCCGTGGCTGGCCGGACGCAGCAGCAGCGTCTCGCCCGCGCTCGGCGGCTTGCCCGGCAGATCCTCGGGCCAGGCCTCGGCCAGCGGCACCAGCCTGAAGTCCGGACGCGCCGCGAGGAAGCGCTCGACCTGGGCCTGGTTCTCCGCCGGCAGCAGAGAGCAGGTGGCGTAGACCAGCCGCCCGCCGGGCTTGACCAGCCGCGCGGAGGAGGTCAGCAAACGGCCTTGCAGCGCGGTGAGGTTGTCCAGCCCCTCGGGCGTGATGCGCCACTTGGCGTCGGGGTTGCGCCGCCAGGCGCCGGCGCCGCTGCAGGGCGCATCCACCAGCACCCGGTCGAAGCCGGCCTTGTGACGCTTGATCCAGGGGTCGGTCTCGCTCTTGAGCACGCGCCGGGCGACGTTGAAGGCGCCGGCCCGCTTCAGGCGCACGGCCGAGCGGTCGAGCCGGCCCTTCAGGGTGTCGCAAGCAAAGATCTGGCCCTTGTTCCGCATGGTGGCGGCGAGCGCCAGGGTCTTGCCACCCGCCCCGGCGCAGAGGTCGCAGACCCGCTCCCCGGGCCTGGCCCCGACCAGCCAGGCGACCAGTTGCGAGCCCTCGTCCTGCACCTCGACCAGGCCGTCGCGGAAGGCTTGGGTCGCCGCCACCGGCCGGCGCCCATCGATGCGCAGCGCCCAGGGCGACAGCCGCCCGACGGCCGAGGCGATGCCCTCCTCCGCCAGCGCCGCCTGCACCGCGGCCCGTTCGGCTTTCAGCGTATTGACGCGCAGGTCGACCGGCGCCTCGCCGGCCAGGGCGGAGAGCTCGCGCGGCAGATCGGCGCCCAGGGCGGCGCGCAGCTGCGGCAGCAGCCAGGCCGGCACCTCATGGCGCACGTCGAGCGGCTGGTCGGGATGGTCGAGAGCCTGGCCCGCCAGGCGCTTGGCCGCCTCGACCTCGGCGGCGTCGAGCGGCTCGGGTCCATAGGGCGAACCGTCGAACAGCGTGCGGACCGCGGCGACGGACTCGTGGGCGGCCAGCAGAAGCCAGGCGATCAGCCGCAGGCGGTTGCTCGGCGTCAGCGCAGCGCGTTCCATCCACCAGCCGAGCCGTGCGTGCGCCCGCAGCACGCCATAGAGCTGCTCGGCGATGGCACGGCGATCCTTCGACCCGATGTAACGGCGGCCGCGCAGGTAGTCGGCCAGCGCCCGGTCGGCCGGCGGGCCTGCAGGTGCGCTCCCGGCGGCGGGGAACAGCATCTCCAGCAGATCGAGCGTGGCTTGGGCGCGGGCAGCAGGGGTCATGGCGCCGCCTATGTGGCATCCCAAAGCCGCGAGGGCCAGCTTTTACACTTTCCCTCTAGGCTGGCCGACCGGACGACCGGAGCGGAAGAGCACTGCTCAAGCGGCCGCGAGCGGTGCCCGCTTCAGCGCCTGGCAGAGACAATGCGGCCCGCCGCCGCCCAGGGTGAACATGGAGAGGTCCGGATCGTAGACCTCGATGCCGCGGGCGCGCAGCCGCGCGTTGAGGCGGGTGTTGCGCGCCGTCGACAGCACCCGGTCGTCGCCCAGCGCTACCACGTTGCAGCCGAGCTGCGTGGCCTCGCCGTAGCTGACCTCCAGGATCTCGTAGCCGCGCGCCCGCAGCAGTTCCGGAAACCAGGGCTCGTGCGCCTCCGTGCAGACCGCGATCAGCTTCTCCGCCAAGGGTCCGACGGTGACGTCCAGATGGACGAAATGCGCCGGAAAGGGCACCCGCACCGCCTCCCACCCCAGCGCCTCGAACCAGCCGGCCACCTGCTCCGCCCCCGCCTTGTCCGAGCGCTCGCCGCCGTAGCCGCAGAGCACCAAGCCTGGCTCCAGCACCTGCAGGTCGCCGCCTTCGAAGTGGCCGGCCGTCACCATCTTCCAGACCGGCACGCCAAGCTCCTGATAGAACTTGATCGCCACGGCATAGTCGCCGCGCCTATAGGGCGTCTGGATCAAGGTGATCATCGGACCCCAGGGGGTCATGGCCGAGGAATCGCGCGCGAAGACGGCATACTTCAGCTCCGGCCAGGCCTCCAGGCTGTGCACCCTGACGCCCGCCGCCTCGTAGGCCTCGACCATGCGGGCATGCTGCGCCATGGCGAGCTCGCGGTCGAAGCTGTCCTGGCGCCGCAGCGTTTCCCGCGAGATGGCACCGACCGGCCGCCACTCGAAGAAGTCCGGCGGACCCAGCAAGACGTCCTGCAGTCGCCCCACCTCCGAGTCGATGACCCAATCCGTCAGTCCGTTCGGATGCCCCATGCCTGCCCTCCCCCTGAAAGTCTTCGCCGCAATCGTTCGTGAACGCCCATCCTGACGCGCCGGCCGCGACGCGGCAAACGGTGACGCAGCAATCCGCAGCAGGCTAGATTTACGGACCAGCCGGCGAGGGAGGCAAAGTTGGTGCAGGAAACGGCCCCGGAAACGGCCCCGGAAACAGCAGTGGTGATCGGCGTCGGCCCAGGGCTGGGCTGGCATCTTTGCGAGCGTTTCGCGGACGAGGGCCTGCGGGTGATCGCGGCAGCCCGCAGCCGCGACAAGCTCGAAGGGCTGATCGCGCAGTCCGGCCGCGGCGCGATCGAAGCGGCAGCCTGCGACGCCGCCGATGCGGCCAGCGTCGCTGCGCTGTTCGAGGCCAGCGGTCCGGCCCGCCTGGTGGTCTACAACGCCGGCAAGATGGTGCGCGGCGGCGCCCTGGACCTCTCGCCGTCGGAGGTGGAGGAGGCCTGGCGCGTGATCTGCCTTGGCGGCCTGCACACGGCCCAGGCGGCCCTCCCCGGAATGCTGCAGTTGGGCGGCGGCACACTGATCTATACCGGGGCCACGGCCTCGCTGCGCGGCGGCGCGGGTTTCGCCGGCTTTGCGCTCTCCAAGTTCGGCCTGCGCGCGCTCAGCCAGTCGCTGGCGCGCGAGTTCGGGCCGCAAGGCATTCATGTCGCTCACGCCATCATCGACGGCCAGATCGCTTCCGCCCGACATCAGGGCCGCGACCCAGCCACGCTGCTGAAGCCCGAGGCTATCGCCGAGGCCTACTGGCAGCTGCACCGCCAGGACCCGACCGCCTGGAGTTCCGAGATCGACCTCCGGCCGGCTGCCGAACGGTGGTAGACTGAGATCGGCCGTTCGCATGAGCGCCAGGTCCTGCCGGAACCCTGCTGACGGAGGGCAGCATGAACAGCACCATGATCCCCTGTCTTCGCTACGAGGATGCGCCTGGGATGATCGACTGGCTGTGCGACGCCTTCGGTTTCGCGCGGCATCTGGTGGTGGAGGACGACCAAGGCGGTATCGCCCACGCGCAACTGACGCTGGGGCCCGGCATGGTGATGCTTGGCTCCGCGCGCAACGACGACTTCGGTAAGCTGCAGCATACGCCCAGGGCCTTGGGCGGCATCACTCAGAGCCCCTACCTGGTCGTGGCAGACGCCGATGCGGTCTACGACGCGGCCAAGTCCGCCGGCGCCGAGATCGTCTCCGATATCAGGGACGAGGACTACGGTGGCCGCGGCTTCTCCTGCCGGGACCCGGAAGGTCACATCTGGAACGTCGGCAGCTACGATCCCTGGGCCACCGGCCGCTAGAGCGCGATCGTCCTCTCACCCTATCCGAGGACAGGATCTCCTTCCTGTCGCTATCGCTGCCTGGCGTGTCGCAATCCGGGAGTCCGACGCCGAGGGCCTTGGTCATCCTGACGGGACGGCCGAAGGGGCCGGCGTGATGGCTGCCGAGGGAGTGCGGCGATGAAGACTCAGGCACGTGTCGTGGTGATCGGCGGCGGGGCCGTCGGTGTCTCCACCCTCTATCATCTGGCCAAGCTGGGCTGGTCCGACGTGGTGCTGCTGGAGCGCACCGAACTGACCGCCGGTTCCACCTGGCATGCCGCCGGTCTGCTGCCGCTCTTCAACATGAGTTACGCCGTCGGCCAGATTCACAAGTACTCGGTCGACCTCTACAAGACGCTGGAGGCCGAGACGGGCCAGAACGTCTCCTTCCACGTGACCGGCAACCTGCGCCTCGCCTGCAACCAGGAGCGCATGGACGAGTACAAGAAGTACTGCGGCACGGCCAACACCATTGGCGTGCCCTTCGAGATGATCGGCCCCAGCGAGGTCAAGACGCTCTGGCCGCTCTGCGAGGTCGACGACCTGGTGGGCGCGCTCTACCACCCGGACGACGGCCATATCGCGCCCGCCGACCTGACCAACGCCCTGGCCATCGGCGCGCGCAACCGCGGTGCCGAGATCTATCGCCAGACTCCGGTTACCGGCGCCACCCAGCAGCCGAACGGCGAGTGGACCGTCCATACGCCCAAGGGCGACATCGTCTGCGAACACATCGTCTGCGCCACCGGCAATTACGCGCGCCAGACCGGCGCGCTCTTCGGCCTGGACGTGCCGGCGATTCCGGTCGAACACCAGTACATCGTCACCGAGGCGCACCCGGCGCTGATCGAGCGCCAGAAGCAGGGCCTGCCGGAGATGGCCGTGCTGCGCGAGTCCGACGCCAGCTACTACATGCGCGAGGAGCGACAGGGCCTGATCCTCGGCCCCTACGAGAAGGGCGCCCCGGCCCGCTTCATCGACGGCGTGCCGGACAGCTTTGGCCAGGATCTCTTCCCCGGCGACCTGGAACGGCTGATGCCGCACGTGGAAGCCGCGATCAAGCGCGTGCCGATCTTCTCCGAAGTCGGCATCAAGGACATCGTCAACGGCCCGATCTCCTACACGCCCGACGGTAGCCCGCTGGTCGGCCCGGCCTGGGGCGTGCGGAACCTCTGGCTCAACGAAGGCCACTCCTTCGGCATCACGGCGGCCGGTGGCTCCGGCCGCTTCCTGGCCGAGTGGATCGTCGAGGGCGAACCCTCCATCGACCTGCTGGATGTGGACCCGCGCCGCTACGGCGCCTACGCCAACAAGCAGTACGTCAAGATCAAGAACGAGGAAGCCTACGAGCACGTCTTCATCGTGCACTACCCGGACGAGGAGCGGCCGGCGGGCCGTCCGGCCAAGACCAGCCCGGTGCACGACAAGCTCGACCGCGCCGGCGCCGTCTGGGGCCAGCGCTTCGGCTGGGAGCGGCCGAACTGGTTCGCGCCCGAGGGCGTCGAGCGCAAGGACGTCTGGTCGTTCCGCCGCACCAACTACTTCGAGCCTGTCGGGCGCGAGGCCAAGCTGATGCGCGAGACCTGCGGCCTGATCGACCTGACCAGCTTCTCCAAGTACGAGGTCTCCGGCCCCGGCGCCGAGGCCTACCTGGACCGGCTGGTCGCCAACGTGATTCCCAAAAAGATCGGCCGCATGAGCCTGAGCCATGCGCTGACGAAGCACGGCGGCATCCGCAGCGAGTTCACCATCACCAAGCTGGGCGAGAACCGCTACTATCTGATCTCCTCGGGCGCCGCCAACCGCTTCGACTGGGACTATCTCTGGAAGGCGCTGCCGAGCGACGGCTCGGTGCAGTTGGAGGACGTCACCCTGCGCCGCGGCGTCTTCGTGCTGGCCGGCCCCAACGCCCGCAAGGTGCTGGAGCAGGTCACCGACAGCGACGTCTCCAACGCCGCCTTCCCCTGGCTGTCGATGCAGGAGATCGCCATCGGCGTCGCCGGCGGCGTGCGTGCCCTGCGCGTCAACTTCGTCGGCGAGCTGGGCTGGGAGCTGCATCACCCCATCGAGTATCAGCATGCGATCTACGATGCGCTGCTGGAGGCAGGCGCGCCGCACGGCCTGGGCCTGGTCGGCATGCGGGCGATGGAAGTGCTGCGGATCGAAAAGTCCTACCGTATGTGGGGCAAGGACCTGACCCGCGAGTACTCGATGTTCGAGGCCGGACTGGACCGCTTCGTGCGCCTGAACAAGGGCGACTTCATCGGCCGGGACGCGCTGGTCCGCCAGCAGCAGGAGGGCGTGCCGCAGCGCTTCGTCACGCTGGAGGTCGAGATCGAAGCACGCAATGGCCGGCCGCTGGCAGACCCCTACGGCAACGAGCCGCTCTATGCCGGCGGCCGGATGATCGGCCGCGCCACCAGCGGCGTCTTCGCCCATAACCTCGGCAAGACCCTGGCCATGGCCTACGTCCAGCCGGAGGTCGCGGAGATCGGCACGGCCCTGGATATCGAAGTATTGAGCGAACGCTTCCCCGCCCGGATCGTCGCCGAAAGCCCCTGGGACCCGGAGAATGCGCGGCTCAGGGCGTGAGTGCGGTGAGCCTGAGCGCCTGAAGCCTGAGATCGCTTGGACTCAGGACTCGCCCGTCACCTCCTCGCCCAACGCTGCGAGCTGGCGCTGCACGGCGCCTTGCGTCTCGGCCAAGCGGTCGAGCCGAGCGGCGACGGCATCGGCCTGATCGAACGCGCGCGCCGCGGCGAGGGTTTCGGCAAGGTGGTCTTCGGCTTCCCGGCTCGCCTGCAGCGTCGTCTCCAAAGGACTTGGGATCAGCGTTTCGCGCAGGTCGTCGATGACCCGCGCGACGGCGGCCCGGTCGGGATCCGGCTCGGCGGCCTCGTCGTCCGACTGCCGGCTGGCGGTCACCAGGCTCTCCAGGTCGGCGGCTCTGCGCTCGGCCAGTGCCCGAAGTGCGGGTCCGGCGGCCGAGTCACCCAGGCGCTCAGCGCCCCGGCCATGGACGTCGGCCGCCTGGGCGAGTGCATCGATCGCATCGCCGAGCGCGACCTCGGCATCGCTGCGCAGGAGCTTGCCGCTCCCCTCTTCGGTCATGATCCCTCTCCCAAGACTGTTTGGTCGCTCCGCAGGCACCAGCACCTCCAGCGCCGCCGGCAGGATGTCGAAATCGGCGGGCGTCCGCTCCAGCAGGTCGCCGTCGATGTTAATCCGCTGTCCCTGCTTGGTCTCGATCCGTACCCGTCGCGCGGTGAAGAAGTGGGCCCCCTCCCAAAGGTCGTGCGCCCCGATCTTCAACGACAGCGCCATGATCAGCAGCCGCGACAGCGATTGCGGTTCCAGGACATAGACACGCAGCCATCCGTCGTCGATACGCGCCCGCGGCGAGACCTTCGCCCCGCCGCCTTGGGACTCTCCACTGGCAACGCCAACCTGCAGTGCGCGAAAAACCAAGATCCGGCCGTCGATCTCGAGACGCACGCCCATACCGCGGTAGGTGCGAAAGGTATCCAGCACCTCCCGCGGGTAGGCCAGCGGCCCCCAGCGCTTCTTGCGCTCGCTGGTCAGGCGCTGCGCGACCTTGCTGCTCAGGCCGAGGCTGGCGACATTGCAGAAGATTCGGCCGTTGCAACGCCCCAGGTCGATCTGCCGCCGTTGTCCGCTGCGCAGCAGCTCGAGCGCCTGCTCGGCCTGCAGCGGAAGACCCAACGTGCGGGCCAGATCGTTGGCCGTGCCCAGCGGCAGGATCGCGAGGACGGCCCCCAGGTCCCGCGCTATCGCTGCGGCTTCCCGAACCGAACCGTCGCCGCCCGCGGCAACGACCAGCGCAGTACCGTCGGCAGGGACACCATCGGTGCCGACCGAAGCTTCCGGCCGCAGCCAGTCCTTCAAGGGGCAGATCGCGACCGCATAGCCGTCGGCCGTCAGCAGGTCGCGCGCCGCCCGGACGACCGGCAAATCGACTTGTTCTTCCCGACCGACGACGATCAGGGCCCGTGGCTGAGATGATGGGTTTGACATAGGCAAGACTCTAACGGCCGCAGGAGCGGGCGGGAGCGAAACGAGTCCGCAGAACGAACCTCAACAGACCCTGGAAAGCAGCAGTTACGTTTCTGCCTGCACCTCGGCCAAGACCAGGTCGCCGGTCTCTCCGAGCGTATCGAGGTAGGGCACGGTTTCCTGCGCCAAAATCCGCCAGCGCCCGTTGGCGGTAAGGTCGCGCACCTTGGCCCCGAAGCCGTCGGCCTCGAACTGATCGCCGCGCACCACCAGGGCTAGGTGTCCTCCGGGCCGAACCAGGCGCACCAGCTCGTCGAAAACATCGGGCTGGAGCATCTGGCGAGAAAAGACGCCGACGCCGATGACGGCCGCATAGCTGTCGGTCGCGGCCGAGGCACCCTGCGACAGATCCTCCGCCGTCAGGTTGCGATAGACGCCTTTCTTCTCGGCCTCGGCCAGCATCTCCGGAGAGATATCGATCCCGTCGATACAGGTGCAGCCGTTGGCGGCGAGCGCCCTGCCGACCAGCCCGGTGCCGCAGCCGACGTCGAGGACCGGCGCCGAGCGGTCCGGCATCAGCTCCGCCAGCGCCCGGGCCGTCGCCTGCGGCGCCACGTAACCGTGCAGGTCGGTGAGGTCTTTGTCGTAGATCTGCGCCCAGTCGTCGTAGAGCTTGCGCGTGGCTTCCGGCGTGTCGGCGCCCCTGCGAGCCCGGTCCAGCCGTTCTACCGCCTTCAATCGCTCGTCCGTCATGGTACCTCCTGCGCTTCGGCCTGCGCGTCGCCCCCTCCTCACGTGCCAAGCTACGTTTGCGCGCCCAACCCCATCCGCGCGCCATGATCGTGCCAAGCGAACCATACAGCCGCCGCTGCCCCGGATCGAATCCCGCCTCGCATTGCCCCCCTCTTTGCCTGCCGTTGCCGCCCGATGTCGCAGGCAAGACCCCAACCGGCGTTTGTCCGTCACCCTTTCGCACGCCAGGCATTAGTCTTCTGGTCAAGAGTTCCCCCGAGAAAGGCAAGGCGCGATGAAAGACAGGGTGCAGGCGGCGGTGATCGGCGGCGGCGTGGTCGGGGCCTCGGTGCTCTATCACCTGACCAAGGCTGGTTGGCGCGACGTGGTGCTGATCGAGCGTAGCGAACTGACCTCCGGCTCCACCTGGCATGCGGCCGGTGGCATGCACACGCTGAACAGCGACCCCAACGTCGCCAAGCTGCAGAGCTACACCATCAATCTCTACCGCGAGCTGGAGGAGATCTCCGGCCAGTCCTGCGGCATTCACCTGACCGGCGGCATCATGCTGGCCGGTACGCCCGAACGGCTCGACTACCTGAAGGTCGCCCAGTCCAAGAACCGGCTGCTTGGCCTTGAGACGGAGTTCATCTCCCTCGACGAGGCGGAGAAGATCTTTCCGATCATGGACAAGCGCCACTTCCTGGGCGCGCTCTATGACGCCAACGAAGGCCACGTCGATCCCTCCGGCGTGACCAACGCCTATGCCAAAGCCGCCCGCCTGAACGGTGCCGAAATCTACCGCCACACGCCGGTGGTCGAGCTGAGCCGCGCGCCGGACGGCGGCTGGCTGGTGGTGACGGAGAAGGGCACGATCCATGCCGAGCAGGTGGTCAACGCCGGCGGCCTCTGGGCCCGCGAGCTCGGCCGGATGGTGGGGCTGGAGCTGCCGCTGCTGGCCATGGAGCACCAGTACATCGTCACCGACGAGATGCCCGAGGTGGTGGCCCATGGCCGCGAGCTCGCCCACTGCATCGATTTCGAGGGCGAGGCCTACATGCGCCAGGAGGGTCGCGGCATGGTCCTGGGCACCTACGAGCGGGCCGGGGTGCCCTGGTCGCCGCAGCAAACGCCGATGGACTTCGGCCACGAGCTGCTGCAGCCGGACCTGGACCGCATCGCCCCCAGCCTGGAGGTCGCCTTCGAGCACTTCCCGGCCCTGGGCAGCGCCGGCATCAAGCAGACCATCAACGGTCCCTTCGTCTTCGCGCCTGACGGCAACCCGGTGATCGGGCCGGTGCGTGGCCTGCCCGGCTACTGGCTGGCGACCGGCGTGATGGCCGGCTTCAGTCAGGGCGGCGGCGTCGGCCTGACCCTGGCCAACTGGATGGTCGAGGGCGATCCGGGCATGGACGTCTTCGCCATGGACAACGCCCGCTTCGGCGCCTGGGCCGACACGGCCTACACCCATGCGAAGGTGCAGGAGAACTATTCTCGCCGCTTCCGCATCACCTTCCCCAACGAGGAACTGCCGGCCGCCCGCGCGCAGCGCACCACGCCGGTCTACGAGGAGCTCTCGGCCGCCGGCGCCGTCTGGGGCGCGACCTACGGGCTGGAGCAGGCACTCTGGTTCTCGCCGGAGGGACCGGGACAGCTCGAGACGCCCAGCTTCCGCCGCTCCAACGCCTTCGCGCCGGTCGGCGCGGAGGTCCAGGCCTGTCGCGAGGGCGTCGGCCTGTTCGAGACCTCGGGCTTCGCCAAGTACAGGGTGACGGGCCGCGAGGCCGAGGCCTGGCTCGATCGTCTCCTGGCCGGCCGCCTGCCGAAAAGGGGCCGCATCGCCCTGACGCCGATGCTGGGGCCGGACGGCCACCTGCGCGGCGACTTCACCGTGGCCCGCGGAGACGAAGAGACCTTCCACATCTTCGGCTCGGGCCCCTCGGAAAGCTTCCACCTGCGCTGGTTCGAAGAGCAGAAGAACGGCGCCGCCGTCGAGGTCGAGGCGCAGGGCGACAAACTCGTCGGCTTCATGATCGCCGGCCCCAGATCGCGCGACCTGCTGGCCCGTCTGGCCGAGGCCGACGTTTCGGCCAACGCCTTCCCCTTCCTCTCCTTCGCCCAGATGAAACTGGCGGGGATCGAGACCTTGGTCGGACGCATCTCCTTCACCGGCGACCTGGGCTACGAACTCTGGGTCGCGCCGGAGGATCAGCCGCGCCTCCTGGCCGAGCTGCGCGGCCAGGGCGCAGACCTGGGCCTGCGGCTGTTCGGCAGCCGCGCGCTGGACTCCATGCGCCTGGAGAAGGGCTACGGCGGCTGGCTGCGCGAATACTCGGTCGACGACGAGCCCTACGAAGCCGGGCTGGGGCGCTTCGTGGCCCTGGGCAAGGGCGACTTCATCGGACGCGCCGCCGCCGAACGCATCAAGGCCGAAGGGCCGAAACGCAAGCTGGTCACTCTGCTGGTCGACAGCGAAGACGCCGACGCCTGGGGCGACGAAGCCGTCTGGCACAACGGCAAGGTGGTCGGCAACGTCACCTCGGGCGGCTACGGCCACTTCGTCGACCAGTCCATCGCCCTGGCCTACGTGCCGGCCGAGCTGGCGGCGAACGGGGCCGGGTCCGGCGCCGCCTTCGAGGTCGAGATCTTGGGCGAGCGCTGCCCTGCCCGCCTCGCGGCCCAGCCACCCTTCGATCCCGATGGCGCAAGGATGCGTAGCTAGAACGCCGGGACGTCAAGCAGCCTCGAAGGGCGCGGCGGCGGAAAGGCTGTCATCGAAGCGCAAAGCCGACGATGGCGAGGCACAAACCGAAAGTGACTCCGAGGTAGGCCGCCAAAACCAGTCGATGTCGCATCGTCAATCCTCAGTCATAGCTGAACTTTTCCGATACGATCTGCCGTAACGGTATACCCAGATGTCCAAGGTCGGCTTCGACGCTATCGATCATGGGCGCCGGCCCACAGACATAGAAAAGCCAGTCCTCCCGTCCATCGAAACTAAGAAGATCCCGAAGTACCGACATATCGAGCTGGCCTGTAAGACCTGTCCACCTGGGTGGCGGCTCCGACAAGACATGGTGCACCCGCAGGTTGAGGTCCCGTGTCATGGCCTCGATTTCGGAGCCATACAGGATCTGTTCGGTGCAACGATTGCCGTAGACGAGGATCATTGGCTGCGGGTCTCGCTCCACCCGCAGCTGCCGCAGCATGCTCATGATCGGTGCAAGACCAACGCCGCCGGCAATGAACACCAACCCCTGCCCCTTGCGGCTGGGAAGCGTAAGGTTGCCATGCGGCCCATCGAGGAAAGCACGGGCGCCGCGAGGAACGCTTCCGAGCCTGTTGGTAAAGTCGCCTGCTTCCTTGATTGTGAACTCAATGCGTGGCCGGCCCGCAGGACAGGAGCTCATTGAGAAGGGATGCTCCGTTATCGCGAACGGCGACCGCCCGAGCGTTACCCATGCGAACTGTCCCGCACTGAACTCCATGGCCTTGCCATTGACCGGCTCTACTGTCAGACCCCAGGTCTTCGCTGCCACCTTTCGCACCGATACGACACTGTAGGGTGCCCGCAGTTGCCGCCAGGGCATGATCACGTAGACGTAGAGTACCGTCAGCACCGCCAGGCCCGTCATTGCGAGCCAAAACACCTGCAGACTCGCAGCGGCGCTGTAGCGCCCCGCCTCCAGAGCATGATGCAACCCGAATCCTGCAACGCAGATCGCCCCGATCCCGTGGGCAAGCCGCCAGACTTCATATCGGTAGGGCAGTTGGTTGCGATAGACCGAAGTCAGGACCAGGATCGCTAGCAGAAGCCAGGCAATCACGCCGGTGACGATCGATGTCGCCTCCAGCCCCAGTGTGAAACGCCCCGTCGTATCCCACGGTAGGGGGCTCTTGAAAGGTATCGAATACAAGAAGGGGTGGATGAGGATGAAGAGCATCAGGGAGCGCGCCACCAGTTGATGAAAGCGCATCGTCAGGTCGATGCCAATTCGCCCTGAAATGGCGCGGAACCGACCGGACAGGAAGAATTCCATCAGCAGCATCGCGAAACCCACCAGTCCCAAACCGGCGGCCAACTCGTCCCGGAATGGGCGTGGGGGCATGCCCTCCGCATAGGCCAATGCGAGCGGCGTAACCGCCAGGCAGAGGTATCCGGCAATCAGGATGCCAGAATGCAGCCCCCACGCCGCTCCGCGACGACTGCGGCCTGTCGCGCCGACTGACGTCCTGCCATCCATTCAGAAACCGAGTGTGCGAACCATGTGGGCTGCATCCTGTCCACAGAGTGGGTGGCCTCGCACTCTCTGTCGCTAGCGATCGCTCGCGGCCGCCCCACTTCAGAAGTGCAGCCGAGTATTGCACAAGATGGCGTTCGCTCCTGACACATTGGCGGCACGGCGCTTGGACCGGGCAGTGTCCGAACGATCCCTGCAAACCGGAAACTAGCGGTGGCGCAGCCCCTCAAGGCATGCAAGGGTGGTCATTTGTCCGGGGTTTCCTCGGCACGGCAGCCGGACTCGCTGCCATCAGGTTGCCGCCGCCGCGAGCGGGCGCTCGACCAAGCCGGCGAGGGTCTCGACCCGGTCGGCCTCCTCGGCGGGCTTGTCCCAGCGGATGCGGCTGATGCGGGGAAAGCGCATCGCCAGGCCGGACTTGTGCCGGGTCGAGGGATGCACCGCGTCGAAAGCGACCTCCAGGACCAGTCCTGGCTCCACCGCACGCACCGGTCCGAAGCGCTCGGTCGTGTGGTCGCGCACCCACTTGTCGAGCTGGCGCAACTCCTCGTCGGTGAAGCCGAAATAGGCCTTGCCGACCGGCACCAGCTCCTCGCCGCCCGCCTCGTCGTGCCGCCAGGCGCCGAAGGTGTAGTCGGAGTAATAGCTGGAGCGCTTGCCGTGGCCGCGCTGGGCGTACATCAGCACGCAGTCCAGCAGCAGCGCGTCGCGCTTCCACTTGTACCAGGGTCCCTTCGGGCGGCCGGCGAGATAGGGGCTGTCGGCCCGCTTCAGCATCAGGCCCTCGATGGCGTTTTCCCGCGCGGTCTCGCGCAGCGCCTTCAGCTCCTCCAGCGTCTCGAAGCTCAGCAGATGGGAGAGATCGAGACGCGCCGGGCGCGTCCGCGTCACCCAGTCCTCCAGCCGGCGGCGTCGCTCCAGAAACGGCAGGCCGCGCAGATCCTCCTGGCCCTCGAACAGCAGGTCGTAGACGCGCAGATGCGCCGGGTAGCTCTGCAGCATCTTGGCCGAGACGGTCTTGCGGCCGAGGCGCTGTTGCAGGTCGTTGAAGGGCGCCACCTCCCCGTCGCGCACGACCAGCAGCTCGCCGTCCAGCACCGCGTCGTAATCGATGGTCTCCAGGATGTCGGGGAAGGCGCGGCCGATGTCGTCGCCGGTGCGGCTGAACAGACGGCGCTGACCGCCGCGGCCGACGAGCTGCACCCGGATGCCGTCCCACTTCCATTCGGCGCAGTAGTCGGCGACCGGCAGCGCGTCGATCTCCCGATCCTCCAGCGGATTGGCCAGCATCAGCGGGCGGAAGGCGGCGGCGAGGTCCAAGTCGGGGATCGGCCCCTGCCCCTCCAGCCAGGCAAAGAGGCTCTCGTAGGGCGGCTCCAGGCCATGCCAGAGCTCCTCGATCTCGGCCACCTCGCGCCCGCCGAAATCGGCCAGCGCCGTCTTGGCCAGCCGCGCCGAGACGCCGACGCGCAGGCCGCCGGTGATCAGCTTCAGCAGCCCCCAGCGGCCGGTGGCATCCAACGTGTCCAGCCAGCGTTCCAGAAGCTGCGGCACCTCCCGGCGGCTCGCGGCGTTCAAGGCCTCCACCACCTCGGCCAAGTCCGGCGCCCGGTTGGCGCCCGGCCGCTCGGGCCAGATCAGCGCCACCGTCTCCGCCAGGTCGCCGACATAGTCGTAGGACCAGCCGAACAGTACCGGGTCGCTGCGCTCGGCCACCAGCTCGCGCACCAGGGCTGGCTTGGCGCTGGTCAGCTCCAAGGTGCCGGTGATCGCCGCCAGGGCCCAGCCGCGGTCCGGGTCGGGCGTGCCGCGGAAGAAGTCGGCCAGCAGGCGCAGCTTGCCATTGCGCGAGGGCGTGTAGATCAGCCGGTCCAGAAGCTGGGCGAAGCCGGGCATGCTCATGGCTTGGCCTCGACCGGCAGCTCGGGCTCCGGCTGCGCGCCGGTTCCGGTCTCCTGTTCCTCCTCGCCACGGCCGATCAGGGAGAGCGCGCGGGCGCGGAACCCGCGCTGGCCGGCGGTGTGAACCAGCGCCTCCTCGCTGCCGTGGGTGACCCAGACCTCCGGCGCGCCGACGTCGTCCAGGGTCCGGATCAGCTCGTCCCAGTCCGCGTGGTCGCTGACGATCAGCGGTAGCTCGACGCCGCGCTGCTTGGCCCGCTGCCGGACCCGCATCCAGCCCGAGGCCATGCAGGTCACCGGGTCGGACAGCCGCCGCGCCCAGCGATCGGCGATGGCCGAGGGCGGCGCCAGCACGATCTCGCCGGCCATCTCCTGCTTATCCGCCGCCGTGGCGGGTCTCAGCTCGCCGAGCTCCACGCCGTGATCGCGGTAGAGGTCACAGAGCTGCTGCAGGGCACCGTGGATCCAGATCGGCCGCTCGTAGCCAGCCCGGCGCAGCAGCGCGATCACCCGCTGCGCCTTGCCGAGCGCATAGGCGCCGACGACATGGGTGCGCTCGGGAAACAGCCGGCGGGAGTCCAGCAGCTTGGCGATCTCCCCGTCCGTCGGCGGATGGCGGAAGACCGGCAGGCCGAAGGTCGCTTCGGTGACGAAGACATCGCAGGGCACCGGCTCGAAAGCGGCACAGGTCGGATCCTCGCGCCGCTTGTAGTCGCCGGAGATCACGATGCGGCTGCTCCGGTACTCCAACACCGCCTGGGCACTGCCCAGCACATGGCCGGCCGGCGCGAAGGAGACTTTGACGCCGTTCACCTCGCACCCTTCGCCGTAGGCCAGCGGCTCCAAGCTGCCGCCCGCGGCCTCGCGGTAGCGGCTGCGCATGATGGCCAGCGTCTCGGGGGTCGCCAGCACGGCAGCATTGTTGGGCCGCGCGTGATCGGCATGGCCATGGGTCACCACCGCCCGCTCCACCGGCCGCGCCGGATCGACATAGAAGTCGCCGGGGATGCAGTAGAGGCCGGCGGGGCGGACCTTCAGCCAGGTCTCGGGATGCGGAGCGGTCGAAGCGCGTGCCATGGCGCCTGATATGGCGCACAGGCGGGCCGGTCTCAAACCCCGTCGTTTCTTCGCGACCCGCAATGCGTTAGTTTGAGGTCCATGTCTGACACCTTCGAGCTGCACCCCGACTTCGCCAAGCTGCCTGTCGTGGAGGACTGGGACCTCTGCCGGGTGCTGCTGATGGAGGACGGTACCTATCCCTGGCTGGTGCTGGTGCCCCGGCGCGAGGGACTGCGCGACTTCCACGACCTGGAGGGCGCCGATCTGGCCGGCGCGACCGCGGAGATCGTGCGGGCCTCCAAGGTGCTGGTGAGCTGCTTTCGGCCGGACAAGATGAACGTCGCCGCGCTCGGCAACCAGACGCCGCAACTGCATGTCCACGTGATCGCGCGCTTCAAGACGGACCCCGCCTGGCCAGGTCCGGTCTGGGGCAAGGTCCCGGCCCGTCCCTACGACGCCGGCGAGCGCGAGGACCTGCTGGTCCGCCTGCGCGGCGCCATCGTCGAAGTCGAGAACGCGGAGGGGTGAGGCCACCTCTTGGAGCGCGTGGCACACCCTTCAATGAATTCAGAATAGTAATATATTTCAATATCTTAAAATCCAAATCTGACCTTAAATCGTAGACAACAAGACCTACGAGACGAAGGAAACCCGGCCGTACAAAGCGGCAAGCTGCACCCTTCTTTCACGAGGGTTAGAACCCACCGGCGCTTCCGCCTATCTTCTCCGCCATGGACGCCGCACGCCTCCCCGACTCCGGTCTTCCCGAACCCTTCACCGGCTGGTTCGCGCAGCGCGGCTGGGCGCCGCACGCGCATCAGTTGGAGATGTGGGCGGCGGCGGAGCGACGGCAGTCGGCCCTGCTGATCGCGCCGACCGGCGCCGGCAAGACCCTGGCCGGCTTCCTGCCTTCGCTGATCGATCTGGCGGCCCGCCCGCGCGACGGGTTGCATACGCTCTACGTCAGCCCGTTGAAGGCGCTGGCCGTCGACATCGAGCGCAACCTGACGGCCCCCCTGACGGAGATGGGCCTGGATATCGCGGTCGAGACACGCACCGGCGACACGCCTCAGGCTAAGCGGACACGGCAGCGCAAGAAACCGCCGCAAATCCTTCTGACGACACCAGAATCTCTGGCGCTTCTTCTGAGCTATCACGATGCGGCTAGGATCTTTGCAGGGCTCGACAGCGTCGTGATCGACGAACTGCATGCCCTGGCCTTCGGCAAGCGCGGCGACCTGCTGGCGCTAGGCCTGGCACGGCTCTCCTCCCTGGCACCGGGAGCGCGACGGGTCGGGCTCTCGGCCACGGTCCACAATCCGGACTTCCTGCGCGCCTGGCTCTCGACCGACGGCAAGGCCGAAGACCCAACGGTGCGCACGGTGCTGGGCCGCGACGGCGCCGACCCGGAGGTCGAGATCCTGACCACCCGTGAGCGCCTGCCCTGGTCCGGGCACATGGCCGTGCATGCCCTGGGCGAGGTCTACGAGCGGATCAAGCAGGCCGGCACCACCCTGGTATTCGTCAACACCCGCGCTCAGGCCGAACTCTGCTTTCAGGAGCTCTGGCGGCTGAACGATGCCGGCCTGCCGATCGCACTGCACCACGGCTCCCTGGCGGTCGAGCAACGCCGCCGGGTCGAGGCCGCCATGGCCGCCGGCAAGCTGCGCGCCGTGGTCGCCACCTCCTCCCTCGACCTGGGCGTCGACTGGGCCAGCGTCGATCTGGTGGTGCAGGTCGGGGCGCCCAAGGGCGTCTCGCGCCTGCTGCAACGCCTGGGCCGCGCCAACCACCGTCTCGACCAGCCCTCCAAGGCGTTGCTGATCCCGGCCAACCGCTTCGAGGTGCTGGAGTGCCGCGCCGCCAAGGAGGGCGTACGCCAGCGCAGCCTCGACGGCGACCCGCCGCGCCACGGCGGCCTGGACGTGCTGGCCCAGCACATCCTGGGCGTGGCCTGCGCCGGCCCCCTCGACGCGGAGGCCCTCTACGCGGAAGTCCGCGGCGCGGCGCCCTACCGCGACCTCGAGCGCCGGGACTTCGACGACTGCCTGAACCTGGTGGCGAACGGCGGCTATGCGCTCAAGACCTACGAGCGCTTCCGCCGCCTGCTGCGCGATCCGCAGGGCCTCTGGCGCGTCGCCAGCCCGGCGCATGTGCGGCGCTACCGCATGAACCTGGGCGTCATCGTCGACGCTCCCACCCTGAAAGTGCGCCTGCAGAACGGCCGCAGCCTGGGCGAGGTGGAGGAGTACTTCGTTCAGACGCTGGTGCCAGGCGACAGCTTCGTCTTCGCCGGGGAACTGCTGACCTACCTTGGGATCAAGGAGACCAGCGTGGTGGTGGCGCGCGCCGGCGGCAGCGGGGACCCAAAGGTGCCCAGCTACATCGGCGGGCGCCTGCCGCTCTCCACCCACCTGGCCGAGCGGGTGCGGGCAATGCTGGAGGACCCGACCAACGCCGAAGGCGGCTGGGAGGCCTTTCCGCCGGCGGTGGCGGAGTGGTTGCGGCTGCAGCACTGGCGTTCGGTGCTGCCGCCGCGCGACGGGCTGCTGGTCGAGAGCTTCCCGCGCGGCGGCAAGGAGTTCCTGGTCGCCTACTGCTTCGAGGGGCGCAACGCGCACCAGACCCTCGGCATGTTGCTGACCCGCCGGATGGAGCGCTTCGGCCTCTCGCCGCTCGGCTTCGTGGCGACCGACTACGTCATCGCGGTCTGGTCCTTGAAGCCGCTGCAGGACGTCGACGCGCTGTTCGACCAGGACATGCTGGGCGACGATCTGGAGGAGTGGATGGCCGAGAGTTCGCTGCTGCGCCGCACCTTCCGCAACGTCGCGGTGATCGCCGGGCTGATCGAGCGGCGCACGCCCGGCCAGGAAAAGACCGGCAAGCAGGTGACCTTCAACGCCGACCTGATCTACGACGTGCTGCGCAAACACGAGCCGGACCACGTGCTGCTGCGCGCCACCCGCGCCGACGCCGCCACCGGGCTGACCGACATCGGCCGCCTGGCCCAGATGTTGGCCCGGGTGCAGGGCCGCATTCTCCACCGCGCGCTGGACCGAGTCTCGCCGCTCGCCGTGCCGGTACTGCTCGAGATCGGGCGCGAGCAGGTCTATGGGGAAGCCCTGGACGAACTGCTGGACGAAGGCGCCCAGGCGCTGATCGACGAGGCGACGGCGCCTGCCCTCGATCAATCCAGTCTACCGCTGTAGCGCCGCGTCCGGGTGCCGCGGCTCTTTCTGCAGTACTGAACGACTCTGCCCGAGCGGCTAAGCTGAACCCATGCTCGACGGTACTGCCCTTTCCCCCGCGCCCAACGCGACGCTGCAGGTCAACGGCCAAGCCTTGATGCCGGACCTGAGCGGTGCGCTCTGGTGGCCGGCGAAGGCCACCTTGATCGTCGCCGACCTGCACTTCGAGAAGGGTTCGAGCTTCGCGGCGCGCGGCCAGTTTCTGCCGCCCTACGATACCGCCGCCACCCTGCAGATTCTTGAGACTGTGGTTGAAAAATTTCAACCAACATCCTTGATCGCATTGGGTGATTCTTTCCACGACCGCGCGGCGGCGGAACGGGTGACGGACGCCGACCGGGCGCGCATCCGCAACCTGACCGCGGTCCTCGACTGGCTGTGGATCGCCGGCAACCACGATCCCGAACCGCCGGCCGACTGGGGCGGGCGCGTCGCACCGGAGGCCGTCGTCGATAGCCTGGTCTTCCGGCACGAGGCCGAGCCAGGCCGGCCCGACGGCGAGATCAGCGGTCACTTCCACCCCAAGGCCTGCGTCCGGGTGCGCAACAAACGCGTCTCGGCACGCTGCTTCGTCACCGACGGCCGGCGGCTGATCCTGCCGTCGTTCGGCGCCTACACCGGCGGGCTGGACGTGCTGGACCCGGCGGTCTCCAGCCTCTTCCCGCAGGGCTTCACGGCGCAGCTGCTTGGTAAGCGCAAGCTGGCCGCCTACCCCGCCTCCGCCCTGGTGAGCATCGCCGGATAATGAGAAAGGCCGGCATGCCATGGCATGCCGGCCTCTTTACGCTCAGCGCTTTCAGCAGGGGAAGGGCCGAAAGTGCGGCGTCACATCAACGGGTTGCAGCGCTGTTACTCGGGCAACACCACGGTGTCGATCACATGGATCACGCCGTTGGAGGCCTCGATATCGGCCTGGATGACCTGCGCCTGATCGACCATGACGGCCGGCCCCATCGCCTTGATGTCGAGCGACTGACCTTGGACGGTTTCGGCCATGGTTTCTTTGCCGGCGATGTCGCTGGACATCACCTTGCCGGGCACCACGTGGTAGGTAAGGATCGCAATGAGCTGGTCCTGGTTTTCCGGCTGCAGGAGGCTTTCGACCGTGCCCTCGGGCAGCTTGGCGAAGGCTTCGTCGGTCGGCGCGAAGACGGTGAAGGGACCGTCACCCTTCAGGGTGTCGATCAGGCCAGCCGCCTCGACCGCAGCAACCAGAGTCTCGAAGTCTGCGTTGCCCGCGGCGATCTCCACGATGTCGTCGGCCTTGGCTGCCAGCGCGCCGAACGCGATCGGCAGTGCAACGGCGGCGGCGGTCAGGCTCTTGAGAATGCTCATCAGTGACGGTGCTCCTGTTCGAAGGTTCGTCTGATTGGTCCGCAACGAACGTGCCCGACCACGGGCCGGGTCGCTCGCTTCGATGGGCAGCTAGGTAGATGGCGAGAACCGCTCGACAAGCATTTGTTTTGTATGAAAAAAATTTAATAATCCCGCATGATCCAGTCCTGCGGCAGGACCGTAATCGAAAGGTTGATGTGTGGCTCGGTCGGTACAGTCTTACCGGTAGTCCCACGACCGAGCCGGAGTCCCATGTCCGCTTCTTCGCCTGCTCCGACGCTGGTTTGGTTCCGCCAAGACCTGCGCCTTTCCGACAATCCCGCCCTTGCCGCCGCCGTCGCACGCGGCGGCCCCGTGGTGCCGTTCTACCTGTTGGACGACGAGACGCCCGGCAGTTGGACGATGGGCGGCGCCTCGCGCTGGTGGCTGCATCACAGCCTGCAAAGCCTGAGCGCCGACCTGGCCGCCAAGGGCGCGAGACTGATCCTGCGCCGAGGGGCGGCGGCGGAAGCCATACCGACAGTAGCGGAGGAGATCGGTGCGGCGACCGTCCTCTGGAACCGCTGCTACGAGCCCTGGGCCGTACCGCGGGACACCGCCCTGAAAGAGCGTCTGAAGGCAGCGGGCCTGGCGGTCGATAGCTTCTCAGCCAGCCTGCTGCAAGAACCCTGGACCGTGCAGACCGGCGCCGGCAAGCCCTACACCGTTTTCAGCCCCTTCTGGCGCGCCATCCGCGACCGCGACGTGCCACGGCCGCTGGCGACACCGGGCGAAATGGCAAGTCCGGAAGGAATCGCAAGCGATCGACTGGAGGACTGGCAACTGCTGCCGCAGCGGCCGGACTGGGCGGGCGGCCTGCGCGACAGCTGGACGCCCGGGGAGCAGGCCGCGCAGGAGCGTTTGGCCGACTTCCTGGACGAACGCGTGGATCTCTACGCCGAGGAACGCAACCGCCCGGACATCGACGGCACTTCGGGTCTATCGCCCTACCTGCATTGGGGCGAGATCTCGCCGCGGCAGATCTGGCACGCGACGCACCACCGCCTCTCCGCGGAAGGAGCCGCCAGCAAGGGCGCCTGGTCGTTCCTCAGCGAAGTCGGCTGGCGCGACTTCTCCTACCACCTGCTGTTTCACTGGCCCTCGCTGATGGACGAGACCTGGAAGGAGAACTTCAAGGCCTTCCCCTGGCGTGAAAACCCTGACGGCCTACGCGCCTGGTGCCGCGGCCAGACCGGCTTTCCCATCGTCGATGCCGGCATGCGGCAGCTCTGGCACACGGGATGGATGCACAACCGCGTGCGGATGATTGTAGGCTCCTTCCTGATCAAGGACCTGATGATCCACTGGCAGGAGGGAGAGCGCTGGTTCTGGGATACCTTGGTCGATGCCGACGCCGCCAGCAACGGCGCCAGCTGGCAATGGGTCGCCGGCTGCGGCGCCGACGCCGCCCCCTACTTCCGAATCTTCAATCCTATGACCCAGGGCGAAAAATTCGATCCATCGGGCGACTACACTCGTAAGTGGGTACCGGAAGTGGCTGAATTGCCGGATCGCTATTTGCACCGGCCCTGGGAGGCACCAGAGGAGGTGCTTGCCAAAGCGGGTGTACGGCTGGGCGAAACCTATCCGGAGCCGATCGTCGATCACAGCGTGGCACGGCAGGCCGCACTCGCGGCCTTCGAGAACATCAAAAAGGGCGCCGCATGAAAATCGCAGTTGTCGGATCGGGCGTCGCCGGGCTTGGGGCCGCCTGGCGACTGTCCGCCGAACACGAGGTGATCGTCTACGAAGCCGACAAGCGGCTCGGCGGACATTCCAACACGGTCGAGGTGGCGGCGAACGACGGCGGGACGATAGCCGTGGACACAGGCTTCATCGTCTACAACGAGCGCACCTATCCCAACCTGATCCGCCTGTTCGAGCACCTCGACGTCGCGACCGAGCCGAGCAACATGTCATTCGCCGTCTCGGTCGACAAAGGCCGCTTCGAGTATGCCGGCAGTCCGGCGGGCCTCTTCGCCCAACGGCGCAACCTGATCCGCCCGCGGCTCTGGCGGCTGCTGCGCGACCTGCGGCGCTTCTATCGCACGGCGCCGGACCATCTGGAGACGACGGGCGATCTTCCGATCGGCGAGTATCTGCGTCGCGAGGGCTACTCACCGGCCTTCATGGACGATCACCTGCTGCCGATGGCCGCGGCGATCTGGTCCTGCTCGACCGCCGAGATCCAGAGCTTTCCGACCAAGTCCTTCCTGCGCTTCAACCTCAATCACGGTTTGATGCAGTTCGCCAACCGGCCGCAGTGGCGGACCGTTTCCGGCGGCAGCCGGGAGTACGTCAAGCGCCTCTCCGCCCCTTTCGCGGCGCAGGCACGCCTCGGCACGCCGGTCGCCGCCTTGAAACGCGGTGCGAACGGGGTGACGGTGATCGACCGGCAGGGACAGAGCGACGTCTTCGATCAGGTCGTGCTGGCCTGTCACGGCGATCAGGCCCGGGCCATTCTCGGCCAGGACGCCACGCCGGCCGAAGCGGCGATCCTCGACTCCTTCCGCTACCAGGCAAACCACACACTGCTGCACCGGGATCCCGACCTGATGCCGCGACGAAAGGGCGTCTGGTCGAGCTGGAACTACCTGAGCGGCAAGACGCGCGACAACGCGCGCGCCGTTTCGGTCACCTACTGGATGAACCGGCTGCAGAACCTGGATCCTTCGGCGCCGCTGTTCGTATCGCTCAATCCGATCGAGGCGCCGCGCAGCGAACTGGTCGAAGCCGAGTTCAGCTACGACCATCCGGTTTTCGACAGCGCCGCCGTCGCCGCCCAGACGCGCCTGCCAGAAATCCAGGGCCTCGCGCGCACCTGGTTCTGCGGCAGCTACTGCGGCTACGGCTTCCACGAAGACGCCCTGCAGGCCGGCCTCGCAGTGGCGGGGGCACTCGGCTGTCCAGCGCCCTGGGCAGATGACATCGTACCCGCGAGCCCGGCCGCCAAGATCGTCACAGAGAACCGCCAGGCACCCTTCCTGGATCCGGTGATCGCCGCGGAGTAAGCTCGGGACCAGGATCGTTAAGCGATATGAACTCGGCACTCTATTTCGGGGAGGTGATGCACAAGCGGCTGCGGCCCTTCGTGCAGCGCTTCGTCTACAGGGTCTTTTCGCTCTGGATCGACCTCGACGAGCTGCCGCGCCTGCAGCGGGAGCTGCGGCTCTTCAGCCACAACCGCTTCAACCTCCTCAGCTTCTTCGACCGGGATCACGGCGCCCGTGACGGCTCGGCGCTGCGGCCCTGGATCGAAGCACAGCTTCGGGCGGCCGGACGCGACATCGCCGGCGGGCCGGTCCGACTGCTCTGCTTTCCGCGGGTCTTGGGCTACGTCTTCAATCCGCTGACGATCTGGTACTGCCACCAGCCGGACGGCCGCCTCGACAGCATCCTCTACGAGGTGCGCAACACCTTCGGCGAGAAGCACGGCTACCTGATCCCGGTCGATCGTGCGGTGCCGCGCGGCGCGGTGATCCGACAAACCTGCGAGAAGGGCTTCTACGTCTCGCCCTTCATCGGCATGCAGGCGCGCTACCGCTTCAAGCTGGCGGTGCCCGACGAGCGTCTCTTCGTGGCCATTCTGCAGGACGTGCCAGAAGGCCCGCAGCTGATCGCGACGCAAAGCGGGACACGCCGCCCGCTGAGCGACGCCATGCTGCTGCGCGCCTGTCTCGGCCGGCCCTTGCTGACCCTCAAAGTGATGGCCGGCATCCACTGGGAAGCCCTGAAGCTCTGGCGCCGCGGCGCCGCCTTTCACAAGCGGCCGGCACCGCCCGAAGCGGCGGTCACCGTCCTTCCGCCGCAGCCCGCCAACCTGCCACAGGCGGCAGAATAGCTTTGCAACAAGAGAGTGCCCGAATGACCGTCAGCGACCTTGCCCAAGACATTCCGCACGGTACCCATTTGCCACGGCCCTACGGCCTTCTCGGTTTCTTCGGGCGCCGCCTGGTCTGCGGCAGCGCAACGCTGGTGCTGCCGGACGGCAGTCGTCGGCTGTATCAGGGCAGCGAACCGGGACCCCATGCGGAACTGCGGGTCCTCAGTCCGCGGGCCGTCCGCCGGCTGATCTCCGGCGGCTCGACCGGCTTCGCCGAAGCCTACATGGCCGGCGAGGTGGAGTCTCCCGACCTCGCGGCCTTTCTGCGTGTGGCCGCCCTCAACTTCGAATCCTGGGAAGAGCGTCTGGAAGGCAGCGCGGCCTATCGCATGATGCGTCGCGTCTGGCACCTGATGCGGCCAAACAGCCGGACCGGTGCCAAGCGCAACATCGCCTTCCACTACGACCTGGGGAACGACTTCTACGAGGCCTGGCTGGACGAGACCATGACCTACTCGTCTGCGGTCTTCGAGCACGACGCGATGGATCTGACCAGCGCGCAACAGGTCAAGTATCGCCGGATCGCCGACGCGGCGGAGCTTGCACCCGGACACCACCTGCTCGAAATCGGCTGCGGCTGGGGCGGCTTCGCGGAGTTCGCCGCGAAGGAGATGGGCGCCCGCGTGACGGCGGTCACGATTTCGGACGAGCAGTTCGCCTTCGCGCGCCGGCGCATTCACGAGGCCGGCCTGGCGGAGAAAGTGGAGATCCGGCGCCAGGACTACCGAGACATCCCGGAACGCTTCGACCGCGTGGCCTCGATCGAGATGTTCGAAGCGGTCGGCGAGAAGTACTGGCCCGGCTATTTCACCAAGCTGCGCGACAGCCTGAAGCCGGGCGGTCGCGCTGCCCTGCAGGTCATCACCATCGCCGACGGCTTCTTCGAGCGCTATCGCCGCGGCGCCGACTTCATCCAGCGCTACATCTTCCCGGGCGGCATGCTGCCCTCCCCGACCGTGCTGAAGCGGGAGGTGGAAACCGCGGGTCTACGCTGGATCGGCGACAGAGACTACGGTCAACACTACGCGCGCACCCTCGCAGACTGGCATGGCCGCTTCGACACCGCTTGGCCGCAGCTCACGACGCTCGGGTTCGACAACTATTTCCAGCGGATGTGGAAGTACTACCTCGCTTATTGCGAGGCAGGCTTCGCGACCGGCCGGATCGATGTCAAGCAACTGGCCCTGGCCCGCGACTAAGCAGGCCCGACCAACGAAAATCGAAGCATCTCCCCGATCCGTCGGGTCGACCGCAGCGGAGGCGAGCGAGTGAGCGACAACGTCGCGAAGGGCGGCCGCGTACCCTGGTCCATGTTGACGGCCTTCGGTCTGCTCGGCCTGCCGATGGCGGCGCAGCAGTTGCCGCTCTACGTCTTCCTGCCGCCCTACTATGCCCAGGATCTGGGGATCGGCCTGACCGCGGTCGGGGCCGCGTTGCTTGGCGCGCGCCTGTGGGACATGGTGACCGATCCGCTGGTCGGCTGGTTCTCCGACCGCACCGGGAGCCGCTTCGGCCGGCGCAAGCCCTTCATCCTGGCCGGCACGCCGATCCTGATGGTTTCGATCTGGTTCCTCTTCGTGCCGCCCGAAGGCGCCGGGGCGCTGCACCTCCTGATCTGGACGATGATCGCCTACTTCGGCGGCACGCTTCTGGTGCTGGCGCACCAGGCCTGGGGCGCCGAGCTCTCGCCCGACTATCACCAGCGCAGCCGCATCGCCATGAGCCGGGAGTTCTTCATGGTGATCGGGACAGTCCTGACCGTCGGCCTGCTGATGGTGACGCGCGGCGACGTCACCGAAGTGATGCGCCTGATCGCCTGGGGCTTTACCCTGACACTTCCCTTCGCCGTCGCGCTGGCACTCTGGCGCGTTCCCGACAGTCCGGTGCGGCGCTCGACCGGCACCTTCAGCCTGCGCCAAGGCCTCGCGCTGCTGGCGGGGAACAAGCCCTTCGGCCGGCTGATCGCCGCCTACTTTCTCAACGGCGTCGCCAACGGCCTGCCGGCCAGCCTGTTTCTGCTGTATATCGGCCATGTGCTGCGGCCGGAGGCCGAAGCCTGGCAAGCCGTGCTGCTGCTGACCTACTTCCTCAGTGCCGTCGCGGCGGTCCCGATCTGGCTAAGACTGTCCTACCGCTTCGGCAAGCACCGCACCTGGATCTTTTCCATCGTCTGGGCCTGCCTGATCTTCGTCTGGGTGCCGTTTCTGGGCGAAGGCGACGTCTGGTGGTTTCTGGCCGTCACCGTCCTGACCGGCGTCAGCCTGGGGGCCGACCAGGCCCTTCCCTCTTCGATGCAGGCCGACGTGATCGATCTCGACCGTCTGAAGTCGGGCCGGCCGCGCGCCGGTCTCTACTTCGCGCTCTGGGGCATGGCCAACAAGCTGTCCCTGGCGCTGGCGGCCGGACTGGCTTTCCCACTGCTCGATCTCTTCGGGTTCGATCCGCAGGCCGAAGTCAACAGCGACACCGCGCTTTTCGCCCTGGCAGCCCTCTACGCCCTGCTCCCGGTCGCCTTCAAACTGGCGAGCATCTGGACCGTGGCGGGCTTTCCCATCGGACCGGAGACCCAGTCGCGGATTCAACGACTGATCCAACGACGAGAGCTGCAACGTACCTAGAGGTCAACAGATGCGACGTCTTTCGCTGGCCGCTGCCTTCGTCGCGACCGCGGCCGTTACAGGATGTAAATCGATGGACATCGAGGACTTCGAGGGCCGAGAGCCCACTTTGGTGCTGGAAGAGTACTTTGCCGGTCAAACCCGGGCCTGGGGTATCTTCGAAGATCGCTTCGGGAACCTGCGCCGCCAGTTCACCGTCGATATCGAAGGTACCTGGGACGGCCAGACCCTGACTCTGGTCGAAGACTTCTTCTACGCCGACGGCGAGATCGATCAGCGGATCTGGACGCTGACCAAGACCGGCGACAACAGCTACGAAGGAACGGCCGACGACGTCACCGGCATCGCCCGCGGACAGACGGCGGGGAATGCCTTCACCTGGAGCTACAACCTCGACCTTCAGGTCGGTGAGCGCATCTGGAACGTCCACTTCGAAGACTGGATGTTCCTGCAAGAAGACAACACGCTGGTCAACCGCGCCTACGTCAGCAAGTGGGGCTTTCAGATCGGCTCGGCGACCATCTTCTTCCAGAAGAACGGTTCGGGCGAGGTCCAGGAGAGCACGACCGAACGGCTGCGCGCGGCCGAGTAACCGACGCCCCCTTCCCGGACGGTCATAGGGAGGTCGCTTCGGCCGCCTCCACCGTTCTCCAATGCGGAAGCGTAATCCGGATCGTACAGCCGGTGTCCGAACGACAGTCGTCGAGCGTCAAAGTACCGCTGTGTAGCTCAACAAGCCGTTTCGCCAGTGTCAGTCCGAGCCCCAAATTACCGGAATCGCCGCGCGCGATCGGATCCATGCCGGAGCCAAAGGGCGCAATCACGGACTCCCACTTTTCCTGCGATAACCCGATGCCCGTATCGCGGACGGCAAAGCTCGCCCGGCCGTCATCAAGCTCCCACGTCAGCAACACGTCGAGCGGCCCGTTCGACCCGCACCCGCGCCCATGTTCGATCGCGTTGCTGAGCACCTGAAACAAGGCCTGTTCCAGCAACTGCGGATCCACATTCAGAGCCAAGTCATCGACGAAGGCTGTCGTCGGCGCCACCTGCAGATTGACGCCTGCCGCCTGAGCCCGCGCCGCCACCAGCTCGACAGCCTGTTCCGCCAGAACGCGCGCCTGGATCCGCTCGTCGCGAACCGCGACGTGACCGGATGCGATTTCCGTGTAGCGCAGCATACGTTCGGCAAAGCGCTCCAGACGGCGACCGCCATCGCGCATCGACTCTGCGTAGTCGCGATAGATGGCCGGAACGACTGGCCCCTTCACCTCCTCCGCGATGAGCTCCGCAAAACCGATGATCGCGTTGAGCGGCGTCCGCAGCTCGTGGCTGAGCAAGGCCAAGGCTCGCGTGCGTTCGCTTTCCTGCTCCGCCTTGCGAGTTTGCGACTCTACGCCGAGGTCGCGGCGCGCCCGTAACAAGCCGGCCGCCAGTCCGGCAAGGTCTTCAAGGTCGGCGAATTCGTCCGGCGTCAGAGGCGGGTGCGGCACCGCATCGACAAGGCAGAGCGTGCCGACCGCGGCTCCGTCCACCATCAGCGGCATCCCGGCATAGAAGCGAATGTGCGGCGGCCCGACGACCAGAGGGTGGTCCGAAAACATCGGGTCCAGCAATGTATCGCCGACGATCAAGGGCGCGCTTGCAACGATGGTATGGGCGCAAAAGGCGACGTCGCGGGGCGTCTCGCGATCAGCTAAACCTTCCTGAGCCACGAACCATTGCCGAGCACTGTCGATGAGCGACACCAGCGCGATCGGGACGGACAGACGGCGTGCGGCCAAGCTTACGATACGTTGGAGTTCGGGATCGACGGGCCCATCGAGCAAACCAAAGTCCTCGAGAACACTGCGGCGATAGTTCTCGTTGAAGGGCACCGGAATCTTGAATACGGCTGTTGGTATCGTACGCATAACGACTGTTCGGCACCTGCGCCAATATAATATGTACACAGAATAATAAACAGAAATTCTTAACTTATTATCAATGTGTCAGATATCTATTATAAATTGATTACATTATCCGAATTTTACTTGAGAGGGCAGAATTGCAGCGGACGTATTAGTGCCGCACAAGGGTTCTTCTAGAGATCGCGGACCATCAGGACGAAGGGTTCGTCGTCCCACGAAAAACGCTCCTCCACGCGCCAAGCGAGCCGGGCATAAAAGCCTTCTGCGTTGGGTGTGTAGAGATGCAATTTGGAGAAACCGGCATCGCGGGCCGCCGCTTCGACGGCACCGACCAAGCTCGCACCGACGCCCTGACGACGGGCCCAAGGCTCGACATAGACACCGGCGAGCCAGGGCGTGACATCATGCCGGGCCTCCAGTTCCCTTTCGATCAGCAGCGCAGTCCCGGCCGGACGCCCGGCCAACCTGGCGAGAAACCCCATTTCGCGGTCCGTCTTGCGCAGGCAGCTTTCCAGCAGGTCCAGGCCTTGCTGCAGCGACCAACCCTCTTCGGCGAAAAAGGCTTCGTGCCGCCACCGCGCGACCAGGGCGACCTCAGGTGCCTCGGGCAGCAGTCGTTCCACGCGCAGATCGCAATGCATGATCGACCCTACGGCGAGCTACTCCGCTCTGCCAAGTTGCCTCCGGCACGGGTCATCGATCCGGCGGAAGCTCCGGTGCCGAAGCGGTACCCTGCACTTCATAGCCCTTCAACAGCGCCGCGGCCGCACCGCCCGGATCTGCAGCGCGCATCAGCGGCCCCATGACGGCGGCTCCGGCAGCTCCGGCTGCCAGGCAGGCCGGCACGCGCGCCGCCGTCACGCCACCGAGGGCGAGGACCGGCAGCGGCTTCGGCGCCCGCGCCAAGGCCTCGAGGCCGAGGGCCGGGCCGTAACCTGGCTTGCTCCGGCTGGCGAAGATCGGGGAGAGAGTCGCATAGTCCGCCCCGCCCGCCGCCGCTGCCACCAAAGACTGCGTGCAATGACAGGAGGCCCCGATCAAGGGCAGAGGCCCGAGGCGGGCACGGGCGGCGGCGACGTTGGCCTCCCCGGGCAGATGCAGGCCGTCGAGACCGAGGTCCGACAGCTCGAGGAACAGCTCCACCGAACCGTGCAGACTCAGATACGGGACCGCAGGTCCCGCGAGCGCGGCCCGGCAGCTGCGCAGGAGCCGGCGCAAGGCCCCGACCGGCAGATCCTTTTCGCGCAGGCTGACCCACCGCAAACCTGCTGCGACAACTGCGGCCAGCGTGCCATGCAGATCGCGGCCGGGCGGAAGCTGGCGGCGGTCCGTGATCGCCAGCAGCGGCGGGCGCGGGAGGCGCCCGCTCATGCCGCGCCGATCAGACCCAGCCGCGGGCTGGACCATTCGGCCCGGGCGCGCACAGCCATGCGTCCGGCCTGGTGCGCCAGGTGCCCGGCGGTGACAGCGGCACGCAGGGCAGCAGCCATTGCGACCGGATCTTCTGCCTTGGCCACCGCACTGTTGGCGAGGACTGCCGTACAGCCCAGTTCCAGCGCCAGCACGGCGTCGGACGCCGTACCGATGCCGGCATCCAAAATCACCGGCACCCCGGCTCGCCGACAGATGTGCGCTAGCATCGCCGGATTCTGCACCCCCATTCCGGAGCCGATCGGCGCGCCGAGCGGCATGACCGCGGCGCAGCCGACATCCTCCAGGCGGCGGCAGACGACCGGATCGTCGTTGCAGTAGGGCAGCACCTTGAAGCCCTTGCCGACCAGGATATCGGCGGCTTCGACGAGCTGCTCCACATCGGGGTAGAGACTTTCGCGGTCGCCGATCAGCTCCAACTTGATCCAGTCGGTGCCCAGGGCTTCGCGGGCCAGCTCCGCTGTCAGCACCGCGTCCTGCACGGTTTCGCAGCCCGAGGTGTTGGGCAGCAGACGATAGCGCCCCGCGAGTTGCTCAAGCAGGCTTTCGTCGTCGCCGGAAAAATCGACACGGCGGATCGAAACCGTCACGAAGGCCGGATCGCCGGCCGCCAACGCCTCCAGCAGCAGTTGCCGGTTGGGGTAGCTACCGCTGCCGAGCAACAGGCGCGACGTCAGCTCCAGATCGGCCAGACGAAAGCTGTCCTGCATCCGCTTGTTCTCCTCTTCAGCCGCCACGCAGCGGCTTTACGATCTCGACCCGATCGCCCTCCGCCACCGGGTGAGTGGCCCAGTCGGCGCGGCGCACCACCGTGTCGTTGACCGCGACCGCAACACCGGGACGGCTGGTGTCGACCTGCAGGCAGGTCAAGAGCGCAGCGACGCTGTCGACCGCCAGCCACTGCGTCTCGCCGTTGACCGTGAGCGCGATCACGCCGCTGGCTCCGCCGCGAAGCGCGCGAGACTCCAGGGCGCCAGCAGCGGGTCGGGCCGGCCGGTCAGGATCTGTGCAGCCAGACGGTCGGCGGTGACGGGCAGCAACAGGACGCCGTTGCGATGATGGCCAGTCGCCAGCACGAGGCCGGGCAGGCCGCTGTCACCGAGGATCGGCGCGTCGTCGCGCGCCGTCGGGCGCAGTCCGGTCCAGATCTCGTTCAGCGGCAGCTCTTCGATGCCCGGCAAGGCGCGCCAGGCTCCATCCAACAGGCTGAGCAGACCGCCTGCGGTCACGCGTCGATCGAACCCTACCTCCTCGACCGTCGCGCCGACGATCAGGCGGCCGTCCCGCCGCGGCACGAGGTAGCTGGTCGGTGTCCAGACCACATGGCGCAGCAGCGGTGCCGCCGGATTCATCTGCAGCGCCAGCATCTGGCCCTTAACCGGTCGCACCGGCGGCTGCGCCGCAACGGGCAGGCCTGCAAGCTCACGCGACCAGGCGCCGGCCGCCAGCACGACGAGGTCGGCCCGGTGCAGGATTTCGCCGCACCGGACCCCGGTTGCCCGGCCACCGAGTGTTTCCAAGGCGGTGACGGGGCTGTGAGACCGGACCTCCGCGCCGGCCGCCCGGGCTGCGGCGAGCAGAGCCGTCACGACGCGGCGGTTGTCGACCTGGCCGTCCTGCGGACTGAGGAGCCCGGCGGTGACGCGCGGCGTAAGGGCGGGCTCCAAACGTCGGGCCGCGCGCCCGGACAGCCACGTCAGCTCGATGTTCCGCGCGGCGGCGAAAGCCTGCTGGCGGCGCAGTGCCTCGGTATCGTCCCGGCTCAGCGCGATCAACAGCGTGCCGTCCCGGCGCAGGTCGACGGACTGGCCGCTCGCCGCCTCCAAAGCCTCGGCGAAGGCGGGCCAGGCGGCGCGGCTCTCCAGGGTCAGGCGGGTCAGCGCATCTTCGCCCGGCTCCGCCTCAGCGCCGGCGGCCAGCATGCCGGCGGCCGCCCAGCTGGCCTCGCGCCCGGGCTCGCCCCGCTCGAACAGCGTGACGCGGGCGCCGGCTGCGGCCAGGCGCCAGGCGAGGCCGAGCCCGACCAGGCCGGCCCCGATAATCGCAACCGACAGTCCGGCGCCGGAGGCGGTGGAAAGCGAGTCGGAAAAAGAGAAAGTGCCCAAGGCCCGAAGCTCCCTTCGCCGGCATTACCCGGATCAGGTGATGTGGGTCTGATCTCAGCCGCCTCCCGCGCATCGCGCCCGAAAAGGAGATGGCACCCCAGCTTGATGTCAGCAGCTTGCCGATCGTGGCGGAACTGTCAAGCCCCGCCCGAGATGCAACGGCCGATCAGTGCGCGACCCGGCGGCGCACTCTTTCGATCAGCCAACCGAGGCCCGGCAGCTTGCCGTAGAACTGGGCTCCGGAATCCCAATGGTCGATGTGCGCGACCACGCGCCCCTCTTCGGCAAAGCGCAGCTCGGACAGACCGTCGATCTGCCAAAGCTTGCCGCCCGGCTTGCTGCGGAAGGTCATACGCCAGCGCAGGTAGCCAGCCTGCTGCCCCAGTGCGACGTCCGAGACGGCGAAAGCCGGCTGCTCCAGCCGCCGGAACATGTCGCGGAACACCTCGAGAAAGGCCTCCCGGCCAGTGAGGTCGTTGAAGGGATCCACGAAGCGGACCTCATCGGCAACCAATACCGCCAGGTCCTCCAAGCGCTCCGGCGCCAGCTCCTCGAAGACCCGGGCGTAGCGCTGGAGCGTCTCCTCCGGGATCACGCGGCCGACTCCCGGTCCTTCACCATGCGCTTGGTGACCGCAAAATAGAGACCGTAGGGCAGGAGGCGCAGAAACTTCAGCAGATAGGCCAGGCGCCGTGGGAAGACGATCTCGAAACGGTCGGAATCCAGACCGTCGGCAAAGGCGCGGGCGGCCGCTTCGGGCTCCATCAGGAAGGGCATGGGAAAATCGTTCTTGTCGGTCAGCGGCGTGCGGACGAAGCCTGGATTGACGACCTGAACTGTCAGCCCGAGCTGCGCCAGTTCCGGCCGCAGCGCCTCGCACATGTTGATCAGGCCGGCCTTGGTCAGGCCGTAGGCCGCGGCGGAGGGCAGTCCGCCGTAGCCGGACACCGAGGCCACGACGGCGATCCGCCCGTGCCGGCGCGGCGTCATGGCCGCGATGACAGGCTCGAGGCAGAACACCGTTCCCATCACGTTGATATCGAGCAGCTTGCGAAAGTCCGCGGCCTTGATACTGCGACCGTCGACGGGGAGATGGGTGCCGGCGTTCAACACGGAGGTGTCGATCGGTCCGACCTCGCTCTCGATCTTCTGCACCGCCTGGGCAACCGCCGGGCCGTCGGTGACGTCCACGGCCAGAGGCACCACCCGCCCACCGCCGTTACCGGTCAGCTCAGCCGCGTCCCGCGCCAGATCCTCCAACTTATCGGCGCTTCTCGCACTGGCCACCACGGTTCGGCCGCGCCGCACCAGTTCCAACGCCAGCGCATGGCCCAGCCCCTGAGACGCACCGGTAATCCAGACACACCCGGGGGACTGTGCTTGCTTCGTCATCTGCGCGCCCGCCGTCACCTGCCCCGCCACTGTCCCTCCTCGACCGTCTCCAGATTTTCGAGGAAGACCTCGGCCTGCTGCCGCATGGCCTCGACCTTCGCCGGTTGCATCCGATGGAAGCTCTTGAGGATCAGAGCCATCCGTGGGTTCTTCTCGAACTTAGCGCCATTGCGGGCGATGAAGTCCCAATAGAGATAGTTGAAGGGGCAGGCCTTGTCTCCGACTTGCTGTTTGACGTCGTAGCGGCAGCGCTTGCAGTAGTTCGACATACGGTCGATATACTTGCCGCTCGCCGCATAGGGTTTCGAGGCCAGCAACCCGCCATCGGCAAAGAGCGCCATCCCGCTGACGTTCGGCAGCTCGACCCACTCGTAGGCGTCGGCATAGACAACCAGATACCACTCGTTGACGGCGCCCGGTGCCACTCCGGCCAGGAGCGCGAAGTTGCCGGTCACCATCAGCCGCTGGATATGGTGGGCGTAGGCGTTCGCCTTGGTATGGCCGATGGCCTCCGCCATACAGAGCATCTCGGTCTCGCCGGTCCAGTAGAAGGCCGGCAGTCCGCGCTGAGCATCGAAGAAGTTGCCCTCCCGATAGTCGGGCATTTTCAGCCAGTAGAGACCGCGCACGAACTCGCGCCAGCCAAGCACCTGGCGGATGAAGCCCTCGACCGCGTTGAGCGGCGCCTCCCCCTCTCGCCAGGCCCGCTCGACCCGGGCACAGACCGCCTGCGGATCGAGCAGTCCGGCGTTCAGGTAGAGCGAAATCACGGAGTGGAACAGCGTGGCCTCGCCGAGCGCCAGAGCATCCTGATAGTCGCCGAACTGCGGCAGGCGCTCTTGGACGAAGTCTTCGAAGACCCGTTCCGCCTCTTCGGCCGTGACGGCGAACCAGAAGGGCTGCAGGTCGCCGAAGTGATCGGCGAAACGCGCCTCGACCAGATCCAGGACCTCGCGGGTGATCGCGTCCGGCTTCACCTGCAGGACGTCCGGCGGCGCGACTTCTTCGGGCAGTGTCTTGCGGTTGTCCTGGTCGAAGTTCCAGCGTCCGCCTTCAGGCGCGCCGCCGGCGTCCATCAGAAAGCCGGTTCGGCGCCGCATCTCGCGATAAAAGTACTCCATGCGCAGGGATTTGCGCCCTTCGGCCCAATCGGCGAAGTCCTCTGTACGACAGAAGAAGCGGGTGTCCTCGCGGATCTCCACCGGGAGGCCGAAAGCCTCCTCCCACCCCAGCATGTCGTCGCGGACCCGCCACTCGCCTGGTTCTGTGACGACGATCCGCGCCGGCGCATGACGTGTAACGGCGCGCCGCAATTCACCGTTAAAACTGCCGCTGTTCTCGGGATCGTCCAGTGCCACGTAGTCGACCGAGATGCCGTCTTGCCGCAGCGCCTCTGCGAAGTGGCGCATGGCGGAAAACAGAAAGGCGATTTTCTTCTTGTGGTGACGGACGTAGGTGGCCTCCTCATCGACCTCGACCAACAGAACGCGATCACGGTCCGGGTCGAGGTCGGATAAGGAGGACAGGCCACGGCTCAACTGGTCGCCCAGCACGAGGCGCAAAACGCCGGACGCCATGGATAAAGAGACCTAGCGCGCGCCCTGACCGGCGTCGCGCATCAGCGAGTTGTCCGCGTCCCGACTTGCAAAGAAGCTGAGCTGTGCCAGGTCTTCCGGCACTCCCCCGCGGAAGTACTCGATCTGCTCGCCCTTGATTTCGAAGGCCGTCTTCACCCACTCGTTTTCGGCGTCGTACCAAAGGTCGATCTCGAGATCGCCGGTCATACGATAATGGCGGGCCGGGATGACTTCACCGTCCACCCAGACGTCGGTCTCACCGAGAAACCGGCTGGAGACTTCGCGGATCTTACCCTTCTGGCTGTCCAGCAGCCGCTCAGCCTTCACGATGTCGTAGTTCCAGTAGTTGGTCGAGAGCAGCATTTCGGGCACGGTTTCGGTGCCGTTCTTCGTCTCGACCCGCAGGCCCTCGGGCGTGCGCTCGGCGCGCACGAAGTAGTCGTCGCCATCATCGTCGGTCGTGCTGCTCAGACTCACGAGTTGGCCGTCTTGCCAAACCTCGCGATTTTCGTGGCTGTAGCTGAAGAACGTGAAGGGACCGACCTTAACCTCCAATTCGATCGAGACCAGTACCTCCAGCGCTCCATCGCGCTCCGCGAAGGTCAGCCGATGCTCGCCCAACGGCGAGTCACCGCGCAGCACGCGGAAATCGAGACCGCCGTCCTTAGGCACTGAGGCCACGGCGGGCAGACAAAGAGCGGCAGCCAGCCCGCAGACGCTCAGCGCGCGCAACGACACCTTCTTCTTCGACATCACTGCAAACTCCTTCGCAGTACGTGTGCGATCGCGACAGCGATTGCTGTGCGCCCCCGAGCGATCCGACAGCCCGCCACTGTCTTGATCACTTGGTAGTACGCAGGTTCGACGCAAATGGATGATCCCCATGGTTAAGAAAAGCTGAAAACGCCGCGCAGAAAGCCGCACGATCGGACGCAGATTGGCCGAAACCTGCCACATGGCCGCAGTCGAGCCGCCAGTCGACAAGCTCGAAAACCTCATAGTCGGGGGATGCAGCGCTCACGGTCCCGACACTCTTTCGGTTATGCATCGCACGGCCGCCGCCACGGACGTGAATCGCTCTTCAGCCATACGATCAGAGTAGGATTGACGCCTTGGGTGGCATCGCCAAAGCGATTCCCCCCGAGGCGATCCTGCTCTAGCCTTATCGCAGCGCACAGCCGGTCCGGGAGACGTTCTTACGCATGAAGCTCGCGCCATGAAGCCCTACAATGCTCGACCTCTTCCACCCCGCGACCCGGAGATGCAGGCGGAGGACAATCACTACTGGAGCTACCACAGCCTGGAGGACCTGCTGGCCTGCAAACGGCCGGTCACGGCATCCCAGGACGAAGATCTCTTTATCGCGGTACATCAGATCTGCGAGCTGGCGTTCCATCAGATGATCCTGGATCTGGAGCGCGTGCTGGAGGCGCTGGCGGCGCCCGACCGCGACGAAGCCGTCTACTTCCTCAAACGGGTCAACAAGCTCTGGCGCACGGTCAACGCCACCATGCCGATCCTCGGTGGCATGCGGGCCTTCGCCGAGTTCCGCACCTCGATCGGGCCGACCAGCGGCTTCCAGTCCTTCCAGTTCCGCCGCTTGGAAGTCATGAGCGGCGTGCCCCGTTACTGGCAGGATGGCACCGCCGATGCCGAAGGGCAGGTCCATGTGGCCGAAACGGCGTTCGACGAACGCTACGGTACCCAAGTCGCAGCCTGGCTTGAGCACTATCGGCAACACTGCCTGGCGCACTACTACGGCCAGCTGCTGGACGGAGCGGCGACAGACGCGCAAAGCGCCCTCGCCCGCTTACGCGAGGACGACACCACGGCCGCCCTGCTGACGGAACTCGCCGCCTACGACCGCAATCAACTGCAGTTTCATCGGGCGCATCTGCAACTCGCGACGCGGCAGCTCGAGATCGTCGGTGTCGAGGTCGGTACCGGCGGCACCTCCTTCCGCGACTACCTGCAGACCTACGACAAAACCATTGCGCCGCTGTTTCCCGGCTTGACCGCCGAGGGCGGCGAGGCGGCGGCGTGACCGCAGTACCGGACGACTTCGGCGCCTTCGTCGCGGGACCGCGCCGGCGTATCGAAGGTGAAGCGGACGGCCCCCTGAACGGCCTGACCTTCGTTGCCAAAGATCTCTACGACACCGCCGGCCAGGTCACCGGCGCCGGCAATCCGGACTGGGCGGCCAGTCATCCGGCGGCGGAGCGCCACGCGCCCACGGTCGAGGCCCTGCTGTCCGCCGGCGCCACTCTGGTCGGCAAGACCCACACCGACGAGCTATCGCGCGGCATCTTCGGACTGAACGCGCACTACGGCACGCCGGTCAATCCGGCCGCCCCCGACCGCCTGCCCGGCGGCTCCTCCAGCGGCTCCGCCGCCGCCGTAGCCGGCGGCTTGGCCGACATCGGGCTGGGCACGGACACGGGCGGCTCCGTGCGGGTACCCGCCGCTTACTGCGACCTCTATGGCCTGCGGACCTCCCACGGGCGCCTGCCGTTCGACGGCGTGCTCTCCCAGGCCCCCAGCTTCGATACGCTGGGCTGGATGACCCGCGACGCGGCGACGCTGCACCGCGTGACCGAAACGCTGCTGGGCGCCGGGGACGCGAAGCCCTTTCGCCTGATACTGCCCGGCGAGGCCTGGGCAGTGGCGAGCGAGGCGACTCAAGCGGCACTGCAGCCCCTGCTGACCCGACTGGAAGAGGCCGCCACGGAGGTCGAGCGCAGAACGCTCGCCGATGAGGGTCTGCCGCTCTGGCGCGACCGGCAGATTGCCTTGCAGCAACGCGAGGCCTGGGCTGGCTTGCAAGACTGGATTTTGCAGACCAACCCGCGGTTTGCCTACAACGTTGCCGCCAACTTCGCCGCCGGCGCGGCGCTCGACCCGCAGGTCCACGAGGCCGCCGTCCACGCCTGGCCGGCCATGCGCAGCGCCGTTCTGGAACTGGTGGCCGAAGACGCTCTGCTGTGTCTTCCGACGGTGCCGGACCCGGCGCCGCGGCGCGACCTGACGGTCGCCGAAGCCTATCGGGACTGGCCGCGTATTGCACAGCTCACCTGTATCGCCGGGCTGGCCGGCACGCCGCAGATCACGATCCCGGCGGGGCGCGTCGACGGCGGCCCGGTCGGTCTGTCCCTGATCGCCGAGCCGGGCCGTGACAGCGACCTGACGGCCTTCGCCGCCACAGTTCTTATATGACAGTTTCATGTAATATTGATGAAATAGATAAATAAAATCAACTTCGTACACAGTCGAGCTTGACGCACGTCAATGCTCTCTCGCAACAACACCTGCAGTTTAGCTTAAACAGCAAGACAACAGGGTTCTGCGGGGAGACTCGATCATGGCGGCGCGGGAAGTTTTCAAGATCGGCCGGGGCCCGAGCCTGGACCGGCGCCGGTTTCTGCTGGCCGGCGGTGCGGCGGCAGTCCTCGGCGCCAGCGGCCTCAAACCGGCCTTTGCGCTTCCCGGCGACCGTGAGGCCCTGACCTCCAGTCACTGGGGCGCCTTCCGGGCCAGGGTGGTGGACGGGCGGCTGGTATCCGTCGCGCCCTTCGAGCGCGACCCCTTCCCGACCGCGATGATCCAGAACTTCCCGTCGATCCTCTACGACAAATCGCGCATCGCCAAGCCGATGGCGCGCAAGTCCTGGCTGGAAAAGCGCGAGAAGGCGGACGGCGCGGGTCGCGGTCGCGAGCCCTTCGTCGAGCTCGAGTGGGATCAGGCGCTCGACCTCGCGGCGGAGGAGATGCAGCGCGTCAAGGCCACTTACGGCAACGAGGCCTTCTACGCGGCCAGCTACGGCTGGGCCTCGGGCGGTCGCTTCCACGCCTGCGACGAGATGATGAACCGTCTCTACGCGCTCTACGGCGGCTATGTCGACGACCTGACCAACTACTCCTTCGGGGCCGGCATGGTGCTGCTGCCCCACCTGCTCGGCAGCAGCCAGGCGATCGGCGGCCCCTTCACCACCTGGCCGTCCCTCGTGCAGAACACCCAGCTGATCGTGATGTTCGGCGGGGCGACCTTCAAGAACGCGCAGATCACCTGGGGCGGCAGCGGCGAGCATACGACCGAGAAGTGGCTGCGCCAGTGCCACGCCGCGGGGATCGAGATGATCGCCGTCAACCCGGTGCGCGAGGACGAGGTCGTCGCTCTGGACATGGAGTGGCGGCCGATCCGACCGAACAGCGACGTCGCGCTGATGCTGGCACTCTGCCACACGCTGCTGACGGAAGACCTGGCCGATCTCGCCTTCGTCGAACGCTACACCGTCGGCTTCGCGAAGGTCCGGCCCTACATCCTGGGCGAGAGCGACGGCCAGCCGAAGGATGCCGACTGGGCCGCCTCCGTGACCCAGGTGCCGGCCGACTGGATCCGCAACCTGGCCCGCAAGATGGCGGCCAAGCGCACCATGATCATGACGGCCTGGTCGCTGCAACGCGCCCGCTTCGGCGAGCAACCCTGGTGGGGCACGGTCCTGTTGGCCGCGCTGCTCGGCCAGATCGGGCTTCCGGGCGGCGGCTTCGGCTTCAGCTACACCTCGATCAACGGCTACGCCTTCCCGCCCAGCAGCTTCAACGTCCCCGGCTTCCCGCGTGGGCGTAATCCGGTCAAGGCGCGCATCCCGGTCGCCCGCATCGCCGACATGCTGCTGCAGCCCGGCGCCGAATTCGAGTTCAACGGACGGCAGATGACCTACCCGGACATCCGCATGATCCACTGGGCCGGCGGCAACCCCTTCCATCACCATCAGGACCTGAACCGCCTGACCCGCGCCTGGGCCAAGCCAGAAACCGTGATCGTGCACGAGCCCTGGTGGACGCCGACCGCACGGCGCGCGGATCTGGTGCTGCCGGCCACCACGACGCTGGAGCGCAACGACATCGGCGCCAGCCCGCGCGACCGCTACGTCTTCGCCATGCCGCAGCTGGTCGCCCCGGTCGGCCAGGCCCGCAACGACTTCGACATCTGCGCCGACATCGCCGAGCGCCTGGGCTATCGCGCCGACTTCACGGAGGACCGCGACGAGATGGGCTGGCTGCGCCATCTCTACGCCCGCGCCGGCGAGCGTGCCGTGGTCGAAGGCATCGTGCTGCCGGACTTCGACACCTTCTGGAGCGAGGGCATGATCGTGCTGCCGCGCCCGGAGAACGACTACATCTATCTGGCCGATTTCCGTGCCGACCCGGAGGCCAACGCCCTGCGCACCCCCAGCGGCCGCATCGAGCTGTTTTCCGAAAAGATCGCGGCCATGGGCTACGACGACTGCCCAGGCCAGGCGACCTGGCTGGAACCCGAGGAATGGCTGGGCACGGCCAGCGAAGAGGCGCCGCTGCACCTGATCTCCAGCCACCCGCAGCACCGGCTGCACAGCCAGATGGACAACGGTCCCCTGGCGCGCGCCAGCAAGATCCAGGGCCGCGAACCCCTGTGGCTGCATCCCGACGACGCCACAGCACGCGGCCTGCAGACCGGCGAGGTGGCACGGCTGTTCAACAATCGCGGCGCCTGCCAGGTCGGCGTGATCGTCAGCGATCGCGTGACGCCGGGCGTGGCGATGCTTCAGGAAGGCGCCTGGATCGACCCCTTGGAGCCGGGCGTGCCGGGCTCGATCGACAAGCACGGCAATCCGAACCTGGTGACCAAGGACATCGGCACCTCGCGCCTGGGGCAGGGCTGCACCGCGCAGACCGCGTTGGTGCAGATCGAAAAGCTCGAAGGACCTCTGCCCGAGGTCACCGCTTACGACCCGCCCGAGGTAGCCTGACCATGACGACGAGCGATACGACCGAGACCCGACAGGCGGACCGCAGCCTCGTGACGCGCCGCACCCTGCTGGCAGGCCTCTTCGCGGTGACCGCCAGCCTGCCCATCCTCGCGGTACGCGGCCCGACTGTGGCGCTGGCCACCAACCTCAAGCGCTACCGCTGTCCGGAGACCGAGTGCGGCTACCTCTTCGATCCGGCGATCGGCGTGCCGGAGCACGACATTCCGGCGGGCGTAGCCTTCGCCGATCTGCCGGACGACTGGGAATGCCCGGAGTGCGGCGCACCCAAATACCTCTGGTGAGCAAGTCCCTCCCTTGACCGAGTCCCCCGGCGAGTCGTCGCAAAACGCTGCGATCGGCCGCTAGGACCAGTCGCGGAACCGGCGCGCGAAGTGTCGCAGTCGGGCTGAAAGCCGGACCGGATTTCGGGCGCAACCGGGCAGGCCGAGAGGTCTTCCGCAGAACATCACACGTCTCCCTTCAGGTTGTACGGGTAATCCCGCAGAACTGACGGAGGAATTTCACCGCGCCGTAACAGAACCGTCAAAACCGCCGCGTAACTCTGCTGCCGACGGTTGGGTCGCGGGAAGCCCGGCCGCCCTTCGTGCTGTAAACAACGAACCTGCGGCACCCGCAGGTACAATCCTGGGAGAGGTCATTCCATGAAGAACAGCGATCTGTCGCGATACTCCTGTCGCGCCGAGGCCTACGAAGCATCCGAGGACACGCCGTCCAACCGCTCCGAGGCGCCGACCATCGGCGACGTGATCAACCGCCGCTTCGGTCGCCGCGACGTCCTGAAGGGCGCGCTGGGCGTCGCCGCCATGGGCGCGATTGCCGGAACCGGCCTAGCCGCGATGGGCGGCAAGAAGGCGCTGGCGGCCTCCGCCTCCTTCAACTTCAGTGAGATCTCGCACGGCGTCGACGAGACGCACCACGTGGCGCCCGGCTACAGCGCCGACGTGCTGATCCGCTGGGGCGATCCAGTCCTGTCGGACGCGCCCGAGTTCGACCCGATGAACCAGACCGCCGCCGCCCAGGCGAAGCAGTTCGGCTACAACAACGACTACGTCGGCTACATCGGCCTGCCCTTCGGCTCCGACAACCCCGAGCGCGGCCTGCTCTGCGTCAATCACGAGTACACCAACGAGGAGGTCATGTTCCCCGGCCTCGGCAAGCAGGACGGCGACGCCGAATTTGCCGGCATGACCAAGGATCTGGTCGAGGTCGAGATGGCCGCCCACGGCGGTTCGGTGCTCGAAATCGAGAGGGTCGACGGCGCCTGGCGGGTGATCCCCGACAGCCAGTACGCCCGTCGCATCACGGCCCTGGAAACCCCGATGGATCTGACCGGTCCGGCCGCCGGCCACGACCTGATGAAGACCTCGACGGATGCCAGCGGCAGCCAGGTGATCGGCACGATCAACAACTGCGCCGGCGGCATCACCCCCTGGGGCACCTACCTGATGGCCGAGGAGAACTTCCACGGCTATTTCTGGGGCGACGTGGAGGGCCACCCGCAGCAGGCAGCGCTCGAGCGCTACGGCGTGCCGAGCGCCTGGTACGCCTGGGGCCGCTTCCACGACCGCTTCGACGTCAGCAAAGAGCCGAACGAAAGCAACCGCTTCGGCTGGATCGTCGAAGTCGACCCCCTGGACCCGACCTCGACGCCGAAGAAGCGCACCGCGCTGGGCCGCTTCAAGCATGAAGGCGGCGAATCGATCGTCAACAGCGACGGCCGCGTCGTGGTCTACATGGGCGACGACCAGCGCTTCGACTATCTCTACAAGTTCGTCAGTGCCGGGACCTACAATCCGGACGACCGCGCCGCCAACATGGACCTGCTCGACGAGGGCACGCTCTATGTGGCCCGCTTCGATGCCGACGGCACCGTCGCCTGGCTGCCGCTGGTGCAGGGCGAAGGTCCGCTGACGGCGGCCAACGGCTTCCCCGACCAGGCCACCGTGGTGATCAACGCCCGCCTGGCGGCCGACGCCCTGGGCGCCACGCCGATGGACCGGCCCGAAGACGTCGAAGCCAACCCGGTCACCGACAAGATCTACGTCATGCTGACCAACAACAGCCGGCGCACGCCCGAGCAGGTCGACGCGGTCAACCCCCGCGCCGAAAACCGCTTCGGCCAGATCGTCGAGATCTCCGCGGCGAACGGCGATCACAGCTCGACCGAGGACACCTGGGAGATGCTCGTGGTCTGCGGTGACCCCGCCGACGGCGAAGTCGGGGCTATGTGGAACCCGGCGACCACCGAG
>JBQLZH010000008.1:0-232158 GCA_052168175.1 Kiloniellales bacterium
CGTCAGGCTCATAACCTGAAGGTCGCAGGTTCAAATCCTGCCCCCGCAACCAAATTAGAGCCCGCCAGATCAACCATCTGGCGGGCTTTTGCGTGCCTAATGACCCTTGAACCTCGCAACCAAAAACGCCAATCAGATTAAGGCACCGAAAGCTCAGGAATAGCCTTTGTACTAGCGGCACCTCATTGGCCGTCCGCGACCCGAACCGGCCGTTCGGACCTTGTGATCTAAACGGCGCCTCAGCAGACTTTGTTGCCGTTATTCGAATGACCGCTTTCCCTAGTTCAAAACTCGGCAGTCGTAAGTGGCTGTGCCGCCTACGAAAGATAAACTGCCGCTTGACGTGTCTTGGTAGGGGCGTCTTTATGAACGCAACAAAGTATGTAGAAGCAATAAAGCGAGTCAGGGAGAAGTGCCCATCGAGTTAAGGTCGGCAGAGGAAGGTCGGCGCGGGATGGGGCAGGGTGACGAGCAGTATCTCCACCATGAAGATCGCTGTGGTCGATCCGCAGAAGGAGCGCGCCGGCGTCATCGAGGAAGGCCTGCGCGATGCCGGCTACCGGGACATCCATCATATCTCGGAGATGCCGGGCCTGCTCGACCGGCTGAGTGAACTCGGGCCCGACGTCATTCTCATCGACCTCGAAAACCCGAGCCGCGACGTGCTCGAGCAGATGTTCGAGGTCTCGCGCCTGGTCAGCCGGCCGATCGCCATGTTCGTCGACGATAGCGACATGAACATGATCGAGGCGGCGGTCGAGGCCGGCGTGGGCGCCTATGTGGTCGATGGCCTGAAAAAGGAACGCATCAAGGCGATCCTTGCCACCGCGATCACACGCTTCAACACCTTTTCGCGCCTGCAATCGGAGCTGCAAGCAACCAAGGCCGCGCTGGCCGAGCGCAAGGTGATCGATCGCGCCAAGGGGATACTCATGAAGGCCAAGGGCCTCAGTGAGGAGGAAGCCTACGCCCTGCTGCGCAAGACGGCGATGAGTCAGAGCAGGAAGCTTTCCGAGATCGCCGGTAGCGTCGTTACCGCGGCGGAGCTGTTGTCTTGAGAGCCGACGGTGATCTGAGAGGCAGTCAATGAGCCGGCGTCACGTTCGCATCGGTTTCATCCCGCTGGTCGATGCGGCCATTCTGGTTGCGGCCAAGGAACTCGATTTTGCTGCCGTCGAAGGCGTCGATCTCGAACTGTGCCGCGAGACCTCCTGGTCCAACATTCGAGACAAAGTGGCGTTCGGCCTCTTTGAGGGCGCCCATATGCTGGCACCGCTGCCGATTGCCATGCGGCTCGGCCTTGGTTCGGTGGCTCACGAGGCGGTGGCTCCCTTCGTCCTCAACGTGAATGGCAATGCCATCTCGGTCTCGCGCGAGCTGGCGTCGGCCATGGCCGATGTCTCGCCCGACACACCGGTGAACGACGACTCGAAAACCGATCAGAAGCTGAACAGGCTCGCGGTCGGCGTACGCGCCTTGAATCGCCGGCGAGACTCGTTGCTTGCTTTTGGCGTGCCTTTTCCCTTCTCCTGCCACGCCTACGAACTGCGTCACTGTCTCGCCCACGCCGGACTTGAGATCGGGCGGGAGGTGGAGATCGTGGTCGTACCTCCGCCTTTGATGGTGGATGCGCTTCGTGCCGGCAAGCTCGACGGCTTTTGCGTCGGTGAACCCTGGAGCAGCGTCGCCGTCGATGCCCGGCTGGCTGAAGTCGTGCTGCCTGGCGCAGCGGTTTGGCAGTTCGCGCCGGAGAAAGTCTTAGGACTGCGCCAGGAATGGGTAGGGTCGAATCGTGAAACGCTGTTCGCGCTGCTGCGTGCGCTGCACAAGGCGGCGGTCTGGGCCGATCGCAAAGAGAACCATGTAACCCTGTCGGAACTGCTCGCTCGCGAGGCTTATCTCGACCTGCCGGCTGAGATCATCGAGAGAGCGCTGAACGGTCGGCTCACTTTGTCGCCGGACGGACGCCAAGGGGTTTTCGAGGACTTTCTCGTCCTGCAACGCAAGGCGACGACATTTCCCTGGCGCTCCTTCGCTCTCTGGATCTATGCGCAGATGGTCCGGGCCGGCCAGGTCGCGCATACGCCCGAGCGGCTTGCTGCGGTGCGGCAGGTGTTCCGTCCGGATCTCTATCGCGAAGCCTTGGGTCCCGTCGGGGTCGACCTGCCGGGTGCCAGCGAGAAGGTCGAGGGTGCGCTTGGCAGCGAAACCCCGGTTGCGTCCAGAGCCGGTAAGCTGTTCCTTGGACCGGACCGTTTCTTCGATGGAACCGTTTTCGACCCCAATGGCTTAGAGGCTTATCTCGCATCCGCCGCACCAACGGGACCGATGCCGCTCGACAACAAGTAAGGCCCAGGCTTTTGCTGCTGCAGGTAGCTGCTTCGGCCATTCGAGCGACGCTGTATCCCATTATGGAGAGACATCTGCGTTGACAGGTCTGGGCCGACTCGCTTACGGTGCACCGCAGCATTCAAGGGTCGGTCAAAGATGGCCGGCTCCGAGACGCTTAGACATTCAGACCTAGCTCCGCCGCTGGAGCACCCGAGCGAAGCCGCTCGACCTGTCCCGCCCGAACTTCGGGGCGAGACAGGTCGGGCGGTTTTTTTTTGGCCTCGACCAGGCCGATAGAGACCGACGGGTGAAGCCCGCTCCGGCAGAATGGGAGACAGGTAATGCAGATCGTTTCCACTTTCCGCGGTTTGGTTTTTGGCTTCGGGCTTTCCATCGCGGCAACCGCCGCACCGGCCCAGGCAGAGATGCTGGATGTCGAGAAGGACGAGCTGACCTTCGGCTTCATAAAGTTGACCGATATGGCGCCTTTGGCCATCGCCTATGAGAAGGGCTACTTCGAGGACGAGGGGCTGTTCGTCACGCTGGAGCCCCAGGCCAACTGGAAGGTGCTGCTCGACGGTGTGATCACCGGAGAGCTGGACGGCGCCCACATGCTGGCCGGTCAGCCGTTGGCTGCGACCATCGGCTTCGGCACGCAGGCGCACATCATCACGCCTTTCTCCATGGACCTGAACGGCAATGCCATCACCGTGTCGAACGAGGTCTGGAAGATGATGAAGCCGCATGTTCCGATGGAGAACGGCCGGCCGATCCACCCGATCAAGGCCGACTACCTGAAACCGGTGGTCGAGCAGTTCAGGGCCGAAGGCCGGCCCTTCAACATGGGCATGGTCTTCCCGGTTTCGACGCACAACTACGAACTGCGCTACTGGTTGGCGGCCGGCGGCATCCATCCGGGCTTCTATTCCGCGGACAACATCACCGGGCAGATCCAGGCCGAGGCACTGCTCTCGGTAACCCCGCCGCCGCAGATGCCAGCCACCCTGGAGGCCGGCACCATCAACGGCTACTGCGTCGGTGAACCGTGGAACCAGCAGGCCGTGTTTAAGGGCATCGGCGTGCCAGTGATCACCGACTACCAGATCTGGAAGAACAATCCCGAAAAGGTCTTCGGCATCACCAAGGAGTTTGCCGAACGCTACCCCAACACGACGCTCGCCTTGACCAAGGCACTTATCCGGGCCGCCAAGTGGCTCGACGAGAACGACAACGCCAATCGTTTGGAGGCAGTCGAGATTCTTGCACGCTCCGAATACGTCGGTGCCGATGCCGAGGTCATCGCCAACTCCATGACCGGCACCTTCGAGTACGAGAAAGGCGATGTGCGCGAGGTGCCGGACTTCAACGTGTTCTATCGCTACTACGCGACCTACCCCTACTACTCCGATGCCATCTGGTACCTGACGCAGATGCGCCGCTGGGGGCAGATCACCGAGCAGAAGTCGGACGACTGGTATGTCGACGTCGCCAAGCAGGTCTATCGCCCGGACATCTATCTCGAGGCCGCCCGGCTCCTCCTCGAGGAAGGCCATGTCGCCGAAGCCGACTTCCCTTGGGACAGCGACGGTTTCCGCGAGCCGCAAAGCGAGTTCATCGACGGCGTCACCTTCGATGGCCGGAAGCCCAACGCTTATCTGGAGGAGTTCCCCATCGGTCTGAAAGGGCCGCAGCGGGTGAAGCAGAACGCCGTGGTGGGCGGCTGACATCCTTCTCCTTCCATCCTTTCGTGTCTGACGGGCGCCCAAGAGCGTCTGCGCTAGGAGAGAGCCACCATGACGGCCACCGATTTTGACAGTGCCGCCGGGATCGCCGGACCCAAGTCCGCCACGGAACGGCGCGCACGCCTCTTTGCTCTGATCGGAAGATTCGATCTCTATCTCAACCTCCTTGCGCTTGGCTGGGTGACGCCCCTGCTGAGGATCGCCGCCGGGGAGCCGGCACGCCACAATCTGGGGGAGGTTTGGCGCGGTCTGGTACTGCCGTTGCTGGGCATCGGCGTCTTTCTGGCCTTCTGGGCGCAGACGGCGCCGCTGGTGAACACGTCGCTCGGCGCCATTCCCGGTCCGTCGCAAGTCTGGGAGCAAGCCGAGAATCTCTATGCCGACCATTTGCGCGAACGTGAGAAGGCTGCCGCGTTCTATGAGCGGCAGGACAGGCGCAACGAGCAACTGATCGCCGACGGCAGGGCGGACAAGGTGAAGGAGCGCAGCTACACCGGTAAGCCGACCTACTTCGATCAGATCGTCACCTCGCTGAAGACCGTCGCGATGGGTTTCATCATTGCGACCCTGGTTGCCGTCCCGCTCGGTGTCGTCTGCGGCCTCTCGCCCAGCATGAATTCGGCGCTCAATCCGCTGATCCAGATCTTCAAGCCGATCTCGCCGCTGGCTTGGCTGCCGCTGGTCACCATGGTGGTCTCAGCGCTGATGGCGGGCAACGACGGTCTTTTTGCCAAGTCTTTCGTCGTCTCCGCGGTGACCGTGACGCTCTGCTCGCTGTGGCCGACCCTGATCAACACGGCGCACGGCGTATCCTCGATCGACAAAGATCTGATGAACGTCGGGCGTGTCCTCAAGCTCTCTTGGACCAGCAAGATCTTCAAGGTAGTGCTGCCTTCGGCGCTGCCGCTGATCTTCACCGGCCTGCGCCTCTCGCTCGGCGTCGGCTGGATGGTGCTGATCGCCGCGGAAATGCTGGCACAGAACCCGGGTCTCGGGAAATTCGTGTGGGACGAGTTCCAGAACGGATCTTCCTCCTCCCTGGCCAAGATCATGGTGGCGGTGCTGACCATCGGCCTGATCGGCGTCCTGCTCGATCGTACGATGCTCGCCCTGCAGACCCTGTTCACCCACTCCGCGAGCCGCTAGGAGGAGTCGCGTCATGGCGTTTTTGGAACTGAAGGGCGTCTGCAAATCCTACGGCGAGGGCAGCGGTCGGGTTTCGGTGCTGAAGGACATCGACCTCTCCGTGGAGGAGAGCGAGTTCGTCGCCATCGTCGGCTTCTCCGGATCCGGCAAGACCACGCTGATCTCCGCCATTGCCGGCCTGATCGCGCCGGACGAAGGCGAGGTGCTGCTGAGAGGAAAGCCGGTCGCCGGCCCCGGCCCGGATCGTGGCGTGGTGTTCCAGAGCTACTCCCTGATGCCCTGGTTGACAGTCTACGGCAACGTGGCTCTGGCAATGGAGGCGGCCGCGACGGGTCTGTCCAAGGCCGAGCGCGATCAGCGCGTGCGTCACTATGTCGAGATGGTCGGTCTCAGTCACGCGGCGGACAGGCGCCCGGCGGAGCTCTCCGGCGGCATGCGTCAACGCGTGGCGGTCGCACGGGCACTGGCGATGAACCCGGAGATGTTGCTTCTCGATGAGCCGCTCTCCGCGCTCGACGCACTGACGCGCGCAAAGCTGCAGGGCGAGATCGGGCGGATCTGGCGGAATGACCGCAAGACGGTGATTCTCATTACCAACGACGTCGACGAGGCGCTACTTCTGGCCGACCGTATCGTGCCGTTGAAGCCGGGACCGGGCGCGACTTTCGGGCCCGCTTTCGAAGTGAACCTGCCGCGCCCCCGCGACCGCGCCGCAATGAACCACGATGAGACCTTCAAGAAGTTACGGGGCGCGGTGACCCAGTACCTCATAGGCGTTGGTTTGGAGCAGGGCGTCGTGAGCAACGAAGAGGCCGCCTTGCCGAAGGTGGTGCCGATCACCCAGAGCGATCCACCGCCGCGAACCTACCGGGCGGCGGCGCAGTCGCCGATCGAACGCGGTTACGTCGAGTTCTTTCGTTTGAAAAAGATCTACCCGACACCCAAGGGACCGCTCACCGTCGTCGAGTCGTTCGATCTCAAGATGAGACAGGGCGAGTTCGTCTCGCTGATCGGCCATTCCGGCTGCGGCAAATCGACGGTGCTGTCGATGACCGCGGGACTGACTGCGGTCTCCGATGGCGGGATCGTGCTGGACGGCAAGGAGGTCGACGACGCCGGTCCCGACCGTGCCGTGGTCTTCCAGGCACCCTCGCTCATGCCATGGCTGACCGCACGCGAGAACGTGGCACTCGGTGTCGACCGGGTTTACCCTCACGCCGCCGCGGCGGAGCGGAACGACATCGTCGAATACTATCTGGCCCGCGTTGGCCTTGGCGATGCCATGGACAAGTCGGCGGCCGAGCTGTCCAACGGCATGAAGCAGCGCGTCGGTATTGCGCGCGCCTTTGCCCTCTCTCCCAAGCTTCTTTTGCTCGACGAGCCGTTCGGCATGCTGGACAGCCTGACTCGTTGGGAGCTGCAGGAAGTGCTGATGGACGTCTGGCGGCGCACCGAGGTGACGGCGATCTGCGTCACGCATGATGTCGATGAGGCAATCCTGCTAGGCGATCGGGTTGTGATGATGACCAACGGTCCGCGCGCGACCATCGGAAACGTCATGGAGGTGGACATTCCGCGGCCGCGCAGCCGCCAGGCCCTGTTGGATCACCCCAAGTACTATGCCTATCGGGAAGAGCTGCTGAGTTTCCTGCAGGCTTATGAGGGCGGTAGCGGCGCCCGTCCGAAAGCACCGAGTGGCGACGACAAGAAGACCAGGGCAGAGGAGGCAGCCTGATGAGCGCGTCGCGACAGAAGCTCGTCGTGATCGGTAACGGCATGGCGGCCGGCCGCGTGGTCGAGGGCCTGGTGACCAGGTCGCCGAACCTCTACGACATCACCATCTTCGGTGCTGAGCCAAGGGTGAATTACGACCGCATCATGCTTTCGCCGGTTCTCTCGGGCGAGAAGGCTTATGAAGACATCGTCATCCACGATGACGCCTGGTACGAGCGTCACAGCGTTGCCCTGCTCAAGGGCAAGACGGTCGCTGCCATCGATCGCGCCAGGAAGCTGGTGCGCAGTACCGACGGCCTTGAGCTGGCCTACGACAAGCTGCTGATCGCCACCGGCTCCAGTCCCTTCGTTCTTCCGGTGCCTGGGGCCGATCTGCCGGAGGTGCTGACCTATCGCGATCAAGGCGACGTCGAGAAGATGCTGCAGGCGGCGGCCAAGGGCGGCCATGCAGTGGTCATCGGGGGCGGCTTGCTTGGGTTGGAGGCGGCCGCGGGTTTGAAGGCGCGCGGCATGGACGTGACCGTTCTGCACCTCATGCCGACCTTGATGGAGCGTCAGCTCGATCCGAGCGCCGGTTACTTGCTGGAGCGAGCGCTGGAGGCGCGCGGAGTTCACGTCATCACCCGCGCCAACACCAAGGCGATCCTCGGCGAGCACCAAGTCTCGGCCGTACTCCTGGAGGATGGTCGGGAGCTGCCGGCGGATCTCGTGGTCATGGCCGCCGGTATCCGCCCCAATGCCGAACTCGCCAAGACCGCAGGCTTGGCCGTCAAGCGCGGCGTGCTGGTCGACGACCAACTCGCGACCGACGATCCCGACGTCTTCGCTGTCGGGGAGTGTGTCGAGCATCGCGGTGTCTGCTACGGCCTGGTGGCGCCGCTCTACGAGATGGCGAAGGTGCTGGCCGCGCGGCTCGCCGGTGAGGAGACGCCCGGCTATGGCGGTATGGCGATCTCGACCAAGTTGAAGGTCACCGGGATCGATCTTTTCTCCGCGGGCGATTTCGCCGAAGGCGAAGGCCGCGAGGAGATCGTCCTGCGCGATCCCGCGCGCAACGTCTACCGGCGCCTCGTCCTGCAGGACGACCGCATCATCGGCACGGTTCTCTATGGAGACACCAGCGACAGCGCCTGGTTCTTTCAGCTACTGAAGGACGGCAGCGACATCTCCGATCTGCGCGACGTGCTGATTTTCGGACCGGCTTACGCGGGAGGGTCCCCACTGGACCCTACGGCGGCCGTTGCAGCGCTGCCGGATGAGGCAGAGATTTGCGGCTGCAACGGCGTCTGCAAGGCAACCATCGTCACCGCCATCTCCGAGGCGGGCCACACCAGCCTGGATGCAGTACGGGCGCACACCAAGGCTTCCAGCTCCTGCGGGTCCTGCACGGGGCTGGTCGAACAGCTACTCGAGTTGACGCTCGGCGACGGTTACGCACGCACTGCCGTGCAGCCGGTGTGCGGCTGTACCGACCTCGGCCACGACGAGGTTCGCCGCCTCATCGTTGCGCAGGAGTTGAAATCAGTACCGGCGGTCATGCAGGAGCTTGGCTGGAAGACCTCCTGCGGCTGCGGCAAGTGCCGCCCCGCGCTGAATTACTATTTGCTCGCGACCTGGCCGGGCGACTACGTCGACGACAATCAGTCTCGCTTCATCAACGAGCGGGTCCACGCCAACATCCAGAAGGATGGCACCTATTCGGTGGTGCCGCGCATGTGGGGCGGTTTGACGTCGCCGCGGGAGCTGCGCGCAATCGCCGATGTGACGGAGAAGTTCAACATCCCCACGGTGAAGGTGACCGGCGGCCAGCGTATCGATCTGCTGGGCGTGAAGAAGGAGGATCTGCCGGCGGTCTGGGCCGACCTGAATGCCGCGGGCATGGTCTCCGGCCATGCCTACGGCAAGTCGCTGCGTACGGTGAAGACCTGCGTCGGCACCGACTGGTGCCGCTTCGGGACCCAGGACTCCACCGGCTTGGGCGTGAAGCTGGAGAAGTTCCTTTGGGGCTCCTGGACCCCCCACAAGGTGAAGCTGGGAGTCTCCGGTTGCCCGCGCAACTGTGCCGAGGCGACCTGCAAGGATTTCGGTGTGGTCTGCGTCGACTCCGGTTATGAGCTGCATTTCGCCGGCGCGGCCGGCATGCATGTGAAAGGGACCGAGCTGCTCTGCAGCGTGACCAGCGAGGCAGAGGTCCTCGAGTACTGCGGCGCCCTCATCCAGCTCTACCGAGAGCAGGCGCGTTATCTTGAGCGCATATACAAATGGGCGGCCCGAGTCGGTGTCGACAGCGTACGCGCGCAGATCGTCGAGGACCACGACAGGCGCCGGCGGCTGCACGCGCGCTTCGTTTTCTCCCAAAAGTTCTCGCAGAGCGATCCCTGGGCCGAACGCGTACAGGGGCGCGATGCACACGAGTTCAAGCCCCTCGCCGAGGTCTCGCTGGAGGATGTGGCGTGATGGACATGATGGTGAGCCGTTGGATCGATGTCGGGGCGCTGGATGACATTCCACGCCGTGGCGCCAGGGTGGTGAAAACGCCGGCCGGTTGCATTGCGGTTTTTCGAACCGAGGCGGACGAGGTCTTCGCGCTGGATGACCGCTGTCCCCATAAAGGGGGGCCGTTGAGCCAGGGCATAGTGCACGATCGCTCGGTCACTTGCCCTCTGCACAACCGGGTTATCGATCTGGCCACTGGGCAGGTTCAGGCACCGGACGAGGGCCAGGTGGCAACAGTGTCGCTGCGCTGCGAGGGTGGCCGCTTGCTGCTCGACCTAGCCCGTGTGGCCCGTCAGGCAGCGTGAGACCTGATCATGCCCGACAGTCTCGCCCCTAAGAAGACCCGCACGACCTGTCCCTACTGCGGCGTTGGCTGCGGCGTTATCGCGACGGATAGTGGGGATGGCCGGATGCTGATCTCCGGCGACCCCGATCATCCGGCGAACTTCGGGCGGCTTTGCGGCAAGGGCACCGCCCTTGGCGAGACCTTAGGTCTCGACGGGCGCCTCCTGCATCCGCAGATCCGCGGTCGGCGCGTGGGTTGGGACCAGGCGATCGCCACCGTGGCCGAGGGCTTTCAGAGGATCGTCGCTGAAGATGGGCCGGACGCCGTTGCCTTCTACGTCTCCGGTCAGCTCCTCACCGAGGACTACTACGTCGCCAACAAGCTGATGAAGGGATTCATCGGCTCGGCCAACATCGATACCAACTCCCGGCTCTGTATGGCGTCTTCGGTGGCCGGCCATCGCCGTGCCTTCGGTGCCGACACCGTGCCCGGCTGCTACGAAGATCTCGACCAGGCCGATCTGATTGTCGCCGTTGGCAGCAATTTCGCCTGGTGTCATCCCGTGCTGGCGCAACGCCTTGCCGACGCCAAGACGGCAAGGCCCGACAGGCGTATCGTGCTGGTTGATCCGCGGCGCAGCGCCTCCGCCGAGCTGGCCGACCTGCACCTGGCAGTGAAGCCTGACGCCGATGTCGCTCTCTTTAACGGTCTGCTGGTCTGGCTGCAGGAACGCGATTACGCCGACGATGACTACATCCGGCGCCACACGACTGGGGGGGAGGCGGCCCTTCAGATGGCACGTCAGACGAGCCTGGAGGAGACCGCACGGCTTACCGGTATCGCTCTGCCGGAGCTGATCGCCTTCTACCGGCTCTTTGCCGAGACTCCCAGGGTGATGACGCTCTACTCACAAGGCGTCAACCAGTCGTGCGGCGGCACCGACAAGGTGAACGCCATCATCAACTGTCATCTGTTGACGGGGCGGATCGGCCGGCCAGGCTGTGGGCCCTTCTCCTTGACCGGTCAGCCCAACGCCATGGGCGGGCGAGAGGTCGGCGGACTCGCCAATCAGCTTGCCTCCCACATGGACATCGAGCACCCGGCGCACCGCGACCTGGTGCAGGGATTCTGGCGGTCGCCAGCCATTCCGAAAAAGCCCGGCCTGAAGGCTGTCGAGCTGTTCGACGCTCTGGCCAAAGGGCAAATCAAGGCGCTCTGGATCATGGGCACCAACCCGGCGGTCAGCCTGCCCGACGCCGACCGGGTGCGCCGAGCGATTCGCGAGTGTTCCTTTGTCGTGGTTTCCGACGTCGAGCAATGCACCGACACCGCCGAGCTCGCGGACGTGCTGCTGCCGGCGACCGCTTGGGGCGAGAAGGGCGGCACCGTCACCAATTCGGAGCGTCGCATCTCTCGCCAACGCGCCTTTCTGCCACCGCCCGGTGAGACGCGACCCGATTGGCGCATCATCTGCGATGTGGCGGCCGCTATGGGGTGGGGCTCTGCCTTCGACTATGCCACGCCTTGGGAGATCTTCCGCGAATATGCGGCGTTGTGCAGCGAGGGCAACGACGGCCGGCGTGACCTCGACCTCTCCGGCTGTCTCTCATGGCGTGCAGCGGACTACGAGGCGGCTCCGCCTTTTCAGTGGCCTTTCACGACTCACGAAGGCGAGGTGGAGAGACCCAAGCGGTTCTTCGCGGAGGGCGGGTTCTTCACAGACGATCGTCGCGCGCGTTTCATCGCGGTCAAACCGCCGGTCGCGCAGCCCGATGAAGAGACCGGGTCGTCGTTCCTGCTCAATACCGGGCGGGTCCGTGACCAGTGGCACACGATGACCCGGAGTGGTCGCTCGCCGCGGCTGGCGCAGCATGTCGCCGAACCTTTCGTCGAGATGCATCCGGCCGATGCCAAGCGCCTGGGTGTAACGCCCGCCAGTCTCGTCCGTCTCTCCAATCATCGCGGCAGCTACCTGGCGCGCGCGGTAATCACCACGCGCCAGCAAGAAGGTCAGCTCTTTGCGCCTATGCACTGGAACGGACAGAACGCCGGGAGCGCACGTGTCGATGCGCTGGTGGCGCCGCGGACCGATCCCATCTCCGGCCAGCCCGCGCTGAAGGCGACGCGGGTCAAGGCCGAGGCCTTCGCTTTGCGCTGGTACGGCTTCGCAGTGGTCGCGCGTAAGCCCGAACATATTGCCGCCGACTATTGGGCTATAGCGCGTAGCGAGACTGGCTGGCGCATCGAACTCGGCGGTCGGGAAATGCAGGATGACTGGCCGGCTTTCGCGCGCGGCCTCTTCGGCCTGACCGGCCGGGAAGAGGCGGTGGAGTTTCTCGCCTACGGCGACCGCAACAGGGGAAGTCACCGCTTTGCCGCCTTCGACGCCGCAGGCCGTCCAGTCGGCGTGCTCTACCTGGCCGCCGAACCGGTGGCCGCGTCGCGCGCTTGGGTCTGCCGGCAGTTCGACTCCGGCCAGCTCGCTTGCGACACCCGGCAAGTGCTGCTGGCGGGGCGGGCGTCCGAGGCCACGCTCGACCCGGGGCCGATCGTCTGCTCCTGCTACGCCGTCGGCCGCAACCAGATCGTCGCCGTGCTGGACAGCGGCCTTGCCTGTTCGCCGGAAGGCGTTGCCGAGGCGACGTCGGCCGGAAGCAACTGCGGCTCCTGCCGCGCCGAGATCCAAGGACTGATCGATCATGCCATCGTTCAAGCCGCTGAGTGACGGCACGCTCGGGCGCCGCCCCGCCGCGCTGCCGAAGCGCATCGAGCCTCTGGCCCAACTGCCGGTCTTTATCTCCCTGCGGGACCGTGCCGCCGTCGTCGTTGGCGGCTCCGCCGCCGCGGCCTGGAAATCCGAACTCCTGGCCGCCGCGGGAGCGCGCGTCGCCGTTTTCGCCGAAACTTCCTCGCCTGAGATGTCGACCCTGACCGAGTCGACGGAGGGTAACATCGCGCTCTACAACAGGGCTTGGCGGGAGGACGACCTGATCGGGGCGGCGCTGACCGTGGCCGACCTGGAGACGGAGGAAGAAGCCACGCGCTTCGCCGCAGCCGCGGCGCGTGCCGGTGTACCCTGCAACGTTGTCGACAAGCCGGCACACTGCGGTTTCCAGTTCGGCGCGATCGTCAACCGCTCGCCGGTGGTGATCGGCATCTCAACGGACGGCGCGGCGCCGGTTCTGGGCCAGGCGATCCGGCGGCGCATCGAAACCCTGCTGCCGGTTGGGCTGGCTGGCTGGGCGACGGCGGCTCAGGCCTTTCGCGCTACCTTGAAGCAGTTGTTGCCCTCGGGCGACCGGCGCCGGGCCTTTTGGCGCGCCTTTGCAGAGCTCGCTTTCACCGAGGCCCCGCTGGGCGATCTCCAGGCCCGCCTCCGGCTATTGGCCGGCCGGCCTGAGGTCGCGGAACAGGCACTGCCGGGTGTCACCTTGGTCGGTGCCGGGCCGGGCGACGCTGGGCTGCTGACACTGAACGCCGTCCGCGCGCTGCAGTCGGCCGATATCATCCTGTTCGACGATCTGGTTTCTCAGGAGGTGCTCGACCTGGCGCGTCGCGAGGCAAGGCGCATGCTGGTCGGTAAACGCGGTGGCCGCGCCTCCTGCCGGCAGGAGGATATCAATGCCTTGATGGTAAAGCTCGCCAAACAGGGCAAGCGCGTCGTGCGCCTCAAGTCCGGCGATCCGATGATCTTCGGCCGCGCCAGCGAGGAGATCGCCGAGCTGGAGGTCCAAGGGATCCAAGTTGCGGTGGTGCCGGGCATCACCGCTGCCGTGGGGGCGGCCGCCCGCCTCGGTATCTCGCTGACCCACCGCGGCTGCGCCCAGTCGCTGCAGCTCGTCACTGCCCATAGCCGCAAGGGTGGCTTGCCGCAGGATGTCGACTGGCGGCGCCTCGCTGATCGCCGATCGACCCTCATGTTTTACATGGGCGCGCGCACCGGTGCCGAAGCCGCCAGACGTCTTCTGGATGAGGGCCTCGCCGCCGATATGCCCGTGGTCGTCATGACGGCGGTCTCTCGTCCCGAGGAGAAGGTGGAGACCTTGACTCTGAGCGGCTTGGCGGGTCGTGGCGACATCGATAACGAACATCCGGTCCTCATCGGGATCGGTCAGGTCTTCGCCAGCGTCAAGGCCTCTGCCGCCAGCCCTGCGCCTTTCCACTCGAATTCAGCAGCCTGGCAAGACGTCGAGTCGGCGTAATGTCGTTCCCAGAGTCAGCCTATCCTGCAACGCTGGAGGCGCTTTTTCTGACAGTCCGTTCCTGGCCGAACCGGTCGCATAAGCGATCGTGTGGATTGGCTTGGCTCCTTATGCCGCAGCTTGGAAAAGGCCCTGCTGATATCGATGGTTGCGAGCCCCCGCAACCAATACACCGGAAAACAAAAGCGCTCGAAAAAAGCGGCCTGCCGAGGGTCGCTTTTTGCGTTCTGCCGCTCACAACCGCTGCGCCCGCACAAACCAATTTATGCCAAAATGGTCTCGCTTAATCTGCGACCAGCCAAGGCGGGCCGGCTTCCACCGGCTATCCGTAGTCGCATTCGCAGCCGCCCCCGCAACTAGTACTCCTAACCTTCCAGTACGTCGAGGTAAGCTTTGGGGGTCATGGGCTCCCATCCCTCTTCGCCCATAAGGTATACATTGGTTACTGAAAGCGATCTCATGCTTCTCTGATTGAATTTATACTCAAGGATGGGGGTTGTATTGCTTTTGAACAAATAATCATGTGTCAAGCACAGCTTTGCTATATCTACTGTTTTATATTCCCATTTGGGTGGTGGAGTCACGCCATGGCCCTTCAATTTACGTATTGTAACAACTTCGAGTACTCCGCCAGACCCCCTGAGATAACTTGCCGCTCCCTGAACAGTCGTCGCTGTGTAGAAGCCAGGCCCCAATTCTCCTCCTCCCCAATCGCTGCCGACAAGTTGTACTCCCCTATTGATAATAGACGCTATGGCGGCAAAGCCTGTGGAATGATAAAGCTTAGTTCTCATATCCATTTGCATCATTTTGCATCATTTCCTTTTGTATGGATAGCGTCTGGTCTGTGTTCGCCCGACAAACAGTTAGCTTGATCTCAGTCAAGGTGCCAAGCACGACGCCCCAAACGGCCTAACGAGCTATGGAAAAGGCACCCATGCACTACAACCTATATTAGATGTAAGGGCTCTTCGTGCTATCATCGCGATCTTCGCCATTAACTATGTGAGCGAGACTCAGGCGTAGAGGTCGCCCCTGGCGAGAAGCGCTAAAACTGGGGTTGGCGCGACCGGCTGAGGTCATCCTTAAACTCGCTTCTCGGTGTCGAGCGAAAATTCAAATAGGGCCAGTTCGCACATGCCTCGGTTCCAGTGTTGCGAGGAGCAAATTACGGTGCGTTTGAAACCGGGAACTGGAACCGGCAACGTTGAACAGGACGATGTTCACCCAACGTAAGAGCAGCACAACATCCAGATCTTGCCCCTGCGACCAACCTGCATCCAGATCCAAAAATGAGATGCGAAAAGACATCGCATCGATGGGATTCGATCCAAAGCAGAAAAAGGTCTGCTGCAAGAGCAACGTAAGAGTCGATCTCGTCGACGTCTGACTGGCCCAGACCACAGTAGCGCGTCTGACGCATTCGGACCTGGTTGGCCAGGTTGGTGGCGATGTCGAAGTTCTGCTCAGTCAGCAGCTCCCGCGAGCTTCCTGCTTCAGGTCGCTGAGGGCCCTGTTCGTCGACTGTACGACAGCAGCCGTGGGATAACCCCAGTGATCTCGGTGCTCAGAAAACTCATGGCGCACCAGAAGCTTTATATATAAAACTTTATGCTTGAAATAAAACTCAGCCCCGCCTACCCTCGGCAAGTCTTAGAGGAGGCGAGACGATGCGCGTAGCTTGCTTGGGCGGTGGACCGGGGGCGCTTTACTTCGCGATCTCGATGAAATTGCGGGACCCTGGTCACGAGATTGTCGTGATCGAGCGCAATCGTCCCGACGACACCTTCGGTTGGGGGGTGGTGCTGTCGGACGAAACCCTTGCAAACCTCTCCGACAACGACCCCGTCAGTGCCGAAGCGATCCGAGCCCGGTTTGCCTACTGGGACGACATCGCGGTCGTTCACAAGGGAACGCGCACGGTGTCGAGCGGCCACGGTTTCTGCGGAATTGGGCGCAAGACGCTGCTGCTGTTGCTGCAGCAGCGGGCGAGAGACCTCGGCGTCGAGCTGATGTTCGAAACGGAGGTAGAGGCTGCGGCGCCCTACATGGAGCGTTACGACCTCGTCGTTGCCTCCGATGGCCTGAACTCGAAGGCGCGTTCCGAGTTCGCGGAAGCCTTCAAACCCGACATCGACGTGCGCCGCTGCAAGTTCGTCTGGCTCGGAACCCGGCAGAAGTTCGACGACGCCTTCACCTTCATTTTCGAGAAGACGGAGCACGGCTGGATCTGGGCTCACGCCTACCAGTTCGACGAAGACACCGCGACCTTCATCGTGGAGTGTTCGCAGCAGACTTGGGATGCCTTTGGTTTCGAGGGTATGACCAAGGAAGAAAGCGTTGCGACCTGCGAGCGCATCTTCGCCGCGCATCTCGACGGCCACAGCTTGGTCTCGAACGCCAATCATCTGCGGGGCTCGGCCTGGCTGAACTTCCCGCGCGTTCTCTGCGAAAGCTGGTCGCATGAGAACCTTGTCCTCTTGGGCGATGCCGCCGCCACAGCGCATTTCTCCATCGGTTCGGGAACCAAGCTGGCGCTGGAGTCGGCAATCGCCTTGGCCAGCTATCTCCACGAAGGGGATATGAAGGCGGCCTTCAAGCGGTACGAGGAAGATCGGCGAGTCGAGGTGCTGAAGCTGCAGTCGGCGGCGCGGAATTCCACCGAATGGTTTGAGAATGTGGAGCGCTACCTCGACCTGGACCCGGTGCAGTTCAACTACAGCCTGCTGACTCGTTCCCAGAGAATCAGCCACGAGAATCTGCGTCTGCGCGATACCGACTGGCTTGCCTCCGCCGAAGCCTGGTTCCAGAGGCAAGCCGCCTCGAACAGAGATCGGGCGCCGATGTTCGCGCCCTATCAGCTCCGGCAGATGAAGCTGAAGAACCGGATCGTGGTCTCGCCGATGGCTCAGTACAAGGCGGTTGAGGGCTGCCCCACGGACTGGCACATGGTTCACTACGGCGAGCGCGCGAAGGGCGGCGCGGCATTGGTGTTCACGGAGATGACCTGTGTCTCCGCGGAAGGACGAATCACTCTTGGCTGTCCGGGTCTTTACGCGCCCGAGCACGAGGTCGCCTGGACGCGTATCGTCGATTTCGTTCATGCGGAGACCGACGCGAAGATCTGTTGCCAGATCGGACACTCGGGCCGCAAGGGCTCGACCCAGCTTGGATGGGAGGAGATGGACGCACCGCTGCCGGAGGGCAACTGGCCGATCATGTCCGCCTCCGCGGTTCCTTGGTCGCCGCGCAATCAGGTGCCGAAGGAGATGGACCGCGCCGATATGGACCTGGTGCGCGACCAGTTCGTGGCGGCCGCCGAAATGGCAGAGCGGGCTGGGTTCGACATGCTTGAGCTTCATGCCGCGCATGGCTACCTGCTTTCGTCGTTCATCTCGCCGCTGTCCAACAGCCGGCGCGACGACTACGGCGGGACGCTCGAGAACCGCATGCGCTATCCCTTGGAAGTCTTTCGCGCGGTGCGCGCCGTCTGGCCGGCCGAAAAGCCGATGTCGGTGCGGATCTCGGCGACGGACTGGTCCGACGGCGGCGTCGATGCGGCCGAGGCGGTGGAGATCGCGGCGCTGTTCCGCGAAGCCGGGGCCGACATCTGCGATGTCTCGGCAGGTCAGACCTCGACCGAAGCCCAGCCCGTCTACGGGCGGATGTTTCAGACCCCCTTTTCCGACCGTATCCGGAACGAGCTCGGCATGCCGACCATGGCGGTCGGCAACATCTTCGAGCCGGATCACGTGAATTCGATTCTCATGGCGGGGCGTGCGGACCTGGTGTGCCTGGCCCGCCCGCATCTCTCCAATCCCTATTGGACGCTGCATGCCTCCGTTGCCCTGCGCGACGAGGAGGAGGCTTGGCCCGACCCCTATCTCGCGGGCCGAGATCAGATGCGCCGCTTGGCCGACCGCGGATGACTGTCGCGGGACGCTCCGTTTTGATCACCGGAGGCGGCTCGGGAGTAGGCGCCGCAATGGCGACGGCGTTCGCCGATGCAGGCGCTAGGGTCACGATTGCCGGGCGGAGGCTGGAGCCATTGCAAAGAGTCGCTGGACGGCGGATGGCGGCGATCCAGGCCGATGTGACCAGCGAGGCCTCGGTCTCCAGTCTCTTCGCCGAGGCGGGGCCGCAGGAGATCGTGGTTGCGAACGCCGGTGCGTCCGAAAGCGCGCCCTTCGCGAAGACGACGTCGGAGGCCTGGGAGCGGATGCTCGCGGTCAACCTGACGGGTGTCTTCCTGACGCTTCGCGAGGGCCTGCGTCAGATGGGCGACTGGGGGCGTTTGATCTCCGTTGCCTCGACGGCGGGTCTCAAGGGCTACGCCTATGTCGCGCCCTATGCGGCGGCGAAGCATGGCGTGATCGGACTGACGCGTTCGCTCGCGTTGGAGACGGCCCGCAAGGGTATCACCGTGAATGCCATCTGCCCCGGATTCCTCGACAGCGACATGACCGAGCGCAACGTGGCGGAGATCGCCAGAACGACAGGTCGTACGGCGGAGGAAGCCCGCGCCGGTCTGGCGCGCTTCAATCCGCAGGGGAGGCTGATTTTGCCGTCCGAGGTCGCGGCGGCGGCGCTATGGCTTTGCGGGCCCGGTTCGGATGCGGTCAACGGTCAGGCGATCTCGCTTTCGGGAGGCGAAGTATGAGCCTCGACCTGTCTCGGTCTGAAAAGCTCCGGCTGCGCCTCTGGCTGCAGATGCTCAAGGCAACCCGGCATATCGAATCCGAGCTGCGCGAGAAACTCCGGCTGGAGCACGGCACCACGCTGCCGCGCTTCGACGTCATGGCCGCCCTGGAACGCCGGCAGGAGGGTCTGAAGATGTCCGAGCTGTCGCGTCGCCTGATGGTATCGAACGGGAATGTCACCGGCATCGTCGACCGCCTTGTCGAAGACGGCTTGGTGGTTCGGGTCGAGGTCGAGGGCGATCGCCGCGCCACCCGCGTGCGCTTGACGAGTGACGGTCGGCGCACTTTCGAGGCGATGGCCATGAAGCATGCCCAATGGATTCAACAGTTCGTAGATCCACTGGACGACGAGGAAGTCGTCGAGACCACGGCAGCGCTGGAAAAAATCCGGAAGGTAGAGATATGAAGCTGGCAGACCTGAAGCCGCAGCACTTCGACTGGCGCATGGAAGGCCGCGTTGCGGTTCTGCGCCTCCTGCGCCCCGAACGCAAGAATCCGCTGACGTTCGAAAGCTATGCGGAGCTGCGCGACACCTTCCGCCAGCTCGCGTATGCCGAGGATGTCGACGCGGTGGTCTTTGCGTCCAACGGCGGGAATTTCTGTTCCGGCGGCGACGTGCACGAGATCATCGCGCCGCTGGTCGAGATGGACATGAAGGATCTGCTCGCCTTTACGCGCATGACCGGCGATCTCGTGAAGGCGATGATCGGCTGCGGGCGTCCCGTGATTTCCGCGGTGGAAGGCGTCTGCGTCGGTGCCGGTGCAATGATCGCCTTAGCTTCCGATCTGCGCCTCGCGGCGCCGAGCGCTAAGACAGCGTTCCTCTTCACGCGTGTCGGGCTCGCCGGCTGCGATATGGGAGCCTGCGCGCTGCTGCCCCGCGTGATCGGCCAGGGGCGCGCCGCGGAACTGCTCTACACTGGCCGCTCCATGAGCGCCGAAGAGGGGGAGGCCTGGGGCTTCTTCAATCGTGTCGTGACCGAGGTGGAGAGCGAGGCGCTTGCGCTTGCCCAGCGTATCGCGGAGGGACCGGTTTTCGCGCATGGCATCACCAAGACACAGCTCAGCCAGGAATGGGCCATGGGGCTGGAACAAGCGATCGAGGCGGAGGCGCAAGCTCAGGCAATCTGCATGCAGACCAAGGATTTCGAGCGCGCCTATCGGGCCTTCGTTGCCAAGGAAAAACCGGTGTTCGCAGGAGACTGATGATGGTGAAGACAACAGCGGCTTCAAGTGCGGTCTGTCTCGCGGAAACGGGCGTCGACGCGGCCGCGCGCATGCCCGACGTCGACCGGTCTTTCTTGGATTGGCCGTTCTTCGAGGATCGGCACCGAGAGCTCGCGGAACGGCTTGAGAACTGGTGCGCCGGGCTATCAGTCGATCATGGCGACGTGGATGCGGCTTGTCGTGATCTGGTGACGCGCCTCGGTGCGGACGGCTGGTTGACCCACTCGGCCGGTTCGCTGGATGTCCGCACGCTTTGCCTGATCCGCGAGACCTTGGCGCGCTACGACGGTTTGGCGGACTTCGCCTTTGCCATGCAGGGCTTGGGCACCGGCGCGATCACCCTGTTCGGAACAGACGCGCACAAGAGTTGGCTCCCGCAAACGACCCGGGGGCATGCGATCACGGCCTTTGCCTTGACCGAACCGCGTTCGGGCTCTGATGTCGCCAACATGGAGACTGCCGCACGCCGCGATGGCAGCGACTGGATCGTATCGGGCGAGAAGACCTGGATCTCCAATGGCGGGATCGCGGATCTCTATTGCCTCTTCGCGCGCACCGGCGGACCCGGCCCGAAGGGCATCTCCTGCTTTCTGCTCCCGGGCGACGCGGAAGGGCTCGAGGTTGTCGAGCGTCAGGAGGTCATCGCGCCGCATCCCCTGGCGCATCTCAGGTTCAACGAGGTGCGGTTGCCAGAGGATGCGCTGGTCGGAGCGGAGGGACAGGGGTTCAGAATCGCGATGTCGGTTCTGGACGTCTTCCGGGCGACGGTCGGGGCCGCAGCGCTCGGTTTTGCGCGCAGAGCGCTTTCGGAGGCCGCGAAGCGCGTGCGCGAGCGGGAACTCTTCGGCGCTCCTCTGGCCGAGCTGCAGATGGTTCAGGGACACATCGCGGAGATGGCGCTCGATATCGATGCCGCGGCGCTCCTGATCTACCGGGCTGCCTGGGCGAAGGACCAGGGCGCCGAGCGGGTCACCCGCGAAGCCTCGATGGCCAAGCTCTTTGCCACGGAGCAGGCGCAGAGGGTCATCGACATGGCCGTGCAGCTTCACGGCGGCGAGGGTGTCCGCAAGGGCGCGGTGGTCGAGAGCCTCTATCGGGAGATCCGGGCGCTGCGGATCTACGAGGGCGCTTCGGACGTTCAGAAGGTGGTGATTGCGCGGCAGGTTCTGGGATGAAGCTCGGACCGACGGCGCACCAGGACAGCTTCACCCGGGACCGTTTGCCGGCTGCGGACGACTGTCCGGACTTCCTCCTCGGGGGTTTCTCCTATCCCGACTATCTCAACGCCGCCGTCGCCTTGACCGACGCGATGGTCGAGAAGGGGTTCGGCGACCGCATCGCACTCATCGGCAACGGGCGCCGGCGGACCTATAAGGAGTTGTCCGACTGGACGAATCGGCTGGCCCACGCCCTGGTGCAGGATTACGCCGTGAAACCCGGTAATCGGGTTCTCATACGCTCGGCGAACAATCCCGCGATGGTCGCCTGCTGGCTGGCGGCAACCAAGGCCGGAGCTGTCGTTGTCAATACGATGCCCATGCTGCGTGCCGGCGAGCTCTCCAAGATCGTCGATAAGGCGGAAATCAGTCACGCGCTGTGCGATACGCGCCTGATGGACGAACTGGTCGCCAGCGCGAAGGGGAGCGCTTTTCTTGAAACCGTCGTCGGGTTCGATGGAACCGCCAACCACGACGCGGAACTGGACCGTATCGCCCTCTCCAAACCGGTACAGTTCGATTCGGTCAGGACGGGAAGAGACGATGTCGCCCTGCTGGCCTTCACCTCCGGGACAACGGGCGAACCGAAGGCGACGATGCATTTCCACCGCGATCTCCTGACGATCGCCGACAGCTACGCCAAGGAAGTTCTGAAGGTGGTGCCGGACGACGTTTTCGTCGGCTCGCCGCCACTCGCCTTCACCTTCGGACTAGGCGGGCTATCGATCTTTCCACTGCGTTTCGGGGCGACGGCGACGCTCCTGGAGACGGCCTCGCCACCGAACATGATCGAGATCATCGAGACCTACAAGGCGACGATCTGTTTTACGGCGCCAACGGCGTACCGCGCGATGCTGCGGGCGATGGACGAGGGCGCGGACCTTTCGACGCTGCGTTGCGCTGTCAGTGCCGGCGAGACTCTGCCGGCACCGGTTTTCGAGGAATGGAAGGCAAAGACGGGCAAACCCATGCTGGACGGCATCGGGGCGACCGAGATGCTGCACATCTTCATTTCAAGTCGTTTCGAGGACGCGCGGCCCGGCTATACCGGCCGCCCGGTGACCGGCTACGAGGCCAAGGTGGTCGACGAGGCGATGAACGAGGTGCCGCGCGGCACGGCGGGTCGGCTCGCCGTGCGCGGGCCGACGGGCTGTCGCTATCTGGCCGACGACCGCCAACGCGACTACGTTCGCGACGGCTGGAACATCACCGGCGACACCTTTGTCGAAGACGAAGACGGCTTCTTCCGCTTTACCGCCCGCAACGACGACATGATCGTATCCTCGGGCTACAACATCGCCGGACCGGAAGTCGAAGCGGCTCTGCTGTCCCATCCCGACGTGGTTGAGTGCGCCGTTATCGGCGCCGCGGACGCCGAGCGCGGCCAGATCGTCGAGGCTTACGTGGTTCTGGACGAGGGCGTGTCGCAGGACGAGGTCATAGTGAAGCGTCTGCAGGATCACGTGAAGGCTACGATCGCCCCCTACAAGTACCCGAGGTCCATCCGCTTCATTCACGCCTTGCCGAAAACCCAGACCGGCAAGGTGCAGCGCTTCCGGTTGCGGGATTTCTGAATGTTCACCCTGCCGCAAACCATTCGCTTCCAGCATTGCGATCCGGCCGGAATCGTCTTCTATCCACGCTATTTCGAGATGCTGAACCTGACTGTCGAACACTTCTTCGAAGACCGCTTGGAAGCGAGCTTCAATCACCTCCATCAGCAAGAGCGCCTGGGGGTTCCGACAGTGAGAATCGACACGGAATTCCGTGCCGTGAGTCGGCTCGAGGATGTGGTCGACTTCGACCTTCGCCTGATCCGCCTCGGCCGCAGCAGCGCGACTTTGACCGTCGAGGGGCGTTGCGCGGCCGAGACGCGGTTGAGCGCTGAGATCGTGTTGGTGGCCATCGATATGGATACCTGTAAGGCGCGCCAATGGCCGGACGGTCTGCGCGCGAAGCTGCAAGAGCAACTAGAGGCCTGAGCATGTCGGCAACACCGCATCACCTTCTCCATCCCTCCGGTTGGAAGCCTGCAAAAGGCTACGCCAACGGCGTACTTGCCGAGGGACGTATGGTCTTTCTGGGCGGGCACATCGGTTGGAATGGTCAGCAACAGTTCGAAACCGACGACTTCGTCGGTCAAGTAAGGCAGGCGCTTGAGAACGTTCTGGCGGTGCTTGGAGAAGCCGGAGGCGGTCCTGAGCACCTCGTTCGGCTGACCTGGTACATTACGGACAAGCGTGACTATCTGGATCGGCTGCAGGAGGTCGGCGAGGCCTATCGCACTGTGATGGGGCGCAACTTTCCAGCCATGGCCATGGTCCAGGTGGCCGACCTGATCGAGGATCGGGCGAAGGTCGAGATCGAGGCTACGGCGGTGCTGCCGCCGGAAACCGCCGCAGCCTAGGACGATCGCGCTCCAAACCTATGATGAGAACAGGATCGCACGCCAGCCAAAGGGGGCAGTCCTTGGTCGGTCGGGCTGACTCCTAATCAGCCCGCCCCTTGGCTGCCAAGCGCGTGGGTCACAGAATCTCGCTGTAGTTCCGATTCACTCCTCGGAGACTCTCTCGATCTCCTCGGCATAGGTCGCGAGCGCAGCCTTGCCGTCGATACCCAGTGCCTCGACCCGAGCGATCCACGCAGCCTCGAGCGCCTCGCCCTGGCGCTGAATCTCGGCCATGATCTCCGGTGTGGCCGGGGTGAAGGTATAGCCGGCCGCTTCCAGCGTCTCGCGCGCGGCGGCATCGGCGTTGTCCCATGCTTGGCCTGCCAGACGTGCCATTGCCTCGCCCGAGACCCGTTCGATAGCCGCCTGGTCCTCGGCGCTCAGGCTCGCGAAGGTCGAGCTGTTCATGATGACGTAGTGACTGTCGCGATAGAGTCCGCCGGGGATCGTGAGCGCGTCAGTCAGAATGGGGTCGAGCCTGAAACTCACGACTGACTCCATTGGGAAGAGCACGCCGTCGACGACACCTCGGGCAACCAGCTCGTAGGTCTCGCTGGCCGGTGCGAACTGCGGCACGATGTTGAGCCCTTCGGCGATATCCTGAACGATGCCGCCGGTGGCGCGGAGGCGAAGCCCGTCGAGATTCTCCAGCGCTTCGATGGCTTTGTCCTTGGTCCAGACGTAGGCAGGGCCATGAACCCAAAGCCCGAGCAGCTTGACGTCGCGGAACTCGCCGGCCTGCGCGAAGTGTGTCTCGAAGGTCCGCCAGTAGGCGACCGACGCCGTCAGGGAGTCATCGGCGTAGCCGGGCAGGGTGACGCCGTAGGCTGTTGGGAAGCGATCGGCCGTGTAGGCATGCACGCTCATCGCGACATCGGCGACTCCGTCGCGCACCAGATCGAAGTGAGCCGCTGGTCGGCCCAGCGCAGGCAGGAAGTCGATGGCCACCCGGCCCTCGGTTTCCGTCTCCACGGACTCGGCCCAGGGCACCAGAATATCGCTGTAGATTGGGTGGGTCGTCGGCAGCCAGTTCGACAGCCGCAGAACCGTCTGGTCGTCTGCAGCTGCGCCCCCGGCGGCTGCGCCGCAGACTGCAGCGGCGAACGCTGTCGCCAGGGTGGTCTTTCTGAGCGATCCGGGCATGGTGGCTTCCTTTGCTTTTCGGGGTTTCGGTTGCGGTCTTTCGGTTCGTCTCATCGGACTTCCTTGGGTCAGGTGAGGACGAGCCAGGGCGCGGCCAGCAGAAGCAGGAGCCGCAGGACATCGGCGCCGACGAAGGGCAAGACGCCGCGAAAGACGGTCGTCGTCGCGACGTCGGAGAGTGTCGCTCGCAAGACGAAGACGTTCATGCCGATCGGCGGTGTGATCAGGCTGATCTCAATCACCACGACAACGATGATTCCGAACCAGATCGGATCGAAGCCGGCCGCCATCGCCAGCGGGTAGAAGATCGGAATGGTGAGGAGGAGCATGGACATGCTTTCCAGCACCATGCCGAGCAGGAGATAGCAAAGGAGGATCCCTGCGAGCACAGCGAGCGGGCCGACGTCCAGTGCAGCGATCACCGTCTGCAGATCCCGCATCAGCCCGGCCACGTTGATGAAGTTGGCGAACATGAAGGCACCGATCAGGACGGCGAAGATCATCGCTGTCGTGCGTGCGCTCTCCAGCAGGATGCTGGCAAGGTCTCGCAGGCTCAAACTGCCTCGCGCGAGGGCGAGCAGCAACGCGGAGGCGGCACCGACGCCGGCTGCTTCCGTCGGCGTGAAGAGACCGCCATAGATGCCGCCGATCACCAGCGTGAAGAGGGCGAGAATGCCCCAGGTCCGGCGCAGAACCGCGAGCCGCTCGCGCCAGTCGCTGCGGTCCCCCGGAGGCCCAGCCTCGGGGTTGGCAAGCGCGATGATTTGAACCGTGAGGCAGTAGAGGAGCAGACCGAGAAGTCCCGGCACGATGCCGGCGATGAAGAGCTGACCGATGTCGTTGTTGGTCATGATCCCGTAGAGCACCAGCACGACGGACGGGGGGATCAGAATGCCGAGCGTGCCGCCGGCGGCGATCGATCCCGTTGCCAGCGTGTCGGCATAGCCGAAACGCCGCATCGAGGGCATCGCGACCCTAGAAATGGTTGCAGCTGTCGCAAGGCTCGAGCCGCTGACGGCGGAAAAGCCGCCGCAGGAGATCAGGGTCGAGAGCGCCAACCCACCGCGCAGATGGCCGACGAAGGCATAGGCTGCCCGGTAGAGGTCGTCCGAGAGGCCGGCGCGGGTGATGAAGTTGCCCATCAGGATGAACAGCGGCAGCACCGACAGGCTGTAAGTCAGCGAGGTGTCGTAGGCCAGTTGCCCCACCATAGCCATTGCCGGATACCAGTCGGTAACGATGGCGAAGCCGAGGAATCCGACGAGCATCATCGCGAAGGCGATCGGCACGCCCAGCACGGCCAGGCCGAGGATACAGGCAAGGCCGATGACGGCTGCGCTCAAGGCTCCGGCTCCGCAAGCCGGTCGGCGGCCTTCGGGCGCAGGTCGCGCAGGCTGTTGACGAAGAAAGCGAGGGCCGTGAGGGCGGCCATCGTCGTCATGACGCCCGCCACCGGGGCAAGCGGCAGGCGCAGAAACGCGGTGGTGTCGCCAAACCCGAGGATCTCGACTGTCTTGTCGTAGAGACGCCAGGCAATGAAGGCCATGATTGCACCCGCCACCGCATTTGCCAGCATTCCTGCTATGCGCCGGAACGAGATCGGGATGAGGGCGGTGAAGAGATCGACCTGGATATGCTCGCGTCGCAGGGTCGTCAGCGGCAGCGCGGAGAAAACCAGCAGAGCCATCAACAGCTCGATCAGTTCGGCTGCACCAGGGACCGGGGCGTTAAGCAGATGCCGGGCGATCACATCCGTGACCATGAGCATCATGATCGCTGCGAGCGAGAGACAGGCGGAGGCCGTCGCGACGAGAAGCGGTGCGCGCAGGAGAGCGGCCAGCGCCCGAGTCATCGCTCCAGGCTCGCAATGGCATTCCGTCTTCTACGCGGCATGGTCACTTCACATTGGGGGCTGCGGTCGGATCGGCGTAGGCTGCTATCGTTCGGTGCAGTCAGGATAAATGCAAGTGCATATTTCTGGTCGAGTTTTTCGCCCAGCATCGTCTACTTGCGGACAGCGGGGCGATAATATATGCATTTGCAATGATTTGGCCTCCATACTTGGTCTCAGATCTTGCCGCGATCCCGCTCCGATGCCGGTTCGCCTGCGCGTCTCCATGCCCCGCGATCTGAGTTACCTGCCGGCACTCGACGATTTGATGGAGGCAGGTCGCCGTCGCCTGCCGCGGTTGGTGCGCGACTATCTGGACGGCGGCGCCGGTGACGAAAGTAGTCTCGAGCGAAACCGAAAGGCATTGGAGACGATACGACTGCTGCCGCGCTACGGTCGCGATGTTGCCGACCGCACCACGGTATCGGAGGTTTTCGGCCGATCCTACGCGATGCCGCTTGGGATCGCCCCGGTGGGACTGGCCGATCTCATCTGGCCGAACATGGACGCGACGCTTGCGGCTAGTGCCGAGGCGGCGGATGTCCCCTATATCCTGAGTACCGCTGCTTCGACGACCATCGAGCGGGCTGCCGAGCTCGCACCGCGCAGCCTCTGGTTCCAGCTCTATGTCTCGACCGATGACGCCGTGACCTTCGATCTGGTCGAGCGGGCCAAACGAGTGGGGGTCGAGGTGCTGGTCGTCACTATCGACATTCCGGTGCCCGGCAAGCGGCTCCGTGACCTGCGCAATGGCTTTCGTCTTCCCTTCCGGCCGACCGTCGGGAGTGCTGCCGGCATTCTGGCACATCCCGCCTGGGCCTTGGCGACATTGCGTGCCGGCACGCCGAACTTCGCCACGCTGGCGCCCTATGCTGAAGCCGGCAGCGGCGCGCAGTCGCTTGCCGCCTTCATGGCCAGGCAGATCACCGGCCGGCTACAGCCGGCCCTTCTCCGGCGCATTCGGGAGGCTTGGCCGGGTCGGATGGTGCTCAAGGGCCTGCTCTCCCCGGAAGATGTCGATATGGCTGTCGCCGTCGGTGCCGATGGCGTCGTCGTCTCCAATCACGGCGGCCGTCAGCTCGACGCCGCGCCTGCTGCGATCGAGATGCTACCGGCCGTGGCACAGCGCGCCGGCGATTACCTGACGGTCATGATGGACGGTGGGCTGCGCAACGGCAGCGATGTGGTCCGGGCGCTCGCATCGGGTGCCCGCTTCACCTTTGCAGCACGTCCCTTTCTACTTGCAGTCGCTGCGCGCGGCCGTTCGGGTGCGGATCATGCTCTCTCGCTGCTGGCCGACGAAGTCAGCCGTGTGTTGGGGCTGACAGGTCATACTGATCCGTCGCAGCTCTCCGATGCCACGTTGTGGGAAGGGCCGCGCGCGGGGATGTGAATCTCCGCGCCCGAAGACAGTCTCTCACAAGATCGAACAGAGCGTCGGAGATGGTGCCGCCGATGCACTTGTGAATTTCTATGTATTTGCATAAAGTTTGGATGCGATCTCGAACGGTGGTAGCCCCGTTTTTGAACGGCAGGGGGAGTATCTCTTTATGAATGTTGCTGTTCTGGGGGGAGGCAACGGCTCTTACGCGGCGGCGGTCGACCTCACGCTCCGGGGTGGGTCGGTCAGATTTTGGCGTCGGAATACCGACGCCCTGGAGGTCGCGCGCACCGCCGGCGGTATCGATCTGAAGGATTTCGAGGGCCGTCGCTTGATTGCCATCGACGCGATTACCGACGACATCGCTGCGGCGGTGGCCGATGCCGAACTGATCGTAGCGCCGACACCTGCTTTTGCTCAGATCGATCTTGCCAAGGCGCTTGCGCCGCATCTGAAGAACGGTCAGGTGATCTTCTTGCCGCCGGGCACCTTCGGCAGCTACCTGATGATGAAGGCGCTGCGGGATGCGGGCTGCACCGCGGATGTCGCGATCGGCGAAACAGGCACGCTTCCCTGGCTCTGTCGCAAGCATGGACCCAATGAGGTCGCAATCACGACGCGGGCCACGCGGCTGCCGACGGGTGTTTTTCCTGCACGCCTCCACGATCACGCAATCGACCGCATCGCCCGGGCCTTCCCCGGCGCGATCGAACCGATCGAGGACGCCTTGTCGGCGGCGCTGATGAACGCCGGACCGATCATTCATCCGCCGCTCATCATCATGAATGCCGGCCCGATCGAGCATTTCGATCATTGGGACATCCACAACGAAGGGACTCAGCCGTCGATCCGGCGCGTGACGACGGCCCTGGACGGAGAGCGCATTGCCGCCCGCGAGGCGCTGGGCTATGCGGCGCCGCATTTTCCGCTCGCTGACCACTACAGCGCCGACGGCGACGAATGGATGTACGGCAATCTCGCCCATGAGAAGCTGACCGATAGCGGCGACTGGCGAGAGGATCTCGATCTTCGCACCCACCGCTACATGCGCGAGGACGTTGGACTTGGTCTGGCCTTTCTCGCCTCGGTCGGCCGCTGGGCTGGTATCGACTGCCGTGTCGCGGCGGGGCTTCTGGCTGTGGCTTCCTCCGTGGCCGAGGAGGACTTCACCGTCACCGGCCGGACCCTCGAAACGTTCGGTCTTGCGGCGCTGACGCGCTCGGAAATGACGGAACTTCTCCGAGAGGGGCTTTAGAGCGTGACGCAGGCCAGGATCTGCGCCGTCGGCGCTGGCCGTATGGGTCGCGGCATCGCTCATGTCTTTGCCTATGCCGGTTTCGAGGTCGCCTTGCTCGATGCCAAGCCTCGCGGGCTGGAGGAGTTCGCGCGGCTGCAGGACGCGGCCTTGGCGGAGATCCGGGAAGGCCTGACGACGCTCGCTGAGCTCGGTCTGTTCGAGGCGACGGCCATCGATCGCATCGTCTCGCGCGTCCGCGTGTTGCCGCGCTCGGACGCGGCGGCCGCCGTCGGCGATGCCGCCGTCGTCTTCGAAGGTGTGCCCGAGATCAAGGACGCCAAGGCGGAAGCCTTCGCCCTGATCGATCCGCATCTGGCGCCCGGGGCCATTGTGGCATCGACCACCTCGACCTTCCTGGTGGACGAGCTGAGTGAGTGCGTGTCTCGGCCGGAGCGGTTCCTGAATGCGCACTGGCTGAACCCGGCCTATCTCGTGCCGCTGGTCGAGGTGAGCCCGTCCGAGCGAACCGAGGAGACGGTGACTGAAGCCCTGGAGAGCCTGCTCGTCGAGGTCGGAAAGGTACCGGTTCGGCTGAAGGCATCGCCTGGCTATATCGTGCCCCGGGTTCAGATGCTGGCCATGAACGAAGCCGCGCGGCTGGTCGAGGAAGGTGTGGCGAGTGCGGAAGACGTCGATAAGGCGCTGCTCTACGGTCTGGGCTTCCGCTTCGCCGTCCTGGGGCTTCTGGAGTTCATCGATTGGGGCGGCAACGACATTCTCTATTACGCCAGCCGCTACATGACCGGTGCCACCGGGGACAGCCGTTTCGCGGCGCCTTCCATCATCGATCGCAACATGCACGCCGGCCGTAACGGGTTGAAGGACGGCGTCGGTTTCTTCGACTACCGGGACCGGGACCTGGAGGCCTACCGCAAGTCCCGGTTGGCGGGATTTCTCGACCAGTTGCGCTTCGCCGGCCTCGTGCGGCCGCCGGCTTGACGGGGGGCTCTGTCTGGGAGGCGACCCGACGGTCTTGTGCGGTTCAAGGAAAACCGGAGTGCAAGGCGCTCCGATAGACAGGGAGAAGAAGATGTTCACGCGTGTCGTTCGGTTGAAGAAGAGATCGGCCGCTCTGGCCCTCGCTGCAGGGCTGGCGGCTGGCGGATTGGCCGGGCCAGCGGGTGCGGAAGAGGTCTTGCGCGCAGTGACGGCCTTCCCCGCGCCCGTCGAGTTCTCGAAGAGCTTTCTGCGTTTCGTCGACAAGGTGAACGAACTCGGGGAAGGCGTCGTGCGTATCGACTACATGGGCGGACCGGAGGTGATTCCCCCGGCGCAACAGGCGCAGGCGATCCGGCGCGGCGTGGTCGACATGCAGTACGGTCCGGGCACCTACTATCTCGGCCAAGTGCCCGAGGTGGATGCCTGGGTCGGCTCCACCGTCACGGCGATGGAAGCGCGTGCCAACGGCGGCCTCGAGATCATGCGCGAGGTCTATCAGGAAAAGCTCGGTGCCTATCTGCTCGCCCATATCGATACGGGCATCACCTTCCACATCTATCTGACCGAAGAGCCGCTGCGCAACGAGGACGGAAGCGTCGATCTCTCCGGCGTGAAGCTGCGCAGTCAGCCGATCTATCGGGAGTTCTTCGATGCGCTGGGCGCAACCAGCGTGTCGGTGCCGGTACCGGAGGTCTATACGGCCCTGGAACGCGGCGTAGTCGACGGGATCGGCTGGCCGCTGGTCGCGATCCAGGATCTCTCCTGGGACGAGTTCCTGACCCATCGGATCGATCCGCCATTCTTTCAGACCGACCTCGTCGTGATCATGAACGAGGACAAGTGGGGAAGCCTGTCCGACGAAGCCAAGGAGATTCTGACGGCTGCGGCAGTGGAGTACGAGCAGGAGTCCTACGACTACTACCAACAGAACATCGCCGATACCGACCGGGCGGTGCGGGAGGCCGGAATGGAGGTCGTCGAGATCACCGGCCCTGCTGCCGAGCGCTATCTCGACATGGCTTTCGAGACGGCTTGGGAGCGTCTCCAGAACGGTGGCAGCCGGCACTACGACGCGCTTCGCGGCGCCTACTACGACCGTTAGCGATCTCCGGTCGACCGTGTGGCGGCGATGACTGCGCTGATCCGTACCTATGACGGCTTCGTTCTCGCCCTGGCTGTTGCGGGCGCGGCGGCTCTAGGGTTGAGTGCGCTTCTGATTGTCGTCGACGTGGTGTTGCGTAACCTGGGTCTGCCGCCGATCCAGGCCGCGAGCGCGCTGGTCGAGTATGCCATGCTCGCCGCCACGGCGGGCGGCTCCCCCTGGCTCGTCCGCCGCGGTGGACACGTCGCCGTGGATAGCTTCGTGGCGGCACTCCCGCCGCGAACCCACCGATGGGTCGTGCGTGGCGGCCTGGTCTTCTCGCTCGGCATCTGTACCTTCCTCGCCTGGCGCGCGGCGGTTCTGGCGCTCGAGGCCGTCGCCCGGAACGATGTCGACATTCGCTCCATCGACGTCCCCGGCTGGGTCGCCTACCTCTTGCTCGCCGTCGGTCTGGGGCTCTGTGCCACGGAGTTCCTGCGGCTCCTGATCGTCGGCGACGGCGGTCGGGAGACGCAGGATGTGGCGGGCGTCTGACGATGCTCTGGTGGGAAGCGGCGCTTCTTCTGGTCGGCGGCCTCGTTGCCCTGATGGCTATCGGGGTGCCGGTCGCGATCGCCTTCCTCGCGGTAAATATCCTTGGCGTACTGATCTTCATGGGCGGCATGGCCGGGGTCGATCAACTGGTCGCCAACGCGAGCGGAGCCCTGACCACCTTCACTCTGGTGCCCGTGCCGCTTTTCATGATTATGGGGGAGCTTTTCTTCCACACCGGGCTGGCGACGCGGGTCTTCGACGCGCTCGACAAGTGCCTGGGCGGTCTGCCCGGCCGGCTGTCCTATATGACCGTCGGCGGTGGCACGGTCTTCGCCACGCTCTCCGGCTCGTCCATGGCGAACACGGCCATGCTGGGGTCGCTCATGGTCCCCGAGATGACCCGGCGCGGCTACAAGAAGCACATGATCATGGGGCCGATCCTGGCCACGGGCGGCCTGGCCATGATCATTCCGCCCTCGACCCTGGCGGTTCTGCTCGGATCGCTCGCCCGGCTGGACGTGGGCGCGCTGCTGATCGCGGGTCTCCTGCCGGGCGTCATCCTCGCGCTGCTCTACGTGATCGTCATCCGCCTTCAGATCGTGCGGGACCCCGAGGCGGCGCCGGGTTACGCGACCGAGCGCCCCTCGGCCGGGGAGATCGCCCGGGCGCTCCTGATCAATGTCCTGCCGATGGGCTTGGTGGTCTTCTCTGTGATCGGCCTGATCCTGCTCGGCTGGGCGACGCCGACGGAAAGCGCGGCCTTCGGCGTGCTCTCGGTGATCCTGCTGGCTCTGCTCTACCGCTGTCTTACCTGGTCGGCGGTCGTCACGGCCCTGAAGGGCGCTCTTGCCGTCACCGCCATGATGTTCCTCATCATACTGGGCTCTTCCACCTTCTCGCAGGTTCTCGCCTTTTCCGGGGCGACCGCCGGGCTGCTTGCCTGGGCGACCGACTTCGAGGTCAGCCGCTACGTGATGCTGCTGGGCATGCTCTTGATCCTGGTCTTGCTCGGGATGTTCATGGATCAGCTGTCGATGATGATGCTGACGCTCCCGATCTTCATCCCGCTGGTGATCAGCCTTGGCTTCGATCCGGTCTGGTTCGGCATTCTGATGCTTCTGGCGCTGGAACTGAGCCTCTCGACGCCTCCGTTCGGCATGCTCCTATTCGTGATGATGGGAGTAGGCCCGCCCGGCACCACGCTTGGAGAAGTCGCTCTGGCGGCCGCGCCCTACATAGCCTGCAGCCTGCTAGTGATGGTGCTGCTGACTGCGTTTCCGCAGATCGTCCTGTTTCTGCCTCAGATCATCGGCTAGACCGGGATCCGCTCTCGCGCTGGCTCGGTTGGCGTCTTCGTTGCCTATCAAAGGTTCAGGGTTCGAAGTCTGCCGTGGTTGCAGGCTGCGGCAGAAGACGAGACTGTTGACAGAGTGAGGTAGAGCGTAAAATATGATCTTGCATATTGTTTGGGATACACTGTCTCCCCGATGGCAGTGACGGACAAGAGTTTTGCAGTGTCGCATTTCGATCTCGTTGTCGAGTCCGTACGCAGGGACACGTCGCTGATCCGTTCGTTCGTGTTGTCGGCTGCCAATGGCGAACCATTGCCGGAGATCGATCCGGGCGCGCATCTGCGCGTGGCTTTGCCCGATGGCCGCGACCGTCCCTATTCCCTGGTGGCTTTGCCGGAGCTGGAGGCGGCCGGAAAGTGGGCACTCGGCGTCCGGCTGGAGGACCCGGGCCAGGGCGGATCGCGCTACATGCACGGTCTGGTCGAAGGCGACCGTATTCGCACCTCTGCACCGATCAATAATTTTCCGCTCGTTGTCGGTCCGGTGGCGCCAGTGTTGATCGCCGGCGGGATCGGCATCACACCGCTCGTCAGCATGGCGGCGAAGCTGACGCGGCACGGCAAGCCCTTCGCGTTGCACTATGCCGCACGCTCGCGGGATCACTTCGCCTTCCTCGGCGAACTGCAAGCCATTTGCGGCGACCGCTTGTCTCTCCATCCCGATGACGAGGCGGACCGCGCGCTGGACATCTCGGCCCTCATCGCCTCCTTGCAGAGCGAGACGCCGATCTACGTCTGCGGCCCGGCGCCGATGATCGACCGCGTCAAGGCGGAGGCGGCCGGGCAGGGGCACGATCCGGAGAAGCTGCGTTACGAGCTGTTCACCGCGCCCGCTTTCGACCCAGAGGGCGATGCGGCCTTCGAAGTCGAACTCAGGTCGACCGGACAGGTTTTCGAGATTCCGCCCGGCCAGTCGATCATTGACGTTTTGGAGAGCGGCGGTGTCGACCTGCTCTACGACTGCCAGCGTGGCGATTGCGGAGTTTGCCAAACGGCTGTTCTCGAGGGGGTGCCCGATCATCGCGACGCCGTGCTGAGCGACGCCGAGCGGGCTTCGAACAAACTCATTCAGATCTGCGTTTCACGCGCCAAGTCGCCCAGGCTTGTTTTGGATCTTTGAACGAACGCCGGTTTTTCGGCGGGAGATCGGACCGAGAAAAGGGCTGGGCCGCCAATAAACGGGAGGGAGGATCAGGAATGGACCGTTATCGCGAAAACCCCGCCGCCCTTCGTGCGTTGGTACGAGACACCGAGGTGCACCGGGACGTCTATATCGACCCCGAGGTCTTCGACCTGGAGATGCGCCATCTCTTCGCAGAGACCTGGGTCTACGTGGGTCACGCCAGCCAGCTTCCCGAGCCTGGCGACTATATCTCGGCGACGGTCGGTTACCAGCCGCTTCTGGTGGTGCGCCACAGCGACGGATCGATTCACGTTCTCTACAACCGCTGTCCGCACAAGGGCACGCGCATCACCACGGAGCAGTGCGGCAACACCGGCAAGTTCTTTCGCTGCCCCTACCACGCCTGGTCGTTCCGGACCAACGGCAAGCTGCTGTCGATCCCGCTCAAGAAGGGTTACGAGAATACCGGATTGGACGACGCCGAAGCCGCCGGCGGTCTGCGCCCGGTCGCCAACCTCCACGTCTACCGCGACTTCATCTTCGTCAAGCTGAACGAGGGCGGGCAGAGCTTCGAGGAATTCTTCGGGGAGAGCCTGTCGTCGATCGACAACATGATCGACCGCTCGCCTGAGGGAAAGCTGGTGATCGAAGGCGCGCCGCTGCGCTACCTGCACGGTTGCAATTGGAAGATGCTGGTCGAGAACCAGACCGATACCTGTCATCCCATGGTTGCGCACGAGAGCTCGGCCGGCACCGCGGTCTCCGTTTGGGAACGCGAGCAAGCCGAGGGCGCGAAACCGCCGATGGCCGTCGAGGTCTATTCCCCCTTCATGAGCTCTTACGAGTTCTTCGAGGGCATGGGCATCCGGGTCTGGCCGAACGGTCATGGCCACACCGGCGTCGCGACCTCCATCCACGCCGACTACTCGGCGGTGCCCGGCTACATGGAGCAGATGACCGCCAGCTACGGCGAAGGAGAGGCGCGGCGGATCCTGGACGAGAACCGCCACAACACAGTCTATTTCCCGAACATCATGGTCAAAGGGCCGATCCAGACGCTGCGCGTGTTCATCCCCCTGGCCGCCGACAAGACGCTGGTGGAGAGCTGGACCTTCCGGTTGGTCGGGGCGCCGGACATGCTGTTCGAGCGCACCCTGATGTACAACCGCCTCATCAACGCACCGACCTCGATCGTCGGGCACGACGATCTGGAGATGTATGAGCGCGCCCAGGAGGGGTTGCGCGCCGACGCAAATCCCTGGGTGAATCTGCAGCGTCTCTACCGGCCGGACGAGCGCCACGACGTCACGGAGGTGATCAACGGCACTTCCGAGCGGCAGATGCGCAACCAGTTTCATGCCTGGGCCAGCTTCATGGCGGCCTCGATGGAACGCCAGGCGGCCGGCGCGTGAGGCAGGGCATGAGCAGGATCGCCTCGCAAGATCTCGTCGACTTCGTCTATCGCGAGGCACGGCTTCTGGACGAACTCGATTACGAAGCCTGGCTCGATCTCTTTGCGGAAGATGGCCGCTACTGGATGCCGGCGGAGTGGCGCCAGACGGATCCGCTGCTGCAGTCCTCGCTGATGTACGAGGACAGACTCCTGCTCCGCGTCAGGATCGAGCGCCTGTCCGGTGCGCGAACCTTCTCGCAGAAGCCGAAGAGCCGCGCCCAGCATCTTCTCCAGGCACCGCAGATCGACCTCTTCGAGCCGGAGACAGGTGTTTTCCGCACCTGGACGTCCTTCCACTACGTCGAGACGCGGAACGACGTGCAAACGCTCTACGCCGGCTGGGCGACCCACGACTTGGTGCTGGTCGAGGGCGCTTTGAAGATCAAGCTGAAGCGGGTCGATCTGCTGAACTTCGACGCCCCGCACGGCAACATTCAACTGTTCATGTAACCCCAGCCATGTCCGCCTCGACCGAAACCATCGCCTCGCGCTTCGACGCCGCCGCGCGCCGCTACGCGGCCAGGCCCTTCCTGCGGGTGCTGCCTGAAACCGCCAGTATCTACGGTATCGCCCCGGGCGACCTGAGCTATGCCGCCGCCAAGGAGCGGATCGACGCGCGTGCGGCCGACTTCCGTATCGCCGGTTACGGCCCCGGGGTTCGGGTCGGTCTGCTGCTGCTCAACAGGCCCGACTTCGTTCTCGACTTCCTGGCGCTGAACGCGGTCGGCGCGTCCATCGTCCCGATCAACCCGGATCTGCGCGCCGCCGAGCTGGAGTACCTGATCGGTCATAGCGAGATGGCGGCGGCCGTGGCCGTGCCGGAGCGTATCGCCGATCTGCAAGCGGCCGGAGCGGCGGTCGGTTCGGCCCTCGTGGCGACCGAACCGGGTGCGGCGCCTGCTCCGCTCGATCTGGACAGATCGGATATGGCGTTGGGGCCCGAGACGGAGGCCGCCGTTCTCTACACCTCGGGCACGACGGGCAAGCCCAAGGGCTGTGTGCTGACCAATCGCTACTTTCTGCATGCCGGCGATTGGTACGTCGGGCTCGGCGGGCTCTGCGATCTCGGTCGGGGCGAGGCGGTGATGCTCACGCCGCTGCCGCTGGCGCATATGAATGCCCTGGCGTGCTCGGTCATGGGCATGATCAGCGCCGGCGGATGCCTGGTCATGCTCGACCGTTTCCATCCCCGCAGCTGGTGGGAGTCTGTACGCGTCTCCGGTGCGACCTGCCTGCACTACCTGGGCGTCATGCCGGCGATTCTGATGCAGGCCGAAGCGGCGGACACCGATCGCGATCACACTGTGCGCTTCGGTTTCGGGGCTGGCGTCGGCGCGCAGCTCCATGCCGCCTTCGAGGAGCGCTTCGGCTTCCCGCTGGTCGAGTCCTGGGCCATGACCGAGGTCGGCGTCGGCGGCTGCATCACGGCCAATCGCGAGCCGCGCAAGATCGGCAGTAGTTGCTTCGGCAAGCCGGGTCCCGATGTCGAGGTGCGGATCATCACCGAGAGCGGCGCGAACGCCGGGGTCGACGAACCCGGCGAACTGCTGGTGCGCCGCGCCGGGCCGGACCCAGCCTACGGATTCTTCCGCGACTATCTGAAGGACGAGGCGGCTACGGCCGACGTCTGGCGCGACGGATGGTTCCACACCGGCGACGTGGTGCGTGCGGATGCGGATGGCGATCTGCACTTCGTCGACCGCAAGAAGAATGTGATTCGCCGCTCGGGCGAGAATATTGCGGCCCTGGAGGTCGAGGAGGTTCTCAAGCAGCACGCGCACGTCGACGCGGCCGCTGTCGCCCCGGTGCAGGACCCGATCCGCGGCGAAGAGGTCTTCGCCTGTGTGACGCTCGCGACGAAGGCCGGCGCGGCCGCCCGTGCCGAGATCGCCATGGCACTGCAGGCCTGGTGCCTGCAGCGACTGGCCTACTACAAGGCTCCAGGCTACATCGCCTTCGTCGAGGCTCTGCCCTTGACCTCGACGAACAAGGTGCAGCGGGGCGAGCTGAAGGCGCTGGCGCAGCGGCTGGAGGCTGTGGGCGAATGCCACGACCTGCGCCAGGGCAAGAGGCGCGCGGCATGACGATCCGCAGGAGCGGCTACGACGGTGTCACCGTGGCGGTTCCTGTCTCGGTTCCTTACGTGCGCTACTCGACCGAGACGGCGCACTGGTGGATCGCCAGGGCGCTGCGGCAGCTGACCGACGATGCCGGGATCAAACCCGCCGACATCGACGGTCTCTGCGTCTCCAGCTTCACCCTCGCGCCGGACACGGCCGTTGGACTGACGCAGCATCTCGGTCTCTCGCCGCGCTGGCTCGACCATATTCCGATGGGCGGGGCAAGCGGTGTGGTCGGGCTGCGGCGGGCGGCCCGTGCTGTGCAGGCCGGCGACGCGGAGATCGTCGCCTGTGTGGCCGGCGACACCAATCATGTGGACAGCTTTCGCAAGATGCTGTCGTCGTTCAGCCGCTTCGCCCAGGACGCCTCCTATCCCTACGGTTTTGGGGGACCGAACACGAGCTTTGCGCTGCTGACCGCGCGCTATATGCAGCTCTATGGCGCGACCCGCGAGGATTTCGGAAAGCTCTGCGTCGCGCAGCGGGCGAATGCGCTGTCCTACCCGCACGCGATCATGAAGAAGCCGCTGAGCCTGGAGCAGTATCTCGCGGCGCGTGCCATTTCCGATCCCCTTCACCTGTTCGACTGCGTGATGCCCTGTGCCGGTGCGGAGGCCTTTCTGGTGACGCGTCCGGAGATTGCGGCGGAGTTGGGCCTGCGCGGTGCCCGCGTCCTCGGGGCGATCGAGCGGCATAACGCCTTCCCCGACGATCCCATTCAGTTGCGCGGCGGCTGGGCGGTCGATCGCGACGAACTCTGGGCGATGGCCGGGCTGGTGCCGGGTGCGGTCGATCTGGTCGAAACCTATGACGACTACCCGGTCATCGTCATGATGCAGTTCGAGGATCTCGGTCTCTGCGACAAGGGAGAGGCCCCGGCCTTCGTGCGCGCCAACGACTTCACCGTGACGGGGTCCGTCGCCCACAACACCTGCGGTGGCCAGTTGTCTGCCGGCCAGGCGGGTGCGGCGGGCGGCTACATCGGTTTGGTCGAAGCGCTGCGCCAGGTCACCCACCGGGCGCTCGGCGCACAAGTCCCGAAGGCCCGGCGGGCGCTTGTCGCCGGCTTCGGCATGATCAACTACGACCGCGGTCTCTGCTCCGGTGCAGCGGTGTTGGAAGCCGAGAAGGATTACGCCGCATGAGCCGGACCAAGCCGCTGACGGAACCGCCGAAGAAGGACCCCCGCCGGAAAACGCACGAGGCGCTGGTCCCGCCACCGGGCCGCAGCCGGGCCGCGCTGGCGATGTCGGCCAGTGCTGCGCGCTCGGTTCTGACGCTGCAGAGATGCCGCGACTGCGGTCGCGTCCAGTATCCTGCGCGCGACGCCTGCGGGTCTTGTCTCTCGGTCGATTTGGCGTGGGTGCCGGTACCTCCTGATGGCGAGCTGATCGCGGAGACCACGGTGCGGACCTCGACCGAACCCTACTTTCGCGAACGCACGCCCTGGCGCGTCGGCACGGTGAGCCTCGCCGCGGGGCCGACCGTTCTCGCCTACCTGCATGGCGAGGTCGGCACCGCGCCGGCCGCGGTGCAGGTGTTTCCCTATCTCGATCGCAGCGGCAATGCCGTTCTGATGGCCTTGCCAGTGGAAGGGAGCCCGGCAATGAATGAGGACCGACAACTCCGTGAACTGACGGCCGACCCGAAGTATCGCCGGGTCCTGATCACCGACGGACGCAATCCGGTCGGTCGCGCGGTCGCGCGGGCCCTGTCCGATGCAGGTGCGTCCATCGTCTTCGTCGGGATCGCCGAGGCCTGGAAGGGCTTCGCGGAGCGGGACGAGCTGCTGGCCATTCCCAAGGTCGAGATCATGGACCTGGACGTCACCGACACGACCTCGGTCGAGGCGCTGGCCGGGGAGATCGGCGGGAAGACCGACATTCTGATCAACACGGCCGATCACGTGCGTGCCGGCGGCGTGATGTCCCGTAACGGCGTTACCACCGCGCGCGACGAACTGGACATCAACGTGCTCGGTCTCATGCGGCTGGCCCAGGCGTTCGGACCGACCATGTCGTTTCGCGGGGCCGATCAGGACAACAGTGCCGCGGCCTTCGTCAACATTCTCTCGTGCTATGCGCTCTCCAACTGGCCTGCCTATGGCGGGCACAGCATTTCCCAGGCCGCTGCGCTCTCGGCCCTGCAGTGTCTGCGCGCCGAGCTACGGCCCGGCGGCATCCGGGTGATCAGCCTCTTCACGGGACCGGTCGAGGACCCTTGGTATCAGACCTTGCCGCCGCCCAAGGTGGCGCCCGCGGCGATCGCGGCAGCCTTGGTGCAGGCCTTGCGCCAGGGCACCGAGGACGTGGCGGTCGGCGACATCGCCAAGGATGTGCTTCAACGCTTCGCCGAGAATCCGAAAGTCCTGGAGCGGGAGCTGGGCCAATGACGTCCGCCACGCCCGGCGCTGCAGCCGAAACGCTCGACTCTCTCGCCACACTGCTGGCCGGCGGCGGCGTCGAGGTCGTCGATCTTACCCACACGCTGTGCCCCGACTTTCCCGTGATCGTGCTGCCGCCGGAGTTCGGCCAGTGTCAGCCGTTCCGGATCGAGGAGGTATCGCGCTACGACGCGAGGGGACCGGCCTGGTATTGGAACACCTTCACCTGCAGCGAGCATGCCGGCACCCATTTCGATGCGCCGGCGCACTGGGTGACGGGCCGCAACGTTCCCCACGGCACCACCGACGAGATTCCGCCGGGCCGGCTGATCGCGCCGGCCATGGTGATGGATTTCTCAAAGGAAGCTGCCGAAGACGCCGACTTCGTGCTAACGGCGGGGCATGTCGAGGCCTGGGAGGCTGTGCAAGGCCGCATTCCCAGCGGATGCTGGGTCCTGCTGCGGACCGACTGGTCGCACAAGGTCGGTACGTTGGACTACGTGAACATGAAGGAGGACGGGGCGCACTCGCCCGGCCCCGACGCCAGCGCCATCGAGCTTCTGGTACAGGGGCGCGATATCGTCGGCTTCGGTACCGAGACGGTGGGGACCGATGCCGGGCAGGGGCATCACTTCTCGCCGCCTTATCCGGCTCACTCCATTCTGCACGGAGCCGGCAAGTACGGTCTGCAATGCCTGGCGAACCTGGACCGGCTACCCGCGACCGGCGCCATGGTGATCGCGGCCCCGCTGAAGATTCGGCAGGGATCGGGCAGTCCCTTGAGGGTTCTTGCCCTGGTGCCGAAGCAAGGGGAGCGGCCGTGAGCGCGACCTTCACCGCCTTGGTCACCGGTGGCAGCGCCGGGATCGGCGAGGACGTCTGCCGCAGGATGCTCGACAGGGGCTGGCAGGTGGTCTCGCTCGCCCGCCGTCCGCCCACGATCCAACACGAGAAACTGGTCGGCCTCGAGGCCGATCTGCTGGATCCGGCGGCCACGGCCGAAATCGCCGCCGAGGTTGCGCAGCGCTTTGAGATCACCCACGTGGTTCATAACGCCGGTCTGGTCTGGCCGAATCTGCTGGGCGAGGTGAAGCCCGAGGAGGTGGCCGGCCTCACGCAGATCCACGTTACGGCGCCGCTGGTCCTGACCCAGGCCGTCCTGCCCGGCATGCGCCGACGCGGCTTCGGCCGGATCGTCTTCGTGACCAGCCGTGCGGCCATGGGCGTGCCGACCCGCACGGCCTACAGCGCGACCAAGGCTGCCGTACATGGGATGGCTCGCACCTGGGCGCTTGAGCTGGGGCAGGACGGGATCACCGTCAACGTCGTCGCGCCAGGGCCCGTCCGCACTGAGAATTTCTGGGGAATCATTCCCAAGGATTCGGCGCGCGAAACCGAGCTGGCCGCGGCCATGCCCGTGCGGCGCCTGGGCTCCGTCGAAGACGTCAGCCGCGCCGTGATGTTCTTTGCCGAACCCGAGGCCGGTTTCGTCACCGGTCAGGTGCTGTTCGTCTGCGGCGGTGCCAGTCTTGGCGGCATTTCGTTGTGACCGCGATGACGACCCGGCGTCCTCTAAGACCGCTTGACCGCAGGGAAGCGACGCGTGCCACAGCATAGCCAGTTCCTGCAGCATCCCTTCGCTCGTCTCTCCGGCAGAGTCCTAAGCGTCTTCGTCGCCGTGACTCTGTTCGGCCTGATGCTCCTGACCTGCGTCGACGTCATCGGGCGTTACCTCTTCAATGCACCGGTCCAGGGTGCGTCGGAGCTGACCCAGTTCGGTATGGGGCTCGTAGTCTTCGGAGCTTTGCCACTGGTTAGCGCCAGCGGATCTCACGTTGTGGTCGGCCTGCTGGACCTGGTGGCCGGCAGAGCGGTCGAGCGCCTGCAGCGCCTGGTCATGACGGCGACTTCCGTTGTCGCGCTTACGGCGATGGGATGGCGCCTCTATCTGACCGGCGTCGACTTGGCCACCTTCGGAGACAGCTCGTCCTTCCTGCGGATCCCGCTGGCGCCGATGGCCTATTTCATGGCGGCCATGGCCTTCGTCGCGGCGCTGGCCGCCATTGCGCACTTTTTCGAGACGTCACCTCGGAGCGGACCGGAGCCTGCCGAATGATCGAGGCGGTCGTCGGCTTCCTGCTCGTCTTTGTCCTGCTGCTGTTCGGCACGCCGGTTGCCTTCGGCATGATCATTGTCGGCGTGCTGGGCTTCGCCTGGGTCGTCGGCCTGTTTCCGGGTTTGGCGATGCTCGGGCAGATCGCCTACGAAACCAGCTTAAACGCCAGCCTGTCGGTTCTGCCGCTCTTCATCCTGATGGGCAATTTCGTGTCCCGCGCCGGTCTCAGCCGGGAGCTTTACGACTGCGCCAACGCTTTCGTGGGACATCGCCGTGGCGGTTTGGCCATGGCCACTGTCCTGTCCTGCGGCGGTTTCGCGGCAGTCAGCGGCTCCAGCATGGCGACCTCGGCGACCATGGCTCAGGTTTCGGTGCCCGAGATGCGCAAGCACGGCTACGCCGACAGCCTCGCCGCCGGCTCGATCGCGGCCGGCGGTACGCTCGGCATTCTGATTCCGCCCTCCGTCATCTTGGTGCTCTACGGCATCATCACGGCGACCGATATCGGCAGCCTTTTCATCGCCGGCATCGTTCCGGGCTTGATCGGACTGCTCCTTTACCTGGTCGCGGTCCGTACGATCACCTGGATCAATCCCGAGATGGGCCCGCCTGGCCCGCGCGCCGACTGGTCTCAACGCCTGCGCGCCTTGTCGCGCATCTGGGGCATTCTGGCGCTGTTTCTCGTCATCATAGGCGGCATGTACCAGGGCGTCTTCACGCCGACCGAAGCCGCCGGTGTCGGCGCGGGCGGTGCCTTCCTGTTCGTCCTCGCCCGCCGCGCCATGACTTGGCGCGTCCTGTTGGACACGCTGATTCAGACTGCGCGCACCACCTCGATGATGTTCATCCTGCTGATCGGTGCCATCGTCTTTTCCAACTTCATCAACGTTGCCGGCCTGCCGCGGGAGCTGTCGAACTGGGTGCTGTCGTTCGAGGCCTCGCCGATGCTGGTGATGCTCTGCATCCTGGGGATCTATCTGGTGCTTGGCTGTCTGCTCGAAAGCCTGAGCATGATGCTGCTGACCGTGCCGATCTTCTTTCCCATCGTGCAGTCGCTGGGCTTCGACCCGATCTGGTTCGGCATCATCGTCGTGGTGGTGATCGAGATCAGCCTGATCACTCCGCCGATCGGTCTCAACGTCTTCGTCATGAAGCTAACGCTGCCGGACGTGCCGACGACGACGATCTTTCGCGGCGTCGGCATCTTCATCATTGCCGACATTCTGCGCCTGGCACTTCTGCTGCTGGTTCCCGCACTGGTGCTCTTTGCGCCGAGTTTGATGGGCTAGCGGCCTTATGGGACCCGACGACAACAAGAAGGCGGAACGACTGCCCAACCGATTATCGAGACAATCACAGGGGTAAGAACAATGTTTTCAACGAAAAGCTTCGTCGCGGCGGCTAGTCTGGTGGTCATGGCGGCGGCCGTGCCCGCTTCTGCCGAGGAGACCGTGATCCGTTTCTCCAACTGGCTGCCGCCGACCTATCCGCTCACCACCGATGTCTTCGTGCCCTGGGCCGAGAAGCTGGAGGAGGAGACCGAGGGCCGGGTGAAAGTGGAATTCGTTTCCGGTCTTGGCAGTCCTCAGTCCCATTTCGATCTGGTGCGTAACGGCGTGGCCGACATGGCTTTCAGCGTGCACGCCTACAACGCCGATCGCTTCCCGCTGATCATGATGGTGGAGTTGCCGTTTCTGGCACCCGATTCCCGTTCGTCTTCGGTCGCTGCCTGGCGAACCTACGAAGCCTTCTTCGCCGACGCCAACGAGTATCGCGGTGTCGAGCTGATCAGCCTGTGGAACACGGGGCCTGCAAATATCTTCACCAACGAAACCGAGATTTCCTCGCTTGAGGACCTGCGCGGCCTCAAGGTCCGTGTCGCAGGCGGGATTGCCAGGGATGTCGCCGAGCGCCTGGAGATGGTTCCGGTCTTCGCCCCTGCGACCGAAGCCTACGAGATGATCTCGCGTGGGGTCGCTGACGGTATCTTCTTCCCGACCGAATCCGCCTACAACTTCCGGCTCGGTCCCGCCCTCGGCTACGGTTTGAAGATTCCCGACGGGCTCTATTTTTCCAGCCAGTATCTCTTCATGAATCCACGCACCTGGGACAGCTTGTCGGATGAGGATCAAGCGATCGTCCGGCGACTGGGGGGCGAGTACCTCGCGGCCTTCGCCGCCGAGATGTGGGACCAGCAGGATATCCTGGGCGAGTCGGAGATGGGCGCCGGTGGTACTCAGTTTACGGTCGCCGAAGGCAAGCTGATGGCGGGTATTGCCGAAGAGTTGGCTGTTTTCGAACAGCGTTGGATCGAAGCGGCGGCGGAACGAGGGGTCGATGGAGAGGCGGCGCTTGCCTACTTCCGAGAGCAGGTCGAGAGCCTGAACTAGCCGGACTGTCCGGGGAGACGTTCGAGAGCCGGGGCGGCTCTGCCGTGGCGCCGGCTCTCGGGCGATGTCGGATTGTCTTCTGCGGACGCGAGACAATGGGCTAGCTTGCGCCAAGATCAACTGACAGGGAACGGCGTGCGCCGGAGCGCCTATGGCTAAGTCGGGCTCCAACCCGAAGCAGGAGAGCAGATGGGAGAAGCCCACCATGGCGGAGATCGGTCTCGATCGCTTCGCTCCCTATCTGATTAACCGCATATCGGCCCGCTGGAATGCCAGCATCCAGGAGGCCCTGCGCGGAACCGACCTGACGACCGTGCGCATGCGTACGCTTGCCGTCCTCTCGGCACGGCCGGGGGCGACGATCAACGAGCTATCGGTCTTGGCGGTCATCGAGCAATCCACCATGAGCCGCAATCTCGACTCCATGGAAGCCGCCGGACTCATCCGCAGGGTGCCGCGTGCCGACGATCTGCGGGTGCGCGAGATCCATGTGACGCCTGCCGGCCGAAGGGCGCTGGACGACTTCTGGCCGACCATGCATGCGGAGTATGAGAAGCTGATCGACGGTTTCAGCGAGCGCGAGCGCGACCAGTTGATCGCTCTGCTGCACAAGATGCTGCGGAACATCCGGCAGCACCCGATCTGACGCAGGATTGCTCTGTGAGATAGCGGTGCTCGCGAGCCTGCCGCAATTGACAATTGCCGCACGATATTATATGCATTTGCAAGTAATGTCCTTGCGAGAAATGAGGGAGTTATGGCGGAACGCTCTTTTGCCAAGGAGGTCGAAAAGCTTCGCCTGACTGCGGGAGAGGAGTTCGCCGGCGAGGGTATCCTGGCGGTTACCAAGGCGCTTTTGCAGTCCGGCGTCGGCTACGTTGCCGGCTACCAGGGGGCGCCGATCTCCCACCTCATGGATGTGTTGGCCGACGCCAGAGACATTCTGGAAGAACTGGGCGTCCGCTTCGAGGCCAGCGCGAGTGAGGCGACGGCGGCGGCGACCCTGGCGGCCTCGGTTCACTATCCTATCCGCGGGGCGGTCACTTTCAAGGCGCCTGTCGGCACCAACGTCGCCTCGGACGCTTTGGCCAACCTCGCCTCGGGCGGCGTCACCGGCGGGGCTTTGGTGATAGTGGGCGAAGACTACGGCGAAGGCTCCTCCATCATGCAGGAGCGTAGCCATGCCTTCGCGATGAAGTCGCAGATCTGGCTGCTCGACCCTCGCCCGAACCTGCCGTCGATCGTGGACTCCGTGGAACACGGCTTCGCCCTGTCGGAGGCCAGCAACACGCCGGTGATGCTGCAGATGCGCATCCGCGCCTGCCATGTCCACGGGCGGTTTGTCGCGAAGGATAACCGAAGGCCGCCGACCACCGTCGTCGATGCGGTGGAATCGCCGCGCCGCGATACTGCGCGCATCGTTCTCCCTCCGGCCTCTTTCGTCCATGAGCATGAGAAGATCGACATCCGCTGGCCCGCGGCGATCGATTACGTCAAGCGCCACAACTTGAACGAGGTGTTCGGCCCGGCGAAGAGTGGCGTCGGAATTGTCCTGCAGGGCGGTCTCTACAATGGTGTGATCCGTGCGCTGCAGCGCCTGGGCCTCGCCGATGCCGCCGGCGAGAGCCGGATCCCGCTCTATGTCCTGAACGTCGCCTATCCGCTGATCGAAGACGAGTTCCTGACCTTCTGTGCCGGAAAGCAAGCGGTGCTGGTGGTGGAGGAGGGGCAGCCGAACTACATCGAACAGGCCTTCGGCGCGATGCTGCATAAGCAGGGGGCCGAGACGAAGCTGGCCGGAAAAGACCCCTTCCCCATGGCCGGCGAATACACCGGCCAGGTGATGCTGGACGGCCTGCGCGGCTTTCTCTCCGCCCAGGCGCCGGACTTGCTCAGCGACCGTGACCGCTCGCCCAATCAGGCGGTCGTGCCGGTCGACGACGAGACGCTATCGCAGAACGTGCCTGTGCGACCCGCCGGCTTCTGCATCGGATGTCCCGAGCGACCGATCTTCGCGGCGATGAAGCTTGTGGAGAAAGACCTGGGACCGCACCATGTCGCCGCCGACATCGGCTGCCATCTCTTTTCCATTCTGCCGCCCTTCAACATCGGCGCGACGACCATGGGCTACGGCCTGGGGCCGGCCTCCTCGGCTGCGCTTAACGGGTCGGCTAAGAAGCGTTCGATCTCCGTAATCGGCGATGGCGGCTTTTGGCACAACGGGCTGGCCAGCGGCGTCGGCAATGCCGTGTTCAACAAGAACGACGGCGTCATCATGATCGTCGATAACTATTACTCTGCCGCGACCGGCGGTCAGGACATTCTCTCGAGCCGGGCGACCAATCGGTCGCGTTCGACCCGGCATCCTATCGAGCGCGCCGTGCGGGGTGTCGGCGTCACGTGGGTACGAACCGTCGACCGCACCTACGACGTGAACAGGATGAAGGCGGTTCTGGCCGAGGCTCTGACAACCGACGAGCCGGGGCCGAAGGTCATCGTCGCCTCTTCGGAATGCATGCTCAATCGTCAGCGCAGGGAGAAACCGCTGGTCGCCGCGGCGATGACCCGGGGCGAGCGCGTCGTCAAGCAGCGTTTCGGCGTCGACGAGGACATCTGCACTGGCGACCATGCCTGTATTCGCCTGTCCGGCTGCCCGTCGCTGTCGGTGAAGCGGCTCGACGATCCCTTGCGCGACGATCCGGTGGCCAGCATCGACAACTCTTGCGTCGGCTGCGGCAACTGCGGCGAAGTTGCCGATGCCGCCGTTCTCTGCCCGTCATTCTGGCGCGCCGACATCGTTCATAATCCAAGCCGCTGGGAGCGCTTTACCGCCAGCCTGCGGTTGCGGGTGATCGGGTGGTTGCAGGAGCGGCGCGCCCGCCGGCGGCTCAGTTTCGGCGCCGAAGTCGCGTGACGGCCATCGGCTTCGACGCCTCTGACGCCGGCGAGGTCGGCACGATCCAAGAGGCCGGTGTGATCAAGCTGGCGATCCTGGCGATCGGTGGTCAGGGCGGTGGTGTGATTACCGACTGGATCGTCGCAACGGCCGAGAGCAACGGCTGGCTGGCGCAGTCGACCAGCGTGCCCGGAGTGGCGCAGCGGACTGGTGCGACGATCTACTACATCGAGATGGCGCCGGGCGGTGGGCCAGTTCCCGTTATGGCCCTGGCGCCTGCGGCCGGCGATGTCGATATCGTCGTTGCCGCCGAGCTGATGGAGGCCGGGCGGGCGGTTCAGCGCGGGTTCGTCACGCCGGAAACCACGACGCTGATCGCCTCCACGCACAGGGCATACGGTATCCTGGAGAAGTCCGCGCCCGGTGATGGGATCGGCGATGCCGAGGCGGTGACCGGGATCCTCCGGCGCTCGGCAAAGCGATTGATTCTGGCCGATATGGAGACATTGGCGCGAGACAAGGGCAGCGTTATCTCGGCCAGCCTGTTCGGCGCCCTCGCTGCTGCCGGTGTGCTGCCTTTTTCACGCGAGTCCTACGAGCAGACCATCCGGGACAGCGGCAAGGGCGTGACCGCGAGCCTCGCCGCCTTTGCCGCCGGCTGGCAGGTCGTACGCGATCCGCCTGATCCGGTGACGGCCGAGCCGCTACTTTATAAGACCCAACCGCGATCCGCGCCGGTGGGTACCGCGGAGCTGAGTGCCGCCTACCATCGCCTGATCCACCGGATCGAGACGGACTTCCCGGAAACCGCACACGACATGCTTCTGGCCGGTCTGGAGAAGGTCGTCGACTTCCAGGACATCGACTATGGCCGCCAGTACCTCGACCGAGTCGCGGAGGTCTCCGCCCTGGACGCAGTCGATCGGGGGGCACTGCTGACGGTGGAGGCGGCCAAGTATGTCGCCAATGCCATGGCCTACGACGACGTCATTCGCGTCGCCGACCTCAAGACCCGCGGCAGCCGCGCCCTGCGCGTTCGCGAGGAAGCGGGCGTCAGCGCGAACCAGGTTCTCAAGGTGACGGAGTACATGCACCCCCGCGCCGAGGAAGTCTGCGGTTTGCTGCCGAGGCGTCTCGGTGCCTTCCTCGAGGCGCGGCCGAAATGGATGGCCCGGCTCGACCGGCTGGTGAACCGGGGGCGGCGGGTGCGCACTGACACGCTGTTCTGGTTTCTGGTGCTCTATATACTCGGCGGACTGCGTCTTTGGCGCCGTCGGCTGCTGCGTCACGCGCATGAGACGCAGCACATCGAGGACTGGTTGGGCCAGGTCAAGGCGACGGCCCCGCGCAACTACGCCCTTGCCGTCGAGATCCTGCGCTGCCGCCGGTTGATCAAGGGCTACAGCGACACCCATGCGCGCGGCCTGTCCAAGTACGACAAGGTGCTCTCCAGTCTTCCGGCGTTGCTCGATCGCAGCGACGGTGGCGACTGGCTGCGGCGCCTGCGCGATGTGGCTCTGAAGGACGAAGAGGGCGCCGACCTGGAGGGAGCGTTGAAGACCGTAGAGTCCCTGTAGGGGTGGAGGCAGGGTCGCGGCGCAAGCTGGCCGTAGCGGGCCTTAGCGGACCTGCGTCGAGTTTGAAACCTCTGAAATAGTATGCAATTTTCTCCGACCGAAAGAGTGACCGGGCGTCAACGCGACCTGGCTGTGCCTGGCATAGGGGCGCGTCGGTTGAGCGCGCGGCTAAGGCGAGCGGCAGACAGGCGAGAGGAACGCGCTGCGGGGGCAGTCGCCAACATCGGGGGAAGGTTGTGTCAGTCGAAGCCGAAGCGTCCGTCTATAGCGGGCTGACGCAGTCCGAGCTGGATGCGCAGTACGACCAACGCTCCGCCGTTCCCCACCTCCAGGACTACATGGCGCGCTGGACGGCTTGGAGCGCCGATCTGCGGGCCGATTGCCCGCCGCTGAACCTCGCCTATGCAGCAACCCCGGATACCACCCTGCACCTCTTCAAGGGCAGGGCGGGCGGCCCGCTTCACCTGCATCTCCATGGCGGAGCCTGGCGCGCGCTTTCGAAGGAGGATGCCAGCTTTGTCGCCCAGGGCTTGAGATCCGACGGGGCGAGCGTGGCGGTGGTCGATTTCGGACAGGCGCCGCAGACGTCTCTCCGGGACATGATCGGTCAGGTGCGCGCGGCTCTGCTATGGCTGTCGAGAAACGCCGCTTCTCTTGCCGTCCGGCCGGACGGCATCGTCGTTTCGGGCCATTCCTCCGGCGCCCATTTGGCGAGCTGCCTGCTCGATGCGCGCTGGTGGGCCAAGGAGGGTGTGACGCCCGAGACCTTCGCCGGATTGATTCTGGTGAGCGGCGCCTACGATCTGGAACCCGTACGGTTGAGCGCACGCAACGGCTATCTCGGCCTCTCGCCTGACGAGGCATGGGACCTGACCGCGCTATACCATCTTCCCGCGGAGCTCCCGGCGGTCCGGGTCTTCTGGGGCGACGGGGACCTGCCGGAGTTTCGCCGGCAGGGCCGGGCTTTTGCCGACGCACTCGAAAGGGCGGGCGCAGCTGTCGAGCGAGAGGCCTGCGCCGGGAAGAATCACTTCGACATGTATGACGCCTTCGGGGATCCGGCCTCGCCGATCTGCCGAGCGGCGCAGGCCATCGCGGCGCGCGCCGACCGCACGCGACAGTAACGGGGAGAAGACACGTGAAGTACAGTTTGATTAAGCATCTTTTGGCGCTCGTTGCGGCTCTTGGTTTCGCGACCTCGGCGACCGCCCAGGATCGCCCTCTGGCCATCGGAACCCTGCCGCAAGGCTCGCTCGGTTATGCCATCGCCGCCGGCGTCGCGCAGGTCGCCAGCGCGAACAGCGAGATGACGTTGCGTGCGGTCGGCCAAGGTGGGTCTTCCGTCTTCATTCCGGCCCTGAACCGGGGCGATATCGACTTCGCGACCTCAAACGCCTTCGAAGCGGTCTTCGCGACCCAGGGGAGCGGCAACTTCGACGGTCAGGCCAATCCGAACATTCGCGTCGCCGCACTGCTCCAGCCCTTCGAGGTCGGCATCATGGTCGCCGCCGACAGCGATATCCGAAGCCTGGAGGATCTCAGGGGGCGCCCCTTCCCGGTCGGCTACGCGAGGCAGAGGCTGGTCGGGGTCATGCAACAGGCCGTGTTCGATGCCGCCGGGATCGACGTCGACGACCTCGACGGTGTGCCGGTGCCGAACTTCGTCGAAGGCGCGAAGCTGCTGGCCCAGGGCAGCGTGGCGGGCGTGATGCTGGCACCGGGGTCGGGCGTGGTCCGTCAGACCCACGCGCAGCGCCCGGTCCGCTTCATCACGGTGATCTCCGGCGACGCAGCCGCGGCGCAGGTGGCCGAGGCCCTGCCCGGCAGCTACGTGGGCCGGGTCGAACCGGTCGAGCGCCTGCCGGAAATCGCCGAGCCGGTGGACTTGATCGGCTATCAGTATGCCCTGCTGACTCATGCGGATGCCGACCCTGATACGGTCTACACGGTGGTCAAGGCGCTGGCGGAGAACAAGGCGGCCCTGATCGAAAGCCATGGATCGTTCCGCCGGTTCGATCCGGCCAAGATGGCTGTTCAGGTCGAGGGCTCGACCTTCCATCCCGGCGCGATCCGCTTCTACCGCGAGGCGGGGATCTGGACCGAGTGAACCGGGACGCCGAGGACCGGGTCGGGCGGGCCTCGGCGGTCGCTGCTGCGGGCCTCGCCCTGGCTCTGGTGGTGCTGGCGACGGTCTGGGCAGCCGGGGTGCCGCGGTTGCTGCGGCTGGCCGTCTATACCGAACAGTTTCTGGCACTCGCGCTGGCACTGGCCGTTGCCCATAGTTTCCTCGTCAGGCGCAGGACCCGCTTGCCGGCCCGTCTGGCACGGCTGCGTGACGGCGCGTTGGCGGCCGTGTCGCTCGCCGGTGGGATCTGGCTGGCATTCGCCTATCCCGATCTGTCCCTGGCCGCGGCGATCGATCCAGCCTCGGCTCGTGTCGTCGCCGTTGCGGTTTTGGCGACGCTGCTCCTGGCCTTGATTCGGGTGGCGGGCTGGCCGCTCACCACGATCGTGCTCGCCTTCGGCGCCTACGGGATCTGGGGCGCCCACCTCCCGGGCGAGCTTCAGGCTCTGCCGGTTTCGCCGGATCGGCTGGCCGCCCAGCTTGCGCTCGACACGGGCGGTATTCTCGGGATGCCGCTCGCTATTGCGGCGACCGTCGTCGTGGTCTTCGTCGCCTTCGGCCGCTTGCTGGATCATCTTGGCGGAGCCGCTTTTTTCACCGATCTGGCGACGGCCGCGATGGGCGGCTTTCGCGGCGGTTCGGCCAAGATCGCCATCCTGGGCTCTTCGCTGTTCGGGTCGATCTCCGGCAGCGCCGTATCGAACGTCGCCACCACGGGCGTCGTCACCATCCCGCTGATGCGCCGCGCCGGCTTTCCCCGCGAAACGGCCGGAGGGATCGAAGCCGTCGCCTCCACCGGCGGGCAGTTGACTCCGCCGGTGATGGGCGCGGCCGCCTTCCTGATGGCCGAATTTCTGGAGATCCCTTACGCCGACGTGGTGGTGGCAGCCCTGATGCCCGCGCTGCTCTACTACACAGCGATCTTCCTGCAGGCGGATTTGACGGCAGCGCGCGACGGCATCGTTGGCATCGGCGCGGCGGAACGTCCTCGCGCCCTGCCGACGCTAAAGGCGGGATGGGTGTTTCTTGTCCCCTTCGCGACCCTGATTTGGGCTTTGTTCGCGGGCAATTACCAGCCGGCGACGGCGGGGCTATTTGCGATCCTGGCGCTGCTGCTGATTGCGCCCTTGATGCCGAAAGCGCGCGCGCTGCTGGCGCCGCGCGACCTGCTCGCCGCCCTTGCGCAAGGCGGTGCCGCGCTGTCCGGCATCCTGGTGATCACGGCTGCTGCCGGCATCGTCATCGGGGTGCTGAACGAAACCGGGCTGAGCTTCGGGCTGACGGCCTATCTGGTCGGCTTCGCCCGCGAGGATGTTCTGTTGCTGCTGGCCTTGGCCGCCCTGGTCTCGATCGTGCTCGGCATGGGCATGCCGACGGTCGCAGTTTACGTGCTCTTGGCCGCTCTTGTGGCGCCGGCTTTGATCCGTTTGGGGATCCATCCGACTTCGGCGCACATGTTCGTCCTCTACTTCGGGATGATGAGCATGATCACGCCCCCCGTGGCGATCGCCGCTTTTGCGGCAGCCAGTCTCAGCGGCGGCGGACCGATGCGCACGGCCATCGCCGCCATGAAGTTCGGGTGGCCGGCCTTCGTCCTGCCCTTTGCGTTCGCCTTGAACCCGGCCCTGATCCTGGAGGGAGGCTGGCGCGCGGTCGCCGTCTCCCTGTCGCTTGCGGTCTTTGGGATCCTGGCCGTGACCCTGGCGCTGGTCGGTCACTTCCGCGGGACCCTACCGCTCGCACTTAGAATTACGATCTTCCTACTCGGCGCCACCGCGCTGCTTTGGCCGTTAGTCGTTTAACGGCACCCATCGTTCGGTGCGACTGCTCGGGTGTCGGCCCCGCCGCCTGCTCTTTTCGCGAGTCGCTACAAGCGTTATGCGATCGCTTTTCGTGATCATCTCAAGAAGGTCAGCTCGCAGTACGTCGCGAAGACGACGCCTATTAGTGTTTTCTGTTATCTCATAACCTGAAGGTCGCCGGTTCAAGTCCTGCCCCTGCAGCCAATTTCAGCCAACATAATCCAAGCATATCAAACACGAACCAAGGCGGGCCAAAAAGCCCGCCTTTCTCGTTCGATCCGGACTCAATGCGCCTGGGTTCAACCCGCGGATTTGTGCCATTGGTAACGATGGCGATACGTCGCTGCTCTAGGCGTCTGAACTGCTTATGGCGATCCTCGTCGGCACTATGCGCTTTGAAGACAAGCGAGCCCCCAAATCGGTTGCGGACGGCGGGATTATGATACGCTCGTGGGGTCAGGGGTAACTAGACCGTAGCTCTCCGGGTTTTGAATACAGGCTTGAAAGCGTTCGACAAGTGGGTTGACTTCCTGAAGTCGACTACAGACGCAAAAAGATAGACTTGGAAGACCGTCTGAGACTTGCTTGTAGATCACACTTGGTGCCCGCCATTGTGACAGCGGCTCGACAACGAACCCGACACCCAGGCCGGCAGATACAAGAGTAAGCAAAGATATCGAGTTATCAGCTTCGAAGGCGATCTTCGGCTTAAACCCTGCTGATAGGAAACTCTCGAAGAGTTTTCCGTGTATAACCGGGCCGACATCACGACGCACCATGATGATGTCTTCATCCTTCAGTGAGCTAAGGCTAACTGTGTCTTCTGACGCGAGGGGATGAAGATGTGACATCGCGCAGAGGTAGCTGTGGGTTGTAAACACCCGATACGTTAGCCCTTCTTCGAAAACCGGTGGATGAAGAAGGGCCAAGTCTAGTTCCGATTGAACAAGAGCCTTTTCGAGAGCATGCGACGTGCGTTGGACAAGGTGCAATTTCACACGAGGATTGTCGTCTCGAAATCTCCGTACGATATCTGACAGAACAGTAAGCGCGGTGATGGCAGTATAGCCAACGCGTAGAGTGCCTTCGTCGCCTTCCTTGATCCGATCCGCGCTACGCTGTGCTTCTCGCGCCGCATCGACTGCGGCGATTGCTCGCGGAAGGAACAGTTGCCCTTGTTCGGTTAGAACAAGACCGCGCCCTTGACGTCTGAACAATGCAAATCCTGCCTCGTCTTCAAGGCGTTTCAGACGCGCTGTGAGGGCCGGCTGGGTCACATTCAAGATTCGGGCCGCAGCACGAACCCCACCTGCCCTGACGACCTCGACGAAGCATTGGAGGGTCTTCGAGTCCATAACGAATTGATAAACGCCGGTGATCGGTCGTGGAAGAAGGTTCGATCGGAAATTTGCAAAGGGACCACCATCTCCATCGTGAGGCTGCGGATCGCACGCCTTTGTGCACATCGCGATCGGAGAGGTTCCAATGGACAGACGACAATTTGTTTCCGCTGCTGGCGCGATTACGGCAGCCGGATCGCTGAAGACATTGAGCGCGCCTGCAATCGCTCAGAGAGCAATCCGCTGGCAGATGGTCTCGCGGTGGCCCGACGAATTTCCTGACCAAATGGCGTCCGGGCGCCGGCTCGCTGAGCGGATCACTCAAATGTCCGATGGTCGTCTGTCAGTCGACGTCGTCGGACCCCGCGACCTCGGCGACTATCGCGATACCTTTGACAAAGTGTCGTCCGGTGAGATCGCCATGGCACGGAGCCTTTCCTACGACTGGCGTGATCGTGGCTTGGCTTTCGAGATCTTTACCATGGTGCCTCTTGGCATGACGGAAACGGAGCGCACGATTTGGATACAGGATCTCGGCGGACAGGCGCTTTGGGACGATCTATTTGGCGTATTCGGCGTAAAACCCTTCTTGGCCGGGTCCCTCGGACCGCAATCCTTCGGCTGGTTCGCGGAACCAATCCGATCGCTCGAGGATCTACGGGGATTGCGATACCGGACCACGGGGATCAACGTCCCGATCATGCGTGAGCTCGGCGTGAGCCCCGTCAGTATGCCGCGTAGCGAAATCGGGCCGCGCTTCGAAGCAGGGGAACTCGACGCCTTTGAACTCGTAGGACCGGCCGTCGACCTCGCATACGATCTCCATCTCTTCCTGCCCAACTATCTCTTCCCCTCGTTCCATCAGACTGCCGGATCGATCCAGTTGATCGTAAACCGCGAGATGTACGAGAGCCTTCCGGAGGACCTGCAAGCAATTGTCGCCAACGCTGCTCAAGCCGAGCATGTCGCAAACCTGACACGGGTACATGCCAGCAACATCGCCGCGCTTCAGGTTCTTAAAGAGCAGCACAGTGTCATGATCGGTACCGTTCCGGACGACGTTCTGACCCGGATTGGCGAGGTAGCGAGCGACATTCTCTCGGCAGCAAGAGACGAAGCACCGTCGGAGCACCAACGGGTGTTTGACAGTTTTGTCACTGCCCGTGCTCAGATCCGCGAATGGATCGAACTGACGGAAGGTAGCTTCATGCGAAGCCGTACTCTTCCATTCAGCTATCCTTCTGCTGGATAGGAACGCCGGCGCGTTGACGGGCAGGGTTCCATACGGGGCAAATCCGGCTTTTGCTGTTAGGAAGCTCAGTGTGCAGGGTCGGATAGCCCTGGCAGTTACCTAATTGTAAGACGTGACAACTCGTCAAAGGTTCCTGGCCTTCTCCACTGGACGGATCCAATCAACGACGCCTGGAACTCCAAGGTCCGCCGCGGATCAAGACGACGATAGCGAGTGTTTCGCCGTATTGACCGACGTCTTATTGGGTCTCGGTTGTTCAGCCTGAACTTCGGTTCCGTCTCGTATATCCAATTGACACTGCGCCGATAGAAGGTCTTGCCACATCTGAGCGACATCCAGATTCAGAAATTGAGATTGCTGTCCCGCCTCTAAAAGGAGAGCGACTCCTTTGGAAAGGTCATCGTCACTTTGCAGCGCGGATGCCGAGCGCCGTTTCGAACGCGGGTCGCAAGGAGCTCAACCTTCGAGGTCGCGCCCCATAGATCCTCGCTTAAACGACGGGTCTTGCCAAGATCCGATCCATGACGTCGCGCAACTCGCCTACTTGGTTTGACGTATCAGCTCGCCAACCGATGAAGAGGTCGGGTCGGACGAGCAGTGCGCCATCCTCCTCCACCTCTCGCACACGTGCGAAATCGCCGTAGATGTCGTCGTAGGTGTTGCCGGGGCCGATCACATGAACTGGGATCGGTATACCGAGCTGGTTCGAAACCTCCTCGGCAGCCTGGACCCAGGCCTGACCGCTAAGTCCCGTGAGCAGCGTGAAGTTCCCTTTGCCGCAGAGATCGAAGGTGGACACCTTCTTGCGGCCTTTCAGGAGCCAAACGTGCGGAAGGTGACAGCCCGGCCGTGTGCTTGCCTCGTAGTGAAAGTCCGGGTCCTCTGCGTAGCCTGGGTCCGGCGTGCCGTCCGCTACGACTGCATTCGAATCGTAACGTTGGTTGAGTTCGGCCCCGAGCGTATTGAAGGCGACGACGGAGGTGTCGATGGCATCGCGAACCCTGGCACGTTTCGTCGCCGCCTCCTGCGTCGGGGCCTTGAGCGACGCGAGGCAGTCTTCCAGTCCCTCAGCATCTGCCGCACCGTCGAGACCCAGCGACTGCAGAAGGTTCGGCACCACGGCCATGCTCTTGTTCGCGCGTTTGACGATGTACTCCCCGACCGGGACTCGCTCATCCTCGTAGGACTGCAGCAAGCCGTGTCCGGCCTGACCGCGGAGTATCATCGCGAGTTTCCAGGCGAGGTTGTAGGCATCCTGAATGCAGGTGTTTGACCCGAGACCGTTCATCGGTGGATGCCGATGAACGGCATCGCCCATCGCTACGATCCGGTCGCGGATGTTCTCGGTGGCGCAGATGTCGTTGACGGTCCAGGTCGAAATCTCCAGAACCTCGATCTCGACCTCTTTCTCGCCGATCAAGCGGTAGGCGATGTCGCGTGCGAGATCGTCGGTGAGATCGGGCGGCCCCGCCTTGATGTCGAATCCCGATGTGGCCACCCAGTAGTCCCACGGCTTCACCATGCGCAAGACGCCGATGGAGTGACCACCCATGCCGACACCTGGCTGAACCAGCCAGTACATGTCGCCTTGGCGATGCTCGACATAGCGCGATAGATCGCCCTTGAAGTAGACGCCGATCGAGCCGCCGAGCCCGCCTCGACCGACGAGCGGCAGGCCGATGTCCTTGACGATCTGGGACTTCCCGCCGTCTGCGGCGACCAGGTACTTGCAGCGGACGCTGAAGTCCTGCCCCTTGATATGATCGCGCAGCGTGACGGTGACGCCGGTCTCGTCCTGCTCCTGACTGAGGTACTCCGTGTTGAGCAGCACCTTGGAGCCGCGGTTTGCCGCCTCGTGGACGAGGAGAGGCTCCATCTCCGTTTGCGGGATGTCGCAGACGGAGCAGGGGCTGGCGAGATCGTGTTCGGCCTTCCACTTCGGATGATTGTACCAGGTGAGCAGACGTCCCAACTCCTCGCTGACAAGCGTGTTTGCATAGACATGCTCGGCCATCTGTCTTTGAGGCGTGGCGAACTCCAGAGCGCGTCGTTCTAGCCCCAGGTCGCGCAGAACCTCCATTGTGCGCTGGTTGGTGATGTGCGCACGTGGCGTTGGCGCGGTCCCGCCGTACTTGTTGATCATGATGTTCTCAATGCCGTAGGTCGCCAGAAGCGCCGAGGTTGCGGCCCCTGAGGGGCCGGCGCCAACGATGAGAACATCTGTTTCGACCGTGTTTCGCGTGCTGTTCACGGGCTAGTCTCCCTTTCGCGTTGATTGTTCTTACCGACCGATCTTCCGTAGGTTCGGCTTTTGGATGCCTCGTGATCCGGAGGAGAGGCATCGCTATAAAATTATTCGACTAAATAAATAAAATCAGTCTTCCTAGTCAATCCGATATTTTTCATAATTCGCGCGACACCTGCGGCGTGCGGTTTCCACGGGCTGCGTAAACAGCACCTTCATCGTCCAGCTGACGCTTTAGAGGGGCTGGACATAATTTATTTGTTCGATTAAATAAATTATAACGATGCTCTCATGCCTGACCTCGAATGAAGATCGGTGATGAGATGCAGCCAACGATCAGTCCGATAACCGACTGACATTTAGGGAGAAGCCGGTGACGAACGACGACAGCGAGATTGCCGAGGCAGCTCGGCAACTGGCGGAAGCCCAGGAGACCGGAGTTCCCTGTGCGCCCGTTCGCGATCTCCTCCAGCCGGACGATCTGGAAGCTGCCTATCGAGTGCAGGAGCGGCTGACGGAAGAGAGCTTGGGCAAGGGCCGGCGCCTGGTCGGCCGAAAGATCGGTCTCACCTCTGCGGCGGTTCAGGCGCAGTTGGGCGTCGATCAGCCCGACTACGGGATGCTGTTCGCGGATATGGATGCGCCGCAGGGACTTCCCATTCCGATGTCATGCGTCACGCAGCCGCGCATCGAGGCGGAGATCGCCTTCATCATGAAGGACGCTCTCGATGACGCACGCCTGACCAGCGCAGATGTGCTCGGTGCGATCGACTATGCCGTCGCGTCGTTGGAGATCGTCGGGAGTCGGATCAAGGACTGGGATATCCGGATCGTCGACACGGTGGCCGACAACGCCTCAAGCGGTTTGTTTGTCCTGGGTGACTGCCCGAGGGCGCTCGGTCAGCTGGATCTGCGCGGCTGTCGCATGTCGATGGTCAAGCAGTCGGCAGGTGGCCGGAAGGAGATCGCCTCGAGTGGGCAGGGTTCGGCCTGTCTCGGAAGCCCCCTTACGTCGACCCTCTGGCTCGCCAAGGTGATGGCCAAGAGCGGTCGGCCGCTGGGAAAGGGCGACGTCGTTCTGTCCGGCGCCTTGGGTCCCATGGTGGCCGTTACGCCCGGCGACCGCTTCGAGGCGACGATCGAAGGCCTTGGCTCGGTTACTGCCGACTTCGCAGAGGAGATCTGATCCGTGGGTAAGGTCAAGTGCGCCATCATCGGTTCCGGCAACATCGGCACCGACCTCATGATCAAGATCGTTCGCCTGTCCAAAAGGCTCGAACTGGCTGCAATGGTCGGTATCGATCCGAAGTCAGACGGCCTAGCGCGCGCGCGCCGCATGGGGGTCGCCACAACGAGTGAAGGCATCGACGGTCTGGTGAAGATGCCGGGGTTCCCGGATATCGCGATCGTGTTCGATGCAACGTCGGCCAAGGCACACGTCAAGCATGACGAGGTCTTACGTCGACATGGCAAACAGGTCATCGATCTCACGCCGGCGGCGATCGGTCCCTATACGATTCCGCCGATCAATCTCGATGAGCATCTAGGGGCGTCCAACGTGAACATGGTGACCTGCGGCGGCCAGGCGACGATTCCGATCGTCGCTGCCATCAGTCGGGTCACCAAGGTCGCCTACGGCGAGATCGTCGCCTCTATCGCATCGAAGTCGGCCGGTCCGGGGACGCGCGCGAACATCGATGAATTCACGGAGACGACGGCAAAGGCGATCGTGGCGGTCGGGGGCGCGGCTCATGGAAAGGCGATCATTGTCCTGAACCCGGCCGAACCGCCGCTTATCATGCGCGATACGGTTTTTTGCCTCACGGATATGGCCGATGAAGCCGAAATCGAGGCATCCGTCGAGGCTATGGTGAAGGACGTTCAGACCTACGTACCTGGATATCGCCTCAAGCAGCAGGTTCAGTTCGAGCGGATCGGCGACAACAGTCCCCTTCACATTCCCGATCTCGACCGAGACTTCACCGGTCTGAAGGTCTCGGCCTTTCTGGAGGTCGAAGGGGCTGCGCACTACCTGCCGGCCTATGCGGGAAACCTCGACATCATGACCTCCGCGGCGCTGACCACCGCAGAGCGGCTTGTGGACCTGCGACAGGCGGAGGCGGTCATATGACCAGCAAGGCGGTAGACACACTCTATATCCAGGATGTGACGCTGCGCGATGGTATGCACGCCATTCGCCATCAGTATTCCGTTGCGCTGGTCAAAGAGATTGCAGCGGCGCTCGACGAAGCAGGCGTCGATGCGATTGAAGTATCCCATGGCGACGGCCTCAGCGGATCGAGCCTCAACTATGGTTTCGGTGCCAGTACCGACTGGAACTGGATCGATGCCGCCGCCAGCTCTCTGAAGCATGCGCGGCTCACGACGCTTCTGCTGCCTGGGATCGGCACGATTGAAGACCTGAAACGTGCAAGGGACGCAGGCGTCGTCTCGGTCCGAATCGCGACGCATTGCACGGAAGCCGACATTTCGCGGCAGCATATCGAGGAGGCGCTGCGCCTGGGACTGGACGTCTCCGGATTCCTCATGATGTCCCACATGACCACACCGCAGAGCCTCGCCGAGCAGGCGAAGCTGATGGAATCTTATGGTGTCCACTGCGTCTATGTCACCGATAGCGGCGGTGCGCTCACGATGGACGGCGTAGCGGAGCGTTTCGATGCTTATGACCGTCTGCTGAAGCCTGAGACCGAGCGTGGCATTCATGCGCATCACAATCTGAGCCTAGGGGTTGCGAACTCGATTGCGGCGGTGCAACACGGCGCCACGAGAGTCGATGCTTCGCTCGCCGGCATGGGCGCAGGCGCCGGCAACGCCCCGCTCGAGGTCTTCATTGCGGCCGCCGATGTTTACGGTTGGGCGCATGGCACCGACCTCTTCAAGTTAATGGACGCGGCCGAAGACCTCGTACGCCCGCTCCAGGATCGCCCGGTTCGGGTCGACCGGGAAACGCTCACGCTCGGCTATGCCGGGGTCTATTCGAGCTTCTTGCGTCATGCGGAGAAGGCCTCGCAGGAGTATGGCGTCGATGCGCGTGAGATTCTGGTGGAACTGGGGCGTCGGCGGATGGTGGGCGGACAGGAGGACATGATCGTCGATGTGGCTCTTGATCTCGTCAAGCAGCACGAAAGTGCGTCTTAGACAGGGATCGGAAGCTTACCTCAGGCGACCTCACGCGCCGTCGGATCCTTCATGACAGCGACAAAGAGGGAAATCGACTCATACAGAAGGGAGGAGAGCCAATGACAAAAAAACTTAGAATGCCGGGAGGCTGTACGGAAGATACCGCCGTCTATCGTGTTCAGCAGATGATTGAAGACGTCCATCACGTGCCGGGCCTGAAGGAGCGAATGGCTCAGGATCTGGAGGCGGTCTTTAGCGACTACGGACTGAGCGAGGACCAGAAGGCGGCTCTGCGGGAGGGGGCCCCTCCCAACATGCTTGCCCTGGGTGTCCATCCGATCCTCTGCATGCAGTGGTCTCTGGTCGTGAACGAGCAAGTGCGAAACCACGTAACGGTCGATCAGCTTTACTTGCGCGAGATGGAGGCGTTTTGACATGGGTAGAATCGTAGGTGCTTTCGCAACGTCGCATATTCTCATGGAGCGCAAGGGCGTGGAGGAGCAAGCCGATCGCGTGTTCGCGGGGCTGAAGTCCATACGCGAGAAGATTGCTGCGCTGAAGCCGGACATCATCCTGATCGTGACGAACGATCACATGTACAATCACGGCACGGCCCTGCAGTCGCCCTTCGCAGTCGGTCTCGCCGACGAATACACGCCTTATGGGGACATGAACGTGCCCCAGAAGCCGTTCAAAGGTCATACCGAATTCGGCGTTTCCCTGGTCGAGACAGCCGCCGAGGAAGGCTTTGACATCGGCTTCTTTCGCCAGCTGCGTCCCGATCATGGCCTCAGCATTCCGGCCCTGTTTTTCTCGCCCCAGGGGCGGATCCCCGTCGTGCCCTTGATGACCAACCCGCATATGCGGCCCTGTCCGTCGCCGGCGCGTTGCTACGCGCTTGGCAAAGCCTTGCGGAAGACCATCGAGACCAATCGGCCCGAGGACGAGCGTATCGTCGTGGTCGGGACGGGCGGTCTGTCCCATTGGTTGGCGATACCGCGCATGGGCGAAGTCAACGTCGACTACGATTCCTGGGTGCTCGGCTGCTTCGAGTCCGGGAAGGCGGAAGAAGTCGCGGGCCTGGAGGCGGCGGAGATCCTCGAACGCGCAGGAAACGGCGGGTTGGAGACGCTCAACTGGCTGGTGATGGCCGGTGCCGTCGACGGCGCGAAGGGACGTAAGGTCTTCTACGAGGCGATGCCCGCCTGGCTGACGGGAATGGCAGCAATCGAGATGCACGTCTAGAGCGTGACCGTCATGGGCAGAGGCGTTTCGCTTCGACCCATGACATGAATCGCTTTCCAACTCTATGAGTGCGCAGGACCACGGAGCGACGGCCCTAGAGCAAGAGGGCGCTCTTTGCCACGCTCGAACGTCGCGCGAGGCCGCCGGCCATTGCGGCCCGGCGGCTATCCTTTCCTGCGCGCCCCGCCGTGCAGGAGAGGGACGCCGGCGACCGCCTTGCGCAGTGTTTCGCGTAGCCAGCGATTGGCGGGGTCCCAGTTGTAACGCTCGTGCCAAAACTGATTCACCGGAAAGGGGCGTAGCGGCAAAGGGTGCTCGTAGATGTCCACCTTCGCGATGCCTTGCATGAGGAGGGCGAGGGGGCGTGGGACCGTTGCGAGCATGTCGCTCGAGGCGACGAGCGGTGGCAGAGCAAGGAAGTTCGGCACACGCGCGCCGATTTGACCGTCCAAGCCGAAGCGGCTGAGCGTGCGCTCGACGATGCTGTGTCCGGTTCCTTGCAGGATCGCAACGGCATGCCGTCGCTGCAGGAAGGTGGCGCGATCCATCGGTCTCCCGGCGCTGCCGGTCGTTCGCCGGGCGATCACCACGTAGCTGCTCTCGAACAGCAGCTGCCGCATCGCGCCCCTGAGCTGCGGGATGAAGCCGAGAGCAAGATCGACGCCGCCGGATCGCAGGGCGCCGAGGATTTCGTTCATCGGCATCTGCTGTGTACGGAAGCTGATGGCCGGCGCGGTCTCGCGACAGGCGTCCAGCAGCCGCGGTAGCACCACGACTTCGGCGATATCGCTCATGATCACCGTGAACTCCCGTCGCGCCGTTCTGGCGTCGAAGTCCGGACTCTGACGCAAACCGAGGTCGATGGACTTCAGGCCCTCGGCAACCAGGGGCGCGATCTGCTCGGCGAAGGGCGTCGGAAGCATCCCGTTACCGGAGCGCACAAAGAGCGGATCGGCGAAGGCGGCCCGCAGTCGGCCCAAGGCGTTGCTGACCGTCGACTGGGGCGATCCCAGAGCATCGGCCGCCTTCGACACCGTGCCATGTCGCCGGACCGCGTCGAAGACCAACAGCAGGTTCAAATCGAAGTCTTTGGTATTCATACTGTGAAGATACGGCATTCATGTCAGCCGTCTAGTCAATAGCGCTGAAGCCTCTATCCTGCCTGGAGACAACAGGGAGCGCGCGGTGCAGGACTTTTCTTTTACGAACGAAGCGCGGGGGGAAGAGCTCACGGCTCTTTTCGCCGAGCCGGTTGGCGGCCTCATGCCTGCACCGGCTGTCCTGCTGCTGCCGGCAATCGCCGGCGTGAACCGTTACGTGATGCGAGTCGCCGAGCGTTTGGCAAGTCGTGGATATGCGGTCGTCGTCCTCGACTACTTCTTCCGCGAAGGCCAGGCTCCTGACGTCTCGACGCCGGAGCGGATCGGCGCGGCCGTGCGCGCGCTTCCGGACCCCCGGGTGCTTTCCGACATCGATGCGGCAGTTGCGCAACTGCGCCGGGACCCGCGCGTTGCGCCGGAGCGCATCGCCACGCTCGGCTTCTGCATCGGCGGCATGTACGCCTACCTTGCAGCCTGCGAGCTGGATGGGCTGTCCGCCTCGGTCAACTACTATGGTACCGTTCGCTACGGCGAGATCTCCCGGGATAAGCCGGCCTCGCCACTCGAACGGGTGGGCGAGCTCAAGGCACCGCTGCTCTGCCATTTCGGAACCGCGGATCGATTGATCTCTTCGGCGGACGTCGACGCTTTCGAGGAGTCTCTCCGGAGCAGCCAAAAGACCTTCGAGATCTGTACCTATCGCGGCGCGCCGCACGCTTTCGACGAGGATTTCCGCCCGGCGTTTCGGCCGGTCGCCGCTGCCGAGGCGTGGCGCCGCACGCTGACGTTCCTCGATTGGTACGTCGGCGGTTTCGGCCGACCGTGAGACTCACCCGCAAGATGGTAAACAAGGGAGCGGATTATGAGTGACGCTGAGCGCAAGAGCCCGCCGATCGAAGGCCACGACATGGAGCCGACCGAGGCCACGCCCTGGGCACGTTTCATGACCGACGACGAGTACTATCCCTTTCTCGTCAAGGACAACATCCGTCCCGCCTATTGGCGCTGGTCGGACCTGAAACCGCGCCTGGACGAAGTCGCCCGCGATCCCTTGCGTCGCGCCGACCGCCGTTTCATCGCGCTGGTCAATGCAGATACCGGCGAGGCCGGAGGTGTGCTGCCGTCCATCTTCCTCGGCATTCAGGCCATCAATCCGGGCGAGCACATCGTCCCGCACCGCCACAATTCCTATGCGCTCTACCACATCATCCAAGGCGAGGGATACTCGGTGGTCGGCGGACACAAGTTCGAATGGCAAAGGGGCGATACCTTCGCCTGTTCGCCCTGGGCGCTCCACGAGCACGTCAACACCGGTTCTGAGCTGGCGATCCAATACGTCATCCAGGACATGCCGGCCCGTGCGATGGAGCGCAATCTTATCTGGGAAGAGCCGGTCGGGCGGATGTTTCATATGGTCGAAGGCAACGTGCCGCACTCGGACTGAGGCGCAGCGCCGGCAGGCGGCCTGCGGCGATCGCGCGGTCGCCTCGGCTAGTCCTTGATCAACAGCTTCACCATCGTTTCGGTGTGCTCGTCGATGAAGTCGGCCGATTGAACATCGATATCGGACAGCAGCAGGATCTCCTCTCTCAGCGAAAACACCGAAGAGGCTGTCATGAGCAGGTAATGGAGATTCAGCGTCGGTAGGTCCTTGATGATGCCTTGAGACTTGCCGGTACTCAGAATCTCGCCCAGAACCTGGTAGACGGGACGGATATGGCGCTCGACGATCCAGGCGATCCGGTCCCGGTGGTGCCGTCCGGTTTCAGCCATGAACTGTGTCATGAAGGGGTGCTGGCTCGGCCAGCGCGCGATGTGGCGGATGATCAGCTTGTAGAACAGCGGATCGTCGATGTCGTTCAGTTCGGAGATACGGTTTGCAAGCTCGTTACGGAAGTCACCGAAAAATTTGTCCATGGAGGCTTGCCACACACCTTCCTTCGACTTGAAGTGATAGGTGATGAGGCCCTGTGTCACCTTCGCGCGCTGCGCGATGTCGTGCGTAGAGACGCCATCGTAGCTGTTCTCCATAAAGGCTTGCAGCGCGGCGGTGACGATCTGCTCTTGGGAGCGCTTGGCGCGCTCCTGACGGACCTGTGGCTCCGACTCAAATCTCAGACGCTGAAGCAGCGCCGGATCGACGAAATATCTGTCGGATTTGACGGTGGCCGATTTGCCGGTTCTGCGCGGTTTCCGACCTGGCTTCATGGCATCTGACTTTCGTGCAGGTTTCTTGTGGGCAGGATCTGCGTGGACCGGCGGCTGAACAAGGCCAGACAGCTCGGCGCTGCTCCCTGAAACTTCCCCGGTAAGCAGGGATATACGGGGGGTGTACAGCGGTCAACGCAGCGATGCGGGGTAGACCTTATCGCTCTCAAGAAATTGTTCGATTGAATAAAAATTCTTGACAAACCATGCTCGGCCAAGAAATTATTCGATTGAACAAAAATAGGGGCTGCCGTTCGCCTGATCGCCAGTGACCCTATCCCAGATGCGATGCGCAGAAGGGGGAGGGTGCTTCGCGATCTCGCCGGACGACGGCCAAAGTGAAAGGGAGGCGAGAGCGTGTTCGAACAGTTCGAAAGCCGCTATGTCCAGGCTGCGGGGATCCGCACGCACTATGTCGAGCGAGGCGAGGGAGAGCCCCTCGTTCTGGTGCACGGTGGAGGTGCCGGCGCCGACGGGCGATCCAACTTCGAAGCCAACATACCGGTTTATGCAGAGCGATACCGGGTCATTGCCTATGATATGCCGGGCTTCGGGCTTTCCGACAAGCCTGACCCCAGCACCTACGACTACACGCAGACTACGCGCAACGCGCACCTCGCTGGCTTTATCGAAGCCCTGGACGCGGGGCCCGTGCATCTGGTTGGGAACTCGATGGGTGGTTCAACGACCTGCGGCGTGACCATCGAACGGCCCGATCTCGTCAAGAGCCTCGTTCTGATGGGGGCGGCGATCAACGTCTCGGCGCAGGACATGATCGACAACCGCCCGAACCTTGGCGCGGTGCTGGGGTTCGACGACACCAAGGCGGGAATGGAGCGCATCGTCGATGCACTGACCTACGACTACCAAGCAACGCCGGACATGATCGACTATCGCTTCGAGATGTCGCAACGGCCAGACGCCAAGGCAGCCTACAAGGCGATTATGAAATGGGCCGGCAGCAACGGTCTGGAGTACTCCCGTGAAGACCTGGCAAAGATCATGGCACCGACGCTGGTCGTTGCAGGAAAAAACGACATCATGGTGAAGGTCGAGAAGGCCTACGATGCTCTTGGCAAGATCGAACAGGCGGAAGGACACATTTTCCCGATGTGCGGTCACTGGGTGATGATCGAGTATCCCGAAGCTTTTTGCGAACTCACCATGCGGTTTTTTCAGAGGGCCTCGGCCTAGGGTCGCGGCCCCTCGTCTGCCCGCGCTGTATTAGGGGGCTGTCAGCTCCGGCGGCCGTCCCGCCAGGCAAGCATCTGCTGCCAGACAGGGCCGTTTTCATCGAGAAGCGAGCGGTCCGTGGAGATCACGGTGACGACGGCCGCCGCGTTGCTTTGAAGATCGAGAACGGGTCGGGCCAGCGCGTAGAGGCCCGGAATGTAGTTTTGATCCGCCGTTGCCAGTCCGCGTGCGCGAACCGTTCGGCGGATCGCTTGGACATCGGTCATATCGCCGGGGCCGATCTCTCTGCGGACCGCCTCATCGGCCACCCGGTCGGGCAGATAGGCGAGGAAGGCTTGACCGGTGGCCGAGCGGGTGACGGGCAGGACCGACCCGATCCCCAGAATGCTGACCAGCGGCGTCGCGGCGCGTTCCCAGCGCACCACGGTCGGCCCTCGCGTGCCCCAGACGGCCAGCATCGCCGTGCAGCCGGTTTCGTCGACCAATGCCGGCAGGCTGTCGGCCGCGCGGTTGACGACGTCTATTCTGGCGACCGCCGCCATACCGATCTCGGCTGCGACAGACCCCAAGTCGTACTTGCCGCTGCCGCGGTGGTCGATCATGCCGGCTTGGATGAAGCTCGCCATGTAGCGGTGAACCTTTGCCGGGGCCATCTCGACCTGCGCTGCGATATCGGATAGCGACATCGGGCCGCCACCTTGGGCGACGGCGCGCAGAATGCGGACCGACGTCTCGACGGACTGCACGCTACGCCCCCGTCCGGCGTTGTCATCCGGCACTTTCATCTCGCATGAAGTTCCTCCAGTTTCAGGCGTAATGAAGCGGGAATCGGTGCCTTGGCAAGTCCCGAGGCGCTGCTTTTGACGAAAACGCGCGCTTCTCGGCCTTCGGCGACATCGCGGTCGCCGCAGGCGAAGCGATAGAGCAGGGAGAGGCCGCTCTCGCCGAGCCGTGTTACGGCGGCCGAGACTTGCAGATCGTCGCCGTAGCTGGCAGGTGCCTTGAAGCTGCAGCCGGCATCAATCAGCGGCGTACCCAGCAGCGAGAACTCCGTTTGAAGCCGCCGTTGATCGAACCCGGCGCTCTCGGTCAGTTCATGGAACACGCTGTCCATCCATCTGAAATAATTGGGATAAAACACGATGCCTGCGGCATCGCAGTCGCCCCAGTCGACTCTCCTGTGTGCAACGTACGACGTCATCTCACTCGCCTCCCGACGCTCCGCCTCTTGACAAAATTACGAATAGCATAATTAATTACGAAAATAGACAGCCACGACGGGAGAGCCCGGCAACGTGGCTGCCAGCAGGGAGGACAAGGTGAAAACGGTCGTCATGGGCGCCGGCCCAGCGGGCCTCTATGCCGCCATCCTGATCAAGCGTGCGCGCCCGGACGCGCAGGTTACGGTCTTCGAACAGAATCCCCCCGACGCGACCTTCGGGTTTGGCGTTGTCTTCTCGGATCAGGCTTTGGCGTTTCTTCGAGAGGACGATGCCGAGACGGCGGATCTGATCGAGCCGCATATGAAGCGCTGGTCGGATATCGCCATCGTCCATCGCGGCGAGCGGATCGTCATCGACGGCGTCGGGTTCGCTGGGATCGGCCGCTTGGAGTTGATGCAGTTGCTCCAGGCACGCGCTGCCGAGTTCGACGTTCGACCGCACTACGAAACCAGAATTGAGTCTCTTGAGGCGCTGCCGGAGGCCGACCTGGTGATCGGCGCCGATGGTTTGAACTCGCTGGTGCGGCGTTCGGCACCGGAGCTGTTCGGCGAAGACATGCAGGATCGTGCCAATCGCTTCGTCTGGTATGGCACGGACCGGGAGTTCGAAGCGCTGACCCAGACCTTCGTCGAGACCGAGTACGGCCCGATGAACGCCCATCACTACGCCTACGCGCCGGGACGCTCCACCTTTATCGTCGAGACGACGCCGCAGAGCTTCCAGCGTGCCGGCTTCGCCGCGATGGAAGAGCCGGTCTACCGTGCGGTCTGCGAGCGTCTTTTCGCCGAGGCGTTGGACGGTGGCCGGCTGATCGCCAACAACTCTCTCTGGCGGCGTTTTCCGGACCTTTCCTGCCGAACCTGGCACAGCGGCAATCGCGTCCTGGTCGGTGACGCACTCCATACCGCACATTTTTCCATCGGCTCCGGAACGCGCCTGGCGCTGGAAGACGTCATCGCTCTGATCCGCGCGCTCGAAAGCCACGACTGGGATGTCGCATCGGCACTGCCGGCCTATCAGACTGCCCGTCAGCCGATCCTGGAGAAGATCGTCTCGGCCGCGCGCCGCTCATCGGCCTGGTACGAAGACTTCGATCAGCATATGGCGCTCGACCCCTGGCGCTTTGCACTCAGCTACATCCGGCGTGCCGGCCGGCTCGATGCCGATCGGCTGCGCGCGATGGCGCCTGGCTTCACGACGGCTCTGGAAACGCGTGGCATCGATCTGGAGCTGGCGGCATGACTGCCGCACCGACGTTGTCCGAACTTGCTGACGAGGTCGGCTTCTCGCTTCCCGAGACCTACAACGCATCGCGTCTGCTTTGGGACAATCTTCCGCGGCGCGCAGACGCGCCGGCCATCGTCGCCGACAGCGGCACTTGGACCTATCGTCGGCTCGCCGAGGAGGCGGCGCGGATCGGCAATGTACTTCTGAGTGGCGGCGCGCGCCCTGGCGAGCGCGTCTTGCTCATCATGGACGACGAACCGGCCTATCCGGCGGCGATCATGGGGGCTCTGCGCGCCGGCCTGGTGCCCGTTCTGCTCAACACGCTCTCGCCGCCCGAGCTGATCCGCTTCTTCGCCGAGGACAGCGGCGCGGTCGCCGCCGTCGTCTCCCAAGCCTATCGGGAGCTCGTCTCCGAGGCGGAGATAACTCGGAGCGCCTGTCGAACGCTGCTTTTGGCCGAGGCGACGCCGCCCTGGTCCCAAGCCTCCGCCGAGCTCGCGGAAAGTCCGACCTCGCGGCGCGACATGGCCTTCTGGATGTACTCCTCGGGCTCGACCGGCCGGCCCAAGGGTGTCGTGCACCGCCATGAGGATGCGGCCTACATCGCCGCGACCTACGCCAAGCACATCCTGAAGATCGGGCCGAACGACATCTGCTTTTCGGTTCCCAAAATCTACTTCGCCTACGGGTTCGGCAACTCTGTCGTCTTTCCGCTGTCCTGCGGTGCCGCGGCCTTGCTGATGCAGGGGCGGCCGCAGCCTGCGGCTATCTTTACACAGATCGCGCAGCACCGGCCGTCGCTGCTCTTCGGATTGCCGACGCTCTACACCGCGCTCGCCCGGGATGAAACGGCGGAGCGGGCCGACCTCTCGTCGGTGCGTCTTTGCATCTCTGCAGCCGAAGTCCTTTCGGCCGATATCGCAACGGCCTGGCGGCAGCGCTTCGGGCTGGACATCGTCGAGGGCCTCGGCTCCACCGAGATGCTGCACATCTACCTCTCCAACGACGCGAAGCTGCGCAAGAGCGGTTCGGCCGGGCGCGTGCTGCCCGGTTACGGGGTGAGGCTGCTGACCCCCGAGGGACGGGAGGCTGCAGTCGGCGAAGAGGGCGTGATGGCCGTGCGCGGCCTTTCCGGTGCCGAGCTCTACTGGAACCGGCCTGAGAAGACTGCGGAAACGATGAAGGACGGGTGGATTCACACCGGCGACCGTTTCGTCCGCGATGAAGACGACTTCTACTTCTTCCGCGGCCGAGCGGACGATCTCGTCAAGGTCTCTGGCCAATGGGTCTATCCACTGGAAATCGAACTCGCCCTCAACGAACACCCCAAGGTGCAGGAGGCCTGCGTACAGGCTGTGGAGATGGCGGACAAGCGCTTGACCATCAAAGCCTGGATCGCCCCGGCCCGTGGGATCGAGCCGGAGGCGGCGCTGGCCGAGGAACTGAAGACCTACGCCAAGACCAAACTGCTGCCGCACAAGTACCCGCGCGAGGTCGTTTTCGTCGACAGCCTGCCGAAGACCGGCACCGACAAGATCGACCGGCAGGCGCTCCGTCGTCTTGCCCCCTCGCAAGCCATTGGCGCCTGAAGGAGACGGTCATGGGATCTCAGCGTTCAGTTGATACGGACTCTGGAGATGCGGGGGTGCGCGACGCCTTCTATACGGAGATCGAACCGGAGAACCTGCGCGCGCTCTGGTCCGTAATGTCCGGGATCATCACGCCGGAACCCAAAAGCCCCTGCACGGCCGTCAAGTGGAGCTACGAGGCCGTGCGCGCTCGCCTGATGGAGGCGGCGGACTTCATCACGGCGAAGGAAGCCGAGCGGCGGGTGCTGATCCTGGAGAATCCCGGCCTCAAGGGCACCTCCAAGGTCACGACCTCTCTCTACTGCGGCGTTCAGCTTGTCATGCCGGGCGAGGTCGCGCCCGCGCACCGTCACAGCCAGTCGGCGCTGCGCTTCGTATTGGAGGCGGAAGGCGGCCACACGGCGGTTGGCGGCGAGAAGACCGAGATGCATTTCGGCGACTTCATCATCACGCCGAGCTGGGAGTGGCACGATCACGGTAACAGCACGGACGCGCCGGTGTTCTGGCTCGACGGGTTGGACATTCCCATCGTTCAGTTTCTCGACGCCTCCTTCGCCGAGGGCTTCGGGGAGGACGAGCAGCCGATCACTACGCCGGAAGGCGACAGTCTCGCCCGTTTCGGCGCCAACATGCTGCCTCTTGGTTTCGAGAAGGCCACGCCGACCTCCCCGATCTTCAACTATCCCTACGAGCGGTCTCGCGAAGCGCTGGAGAGCTTGCGCGCCCGCGACGACTGGGACCCCTGGCACGGTCTGAAGATGCGTTACGTCAACCCGCTCGACGGCGGCTGGGCGATGCCGACGATCGGTACCTGCCTCCAGCTTCTGCCGAAGGGTTTCGCCACACGGCCCTACCGTTCGACCGACGCGACCGTCTTCGTCGGGGTTGAGGGGGCCGGTACCATTCGGATTGACGGCGAGAACTTCGCCTGGGGGCCGCGCGACGTCGTCGTGGTGCCGTCGTGGCGGGAGGTGGTGCACGAGGTTGCGGAGGATGCCGTGCTCTTCAGCTACTCGGACCGCCCGGTACAGGAAAAGCTTGGTCTTTGGCGCGAACGCCGAGGCAATCAGTGATGCAAGTTCGAGATCAGTTTGCAGGTGCAGGGACAGTTCAGACCATGACCGATTTCGTGATCGCTCCGTCGCCTCAGGCCTCGGTTGCAGTGCGCAACTCCACGGCGCGATTCCCGGTGCGCCGTATCTTCTGCGTCGGCCGCAACTATGCGGCTCACGCACGTGAAATGGGCAAGGATCCGGACCGCGAGCCACCTTTCTTCTTCACCAAGCCGGCCGATGTTGTCGCAGATAGCGGCCAGGAGATTCCCTATCCGCCGGAGACCAAGAACTTCCACTACGAGATCGAGCTTGTGGTTGCCGTGGGAACCGGTGGGCGGAACATATCGGCCGACAAGGTCCTCGATCATCTCTGGGGGGCCTCGGTCGGAATCGACCTGACGCGGCGAGACCTGCAGTTGGCGGCGCGCGACAAGGGCCGGCCCTGGGATTTCGGCAAGGCTTTCGATCTGTCGGCACCCATCGCACCCCTGACGCCGATGTCGGAGGTGCCTTCGGTCGAACAGGGCCGCATCTGGTTGGCGGTCAACGGCGAGATCAAACAGGACGCCGATCTCGCCGACTTGATCTGGTCGGTCCGGGAACACGTTTCGATCCTGTCCCATTCGATTGCTCTGGCGCCCGGCGACCTGATCATGACTGGGACGCCCGCCGGCGTGGGTCCCGTGGTGCCCGGCGATGTCATCACCGGCGGGGTCGAGGGACTTGGTGAGATCCGAACGCCGATCGGGCCGCCGGCGTGATGGGCTACGTCCTGCACAACTTCTTCCGGTCTTCCACCTCGTTTCGGGTTCGCGCGGCGCTGAATGTGAAGGGGCTGGACTACACCTATCTCGCCTATGTGCTGCGGAAGGGCGAGCAGCGCGGCAGCCGGTATCTCACCCTCAATCCGCAGGGGTTGGTGCCGACTCTCGAGACGCCCCAGGGTGCTCTGGCCCAGTCGTTGGCGATCATCGAGTGGCTCGACGACACCAATCCGGAGCCGCCGCTTCTGCCGACCGACCCCTGGGCACGCGCACGAGTCCGGAGTCTTGCGCATACCGTCGCGCTCGATATCCACCCGATCAATAATCTCCGTGTGCTGCGCTATCTCTCCGAGGTTCTCGGCGCCGATGAGGACGCCGTGGCGATCTGGTTCCGCCATTGGGTGTCCGAGACCTTCACACCGCTCGAGCAGCGCCTGTCGCAGGAACCGGAGACAGGGCGCTTCTGCCATGGCGAGTCGCCAAGCCTGGCCGACATCTGTCTCGCCGGGCAGGTCCTGAACAATCGGCGTTTCTCCGTCTCCATGGCCGACTATCCGACGATCCAACGAATTTTCGATGCGTGCATGGCGCTCCCGGCTTTCGAGGCGGCGGCGCCCAACAATCAGCCTGACGCGGAATAGCGCGGGCCGTTCAGTTTCCGAGGGAGGAAAACATGCGATTTGTGAGGATGCTTATCATTAGCGCCTTTGCGCTGGCGCTTTCCATGGGGGCTGCTGCGGCGCAGACCGTCTCCATCGCGACGTTGCCGCAAGGCTCGGTCTGGAACACCATGGGCAACGTGATCGCCGGTGCCGTGCGGGAACACGGCAACATCCGAATGGTTGTGCAGCCTTATGGCGGAAATCTGGCCATGATGCAGGCGGTCCACCAAGGGCTTGCCGAGTTCTCCATCAACGACATCAACGACATCATCGTCGCCGTTGCCGGCGAAGCCGATTACCAAGGCAATGCACAGAGCGAGCTTCGGGTCGTTGCCAAGCTCAATGCGCTGCCCGTCGGTCTCTACGTTCGTGAGGATTTGGGGATTGACAGGATTGCTGACTTGAAGGGCAAGCGCGTCTCCTCTGGGTGGGATGCCTTTCCGATTGCCAACTCCCACGTCTCGGCGATTCTGACGGCTGGCGGATTAACTTACGATGACGTTGTCGGCGTTCCCGTTCCCGGCTTGATTCGCGGTTCGGACGATCTGGTCTCGGGCCGCACGGATGCCGCCTTCTTTGCGGTCGGCGGCCCCAAGGTTGCCGAGGTCGATGCGGCGGTCGAGGGCGTCCGCTTCCTGGAGATCGAAAGCGACGCTTCGGCGCTGGAGCGGATCCAGGCCGTGCGGCCGGCCTTCTACTTTTCGGAAGTGACGCCTGCCCCCTTCCGTGTCGGTATCGAGGCACCGATGATGATGGTGACCTGGGACAATGTCCTGGTCGCCGGCGCGCACGTGCCTGACGAGACCGTTCATGCCCTGCTGACGGCCATGGCCGATGCCAAGCAGGCACTCGGCGAGGCCTACCCGCCGCTGCGGGCCTTCTCAGTCGAGGCCGCCTATGTCGATTACCCCGGCGTGGCTTACCATCCCGGTGCGGTGCGCTTTTTCGAGGAGAACGCTATCGTCAAGAAGGCGTTCTAAGCCATGCGGCCCCGCACCGCTGCGAAATCGACGGTTGCGAACTCACGGGTCGGGCAGTCGGATACCAAGGAATCGAGTGCCAAGGAGTCGGGGGGCGGGGAGTCGCGGGCGGAGGAGGCGAGGGCCAGGGCGGTCGCCGCCTCGCCATTCTCCGCGCGCGCGGCGGCGCTGCTCGCCTTCGCGCTGACTCTGGTCGCGATCGTCTGGGCCAGCGATCTTCCGGCGCGGCTGGGATACAGTCTCTACAGCGAGCAGTTCCTGGCCCTCGTTCTGGCGCTCTCGCTTGGGCAGGTGTTTCTGATGCGGGCATCGCGCCTGCCGGCGTTCGATTGGCTGTTGGCGGCCGTGGGTCTCACGGGTGGCCTCTGGATTGCTGTCCACTATCCACGGCTCGTGACCGAGCAGATGAACCTGCCGGCGGAGGGACTGGTGCTCGCGGCCGTGATGCTGGCGCTGGTGCTCGAGGGGCTGCGGCGCACCACTGGCTGGATGCTGGTTCTCGTCGTACTCGCGATCCTGACCTTGGGCCTTCTGGGGCATCTGATCCCCGGTGACCTGCAGACTCGCTTTGTTGCCCCCGAGCGGTTGCTGATCTATCTCGGCTTCGACGCAAATGGGCTATTCGGTCTGACCCTGATGATCGCGGCGACGGTCGTCATCGCTTTCGTTTTTTTCGGTCAGCTCCTGTTGAAGTCGGGCGGCGCCGACTTCTTCAACGACATCGCCATGGCGTCGATGGGCCGTCGGCGCGGCGGCTCCGCGAAGATCGCCGTCGTCGCCTCCGGCCTGTTCGGCTCCATCTCCGGCGTGGTGGTATCCAACATCGTGGCGACCGGCATCGTGACGATCCGCATGATGACGCGGGCCGGATACAAGCGGCATCAGGCCGCGGCGATCGAGGCCGTCGCTTCGACCGGCGGTCAGATCGTGCCACCGGTCATGGGGGCCGTGGCCTTCCTGATGGCCGATATCCTGCAAAGGCCCTATTCCGATATCGTCGTGGCCGCCATCATCCCGGCGGCGCTCTACTACCTGGCCGTCTTCGTTCAGGTCGACCTGCAGGCCGCGAGGGACGGTATCGCCCTGGTGGACCGCGAGGACATTCCCTCCGCGCGCAGGGTGATGGGACGCGGCTGGGTCTTCGTCCTTCCCTTCGCGACGATCGTCGCCGCGCTCTTCTGGTTCGGGCAGCGGCCCGAAACGGCGGCGCTCTGGGGTTGCGCTGCCGCGCTGCTCGTCGGCCTGGCGAAAGGCTATCGCGCACGCATGGCTTTTGCGACCGTTCTCGAGGCCGTAACCGACACGGGCCGCTCGGTCGTCGATATCGTGATGATCGCGGCCGCCGCGGGCTTCATCATCGGGGTGCTAAACATCACCGGTCTGGGCTTCGCCTTGACGTTTTCTCTCGTAGCTTTGGGGGACGGCAGCCTGCTTCTGCTCCTGCTGATCGCGGCGGGCGTCTGTCTCGTTCTGGGCATGGGCATGCCGACGGTCGGGGTCTACTTGCTGCTGGCCGTCCTGATTGCGCCCTCGTTGGTTCAAAGCGGGGTAGAGCCGATTGCCGCCCATCTCTTCATCTTCTATCTCGGCATGATGTCGATGGTGACGCCGCCCGTCGGCATCGGCGCCTTCTTCGCCGCCTCGATCGCCGAGGCACGGCCAATGCAGACGGCGGTCACGGCAATGCGCTACGGCTGGGCGGCCTACATCGTCCCGTTCCTGTTCGTCTTTTCCCCGGCCCTGCTGATGATGGGGGAACCGGGCGACATCCTCTGGTCGGTCGTTGCGGCGGCGGCTGGCGTCTATCTGATCTCCGTCGCTTCCGTCGGCTGGATCGCAGGGGCGCCTGGGCCTCTGCGCCGGGCCGGTTTCGTCCTGGCGGGTGTTCTCCTGCTCTATCCGCAGACGGCGCCTCATGCGCTGATCGTCAATGCGCTTGGCCTGCTGTTTGGGATCGTCGTCTATGTGGCCGGTTCACTGTGGCGTGTAGCCGGTGGCCCAGCTCCTGGCGCGACCGGTCCGGCTCTGTCCCGAGCGCGGAAACGCCCGTAGCCGATCGTCGGTCACCAAAGGTGTTCTTACGATTCCACCGACTCATGGTGTTGCGCCATTCGGCAGGCCGGAATCCCTGGGAACGATCCTGTGTGGGCTCCAAAGTGCGCCACTGGTCTCAAGTCGATTTCGCCTGGCGCAGCAGATAGGTGTCCATGGTCCAGCCATGCCGGGCGCGGGCGGCGGCGCGGTGTTACAGGAATTGTAGGATGACGTCCAAGCCGTCGACCGGGTCGGCTCTGCGGATTGCTCCGGTGCTCTCACGACAGCGTTTTGGCATGCGCTGAGCGCGCGCCGACGAGATGTTACCTGCGGTTCGTAGCAGCCAATGAGCGGAATTGACAAGCTGTGAACCGGTCGTAGTCTCCCTGTGGCTACCGTATACAATAACCGTACTGGATCGGGAGGAATACTGAATGAAGAGGCTGCAATTGCTCGCGATCTGCGCGGCCGTCGCTTTAGGTGCGCCAGATGCTCAGGGCGGGGACACCGCAGCAGGAGCAGCAAGGTACGCAGAAAGCTGTGTCAACTGCCACGGTACGGCTGGAAAGGGCATGGCGAGTTTCCCGGCAATTGCCGGCAGGGATTCGGATTACATCGCAGATCGGCTGATGCAGTATCGTGCCAGAGAGATGGTGGGGCCCAATTCCGCTCTCATGATGTCGTGGGCCGAAGAGCTGTCCGATGAAGAAATCGCCGATCTTGCTGCCTATATCTCGACGACCTTTCAGTAATCCAAAATCCGATGTGGCCCGCCGTCGGCGGTACCGGGACTCACCGAGACCCGCGGCGCGGCCTGGTCCGCGAGTGTGAGGAGACGGCCTCTGCTTCGCATGACGTTCTGTGTCATGGCCGTAGTCGCCATCGCCCTGCAGGCTTGGGCCCAGGACCAGGCGCCGAAGGACAGGGGCGCAGCTTCCCAAGTGGAGCTTACCGGGCCAGAGGAGGGCGGCCCGCGACGCTGGCAGGTGGCGGCCCCCGACGGGACAGAGATGCGAGCGTCGCCGGCGTCGAATGCGCCTGTGATCGCGATGCTCGCCGATGGCGCGATCCTCTCCAATCTCGGCTGCGAGCCTGCCGGAGACGACGTCTGGTGCAAGGTTCGCCCTCTGCACGGCCGGGTCCGCGGCTATGTCGCGGCGGATTTTCTCTTTCCGGCGCGCGGTCCGGACGGGACTCTGCCGAAGGGCATCGACGACAGTGCGCTTCGTGCGGGCCGAGGCGATTTTGACGCAAGCGGCACGCTTGCCTGCGCACAGGTTCGCGGTCAGCCGATGGGGCAATGCAGGTTCGGTGTCGCGCGCGGCACTGGCGGCGATGCGACGGTTATCGTGACGTTTTCCAACGGCTTCAAACGCACGCTGTTCTTCGCCCATGGCAGGTTCATCTCAGCCAACGCCACGATGTCCGGCACCGGCTTCGACATCGACTGGTCGATTGAGGGAGACCTCCATTTCATCCGGGTTGACGACCAACGCTACGCCTTGCCGAATGCCGCGATTTTCGGTGGCTGAGATGGATCGCGCTCCAATCGTATGAGCGAACAGGGTTTGCGCTTTGCGCGTGATCGCCGAAGCGCTTTCGTCAAAAAAGCGATCCTGCCCTGATCCGCTCGCCATCTGTGTCTTCGGGGGCTTTATCTGCAACTCTATCGCGCAGTTCTGCCCAAGGGCCGTCAATCTCCGCTGACGAAAGCAGTTGAAGTGATTTCCGTCTGAGTTACGATTTTCTTACCCGGCCTCAGCTGGGGAAGAACCATAAAAATATGGGAGGAACACAAAGTGAAACGAAATCTGACCCTATGGTCGCTCACCGCGGTCATGGCCTCGGTCATGTCCTACACGCCAGCTCTTGCCGACGGACATGCCAGCGCTCCCGACCTCACGCACACCACCGTTTTGTCGGGGCTGGACAGCCCGTGGGACATGGCTTTCCTCGCAGATGGGACGATGTTCTTCACGGAGAAGTGTCGTGGCCTCTCGGTTCGACTCCCCTCCGGTGACGTCAGCGCCCTCTTGGGCATGACCGGAGCCGACGGCTATCCCACCACAGCGGACGATCTGTTCTGCGAGGGCCAGGCCGGAATGCAGGGCGTTGCCGTCGATCCGGACTTTGATGAGAACCGCTTCATCTATGTTTATTCGACATCAAGCATGACGGCGCCCGGCAGCAATCGTCTTATGCGGTTGAAGGTAAGTGACGATCTCAGCGCGGTGTCGGACCGCACCGACATTATCGAGGACGTCCCCTATAAGCCTGAGGCAACCGATCATCCCTTCGGCGGCCCCGGTGCACACAATGGGGGGCGTGTCCGCTTCGGCCCGGATGGCCATATCTATCTGACCACCGGCGACACCCATAACGGTGAAGTTCCACAGTCGCCAACGCTTCTCGGCGGCAAAGTGCTGCGCGTCGACCGGGACGGCAATGCGGTGGCGGATAATAGTCCGCCGGAGGGTTTCGACCCTCGTATCTTCACCTACGGCCACCGCAACGTGCAGGGCATCGCCTTCCGCCCAAGCGACGGTCAGCCGGTCGTGGCGGAGCACGGCCCCTGGCATTCCGACGAAGTGACCGTGCTGGAGAACGGCGGCAACGGCGGATGGGACCCACGCCCCAATATGGCCGGCCGTGGCGATTGTCCCGTCGACTACTGCGGCTACATGCCAAATCAGATGGACGGCATGGACCCGGCCGAGCGGGTGAAGTTCATGCCGATGACGGATACCGCAACCTACCCCGATGTGATGCTGCCGGCCTGGACCAACAATGGCCTCTCGCAGGGCCTGTCCTCTGCCGCATATCTGAGCGGTGAGCAGTGGGGTGCCTGGGATGGCCGTCTGGCGGTCGGGATCATGGGAATCGGTTTTGGAGGCATCCCGGTTGGCATGCGCATCGACGTTATCGATCTCGCGGAGGATGGAATGTCCGTGAATGACGTTACGACGATGTCCTTGCCCATGTCGGCTGGCCGTTTCCGGTCGGTCGTTCAGGGGCCTGACGGCAATCTCTATGCCGCCGTAGATCAAGGCGAAATCTATCAGCTCACGCCGAACTAAGCCGGTCTCAGCCGCGCCGCCCATGGGCGGCGCGGCTGAACTCTCAAAATGAGCGAGACCTCGAACAAAAACGTACAGCCATTCCTGTGCCAGCTTTTTGTCGGTTCGTTCTTTTTGATTACCCCGACGAGCTGCCCGGTAAGGCTATCGATCAGATGAAGGGCGGGGTCGTGCGGTGATCTTCATCCCAAAGCCGAAACCCCTCAGCCACGTCATGTACATGGGGGTCCAGTTCGGATAACGCCCTTCATCAGCCTTGCTCTGTTTAGGCGGAGAGACCGTCGCAGGCGAGACCGTAGTTGTGAGGCCCGCCTCGAAGACGGTCTGGCGGCAGGTGCTTCCGGTGCACGCAGGCGAAATGAATGCCGGTTCATCAGGGCGGGCTGCAAACGACTCCTCAACGCAGAGTCGGACCACCGGCAAAGTGGTTCGGACCAGTCATCAACGGCCCGGTATTGGAACGTCTTTTTGGCCTATCGGCGTCAACGCGATCCCGCCCAGTCTCCCGTCGAATCCCGAATTTTTCGATCTAATTGTCAATTCATAAGGACATTTGATCGTGACAATTTGCCTTGACACTTTGTTAACACACCAGTAGCGTTTGAAGGCCCGTGAGACGTGACGACGGGCACTTATGGTTGTGAGAGGAGATCACTCCTGATGGCCCATGAAATACAAACCGCTGACTTGGATGATCCTGATCGGATCTGGCCGACCGGTCTCACGATCAGGGAATCCGAAGAGCTGCATAAGCACGTCATCGATGGCGCGCGCGTGTTCTTCTTCATTTCTTTGATCGCCCACCTGCTGGCGTGGCTGTTCACGCCGTGGGGCGGGTGAGGGGGAGTTTGAACCATGAACCAAGGAAGAATCTGGTGTGTCGTCAAGCCGACAGTGGGACTGCCGCTGTTCCTCGGCGGGGTGGCCCTGATTTCGCTCCTCGTCCACTTCTCGCTGTTGTTGAACACCTCCTGGTTCCCGGCCTTCTTCCAGGGCGGATGACTCTGGGTAACGGTGTTACTAGAGGCTGACTTGCGGCAGGGGCTCCAGCTGCCAAACCTGTTGCCTTGCGTAGCGCATGAGCGCCTGCCGGTCACCTCGGGAGAGCAGGCATGACACCAACTGTACGGATCTTCGAGTCCGAGGCAGCCGCGCGCGATGCAGCTGCAAAGCTGTCGGAAGCTGGTTTCGGCAAACACAGGGTGCTGTCCGGAGAACCGGGTGTTGCAGCCGAGACTGGAATGGCATCGCCGCCGCCGGATCCCGAAGCGATGGTTCGCGCCGCAATCGCGGACGGCCTCTTGGCCGGCCGTCATATTTCGGTTTGCGTGCGGAATCTGCAGCGGGGGCGGTCGCTCGTGGCCGTTGCGACGAACTTCGGGTTTGCAGGGCAAGCCATCGAGATCATGGAAAGTTGCGGTGCAGTCGACAGCGCATCCCTGCCAGCCTATTACCCCAGGGATCCCTCGCCCTTCTCAGATCTGCTCGGCATTCCGACTCTGAGCCGGGCGGCGCCAGTCAGCGAGCTGAAGAGCGCTTCCTGGTTCTTCTCGTCCCTGTTCGGGCTTGGCTTGCTCAGCCGGAAAGCGGCACCCTTCTCATCGCTGTTCGGCATGAAGCTTCTGAGTGAGCAGAAGCGTGATTGGCGGTCGAGCTTCGGTCTGCCGCTGCTCAGCGACAACCCGGCGCCACTTTCGTCTGCCATCGGGATGAGAACGCTCTCGACTGGAAAGGGACAGAAGACGCGGAGCTTCGGTCTTCCGCTGCTGTCGCGGAATCCTGCGCCTCTTTCTTCGTTCCTCGGGATCGGTACCCTGATCAGACGCAGATAGAGATACGACTGGACTCGTCGCCAAGCAGCACGTCGGCTCTATCTGTCGGATGATCTGTTCGGTCGCTGGGTGCTCACGAGAGAGCAAATGAGATACTTCGGTCGACGGCTGATGAGTGGGTGGGAATCTCTTGGCCCCCGCTTCATGCCGTTTGCCGACCTGGCCACGCCGGACTTGTCGCTTGGGCGCCTTGTCCGGCTTTCGCTGTTCCAGATCTCGGTCGGTATGACGCTGGTTCTTCTGGTTGGAACGCTGAACCGCGTCATGATCGTGGAGCTTGGCGTGCCGGCTGCGGTGGTCGGCATCATGATTGCGCTGCCGCTCGTCTTCGCACCCTTTCGTGCACTTATCGGCCATCGGTCCGATACGCATCGCTGCGAGCTCGGCTGGCGACGTGTGCCCTTCATCTGGAAAGGTACGCTGCTGCAGTTCGGCGGGTTCGCCATCATGCCCTTCGCCTTGCTCGTTCTCGCCGGCAAGGGTCATGCCGATACCGCTCCGATTTGGATCGGTCAGTCGGCGGCTGCGCTGGCCTTCCTTCTCGTCGGTGCCGGCACGCACATCGTCCAGACGGCGGGGCTCGCCCTGGCAACCGACCTCACGCCGCCGGAATCCCATCCCAAAGTCGTCGGCATGATGTATGTGATGCTGCTGGTCGGCATGATGGTCAGCGCCTTGATTTTCGGAGCGTTGCTCGCGGACTTCTCCCCGGGCCGACTGGTTCAGGTCGTTCAGGGCGCTGCTGTGGCGTGTATGCTGCTGAACACCGTAGCGATGTGGAAACAGGAGACGCGGCGCCCTCCACGCGGCGCCGCGCCGATGGCGCCGGACCCGACGTTTCGCGAATCCTGGGCGCGCTTCTGCGCCGGAAAGAACGCGGTGCGGCGCCTCGTCATCGTTGGGCTTGGGACGATGGCTTTCGGCATGGCGGATATTCTGCTCGAACCCTTTGGCGGGCAGGTCCTCAACTGGGAAGTCGCTGAGACGACCAAGCTGACGGCTCTCCTTGCGCTCGGCGGCCTGCTGGGCTTTGCCTTCACCTCCCGCGTTCTGGGGCAGGGCAGCGACCCTTTCCGCATGGCACGCAACGGCGCTCTCATCGGTTTACCGGCTTTCGCATTGGTCATCCTCGCGGCACCGACCGGCCTGTCCGTAGCCTTCCTGCTTGGCAACTTCCTGATCGGTTTTGCTGCCGCAGTCTTCGGCCACGCAACGCTCACCGCGACGATGAACCAAGCGCCAAAGGCGCAGGCGGGTCTCGCTCTGGGAGCCTGGGGGGCGGTGCAGGCAACGGCGGCCGGTATCGCGATGGCGCTCGGCGGCATCCTTCGCGATCTCGTCGATGCGGCCGTTGCGATAACCGGATGGTTCGGCGACTTCGCCGATGCAGTCGGATACATCACGGTCTATGGGCTGGAGATGGTCTTACTGCTGATCACTATCGTAGCCACGATCCCACTGATTCGACGGACCGGTGATCTCCGCTCCAGGTCGGCGATTGGCGCCATCCAAACCCCGGCTGATCGGACTGACCTGGGCGAGCTGGCGAGCGCCCGGGACAGGCCCAGGACAGGATAAACCCATGACCCAACTCGATATCCTTGAATACCCTGATCCTCGATTGCGCCTTCATTCAGATCCCGTGACGGTCTTCGACGGAGACTTGGCCCAGTTGATCGACGGTATGGGGCGGAGGCTTACGACGGAGAGCGCCCTCGCGCTTTCCGCACCGCAGGTCGACGATCGTCGGGCAGTCCTGGTGATGGATCTCTCGGGCAATGGCTCGGCGCTCCAAGCCTACGTCAACCCACGGATCCTCTCGAAGGGGGCATGGGGGCTGGTCCAGGAGAGCTGTCTCTCGTTGCCCGGTGTCGTCGGTAACGTCTGGCGGGCGACGGAGCTTCGCGTGCGGGCGCAGGATCGCGAGGGCGGCGTCTTTGAGCGAGATCTCACGGGCATGGAGGCTGTCTGCTTGCAGCACGAGATGGACCACCTGGTCGGCACGCTCTTTGTCGACCGCCTGTCGTTCCTTCAAAGGATGCGGTTCCACGCCTTTGCCGGGAAGCGTGCACGTCGCCGCTCCCGGGCCGCCTGATCTGCTTGCCGGACGCCTGCTTGAGAGAGATAGGTGCCCGGTGCGCCTCACTGGGTCATAATCCCGGTTCAGGACCTGGGTCCTGAGCTTCCGGATCTTGTCGGTGCGCAGGACGCCGATCGCGTCGGTGGTTCGCGGAGGTTCGTGGCGAAAGCTTAGAAGCCCTTCATCGGCGGTACTTGCTCCGAGTCAGATCTTGCCACCGAGTCCGACTCCCCTTTCTGCAACCGAGACTTGGCGGTCCCGCTTGCGATCGCCTCTTCAAGCCAAGCGGCGGTGGGGCGGAGACCGCCTTGCGGTTAGAGCGGAGAGCTTCATGAGCCAGACGCAGCGCATTGATTCTCCGGTCATTTGTCGGCCTGGTTGGCGATAGGGTGACTTTGCGGTTTCGAAAAGGGCACAGCTTTACCGAAGCCGCAGTTGGTATGGCTGTGCCGCCCTGGCCGAACAGCCTATGCTTGTCGGCCTCCGTTGTAACCGACCACCTCAGTGGATGACGTCTTCATGAAAGCTTCAGATTTGCTGGTTCGCTGTCTCGAGGAAGAGGGCGTCACCCATATCTTCGGCGTTCCTGGGGAGGAAAACGCCGATCTTATGCTGTCGCTGCAGGGCTCGGCGATCGAGTTCGTGCTGACCCGGCACGAGCAGGGCGCCGCCTTCATGGCCGAGGTCTACGGCAGGCTGACCGGCGATGTGGCGGCCTGCCTCGGTACGCTCGGTCCCGGCGCGACCAATCTGATCACCGGGGTTGCCGATGCCAACATGGATCGCGCTCCGGTCCTCGTGCTGACCGGACAAGCGGCTACGGCACGCCAGCACAAGGAAAGCCATCAGGTGATGGATGTGGTGGCGATGTACGAGCCGGTGACGAAGTGGGCGCAATCCGTCCGCGCCGCCGACAGTATTCCGGAGATCGTGCGGAAGGCCGTGCGCCTAGCCCGCACCGAAAAGCCGGGGGCTGTCCTGATCGAGCTGCCGGAAGACATCGCCAAGCAGGAGACCACAGCGCTGCCCTTGCAGCCGCGCCGCTTCCGCCGCCCCGGCGTCGACGACAAGATCGCCGATGAAGCCTGGGCGCGGATCCGCAGTGCACGCACTCCGATCATCATCGCCGGCAACGGCGCCATCCGGCGACGTGCCGCCAAACAGCTCCGCCGCTTCTGCGAGGCGACCGGTATCGGTGTCATTTCGACCTTCATGGGGAAGGGCGCGGTCGACCGGGACGCGCCCTATTGTCTGTACACCATCGGCCTTCAACAGAAGGACTATGTTGCCCTGGCCGTCGACGATGCTGATCTGGTGATCACTATCGGCTACGACCTGGTGGAGTATCCGCCGCGCCTCTGGAACCCCAAGGGTGACAAGCCGATTGTTCATATGGACTTCCTGCCCGCCGAGATCGATGGCCAATATCATCCGGCGGTCGAACTGGTCGGCGATCTCGCCCATGGGCTTTGGATGCTGAACGAACGCGTCGCGCGGGATGGCGCCCCAAGCTACGCGCTCGAAGGCCAAGCCAAAGTGCGCGACCGCATGGCTGAGGATCTGGCGACCCACAAGGATGACGATACCGAAGGGTCGATCCGTCCGCAAAAGGCGCTCTGGGATGTGCGGGCCGCCCTGGGGCCTTCGGACATCCTGCTGTCCGGCGTTGGCGCCCACAAGATGTGGATCGCGCGCTACTTCCACTGCCACGAGCCGAACACCTGCCTGATCCCCAATGGCTTTTGTTCGATGGGGATGCCGCTGCCGGGTGCAATTGCCGCCCATATCGTCGCGCCGGACCGCAAGATCTTCGCCATCGCCGGCGACGGCGACTTCATGATGAACGTTCAGGAAATGGAGACGGCCCGTCGCCTGAACAGCGACATTACCGTGATGGTCTGGGAAGACGGCGGATACGGTCTGATTTCCTGGAAGCAGGAGCAGGAGTTCCAGCGGCATACCGATCTTGCCTTCGGCAACCCCGATTGGCTCGGCTTGGCCGCCGCCTTCGGCTGGCAGGGCCAGCAGGTCGCCAACGCGCGCGACCTGCGTCCGGCCATCGACCGTGCCCTGGCTCATTCCGGACCGTCGCTGATCGTCATCCCGATCGACTATCGCGAGAACATGGCGCTCGTCCAACGCCTTGGCGAGTTGGCGGCGACCCTCTAGACACCGTCGGGTCGGCGGTCGCGATCTCCAGCATACCCTGACTGCTCATCGGCTTCGTGATGTAAGACTTTCCGCCAAGCGCTTCGTTCTTCGCGACACTCTAGTCCTCAACCGTTGAACTGACGATTGGGCCATAGGAGATCAGGAGCGAAGTTAGGCTCGTCTTGAATCAGTAGCTCATCTGAGTTGTATTTGGCGGCAAAACGATGGCAGGCGCGACAATGCGGTTGTTACTATGCGTAGTAATTTTAGTGGTGCAGGCCGTTGCTACGGCGTCTGCTGAAGCGCAAGGTTCTTATGTTGATGAATACGGCCTGTGGTCTGAGCAGCAGGGAGTCTCCGACGCGTTATTCTACGGAGCAAGGATAAATCCTGCGGCGGGGAACTCAGGGAAGCGCGCTGGCAATCTCTCTCAGTGGGGGGTGACCGATACGCTTGGTTTTCAGCTAGGAGATTGGAGCCCGCGCCGAAAACAGATCAACAGGGGCGCAGAACAAACGGCCGATGGAATTCACTGCTCCGCGGACATGTCGGAGGGCGGGTCGATTGTCACCGAGGACTGGCGTGGCATTCCGCTCTCGAGAGAGTATTGGTTCAACCCCCACGGGGTTTGGTTCAGGGTTCCGTTTGGTTACCTCTTTCTCTGGCCGGGGGACGAGTATGAACGACTGCTTCGTCTAAGGTCGCCTGACAATCCGGATCCGCCGGGGCTCGGTCTCCCTACTTTGTTCCACTTTTCGTTTTGGATGCCGGACTTGCGCTGGCCCGAGCACAATGGGTCGTATTTTGCTCGATCATTTCGGCCATGCGAGAGCGGTCGCCCGGCGCCTACCGAAGAGCAGTACGTCGCTGTGGGCGTTCTAAAGTGGCCATGGTTGCTTGGTTCCACAGAGCCCTACTTCACGCCGCCAGACGTTAGGTTTGAGAGAATGCAGCGCAATGGCGAGGTGCAAGCTGTCGATGACGCGGGAGCGCCAGAGGGGTTGTCGCGTGTTGTTGTCAGAGGCACAAAAATTAGATTCTTCTACAGTAATCGCGATGTAAAAATTAGATCGTTATTTAGATGCCGTGTAACGGATTCAGTGTATCGGTGTATAGGGGATGTGTGGTGGCCTGATGAAAATCTCGGCATCAGCATAAATTTCCCCCGATCCCAGTTGGGCGATTGGCAAAGCATCGCTCATGGGGCGAGAGAGCTCGTAAGCAAGTGGCGTGTGGATTCGGCGAGAGAATAAAATAAAATATCGTAGAGTTCTTAAAACGAAAAAATCAAACTCATCTGACTGATATTAAATAAATCAGATAAAATTACCTTCATTATTGTGGAATTGTGTTTATCCATTTGGTTGTATGCAATGAAATTGCGAGAACATGGCGCTCGTCCGACGCCTTGGCGAGTTGACGGTGACCCTCTAGACACCGTCGGGTCGGCAGTCGGCAGTCGCGATCTCCAGCATACCCTGCAGGCTCATCGGCTTCGTGGTGTAAGACTTTCCTCCAAGCGCTTCGCTCTTCGCGACGGTCTATTCCTCAACCGGTGAACTGACGGTCGGGCCGTCGGTGGTCAGGAGCGCAGAGCCCCGACGCTGTTGCGGAAGCGGGCGACGGCGAAGGCGAAGAACAGGCCGCCGATGGCCGTCACCAGCAGGAACTGGGGCCAGACCACATCGATGCCGGCGCCGCGGTAGAGAATGGCCTGTGCAAAGCTCACGAAATGGGTCGAGGGAACGGTCTGCATCACCATTTGCAGCGCCTCCGGCTGACTCTCGATCGGGGTGTCGCTCCCGGACAGCAGATTCATCGGCAGGATGACCAGCATGAAGAGCAGTCCGAACTGCGGCATCGAGCGGGCCAGGGTCGCCAGGAAGATGCCGAGCGCCGTCGCGAAAAAGAGATAGAGCGCCGTGCCCAGCAGAAAGAGCGTCTTGGAGCCGGCAACAGGCACCTGCAGCAGGGTCTCGACCACCAGGCCCAGACAGAGCCCCGTCGCGACGATGATCACCAGGGCGTTTGCCCAGACCTTCGCGAACATGATCTCCAGCGGCGTCACCGGCATGACCAGAAGATGCTCGATGGTGCCGTGCTCCCGCTCGCGAATCAGCGCGGCACCGGTCAGCACGATGGCGAGGATCGTGATGTTGTTGATCATCTCCATGATGCTGGTGAACCACGATCCCGTGACGTTGGGGTTGAAGGCGTAGCGTGTCTCCAGCGCGACGGGAGGGGGCGGTACGTCCGTCCCTGGTCCCCCAAAGGCCGCGATCTCCTGGGTCAGGATACCGGCAATGTAGCGATCGCCGATGCCTGCCTGCATCATGGCCGTCGCATCGATGTTCACCTGTACAGCGGGCCGGCGTCCAGCCAGGACATCGGCCTCGAAACCGCTCGGAACGACGAGCACGAAGGTAAAGCGTCCGGAGTCCATGCCCGGATCGATCTCGTCGAAGGAGATCAGCACCGGTTCCTCGAAGTAGGGCGGCAGCAGGGCCTCGCGAATGCGGTTGGAAAGCTGAGAGCGGTCTTCGTCGACAATGGCGATGGCGGCACGGTTGAGGTCGTGGGACATGCCCGTCGCTGCCGTGTAGATCGAGAAGGAAAAGGCCCAGATGACGAGGATCAGCAGCACGCGGTCGTGGCGCAGACTGAAGAGCTCCTTGATGCCGAGCCGGTAGATCGTCTCCAGGCGTCCCATCGTCAGCGCTCCTGCTTAGACAGCAACAGGACGTTCAGGCCGGTCAAGATGGGAATGAATGCGGCCAGGATCAGAAACTGGAGCTGCAGATCCGCGAAGCCGAGCGCTTTTGTGAAGGTGCCGACGCTGATCGTCATGAAGTAACTCGTCGGAAAGCTCTGGCCCATGACGGCTGCAGAGCCCTCCAGCGAGGAGACGGGCTGCATCATGCCGGAGAAGAGAACGGCCGGGACCGTGGTTGCGATGGCAGTTCCGAACAGCGCTGCGATCTGTGTTTTCGTGAAGGAGGAGATCAGCAGGCCGATCCCGGTCGTCGTGACGAGGTACAGCAGGGCGCCGAAGGTCAGGGCCGCGAAGCTGCCTTTGACCGGGACGCCGAAGAGGAAGATTGCCAAGCCGACCATCATGATGAAGTTGACCATGCCGAGCGCCACGTAGGGGACTTGCTTGCCCAACAGGAACTCCAGGCGCGTCACGGGCGTCACGTAGAAGTTGGTGATCGAGCCGAGCTCCTTCTCCCGCACCACGCCAAGTGCCATCAGGACGGCGGGGATGAAGATGAGCAGCAGGCCAATGACCGTCGGGACCATCGCGAAGATGCTCTGGAAGTCCTGATTGTACCGATAGCGGGACTCGATCTCGACCGGCAGTCCGTCCGACACCGCGCCATGGGCGCGCCGGTCGAGCTCCGCCAGATAGGCGATATGCAGACCTTCGACGTAGCCGCTGATTGTCTCCGCGCGGAAGGGCATGGCGCCGTCGATCCAAACGGCCACTTGGGGCCTGCGCTCCTGCAGCAGATCCCTGCCGAAGCCCGGCGGTATCTCGATCGCCAACGTGATCGCCCCGCTGCGAAGCCGGCGATCCATTTCCGCGTGGCTGCTCAGCGGCGGCCTTTCCTGAAAGTAGCGCGAGCCGGCGTAGCCCTCGAGGTAGCTGCGGCTCTCCGGCGTGCGATCCCGATCCAGCACCGCATAGCTCAGATCCTCCACGTCGAAGCTGATGCCGTAGCCGAAGACGAGCATGAGGATCGCGGTCCCCAGCACGGCGACGGCAAGCCGTATCCGATCCCGCAAGATCTCCACGCTTTCCCGCTGGCTATAGGCCAGCAGGCGGCGCAGGCTGAAACCGGACGCGGCCCTAATCGATTCGGTCGCCGCGATGCTCGGCACACCGCTCGGCGGCCTCTCTAGCGGAGGCTGGGTGGGCTGCTCGGGCGAAGCCGCCTGCAGGTAGGCGACGAAGGCGTTCTCTAGGGATGTCTCGCTGGCGACATGTACGATGCCGGCCGGCGTATCGCTGGCCAGCACGCGCCCGGCATGCATGAGGGAGATGCGGTCGCAGCGCAGCGCCTCGTTCATGAAGTGCGTTGAAATGAAGATCGTGACGCCCTGATTGCGTGACAGGTCGATCAGGATTTCCCAGAAGCCGTCTCGGGCGATGGGGTCGACGCCCGACGTGGGTTCGTCCAGGATCAGCACCTCGGGCTCGTGAATGATGGCCACGGCCAGGGACAGCCGCTGGCGAATGCCGAGGGGCAGCCCTTCGGTCAGCTCGTCGGCGTAGGCGGTGAGACCGAAGCGCGTGAGCAGGGCCTCGATCCGCCCGCCGATCGTTGCACGCGGCAGATGGAACAGCCGCGCATGGAGATCGAGGTTCTGGCGGACCGTGAGTTCGGCATAGAGCGAGAAGCTTTGCGACATGTAACCGACCCGTTTGCGCGTGGCCAGGTCGTGAGCCTTCGCCTCCTCACCGAACAGCCAGGCCTGACCGTCCGATGCCGGCAGCAGGCCCGTGAGCATCTTCATCGTCGTGGTCTTGCCGCAACCGTTCGAGCCCAGGAAGCCGAAGATCTCTCCACGCTCGATCCTGAAGCTGACCCGGTCTACGGCCGTGAAGTCCCCGAAGCGTCGTGTCAGCCCCTCGGCAACGATGGCGGGCCGGTGTTCGTGAGTTCGGCGAGGGGGAATTTGCAGTGTGCGGTGGCCGCGGCGCAGCTCTTCCGGCAGGAGACCGATGAAGGCTTGCTCCAGGCTTTCGACCCCGACCTGCGCCTTCAGCTCGGACGGACTGCCGACGGCGAGCAAGGCGCCCTGGTTCATGGCGATCAAGCGATCGAAACGCTCGGCCTCGTCCATGTAGGCGGTAGCCACCAGCACCGCCATCTCGGGCCGATCGGCGCGCAGTCGATCGATCAGATCCCAGAACTGACGCCGCGACAGCGGATCGACGCCGGTGGTGGGCTCATCCAGAATCAGGAGCTCAGGGTCGTGGATCAGGGCGCAGCAGAGCCCCAGCTTCTGCTTCATTCCCCCGGAGAGTTTGCCGACCGCTCTGTCCGGAAAGGGATCCAGCCCCGTGCTGCGCAGGAGGTCGCCAATTCGCCGTTGGCGTTCTCTGCGATCCTGACCGAACAGCCGGCCGAAGAACTCGAGGTTCTCCTTGACCGTGAGGTCCATATAGAGGTTCTTGCCGAGGCCCTGCGGCATGTAGGCAATGCGCGGACAGACGCGGCGGCGATGGCGTCGACTCGCCATATCCCCGCCCAAGGCTTCGATACGGCCGGACTGCAGCTTGCGCGCACCGGCGATCAGCGAAAGTAGGGTCGACTTGCCGACGCCGTCCGGGCCGATCAGCCCGACGGTCCGGCCGCGGGGGACCTCGATCGTGATGTTCTCGAGCGCAAGCTTGCGTCCATAACGGTGGGTAACACCCTCCAGGCAGGCGGCGAGGTCGCGCTCCGCATTCATTGCGCCGCCGTCTCGGGCAGGCGCACCTCCAACCAGTCCGGCCAGCCGCCGCCATTGGAGCCGAGCAGCACGTAGGCTTCGCCCGGTACGCCGGTCTTCACCTGCTCGATGTGGGCAAGCAGCAGCTCTGGGTCGATCTTGACCTTGAGACGGAACATGAGCTTTTCGCGCTCGCTGCGGGTCTCGACCTGCCGGGGGGTGAACTGCGCCTCGGAGGCAACGAAGGAGACTCTCGCCGGAATTCTGTAGTCCGGCACGGCATCGAGGATAAGTCGCGCCTCAGCGCCGAGCGAGACCCGCCCGACCTGTGCCGTCGGCAAGAAGATGGTCATGTAGACATCGGTCAGATCGAGCAGGGTGACGACCCGCCCGCCCGCCGGCAGCACCTCGCCGGGCTCGGCCAGACGGTACTGGATGCGGCCGAAGCGCGGCGCGGTCAGGATCGCATCGTCGATCTGGGTTTGAATGCGCCGCGCCCTGGCCCGAGCCGAATCGACGGCGCGTTCGGTATTGGCCGCATGGGCTTCCGCCGCGGCGAGGGCCGCCTGCGCACTGTCTCGCCTGGACCTGCGCTGATCGACCCGTTCCAGAGACACATGCCCTCTCTCCGCGAGATAGAGCGCGCGATTCAGCTCCAGCTGCGCCAGGGTCAGCTCGCTTTCGCGCTGGGCAATCAGCGCCTCGGCCTCTCTCACGGCTTCCTGCGACTGCGCGATGTCGGCTGTTGCCTGATCGAGATCGGCCTCAAGCTCCGCCGTATCCATGCGTGCCAGGACCTGGCCGATCTCGACCAAGCTGCCTTCTTCCACCAGCACCTCGGCCACGCGTCCGGCGTACTTCGTGGCGATATGGACTTCTTCGGCTTCGATGCGGCCGTTCGCGGTCGCGATATGGTCGGGCAGCTGCTGGCGCTGCTGCCACCAGTACCAACCTGTACCGGCGGAGGCCCCGGCCAGAACGAGACCGATCATGATGCCGGTCGATAGTCTCATGCGTGAACCTCGATCCAGACCTCGGTGCGCGGCTCGGGAGTATTAGCGTTGCAGTCTTAAGCTCGCCCATAGGTCGAGTCCGCTGTGGAGGCCCCGGGCGCGCACCGGCTGCCCTTCGGCAGCGTCGCAACAGTGATCCCGGCCCCGTCAGTCGACATTGACGTGCCTCAAAGCGGTCGGGCGTCTTTGGCTGCGGGCTGCTTGCGAACCGGATTGACCTGTCCCGTATCGACCTTGGCTTGCTTGGTTATCGACGATTTCTGCAGTCTCCGACGCTATCCTGAACTCCAAGGTATTCCGGATTGCAGTCCTCTTCCACGCGGGTAGGGTCGAGGTGCAGGTTGGCCGTCTTGTCGCGCGGATGCCGAAGCCCTGATCTGCAAGAGCTGCAGGATTGGATCATTCGCTAAGACGTTAACGATTTGCTAGACTGCCGGTCGAACGAGCGGTGGAAAGCCGTGCTGCGCAACGGGAGGAAAGATGCAGACGTCGAGTGGGATCCCTTATGTCGGCTTGCCGCGGGAGAAGAGTTTCGAAACGGTTCAGGCGGCGGAGTACTTTCAGGCCCTGGAGAACTTCAACCGAACCTTCTGCTTCACAGGCGAGGATCGGGTCGTGTTTCTGGCCGACCGGGGGATCGACCCGAAGGTGATTCATGCGATCTGCGGTCTGGCGCGTGCGCGGGGCACGGAACCGATGGTGGTCCTGAGCCACACGACCCAGCACACGGAGATCCCCGAGGAGGTCAAGCCGCTTCTGGAGCAGGCGACCTTCGTGATCTCGACCTGGTTCTGCTCGATCATCGATCCCCTCTGTATCGCGCTGCGCAAAGGCGGGCAGCGCTGGGTCAAGATCACCTACTTCCGCGATCTCGAGCTGCTGAAGACGCCGCAGGCGCGCTTTCCCATCGACATCGTCGGCGAGATCATCCGGCAGACGGCGGCGCTCTATCCGGAGGGGCAGGCCTTCGACCTCCGCTTCACCTGTCCGCAGGGCTCCGATCTGCGGATCAAGTTCACGCCGGAGATGCGGTCCAATCTGCTGCGTTCCAATCGCTGGCGTGGCCAGATGACGCCCGACGAGCCCGGCGCCTACGTCCACTACCTCCCGACCCATGGTCCGAATCTCTATGACCGCACGGCCTTCGACAACGACGACAGCGTGGTGGCCGAGATCGACGGCGTGGTGATCCCGCAGTGGGCGGTTGGCTTCGAGAAGCCGTTCGACGAGCGCGTCGAGGTCGTTTTCGCGCGCGACCGCATCACCGGCGTCAGAGGCGATGGAGACCTCGCCGCGATCTTCCGCGACATGCTGACAGACGGCCAACTGATCGAATTGGGGTGCGGCTTCAACCCGAAAGCGCCGCGCTACACCGTGTACCCAGCCGGTTCGAACTCCCCGGGTGCGTTGCATTGGGGGATCGACCTGGCCAAGCCGTCCGACTACATCCGCCGGGTCATGCCCCAGTGGGAAGAGCCGCCGGTGCATATGGATCTGATCAGCTACAACATGACCGTGACCGCCGGAAACACGACTCTGATCGACGACGGCTTCCTCAAGTCGTTGGAGGCGCCGAGCGTGGTCGAGATGGCGTCGCGCTACGGCGACCCCGTCGATCTGCTGCAGAACTGGCCCGATTGAACGGCGTCGGTTTGAAGAGCGCCAGGCAGAAGCCGCGTCGTCTCAGAGCGCGCGCCAGATCAAGGTTACGCCGATGGCGGTCAGCAGAACCAGAACCAGGTGATTGAAGACATCCTGCGGCAGTCGTTGCCGCAGGTGCTGTCCGATCCACAGGCCGACGCCGACCGGCAGCAGGGCGAACGCCGAGAGCGCCACTTCCGGCAGGCCGTAGAGGCCGAGCCACGCCATCGCCGTGTAGAGCGGTACGGTGCCGCAGAAGTACACCAGGGCGATCGCCGAGACGAAGCCGTTCTTGGGCAGTTTCAAGGCGACGAAGTACATCACCACGGGCGGGCCGAAGAAAGACGAAAGGCCGCCCAGCACCCCGGCGGCCAAACCCAGCGGCGGCCCGATCCAGCGTTCGGTGACGCCAGAGACGGTCAGGCGGCCGCCGACAAGGTTGAGCAGCGCGAAGACGATCACCACGCTGCCAAGGATCAGCGACAGCCGCCGCTGGTCGATGCCCGCCAGCAGATTGGCGCCGATCAGGATCCCGCAGATCAGGGCTGCCAGCAGCGGCCAGAAGCGCGTGATCGCCGCGCGCAGGCTGTCGCCGGCGTGCATCTGGACGAAGTTGCTGATCAGCACCGGCAGACCGAGGATCGCGATCGCCGTCGGAACCGGCAGCTGCAGCGCCAGAAGCGGCACGGAGACCAGCGGCAGCCCGATGCCGATGGTTCCCTTGACGATGCCGCCCAGCAGTAGAGCTGCGCAGCACCACAGCAGTGTCGCCGCCGATAGCTCAAGGACAGCGATCACCCTTTGGCGCCGGTCATGCGGTCAGAGCGGATAGACGATGCTGTTGGGCACGAGGTCGTTGTCGAGAACGACGATATGCTGGCTCAGCCTCAGGACGCCATCGGCGTCTTCGATCAGGCGGTCGCGATAAACGCCTGTCGCGAACACCCGACTGGGTTCGTCGATCATCGTCTCGAACACCGCGAAGTTGGCCGTCGTCTCGATCTGACCGTCTTTCCCGCCGCTGCAGCGAATGTTGGAGACCAGGTGGCGCATCACCCGCGGCGTATAGGTATTGATACCACGCGCCGCGGCGACCCGATCCATCAGCATGCCGCGGCTTTCGGCGCGCACCAACGCCAGGGGCCAACCCTGCTGCCAGTTCTCCTGCGGCAGGATGCGATACTGCCCGTCCTCGGTGAAAAGCTGCGGCCAGTCCTCCAGGCGTGTCGGGTCGTCGGCGATCTCGACGTAGCGTGCGTAGAAGTCCTCGACCGCGATCCGCAGAGCCAGATCGCCGGGCAGGGCGCGCAGTTGAGTGGCACCGTCCATGACTCAGACTCCCATGATCTCGCGGTAGTACTTGTAGAAGGCGCGAATCGCACTCTCGGTCACCATATGCGGCGTGTCCTCCGTATCGTGACCGCCCATCTCGACGACGCCGCTGGCCTGCGGGGCCTGGGCAATGCCGACCTGGGAGAACTCCATGACCTCACTGTCGTCGAGCGAGACGTAACCGGCCGGGCCCATCAGGTTGGCCTGGCGCAGACGGCGCGTGACCATCGCCTCCTCGTCGTCCGCATAGGCAAAGTAGGTCCAGATCAGGTCGAAGGCGTTCGGGCCGCGGGTCACGAGCTGGCGCATCGCTAGGGTGTTCGACTGCTGCTGCACAATCAGGTTCGGCCAGAGAGTTTGCATCACCACGGTCGCCGTGCCGGGAAACTCGCGTACGGGGTCGAGCAGTCGCGCATCGTTGAGCTGAAGGGCTTCTCGGAAGCTCTTCATGTCCGACAGGTCTTCGGTCTTCTTCTGCTCGCCCTTGCGGGAGACCAGAACGGCGTGCCGGCCGCTGGCATCCATCTCCACGCTGGACTCGTTGTCGGCGCGAAACAGGCCGAAGGTGACCAGAAACACGTGCAGCAGGCTGGCGTGGTAGGGGTCCTTGATGTTCTCGAACATCAGCTTCCAGTTTGCCGGCGTGCGCTGACGCTGATAGCCGAGGACCTTCAGCTTGCGGCCATCGAAGACGCGGTCGAAGTACCCCAGCATCGCTTCGCCCAGATAAGTCTCCAGCGGCGGCACTGCCGGATCGAAGCTGGCGAAGACGACGCCGTGACGCTCGGCCGTGCGCAGCTTGCGCAGGCCATGGTTCTTCGGATCGAAGTCTGCGGGCATGCCCCCCTGGCGCTTGACGCCGCGGCGGAACGGGACGCCGATCAGATTGCCTTGCAGATCGTAGGTCCACTGGTGGTAGGGGCACATGAAGTCCTTGGCCTTGCCCCGGTGCGTGCGGCAGAACTGCACGCCGCGATGGGCGCAGCGGTTCTCGAAGCCGCGAATCTCTCCGTCCTGGTCGCGCACGATCACCACCGAGCGGTCGCCGATGAAGGTGCGCTTGAAGTCGCCGGGCTCCGCCAGTTCTGCCGAGAGCCCGACGTAGCTCCAGAAGGGACCTTGGAAGATCAGGCGTTGCTCGCGGTCGTAGATATCCTGGTCGGTGTAGAGCCAGTAAGGCACACGGCTGTACCCTTCCTCCGACCAGCGGCGGTCTCCCGCTGAAGGGGCCATCTCATCCATTGCAACGGTCCTCTGCTTTCATTCGATGCTTAACGAGTTCGCGGGTCCCGGGCCGCAAGGTGTTGACGCATCTCGATTCGAGCTGTTCTGTGGAAAGCGACTATCGAGCTGCTGGGCTGCTGCGCGAAGGCGCGGGCAGGCCGCAGGCTCCGCTGCAGGACCAGACCGCACGATCAGACTGAGGACAGAACAGGCGCGATGAGCGAGTCCGGAAAGAAGCCGTCCCGTCAGAAAACGCCACGGCCGGTCCTCCACCCGGACGAGAGCATCGGTTACCTGCTGCGCGACACCTATCGCTACTTTCAGCGATTGCTGCAGGCGCGGATCGAGACCTGCGGCATCACCATGGGGCACTGGTTCTTCTTGCGCGTTCTCTGGGAGCAGGACGGCCTGACCCAGGCGGAGCTTTCGAAGCGCGCGGGCATCATGACCCCGCGAACCGTTACCGCCCTGAACGACCTGGAAAAGCGCGGTCTCGTCGAACGCAAGCCGCATCCGTCTGACAAGCGTAAATACAACGTCTTCCTGACCCGAGAGGGCAGGGCGTTGGAGCGCCAGCTGCTGCCCTACGCGATCGAGGTCAACCGAATGGCCGCCGCGAGCCTGGAACCGGCCGAAGTCGCGTCCTTGCGCCAGTCCCTCAAGGCGATCCGTGAGCAACTGCGCCGGCAGATAGAGGACGAACGCCGCTGAGGCGGTCATGGTCGGTCGGCCCCTCTCTCAGTCGGCGTCTGTCTGGGAGAGCGGCGTCTTCGCCCGCCCGGTCAGGTGCGCGACGAGACCGGGCGTCAGCAGCAGCGCCAGGATCAGAAGCCCGAGCGCGACCGCCGCCGAGACGATGGTCGGCACGATCAGCAGCAGGCCGGCCGCGGCGAACAGCAGGCGCGGCAGCGAGCCGAGCGGACCCTTCAGATAGCCCTCGACCGCCACGGCGAGAATCAGCACGCCGGCCAGCGCCGTGGTGCAGGCCACGGCCACGTTCAGAAAATCGCCTTGCAGCAACAGGCCGTCGCCGTAGATGAAGGCGAACGGCACGATGAAGGCGGTGATGGCCAGCCGCACGGCGGTGAAGGCGATGTGCAGCGGGTTGGCATCGGCAATCGCCGCCGCCGCGAAGGCGGCTACGGCGACAGGTGGTGTCATGGCCGACAGGACGGCGAAGTAGAGCAGAAACAGGTTCGCCTGCAGCACGCTGAAACCCATTTCCAGCAACGTCGGTCCGACCAGAACGGCGGCCAGGATAAAGGCGGACGGTGTCGGCATGCCCATGCCCAGAAGGATCGACAGGGCCGCCGCGATCACCAGTGCCAGGGCTGCGTTGTCGCCGGCCAGCAGGAACACCAGATCGGCGAACTTGTTGGCCAGGCCGGTCATCGAGATACCGCCGATCACCAGGCCGGCCGCCGCGCAGGCCGCGACCACCGAAACCATGCGCAGGGTCGTCTCGCCGAGCGCGTCCCAGATCTTCATCAGCCCCATGCGTGTCGAGGGGCGGACCAGCGAGACGGCGAGCACCGTCGCGGTTGCGAAGACCGCGACGTAGGTCGGCGAGTAACCCATCAGGAGGGCGATCGTCATGACCACCAGCGGCACCAGGAACAACCCGCCGTTCTTCAAGGTCTCGGTCAGCACCGGCAGTTCGTCGCCGGGCAGGCCCCGCAGGCCAAGCTTGAGCGAGCGCAGATGCACCTGGGTGTAGACGCAGATGTAGAACAGCAAGGCCGGGACCAGGCCGGCGATCACGATCTCGCGGTACTCGATGCCGGTGAACTCGGCCATGATGAAGGCGGCCGAGCCCATCACCGGCGGCAGGAGACTGCCGCCCGTCGAGGCCGCGACCTCGACGCCGCCGGCCAGGCGTTTCGAGTAACCGAGGCGCTGCATGATCGGGATGGTGATCGAGCCAGTGGTGACCACGTCCGAGGTCGGGCTGCCGGACAGCGTTCCGTAGAGTCCGGAGGAGACCACGGCGATCTTGGCGGGCCCGCCAGGCCGCCGGCCGGCGACCGCAGCCGCGAAGTTGTAGAAGAATTCCGCACCGCCGGCCTTCGCCAGGAAGGTACCGAACAACACGAAGAGGAAGGCGTAGGTCGCGGCCACACGGATCGGCACCCCAAACAGGCCGTCCGTGGTGAACATCATGATGTCGAGGAAGTGGTTGAAGCTGATCTCGCCATGACTCAGCTTCCCCGGCAACCAGTGGCCCCAGAGATTGTAGGCCAGAAAGATCGCGACGATCGTCGTCAGCCCCATGCCGACGGTGCGGCGCGTGGCCTCCAGGGTCAAGATCAGCAGCGCCGGGGCGAAGATCATGTCGAGACCGGTCAGCGGATGCAGCAGCGTGATACGCGTGATGATCCGCTCGCTCTCGATCAGAAAGTAGGTGCCCACCGCAAGTGCGGTCAGCGCAAACAGCCAGTCGATTGCGGAGGGTCGGTCGGTCGGGCTGTCGGGGGTGGCGCCGACGGTCAGGAAGACCAGCGCCAGCATGGCGGCCAGGAACACGATCGTCATGGCGAAGAGATCGACGAACACGATGGTCGTCGTATAGACCACCGCAATCGCGATCAGGGCCGCGAAGCCATGAACCACCCGGCCCAGAGGGCCCGGGAGTTTGCGCCGCTGGCCGGAGGACGCGAAGCCGGCCAGCGTACGCTTTACTTCCATCGTCGCCAGAGCCACCTCGGCCTCACATCAGGCCGGCTTCGGAGAGGTAGCGCTGTGCGCCCTCGTGGTAGGGCACGACCGTCTGGGCCGCCATGATCTCCGGCGTCAGGGCATTCATGGCCTTGTGCACGCCGGCAATCTTCTGATGGTTCTCGAACAGCGCCTTGGTCAGGTTGTAGGCGGTCTGCTCGTCCATGTCGGCCCGCACCACCAGAGCGGCGCCCAGAGTCACCGTTGCCGTGTCATCCGGGGCCCAGTCGTAGCTGCCGCCCGGAATGATGAAGTCGCCGGTCCCGGTGCGGTCGTTGACCGCCGCCTGGGTGTCCGCCGAGATCGGCAGAAGCTTCAGGTCGATGGCATCGGCCTGCTGCATGATGGAGCGGTGCCGCACGAAGATGGAGTTGAGGGTCATGTCGACCCGGCGATCCTGCATCAGTGTCGCCTGTTCGCCGGAAGCGGCATAGATCACGTCACCGCCCCAGGCTTCGATCTCGTCAGGACCGGCGCCGATCGCCTCGAGCATGGCAAGCGCGACTTCGGAGGCGATGTTGCCGCGCTTGTTGATCGCCACGCGCACCGGAACCTGCTTGGCGGCCAGATCGGCAAAGGTTTCGATGCCGTGCTTCTCGGCGAAGTCGGCCCTGATCACCGGCTGCATCGGTGCCCAGGTGTAGAGATAGGTGAGCACCCGCAGGTCCTCGACCGGCTCGCTGAAGGGCTCGCCCCCCTGTTTTGCGACCTGCAGCTCGGCATCGTGAACGATGCCCATGTCCGCGTCCTGACGTTGGAGCACGGCGACGTTTGCCAGACCGCCGCCGGAGGTCTGGTAGGTGACTGTTGATCCGGGGTAAGCCGCCTTGACCGCCGCGTCGAGGCCGGCACCCAGAAGCGACCAAAGGCCGCCCGGCGACGCGCCTGCTACGGTCAGATTGTAGCTTTCCGCAGACGCCGGCGGCGCCGTGAAGCCAAGGACCGCCACTGTCGCCGCGATCGCGAACTTGCGCATTTCGATTCCTCCCTGTGGTTCTCGGCCATCGACGTTTTTGGCCGCTTACGTTTCTTGTTTGCCGGTCGCGTCTTGTCAGAGCGCTCTTCAACGAGTCACCGGCAAATTTTGCTCGTAAGTCAACGATATATTCGGAATTTTCCGATCACAAGCAGATAATCTGACTGAATAACTTTTGATATTTTCAAAAAATTATATTGTTTATCAATGTAATAGATTGACTCATGACCGAAAGCCTTAGCTCTTGGACAGGAGAAATTTATTCGCTAAAGTGCGAATGGAACACATGGAAAAGCCCTGATGAGCAAAGCTATTCCGCGATTGAATCTGCAGGAGATGCCCCAGGGCTTGGCGGCGGCGCTGCAACCTCGCGTCGAGCGCTTGGGCTATCTCGGTGAGTTCTTCCGGGTCGCCGGCCACCAGCCCCAGGCGCTCGAAGCCTTCGTGAACTTCACCGAAAGCGCCAAGTCGGATCTGCCCAAGGCCTTGGTCGAGGTGATCGCTCTGACCTGCGCTGTCTATCTGGATAACGCCTATGAGCGCCATCAGCATGAGCGCCTCTCGGTACGGCTCGGCCTCGGTCGTGATTGGGTCGAGGCCGTCGAGCGTCTGAAGCCCGATGAGGAGGCGCCCGCGGGTACTCGATCTTTATCGGACGCAGAGCGGGCGGTGCAGCGTTACCTGCTTGCTGCGCTGGAGTCTCATGGTCGGTCGGGGGCAGCGCAAGCCGCCTTCGAGCGTCTCGTGGAACTGCTTGGTCACCGGCAGGCCGTCGCAGTGATGATGGTGGCCGGGCGGTATCTGGTGCACGCCTTGATCGTCAACACGCTGGCGCTGGAGCCGCCGGTGCCTTCCATCTTCGAGGACGGATTCACGGGATGAGTGCGGAAGACTCTACGCTCTGGGTCAGCGAGGCCGATGTGGTGCAGGCCATCAGCCTGCCGGATGCGATCGACGCTCTGGAGCACGGCTTGGCGCTGCAGGCGCAGGGTCGCGCCATGAACATGGAGAAGACCCATGTCCTCTGGGGCGATGGCCATACGTTGCATGCCATCGGCGCCACGGTCGACGGCGCCCAGGTCGTTGGCACCAAGACCTGGGCGCATACGGCGGGCGGCGCGACGCCGCTGCTGCTGATCTGGGACTCGGAGACCGGGCGCCTGCGCGCCGTGATCGAGGCTTTCGCGCTCGGGCAGATGCGTACTGCTGCCGTGACGGGTGTGGCCACGCGCTGGATGGCGCGTCCCGATGCCGCCGTGCTTGGACAGGTGGGCGCAGGCAAGCAGGCGCTGACCCAGGTTGCGGCCGTTTGCGCCGTACGCCCGATTGCGGAGGTTCGCGTATTCAGCCGCGATGCCGACCGCCGCAGTGGGTTCGCGGAGCAGGTTCGCAACGCCGGCCTGGGGGTCGAGGTGGTCGCGGCGGAGACTGCGGCGGCCTGCGTCGCCGATGCCGATGTCGTCACCCTGGTGACCCGGGCTCGGGCTCCCATCGTCGGCTCGGCCGAGCTGGCACAGGGCACGCACCTGAACGCCGTCGGGGCGATCTCGCCCGAACGCGAGGAGTTCAGCCAGGACGTTTTCGCGCGCTGCAAGGCCATCGGCGTCGATAGCGTGGCGTCTGTGCGGCGTCTGTCGAAGGAGTTCCGCATCCGCTTCGGCGAGAACGACGCGGCTTGGCAGGCTGTTCGCCCGCTCTCCGAGATCGTGGCCCAGGGCGCAGGCCGTCCGGCCGATGCGGACCTGACTCTCTTCAAGGCCATGGGCATGGGCATTTCCGACCTGGCGGTGGGACTGGCCGTGTTGCGTGAGGCCGAGGCGCAGGGACTGGGCCGCCATGTCCCGCATCCGACGAAAGTGAAACCGCGCCTGACGCGCGCCGCTTGAGCGGCCGACAGGCCAGACGCCGAGGGAGGCCTCAGATGAGCAATAATGGATTTTTCGTGGACAAGGCGGGCGCCGATCATCAGCAGCCGCTGGATTTCTGGCCCGCCACCGTGATCTCGAAGGAGGCGATCGACGCGGAGGTCGAGCGTCTGGCCGATCTGCCGATGCCGGCCAACGGCCGCCGACAGTCCTGGATCGTCCATCCGCGCTCGAAGGCGCCTGGGCTTGGCCTCGCGCCGGGCATCCGCGTCAGCCTCGACGTCCTGAAGCCGGGCGAGAAGACCGCGCCGTTCCGCCATAACGCCACCGAGGTGAACTTCTGCATCCGCGGTGGTGGGCACTCGATCTCCGGCGGCAAGCGCGTCGATTTCGGACAGTACGACGTCTGGAATCATCCCTCCTATGTCACCTACTGGCATGTCAACGACACCAGCGACCTGCAGGTGCGGCTGACCTATTCCAACGCCGCCTTGCTGGACAAGATGAACGTCTACCTCGCGGAAGAGAACGCGCCGACGGACATCAGGGCGGTCGAAGGCGAGGGTTACGACTATGGTGAGGAGAAGGGGCGGGAAGATCCCAGGCGCGAGAGCCCTTACGGGACCTTCCAGCTTACCGACGACGGGGCCTGGCTGATGCCTTATGAGACGCTGATCAATCCTGCGTCCGTACCGTCGCCGGTGCTGCACTGGCCTTGGGAGCTGGTCAAGGAGAACATCGACAAGCTGGAGGCGCTGGGCAAGGACTACGTCGGTCGGCGCCTCTACTTGCTTTACAACCCGCGGACCGAGCGAACCAACGGCACGACCCCGAGCTTCTTCGCCACCATGACGATCCGTCCGCCGAAGATCGTCGATCGCCCGCACCGTCACGTCTCGGCGGCCATCAACTACTACTTCAGCGGCAGCGGCCGGAGCACGGTCGAAGGCGAAGTCCTGGAGTGGAAGGCCGGCGACCTGATGCTCTCGGCGCCGGGCTGGGCCGTTCATAATCACGCCAGCTACGACGACTACGTCTATGAACTGACCGTTCAGGATCAGCCGCTGAACATCTGGATGGAGTCCCTGCTGTGGCAGGAAGATCTCAAGCTGCCGGCGTCGATCCTGGGCAGCCAGCCCGGTTTCGGCACCAACCGCAAGCTGGCGGGAGCAGCCGAATGAGATCGCTGGATAAAACCTTCCTGCGCGGCAGCTACCCGCCGCTGGTGACGCCCTTCTCGGACGAGGGCGCCGTGGACTACGACGCCTACGCACGTCTGGTGGATCAGCAGATCGCAGCCGGTACGCATGGGATCGTGGTCAACGGCACGACCTCGGAGCCTTCGACCCTGACGGTCGAGGAGCGCAACAAGCTGGTCGACGTGGGAATCGAGGCCGCCGCCGGACGCGTGCCGGTGGTGGCGGCGACGGGGTCGCAGAGCTTTGCGGAGTCTGCGGTGCTCACCGAGCATGCCACCAAGGCGGGGGCGGATGCGCTGCTGATCGTCACGCCCTATTACATTCGCCCGCCGCAGCGCGGCCTGGTCGCTTATTACAAGGAACTGGCCAAGCGCACCGACAAGCCCTGGATGATCTACCACATCCCCGGTCGCACGGCGGTTTCGGTGACGATGGAGACGCTGCAGGAGATCGCCGGCGCTTCGGAGGACTTCGTCGGCATCAAGCATGCCGTCATCGAGCTGGCCCTGGTCAGCGAGATGCTTCGGGCCTTCGGGGAAGAGTTTCGCATCTTCGTCGGCCTGGAGGAGCTGAGCTTTCCGATGCTCTGCATCGGTGCCGCGGGCATGATGAATGCGGTCGGCAACGTCTGGCCGGAGGCGGTGGCCGAGCTTTACGAGGCCACGGCGGCCGGTGACATGGCGCGCGGGCGGGGGCTGCATTTCAAGCTCTGGGAGCTGAACAAGGCGGTGTTCTTCGACACCAATCCGATTGCCATCAAGTACATGATGCGGCGGCTGGGCCAGCTTCCCAAAAACACCCACCGACTGCCGATGATGCCCGCCGCGCCGGAGCTGGAGCCGCGCCTCGACGCCGTCCTGCAGCGCGCGGGACTGCTGCAGGACGTCGCCGCGCAGTAGATCGGGCCGCAGAGCCGAGAGCGGAAGAGCCAACCGGGCGTGGTGGCGGCAGCCACCCCCGGGCGGCGGAGCTTTGAGCTGAACCGTCAAACCCTGAGACGCTCAAAACCGTGTCTCTTAGGTCTTCAGCTCTTGCGACGCCTCCCAGCGCTCCGCCACGCTGTGCATCGAGCGGAGGATTTCGTCCATGTCCTGGCCGCGCTCGGTCAGGCTGTAGGTCACTTCGGGTGGGGTAGTCGGCTCGGCGCGGCGGTCCACCAAGCCGTCGGCCTCCATGATCTGCAGACGTTCGCTCATCGACTTGGCCGATACGCGGCCCGGCATCAGCCGCCGCAGCTCGCCGAAACGGGTCGGTCCGTTGTTGGCAAGCGCCCAGAGAATATGGGGAGTCCAGCGGCCTGAGAGGCGTTGCAGGACGATGTCCATCGGACAACCCTTCGGAATCGTCGGGTCGAATTTCTCGGGAACCATAGGTGCGCCTAGTTACCTTAAAGTAACTACTTTTAAGATTGGGCCGGAAAGGCCACTTGCTTCTCTGCCTACCTCAGGATCACTTCTGAGCAAACAAAAAAACCAGAGATACCGCAGCAGCTTGACTGTATGCCAACAGATATGACGGCCTGAAATCAAGGAGGGGCGAGTGACCACCAGACCGGATCTTTTGACACCAGACAACTGCCAGCTCATTTTCATTGATCACCAGCCGCAGATGGCCTTCGGGGTGCAGTCGATCGACCGGCAGACGTTGAAGAACAACGTTGTCGCCCTGGCCAAAACGGCCAAACTCTTCGGCATCCCGACCAGCATCACCACGGTCGAGACGGACTCCTTCTCCGGTCATACCTATCCCGAGTTGCTGGAGGTCTTTCCCGAGCACCCGCTGCTCGAGCGCACCTCGATGAACTCCTGGGACGACCAGAAAGTTCGCGACGCGCTGGCCAAGGCCGGTCGCAAGAAAGTCATCGTCTCCGGCCTCTGGACCAGTGTCTGCAACAACACCTTCGCCTTCTCCGCCATGGATGAAGGCGGCTATGAGATTTACATGGTTGCCGACGCGTCCGGCGATACCTCGACCTTGGCTCAGGACATGGCCATGCAGCGCATGATCCAGGCTGGCGTCGTCCCGATGACCACCCTTCAGACCATGCTGGAATGGCAGCGCGACTGGGCGCGGCGAGATACCTACGACGGACTGATGACGATCGTTCGCGAGCATGGCGGGGCCTACGGCATGGGGGTCGACTATGCCTACACCCACGTTCACAAGGCCGACGAGCGGGTGACGCACGGTCCGCGGTTGGATCCGGTTCCCGCCGGCGACGCGGCGGCTGCGGCCCAGTAGGCGCTACGCAGCAGGGTCCCTTCCTTTTCATCTCCGTAAACCCGGTGCGGTCGCTTGCGGCCGCTCCCAATGCCCGGAGACGCAATCGATGTCTCGTTTCGATGACAAGCTTGTGCTCGTCACCGGCGGCACGAGTGGCATCGGCTTGGCCACCGCCAAGCGGGTGCTGGCTGAAGGCGGTCAGGTGATCGTGACCGGAAGTCGGCAGAGCAGCCTGGAGGCCGCTAAGACCGAGCTGCCGGACGCGACGTTTCTACAGAACGACGCCGCCGATCCCGCTGCTGCGGACGGTCTCGCAGAAGCGGTTCGCGCGGTCGGACAGCCCCTGGATGCAGCCTTTCTGAACGCTGGTTTCGGGCGCTTCCACTCTTTGGAGGATGTGACGGCGGCGGAGTTCGACGCGCACTACGACGTGCTTGTCAAAGCGCCGCTGCTGCAGTCCCGGGCCCTTGCGCCGCTGATGGCCGACGGCGGCGCGGTTCTGCTCACCACCTCCGTCGTCAACGTCATGGGGCTGCCGAGCTCTGCCGTCTACGCTTCGGCGAAGGGAGCCGCGCGCACGCTCGTTCGCAGCCTGGCACGGGAGCTGGCGCCGCGTGGCATTCGCGTCAATGCGGTCAGCCCGGGACCCATCGGCACCGGCTTTTTCGCCCGCACAGGGATGAGCGAGGAGGAGATTGCCGGCATGGGTGAGATGATCCTCTCCCAGGTGCCGCTCGGCCGCTTCGGGACGCCGGAGGAGGTTGCCGCCGTCGCCACATTCCTTCTGTCTGCCGACGCCGCCTACGTGACCGGCTCCGAGTACGTGGTCGATGGCGGCATGTCAGAGCTTTGACCTGGGCCGGCCGAACGCGCTGTCGAAGCGTGTCGCGCACCGGCTTGCCGTTTGAAATCGGATCTCAGAAAGGCGGATCGACCGAGAAGGACGACGACAGATGACTGATGAGATGCGGCACCCGCGAAAGTCGAACGGCCAGCTGGCCATCTCCCGCCGCCGCACGCTGCAGGGGGGCGCGGCGGCCGGCCTCATGGCGTGGCTTGGTCCCCGTCGGTCCCTTGCCCAAACCAGTGGAAACGAAACGATGGCTGACAGTGTTCTCTACAATGGCAGAATCACAACACTCGATCCGGAACGGCCGGAGGCTTCGGCCATCGCCATCAAGGACGGTCTGGTGCTGGCCACCGGCGACGATGCGGAGGTTATGCGGTTGGCCGACGCTGGAACCGCGCGCATCGACCTGGGTGGCCGGCGGGTTGTTCCCGGTCTGAACGACAGTCATACGCACCTGATCCGCGGCGGGCTCAACTACAACATGGAGCTGCGCTGGGAAGGCGTCCCCTCGCTGGCCGACGGTTTACGCATGCTGAAGGATCAGGCCGACCGTACCCCGGCGCCGCAGTGGGTCCGCGTGGTCGGCGGCTGGTCCGAGTTCCAGTTTGCGGAGCGCCGCATGCCGACGCTGGAGGAGATCAACGCCGCGGCGCCCGACACACCGGTTTTCATTCTGCATCTCTACGGCCGGGCGCTGCTGAACCGCGCTGCCTTGGATGCACTGGGCATCGGCAAGGACACGCCGAACCCGCCCGGCGGTACCATCGAACGTGACGCGCAGGGCAATCCCACCGGTCTGCTGTTGGCGACGCCCTCGGCCTTCATTCTCTATTCCACGCTGGCCCAAGGGCCCCGGCTGCCGGTCGAGGACCAGATCAACTCCACGCGCCACTACATGCGGGAGATGAACCGGCTCGGCATCACCTCGGTGATCGATGCCGGCGGCGGCGGCCAGAACTTTCCGGACGACTACGAAGTTATCCAGCGGCTGCACGACGACGGTCAGATGACCGTTCGGATTGCTTACAACCTCTTCGCCCAAAAACCGGGTGAGGAGCTGTCGGACTACGAGCGCTGGATCGCCATGACGGAGCCGGGCGCGGGCGATGCGCTGCTGCGCATGAACGGGGCCGGCGAGAACCTCACCTGGTCGGCCGCCGACTTCGAGAACTTTCTGGAACCGCGTCCCGATCCGGCGCCGGTGATGGAGAGCGAGCTCGAGCCCATCGTCGAGCTGCTCGCCACGAACAAGTGGCCCTTCCGCATCCACGCGACCTACGATGAGACCATCGACCGCTTCCTGACGGTCTTCGAGCGGGTCAACGGTCGCCAGCCCTTCGAAACGCGCTTCATCATCGACCACGCCGAGACGATCAGCGAGGGCAACATCGAGCGGATCAAGGCGCTCGGCGGCGGCATCGCGATTCAGCACCGCATGGCCTTTCAGGGCGAGTACTTCGTCGAGCGCTATGGAGCCGAGGCGGCGCGCCAGACGCCGCCGGTCGCCAAGATGCTGGAGATGGATGTGCCGGTCGGGGCCGGTACCGACGCGACGCGCGTCTCCTCCTACGATCCCTGGGTCGCGCTGCACTGGCTGACCACGGGGCAGACGCTCGGCGGCTTGCCGCTCTATGGTAACGAGAACGTCCTGGACCGCGAGACGGCACTGCGGCTCTGGACCCGGGGTTCTGCCTGGTTCTCCGGCGAGCAGGAGGTCAAGGGCACCTTGGCGCCCGGCATGTATGCCGATCTGGCCGTGCTCTCCGCCGACTATCTGAGCGTGCCGCCGGAGGAGATCCGGCGGATCAACGCTGTGCTGACGCTGGTCGGGGGCGAGGTGGTCTATGGCGAAGGCGACTACGGCGATCTCGCGCCGCCGCTGCCGCCGGCCTCGCCGTCCTGGAGTCCGGTGAATGCGGAGCCGAGCCCGGCCATGCGGGCCGCTGCCGAAGGTGCCGGCGCTGGCGCGACACAGCTTGCCCGCGCCTGCTCTGAGGGCTGCGGCAATCACTGCGGCATCCATGGGCACGACCACGGGATCGCCTGGAACAATCCGATCCCAGTCCGCGACCTCAAGGCCTTCTGGGGCGCACTCGGCTGCTCCTGCTTCGCGGTCTAGCGGGGGGCGCGGGGCAATGGCGGTCAGTACGGCCTCTGGCCAACCGGGAGCGCCGGTCTCCGCTTGGGCGCCCTTCGGGCATTCGGCCTTCGCCGTACTCTGGACGGCAACGGTTCTCTCCAACGTCGGCACCTGGATGCACGACGTCGGGGCCGGCTGGCTGATGACCGAGCTTTCGCCTTCTCCCTTCGTGGTGGCCGCGGTGCAGGCGGCCACGACCTTGCCGATCTTCCTTTTCGCACTGCTGGCCGGCGCGGTCGCCGACATCGTCGATCGCCGCAAGCTGCTGATCGGCGTCAATGCCGCTATGGGAGTCACGGCGGGTGCGCTGGCGTTGCTGGTCAGCCTCGACCTGATGACGCCTCTCGGGCTGATCGTCTTCACCTTCCTGCTGGGGACCGGTGCCGCCTTCATGGCGCCGGCCTGGCAGGCGATCGTGCCGAGCCTAGTGCCGCGCAGCGAGCTCGGGCCGGCCATCGCGCTCAACTCCATGGGCATCAATGTCAGCCGCGCCATCGGGCCGGCACTCGCCGGTTTCCTGATCGTGGCGCTCGGCTTGGCGGCGCCCTTCGCGCTCAACGCGCTCAGTTTCCTCGGAATCATCGCGGCGCTGCTCTGGTGGCGACCGCCGCCGCGACCGGCCCGCGACCTGCCGCCGGAGCATGTCGTTTCGGCGGTGCGTGCAGGACTGCGCTACGCCTGGAACAGCGCCCCGCTGAAGGCGACGCTGGTTCGTGCCGCCGGCTTCTTCGTCTTCGCCAGCGCCTACTGGGCCATGCTGCCCCTGATCACGCGGCAGGTGCTGGACGGCGGGCCGACCCTTTACGGTCTGCTGCTGGCGTGCGTCGGTGGGGGTGCAGTCGCCGGCGCGCTGGTGCTGCCGCGGATCAAGCGTAAGCTCGGGGCCGACCGCACCGTCGCCGCCGGCAGTTTCGGCACGGCGCTGGTGCTGCTGCTCTTTGCATTGGTGCCGAATCCCCTCGTCGCCGGTCTGGCCTCGGCCCTGGCCGGGCTCTCCTGGATCGCCGTGCTGTCCAGCCTGCACGTCTCGGCTCAAACGGCCTTGCCCGACTGGGTACGCGCGCGCGGCCTCTCGATCTTCCTCACCGTGTTCTTCGGCGCCATGGCTGCCGGCAGCCTCGTCTGGGGCCAGGTCGCCAGCCTTGCCGGCATCCCGGTCGCATTGATCGTGGCCGCGGCGGGCGTGGCGCTTTTCATTCCCCTGACCTGGCGGGCCAAGCTGAGTCAGGGCGAGGCGCTGGACCTTGCGCCCTCCATGCATTGGCCGGCACCCGTGGTGGCCGAGCAGGAGCCGGGCGAGCGCGGGCCGGTGATGATCCAGATCGCCTACGAGGTGGCCGAGAGCGATCGTCCAGCCTTCGTCGCGCTGATGCAACGCTTGGCCGACGCCCGGCGGCGCAACGGCGCCTATCACTGGAACCTCATGCAGGAGGCCGAACGGCCCGAGCGCTTCCTGGAAACCTGGATCGAAGCTTCCTGGACGGAGCATCTGCGCCACCATGAGCGGGTGACCGGTGCCGACAAAGCGCTGCAGGAACAGGTTCGCGAGCTGCTGCAGAAGGGGGCCGTCCCGCAGGTCACGCACCTGCTGTCGCCGGCCCCGGCCGGGCCGGAGGGAGAAGCTCCCGGCGATGGCAAAGCAGGGGAGAAGACGGAATGAAGGTCGCTCAGATCAAGATCGTGATGGGGCTGCTCCTGGCCTTCGCCATCGGAGTGGCCTGCCGTCTCGTCGAGATTCCTCTGCCCGCGCCGCCAGTGCTGATCGGTGCGTTGCTGGTGCTTGCCATGACCCTGGGCTACGTCGTCACCGACCGTTTCGCCAGCCAGCGGGAGGCCCGCTCCAAGGCCTTCTGCGGCGGTCCCACCGGCGAAACGGCGAGTGCCGAGACCAAGGGAGTCGAGACATGACCAGCGCCCTGATCGGACTCACGTTGGGGTTTCTGATCGGTGCCGGCTGTCGCTGGTTCGACCTGCCGCTGCCGGCGCCGCCGCGCATCGTGGGGGCGCTGCTGGTCGTGGCCATGACTCTCGGCTTCCTGGGCGCCGACTTCGCCTTGGCGGAGCTGCTGCACCCGGTGTGACCGCCGCGGTCTGTCGCCTTTCGTCCCCAACAGATTTTCCTCGAGCGATGTTCCGTAGCTTCGCCTTCCTTGGTCTCCTTGCCGTGCTTGTCTCGCCGCTGCCGGCCTTGGCAGATATGCGTTGCGAGACCGGCTTCGCCAAGCTGCGCTACCAGGACGACATCGCCTGTCATCGCGAAGTTGATCCGGGCGATACCCTTGATCGCCTCAAGTTCATCCCCTTCGACCGTGCGGGCGAGGTGTCTCTGAGCCTGGGTGGCGACATTCGTCAGCGCTACGAATACACCCATGATCCGGGCTTCGGCGCGGATCCGCAGGACGAGAGCGGTGTTTGGCTGCAGCGCTACATCCTGCACGGCGATCTGGAGTTGGGCCCGACCTTCCGCGTTTTCGGGCAGCTTTTCAGCGCCCTGGAGAGCGGCCGCGAGGGAGGACCCAGCCCCGTCGACGAGAACGAACTGGCACTGCAGAACGCCTTCTTGGACGTTCGATTGCCCCTGCTAGCACAAGGCCAACTGACGCTGCGGGGCGGCCGGCAGGAACTGGACTATGGCTCCGGCCGTCTGGTCGACGCGCGCGAGGGGCCCAATGTGCGCCGGACATTCGACGCCGGGCGTCTGATCGTCGATCTGCCGGATTGGCGCGTCGATGCCCTCGCGGCCCGTCCGCGTGCGGTTGAGCGGGGTCGCTTCGACGACGAGGCCGACGACGACCAGGCGCTCTGGGGACTCTATGCCACCGGCGGCCAGGCGTTGCTGCCCCTTGGTAACCTGGACCTCTACTACCTCGGCTTTCGCGACCGGGAAGGAAGCTTTCAGCAGGGGATGGAAGACGAGAGGCGGCACTCCGTTGGGCTGCGCCTCTGGGGCGAGCGCGGCGGCTGGGACTGGAACTGGGAAGGGGTCTATCAGTTCGGCTCTTTCGGCAGCGGCGACATCCGCGCTTGGACCCTGGCCTCGCAGACCGGCTACACCTGGAGAGACAGGCCCTGGCAGCCGCGGCTGGCGCTCAGCGCCAATGTCGCCAGCGGCGATGACGATCCCGACGACGCCGATCTAGGTACCTTCAACGCGCTTTTTCCGCGTGGCAACTACTTCTCCGAAGCGGCGGTGCTGGGTCCGCGCAACTTCTTCAATCTTCACGGTTTTCTGACGGTCGTTCCCCTAGAGGACCTGGCGCTCACCGGCGATTTCAACGCCTTCTGGCGTCTCGAGACCGAAGACGGTGTCTACGGTCCCACTGGACAGCTCATCCGTGCCGCTAGCGGCAGCGACGAACGCTTCGTCGGCTCCGCGCTTTCGCTGACCGCCGAGTACGCCGTCTCGCATCGCCTCGACCTGACGGCCATCTACACGCGGTTTTTCACCGGGGACTTCATCGAAGCGACGGGGGCCTCGGAAGATATCGACTTTCTGGAGCTGACGGCCCGCTTCCGCTTCTAAAGCGCGATCGTCACAGCTGGAAGCGCGGTCGCTTCCAGCTGTGCAACGAGTGGCTTTACGTGATGATCTGGACGACGGAATTCTCACCGTCTTTGATCACGCGATGCAGGAAGTGGCGGTTCAACTGGTCGCCCTGGGTGTCGAAATCGCAATCCGACCCGGCACCGATGAAGTCGATGTCTTCGCCCTTGCGGATCAGCTCCAGGCCTTCGAGCGGATCCATCGTGCGGGTGCCCGGCGGGTTGGCGAGGCCCATGATCTCCTGGGTCCAGACCTTGCCGTCGATCGTACCGGCCTTCTCGATCGCCAGCGCCGTCATCGACATCTGGTCGTAGGCGTTACCCGCGAAAAGGAAGACCGTATCCTCCGGCTCCCCCATTTCGGCCAGGAACCGCTTGTAGTTATCGCTGGACAGCGGCGGCGCCGGCTGGAAGTGATGGATACCCTCGGCGATCTCGGCACCGACGTTCTCCAGAAACTTGCCGTTGGCGTCTGCCGCGATCGACAACGAGGTGATCGGCGTCTCGAAGCCCGCGCGGTAGTACTCCTTGACGATCGAGGTGAAGTCGGTGAGCAGGCCCGGAATGAACACGCCGTCGGGCTCCACGCCGAAGGTCTCTTCCACCTCGGCGCGGTAGGAGGGCTGGTCCGGGTTGTAGACGACTTCCTTGATGACTTCGCCGCCGCTGCGCTCGATTTCCGCCTTGAAGGGCTCGACCATCGAGATGACGAAGGGGTTCTGTTGCGCCAGAACCGCGACTCTCTTCTGGCCGTTCTGCATCATGATCTTGGCGCCGGCCGGACCCCACTGGGTGCTCTTGGCCTGGAAGCGCCAGATATGGCCGTCGTGCGGCTCTTCGGTCACGGCGTTGGCGGCGCAGGACACCATCATCACCTTACCGGCATCGAGGATCAGCTGCTTGGAGGCCATGGCGATGGGGCTGCCCCAATAGCCGATGATGGCCTCGGCCCTGTTCACCTCCAGCAGCTTCTTCGTCGCGGCCACGCCGGCGGTCGGGATGCTTTCGGAGTCTTCGATGGTCAGTTCGATCTTGCGTCCGCTCAGCAGGCCGCCGGCATCGTTGATCTGGCGCGCAACCAGCCGGGCGGCCTTCTCCATCTCCGGTCCGTAGGCACCGGTGGCGCCGGTAAAGGGAATCACCATGCCGATGCGGATCGGCTCATTGGCGATGGCTGGGCGGACCCAGGGTGCGGCGACGGCCACACCGGCGACGGCGCCCAGACCTTGGAGCGCACGGCGCCGGGTGATGCCCCCTTTGCGCGAGGATCGCCCGGGCGCGGATTTCTGACTCTTTGACATCTTCCCTGTCTCCTATTGAAGCCTGAACACCTGATCTGGTTTCTCTCGACTCCGGTCTGTGCCGGGTTCCTGGTCGCGCCCTGCTAGGCTGCGGTCAGCGGCTCTGCCTCGGCCTCCGTCTCGATCATCAGTGCGTCGTTGAATCGGTTGAAGAAGCCGCAGAGTGCGATGCGCAGCGTCAGCTCGACGATCTGCGCCTCGGTGAAGTGAGCCCGCAGCCGCACGAACATGCGGTCGCGGATGCGCTGCGGCGTTTCGGTGACCTGGATCGCGTATTCCACGACGACCTTGTCGGCCTCTTCGAGCTCCGGGTGATCGGCATAGTCGAGCAGGCGCTCGATCCCTGCCGCAGAGATGCCCTCGACCTCCAGCACCGGTGCGTGGTGGGCGACGCAGTACTCGCAGGCGTTCAGCTTCGAGACCACCACGATGGCCAGCTCGATGTAGCGCCAGGGCACGGCCTTCTGACGCTTGAGTTCCATCAGCAGGGCGGGGATGTGCTCCACCGCCGCCGGAACGTGCGCCATCACCTCGACCTGATTGCGGAAGGGGCCGTAGGCGCTGGCGTAGGTCTCGTAGACTTCAGCGATCCGAGGCGGCAGCGCGGACGAGGCGACTGGGCTGACACGTGCCATGGAGGTCTCCTTCTTTCGCAGTTACGGGGACGAGTGCGGGGTCGGGCGTCGGGCCGGGTATCGGACCGGTTGCCGGACTAGGCGTTGTCGCGTCCCCGACAAGCCGGGCCGCGCTCAGGCGCGGCTCACGGCCGAAGCCCTGGGGACGGAAGATGAGGAAGAGGATCAGCCCGAGACCGATCAGGATCAGGCGGACGGCCGCCAGCTGATCGGAATCGAGAATGTCGACGAAGTCCTTCAGGAAGCGGCTTCCCTCCAGCAGTACCATGACGGTACAGGCGCCCAGCAGGATCCCGCGGTTGCTGCCGCGCCCGCCGGCGATCACTGCCATGAAGGCATAGGCCGAGACGATGGGCGTGAACTGGCTGGGGTCGATGTAGCTGAAGAAGAAGGCGTGCAACGCGCCGGCGATGGCGGTCACGGCGCTGCCGATCGCGAAGGCGATCACCCGGGTGCGCACGACGTTCTTGCCCAGGGTCGCCGCCACCACGTCGTCCTCGCGCACCGAGCGTACCAGGCGCCCGAAAGGCGAGCGGGCGAGGCGTTCGAGTCCCAGGAAGACTGCCGCCAGCACCAGCAGGCAGAGGCCGAGGAAGTAGACGTCGTAGGATCCAGCTGGGACGAGGTCGAAGAAGGGTCGGGGGATGCCGGGCAGGCCCAGGGCGCCGCCGGTCAGCCAGCCTTCGTTCAGGGTCACCAGCCGGACGATTTCGCCAAATCCCAAGGTCACTATGGCCAGATACTCCTCGGCCAGTCGCAGCGAGAGCAGCGCGACCAGGGCGCCGGCCGCCGCACAGACCAGCATCGCCCCGAAGGTCGCGATCACCGGGCCGCTTCCGGCCATCGCCAGCAGGGCCGCGGTGTAGGCGCCGAGGGCGAAGAAGCCGACGATGCCGAAGTTCACCATGCCGCAGAGGCCCCACTGCAGATTGAGGGCCAGTGCCAGAATGGCGGCGATGCTGACCAGCGTCAGGATGGTCACGAGGTAGGCGATCATCGTGCGATCCTTACCTGGCCCAGCAGGCCTTGCGGGCGGAACAACAGCAGCAGAGCGATGGCGACGAAACTGACTGCCTGGCGATACTGAGGCTCGATCACCAGGACCGACATCTCCTGCACCAGGCCGACCGCCAGCGCGCCGAGCACGGCGCCGACCGGACTACCGAGGCCGCCCAGAATGGCGGCTGCGAAGATGGTGATGATGTAGCTCCAGCCCATCATCGGATCGATCGCGCGGTCCATGCCGATCAGCACGCCGGCCAGCGCCGTCAGGGTGGCGGCCAGAACCCAGGTCCAGAGGATCGTACGATCCCGGTCGATGCCGCGCGCGGCGGCCAGCGACGGATTGTCGGCTACGGCGCGCATCGCACGGCCAAGTGCGGTGTGGCGCAGGATCAGGTAGACCGCGAGCATCGCAAGCAGCGTGACGATGGCCGTGGTGATCTGCTCCGGGTTGATGCGCAGATCCGCAACCCGGTAGGGGCGGGAGATCGGAATGTCGAAGTTGCGCGCCAGATTGCCGAAGAAGAGACGGCAGACGTTTTCCAGGATGAACGACAGGCCCATGGAGGCGACCAGCAACGTAATGGGGCCGCGGTCGCGCAGCGGCCGGAAGACGAGGCGGTCGCTCGTCACCATGATGGCGGAAAACGCCAGGGCCGCGGCCATGGCGGCAGCGATCAGCGGCAGCCCGGCGAGGGTGTTGAAGACCCAGGCGAGATAGGCGCCGGCCGTCAGCATGCCGCCGATCGCGAAGTTGGGAAACTTCAGGATAGAGAAGATCAGGGTCAAGGCCACCGCCGGTAGGGCGATGATCATGCCGGTGATAAGACCGTTGAGAGCAAGCTGCGCGATCATGCCGCCTCGCCGAGATAGAGGCGGTGAAGGTCGTGTTCGGCGAGCAGACGGTCGGCGGGCGTCACCAGGCGTACCTCGCCGGCGACCAGCACCAGGGCGATGTCGGAGAACGGCAGTGCCGCGGCGACGTTCTGCTCGATCATGAAGATGGTGACGCCGGACTCCCGGACAGTCTGCACCGCTGCGAAAATCTCTTGCACGAACTTGGGCGACAGTCCGGCGGAGGGTTCGTCGAGCAACAGAACTTCGGGGCTGGACATCAGCGCGCAAGCAAAAGCCAGCATCTGGCGCTGCCCGCCGCTCAGGTTCCCGGCCAGAAGCGGCAGCCGCTCGGCAACATCAGGGAACATTGCCAGGACCTTGTCCCGCTGCTCGTGGGTCGCGACACGCGATGCGCTGAGGAACTCGGTCGCGAGCTTGAGGTTCTCGCCCACCGTCATGTTGCGGAAGACGTTGTGCTCCTGCGGCACGTAGGCGAGGCCTGCGTCGACGCGGCGGTTGGCAGGGACTCGCGTGATGTCCTCACCGAAGAGATGGAGCGACCCCTTGCGGGCCGGAACCAGCCCGGCGACGGACTTAATCAAGGTGGATTTGCCGGATCCGTTCGGGCCGACGACGGTGAAGATCTCGCCCGGCTGCACGCTGAAGCTGACGCCCTTCAGGATGTCTCCGGCGCCGTAACCGACGCGCAGGTCTCGGGCCTCGAGCGGCGACGTCAGGGCCGGCGCGCTGCGGGCGGTGGCCTTGCCCATCATGCGACGATCCCCAGATAGGCTTCGACCACGCGGGCGTCGCTGGTCACCTCGCGGAAGGTTCCGCTGGTCAGATTGCGGCCCTCGGCCAGGACATGCACCTGGTCCGCCAGATCGGCCACCAGTTCCATATCATGCTCGATCAAGCCGATGGTCAGGCCCTCGTCGCGCAGTTCGCGGATGGTGCGCGCCAACTCGCGGACCATCGGCGGGCTGACGCCGGCGGCTGGTTCGTCCAGCAAGATCAACTGCGGGTCGAGCATCAGTGCGCGTGCCAGCTCCAGCAGCTTCTTCTGTCCGCCGGACAGCGAGGCGGCGGGCTCGTCCGCCAGTCGGAACAGCCCGACACGCTCGAGCAGAGCCCGCGCACGCAGCCCCAGCCGCCGTTCTTCCCGGCGAACCTGGCGTGGCCGCAGGAAGGCTGCGAAGGGACCCTCGATAGCGTCTGTCTGGCCGGCCAGCATGACGTTCTCGAAAACGGTCAGTTGGGCCAGCTCGCGCGAGATCTGGAATGTGCGAATCAGGCCGAGCTCGGCGCGGCGGTGCGGTGGAAGCGCCGTGACGTCCTGGCCGGCGAAGACGATCCGGCCGCTATCCGGCGGGAACAGGCCGCCGATCAGATTCATCAGCGTCGACTTGCCGGCTCCGTTCGGCCCGATGATCGCGGTGATGGTGCCGCGCTGGATCGACAGGGAACAGCCGGAGACGGCTGAAACGCCGCCGAAGCGTTTCGAAAGGTCCTCGACGGACAGCAGATCGTCTGCAGTTTGGGAAGGCTGCTGCGGCAGCGCCATGTCGGTGCTCGCTTCTAGCCGGGGTAGGACCGGTCGCCGGCGTTGCGCAGCCACAGCCGCACCAGATGGCGCCGGCGCTCCGGCTCCTCGAAGTCCTCGAACTGTGTCCGGCTGTGGCCGATCGCCAAGTTGTCGACGAACTGCACCTGGCCCGGTTCCATGGCGAAGTCGAACTGCAGCTCGGGATCGGCGAAGACGCTCTCCAGCGCGGCGATGGCGTCCTGCCCGTCCGCATCCAGCTCCTCGCCGCGCATGGCGTAGGCGTTGCGCACCTGATGCAGGCCGAGGCGCGCCTTCACCTCACCATCGGCGTCGACGAACACCGGTGCGGCGAAGGTCGGGTCTTCGTCCGACCAGTGTTCACGCTGCCGGTCGAACCAGAAGGGTTCGTAGAGGCGGGGCAGAGTGTGAGGCGCGCGCTCGATCAGGGCATTGTGCGCCGTCTCGAAGCTCATGACCCGGCTCCGCCCGCCGCTGCGCGCCGTTTTCAGGCACAGCAGGCCGACCACCTCTGGCATGCGCGCGTTGTAGGCGTTGTCGTTGTGGAACGTCAGATCGATGTTCGTCTTATCGGGGCGTACGCCCGACCCTGGATCCGCCTTCAGGCCGGTATCCTGAACGTCGTAGATCATCGTGCCGTCGAGCTTCTGGGCGACCGGCCGACAGACCAGCGAGGCGAGCAGCCAGTAGCAGGCCTTCGCCTCCTCGGCTGTCATCTCCTCGACCGGCAGGCGGTCGAAGAGACAGAAGCGAGGACCGTCGTTCAGCAGGCTGCGGATCCGCACTGCCGCGCACGCCGTGGCCGCAAGATCGTAGTCGGCCGGGTTGAGTGCGACGAGCGGGAGCGGATGTCGCCGGAGATGCGCGACCAGCCGTAGAAACTCATCGCGTACCTCGGTGGAGGCCGTCACGGTGACACGGTCCAGGGCGATATCCTTGCGGACCCAGGCGGCCGGACTCTGCGTCGGCTGCATCTTCTGCACGGTCGGCGGCATTGGATCCCTCGCTCTTTTTGGGAACGCAGTGCCGAAAACGCTAGTCAAGCCGTCGCAGAAGCGGAAATTATGTTTATGAATGTTATCCATTAGAGATCGTGAACTATGCGTTACGACATCGATCCGTCGCTGCTGCGGACCTTTGCGGCGGTCGTCGACCATGGCGGCGTGACCGCGGCCGCACGGCACCTCGCGCTGACGCAGTCGGCGGCCAGCCAGCATCTCCGCAAACTGGAAGCGCAGCTTGGCAGCGGCTTGTTCGAGCGGCAGGGGCGGCGCCTCCTGCTCACGCCGACCGGGGAGGTGGCGTTGGGTTACGCCCGAGGCATCCTGCGGATGCAGGACGAGTTGAAGGCGCGGCTGGACCGGCCACCGGTGGTAGGGACCGTTCGGCTGGGGACGCCCGATCTCTACGCCGCACACCTTCTCCCGAAGGTGCTTGGAGACTTCGGACGGGCCTTTCCGGAAGTGCAGATCGAACTGCACTGCCGCCTGAGCCAGGTCTTGCTGGAGGATATCGGCCGCGGGGAGATCGATGTCGCCTTGGTGACTCGGCAGCCCTACATGGCCGGGGGAAGCCGGGTCCGCGACGAACAGCTGGTGTGGATCAGCGGGCTGGGGCACGACACGACCAAGCGCAGTCCGTTGCCGCTGGCCATGCTGCCCGCGGGCAATCTCTACCGCACCATGGCGTTGGACGCGCTGGAGCGCGCAGGCCGAAGCTGGAAGATCGTCTGCGAGAGCGCGAGCCTGGGCGGTCTCTATGCGGCGGTCATGTCGGGCCTGGCGGTCTCCGTTGTCGCCCGCAGCACGGTCACCTCGGACGTGGTCGAGGTTGGCCCGTCGCAAGGCCTGCCTCGCCTGCCGGGCGTCGAACTCATCCTCTACCGTGCGCCGGCCGCAACCTCCGATGCTGTCCGCTGCCTCGGGGACTACATCCGCCGCAAGTTGCGCGCCTGACGCGTGGTCGATGCCTCATAGGGTAACCCGGTTTTTGAACAGCTGCTTGTCTCAAACTTCACAAAAGCGGTTACCGCTTGGAAGCAGCGTCGCTTCGGATCGACTCGTAGAGGGCGCGCGCCGCCGGCGATGTCGCCGTGGGCGAGCGGTAGACGTAGTAGTTGACGTCTGGGAGCGGCGGCAGCCCTTCCGCCTCGCCAAGGATCCGCGTTTCAGAGAAGAAGGAACTCTCCGTGCGGACCGTCACGCCAAGGCCGGCGGCAACGCAGAGTCGAACTCCCGCCAGATCGGGAGAGGTGAAGCGCTCGACGGAGGACATGCCGTTCAGGTCCAGGGCCGCCAGGGCGATGCGGCGGAACATGCTGGGTTCGTCCGCCAGAATCAGGGGCAGCGGCATCCTCGGATCGTGTCGGTAGCTCGCACCAGCGATCCAGAGGGACGGTAGGGTCGCGATTAGCGCGCCTTCGTACTTGTCCGCGCGACGCGTCGAAAGCGTCACATCGAGGCGGCCTTCCCCCAGCATCGACATCAAAGCTGGACTGCGGCCGACATGGATCGTCACGCGGATGTGCGGCCAGTCCTGCACGAAATCTGAGAGGATCCGTGGCAACAACTCCTCCGCCACTTCCTGCGGCGCTCCGATGGTCAAAACCCCGGTTTCCGTGGCGCGGTCCGTCGCGGCCAGGGCATGGTTGACCAGGGAAACGATCTCCCGCCCATAGGTCACGAGCGTGCGGCCGGCGGAGGTCAGCTCCCTGCGCCGGCCGACGGTGCGGAACAGCGGTTTCCCGACCCTGTCCTCCAGTTTCTGCATCTGCTGGGTGACGGCCGACTGCGTTCGTCCCACACGCGTGGCAGCGGCCTCGAAACTGTTTTCCTCGGCAATTGCGATCAATGCCTTCAGATGACTGACCTGCAGATCGTGCGGCATGCCGAGAACCTCATCTTCAGGGCGAAAGGCGCATCAAAATATCACATCACCTTATGTTTTCGTAATTTCTTCTAATTATATCTAATGAAAAGGCCGTGCTAGCGTTTTTTGATGTTCCCCCTTTTCAGGTGAGGCGCTCGAGTTTCCCAATCGGGTTTGCCGGGGGGCAAACGCGCAAGAAAGAAGCAACAGGAGGCAGACCGGTGAAGAGACTTGCAGCGCTAATCGCATCCAGCTTGGTGGTCGGGGCGATGGCATCCGCCTCGGCAGCGGAGTTTCCGACAAAAGACATCGACATCATCGTGCCCTTCGCGCCAGGCGGCGGCGTGGACACCACATCGCGCATCATCGTGGAGACGGCGAATACACTGCTGGAGGGGGCCGAGTTCAACGTCGTGAACCGGGCTGGCGGTGGCGGTGTCGTGGGGCAGACTCTCGCGTCCCAGGCCGCGCCGGACGGTTACACGGTGCTGGCGATGACCAGTTCCGTGGTCACGAACCCCAAGCTCAAGGGGGCCTCTTACTCCGTCGACGACTTCGTGCCCGTCGGCCTCTACAACCTGGATCCCAGCGTCATCGTCGTGCCTGTGGACTCGCCGTTCGAGACGGCTGAGCAGTTCATCGCAGCTGCCGAAGCGGAGCCGCTGAACATCGTCATCGCCGGGATCGGGACCTCGCACCACATGGGTGGGCTGGCCATCCAGCAGGTGACGGAAGCCCAGTTCAACTACGTTCCGACCAAGGGCTTCGGCCAGCAGTTGCAGGCCGTGCTCGGCGGGCATGCCGATGGTGCTCTCTGGCCGCTCGGGGAAGCCTCGAGCCAGGCCAAGACGGGTGGCGTGCGGATCCTGTCGATCGCTTCCGATGCCCGCGACGAGAACTTTCCCGATGTGCCGACCTATCAGGAGGCCGGTATCGACATCAAAATCTGGGCAACTTTCCGCGGTTGGTCCGTGCCGAAAGGCACGCCCGACGATGTCGTTGCCACCCTGTCGGACTTGCTTCAGAACGTGAACGAGACGCCGGCCTATCGGGAGAAGATGTCCGGCGCCGGCTTCCAGCCGGTCTTCCGGGATGCCGCCGGCTTCCAGCAGATCGTCGACGACTATGCGGCCCTGACTTCGAAGATCATCGAGGAAAGCGGCCTCGGCCAGTAGCCACCTTGCTCGAGCGGTTTTCAGTTTAAACTTCGCTGTTCGGTCTTTTTGCGGAGTTCGATGCGAGGCTGCGCAGCGACTGTGCGGCGAGCTCCTTTGACTCGAAAGCTAGAGCACAGTCGATCTGCCGGTGCGATCGCCTGTGCTCTAGCAAGCGAAGAGCGAGGCGGCCGGCCGGTCTGTCGCGGCCGGCCCCAGTCAGCTGAAAGCGTCAGGGTCCATGAAACTGCATAACGACGTTTGGATCGGGGCGGTGGTTTGCGGTGTCGGCCTGTGGGCTGCATGGCAAGCCGGCGATTTCGACGAAAACTCGCGCACCTACCCGATCATATTGGCCGGGCTTTTGGCGGCCTTGGGGGTTTGCGTGTCCGTCATGGGGTTTCTGAAGACGGCGCCGCCGATTGCGATGGCGGCTGCGATGGGCGTTGCCCTGCCGGGCGGGGTGGTGATCGCGGCCTGGGCTGCGGCGCTCGGCGTCGGTCTCGGCTTTCTCCTGCCGACGCTGGTGATGCAGGTCGCTTTGCTTTGGCTGGGTGGCGTCCGAGGCGGCCTGCGTATCCTCAGCTACGCCGTGCTGATCACGGCCGTCGCCTACGGCTTGTTCGGAGTGGCGCTCGACGTGCCGCTCCCGGACTCGCGCGTTCCTTGGCTGGTTTAGGGGCGTCGCGATGGACCTGATCGCCCTCGGCTTCTCCACACTCTTCGTACCGAGTGTCATCTTCACCCTGGCGATCGGTGTCGTCGCCGGCCTGATCGTCGGGTCGATCCCCGGCATCAACGACAACATCGCCTTTGCGGTTTTCATTCCCTTCTCTTTTGCCATGCCGCCGGAGCAGGCTTTGGCCCTGATGGTGGGCGTCTACTGCGCCGCCGCGGCCGGTGGCGCCATCCCGGCCATCATGATCAAGGTTCCCGGCACGGCCTCCGCGCTCCTGACGGCCGTCGACGGCAATGCCATGGCGCGACAGGGAGCGGCCGGCAAGGCCCTCTCCATCGCGGTGACCTCCTCGGTGATCGGCGGGATCGCCAGTTCCCTGGTCCTGCTTGTCTTCGCCCCCACCTTGGCGATGGCCGCACTGAAGTTTGGCTACGTCGAGAACTTCGCCTTGGTCGTGCTCGGCCTGTCCAGTGTGGTCGGCCTCTTGTCCGGCAACTTCGTCAAGGGGATGATCTCGGCGCTGATCGGTCTGCTTGCGGCGACCGTGGGCTTCAGCCTGGTCACCGGCTTTCCGCGCTACACCTTCGACAACATCAACCTGATCGAGGGCATTCCTTTCGTGCCCCTGCTGGTCGGGCTCTTCGGCGTCGCGGCGATGTTCGAGCTGATCGTCGATATCTGGCAGGAACGGCGCAGCGGCAAGAGCGTCAGCAGCCTGCCGCCCATCGGTTCGCTTCGCTTCGGGCGCGGGCTGGCGAAACGTCTGACGCCGGTCTGGTCGCTCAGCGCGACGATCGGCAATCTCATCGGTGTGTTGCCTGGCGCCGGCATGTTGATGGCCATCTTCCTGTCTTACGATCAGGCGTCCCGGCGCTTCCGCCGCCGCTTCGCCGGCAAGTCGGGAGAAAAGGCCTGGGGCGAAGGTGCGCCGGAAGGCATAGCCGCCCCGGAAGCGGCCAACAGCGCCGTGACGGCCAGTTCCATGGTGCCCTTGCTGTCCCTGGGCATCCCCGGCAACTCGACCTCCGCCCTGTTCATCGGTGCTTTGGCCATCCACGGCATGGTGCCCGGGCCCCTGCTTTTCACCCAGCACGGCAACATCGCCTGGATGATCATCGTCGCCTTCCTGGTTGCCAACCTGCTGCTTTGGCCTGCCGCCTTCCTGGTCATCAAGTCGGTGTCGCGCTCGATCTTCGCGATCCCGAAGGAAGCCATGGTCGGTGTGATCGCATTGCTCTGCCTGCTCGGTGCCTATGCCGACGGGGCCAACGTCTTCAACATTTGGGTGGCGCTTGCTGCCGGTGTCGTCGCCTTCCTGATGCGTCTCGCGAGCATTCCCCTCGGCCCGGCCATCTTGGGATTGGTTCTCGGGCCGCAACTGGAAAGCTCCTTGTCCAACGCGCTGTCGATCTCCGGCGGCGATTGGCTGGTTTTCGTCGATCCTGTGAATCATCCGATCAGTGCAGCCATGCTGCTGGTATCGCTGATCTTCTGGCTGCTGGCCCTGCGTGGCTGGTGGCGTCGCAGCAAAGAGAGCAGCTAACCGGCTGAAACGTGCCGATGTGACTCTTCATCTTCTCCATGACCGTCGAAGCGGGAGACCTTGTCATGACGACAGAGACCGATGTTCGCAAAAGCCTGACCGACGACTTGATCGCGAAGACGCGCGCCGCTTTGGACCAGGGCGAGCTGACGCGCGAAACGCTGAGTACGATCAAGGACAGTCTGCATGCCTTGTCACAGAGGCAAGAGCTCTGGCACGAGGCCGACTACCCTGCCCCCGCGGAAGGGGAACAGCAGAACCGCTATCTCATCGCTCAAGAGTCGGATCGCGGTTTGTCGCTTTATCTCAATGTGATGCGGCCGGGTAAGAAGATCCCTCCGCACAACCACACCACCTGGGCCTGCATCGCCGCCGTCGAGGGGGCAGAGCACAACACGCTTTATGAGCGGTTGGACGATGGTTCGGTGCCGGGCGCGGCCCAACTTCGCGAAAGCGATGTCGTCGAGCTGAAGCCGGGGAACGCGATTGCCTTGATGTCGGACGACATCCACAGCGTCGAGATCAAGGGAGACGAGGTTATCCGGCACCTGCACTTCTATGGGCGTCCACTCGAGACGCTGACGGAGCGGATCACGTTCGATGTCGAAAAGGGCACCTGCAAGATCATGGACATCGGCGTCAAAACCAAATCCTGAGGCACTCTGTCATGAAGCATATCTCGGCCACGGCCCTGAAGCCCAAGCTGACCGATGGAGGCGAGATTGCCTTCATCGATGTCCGCGAACACGGGCAGTATGGCGAAGGTCATCCCTTTTTTTCCGTAAACGTTCCCTACAGCGTCCTTGAGACGCGGGCCGAAGCGCTGCTGCCCTGCCGGTCGGTGCGCTGCGTCCTGTTCGACGATGGCGACGGTGTTGCCGAAAAGGCGGCCGCGCTGTTGGAGGCGCTGGGCTACGCCGACCTGCAGGTTCTGGAGGGAGGCGTCGCCTCCTGGGTGGCTGCCGGCTTCACCCTCTTCAAGGGCGTGAACGTTCCCTCCAAGACCTTCGGTGAGCTGGTCGAACACGAATTGGGGACACCTTCGATTTCGGCGGAGGACCTCAAGTTGATGCTCGACCGGGGCGAAGCGGTGACGATTCTCGATGGCCGCTCTCCCAGGGAATTCAACAAGATGTCGCTGCCGGGTGCACGCTCTTGTCCCAACGCGGAACTGGCCTACCGGCTGCGGCGGATCGTGAGCGACCCGGCCGCTCCTGTTGTCGTCAACTGCGCAGGTCGCACGCGTTCGATTATCGGCGCACAGACCCTGCAGGAGTTCGGGATCTCCAATCCGGTCTTCGCTCTGCGGAACGGGACCCAGGGATGGATGCTGGCGGGCTTTGAGCTGGAGCGCGGGGTTGCGGCACAGGCCTTGCCGGCTCTATCGGCGGCTGAGCTTGCCGAAACGCGGCGGCAGGCGGATCGGCTGATCCAAGACTTCAATCTCGCGACGGTCGACGAAGCGACGCTGCAGGCATGGTTGGCCGACCCTGGGCGGACCACCTATCTGCTCGACGTGCGGACGCAAGAGGAGTACGAGGCGGCGCATATTCCAGGTGCACGCCTTGCCCCCGGCGGTCAACTCGTTCAGGCGACCGACGAGAAGGTCGCAGTGCGCGGTGCGCGCATCGTTCTCAGCGACGACACGGGTCTACGCGCGGCGACCACTGCGCTTTGGTTGACCGGCATGGGGCACCAGGTCTGGATTCTCGAGCGGGACGCCTCGAAAGGGTCTGCGAGCGGGCCGGAGATGACCCATGACGCTGCGCAGGATACCCTGGCGTTGGCCGGTCTCGAGACGGCGTTGGCCGGCGGTGCGGTTCTTCTCGATGCCTCCCGCGGACTCGACTACAGGGATGCGCATGTCGAGGGAGCCCGCTGGGTCACGCGTGCGCGCCTCGACCGGCTCGATCTCCCGAAAGAGACTGACATTGTCGTGACCGGCCGCTCGCGCACCTTGATCGCGGGTGTGATGAAGGACCTCAGGGCGATGGGCTACCGAAGACTGGATTCTGTGCAAGGGACGCCGGCCTCCTGGCAGGCGGCCAATCTGCCACTGGCGCGTACACCGGACAGTCCGAGACAGGAAGACTGCATCGATCACCTCTTCTTCGTTCACGATCGGCATGACGGCAACTTCGAAGCATCTCGCCGCTATCTGGCCTGGGAACTGGGATTGCTCGATCAACTGGATCCGCAGGAACGCTCCGTGCTCGCGCCCCGACGCGTGAAACGTGTTGAGGCGGTCTGAAACGTGCGTCGCGAAACCAAGCTCCTCCACTACGGACGCCCGACAATGCCGGGTCCTGCAAATCCACCAGTGGTGCGCGCCTCGACGATTCTGCATGGGACGGTCGAGAGTTTCGAAACCACCAAGGCGAAGCGGGAAAGGGACGACAGCGTTCTTTCCTATGGACGTCGGGGTACGACGACCGCTCACGCCTTGATGGCGGCCGTTGCCGATCTGGAGGGCGGCGAGGCCTGCTACCTCTTTCCCACCGGCGTGGCGGCGTTGGCCTCGACGCTATCGGCCTTCGTCGCTGCAGGCGACCACCTGTTGGTCGTCGATACGGTGTTTCACGCAACGCGAAAACTCTGCGACAGCGTTTTGCGCCGCAACGGCGTGTCGGTCGACTACTTCCCCTGGGACGCCACGGATCTGAGCCCTTGGCTGCGGCCGGAAACGAAGGCGGTCGTGGTCGAATCTCCCGGTTCGCAGACCTTCGAAGTGATGGACCTGCCGAACTTGACCCGCTGGACGCAGGCGCGCGGCCTCACGGTGATCGCCGACAACACCTATGGTTCCTCCTGGCTCTATCGTCCCTTGCAGCTCGGCTGCGACGTTTCCGTGGTTGCGGGAACGAAGTATCTGGGTGGACATGCCGATGTCATGATGGGCGCTGCGGCGGCAACGGGCGAGGCTGCGGCTATTCTGCGCCAGGCAGTGGTGACGACGGGCCAGACCCTGGCCCCGGACGAGGCCTACGCGACGTTGCGCGGACTGCGAACCTTGAACTTGCGGCTCGAACGCCACGAGCAGAACGCCTTCGCGCTTGCCGACTGGCTCGCCGCGCGTCCCGAGGTGGCCGCCGTCCTGCATCCGGGTTTGCCGACCCATCCCGGCGCGGCGGTCTGGGATCGAGACGCGGAGGGATGCAACGGCTTGTTTTCGGTGATCTTCGAGGAGGGGTTCCCCCTGTCTAGCTTCCTCGACCGGGCCGAACTCTTTGCAATCGGCGCGTCATGGGGTGGTTTCGAAAGCGTGGCTCTGCCGATTTCTCCGTTTCAGGGCCGGCACTGTGCCTCCGTCTATCCGACCGGGCCGATGGTGCGCCTGCACGCCGGCCTCGAACACTGCGACGACCTGATCGAGGATCTGGAGCGCAGTATCGCCAGCATCGGAGCGTAATACCGAGGCCATCGACGCCTTCCGGCATTCGAATATATGCGGTTTACGACTGGCAGTCGCACCGGGAGATGGAGTAAAGGACTACAGAAGGGGGAACAATCGGCCCTGCGACAGACGTTGTCCGCGGTGTGCAGCACGCGCCGGATTCCGACAGCGTCCCAACGCTCTACCTATCGTCGGGCTTGATAGGTCGCCGCTTTGTAGACCCTCGAGATGTGTGCGACCGGAGTTCGCTAGTCCATGGCCAAGCTAAAAGCTCTCTCCAAGACCCTGCGCTTCGGTGTTGGGCCGAAGAGGCGGGAGCGCGAGAAGGAAGCCAAGCGGAAGGCGCGCGAAGCGAAGTTCCAGGATACGGGCATCTGGTCGCAAGACGGCGATATCGTTCAGCGCAAGTACGAGTCCTACGAGGCCTATGTAGCGCACCAGGCCTCCAAGCTCGACGGCATCAAGTCCCGCCTCAACGATAAGATCGAGGAAGACTACCAGGACTTCGTGCGGCGTTTTCGTGGCTGCAGCGTCCTTGAAGGGGCCGGCAACGTTCTCTGTCTCGGCGCACGTCTCGGCACGGAGGTTCGTGCTCTGCACGCGCTCGGTCTTTTCGCCGTCGGCATCGACCTCAACCCCGGCGCTGACAATCCTCATGTCCTGCCGGGCGATTTCCAGGCCGTCGCGTTTCCGGACCGCTCGGTGTCGGTGCTCTACACCAACGCCATGGACCACGTCTTCACCATCGAACAGTTCATGGCCGAGGTCAGCCGCCTGCTGATACCCGGCGGCTACTTCGTCGTGGATATGGTTGACGGCTACGAGGAAGGCTATACCCCGGGTGAGTTCGAGGCGACTGCCTGGCGGGACAAAGAGGTCTTGATGGAGCGCATCGCCTCTTGCGGTGGTCTTACCCGCCTCGACGTGCGCGACCTCGGGACTCTACGCGCGGAGCATTGGGTCCAGGCAGTATTCCAGTCTCCCTCGAGCTAGAGGGGAGACTGTCGTCGGAGACCACTTGCGATCGGTAACTCCGCTTTAGCTTCCGATCGCTTTGAATTCGGCCAGCCAGGCGAGGCTTGCCTCCGTCTCGCCGCTTCGGGGTCGATACTCGGCGCCGATGGGTAGGGACCAGCCCTGCTCATGAAGCCACTGGCAGAACCAGTGAAGATCGACTTCCCCGGCCCCGGGCTCGCCCCGATCCGGAACGGCGGCGATCTGTACGTGACCGATCACGTCGCGGTGGCGTGCAAAGCGCTCGGTCAGGTCGCCGCCCATGATCTGCAGGTGGTAGGCATCGAACATCAGCCGCAGATTGGCCGCGGCGACGGCGCCGATCAGTTCGGCTCCCTGGTCGACGTCGGTGAGATGATAGCCGGGCACGTCTCTCAGGTTCAGCGGCTCGATCAGAATGGTCAGATCGGACCGCGTCTGACCGGCCTTGTCGCAGGCATAGGCGAGATTGCTGCGAAAGGTGGCTTCCGCCGCCGCACCGCCGTCGGTTCGGCCGGCCATGACGTGAACGGCGCGCGCGCCGATGGCATCGGCATAGCCGACTGCCTGATCGATCGCGGCGCGTGCCTCCGCCACGCGGTCGGGGAGGGCGCAGAGCCCGAAGTCGCCGGCCTCGCGGTCGCCAGGCCAGGTGTTGAGCCCGAGCATCTCGAGACCGGTGTCGGCCAGTGCCGCGCGCACCTCGGCCGGGTCTTCGTCATAGGGAAAATGGCACTCGACCGCATCGAAGCCTGCGGTCGCTGCGGCGCGGATGGCCTCCGCCAGCGGTCGGTCTGTGAAGAGGAACCCCAGGTTCGCGGAAAAGCGCATGGCGTCGAGTCTCCTCACTCCCAGTCCACGTCGAAGGCGGCGACGACATCGCGGATCTGTTGCGTCGTCAGTCCTCGTGTGTGGGCGCCGCGGAGCAGCAAGGCGAGCTTCGCCGTCTCCTCGAGTTCCTCCATGGCGAAGATGCCGGCCTCCAGATCCTTTGCCGCGACGACTGGACCGTGGTTGGCCAGCACCACCGCGCTACGCCGGCCGGCCAGGCTGCGGACGGCATCGCCCATTGCCGGATCGCCGGGCCGATAGAAGGGCAACAGCTTGACCTTGCCGAGCCGCATGATCGAGTAGGCGGTCAGGGGCGGCAGCAGATTGTCCGCGTCGGCGTCATCCAGCAGGGAGAGGGCCGTCGCGTGCGTCGAATGCAGATGCACGACCGCTCCGGTCGTCTTGCGCGTGCTGTAGAAGGCTTCGTGCAGCGCCATTTCCTTGGTCGGTGGGTCGCCTGCGATATGCAGCCCCGCCGCATCGAAGCGCGAGAGGCGCGCCGGGTCGAGCCGCCCGAAGCTGGAGCCCGTCGGCGTCACCAGCAGTCCGCCGTCTTCGGTCCGGGCCGAGATGTTGCCCGAGGCGCCGCCGGTCAGGCCGCGGTCGAACAGGGATTTCGCCCAGAAGCAGATGTCCTCGCGCAGTCGGCTGTCGGTCATGCTGCCCCTTCCAGAACGCTGGCGGCCCTTGCGAAGAAATCCGCTCCGCCGAAGTTGCCGGACTTCAGCGCAAGCGCCAGAGTCTCGCCGGCCCGGATGGCCGGCACGCCCGGTGCAATCTCCGGTCCGATCTGTAGCTCCGTCAAACCGAGGCCCTCTACCACTGCTCCGGAGGTTTCGCCGCCGGCGCTGATCAGTCGCGTGATGCCTCCAGTCACCAAACGTCTGGCCGTCTCGGCGAAGAGGGCATCGAAGGCGGCGGCGAGCGCTGCGGTACCGTGGCGCTTCTGGGCGGCCCGGACGTCGGTCGGATCGGCCGAGGAGTAGGCCAGCGGCACGCCGTCTTGCGCCAGCAGCCAGTCCGCAACCTCTCGTGCGCTGGTCCGGCCAGCCATCACGGCATCGGGGTCCAGCGCCAGGGTCGGCTGGCTGCGGGCATGTTCGCCGACCTGCGCCCGGGTTGCCGTCGAGCAGGAGCCGGACAGGATGGCCGCCCGCCCGGCTTGGCCGTGCCAGGGTGCGACGTCTGCGGCCAGTTCGCCGCGTGCACGGAAGTTTGCGGGCAGGCCAAGCGCGATTCCCGAGCCGCCAGTAAGCAGAGGCAGCTCGGCTGCGGCCTCACCCAGGACCCGCAGATCCTCGTCGCGGATTGCGTCGGCGACGATCAGGCGGTGGCCTTTTGCATCTTCCGCGTCCAGGTGCGCACGCACCGCCTCGGTTCCCTGCGCCACCACGGCGAAAGGCAGGTGCCCGACACTGCCGCGACTCTGTCTGGCCAGCACGCGCCGAAGGTCGGGATCGGTCATCGGGGTCAGCGGATGATTCTGCATGCCCGACTCCGACAGCAGTTTGTCGCCGACGAAGAGATGGCCCTGGTAGACGGATCGGCCGGTGGCCGGAAAAGCCGGGCAGACGATGACCCGCGAGGCCTCGAGGGCGTCGGCCAGGGCTTCGGCGACAGGTCCGATGTTGCCGTCGTCCGTGCTGTCGAAGGTGGAGCAGTACTTGAAGAGAAACTGGCTGCAGCCCTGGTCGCGGAGCCAGTGGAGCGCGCGCAGGGAGAGGTCTACGGCCTCGCGCGCCGGCACCGAGCGTGATTTCAGGGCGACGATTCCGGCTTCCACGCCGGGGTCGGCTCGGCCTTGGGGCACGCCGACGTATTGCACGGAGCGCATGCCCTCGCGGGTGAGCGTGTTGGCCAGATCGCTGGATCCGGTGAAGTCGTCGCCGATGCATCCCAGCCGCATCTAGTTTTTCCCCGGCAGCGACAGGCCGGCCTCGGCGGCGTAAAGGCGGGTGATGGCGGCGTCGTCGAGTGCGCCCAGGCCTTGGCGGGAGGCCTCGCGAAAGCGGGTCAGGGCAGCCTCCGCGACGGGCGTGGAGACGGCGGCACCTCGCGCGATGTCGGTGACGATCCCCAGGTCCTTCGGCCAGATGTCGATGGCGGACCGCGCTTCGTAGTCTCCTTCGACCACGCGGGGCGCCCGGTTTTCGAACATCCAGCTGGTTCCGGCCGATGCCGAGATCACCTGCAGAATTCGCTCGGGATCGAGCCCCTGGCTGATACCAAGGGCGAGCGCCTCGCCCATGGCGGCGATATGCACGCCGGCCAGCAGCTGGTTGACCGACTTCATGGCAGAGCCGGCGCCGGCGTCGCGGCCGAGGTCGTGGACCGATTGCGCCATCGCCGCCAAGGCCGGGGCAGCGGCATCGAAGGCCTGTTGCGAGCCGGAGGCCATGATCGACAGCTCGCCCGTTGCCGCCCGTGCCGCGCCGCCCGAGATTGGTGCGTCGAGATAGAGTAGGTTCATGCCCGCCGCCACGGCTGCGTTGTTGCGGGCCTGCTCCGGCGCGATGGTGGCGGAGCTGACGATGACGGCGCCGGGCGGCAGGTACCTGGCGAAGCCGCTTTCGCCATACAACACCTCCTGGGTCTGCGCGGCGTTCAGGACCACACTGACGAAGATGCTGGCCTCACGTGCGCTATCGGAAGTCAGCTCCCGACCGCCGGCCGCGAGCAGCCGGTCAAGGGCGGTCCGGTTCAGATCGGCGCCGAGAACGCGATGCCCGGCGCGCAGGCAGGACTCGGCCATGCCCAGTCCCATGGCACCGAGACCGACAAAGGCAATGGTGGTGGTTGCTGCCGTCGTCTTCGACATTCTTTAGCCTCCCCCGAGAAGCAGATCGACTGGCGCCAGCGTGATGGCCGGCACGTAGGTGATGATCATCAGGCAGCCGAAGACCACCAGCACGAACCAGAGAAGCTGCGGAATGATCCGTTCGACCGGGATACCGGCAACGGAGCAGGCCGCGAAGAGATTGACGCCCAGCGGCGGCGTGATCATGCCCAGGGCGAGGTTCACGACGACGATCAGCCCGAAGTGCACCGGATCGACGCCGTAGCTGATTGCGATCGGTGCCAGGATCGGGGCGAGAACGAGGATGGCCGCCGACGTTTCGATGAACATGCCGACCACCAGCAGCAGGAGATTGACCGCGAGCAGGAAGGCGAAGCGGGATTCGAAGACTGTGTTGAACCAGGCGGCGATCTCGTTGGGCAGGCCCGAGCGCGCGATCAGGAAGGAGAAGAGCGCCGCAGCGGAGATGATCAACATGATCGCCGTGGTCGAGATCACCGTGCGCTTCAGGATCATCGGCAGGTCGCGCCAGGAGAGTTCGCGATAGAAGCCGAAGCCGACCAGCAGGGCCGCTGCGACCGCGGCGGCGCTCGCCTCCGTCGGCGTGAAGACGCCCAGATAGATACCGCCGATGATGATGATCGGCACCATCAGGGCGGGCAGGGCGGACAGCGTTGCGGCGCGCAGACTCGGCCGGTCTTCGCGGTCTTGCAGGCCGAGGCCGCGGATCCGGCAGATCACGATCACGGTCACCATGAGGGCGCTCGCTACCAGGATTCCCGGACCGATCCCCGCCACGAAGAGCTGGCCGATCGAGGTGTCGGTGGCGACGCCATAGAGGATCAGGGGGATCGAGGGGGGAATCAGCACACCCAGTTCGGCCGAGCTGGCCTGGATCGAGGCGGCGAAAGGCTTGGGATAGGCGTGGCGCACCATCGCCGGGATCAGGATGGCGCCGATGGCGAAGGTGGTGGCGACCGAGGAGCCCGAGACGCTGGCGAACATCAGGCAGGTCAGCACGCAGGAACAGGCCAGGCCGCCCTGGATGCCCCCGACCATCGCCTTGGCGAGGTCGACCAGCCGCTGGGAAATACCGCCGGCCGACATCAGATTGCCGGCTAGAATGAACAGCGGAATCGCCATCAGCGGAAAGCTGTCGATGCCGGCAAACATGCGCTGCGCGACCAGAAGCATCGGCAGGCGGTCGTGCAGCTGGATGCCCACGACCGACGCCAGACCGATGGCGATGGCGATGGGAACGCCAACGAAGATCAGGATGATCAGCGAGAGAGCGATGGCAGCATTCATGCTCCGTCTCCCCCGGACGTCTTCGCCGATACAGAGGAAGAGGCCGGAGCCGGCTCCAGAGGAATCACGGCTGCGCTGGCGTCGCGGCTGGACCAGGCGCGTGCGATGCAGCCGGTGATCGCGATCAGCGCGAAGATCGATCCCACTGGCAGAGCTGCATAGACCCAGGCAATGGAGACTTCGAGGGCGGCCAGCTTCTGAGGCGCCACCCGCTCGGTCATGCCCCAGCCTTGCCAGAAGAGGATTGCGAAGAAGATGGCGGAGAGGACGTTGGCGGTCAGAAACAGCGCCAGACCGAGTCGGCGCGGCAGCGAGCGCTGCACGATCTCCATCGCGATCATCGAGCCGTGCCGATAGGTTGCGGCAACACCGAGGAAGATCGCCCAGATCATCGCCGACCGCGTGATGACTTCCGACCAGGTCGAAGGCTGGCCCAGCACAAAGCGGGTTGTCACCTGCCACATGGCGAGCGCGGCGGCAACGACCAGGAACGCTATGGAGAGCGCCAGGGCGATCGAGGTCGAATGCCGTTCGAAACTTTGGAAGAAACGCATGTCAATCCGCCGGCACTTGCCCACCGGCGCTTGATGGTCTTACGCGCCGCGAAGAGAGCGCCAGGGCACCGGCTGGTGCCCTGGCGGAGAGTTGGGTCGAACGACCCTACGGAGGACTCTATGCGAGCGGTATCACTCGACGGCGATGATGCGCTCGACCATCTCGGTGCCGTACTGGTCGGTGTAGACGCTGTAGGAGGCCTCGGCGAGCGCCCGGAAGGGGGCCTTGTCGATGTCGGTGATGACCTCCATGCCGTTCTCCCGCAGCAGGGCCACGCCGGCTTCCTCCAGCCGGTTGACCTCGGCGCGCGTGGCTGCGACCGAGGCGGCGGCGGCTTCCTGGAACCAGCCCTGCTCCTCGTCGCTCAGACCGTCCCACACCAGCGGCGAAACCAGCAGGACCGCCGGAGAATAGACGTGCCCGGTCAGGGAGACGTAGTCCTGCACCTCCCAGAAGTTGGAGGCCTTGATGACGGTGATCGGATTCTCCTGGCCGTCGACGACGCCCTGCTGCAGGGCGGAGAAGAGCTCGGGGAAGGCCATCGGCGTCGGTGCTGCGCCCATCTCTTCGAAAGCAGCCATGTGGACCCGGTTTTCCATGGTCCGCAGCTTCAGGCCGTCCAGATCGTCCGGCGAGGTGACCGGGCGGACGGAGTTGGTGACGTGCCGGAAACCGTTCTCCGACCAGGCCAGGCCGACCAGATTGTGCTCGCCGATGCTTTCCAGCAGCTCCTGGCCGATCTCGCCGTCCAGCGTCGTCCGCGCGTGGTCGTAGTCGCGGAACAGGAAGGGCAGATCCAGGGCGTAGACCTGCGGAACGAAGTTGCCCAGCGGACCGGTCGAGGTCAGCAACAGGTCGAGCGAGCCGATCTGCAGCCCCTCGATCATGTCGCGCTCGCCGCCCAACTGACCGGCAGGCGCTTCGGTGGCTGTCCAGGCCCCGCCGGAGACCTCGGCCAGGGTTTCGATGAAGGCCTGTGCCCCGACGCCGTAGTGGCTTTGGGACGACAGGGTATGGCCGAAGGTGACGTTGTTCTGAGCCTGGGCCGCGCCGGTTAGCGCGGTGCCGGCCAGCGCGGTCGCTGCGGCAAGTCCGATAATCGTGCGTTTCATTGTATCTCCTCCCTTGGGTGTAAGGCGTGTTTCACGCCGGTTCTGACACGGTGTCCATATGGGCCCGCAACAGGGCTTCGAAGCCTGCGTCCGGTGCGAATCCCAGCGCTTGCGCGCGTGGTGTCTCGATACCGCCGGGCCAGCTCGAGACGATCGCCTCGATCTCCGCATCCGGTACGGGCCGGACTCGGGCGGCCACCGCTTTGCCGGCGACCCGTTCGAGCGTGGCCAGCATCTCCGCGACCGACACCGATACGCCGGGCAGCGTCACCGATGTCTCGCCCTCGAGTTGATCCTGCCGTAGCGCGGCTGCGTGGAACAGCGCCGCGCGTGCGTTGTCGGGGGAGGCCAGATGTAGGCGAAGATCCTTCCGCACCGGCAGCTCGGCGGTCTGGCCGGCCAGTGGTTCGCGCAGAATTCCGCTGGCGAAGCTGGAGGCCGCTTTGTTGGGCTTGCCGGGCCTTACCGCGATGGTGGGGAACCGCAGTGCGCGGCCGAGAATGAAGCCCTTTCGGCTGGCGTCGCGTACCAGAATCTCGCCCATCAGCTTCTGCGCACCGTAGCTGCTGCGCGGCTGCGGCTGCGTCTTGTCGCTGATGATCTCGTTGGCGCTGCACGAGAAGACCGCGACCGAGGAGGCGAAGAGGAACACCGGTGGCGCGGGAAGGCGCCGCAGAGTCTCGATCAGGGTTAGCGTGGCGCCGAGATTGACCTGCATACCGAGGGTGAAGTCCGCCTCAGCCGCGCTGGAAACCACGGCGGCGAGGTGGATCACCAGACCGGGTGCTTCTTCTGCGACTGTGGCGAGCGTGTCGTCCGCGTCGATGGGGCCGACCACTGCGCGAACGCTGTCATGCGCCTCGGTCAGGTGAGTCAGTGGCTCGGCGGCGAGGTCGCAGGCGATAATGCGTGAGACGCGCTCTTCGCGGCCGTTCACGGAGACGGTCCGGCGGCGCGCGAGCTCTTCGACGAACAGACGTCCCAGGAAGCCACCGGCTCCCGTCACCAACACGCGCATCGCGCGCTCCTCCCAAGGTTTGTTCTTTTGTACAAGATGCCAGAGAAATGACAGCGCTGTCAATCAGCCGTCATTTTGTCGAAAATGTCAGGAAAAATCTGTGCTATACGCTAGCATCAGCAAGTCGCAGCTTTTCATATCTGACCCTCCGGACGCGCCGAACAGCTTCGTGACCATCCAACTGGAAAAGACCGAGCGTGTGACGCTCGCTGACGTGGCCGAGGCCGCTGGTGTCAGCGAGATAACGGTGTCGCGGGTCGTGCGGGGTATGGCCAACGTGTCGCCGGCAACGGTGTTCAAAGTGGAAGAGGCGATTGCCCGGACAGGCTACGTCCGAAACCGCTTGGCTGGCGCCATGGCTGGCGCCGTTTCCAACCAGATCGCTGTCATTCTGCCGTCCTTGTCGAACAGCGTCTTCGCCGATGTCCTGAACGGCCTGGAGGTTCGGCTGCAGTCCGCCGGTTTCCACTCGGTCCTCGGGATCTCCAACTACGACAGCGACCGGGAAACCAAGCTGATCGAAAGCCTGCTGGGCTGGCGGCCGGCTGGCCTGGTGATCGCGCCGACGGAGCTGTCGGATCGGGCGCTGGAACTCCTGAAGCGGGTTCGCGTTCCGACGGTCGAGGTCATGGACATCGACTGCGATCCTGTCGACATGGTGGTCGGCATCTCGCACCGTCAGGCCGGCAAGGCCTTGGCCTACTACCTGATCGGTCGCGGCTACCGCTCCTTCGGCTATGTCGGCCATGATATCGAGAGCGACCATCGCGCGGCGATCCGCCGGGACGGCTTTCTTGCAGCGCTCCAGGAAAACGGTCTCGATTTCGAGACGGAAGCCACGGCCGCGGTCGCTTCCTCGGTGCCGCTGGGCCGCGAGCTGACGGCGGATCTGCTGTCGCAGCAGGCGCCGCGGCTGCTGTATTTCTCCAACGACGATATGGCGATGGGCGGCCTCTTCGAGGCCATGGCGCGGGGGCTGCAGGTTCCCAAGGACCTTGCCATCGCCGGCTTCAACGGCCTGCAGATCGGACAGTCGGCACCGGTCGCCTTGACCACCGTCGAGTCCCACCGCGTGCGGATCGGCCAGCGCGCTGCCGACCAGTTGCTCGGCCGCTTTGCTGGAGAGGATGTCGACCGCCGCATCGACGTCGGCTTCACCCTGCTGCCGGGGGCTTCGGCTTAGCCGACGTTCTCGTTGGCACTGCGTAGTGTCTCTTGGTCGGGATATCCTGATAGACTCTGCGCCTGCGGCTAAGTTGTTCGCCGAGTCTTGCGGAACTCCTGTAGCGTCCTCCCCTTGTGCATATCGACCGCTCTATCCTCGTATCTTGCTTGCCGCCGAAGCTGCGGCTTACCTTGCGAGCCCGCTGGCGACAGGCCTTCGATCCGGTAGAGATCGACTGTCTTCGGTGGCTTTGCGATCCTGGCCGCGCTGCGATCGACGTTGGGGCGAATGTCGGCATTTATGCCTACTTTCTCCGTCGCTACGCGCGGCGATGCCATGCAGTCGAACCTCATCCTAAGCTCGCCGCTCTGCTTCGTCAGAGCCTTCCGCAAGACGTCGACGTTATAGAATGCGCGCTTTCCGAAAGGCAGGGCGAAGCGACGCTGAGCGTTCCGTCGATAGACGGCAAGGCGATGGCCGCGCTTGCGACGATCGACACTCTCAATAGGTCTGTCATTTGCGGCGGCGCGCAGTCTGTAACGGTCGCCACGCGACGACTTGACGACCTCGGACTTGAACCTGTGGGTCTCATCAAGATTGATGTTGAAGGGCACGAGGGCGCGGTGCTGCGCGGCGCGGAGCGTACGATCGAGACGCATCGGCCCGCCATTCTGGTCGAGGCAGAAGAACGTCATCACCCTGGTGCGGTCGCGAACCTTCGCGCGTTCATGGAGGCAAAGTCTTATCGAGGTTACTTCTTTCTCGGCCGAAAACTGCAGCCTGTTGAAACCTTCGATCCCGGACGGCACCAGAGCCCGCAAAACATCTCCCGGGACGGACGGCGGCTGGGGGGCGTCTACGTGAACAACTTCATCTATGTCGGAGAGCCGGCAATGATTGATCGCCTGGACGACAGATCGATGGCAACGCCGTTCAGTCGCAAAGCATAGGTCAGTAGCCGGCCAGCCACTCGGAACGCCGACGCCAGACACTCTGCCACGTCCGCCACTGTTCACTTGCTTTCGGCCCGGAGCGCAAGCTCAGAATGGCGGCCGCTGCGACGCGCAACGCTGCCCACAGCCATGCGAGCGGAACGATCGTGACGTGCCATCGCTTCGGCCAGTGTCGGCGCATGACCGTGATCCGCGCACGCGCGATCTGTACGATCGGGTCGGCCTGTCTTTCCGATGAAGCTGCACCCGAATGCGTCACGGTCGCAGCGGGCAGAGCGATCGGCTGCAGCCCAAGCTTGGCCGCACGAAGACAGAGGTCGGCTTCCTCCCCATACATGAAGAAGCGGGTGTCGAAACCACCAAGTTGCCGCCAGGCAGCCGTTGAGATCAGGAAGAAACAACCGCTGACGATATCGACGTGACAAGGCGGATCGTCGGCGCGGAGACGAACGGCCTCGGAATCGAACCAAATCGACCCGGGGAACAGGAAGGAGAGGCCGACGGCGTGACAGAAGTGGCTCCAGACCGTGGGCCGTCCGATACAGGAGGCGGCGGCAACCCCACGGTGCGGATGAAGGACGCGGCCGCCGTAGATACCCTGGTCCGGTCTGGTCTGCGCATAGGCCAGCAAGCGGTCGATCGCCTGGTCCTGAACTTCGGCGTCTGAGTTGAGAAGCAGCATCCAGGGCGCCGAGAGACGACCGGCCGCTAGATTGACAGCGCCTGCGAAGCCCAGATTCTCTTCAGAGCGAATGAGTAAGACATCGGGAAAGCCTTCGGCAATCGATGCTGCCGACCCATCATGCGACCCATTGTCGACCACGATAACCCGGTGAGGCGTGCCGGTTTCACGGCGAATGGAGTTCAGGCAAGCCAGAGTCAGACGGCAGGTATTGTAGCTCACGACAACGATGTCGACGGCTGTCGGGAGAAGACTGCCGTCTTTAACTTTGCGGGTGTTCGTGTCGGTTTGCTGTAGGTTCATCGCTCGGCCAGCATAGGATGTTTCCGGTGGCCGGCAATGCCCGTCGCACCCCGTCGTCTCATGCCATGACCCTTGCTCTGGAAGTTCTTGCAGGACCATCTTTCCCAATGCGGCTTGTCTTTTTGGTGCACGAGATCCCCTGGCCCGTGCGGGGCGGCCACACGCGTCGTTGGTTCGAGCTGCTTCAGGCCATGCCGGCGGATTGCGAGGTGCATCTGGCTGGGTTTGCCGAGACGCTGGATGGTCAAGACTACGCCGAGCTTCGCCGGCTCGTACCCTGCGTTGCCTCGGTCGAAGCCTGGCCCTGGTCGATCAGACTGCGCCGTCGCCCGGTCGCGCTGGCGAAGGCCGTAACAGCCTCGGTCGTCAAGGCGGCGCCCTACACGCTCGCGAAGTTCGCCGGGGACACTGTCCGTGAGCGCGTCGCGCGGCTGCTTGAAAGATGGGCTCCCGATGCCGTCGTGTCCGGTCTTCAGATGGCTCAGCATCTGCCGGACGGCGGACCGGCCCTGGTGCTCGATACGCACAACGTGGAACACGCGCTTTGGGACGAGATAGCGATAAGGCGCAGGCCCCTGTTGCAGTCGTTTGTGCGACGCGAGGCCCGGCTTCTCCGTCAGGTGGAGCAGCGGTACTGGCAGCGCGCCGAGGCCGTTGCCGCCATCTGCAAGGAAGACGAAGCCGCAATTTGCGAGGTTCGCGGTCGGGCGGGTGTTTTCACCGTCCCGGTCGTGATCGCAGATCGCCGAGTGGCTTGCCTTGCGGAAACACCGGGTGCGGAAACACCGGAGCGACGCTGGAACGTTGGGCTGCTCGGGTCCTGGTCGTGGGCGCCGAACGAGGCGGCGCTCGCTCACTTTATGCAGCGCATGCTTCCGAAGCTCCTGGCTGCGGGTTTGACGGTGCGGATTGCCGGACCCGGCTTGGCGTCGGGAACGGCGGCGCGGTTGAGCACGGCAGGTGTCGAGGTGTCGGGGGCCCTCGATGACTTGGCGGGCTTCTATCGTTCGATCGACTGCGTGGCGGCGCCTTACTTCCAGGGCGGCGGCGTGCGCATGAAGGTGGCCGAGGCCCTGTCTTACGCCGTCCCAGTCGTTGGTACGAGGCTGGCTTTTCGCGGTCTCGACGTGCCGATTCCGGCCAACTGGGTTCAAGACGATCCCGATGCCGCCGTTGCGCAGCTGATCCGGATTGCACGCGCGCCCGAAGCGCCCGGCCGCGCGATGGAACAGATTCTGCGTGATGGGACTGCCGCACATGCGCCTTGCCGCGCCGCAGCCCAGCTCGCGCGGGTTCTCGCTACGCTGGCGCAAGACCGAACTCGTCCTGCCTAGATTTCGGAAGATAAACCGAGGCCGCCATTGCGCGATATCAAGCTGCAATCTATGGTTAGACGTCGTAGTCGGTTGGTGCTTGTCGATGTGCCAAGAATAAATGCAGTATCGCTCAAGGATACTGGTAACAGGGAGCAGCGGAAACCTCGGGCGATTGGTCGTCGCGGCCGTGAAACGGAGGTTTTTCCCTGAAGGGGCTGTCATCGCGACCCTGTCGCGCCGCCGCGATCCCGCGCCCATTGCGTATCGAGTGGATATCACGGATCGTGTGGCGCTGAGCGACTGCCTGAAGGCCTTTCGGCCGACGACGATCCTCCACCTTGCGGCGCTTTCGAGCCCGTCGGAAGCTCATAGACATCCTGACCTGGCAAGGGCAACCAACGTCGATGCGGTCGAAACCCTCGCCGCCTATGCCGCCGTCGCCGAAGCGCGCCTTGTCTTCACATCGTCCGACTACGTCTTCGACGGAAGGCTAGGGCGTCCCTACCGGGAGGCTGATCTGACCGAACCCGGAACCATCTACGGCCAGACGAAGCTGGCCGCTGAAGGTCTGGTGCGGAATTGCGGCGGGATCGTCGCTCGGCTTTCGCTGCTGCACGAACGCGGGATCCGGGGGACCGCGCTGCAGGCGCTGATCGGCGAAGCCAAGGCGGCGAGACGTCCGGTGCAGGTGGCGGAGGACGAAGTGCGCTCGCCGGTGCGCTTCTCGGATGCTGCCGCGGCCATCGTGAAACTGGCCTTCCTATCTGCCGAGGGGGTGTTTCATGTCTCCGGACCGGAGCGGTTGTCTCCAATGGAAATCGTCAGGAGAGAACTCTTGGCGACGACGCCCTGCTCACCGATATCGCGGATCAGCCGCTGCGCCCTGATGCCGCCGGAACGGCCGGCCGACGTCAGTCTCGAGTCTTCGAAGTTGCGCGGCCTCTGCCCGGAGCTTCGGTTTGGCAGTGTCGCGCCGCCGATCCAGGCTGTGGCCCCCGTTGAGATCGTGCCGGAGACGCCGGCGGTCTTGACGGGGGCGCAGCGGTGACTGGGGCGCAGCGGTGACGGGGGCTTCGAGGCGATGGATCGACAGGATCTGACGGCCGCGGTTCTCGTGCACAACGGCGAGGCGCAGCTCGCGGAAACGCTGCGCGCTCTGTCGATGCAGGACAGCCCGGAGGGGGTCCGGATCCTGGTGATCTGCAACGGCTGTCAGGATCGGTCGGTCGAGATCGCCCGCGATGCGGCCTGCCTGTTCGACGGCCCGATGATCTACCAGGTTCTCGACCTCCCGGCCATCGGCCGCGGTGCGGCGCTCAGGGTCGCAATCCAGAAATGCAGGGGGGCTCTTGCCGTTCTCGACCAGGATACTCTGCTCTCCCCAGGGGCTTTCTCGGCGATCCGCGACGCCTTTCGGTCCGGATACCGTTTCGCCGCCTTGCAGCCGAAGCCGGGCCGCAGTCCTTCGCCTCTCGTGCGTGCCTACTATCGCTTCTGGCTGGCCCTCGACTACGTTCGCCGCTCGCCTGCGACCATCGGCTTCTATGCCGTCTCGGCCGACGGTCTCGGCCGGGTGGCCGATCTCCCTCCGATTCACTCCGACGACAAATATATGCGCTTGCGTTTCGCGCCGGCGGAGCGGGTGCGGATCGACAGCGAAAGCTATCGGGTCGATCCGCAGCAGAGCTTTGCGACCCTGATCCGGGATCGGGCGCGCTACAACCGTGGCAACCGGGAGCTGGCCCGGCTGCTGCCGGCCGGGGCCGGTGCGGACGCGACCCGCCACGCGCACGCCGACTGGCTGCTGGCCCTACGTCAGCCGGGCGACGGCCTGGCCTTCGCCGCCACCATCCTCCTGTCCCGCCTTTACGCTGCGCTCCCGCGCCTGTGAGTCGACGACTGGCAAGCGGCGTCTGCGGAGGGGACGACTGGGAGTCTTCCCCATTACCCCGCATCCCGCGCCAGGAACCCGCCGGACTGACGCGCCCACAACTGGGCATAAAGCCCGTTGTGCCGCAGTAGACTCCCGTGGTCGCCGTCTTCGATGATGCGGCCTTGGTCCATCACGATCAGGCGGTCCATGGCTGCGATGGTCGAGAGGCGGTGGGCGATGGCGATGACCGTCTTGCCGGTCATCAGCTCGGCGAGTTGCTCCTGCACCGCGGCCTCGACTTCGGAGTCGAGAGCAGAGGTGGCCTCGTCCAGGATCAGGATCGGGGCGTCCTTCAGCAGCACGCGGGCAAGGGCGACGCGCTGGCGCTGACCGCCGGAGAGCTTGACGCCGCGTTCGCCGACACGGGCGGCATAGCCCCGTCCGTCGCGGCCGTCGCGCAGGTCCTGCACGAAGCTGTGGGCATGGGCCTGGTCGGCCGCGGCGATCACCTGGTCTTCGCTGGCTTCGGGCCGACCGTAGCGGATGTTCTCCAGCACGGAGCGGTGCAGCAGCGAAGGGTCCTGGGTGACCACGCCGATCTGGGCGCGCAGGCTCTCCTGCGTCACCTGGGCGATGTCCTGCCCGTCGATCAGGATGCGTCCGGCCTCCAGGTCGTGGAAGCGCAGCAGCAGGTTGACCAGCGTCGACTTGCCGGCGCCGGAGCGGCCGACCAGCCCGACCTTCTCCCCTGGGCGCACGGTCAGCGAGAGGTCGTCGATGACGCCGCCGCCCTTGCCGTAGTGGAAGCGGATGCCCTCGTAGCGGATCTCGCCGCGGTGGACGGTCAGCGGCCGGGCGGCCGGCCGGTCGGTGACCAGGTGCGGACGGGAGATGGTTTCCATGCCCTCCTGCACCGTGCCCAGGTTCTCGAAGATGCCGGTCACCACCCACATGATCCAGCCGGCCATGTTGTTGATGCGCAGCACCAGCCCGGTCGCCAGGGCGATGGCGCCCAGCGTGATCTGGTCCTGGCTCCAGAGCAGCAGGGCCAGACCGCAGGTGCTGACGATCAGGGCACCGCCGATCATCCAGATGGTGAATTCCATCAGGGTGATCATGCGCATCTCTGCGCGGAACTTCTCGGTGTGCTCCTCCAGGGCCTCGCGCGCGAAGGCCTCTTCCCGCTCGGCGTGCGCGAAGAGCTTGACCGTCAGGATGTTGGTGTAGCCGTCCACGATCCGGCCGGTCAGCATCGAGCGCGCCTCCGACACCAGGAAGGAGCGGCGCTGGATGCGCGGCACGAAGTAGGAGAGGGCGGCGACGAAGGCGATCACCCAGAGCACCAGCGGCAGCATCAGCTGCGGGTCGATCTCCAGGAACAGCAACAGGGCGCTGACCGTGTAGATGGCAACGAACCAGAGCGCGTCGACGGTCTGCACCACGGACTCCCGCAGCGAGGGGCCGGTCTGCATGATCTTGTTGGCGATGCGCCCGGCGAAGTCGTCCTGGAAGAACGACAGGCTCTGGCGCAGCACGTAGCGGTGGGTCTGCCAGCGCACCAGGTTGGTCAGGCTGGGCACGATGGCCTGATTGACCAGCAGGGTGTGCAGGCCGAACACCAGCGGCCGGAGAATCAAGGCGACGAAGGCCATGATGGCCAGGGTGACGCCATGCTCCGCGAAGAAGGCGGAGGGTGTCTCGGCGGCGCGCACCAGATCGACGATCTCGCCCAGAAAGGCGAAGAGCGCGACCTCGACCAGCGCGGCGCAAAGGCCGACGACCATGACCGCGGCAAGCAGCGGCCAGACCTGCTTGGCGTAATGCCAATAGAAAGAAGCCAACCGGGCGGGCGGCTGTGTGTCGGACGTGGGGGCGAAATGGTCGACTAGATGTTCGAACCAGCGAAACATCGCTTGCTCCTACCGCAGGGGACTCGTCGAAGCCGAAAGGCGTCGGAGATCGCGCGGCGGCGCTAGCGGAGCTGGTGGTCTGAACCGTTAGCTCGAAGGGCGCGGGCGCGCGTCAGAAAGCTCGATAAATCACTATCATCGTGTCGGACCCCTGCGTTGCTTTCGGGTCTGTCAAATCAACCGGGACAGGGTATAGCGCAGGCGGCGGCGGGAGTAAATGCTTCAGCGCCGAAGGGGCGGCGTGCCAGAGCTTTCGGTGGACATAGACGCGATGGAAAGGAGCGGGATCAGGCGCTGTAACGGACCTTGTAACAAGTCGTTCGGGCGTCGTTCACATCCAGTTCGAAGGAGGAGCGGACACTGCAGTCAGGTCGACGAGGTCAGATCGGCGATGGGCGAGCAAGAGGAATGGGTGGAGGCCAGGATGCAGAGCGCGATCACCGCAGCCAGGGCGACGTGGCTCGCGAGCCCGGCGGACAGCTCCTGGGCCGGTGTCGACCGTCAGGTATCGCGGATGTCGCCGGCAAGCCTGCAGGCTGCGGCGCTGCCGGAAGCGGATTTCGTCCGTCTGCACGACGATTGGAAGCGCCTCTGCGGCGATCGCATTGCCTTGCCGCGCACGGAACTCGATCCGCTCTGCCTGCCTCGCAAGCTGCTGCCGTACCTGTCCATCCTCGAGCGCCAGCCGACCCAGGGCCGGCGGCTCTTCTACCGACTGGTTGGAACGCAGATCGAGCTGGCCGGGGGGCGGACCATGACGCGGCGCTATCTCTCGATGCTGCCGACGCGCAACACTTGGCTGGAGCAGGTCATCCGGGACATGGCGGTCTTGGAGCGGAACCGCTGCCCGCTCTACGCAGAGGGCGCCTTCCTGACTTTCCGCAACGGTCTCACGGGGGTGCGCGCAAGCTGCCACCTGATGCTGCCGCTGCTGAACGACGAGGGAGAACTCTGTTGCGCGCTGATGGTCCAGAAGCTGAGGCGGCTCGACGCCGCGCACAGCGAACCCTTCCTTTTCGCTGACGAGTTTCGTCCCGGGCGCCGGGCTTTGGTCCGGGCGCCGCGTGACGTGGAGCCGTGAGAGGGGGAGGGCAGGCGAGCCAGGAAGGCTCGGATCCAAGGCGAGCCAGGAAGGCTCGCACCGGAGGAAGGCAGGCGGCGACGCGGCGGAGGCACCGGCCTCGCCGCCAAGCCGTTTTGCGGTCCGTCGCCAGGTTCGCAGCAGCTGGGATGGCGACCGCGGGTCGATTAGACTCGGTCGGCGCAAGCAGGGAGGCGGGTCCGCAGAGCGAGACAGGGTCGTCGGGAAAGGCCGAAGCGCTAGTAGATGCTGAACGGAAAGTACTTCTGATTGATGTCTTGATAGGTGCCCTCGATGATCAGGAGCGTAATGGCACGGTTGATGTCCTGCCGCAGCTCCTCGTCCTCCTTGCGAACGGCGATCGCGATCTCGGTGTCTGTGTAGATCGGCTCGCCGACGAAGGAGAAGGCCTGCCCGGGATCGGATTTCAGGAAATCCCAAGCGACCAGGCTGTCCGTCAGAACCGCCGCCACCTCGCCGGCGAGCAGGGCGGCATAGGCCTCTTCCATCGTTTCGAAGGCGTGCAGGTTTTCGCCGAAGGGTTGGCCGTCCTGCAGGTAGTCGAAGGAGGTCGTCTCCGCCTGGGCGCCGAGCGGCTGCCCTTCGACTTCCTCCATGCGCAGGAAGTTGTCGCGCTTCGCCACGAAGCGCATGGGGGTGCTGTAGTACTTATCGGTAAAGGCAACCTGCTGTTTGCGTTCCTCCGTCACCGACATGCTGGCGACGATGGCGTCGTAGCGCTGCTCGACCAGGCCGTCGATGATGGTGTTCCAGGGTTCGGCGACCAGGACGCAGTCCACCTCTATGACGGCGCAGAGCGCCCAGGCGATGTCCACGTCGAAGCCTGCCAGAGCTCCGTCGTCGTCCAGGTAGTTGAAGGGCGGGTAGGCGCCCTCTGTGGCAATCCGCAGAACCCGCTCGGACTCGGCTGCCTCCGCCTCGGCAACGACGGCGCCGCAGATCAATGCGCCCGAGATCAGCGCGCCGCAGACCAAGGTGGCGGCAGCCAGCCGTTCACGCCACCGCGTCCGACCGCGGGCTTCCCGGTCCTCCCGTCGCTGTGCCCGGCGCGGCTGTGTCCGGCACAGTCCGTCTGGTGTTATGCTTTCAGTGCAGCTGAGGTGGCGCCGTGATCGCATTGCTGAACCGCATTCGCTTTCGGACGAAGTTGCCCCTGTTGATCGCCTGTGCTGCCTTGCTTGGCGGCAGCGCCGTCGGCCTGATCTCCGACCGAACTGCCACAGAGCAGATCAAGATCTCGATCGACGGCCAACTTGGCGCACACGTTAACACACGGGTCGAGGCTCTGCGCACCCTCTCCGAAAGCATTGCCCGCGATCTCCAGGTCTTCAAGTCTTCGCCCGCCGTCAGCCAGGCGCTGACCAGCTTCGTCGCCGGCTGGACGGATCTGGGCGATGACGCCGAGGGTCAGCTCCGCGCGCTCTACATCGAGGGCAATCCCCATCCCCCGCAGCGTCGCGATCACCTGGAGCATGCCGAAGACGCCTCGCTCTACTCGGTGGCGCACAGCTTCTATCACCCGCGCCTTCGGCGGCACCGGGATATCATGGGCTATGCCGACCTCATGCTGCTGTCGCCGGATGGGCTGGTGCTCTACAGTGTGGCCAAGGCGAACGACTTCGCCCATCGCATCGACGACGAGGGTTTCGCTGGCGAGCCGGTTCAGGCCGCCTTCGAGGCCGCACGGCAGCGCGACGACGCCCCTTTCGTCTTCACCGATCTGGCCGAGACCTACCGTCTCGGCGAGCGGTCGATCGTCGGCGCGGTGGCCAGCGCTCTAAAGCGCCCCGACGGCGCTCTGCTTGGCTTCCTCGTTTTCGTCATCGATATCGCGCGGGTGAACGACACGTTGGCTGACGGTCAGGGCTTCGGCGAGACCGGCCAGACTTTTCTCGTCGGTGCGGATGGCCTGCTGCGCAGCCGTTTGCGTCCGCCACAGGAACCGCGCGTGCTGCAGCAGGCGGTCGAGATCGACCCGGTCGCCTGGGCGATCGACGGCGCGTCCGGGGTCGAACGGATCGACTGGCAGCCACCCGGGGCAACCATCGGGCGCGACACCATCATCGCCTACGGCCCGGCCGAGCTGCTGGGTCTTCGCTACGCCGTCATTGCCGAGACCCCGGCGTCCGAGGTCTTCGCGCCGCTGACCTCCATGCGCCGGGTCGGCCTGGCCGCCGGTGTCGGGGTGCTGCTGGTGCTTGCGGTGCTGAGTTTCCTGCTGGTCCGCGCCCTTACGGAGCCGCTGGACCGCAGCACCTCGGCTCTGCGTCGGCTGCGGAACGGCGACCTTTCCGTGGAAACGCCGATGGCCAACCGGACCGACGAGATCGGCGATCTGGAAAGCGCGGTGGCGGCCTTCAAGAGCGCCATCGCCACCCGCGAGATGGCCGAACAGCGTCTGCGGCGCGCGAAGGAAGAGGCGGACGCGGCCAATCGAGCCAAGTCGGACTTTCTGGCCGTGATGAGCCATGAGGTCCGGACGCCGCTGCATGGCGTTCTCGGGCTGCTGGACCTGATTGAAGAGGATACGCTGACCAAGCGGCAGAGCGATGCCCTGGACCGTGCCAAGCTCTCCTCTCAGAGCTTGCTTGGAATCCTGAACGACATCCTCGATCTCTCGAAGATCGAAGCCGGCGAGCTGTTGGTGGCAAACGAAGCCGTCGACGTCCGCGAGTTGGCGCGCAGCGTTATCAATGCCTACTCCGGCATCGCGCTGCAGAAGGGTCTGGAGCTCTCCTGCAGTGTCGAGCCGGACGTGCCGACCTGCATCCTGAGCGATCCCTTGCGGTTGCGGCAGATCCTCTGGAATTTGGTCAACAACGCCATCAAGTTCACCGACGCCGGGTCGGTGGTGCTGACCGTGCGGCAGGCCGCCGAGCGGATCGAGTTCTCGGTCAGCGACACCGGGATTGGAATCTCGCAGGATTCGCTGGACCGCTTGTTCGAGCCCTTCCAGCAAGGCGATGCCTCGACCACCCGCCGCTTCGGAGGCACCGGCCTTGGCCTCAGCATCTCGCAACGGCTGGCCGAGCTTCTCCAAGGGACGATCGAGGCGGAAAGCGAGTTGGGTCGCGGTGCACGCTTCACGCTGCGCGTGCCCGCGACGGCGGTCGAAGCGCCTGAGCCCGCGGCCGCGCCGAGCCTGGACATCCGACCGGTGCTCCTGGACGAGGCTCGCTTGAGCGCGGACCTTCTGACCGAGGAGGGCAAACCGCAGCAAACCGCCGGCGACCCGGTCCGCGGCCGCGTTCTTATCGCGGAAGACGATCCGACAGGTGCCTTCGTGCTGCAGCAGGTCCTGGCGCGCGAAGGCTATCGAACGACGGTCGCACAGGACGGCAGGGATGCGTTGAAGGCGCTGGGCGATGGAATCTACGATCTCTTGATCACGGACTACCACATGCCTGGGCTGAACGGCATCGACCTCATGCGGCAGCTGCGCGCGAGCCCGCAGAACGCGCGGCTGCCGATCATCGCCTTGACGGCCGATGCCCGCGAAAGCACCAGTGCGAAGTGTCGGGCCGCCGGCGCCAGCGTGACCATGACCAAACCGGTCGCCAAGGGCCGCTTGGTTGAAACCATCGGCAGGCTGATCGGCGACGGTCCCCCCGCGACGCCATCTCCTCTGACTGCTGCATCTTCGGCCGAGGGATCCGGCAAGTCAGACACGGAGCCGGCGGTGTTCGATCCGGCCTATCTGCACGCGATTTTCGCCTCCTTGGAAGAGGCGCGCTCCACGATCGATGAATTCCTCGAAGACATGACGGCGAAGATCGACCGGACGGCCGAGGCGCTGGCGACGGCCGAAACGGCGGAGCTCGCGGCGGACGCGCATCGCGCCGCCAGCGCCTGCTTCTTCATGGGGGCGATGCAGCTCGGCGCCTGCTGGCGCGCGCTGGAGGTCGCCGCCGCCGAAGGCGATCAGGCTGCCTGCTCCGCACAGCACGCACAGTTGGCAGAGCACCTTGCCGTTCTGCGTGAGACGATCGCGCGCCGACTTCTGCATTGATAGCGTTTTGCGGGCGGACCAGGATCCCGGTCAGCTGACCGCCAGGCGGTAGCCATGGCGCGGAACGGTGATGATCAACTCCGGCTCCTGCGGGTTCGCTTCGACCTTGCGTCTCAGCCGGCTGATCAGGACATCGACAGAGCGCTCCGTCAGAGCATCCTCGGGGCTCCCGACCGCGTCGATCAACTGCCCTCGACTCAGCACGCGGCCGTTGGCCATGGCTAGGGCGGACAAGAGGTGGAACTCGCCGGCGGTCAACTGAATCTCTTCGCCCCTTGGATCGGTGAGGCGATGGCGCTGCAGATCCAGCGCATAGTCCTTGATGGCGATCGGCGCGGCTGTGTCCTTGGTATCGACGGCAGCGGAGCGGTTGAGGATGGCGCGCACGCGCGCCAGCAACTCGTTTGGGTTACAGGGCTTGGTGACGTAGTCGTCGGCACCCAACTCGAAGCCCACCAGGCGGTTGGTTTCGTCGTCGCGGCTGGTCAGCATCAGAATCGGCACCCGGGAGCGCGCACGGAGCTGTCGCGTCAAGACCAGCCCGTCCTCGTCGGGCAGGTTGAGATCCAGCACGATCAGATCGAACGCGGTTTCCCGCGTGCGCGCATGCAGATCTTGCCCGTTGCCGCCTTCGGTGACCTGAAACCCGGATTTCTCCAGAAAGGCGGCCAGCAAACGCCGGGTGAATTCGTCGTCCTCGATAACCAGAATGCGTTGGCTTTTCATGGTCGTAAGCAAACCATCTGTGACGAAAGACGAAAGATACGCTTAATCGCGTCATTCTAGTGGGTTTTATCCAAAGAAAAAGCAACATGAAGAGCTCGAGGGGTGATGCAACTTTGGGCTGCGATCCTGTCGCTGTAAGCTCGCGTCGCAGTCCTTCATTCTTACATCTAGGGGCCCTTAGGTTCCCCGAACCACTGCCGTCCGTCCCGGCCGGAAGTCGTCCGCCAGCAGGAAGGGGGCGTGGTTCAGGTTGCTCAGGGTGCCGAAGGTCTGCGCGGCGAGGACGTAGCGAATCTCGCCGGCCTCGTCTGTCAGCGGAAGCATCAGGTGGCAAGTGGTGCGTACGCCCAGCTTGCCGTCGACGGAGGTGAGGTAGGCACCTTCCGAGTAGACGGCCGCGCGCTGCGCCAGAAGCAGGCGAAGTTGCCAGTGAACGTGATCGCCATAGCTGTTGGCCGGCAGGAGTTCGTCGAAATAGCACCAGGTGAGGGTGCGGCCGGCCGCTTGCTCGATGGCCGTCCCGGCCAGACGGTAACGGAAGCGCTCGCCTGTGCCTTGATCTTCGTCGGGAGGAAGCCGCTCGATGATGGACAGGTTTGGCAGGAGCTTCCGTGGCAACGCAGTCGGATCGATCGCAGAGCGCGCCGGTACCTCGCCGGGCCGCCCGAAACCTTTCCAACAGGCATAGAGATCGCTAAGGGCGGACTCCGGGAAGGAAGCCGCATCGATTGTCGCGGACAGCACGGCGTCGGGCCGCGCCTCCGTCGAGGTGCTCACGACCGTCAAATGGTCGCGGGACACCGCGTTGCCGCCAAGGCTGTTGCACGTCATCTTCATTTTCCCTTCTGCTCGCCTCCGACTCGAAGAGCCGCAATCTGTTGCCGCTCCTCGTCGGAACAGCTTTCGTGCGGTGTCCGCGCCGCTGCGGGAGCAGTGGGTTCTGCATCCTCGTGCTCGACTGCGGCGCTGCCCGTGAGAGAGAGCATCGCTGGCCCTGGCGAACGCAGCGTCAATCGCGTTTGAACGATCTGTTACAGCCTTCAGCGGGGCGCAAAGCGGAGATTTCGCGTTAGCTGACCGCAGATATATCTGGCTTGGGAGGTCTATCTAGACCACAACGTCCGCCTCACGGAGCAGGTCGGCCGACTGCACAATCTCCGCGCCGGCTGCGTGGATTGCTGCCATGGCAGCGGCCAGGGAGCCGTTCAGGTCGATGGCGCGGCAGGCGTCTTCGATCAAGACTGCCTCGAAGCCGGCGGCGCAGGCATCCTCGACCGACCAGCGGACGCAAAAGTCCGTCGCCAGTCCCGCGAAGAACAGCCGCCGGAAGCCGCGGGCCTGCAGGTAGCCGGCGAGGCCCGTCGTGGTGCTGCGGTCGTTCTCGGCGAAAGCGGAATAGGAATCGATGGCTCGACGGAAGCCCTTGCGCAGGACGAGTTCCGCCGGACCGGCATCGAAGTCGGGGTGGAAGGCGGCGCCGGAGGTGCCCTGGACGCAGTGATCCGGCCAGAGTGTCTGCGGTCCGTAAGCCGCCTCGATCGTCTCGAAGGCTGCCTGGCCCGGGTGCTGAGAGGCGAAGGACGCGTGGTCTGCCGGGTGCCAATCCTGGGTGGCGATGACATGCGGAAAGCGGTGCGCCAGCCTGTTGATCGTCGGTACCACGGCATCGCCATCCGGAACGGCGAGCGCACCGCCGGGCATGAAGTCGTTCTGCAGATCGATGACCACCAGGCAGTCGTCGGGGCCGAGGGCGTTCCCCCGCGGTGCAGTCGTCATCTTTCGTCATCTCCCGTTCGGCGCGCGTTATCCTTGGTCCGATCTTACGGGCTGATGCTGATGGCGTCACATAGGCTGTTGGGTGTCATGACCGGACGCGCCTTGCCTGTGCTTCGGCCGTTCCGATCGAGTCCGCGTCAGTACGGAAGGCCGACGTAGTTCTCGGCCAGCGAGGTGGAGGCGGCGCGCGAGCCGACGAGGTAGTCCAGTTCGGCTTCCTGAATCTTTTGACCGAAGGGACCGTCGTCCGGGAAGAGGTGCATCATGGTGGTGAACCACCAGGAGAAGCGCTCGGCCTTCCAGACCCGCGCAAGGGCGGCTGCGGAGTAGCTGTCGAGACCGGCCTGCGTACCGTCGCTGTAGTAGGCGACCAATGCTTCATAGAGGTAGTGCACGTCGCTGGCCGCCAGGTTCAGGCCCTTCGCGCCGGTCGGCGGTACGATGTGCGCGGCGTCGCCGCAGAGGAACAGGCGACCGAACCGCAGCGGTTCGGCCACGAAGGAGCGTAGCGGCGCTATCGATTTCTCGATCGACGGACCGGTGGTGACGCTGTCCGCGAGGTCATGGGGCAGGCGGCGGCGCAGCTCGTCCCAAAAGGCCTCGTCGGACCAGGCTTCGACCCGGTCGCTCAGGTCGCATTGGATGTAGTAGCGGCTGCGTTCCAGCGAGCGCATGGAGCAAAGGGCGAAGCCGCGCGGGCTGTTGGCATAGACCAGTTCGTCGTTGGCGGGCGGCACGTCGGCCAGCAGCCCGAGCCAGCCGAAGGGATAGATGCGTTCGTAGATCTTCAGCAGGTCCGACGGCACGGACTGCCGGCTGACCCCGTGGTAGCCGTCGCAGCCGGCGATGAAGTCGCAGTCGATGCGATGGCTCTGCCCGTCCTTGTCGTAGGTCAGATAGGGAGTCGTTCCGTCGAAACCCTGCGGCTGGACGTTCTCCGCCTCGTAGACCGTTTCGGCGCCCGTCTCGGCGCGGGCGTCCATCAGGTCGTGGGTGACCTCAGTCTGTCCGTAGACCGTGACGCTATCGCCGCCCGTCAGATCCTTGAGATCGATGCGGTGCAGCTCGCCGTCGAAGGCCAGGTTGACGCCGTCGTGCACCAGCCCCTCGCTGTGCAGGCGTTTACCGCAGCCTGCCTTTTCCAGCAGGCCGACCGCCCCCTGTTCCAGAACGCCGGCCCGTATGCGGCCGAGCACGTAGTCCTGGGAGCGTCGCTCCAGGATCACCGTCTCGATGCCGGCCTTATGCAGCAGTTGACCCAGCAGAAGACCCGCCGGGCCGGAGCCGATGATTCCCACTTGGATGCGCTTGCTCATGATCGCTGCCTGTTCAGAAGAGGGCCGAGACGAGGAAGAGAGTGATGCCGGGAAAGAGCACCAGCAGGGCCACTCTCAGGAAGTCGCTGCAGATGAAGGGCAGGGCGCCGCGATAGGTCTGGCCGATCGGCACGCCGCCGGACATGGAGTTGATCACGAAGAGGTTCATGCCGACCGGTGGCGTGATCAGCCCGACCTCGACCACGATCAGCACCAGGATGCCGAACCACAGCGCCGTCTCTTCCGGAGTCATGCCGAAGTCCAGCGCCATGATGATCGGGAAGAAGATCGGAATGGTCAGCAGGATCATGGACAGCGAGTCCATGACGCAGCCGAAGATCAGATAGCAGGCCAGGATCGCGAGCAGGACCAGCCAGGGACTGAGCCCGCTGTCGCCGATGAAGCGCGATGCCTCCTGGGGCAATTGCGAGAAAGCGAGAAAGGAATTGAAGACGGCTGCCCCCAGCAGGATGAAGAAGATCATGCCGGTGGAGACGGCCGTGGCGAGGATCGAGTCTTTGAGGCCGTGCCAATTGAGGCCGCCGTTGATCCAGGCGATCAGGCCGGTGCCGGCTGCGCCGACGGCTGCGCCTTCCGTCGGCGTGAACCAACCGGCGTAGATGCCGCCGATCACCAACAGGAAGACAGCCAGCACCGGCCAGACCTGCAGCAGTGCCCGCCAGCGTTCCCGCGCCGCGCTCGGCGCCCTTTGTCCGGCGGATTCCGGGAAGATCCGGACATAGACGGCGATGGCCAGCATGTAGCCCAGCGCGGCCAGGAAGCCCGGCACGAAGGCGGCGACGAACAGCTTGGCGATGTTCTGTTCGGTCAGGATGGCATAGATCACCAGGATGACCGAAGGCGGGATCAGGATGCCGAGCGTGCCGCCGGCCGCGAGCGCGCCGGTCGAGAGGGCGCCGGAGTAGCCGTAGCGCTTGAGTTCCGGCAGGGCGACCTGGCCCATCGTGGCGGCGGTGGCGAGCGAGGAGCCGCAGATGGCTCCGAAGGCGCCGCAGGCACCGACCGAGGCCATGGCGATGCCGCCGCGGCGATGGCCCAGCCAGGCGGCGGCGGCTTGGAACAGGGCGCTGGACATGCCGCCGCGCGTGGCGAACTGGCCCATCAGCAGGAACAGCGGCACAATGGACAGGGAGTAGTTCGAGAAGGTGTCGTAGGGGACCGACTTCAGCTGCGCCAGGATCGCGCGTTCGCTGCCGGTGATGATCCAGACTCCGAAGAAGCCGATCAGCAGCATGGCCAGCCCGATCGGGATGCGTAGGAAAATCAGTGCGATCAGGACCGGGAAGGCGAGCAGGCCGAGCTCGATGCCGCTCATGACGGCGGCCCTCCGCTTGACCCGCCTTTAGCACTCTGCGCCGCGCTCTCGCCCAGCTCCCGCAGGCTGCGCAGCACCGTGTAGCCGCTGACGATCACGAAGAGCGCGGCGCCGACGGCCGCGAAGACGTAGCCGATCCATATGGGAATGCCGAGGATGAAGCTGGTCTCCCCGAAGGTCTGCCGGTCCAGCAGGCCGAGCCAGAGGCGCCAGAAGATCACGCCCGCCGCCGCCGTCAGCAGGCTGTTGCCGATCAGGTCCGCCACCAGGTTGGCCCTGCGTCCCAGAGGCGCCATGAAGAGATCCACCGTGACGTGACCGCGCTGGAGCTGGCACCAGGGCAGGAAGCTGAAGATCGCGAAGGCCGCGGCCATCTCGACCAGCTCGTAGTCGCCCGGCACCGGACCCAGTCCGATGGCGATCAGCCCGCGTCCCGTGATGCTGACCACGGTCAGGACGGTGATGGCGAGCAAGGCGATGCCGCCAGCGAGCGCCAGAGACAGCGCTGCTCTATGGATCAGGCGTTCGATCACGGCTCGATCCCGAAGCAGGAAGGAAGAAGAGCGGGGCGGGGCAGCGATCTACTCTGCCCCGCCTGCGGGCTATTGCGTCGAATGCTCGGTGATCAGCGCGCGGGCCCGTTCGACCAGTGCGGCCCCATCGGCGCCTTCGTCGTCCATCGCGGCGATCCAGTCGTCGATGACCGGTTCCGCCGCCGCACGCCAGCGGTCCGTTTCGCCGGCGTCCAGTATGATGATGGTGTTGCCGGCCTCTTTGGCGCGCTGCTGGCCGACCACGTCGCCGGCGTCCATTGCGCCGCCGAACAGGGCCGCTGCCTCGACACCGGAATTGGCGTCGATCACCGCCTTCAGATCGTCGGGCAGGCTTTCGTAGCTGTCCCGGTTCATCACCATGGCGAAGGTGGCGGTGTAGAGCCCATGGTCGCCCGCGAAACCGGTGTGGGTCTCGACCAGCTCCGACACCCGCAGCGGCACGGTCACTTCCCAGGGGATCACCGCGCCGTCGATCACGCCTTTGGAGAGAGATTCCGGTACCGCGGGAACAGGCATGCCGATGGCCGTTGCGCCCAGGCGGTCAAGCATGCTGGTGATGACCCGCGTGGGTCCGCGCAACTTCAGACCCTGCATGTCGTCGATACTGCGAACGCCGTCGCCCTTGACGTGAAGCAGGCCGGGTCCGTGGGTGTGAAACACGAGAGGTTTGACCTCGGCGAACTCGTCGAGAGCGTTCTCGGTGACGTAGTCATGGAAGGCGCGGGAGGTCGCTTCGCCGGTGGTCACCATGAAGGGCAGTTCGAAGGCTTCCGTCTTGTCGAAGCGCCCCGGCGTATACCCCAGGACCGTCCAGACGATGTCGACGACCCCGTCGCGCGCCTGATCGAACAGGGACGGCGGAGCGCCGCCCAGCTGCATGGCGGGGAAGTGCTGAATCTCGATCCGACCATCCGACTGGGTCTCGACACGTTCGATCCAGGGATCGATGGCTTTCGAGGGAACGGTGGCCTGCGGCGGCAGGAACTGGTGCAGCCGCAGCGTGACATCCTGGGCTTGAGCGGCGCTCGCGCCCAGACTCAGGGTGGCGGCCAACAGGCCTCCGGCCAATAGACCGCCTGTCATCAGTGTGGCCCGCATTGTCTCTCGTCCTCCCTTTCGTGTTCTGTCCGACAGGTGCTTCGGTCGGACCCTCTTTTTTCGCAGTTTGCATCACGCAATGCCGAAGGAAAAATGAGGATTTCATGGGTTTGGATAACCGGAGTGTTATGTGAGAGCCCCAAGCTCTGGCTTATGGCGCGGCTGCATCGACGATCTTGCGCAGGGTCCCGGCGAAAAGAGTCATGGGTGGCGTCATGGCAATCTCTGCCCGCATGGTCAGGCCGACAGGGCCAAGAGTCTGGTCGATGTTGAGCGGCAGTTCGACCAACTGCCCATCGGCGATGTCCAAGGCGACCACCCCATAGGAGATGAACCAGACCGCGTCGGTCTTGCGCAGGTAAGCGCGGCCGAAGGTGGCGGCGACGGTCTCGATCCGATCGGGCAGACGGGGAATGCCGCTGGTGATCAAGAGCTGCTCGGACAGCTCGCGGATCGCCGCGCCTGGGTCGGGAAAGAGCACGGTGTAATCGGCGATCCGCGTCACGTCGTTGGCGGTCAGCAGGGGGTGGCCGGGGCGCACGACCACGGCGACCCGCTCCGAATAGAGGTGATTGAAGCTCAGGCCGGTCATGCTTTCCTGCGGTCCCAGACGGCCGACCACCAGATCCAGTTCGCCGTTGCGCAGGCGATCGAGGATGTAGGGATTGGGGCCGGTGACGATGCGGATCGTCACCTCCGGCGTCGTCTGCTTGAAGCGTTCGACGGCGCTGGGAATGATGCGGGCCGCCACGCTGGGCAGCGCCCCCACGGTGAGGCTCTCCTGCCCCTGGTCTTTGGCCTGGGCGATGCCGTCCATGCCTTGGACGAGAGAGGCGAGGGCGGAGGCGGCGTAGTGCAGGAAGGTCTCGCCGACCGCCGTGGTGGCGGCACCGGCGCGGCCGCGCTCCAGCAAGCGCGCGCCGGCGATCTCCTCCAGTTCCTTCAAGGTCTTCGAGACGGCCGGCTGCGTCACGGCCAGGGCGTCGGCAGCCTGTTTGACGCTGCCGCGGCGGGCGACCTCGACGAAGGTGCGCAGATGGCGAAGCTTGATTCTCGAGTCCAGCATGACGTCCTGGTTATCGGTCCGGTCGAAAACCTAATTTTACATGACGGATCGGATCGCGCAGTCTGCAAGAAAAATCGCCGGTGGAGGAGCGTTCGAATGCAGTCAACCCTGATCGATGGGCGGGTGATCGAGTACCGGGTCGAAGGGCCGGCGGAGGGGCCCGTGCTGGCCTTTTCCAACTCGCTCGGCACCGATCTGCGGGTCTGGGATGCGCTGTTGCCGCACCTGCCGCCGGGTCTTCGGGTTCTGCGTTACTCCAAGGCCGGCCACGGGTTGAGCGATCTGGCCGGGGACCGCTCGATCGCCGCTCATGCGTCGGATCTGCTGGCTTTGATGGACGGTCTGGGCATTGCCAAGGCAACGGTCGTCGGCTTGTCGGTCGGCGGTATGATCGCTCAGGCTCTGGCCGCCGCGGCGCCGGACCGGGTTGCCGGCCTCGTGTTCTGCTGCACGGCCCAGAAGATCGGCACGGCGGAAGTTTGGAACGAGCGTATCGACGGCGTGCGCGTGGGCGGCCTCGAGGCTCTCGCCGATGCGGTCATGGAACGCTGGTTCTCGGCGGAGTTTCGGGAGACGCGACCTGCCGAGCTGGCGGTCTGGCGCAACATGCTCACCCGCACGCCGGCCGAGGGTTACACGGCGGTCTGCGCGGCCATTCGCGATGCCGACCTGACGGAGGCAGCCCGCGGCATCGCGGCGCCGTCGCTCTGCGTCGCCGGGACGGCCGACGGCTCGACGCCGCCCAAGGTGGTGCGCGGCCTGGCCGATCTGATTCCGGGTGCCGCCTTCGAGGTCGTCGAGGGCGTCGGCCACATTCCCTGCGTCGAGGCGCCGGAGCGGCTCGGCCGTTCGATCTCCGGTTTCCTGAAGGAGCATGGCCTTGGCTGACCGAAACGGACAGATCTACGACCGCGGTATGGCGACGCGCCGCCGCGTCCTGGGCGACGCCCACGTCGATCGGGCCGAAGCTTGCAAGACGGGGTTCGACGACGACTTCCAGCGCTTCATCACCGAAGGCGCCTGGGGATCGGTCTGGTCGCGGCCCGGGCTGACTCCGCGCGAACGCTCCCTGGTCACCTTGGCATTGCTCGCCGCCGGCGGTCACCATGAGGAGGTGGCGATGCACACCCGCGCCACCGCCAACACCGGCGCGACGCCCGACGATCTCAAGGAAGTGCTTCTGCATGTGGCGGTGTACGCCGGCGTGCCGGTTGCCAACGAGGCCATCCGCGTCGTCAAGCAAACCCTGGAGGACAGCGGCCGGCTGGATCCGGCTGCGGGAGATGGGCAGACATGAGCGATACGTTGGCAGGTGATCGGGCGGCGAGCAATCTGCGGCCGCAGGCAGACCCCTTGATCCCGCGCGACCATGCCTGGCACCCGCCGGCCCTGGCGCCGGCCTATAAGACCTCGGTTCTGCGGTCGCCGCAGCGTCCGCTGGTCGCCCACGAGGCCACGCTTTCGGAGAGTACCGGCCCGGTTTTCGGTCCGGACTCCTTGGGGCCCTTGGACAACGACCTGCTGCGCAACTACGCTCAGGATGGTGCGCCGATCGGCCCGCGTATTCTGGTGCACGGGCGGCTGCGCGACGAGCGCGGGCGCGGCGTACCGGGCGCGCTGATCGAGATCTGGCAGGCCAATGCCGGAGGGCGTTACCGCCATCGCAACGACGGCTACCTGGCGGCGCTCGACCCCAACTTCGGCGGCTGCGGCCGGACGCTGACCAACGAACAGGGGGATTACGCCTTCCGCACCGTAATGCCGGGTCCCTATCCCTGGCCCAACAACGTCAACGACTGGCGGCCGGCGCACATTCACTTCTCGATCTTCGGCTCGGGTTTCGGTCAGCGCCTCATCACCCAGATGTATTTCGAGGGCGATCCGCACATTCCGCTCTGTCCCATTCTCAATGCCATCCCGGATGCGCAGGCGATCGAGCAGCTGATCGCGCCGCTCGACATGGCCGCGACGGCGCCGATGGATGCGCGCGCCTACCGTTTCGACCTGGTGCTGCGCGGACGCCGCTCGACCTATTTCGAGACTCGGCCGGAGGGCAATTGAGATGCCGCAAGCGCTTGACCGCCTGAAGGAAACACCATCCCAGACCGCAGGCCCCTACGTTCACATCGGCCTGGTGCCGAGCGTCGCGGGCGTGGCGGGAGTCTACCCGACCGATCCGGGTGGCGCCATCGTCGGGCCCGAGACGCCTGGCGAACGCATCCGCGTTGAGGGCTGTGTCTTCGATGGAGACGGCGGCTTGGTCCGGGACGCTCTGATCGAGTCCTGGCAGGCCGACGCCAACGGCATCTATAACGCACCGCTCGACCCACGACAGAGCCGCTGTGCCGCTGGCTTCTTCGGTTGGGGGCGCTGCGCCACCGACTTCGACAGCGGTGCTTTCGCCTTCGATACGATCAAGCCGGGGCCGGTGCCGGGGCCGCGCGACAGCATGATGGCGCCGCACATTTGCCTCTGGATCGTCGCCCGCGGCATCAACCTTGGTCTCTCGACGCGCCTCTACTTTCCCGAGGAGGAGGCCGCGAATGCCGCGGACCCGATCCTGCGGCGGATCGAGAACCCGCAGCGCCGTCAAACCCTGATCGCGCAGGCGATCGAGACGGACGGCGATGGACGGGGTTACCGTTTCGACATCCGCCTGCAGGGCGAAGGCGAGACGGTGTTCTTCGCGACCTGACGGCGGCCGCCCAACAGCTCGATGTACAGCCTCTCCTCCTCAGCAGCCTATCTCGGCGACCTGTTCGGCGATCCCGAAACCGAAGCAGCCCTCTCGGCGGAGGCCCAGCTCCGTGCCATGCTCCAGGTCGAAGCCGCGCTGGCCGCGGTTCAGGCGGAGTTGGGCATCATTCCTGAGCCGGCGGCTGCGGCCATTGCCGAGTTGGCGAGGCGCGATCCGATCCGGCCGGAAGCCCTGCGCGCGGCGACGGCCCGCGACGGCGTTGTGGTGCCGGGCCTGGTGGCGGAGCTGAGGAAGACGTTGCCGGCAGAGGCCGCGCCCTATCTGCATTGGGGGGCGACCAGCCAGGACATCGTCGATACGGCGGCCTGTCTCACCTTGCGTGCAGCGCTCGACGGTCAGGAGGCGCGCTTGCGCAGCGTCATGGATCGTCTCGCCGAACTGGCGAACGCGCATCGGACCACGATCATGGCCGCCCGTACCCGCGGACAGCAAGCGACGCCGACCACCTTCGGCCTGAAGGCTGCCGGCTGGCTGATGCTGCTTGTCCGCTCCGCGGCGCGCCTTCCGGCGCTGCGACGGGACGCGCTCGTCGTCTCCCTCGGCGGCGCGAGCGGGACCCAGGCGGCGCTCGGCGCGCAGGCGGGGGAGATCGAGCGCCGCCTGGCTGCGCGGCTCGACCTGGCCATAGCGGCCATGCCCTGGCACGTTCAACGCGACCCCTTTCTCGATATCGGTGGCTGGATGGCGGGCATCGCGGCTGCGCTGGGCAAGCTGGCAACGGATGTGCTGCTGCTGACGCAATCGGAGGTCGGCGAGTTGGCGCTCGCGGGGGCGGGCGGGTCCTCGACCATGCCCAACAAGGCGAATCCTACACCCGCCGAAGCGGTCGTCGCCTTGGCGCGCCGGACGGCAACCGAGATGTCGGCGCTGCATCAGTCGATGCTGCACGAGCAGGAGCGTGGCGGCGTAGCCTGGCAACTGGAGTGGATGACGCTGCCCGGGCTCGCCGTTGCATCGGGTGCCGCGCTTCGGCAGACCCTTACACTGCTCGAGACACTGGAGGTCAGGACCGGGCGGATGCACGCCAATGTCGAGGCATCTAACGGTTTGCTGTCGGCAGAGGCTGCGAGCTTCGCCTTGGCGGCTCATCTGCCGCGACCCGAGGCGCAGGAGATGGTCAAGCAGGCTTGCGCGGAGGTGCGCGAGAGCGGCCGGCATCTGATCGACTGCCTGCAGTGCCGCTGTAGCGCGCCCGTGGATTGGCAGAGCTTGCGCGACCCGCTGACTCAGACGGGGCGTAGCGACGCGCTGATCGACCGCGCGCTGGCCGCATACGGTGACGTGAAAACGGCTTAACGCCGGTTTGCCCACCCCGCAGCATCACGCCGACGCAGATCTGCCGGTCGGAATTCACCTCCCTTGCGGGTGACCTTGTCCCTTATGGTCGCCGCGTCTTTGGGGAGCCGATGGGAGTCGCGACGCGATGCGGAGCCTGGCTGTGGGCGCGCGGAAGCTGAGTCACTGGACGGTGGGCAACGCCTATCTGCTGCTGGTCTTGACCACGGCGGCCTGGGGCGGCAACGCCGTGGCGGGCCGGTTTGCGGTGGGCGAGGTCTCACCCATGGCGCTGGTGGCCTTGCGCTGGCTCGGCGTGGTTCTATTGGTGCTGGTCTTCGCGCGCCGTCAGATCGTCGCGGAGCTGCCGTTGCTGCGCGCACACTGGCGCTTCATGGCCGTTCTGGGCACGCTTGGCTTCACGATTTTCAACGCGCTCTTTTACACGGCGGCGCAGACCACGACGGCGATCAACATCGGGATCCTTCAGGGGTCGATCCCGGTTTTCGTGTTGATCGGCGCCTTTCTGATCGATCGCACGCCGGTGACGCGGCTGCAGATGCTGGGTGTCGCGGTCACCATGCTGGGGGTGGTCACCGTTACGGCCGCCGGCGACCTGGAGCGTCTACTGCAGCTGCGTTTTGCCCAAGGCGATCTCATCATGCTGGTCGCCTGCGTCTTCTATGCCGCCTACACGGTGGGCTTACGCCGCCGCCCGAAGGTTTCGGCCCTGGCCATGTTCTCTGTCATGGCCGTCGCGGCTTTCCTGGCGGCGCTGCCGCTGGCCGCGGCCGAGATGGCAACCGGTGCGCTTCTCTGGCCAAGCTCGACCGGCTGGGCGGTGATCCTCTTTGTCGTCATCTTCCCCTCCTTCCTGGCCCAGCTCTCCTTCATGCAGGGGGTGAAGCTGATCGGCCCCGGTCGGGCGGGCGTCTTCGTCAATCTGGTGCCGATCTTTGCGGCCTTCTTCTCGGTCCTGCTGCTGGGCGAGGACTTCGCGTTGTTCCACGCGGCGGCATTGATCCTGGTGCTGGGCGGGATCTGGATCGCTGAGCGGGCCAAGCCTCGGACGGACTAGGGATATCTCAGGACTCTTGCGTCAGCAGATGTCGCAGCCGCGCCTCGGGCGATTGCGTGTGCTGAGGGTCGAGGTGCTCCGCGAGCCGGGAGCTGAGGGCCTGGGGCCAGGCGCCGACCTTCGCCATCAGGCCATCGTCGCGCTCTACGGTCACCTGGGGACCTGGCGTCGCGGTCAAGTCCCGCAGCAGTGACAACAGCAGAGCAGCGGTGACTGGGTAGGCGGGCAGGTTGGCTAGAGCCGTTGGCCCCCAGCAGTTCGAAGGCATCAGTGCGGCCTCGACGAGCGCCTCTGCAGCCACGGAGCCGGCAGCGACCGCAACCGGGACGTCCGGAGGTGCGGGCAAGACAATGGCGCGGCCTGCCCGAAAGGCCTTCACCAGGTCGCTGAGATAACCGGTGGTGGGACGCCCGCTCCGCTGTGCCTTGCGTACCAGCAGAGTCGGCAGGCGCAGGGCGCGGGCATCCAGGTGTCCGTTCTGCCGTAGCTCTTCCAGCTTGAGTTCGCTGAGCGCCTTGGAGAGGCCATAGGCGCTGCGAGGACGGCGGGGTGCCGTTTCGTCGGCGGCCTGTCCGGCTGGAAAGACGCCGAGCGCGGCGATAGAGCTGGCCAACACCAAGCGCCGGTCGGTCCCCTCCTTGCTTAGCGCGCTGGCGATGCTTTCGGTGACGTGGGTATTGAGCGCCAGCGTCCGCTCGGGATCGCCCTCGGCCGTTGCCCCGGTGATCGCCGCGCAATGGATCACGCAGTCGACCTGCGTTTCCGCGATCAGGCTCGACAGAGCCGGCGTGGTGACATCCATGTCGTGCCAGACAAGGCGATCCGCAGGCAGTGCTGCGACCGGTACGGGCGGCTGCGACAGATCGACGGCAATGACCGCCTCAAGCTGCCTGTCGCGCCGCGACAGCGCGCGTAGTACGTCGCTGCCGAGTTCGCCCGCTGCACCGGTGATTAAAAGTCGCATGCAGAGTTCTATTTTCCCCGTTTGCTAGAAGGTCTTTTCCGGTGCAGCAGATCGGTCCCTGGCTATTGACCTGTCGGCCTCCGGCCCATCGAATTTTCTTGACCCTTATAAGGCCGCTCAGCACTGTTTTCCTTCAGAAAGCACCGACATCGCTGCGCGGTTTCCTGGACTGGTTCAACAATAAGAACGGTCGTTGGTTCGACCGCCGATTGGCGCAGCCGACTCACGAGGGAGGGACTGAATCCAATGCAGTTGCGCAAATTCTTGACGGCCGGCGTGGCGGCCTTTGCCGGACTGTCTTTACTGGCCGGCGCTGCCAGCGCGGACTCTCGGATCACCTTGAAGTCGGCGAAGTCGACTTCGTCCTATTACGTGATGATGGTGCAGCTCGCCGAGATGCTGAAGGACGCCAGCGGCGGCGATATTCTGCCGACCGTCGAGGAGAGCCAGGGCTCGGTCCAGAACGTCAAGGAGTCGAAGGTTCGCCCGGGCAACTTCTTTTTCACGACCCCGCCGAGCCTTCTGGCGGCCGCGCGCGAAGGCCGCAAGCCTTTCGAAGGCGAGGCCTTCGATACGGCCCGCACGCTCTTTGTAATGCCCTTCGTAACCATTCACTTCGTGGTGCGGGAGGACTCCGGGATCTCGAACCTCGGCGACCTCACGGGCAAGCAGTTTATCGCCGGCGGCAAGGGTTCCTTCTGCGAGCGTCGCACCAAGGCGATTCTCGACGCCCTGGAGCTGACCGATAAGATCGATCTGGTGGATGTCGAGCTGGATGCCGCCGGCCCTGCCATGCGCAATGCCAAGATCGACGGCTATTCGACCTGCAGCTCGCACCCGACGCCGGGCCTTGTCGAACTGGCCACCACCACGCCCGTCGAGTTGCTCTCGCTGACGGAAACGGAGCGGCAGACCATCATCGAATTGGACCCGTTGTCCGGTCCTCTCACCATCGATGCCGGCACCTACAAGGGTCAGGAGGAAGCGGTGTCTACGGTCGGTGTTCCGGTCGGCGGCTACGGCACGGTCGGCATGGATGAGGAGGTGGCCTACTTCCTGACCAAGACCTTCTGGGAGTGGAAGGACCGGCTGGCTGGCGAGAATCCCTGGTGGAACGGCGTCACCGTCGATCTGCTCGATCAGATGGGCGCACCGCTGCACCCGGGCGCCCGCCGCTACTATGAGGAGCAGGGCATCGAGCTTCCGGACGCTCTGCTTTGATACAGGCCTCTTTGGCGCCGGTTCCCTTGACGGGGGCTCGGCCCTAGCCGATGGCCGCGCCGGCCGCCTCCGTCACTGAAGCTTCCGGGCCGGTCCTCGTCGTTTCTGAGGAGCGGGGCATCCCGTCGGACTCGCCCCTGGCCGGGCCGCTGTCGCGGCTTGGCCCGCGGGACTGGGCGATGCTGGCCGGCGGACTGATTTCCGTCGGCTTCCATCTCTACCTGGTGTTCTCGGGGCTGATCCCCAATCTGATCACGCGGCCGCTGCACTTCATGCTGGCGCTGCCGTGGATCTTCTTTTTTGCGCTGACGCCGGATCGTTTCGCCCGCTGGTCCGGCTACGTCTTGGGGCTGGTCGGCTTGCTGGCCGCCGGCTTCATCGCGGTCGAGAGCGACCGGCTGGTCGATCAGTACGGCTCGCTACAGAGCGATCTCCAGCGCGTGGTGGCGCTGGCCGTGATCCTGGTGGCGCTGGAGATGGCGCGGCGTGCGATCAAGTGGGTGCTGCCGGCGATCACGCTTCTGGTGCTGCTCTACGGCTACTTCGGCGATCTGATCCCCGGTTACTTCGGCCACGGCGGCTTGCCGTTCGACTACTATTTCGGGACGCTGGTGATCACCGGCGGCGGCATGTGGTCCAGCCTGACCGGAATTTCCGCGGAGGTGATCGCGCCCTTCATCATTCTCGGCGCCTTCATTTCGGCCGGCACGGCAGGCACCGGCTTCATGGCGCTGGCCACGCAACTGGCCGGCCGTTTCCGGGCCGGGGCCGCCAAGATCGCGGTGCTCTCCAGCGCCCTCTACGGCACGATCTCCGGCGTCGCCGCGGCCAACACGGCCTCGACCGGCATGGTGACCATCCCGGCCATGAAACGGCTTGGCTATCCGCCCTCGCTGGCGGCGGCGACCGAGGCCGTGGCCTCGACCGGCGGGCAGATCATGCCGCCGCTGATGGGCGCCGGCATCTTCGTCATGGCCGAGCTGCTGCGGAGTGACTACACGACCATCATGGTTGCGGCCACCCCGCCGGCCATCCTCTTCTTCCTGACGGCCTGGATGGGGGTGCACGCCTACGCCTTGCGCTTCGGCCTGCGCGGCCTGACCCGCGACGAGCTGCCCGGCTGGTGGCTGGTGCTGCGCAGCGTACCCTTCTTCCTCGTCCCCTTCGGTATCCTGGTCTACGTGTTGGTCTTCACGGCCTTCACGGCGCCCTACGCCGCCTTCTTCGCAACGGTCGCGACGATCCTGCTGCTGGCGACGGACTCCCTTGGCGGCTTCGATCTGCGGCGCTGGCTGCATCGCCTTTGGACCGGCTGCGTCGAGGCCGGCCGCCAGATCGCTTCCATCGCTGCAATCATCGTCTGCGCCAGCCTGATCGTCGGTGTGTTTCATATGACCGGCCTGGGCGTGAAGATCACTTCGCTGATCCTCTCCGCCTCGGGTGGCGAGCTTTGGGTGGCGCTGCTGCTGACCGCCCTGGCCAGTCTGGTTCTCGGCATGGAGCTGCCGACCACGGCGGCCTACGTGATCTGCGTGGCTGTGGCCGGGCCGGCACTGGTCGAGCTCGGCCTGCCGGAGCTCTATGCCCATCTCTTCGTCTTCTGGTACGCGCTGCTCTGCACCATCACGCCGCCGGTCTGCGGCAACGTCTTTATCGCCGCCGGTATCGCCGAGACGCCTTGGATTCCCGTGGCCTTACGCTCCATGGCGCTAGGCCTCGGCCTGTTTCTCGTGCCGCTCGGGTTCGTCGCCAATCCGGCCCTGCTGATGCTGGCGGAGGCACCGCTACTGACCCTGGCGGCCCTGGTCAAGGTGGCGGCGGGCCTGTTCCTGATGTCCTACGCCGTGATCGGTCCGACGCCCAGGCTCTGGCTGCGGCTGCCGGCGTTTGTCGGCGGCCTGTTGCTGCTGTTCGCCTTCGGGATCTGACGCGGCGTCGAAGCGCCGCCGTTACCGCTGGGCCGTTTCCCACTGAGGATGAAACCAGACCGCCGCGTCCGAAGGCGGCAATGCCGGGCGCTGCCGAATCGCGTCGGCGATCTTCTCGGCCAGCATGATGGTGGGGGCGTTGAGGTTGCCGCTGACAATGTCCGGCATGATCGAGGCATCGACCACCCGCAGCCCCTCGATCTCGTAGACTTTTCCGGCGGCGTCCACGACAGCCATGGGGTCGCTCTCGGGCCCCATCTTGCAGGTGCAGGAGGGGTGATAGGCACTCTCGCCGTGGGCGCGGACGAAGGCGTCGATCTCCGCGTCGCTCGTTGCGTCCGGGCCGGGGCTCAGTTCCACTCCGCGCAGGGCATCGAAGGCGCTCTGTGCGAAGATCTCGCGGGTCAGCCGGACGCCTTCGCGCATCTCGCGCCGATCCTGCTCGGTCTGCATGTAGTTGAAGAGGATTGACGGCGGCGCCTTGGGGTCGGCGGACCGCAGCTTGAGCTTGCCAAGGCTGGTCGGCCGCATGGGTCCGACATGGGCCTGGAAGCCGTGTCCGCGCGCCGGACTGCTGCCGTCGTAGTTCATGGCGATCGGCAGGAAGTGATACTGCAGGTCGGGGTGCTCCACACCGGCCCGGCTGCGGATGAAGCCGCCGGCCTCGAAATGGCTGGTGGTGCCCAGACCCTTGCGGAAGAATACCCAGTCGATGCCGATCTTTAGTTTGTTCCAGGGCTTGAGCGCCGGATAGAGAGTCACCGGCTGCGTGCAGGCATGCTGGACATAGACCTCCAGGTGGTCCTGCAGGTTCTCGCCGACGCCCGGGCGGTTGGCGGCTACCTCGATCCCGTGGGCGCGCAGCTCGTCGGCCGGGCCGATGCCCGAGAGCAGAAGCAGTTGCGGTGAGTTGATCGCGCCCCCGGCCAGTATCACTTCCCGGTCCGCTCTCACGCGCGCCTCGGCGCTGCGCCGCCGGTAGGTGACGCCGGTTGCGCGGCCGTTCTTCAGATCGATCCGGCCGACCAGCGCGCGGTCGATGACCGTGAGGTTGGGCCGCTGCATCGCCGGGCGCAGGTAACCCTTGGCCGCCGACCAGCGTTCGCCGGCGCGGCAGGTGCGGTCCATGCGCGACAGACCTTCTTGCTGATGGCCGTTCATGTCTTCGGTCACAGGATAGCCGGCCTGCCGCCCGGCCTCGATCCAGGCCGCGTAGAGCGGATGATCGAGGCGGCCGGCGGTCACATGCAGCGGACCCTCGCCGCCGTGATAGGCGTCCGCGCCGTGCTCATGGGTCTCCGCCTTGCGGAAGTATGGCAGCACGTGGCTGTAGTCCCAGCCGGCCAAGCCTTTCTGAGCCCAGCGGTCGTAGTCGCGCGCGTGGCCGCGGACATAGGCCATGCCGTTGACGGAGCTCGATCCGCCGATCACGCGGCCGCGCGGCTGATAGATCGAGCGCCCGTCCATGAAAGGCTCGGGTTCCGAGCTGTAGGACCAGTTGTAGCGCTTGCCCTTCAGCGGCTCGGCCAGGGCGGCCGGCATGTGGATCATCCAGGACATCAGGCCACGGTCGGGGCCGCCGGCCTCCAGCAGCAGCACGGAGACCTCGGGGTCTTCGCTCAGCCGGGCGGCCAGCACGCAGCCGGCCGAGCCGGCGCCGACGATGACGTAGTCGTAGGCTTGCTCGGGCATCTTGGTCTTCTTGTTTCGCCAGGATCGGTGGGTGCGGGGTCGATAGGGGCTGGGTCAGTAGGGACTGTCGACGTCGCCCATCTCGACGAAAACCGACTTCAGCTGGCTGTAGTGCTCGATCGCGGCCCGGCCGTTCTCGCGGCCGAGACCCGACTGACGGTAGCCGCCGAAGGGCATCTCGATGGGGGTCAGGTTGTAGGTATTGATCCAGCAGGTTCCGGCCTGCAGCCGGGCGACCACCCGGTGCGCGCGCTGCAGATCGCGGGTGAAGACACCGGCGGCGAGGCCGAAGGGCGTCGCGTTCGCGCGCGCCACTACCTCGTCTTCCTCCGTGAAGCTCAACAGCGAGAGAACCGGGCCGAAGATCTCTTCCTGCACGATGCTCATCTCGTCCGTGCAGGCGTCGAAGACCGCCGGTGCGACGTAGTTGCCTTCGGTCAGTGCCGGATCGTCCGGCAGGCTGCCGCCGGTCACCAGCTTCGCGCCCGCCGCGACGCCGGCTTGGATGTAGTCCTGGACCTTGTCGCGGTGCTCCGGCGAAATCAGCGCGCCGACCTGCGTTTCCGGGTCGAGGGGATCGCCGATCCGCATGGCTTTCGTGCGCGCGACCAGCCGCTCCAGGAAGGCGTCCTTGATCGGCGCTTCGACGAAGACGCGGGTGCCGTTGGAGCAGATTTCACCCTGCGTGAAGAAGTTTGCCAGCAGCGCTGCCGAGACGGCGTTGTCCAGATCGGCGTCGGCAAAGACGATCAGGGGCGATTTCCCGCCCAGCTCCAGCGTGACTTCCTTCAGACTCGCGGCGGCCGCGGCCATGACCTTCTTGCCGGTTCCGACCTCGCCGGTCAGCGAGACCTTGGCGATGCGGTCGTGCTGGGTCAGCAGCTGGCCGGTTTCGGCAAAGCCCTGCACCACGTTGAAGACACCGTCGGGAAGCCCGGCCTCCTTGAAGACCTCGGCCAGCTTCAGCGCGGTCAGGGGAGTCAGCTCCGCAGGCTTGAAGATCATGGCGTTGCCGCAGGCCAGGGCTGGCGCCGCTTTCCAGCAGGCGATCTGCAGCGGATAGTTCCAGGCGCCGATGCCGGCGCAGACGCCGAGCGGTTCGCGCCGCGTGTAGAAGAAACTGTGGTTCCACTCCGCGCCGAGATCGACGTGTTCACCGCCCAACGTGGCCGCCAGACCGCCGTAGTACTCCAGGCAGTCGGCGCCGGAGTGCACGTCCACCGTTTCCGCTTCCGAGATCGGCTTGCCGCTGTCCAGCGTCTCGAACACCGCCAGCTCGCGGTTGCGCGCCCGCAGCAGCTCGGCGGCACGTTTCAGGACGCGGCCTCGGGCCGTGCCGCCCATGGCCGACCAGACGGCGAAGCCGGCTTCCGCGGCGGTGACCGCGGCCTCGACTTCGGCGGCGCCGGAGACCTCTACGTCGCAGAGCGGACGGTTGGTCGCCGGATTGAGGGTCTGAAAGGTCCGGCCGTCGCGGTTGTCGAGCGGCCGGCCGCCGATCCAGGCTTTCTGCGTCGTCAGAACGGGCAGGGGGGCAGCATCAGGCATCCACGGTCTCCCGCGCGAGTTGGGCGTTCAGATAGTCGCGAGCGATGCGTCGCGCCGCAGCGCTGCCCGGCTGGCCGCCAGCCAGGGTCGCGCGCAGCCAGAGGCCGTCGATCAAGGCGGCCAGACCCTGGGCGAGATCGCCTGCCCGACGCGCCGGCAGGATCTGTTTCAAGGCATGGAAGAGGTTGTCGAACATGCGCCGCTGATAGATTTTTTGGATGCGTCCCAACGTCGGGACGTGCAGGGACTGTGCCCAGAAGGCGAGCCAGACCTTCGCAAGACGGGGATCGAACTGATTGGAGGCCAGGTTGGCGTCGATCACGGCCTCGACGCGCGCGCAGGGAGTCTCGGCAGCCGTCAGGCGGGCGATCATGTCGCGGTTCAGATCCTCGAAGAGAGCGCGCAAGGTTGCTTCCAGCAGGCCGTTCTTGTCCGTGAAGTAGTGAGCTACCAGTCCGGGAGAGACGCCGGCACGTTTGGCGATAGCCTGCAAGCTGGCGGCTGCGAAGCCGACTTCGTGGACCGCATCGATCGTCGCCTCGATCAGTTGGCGCCGCCGCAACCGTTCCATGCCGAGCTTGGGCATTTCTGCCGCCTCGAACCGTCGTCTCGGATCGGCTTTTATCCCAGTCTTGATCGGGACAGAAGCCAAGAAGGACGTAAAATTAACATTCTTGATTGAACGTTCAATCAAAAACCGCTTTTATTATGGCAAGCCTCAAGCTTGGCGATCACGCGGGATGCCACTGGGTTTGGCATCGGGCGACCTCATCTGTCGCAGCCGTATCGCCAACCCGGATCGCTGCAGGTGCGCAATCCGGACGAAATCTGAAAAAGCGCCGAGCCGTTTGGGCTGAAGGCACTGTTCTGAGAAAGGCAGGGAGATAATCCATGAAGGTTCGCTGGCTCATTGCGGGCAAGGTTGCGGCAGCAGCAACGGCAACGCTTTTGGCGACGACGGCTCAGGCAGAGGTGCCTGAAGCCTGCCGCGCAGTGGTGTTCTCGGATGTCGGCTGGACGGACATCACGGCGACCACGGCGCTCGCGACGACCGTGTTGGAGGGGCTGGGCTACGAGACCGAGACGGAGGTGCTCTCGGTGCCCGTCACCTATGCCTCGATGAGAAACGGTGACGTGGACGTCTTCCTGGGCAACTGGATGCCGACGATGGAAGCGGATCTCGCGCCCTACCGTGAAGACGGAACGGTCGAGGTGGTTCGCGCCAACCTGGAGGGGGCCAAGTACACCCTGGCGACGCTGCGCTACACCGCCGACGCGGGACTGACGGACTTTGCCGATATCGCCGAGTTCGCGGAGGCGCTGGACGCCAGGATCTACGGCATCGAGCCGGGCAACGACGGTAACCGGCTGATTCAGGACATGATCGATGGCGGGACCTTCGGTCTCGGCGACTTCGAGGTGGTGGAGTCGAGCGAGCAGGGCATGCTCTCCCAGGTGCGCCGTGCCGAGCGGTCCGAAGAGCCGGTGGTCTTTCTGGCCTGGGAGCCGCACCCCATGAACGCCAACCACGACATCGTCTACCTGACCGGCGGTGACGACGTCTTCGGACCGGACTTCGGCGGCGCGACGGTCTACACCAACGTGCGGGCCGGCTTTCTGGAGGACTGCGCGAACGTCGGCCGTTTCCTCAACAATCTGGAATTCACCCTGGCCATGGAGAACGAGGTCATGGGGGCGATCCTGGATGACGGCGAGGCGCCCGACGAGGCTGCCGAGGCCTGGCTGCAAGCCAGTCCCGACGTACTCGATGTCTGGCTCGAGGGTGTCACCACGGTCGAGGGCGAGCCCGGCTTGCCGGCCGTCAAGGCGGCGCTGGGACTCTAACGGCGCCGGGACTCTAACGGCGTTGGCGCTCCAGCGGTGAGGCGGCCTTAACGGCTCGTGGGACTCCGGCCGTCCCGCCGCGCGGCGCCCCTCCACAGGGACGGGAAGGCGGCCATGGAAGACTGGATTTCATCCAGGAAGATCCCGATCGGGGAGGTTGGCGAAGGGCTCTTCGATCTCCTGCAGACGCACCTCTACTGGTTCTTTCGCGGCCTGTCCGACGGACTGGGCTTTGTCGTCGAAGGAGTCAACGACGGGCTGCAAGCCATTCCGGCGCTGGTCCTGATTGCCCTTCTGGCCGCACTGGCCTGGTGGCTGCACCGGAGCTGGAAGTTGCCCGCGGCGGTGGTGGCGTCACTGCTGTTGGTCGTCAATCTCGGCTATTGGGAGGCGACGGTCGAGACGCTGACGCTGGTGCTCTTCGCGACCACGGCCTGCATGGTGATCGGCGTGCCGCTGGGGATCGCTGCCGCTCACAGGCCTTGGCTCTACACGGTGCTGCGCCCGATCCTCGACCTGATGCAGACGATCCCGACCTTCGTCTATCTGATCCCGACCCTGATTCTCTTTGGTTTGGGTATGGTACCGGGCCTGATCTCCACGGTGATCTTCGCTGTCCCGGCGCCGATCCGCCTGACCTACTTGGGTATCTCCTCGGTCCCGAAACAGCTCGTCGAGGCAGGCGAGGCCTTTGGGGCGACGCGGCGCCAACTGCTGTGGAAGATCGAGCTGCCGCACGCCATGCCGACGATCATGGCGGGGCTGACCCAGTGCATCATGTTGAGTCTGTCGATGGTCGTGATCGCCGCGCTCGTCGGCGCTGATGGGCTCGGCAAGCCGGTGGTGCGCGCGCTCAATACGGTCAACGTCGAGATGGGAATCGAAGCCGGTCTCGCCATCGTGATCCTGGCGATCCTGCTCGACCGTTTCTGCAAGCAGCCCAAGCTCGGAGGCAAGTCGTAGATTATGTCCGCACTCACCTTTAGGGGAGTCGACATCGTCTTCGGCGACGAGGCCGAACAGGCGCTTCCCTTGATCGATCGCGGGCAGACCCGCGAGGAGATTCTGGAGAGCACCGGTTGCGTGCTCGGCGTCGCGCAGGCGGATCTGCAGGTCGAGGCGGGTGAGATCTGCGTGCTGATGGGGCTGTCGGGGTCGGGCAAGTCGACGCTGCTGCGGGCGGTAAACGGTCTCAATCCCGTCACGCGCGGCCAAGTATTGGTACGGAACGGCGAAACCGAGGTGGACATCGCCGCTTGCGACGAAGTCACCCTGCGTCGCCTGCGGACCGAACGCATCGCCATGGTCTTCCAGCAGTTCGCGCTGCTGCCCTGGCGCACGGTGCGCGAAAACGTCGGGTTCGGCTTGGAACTGCGCGGCCTGCCCAAGGCCGAACGCGGCCGCATCGTCGAGGAGAAGCTGGAGCTCGTCGGGCTCGACCAGTGGGGGGACAAATACGCCCACGAGCTGTCGGGCGGCATGCAGCAGCGCGTCGGTCTGGCTCGCGCTTTCGCCACCGACGGCGACCTGTTGCTGATGGACGAACCCTTCAGCGCGCTCGACCCGCTGATCCGGACCCACCTGCAGGAGGAGTTGCTGAGCCTCCAGGCGGAGCTGCGCAAGACCATTCTCTTTGTCAGCCACGACCTTGACGAGGCCCTGAAGCTGGGCAACCGCATCGCCATCATGGAGGGTGGCCGGGTCGTGCAGGTCGGCCGGCCGGAGGAGATCGTCCTGCAGCCGGCCAACGACTACGTGCGCGAGTTCGTGGCGCACATGAACCCCATCAACGTCCTGCGCGGCGCCTCCATGATGACGCCGCTCGCCGAAGTGCCGCGGCAGGGAGAAGCCCTGGCTCTGGACGCGGCCGGCCGCTGCCTGCTGAAGCTGAACGGCGTCGGGATCCTCGGAGCCGAAGAGGACGGGCGGCCTCTGACGCTGCATAGCTGGGTACCGGATCAGTCCACCGACACCTTGCCGCAGGCGGCTTTGGTTCTGGCCCCGGCCGAAACCACGCTCCGACAGGTGATCGAGCTGAGGCAAGCCAGCGGTCGGCCGGTTGTTCTTTGCGAAGGCGAGCGGCCCGTCGGTCTCTGCGGCGATGCGGAAATCTATCGCGCCATCCTGCACCAGAGCGCGGAAGGCAGTTAAGGCCGATAAGCTCTACGGCGCCGGGGATGCGTTCGCGGCCTCGGCTGCGTAGTATACAACGCTATGCAACTGACCCTGATCGATTGCCGAACGGCGGTTTCGACTGCCGCATCGCTCTCCGCCGTCCTACTGCTGACGCTGGGCCTCTCGATGCCTGGTGTTTCGCGGGCCGCGGAGGTGGCTCAGACCGACATTCCCTTGGCGCCGCCGCCACCGCCGCTCGACCAGCGTCCGGTGCAACCTGAGCCGTCGCCTTCGGCGGATCCGGCCAACGGTGCTCCGCGTCCGCTGCTGCCGCCGGAACCGGCCCCGGAACCTACGGCTTCCGAGCCGCCAGCCACCGAGCCGCCAACCGCCGAGCCGACGGTTCAGCCGGCGGATGAGGCCGCGCCGGAGGGAACGCCGATACCGGCTGCCGCGCCGGAGCCGGACGGCGAGGGCGGTCAAGTTCCCTTGCCGCCGCGCCGGCCTGCGCCGCCGCCGGACGTCGTGGCCTCTCCGCCGTCACCCGCTGCGCCGCCCTCCGGCGATGCCGCGACCTTCACCGATGAGGGGTCCCAGCGCTTCAGCCGCGACCTCGATGCGCCGCGCGCCGGCTTCAGCCGTGTCGAAGGCGACCTGCATTGGGAACGCGCGCCGATTCCGCCGGCCATCAAGACGGCCTGCACCACCAGGGTGGCGCGCCTGGGCTCCAGCGTGGCCGCCAGCTTCAAGGAACAGGAGCTCTGGACTCCGCCGGACGCCCTGACCCTCACGGTCGAGTGTGACGATGGCGAGGAGCGGCTGATCGGGACCTTCGTCTGCAAGGCCCAGGACTTCGCGCCGGTCCTCGACCTGAGCTGCCGGCTGCAGCCGCCGGCTAGTTGACCGGCCAGCAGTGATAGCCCCGGCGGTCTCGCCAGCGACGGCCCATTCGTTTGCGGTCATGAGTCGCCGCTTTGTCATGAAACTGTCGTGGCTCCTGGGCTAGGAAACGGTTCCGCCATCCGGCTCGCGCAGCCCGCCGTTTGGCAGTCCCTTCGTTTCATCCTCCAAGACGGGAGCGACCGACAGATGCGCAAGACGCTTCTCGCCGTAGCCGCGCTCGCCGCCTTCGGGTCGGCGCCGGCCGCGGCTCAGAACGGTGAGTTGATGCTCTACACCTCGCAGCCTCAGGATCTCCTGGTCCAGATGATCGAGGTGTTCAACGAGACTCACCCGGAGATCGAGGTTGCCTTCTTCCGCTCCGGCACGACCGAAGTGATGAACAAGCTGGAGGCCGAGTTCGCGGCCGGCGATCCGCAGCCGGACGTGCTGCTGGTGGCCAACGCGCTGGTCATGACCGAGTTGAAGAACGATGGCCGGTTGATGGCCTATCCCGAGGCGCCGACCGAGCCCTACGATCCGGCCATCATGGATCCCGAGGGCGCTTTCGTCGGAACCAAGCTGATCACCACCGGCATCGTCTACAACACCGATCTGGTGGCGGAGCCGCCGACCAGTTGGGCCGATCTGACCGACGCGCGCTTCGCGGATCAGGTCATCATGCCGAGCCCGCTCTATTCCGGTGCGGCGGCGCTGCATGTCGGGACGATGACGGCCCACGAGTCCTTCGGGTGGGACTACTACGAGGCGCTGGCTGACAACGGCGCGATCGCCGGGCGCGGCAACGGCTCGGTGCTTGAGGCCGTGGCGACCGGCCAAAATGCGGTGGGGATCATCGTCGAGTTCATGGCCTTCAATGCCAAGGCCGAAGGCTCGCCCGTCGACTTCGTCTTCCCGTCCGAGGGCGTCACGGCGATCACCGAGCCGGCGGCGATTCTCTCGACCGCCAAGAATTCTCTGGCGGCCGAAGTCTTCATCGACTGGTTGCTCAGCGAAGCGGGGCAACAGTTCTCCGCCGAGCAAGGCTATCTGCCGGCCCTGCCGGGGGCGCCGACGCCCGCGACCTTTCCGGACGATGTCGATCTGGAGATCATTGCGGTGGATCCCGGCAGGCTGATCGCCAACGATGAAGAGATGAAGAAGAGCTTCGCCAACCTCTTCGGCGGCTAATGTCATTGAAGGCTACGTCGCCTTCGACACTGGAGGAGCGCGCAGGCCGCCAGGGGCCAGAGCCTGGCGCTGTTCCGCGGCTGCGCCCGCCGGGCGCTGGCGACCGGCAGGAACGGGCGCTGCTGAGTCTGGTCGCGGCCTTCGTTCTGCTGTTCTGTCTGCTGCCGCTGCTGCGCCTCTTCGCCGAGGTCTTCGCCGCCGGTCCGGCCGAAGGGTTGGAGATCGCGCGCGCACTCTTCGACAACCGCTTCGCCCGCCAGGCCGTGGTCAACACCCTGGAGGCCGGGCTGCTGGCCACTCTGGTTTCGGTCGTGCTGGGGGGCGGTCTGGCGCTTGCCATCGGTCTGACCGATCTGCGTGCCAAGGCGCTGCTGACCTTTCTCGCCCTGCTACCGTTGCTGATCCCGGCGCAGATCGCGGCTCTGGCCTGGCTGGAGCTGGTCGGACCTTCCAGCTTCATCTGGCAACTGCCGGGGCTCGACTATCCGGCCGGTAGGCGCAACCCGCTCTACGGGCGCGAAGGGATCGTGCTCCTGATGGGCGTGGAACATGCGCCGATGGTCTTCCTGACCGTGCGGGCCGGGCTGCGCGCGCTGCCCGACGAGCTGGTCGAAGCGGCGCGCGCGGCCGGCGCGAGGCCCTTGCGCCTGACCTTCGGGATCGTGCTGCCGTTGCTGCGCCCGGCCTTGCTGGCCGGCGCCGCACTCGCCTTCGTTTCGGCCATCGGTAACTTCGGCGTCCCCGCGCTGCTTGGCATTCCGGGGCGCTACACCATGCTGACGACGTTTATCTATCAGCGGCTGAACGGCTTCGGTCCCAGCGTGCTGGGCGAGGTGGCTCTGCTGGCGGCGCTGCTGGCCGTCATCGCGGCGGTTGGTCTTGCCGTGCAGGCGGCTGCGGCCAAACGCGGTAAGCTGAGTCTGAAGCGCGGCGGCCGGGTGCTGCAGCCTTTCGCGCTCGGCCGCCGGCGGTGGCGGGTCGAGGCGACGGTCTGGAGTCTGTTGATCCTGACGGGCGTGCTGCCGTTGCTGGCGCTGTTAAACAGCTCGGTCGCGCAGGCGCTCGGCGTGGCGGTGACTCTGGAAACCGCAACGCTGCGGCACTTCGGCGACGTTCTTGCCAACCAGATCACCGGGCGGGCCTTCGTCAACTCGACTCTCTTGGCCGCCCTGGCCGCCGTCTCTTGCGTGCTGGTCTCGATCCCGCTCGCCTATCTGGCGGTGGTGCGCAGGCGCGCGCTGGCGCGCCTGCTGACGCTGATCTCCGACGCGCCCTACGCGCTGCCGGGTATCGTGCTGTCGATTGCCTGCATTCTGCTCTACCTGCGGCCGCTGCCGTTGCTCGAGATCAGCCTCTACGGCAGTTTCTGGATTCTGGCCGTTGCCTATCTGGGGCGCTTCCTGGCTCTGGCGCTGCGCCCGGCGATCTCCGGTGTCGAGCAACTCGACCCCAGACTCGAGGAGGCGGCGCAGATCGCCGGGGCCGGGGGGTGGCGTCGGCTGCGCGATATCGTGCTGCCGCTCGCCGCAGCGCCTGCCGCGGCCGGCGGCATGCTGGTCTTCATGGCGGCCTTCAACGAACTGACGGTCTCGGCCTTGCTGTGGTCGGCCGGCAACGAAACCCTGGGCGTGGTGATCTTCGCACTCTACGACGAGGGCAACTCCAACGCCGCCGCTGCCGTCTCCGTCCTGACGGTGGTGGTCACCCTGGCGATCGCGGTCGTGGCGACGCTCTTCGCCCGCTGGATCAAGATGCCGCGTGGAGTGCTGCCATGGCAGACCTGACTCTTGAGAGCGTGACCAAGCGCTTCGGCGCCCACCGGGCCGTGGACTGTGCCGATCTGCGACTGCAGTCGGGCGAGTTCGTCGCTCTGCTGGGGCCGTCGGGGTGCGGTAAGACCACGCTGTTGCGATTGATCGCCGGGTTCGAGGCGCCGGACGCCGGGGCGATCCGCTTGCGCGGCGAAACGGTGGCCACACCCGAGAGAATATTGCCGCCAGAGGCGCGGCAGGTGGCGATGGTCTTCCAGGCCTATGCGCTCTGGCCGCACATGAGCGTGGCCGAGAACGTCGGTTATGCGCTGAAGCTGCGTGGGTTGCCGTCGGCGGTCCGGCGGGAGCGGGTGACGGCGTGCCTGGACACCGTCGGGCTCGCCCATCTGGCCGAACGTCGGCCCGAGGCGCTGTCCGGCGGGCAGCGCCAGCGTGTTGCTCTGGCCCGTTGCCTGGCGAGCGACCCATCGCTGGTCTTGTTGGACGAGCCGCTCGCCAATCTCGATGCGCATCTGCGCGAGGAGATGCAGGTCGAGTTTCGCCGGCTGCATCGGGAAACCGGCGCGACCATGGTCTACGTTACCCACGATCAGGCCGAGGCTATGGCGTTGGCCGACCGTGTGGCCGTCATGGACCAGGGTGTGATCCAGCAGGTCGCGCCGCCATGCGAGCTCTACGCGCGGCCGGCGACGGAGATGGTCGCCCGTTTCATCGGTCAGGGCCTTCTGCTGCCTGCGCGTCTGTGCGGCGCCGCTCCCGACGGTCGTGTCTTTGCCGAGATTTTCGGTCTGCAGATTGCTTGCCGCAGCGATGACGGGAGGAGGGACGGGCCGGCGACCATCGTGCTTAGACCCGAGACGCTGGAGCTGGCGCCTTACGAGACACCCGGTACGCTCCCGGCAACAGTAACGGCCACCACCTTCCGGGGCGACCACACCAGCGTCGAAGCCGCACCGGTCGCCGATCCCTCGCTCCGTCTGCTGTTGCGCAGTCCGCAGGAACCTGCCGTCGGAGCGTCGGTCGGCCTGCGCATTCTCGACGGCTGGGTGCTGCCGCAGGCCGCGGGGCGTTTCTCCAAATGAAGCGTTACTGCGCTGCCTGAAGCTGCGGCTCCAGTGCCGGCTCCGCTCTGCGCTGCGGTTCCGGAGGGCGCGGCCGGCCGACGACCAGGCTGAACATCGGCGGCGTGAAGTAGAAGGAGATGATGCTCGACAGCAGCACGCCGCCGGCGATCGACATGGCGAAGGGCGGCCAGAAGCCGCCGCCGGCGATGATCAGCGGCAGGAAGCCGCCGAAGGTCGTGATGGTGGTGGAGAGGATATGGCGGCTGGAGCCGGCCACCACCTCGCGCATCTTCACCGGATCGCCGCGCGCGGCCTCCGGGTCCTGCTGCAGCCCGGTCATGATGATGATCGCGGCGTTGATCGACACGCCGATGGAGCCGATCACGCCGATCAGGGCCTGAATGCCAAAGGGGTAGTCGAAGATGGCGAGGCTGAGCAGGCTGAGGCCGACGGCCAGCAAGCTGACGGCGCCGGCGATCAGCGACAGGCGGAAGGAACGGAAGGTCAGCACGATGGTCGCCACGGTCAGAACCACGACCAGTCCAAGAGTCGAGATGAGGTTGCTGATGGTGTCGTCCCGCGCGTCAGCGTCGCCGCCGAGCTCCAGACGATAGCCGGGCGGCAGCGCGATCGGCGCCTGCTCGAGCTCGTTCAGAACCTGCTGCAGGACCTCCTCCGGCAAGACGCCCAGGCGGATGTAGCCCTGCACGGTATTGATGCGCTCGCCGTTGCGCCGGGTGATCGGCGTCTCTGACGGCTCCAGCACGGTGTGGCCGAGCGCCGAAAGCGGGATGGCCGGGTAGGCGCCGTGAGAGACCTGCTCCAAAGCCTGCGGCCCCAGTACCTCCATGTTGGCGATCTCGGCGAGGGAACTGCGCGTCTCGGTTCCGGCGCGCACGCGCACCGGAAGTTCTTCGCTGCCCTCGACCAGGGAGCCGCCGAGCGCTCCTTCCAGGCGGTCCTCCAATTGCTGGGCGACGCTGCCCATCTCCAGTCCGGCCAGACGCACTCTTTCCTCGCTGAGACTGAAGGTCAGCTGCGGCGCGCCGCTGGACAGGCTGGTGCGCGTGTGGGTCACGTCGGGCACTTGCACCATCCGCCGCCGGAACTCCTCGCCCAGGGCGCGCAGCTCGCCAAGATCCGGGCCGAAGAGCCTGAGCTCTACCGGCGCCTCGACCGGTGGTCCCTGAACCAGGTCGCGCACCAGGATCTGCGACTGTGGCAGTTCCGCGTCGAACCGGGCCTGCAGCTCGGGAATGATCGCTGCGGCGGCCTCTTCCGAGACCGTCGTGATCAGCGCCTCGGCGAAGGTCGGCTGCCCGTCCTGGTTCATCATCATGTTGTAGTAGAAGGCCGGTGCGCTCTCGCCGATCACCCAGTCCACTTTGGCGATGCGCGGGTCGCTGCGCAGCAGAGCGTCGGCCGCCAGCACCTGCCGCTCGGTCTCGCGGATCGAGGCGAAGTTCGGCGCGTTGAGCTGGACATAGAACTGGTCGCGCTCGACACCGGGAAAGAACTGCGCGGTCAGGGTCGGGAAGGCGCCGAAGCCGATCAGCGGCAGGGCAATGGCGGCGAGAATCGCCAGGCCGCGATGTTTCAGCGAGAGATCAAGCGACCGCTCGAACAGGCGCCGGGCGTGCGGCAGATCCAGGCCGTGCTGCAGCCAGGCGATGCTGCCTGGCCGCTCCTGACTCGGCAGCATCCAGCCGGCCAGCGCTGGCGTGATGGTCAAGGCGAGACCGAAGGACACGGTCAGCATGACGATCACCGAGATCGCAATCGACCCGACGAAGTCGCCGGCCGGACCCGGCAGCGTCGCCATCGGCAGGAAGGCCAGGACCGTGGTCACGGTGGAGGCGAACAGCGGGACGGCGAGGCGGCGGACGGCCCCGCCGACCGCGTTCTCGCGCTCTTGGCCCTCCGTCAGCCTTCGGCGCACCTGGTCGACCATGACGATGGCGGCGTCCACCAGCAGGCCCAGCGCGACGATCAGGCCCGTGACCGACATCTGGTGAATCGGGATTCCAACGGACTGCAGGATAGCGACGGTGCCCAGGCTGGTCAGCGGCAGGACGGCGCCGACGATGATCGCGCCGCGCCAGCCGAGCGTCAGCAGCACGACGAAGACCACGATGCCGACGCCGATGGCCATGTTGCCCAACAGGTCGTTCAAGCGGGTCAGGGTGTAGCCGGACTGGTCGAAGACCAGTTCATGCGACAGGCCGGCGGGAAGAGACTCCTCGAAGATGTCGATCTCCCGCTTCAGGCGCCCCGTCCAGGTATCGACCTGCCGCCCTTCTTCCATCTTGGCCGCGACCAGGATTGCGCGTCGACCGTCGGCGTAGGCGATGCTTGTCGGAGGCTCGGCGATGCTGCGGCTCACTTCCGCGATGTCGCCCACCCGCAGAATGCGACCGTCGCGACCTTCGATCAGCGCGATGTTCCGCACGCGCTCCAGGCTGTCGATCTCGCCTTCGACTTCGACCAGCAGGTCGAAGTCCGTACCGCGGACCTGGCCGGCCGGCACCTTGCTGTCGCCGCTGGAGATGGCCTGAGACACAGCCTGCGCCGTCAAGCCGACCGAGGCCAAGCGCTGCGGGTCGATTTGAACCAGAACCTCCTCGCTCGGCGCACCGTACATGCGCACCAGCTCCGTGCCGGACATGCGGCGCAGCCGATCCTGCAGCAGCTCGGCATAGCGGCGCTGTATCGAGAGCGGAACGTCGCGCCCTTCCCGGGCGGTCACGGCTGAGATGGTTGTAAAGGCGCCGGTTCGGTCGTTGTCGAAGTCCGGTTCCGGCACGCCGGCCGGCAGCTGGCGGGCGGCATCGGCCAGGGCGTCGCGGATCTCCGACCAGGCCTGCTCGATCTCGGTGTCTGTGATGAACTCGCTGAGCTCAACCTGCACCACCGAGATACCGCTGCTGGAGGTCGAGGTGATTTCGTCGATCTCCGCGATCTCGCGCAGCTCTTCTTCGATCTTCTCGGTCACCAGAGACTCGACCCGCGCCGGATCCGCGCCCGGGTAAGGCGTCACGATGGTGGCGAAGAGGTTGGTGATGGTCGGGTCTTCCTGGCGCCCGATTGTACTGAGCGCCGCAGCACCCAGGACCACCAGCATCCCCACGGCAAGGGCGAAGAGCCTCCAGTCGCGGAAGAAGAGGGTGCTCATGACGTCGGCACTCCGCCTTCGTCGCTCGGCCCGGCGCGCCGCACCCGCTGGCCTGGCACCACCCGCTCCGCACTGCCGACCACGATCTCGGCCTCGGCCGGCAGCGTGCCCCGTACGAAGGCGCGGCCGTCCTCGGCATGCAGCACTTCGACCGCTTCGCGTGCGACGACCGTCTCGCCATCCTCCTGCACCAGGGTGAAGACGGACCAGAGGCCTTTCTCACTCTCGTAGAGCGCTGCGAGCGGCAGCCAGAAACCCGCTTCTCCTATCTCGCGCGCCAAGCGAAGTTCCACCACCTCGCCGAAGGGAACCTCCTGCCGCTCGGCGAGATCGAACAGCAGTTCGATGCTGCGCGTCTCCGGGGCGATATCCGCCCGGGTGGCGGCCAGGCGTCCCTCCAAGTGGTGGCCATCGGCTTTGAGCGTGAAAGCCGTGCCGGCGAAGATCCGCCGCGCTGCTTCGGGCGTGACGCCGATCCGTGCCTGGGGGCGGTCGCTCTCGAGCAGATGCAGAACTGCCGCGCCAGGCGAAACCACGGCGCCTTCGTCCAGGTAGCGGGCAGCCAGCCGGCCGGCGAAGGGCGCGCGCAGCGTCGACTTGTCGACGTCGATGTCCAGGGCCCGTAAATCCGCCGCCAGAGCGCGGGCCTGGGCGGATAGCGCTTCGGCCGCGAGTCTGGCCTCGTCAAGCCTTTGGCTGCTCACGTGACCCTGCTCGTAGAGATCGCGCTGCCTGCGCAATGTGCGGCGGGCGAGGTCCAGGTCAGCCGCGATCTGGGCCTGCTGGGCCGTGATTGCATCGCGCTGGGCCAGCAGCGGTTCGATGTCGAGTTGCGCCAGAAGCTGACCGGCCTCGACGATCTCGCCTTCCTCGGCCATCACCTCGACCAGCAGGCCGGCCCGCTCGAAGGACAGGCTCGATTGACGCGCTGGCTCCAGGCGCCCCGCGAAGCGCTCCTGGATGTTGTAGCTGTCTTGCCGCACCACCGTTTCGGCCTGAACCGGCAATGGTTCCGCAGCAGCGGGTTGGCCTTGTGCAGCGGCGCGCAGGTGGAAGAGGGCGACCCCGCCGGTGATGACCGCCACGATCGCTGCGGCGATGCCCAGGCGCCCGGCGAGGCCCAGCCATCTACGGCCGCGACGCGGCTCCTGAATCGTTTGAGTCATACCGACCGTTCCTCGTGAGCGACTGATTTTTCTACGCAAGGCCGCGCGAACAGATCACGTCTGCATCTCGACTAGGTTGGAGAGCCGATCAGTCAGTCTCGGCCAGTCTTTGTCGCCAAACTGTCGGACAGCTTTCCGCTGCGCGCGCTGCCACAGGGGGAAGGCCTCGGCATACCTCTCGCGCCCGGCGGCAGCGATGCGCGCGGAGCGCCGTCGCTTCGGTCCTTCGGGCGAAAGCGTGATCAGGCCGTCGCGTTCCAGCGGCCGCAGCGCGCGGGAGAGAGAGGTCCGGTCCATACCGAGTTTGTCGGCCAGAACACTGAAGGCAACCTCCTCGTGCAGCACCAGCGCCGTAAGGATCGAGAACTGTCCGGGCTTGAGGCCTGCCTGCGACAGTTCGCTCTCGTACAGACGCGTGATCTTCCGGGCGGCCTGGCGCAACACGAAGCAGGCGCAGCTCTGGCGTGCGAGATCGGCGCCGGCTGTGAGATCTGGGTCGAGTGATGTTTGGGTCATAACGTGCATATGCACTTCATTGCTCGAAGATCAAGCCGCCGGGGATAAAGTGGGGGATAAAATGCCGTGCGGACTAGCTTTCGAAGCGGGTTTGGCCGCGGCGCCGTTCGTCGATTGGCAGGTCCAGGTGGAGCGGCTGGTGGGCGCGCTGGGCGCAGTTCTGCCGCGGACAGAGGCGGCAGTTGATCCCGATCGGGGTGAAGAGGTCGGGTTCGTCGAGATGGAAGCGGCTGGCGTAGAGCAGCTCGCCGGCATGTTCGATGGCGCAGCCGAGGGTGATGGCGAGACGCTGGTCCTGCGTGTCGTAGCCCAGGCTTGGCCGGTCCACCGTGCGATTGACCGTGAAGTAGCGGCTGCCGTCGGGCATCTCGACGAACTGCGGCAGGATGCGGCCCGGCGTGCGGAAACTGAGGTGGATGTCCCACCGTGGACAGGCGCCGCCATATTCGGCGAGGTGGAAGGTGGTGGCGTTGAAGCGCTTGGTGACGTTCCCGGCCTTGTCGATGCGCAGAAAGAAGAAGGGAACGCCCTGGGCGCCCTCGCGCTGCAGCGTGGTCACGCGATGGCAGGCTTGCTCGAAGGAGACGCCGAACCTCAGGGCCAGACGGTCCAGATCGTAGCGGCAGCCTTTCGCCTCGCTCAGGAACTGCGCGTAGGGCATCAGCACGGCGGCGGCGAAGTAGTTGGCCAGCTCGACGCGGCAGCGTGCCTGCGCGCGCGGGTCGAGGATGTTCGCAGCCGTTACGATCTCGTCGATCGTCTCGCGGTACTGCAGCAGACCGGCGACGTGGGTCAGCTGAAATACGCGGTTGGGGTGATCCAGACCTTCGGACAGAAGGATCTCCCCCGTCTTCTGGTCGTAGTAGCGCAGGGTTTGGGGCAGTGCCGTCACGGGAACGCTGCAGACCTGGATGCCCAGGTCGCGTTTCAGCCGCAGCTTCAGGTAGCTGTACATCTCGTCGGCATCGATCGGCTCGTCGTGCCTGAAGTCAGCGGCTGCCCGCTCCAGCAGATCGAAATGATTGCGGTGTTTGCGAAAGAGGTCGTGGACAACCGCCTCCGGGCTGGCCGTCGCGATCCGCTCGGCATCGCTCGCGCCGCCGCCGCCGAGCGACAGCAGCCGCTCGCCCAGGCTCTGATAGCTCTGATGCAGCTCCAGAAAGCTCCGTGCGAACTTCGGCGAGTGGTCGAGCGCGGCGCGCAGCTCCTGCAGGTCGGGAGTATCGTCGCCGAACACCGGATCCTGCAGCGCGTTGCGCAGGTCGGCCAGGGCGGTCGTCGCATCGTCCTGGACCAGGTCGCGCCAGTCGACGCCGTAAGCCTCCGACAGCCTTACCAGGACCTGGACGGACAGACTGCGCTGGTTGTTTTCCAGCAGATTTACATAGGCGGGGCTGAGGCCGAGCTGGCGCGCCATCTCCGCTTGCGACTGTTTGCGATCGCGGCGGAGTTGGCGCAGGCGCGGTCCGACGAAGGTCTTGCGCTGCGGCATGGTCGCGAAACCGGCCTCCCGTGTCGAAGTGCCACCGACAAGCTCGGCATTTACAAATTTACTGAAAATAGCTCTGTCAACAACACATCTTTCACGTCGACGCGAATTTCCTTCGCCGATGCTGGCTTGTCGGCCACCTTTCTCAATCAAAGAAGAGGCCTGGGAGCCACGGGCCGAACCTCCGGATCACAATCAGCCTCTGGGGAGAGGGACGCGCCCGATGACCAGCCCGATCGCGACTGCGACCAGCACCGCCACTACCAGGACGGGGATGACGCACCTTTTCATTCCTGGTCCGACCAACATTCCGGAACCCGTACGTCAGGCCATGAACGTGCCGATGCAGGACATGCGGGCCGGCGACTTCGGCGAGCTGACGCTGCCGTTGTTCGAGGGGCTGAAACAGGCCTTCAAGACCTCGACGGGCCGCGTGTTCATCTTCCCCTCGTCGGGGACCGGTGCCTGGGAAGCCGGGATCACCAATACCCTCGACCCGGGCGATCGCGTGCTGATGTCCCGCTTCGGTCAGTTTTCGCATCTCTGGGTCGATATGGCCGAGCGTTTGGGGCTGGAGGTCGAATGCATCGATGTGGACTGGGGCACCGGCGTGCCTGTGGATCTCTATGCAGAGCGTCTGGCGGCTGATCGCGACGGTCGTATCAAGGCCGTCTTCGTGACCCATAATGAAACGGCGACGGGCGTCACCTCCGATGTCGCCGCAGTGCGGGCGGCGCTGGACGCTTGCGGGCACGAGGCTCTGCTGTTCGTCGATGGCGTCAGCTCGATCGCCTCGATCGACTTCCGCATGGAGGAGTGGGGGGTCGATCTTGCCGTGGCCGGATCGCAAAAGGGCTTCATGCTGCCGGCGGGTTTGAGCTTCCTTGGCGTCAGCGAGAGGGCCCTGGCCGCGCATCAGACCGCCCGGTTCCGCCGCTGCTATTTCGACTTCGCCGACATGGTCCGCATGAACGCCGACGGCTTCTTCCCCTACACGCCGCCGACGCAGCTGTTCCAAGGCTTGCGCGTTGCGCTCGATCTGCTCTTCGACGAAGGGCTGGAGGCGGTGTTCTCGCGCCACAGCCGTCTGGCCGAGGGCGTGCGGCGCGGGGTCTTCGCCTGGGGGCTGGATCTCTGCGCGCAGGAGCCGCGCTGGTATTCGGACACGGTCAGCGCGATCCGCGTGCCGGACAGGGTCGATGCCCGCGACGTCTTGCAAATCGCCTACGAGCGTTACCGCACCTCTTTCGGCTCGGGTCTGTCGCAGCTGGCCGGAAAGGTTTTCCGGATCGGTCACCTCGGCGACCTGAACGAGGTCAGTTGCCTGACGGCGCTCGCCAGTGCGGAGATGGCCTTGCGGGATGCCGGTGCGGCCATCGAGCCGGGCGCCGGCGTTGCCGCCGCCCAGGAGTGGTACCGCCAGACGGCGCAGCCGCGCCCCCAGGCCGTGGCGGCCTAGTGCCTCCAATGACCTCGGCAGGTGCTGCCGGACTCGGTCGATCTCTAACGAAAAGCGACACGCTGGTGGCCGCTCGGCACTCGAAAAGATCACAAGCGAGCTGTCCTTGACTCTCTCGTAGAGCGCGAGATTTCCCTATCGTGGATATCTATCTGAAGTGACATTTCGCTGTCACTCGTGAGCTAACAGACTGGATCATTTTCATAAGGTAAAGCATAAGAAAACCAAGATAATTAATTGAAAAAGCTAATTAAATAAACTTCAGAAGTAGTGGCTATCGAACTGGGAGGTTCAAAGATGTTGATGAAATCCCTTAAGACTCCGGCGGTCCTGACCGGTCTCGCCGCAGGTCTGTCCCTGGGGCTCGCCCTGAACTTCGGCACGGGGGCCGCGGAGGCGGCGGACTGGGAGCCGAACAAACCCTTCGAAATGGTGATCATGGCGGGACAGGGCGGCGGCGCCGACCGCTTGGCCCGGCTGTTCCAGTCGATCATCCAGAAGAACGATCTCTCGCCCATGCCGGTGCTGCCGATCAACAAGGGCGGCGGTTCGGGCGCGGAAGCGCTGCGCTACCTGCAGGACAATGCCGGCGACGCCCACAAGGTGATGGCGACGCTGAACAGCTACTACACCACGCCCTTGCGCACCGATATCGGCGTCGACATCGAAGAGTTCACGCCGATCGCGCGGATGGCCGTCGACACCTTCGTCCTCTGGGTCAATGCCGACAGCGATATCACGACGCTGGACGAGTATGTCGCGGCGGTGAAGGCGGCGGGCGGCGCCTGGAAGATGGGCGGCACCGGCACGGGTCAGGAAGACTCTCTGGTCACGGCGATGCTCGAGGAGGAGTTCGGTATCGAGATGACCTACGTCCCCTTTGCGGGCGGCGGCACGGTTGCGAAGAACCTGGTCGGCGGGCATGTCGACTCGACTGTGAACAATCCGTCGGAGCAGATGGCCTTTTGGAAGGCCGGTAAGAGCCGTCCCATCGCGGCCTTCACCGAGGAGCGGATTCAGGTCTTCTCCGATGTGCCGACGATGCGCGAACTCGGTCACGACCTCGTCTATGCCATGCAGCGCAGCTTTGTCGGCCCGCCGGGCATGCCAGCGGAAGCACAAAGCTTCTACACCGACCTCTTTAAGGCGCTCAGCGAGACCGAGGAGTGGCAGTCCTACGCCGCCGAGCAGGCGCTCGTCTCCGACTTGCTGACTGGTGAGGAGCTGCAGGCCTACCTGCTGGCAGAGCGCGACCTGCACGCAAAGTTGCTCGAGGCGATGGGCGAAAGCGGGTCTTAGGGTTCCCTTCCACCTGCGGCGGGGCGGGCTTTTCGGTAACCAGCCTGTCTTCCGAAAACCCGCTCCGCCGCGACTTTTTCCCTGAACCCTCGGCCGGGCTCCGACGACGGCGATGGGGCCGAGCCGGCGGGCCACGAAACGCAGAGGACCGGACAATGCGCGTCGCCGAGCTGCTGACGGCGGCCTTTCTTATGGGGCTGTCCGTCTACTTTATGATCCATGCGACCGCTCTGCCGATCGGTTGGCAGCAGGGCGCGGGCCCTGGCGGCGGCGCCTTTCCCTTCTGGTTGTCGGTGATGATGCTGGTTGCGGCGGGTGGCATCTTCCTGCGCCAACTGGTCGGGTTGCTGGCCGATCGCGGCAGCCGTCGTCCCTTCATCAGCCGGTCGGCGCTGCGGCAGGTCCTGATTGTCGTGGGGTCGTTGCTGACGGCGATCGTGCTGATCCACCTGGTCGGCGCCTACGTCGCCATCCCGCTGTTCCTCGTCTTCTACCTCAGGGCCATGGGCCCTGTCGGCTGGCGGCAGACGGCGCTGCTGGCGCTGATCACGCCCGTGATCGTCTTCTTCTTCTTCGAAGTGACGCTCAAGATCCTGCTGCCCAAGGGGATCACCGAGCCGCTGTTCATTCCGCTCTACGCCCTCTTCTTCTAAGCCGCGTTCCTTCGGCCTTTCGGGGAGTTCTCCATGGAGATCCTGCAGCACTTGGCCGACGGGTTCGCCCTGTCGCTTCTGCCGCTCAACCTGGGTGTGCTGCTGCTCGGGGTCACGGTCGGCCTCTTCATCGGCGCCATGCCGGGGCTCGGGTCGGTCAACGGCGTCGCGATTCTCTTGCCGATCACCTTCCTGGTGCCGCCGGCCTCGGCGATCATCTTTCTCGCGGCGATCTATTACGGCGCCATGTACGGCGGCGCCATATCCTCGATCCTGCTGGGCATTCCCGGTGCCTCGACGGCCGTCGCGACCACCTTCGACGGTCGGCCGATGGCCCAGAAGGGGCAGGCCGGTCTGGCCTTGATCGCCGCCGCCGTCGGTTCCTTCGTCGGCGGCACCGTCTCCGTCGTGCTCTTCACGCTCTTCGCCGCGCCCCTGGCGGATGTCGCCCTGGCCTTCGGCCCGGCAGAGGAGTTCGCCCTGGTGCTGCTCGCCTTCACCACATTCCTCGCACTGGGCGGAGACGACGTCTTCAAGACCGTACTGATGATCCTGCTCGGCCTCGTGCTCAGCACCGTCGGGCTCGACCTGATCTCCGGCCAGCCACGCCTGATCTTCGGCGATCTTCCCGGCTTCTACAGCGGGATTTCCTTCCTGGTGCTGGCAATCGGCGTCTACGGCATCGGCGAGATTCTCTGGACCATCGAGCAGACCCAGCACAAGCCACAGGTCATGCCGGCGCGGATCCGCTTCTCCGAACTCGCAGCCGGCTTCCGGGCGCTCGGAACCTCCCTGAAGGCGATGGCCAGCGGTTCTCTGCTCGGTTACTTCGTCGGCATGCTGCCGGCGGCCGGTGCTACCCCGGCGTCGCTGATGGCCTATGGTGTTGCCAAGTCCACCTCGCGCAAGCCGGAGCAGTTCGGCAAAGGCGCCGTCGAGGGCGTGGTCGCGCCCGAAACCGCGAACAACGCCGCCAGCACGGGTTCGCTGCTGCCGATGCTGACCTTGGGCATTCCCGGCTCGCCGACCACCGCTCTGCTGTTGGGCGGCATGGTGATGTGGGGGCTGATGCCGGGCCCGATGCTCTTCATCGAGCAGCCGGAATTCGTCTGGGGCCTGATTTCGAGTCTCTATACAGCCAACTTCTTCGCGGTGGCGATCAATTTGGCGCTGATCCCGCTCTTCGTCTGGTCGCTCCGCATTCCCTTGCCGGTCTTGAGCGCGTTGGTGCTGGTGCTCTGCATCGTCGGCGGCTTTACCCCGAACCAGAAGATGCACGATGTCTGGCTGATCGCCGGCTTCGGCATTGCCGGCTACCTTCTGCGCAAGCTGGATTATCCTCTGGCGCCGCTGGTTCTGGCGCTGGTGCTGGGGCCCTTGATGGAAAAGTCTTTGCGCCAGGCGCTCATTGCGGCACAAGGCGATGTGACCACCTTCGTCGAGCGGCCGATCTCGGCGACCTTCATCGCCATCGCGCTGCTGTTGTTCCTGCTCCCGCTGATCCGTAAGCTGCGCCGGCACCTCCTGCCCGGTCGTGCGGCGGCGTCCAGCCAGTCCTCGGCGTAAGCTTAGCGCCATGCAGGCCATCCAACAGTCTCAAGGGAAAAGATGTCCGATACCCTCTTTGATTTGCTCGCGCCGCACGCGGCCGACAGTCCCGCGATCGGCGGGCTCGAGCGCGATTGGCTGACCTTCGGCCAGCTCCGCGATCTGACTGCGGAGACTCTCAAGACCCTGAATGCGTTGGGTATCGGCCGCGGCGACCGGGTGGCCATCGTCTTGCCCAACGGCCCGGAGATGGCGGCAGCCTTTGTCGCTCTGGCCTGTGGCACGACCACGGCGCCGTTGAACCCGGCCTATCGGGAGGAAGAGTACGACTTCTACATCTCCGATCTGAACGCCAAGGCCCTGGTGGTGGCGGAGGACTATGACGGTCCGGCGCTGCCGGTTGCGGTCCGCCAGGGCGTTCGGGTGATCCGTCTGTCCAGCCCGCCCGAAGGACCGGCCGGCCGGTTCCGCCTGACGGTCGAGGGCGACGCCGCAACGACCTCCGCCGCCGCCAGCGGTCCGGCCGGAGCCGACGAGGTGGGACTGGTGCTACACACCTCGGGGACGACGTCCCGGCCGAAGATCGTGCCGCTGCTGCAGAGCAATCTGGCCGCTTCGGCTCGGCATATCGGTTCGACCCTGCAGCTCACGCTGGACGACCGATGCCTCAACATCATGCCGCTGTTCCACATTCACGGCCTGATCGCGGCAGTGCTGTCGTCGCTGGCCGCCGGGGCCTCGGTCTGGTGCTCCCCGGGCTTCAATGCGCTGCAGGTGTTCGGCTGGCTCGAGAGCGTTCGGCCGACCTGGTACACGGCCGTACCGACCATGCATCAGGCGATCCTGGCGCGTGCCGCGCGCAACAAGGAGATTGTCGAGACGACGCAGTTGCGCCTGATCCGGTCTTCTTCGGCCTCCTTGCCGCCGCAGGTGATGACGGCGCTGCAGGAGACTTTCGGCTGCCCGGTGATCGAGAGCTACGGCATGACCGAGGCGGCCCACCAGATGGCCTCCAACCCCTTGCCGCCGCGTGCCCAGAAGCCGGGTTCGGTCGGCATCGAGGCCGGACCGCTCGTGCGCACGGCCGACGAGACCGAAGACCGCCTGCTCGCTGCGCAGGCAACCGGCGAGGTAGTGATCTCCGGCCCCAACGTCACGCCGGGCTACGAGGCCAATCCCGATGCCAACGCGAAGTCCTTCTTCGAGCTGGAGGGGCGCCGCTGGTTCCGCACCGGCGACCAGGGGCACTTCGATCCCGAGGGCTACCTGCGCATCACCGGGCGCCTGAAGGAGATCATCAACCGCGGCGGCGAGAAAGTCTCGCCGCTGGAGGTCGACGAGGTCCTGATGGATCACCCGGCGGTGGCCCAGGTGGTGACCTTCGCTTTGCCGCATCCCAAGCTCGGCGAGGAGGTGGCAGCGGCCGTGGTGCTGCGCGAAGGAGAGGAGGCGCAGGAACGGCAGCTGCGCGACTTCGCCTCGGAGCGGCTCGCCGACTTCAAGGTTCCCCGCAAGGTCGTCATCCTGCCGGAGATCCCCAAGGGGGCGACCGGCAAGATGCAGCGCATCGGCCTGGCCGAGAAGCTCGGTCTGACGTCATGAAGATCTGCGTGTTCGGCGCCGGCGCCATCGGCGGCTACATGGGCGCCAAGCTGGCCCAGGCCGGCGCGGAGGTCAGCCTGGTCGCGCGCGGCCCGCACCTGGCGGCCATGCAGGATCAGGGGCTGACTCTGGTGGAGGAGGGCGCGCGCTCGACCGTCCCCGTGACCGCGGCGGAAGACCCGGCCGATCTCGGTCCGCAGGATTACGTCGTCATCACGCTGAAGGCGCATTCCGTACCCGGCGTGGTCGACAAGCTGCAGCCGTTGCTGGGGCCCGAGACCACGGTGGTGATGGGGGTCAACGGCGTGCCCTGGTGGTACTTCTACGATCTGGAAGGTCCTTATCGGGACCGCCGTCTCCAGACGGTCGATCCTGGCGACCGGCAGTGGGACGGGATCGGGCCGGAGCGGGTGCTGGGCTGCGTCGTCTACCCGGCGGCGGAGGTCACCGAGCCGGGCACGATCCTGCACATCGAGGGCAATCGCTTTTCCCTCGGCGAGCCTTCGGGTGCGAAGAGCGAGCGGGCGCAGGCGCTGTCCAAGGCCCTGGGTGCCGCGGGCCTGAAGGCGCCCGTGCGCCCGAAGATCCGCGACGAGATCTGGGTGAAGCTCTGGGGCAACCTGTCGTTCAACCCCATTTCCGCGCTGACCGGCGCCACGCTGGATGTGCTCTGCGCCGACGAGGGCGTCGGCGGCGGCACGCGGGAGGTCGCGCGCAACATGATGCTCGAGGCCCAGGCGGTCGCCGAGAAGCTGGGGGTGAAGTTCCCGATCGACGTCGACCGGCGGATCGCCGGCGGCGCGGCGGTCGGCGCTCACAAGACCTCCATGCTGCAGGACTTGGAGCGCGGCCGGCCGATGGAGATCGACGCTCTGGTCGCCGCCGTGCACGAGATGGGGGAATTGGTCGGCGTGCCGACTCCCACCATCGATACCGTGCTCTCTCTCGTCCGTCTGCGTGCCCGCGTGGCTGGCTGCTACGCCGAGTAACCCGCATTTGGAGAGGCAGCGACGGACCTTTCGCGTTTCCGCTGCTGCCATGGCTCAGGTCTTGCGGCATACTTGTCGTCGCGACGGAGCCTACCGCTCGCATGGCTTTCGATGGATGGGAGAGACGCCATGGTCATCATTGCCCCTGCCTCTGCACGCCCTGCCTCTGCACGCCCAGCCTTTACACGTCTGAACGCGGCGGTAGCAGCCTTTGCCGCTGTCGTCTGCCTTGCCCCTGCGGCTCAGGCGCAGATCGAAGCCGAGCCGATTGCCTATGAGATCGATGGAGAAAGCTTCGAAGGCTACGTCGCGCGCAATCCCGACTTGGCGGGCGATTTGCCGGTCGTGGTGGTGATTCACGACTGGGATGGCCTGGGCACCTACGAGCAGCGGCGTGTGGAAATGCTGGCGGAGGCCGGCTATGCGGCCGTGGCGCTCGATCTCTACGGCACCGGCATCCGTCCCGAGACGGTCGAGGAGCGGCGGGCCCGCAGCGGCGCCCTCTATGCCGACCGCGAGCGGATGCGCCGGCTGATGACCGGGGGCATCGCCGCACTGGTCGGCGAGGGTATGGACGAGGAACGGCTGGTTGCCATGGGCTACTGCTTCGGCGGTGCGGCGGTGCTGGAGCTGGCGCGCAGCGGTGCGCCGGCGGCCGGCTTCGTCTCCTTTCATGGCGGCCTCGGCACGCCGGAGGACCAGGACTACAGCGCGGTGACCGCGCCGCTGCTGATCCTGCACGGCTCGTCCGACCCGGTGGCCCCCATGGATCAGGTGGTCGACCTAGCCTCCCGCCTGGACGCGGCCGAGGTCGTCCACAGCATGGAGATCTATGGCGGGGCCGAGCATGCCTTCACCGTCTGGGGCGGCCGAGACTACGACAGCACCGCCGACCTCGCTTCTTGGGGGGCTCTCCTCGGCTTCCTTGACGAGCGGCTCTGAACGAGAGCGGTCGAGGACTCTGCCGACTACGAAACCTTGTGCCGTCACGCGGTGCTGATTTCAATGTGTAGGCAGTTACTGTTTTCTAGTCTCAATAGTACTCGCGGTGTCGAAGGGCCGAGCCATGGCGCCAGGACCTTTCGATCGCGCGTTCACGCCGACCGACTCGCGAGCCATTCGATCACTTCGCCCGCGCTGCGATCGGGTGGGAAGATCGGGTAGAAGGCCGTCTCGACCGTACCGTCCCGGATGATCATGGTCAGACGCTTCAAGAGAATCATGCCATCCGCCTCGAAGGTGGGGAGCCTCATGGCGCGTCCGAAGGCGAGGTCGACGTCGGACAAGAGCGCAAAGGGCAGGTGCAGCCGCTCGGCCGCTTCCCGCTGGTAGTCGCTGGTCTGCGTCGACATCCCGAACAGGTGGTCGACGCCGAGTTCTGCAAGCTCGTTGTAGTGGTCGCGGAACGCGCAGGATTGTGGTGTGCAGCCGCGGGCGCCGGGAATGGCGTCCCAACCGTCGGGCAGTGGAGCGTCAGGTCGTCCGGTCATTGGGTAGACGTAAACGACCGTTAGCCCAGAGAGTTTGGCGAGATCCACCATTGAGCCGTCTGTGGCTGCGAGCCGGACCGAAGCCACGCGGGCGTCTGGAAGATGGGCTGCTGCCCCGTCGTCCCTCGGCTGCGGCAGAGTCGACCAGTCGACGTCATTGAGGTTCTGCATGTCACCTCGCGTGTCAGGACACCCCTCGGTTCAGTCGGTCTGCATAGCCGTCGAAGTCGATCGTACCGCCTTCGGCTGCGGTTCGCCCCCGTTCTTCGTCGGAGAGGGCGGGCTGAACCATGTCGATGCGTTTCCAGGACGGGTGGGGCTGAGCGCCGTCGGCCGCGGGCACGTAGGGCGAGGCCGTAACGCGCCTGTGCTTATGGATGTAGCGTGCGCAATTGAGAAACACCTGCTTCACCTCGACGACGACGGCCATCTTCGCACCGGGCCAGCGGCCCAGCATATCCGCGTCGCGCGATATACGCGCGTCGCCTTGGACGCGGACGCGATTGGGCGTTTCGAAGTCGATGAAGAGCAGGCCCACCTTGCCCGTCTCCGCAACATTGCCCAGCGACTTGTACATGCCGTTGCCATCGTAGGCCGGAAACGATAGCGCCTTGGGGCCGTCTACACGGACGACGCCGACGGGGCCGCCCTTGTATGACGTGGTGGGCATGCCTGACGCATCCACTGAGGCGAGAAAGAAGAAGTCCCGGCTCTCGATGAAGGCGCGGTGCTTGTCGTCCAGTTCGTCCGACACGATGGCCGCGAACACCGTGTCGGCGAGTTTCTCGCGACCCTCGGCGCGCTGCATCGCGCGCTGGGCGTCGGTGTAGAACGCATCGGGCGTGTCGAGGCTCATTCGGCGGCCTCCTCGGGTGCGGTACGCTCCTCGGGTTTGCTCGCTTCTGCGGCGGGTAGCTTCGGCCCGGCCGAGCGCGACAGGACGATGCGCGCCACGTCGGGGCGGTTGTAGTGCCCGGCCGGATCAGCGAAGACCTTGGCAGCCTCGATCGCGGAGAGGTCGATATCGGCCACGGCGAACCCGTCGGTGTACTCGTCCAACGGATCGGTCAGGCGCCGTCCGTCGGGGCCGAAGACCGCCGCGGCACCGCCGCCGGCACTGACCATCTGGGCGGCGCCCGCATCGCCCATCGTGATGTCGGCCAACTGGTCCTCGGTAATGATCGAGGAGGGGGCGAGGACGAAGCACGAGCCCTGCATCGCGTAGCACTGCGACTGCACGAGGTTGGCCTCGGCCGACAGGGCGTAGGCCTGCGGCGCGCCTTTGAACATTCCGAAGGACGGCCAGACGGCGACGTGGATCTGCTCGCCCTGCTGATACATGCCTTGGCGGTTGATTGGCTGCATGTTCTCCCAGCAGCAAAGACCGCCCACGCGCCCGATCCGCGTATCGACCACCTGCAGGTCGTCGGCCGCCCCCTCACCCCAAACGGTGCGCTCCATGTGGGTGGGCTTGAGCTTGCGATGGTTCATCAAAAGCTGACCGTCTTCGCCGATCAGCGCAAACGAACAATAGATCGATGCGCCCCCACGCTCGGCATAGCCCATCGCGACCTGTACGCCGGCGCGCTTGGCTGCCTCGCCGACGGCACGCATCTCGGGACCGTCGACCGTTATGGCGTTGGTCCGGTGGCGCATCACGATCTCCATCGCCTGCATCGGGGGCAGCAGCCAGATCGAGAAGGGGTAGCCAGGCAGCCATACCTCGCCGAAGGCGAGCATGCTGATGTCTTTTCGGCCGGCGTCCTCGATCAGCGCGATTGTCTTGTCGAGCGTGCCCTTTGCGTCCAACCACACCGGGCTGGCCTGTACGGCGGCGACCTTCACCATTGGATCGTCTCCCATCGCTAGATGGGTTTTGATGCTGCCGGGGCGCGGGCCCTTCGTGAAGTCCCCGAATTGGGACCCTCAGATACCTGCCAGGTAGCGGCGCGCCATCGCCGTGCGGGTCGTCACGCCGAAGGTCGTATGCAATGCCTTCATGTGCTTGCGTACCGCCGCCTCGCCCGTGCCCAACTCCTCCGCGATCTGGCGGTTGGTCAGTCCGTCTGCCGCCAGCCTTGCCACGGCGTCCTGCCGCTGCGTGAGCCGCGGATGCGGGCGCGGCGCGGCCATCAGGCCCGTCGCCGCCTGCATGGCGTAGACGGTCAGGTCGCAAAGTCCTGCGCAGTCGAGGCGCCGCGCCTGCGCCTCGTCGGAAGCGCCCAGATAGAGAATCCCCGCCAACGCGTCCGCGCGATAGAGGGGCAGCGCCGCGAAGCCCGCGAGCCCGAAGCGACCTGAAACGCGGCGGTAGAGTTGGCAGTCGCGCCAGCGCGAGCCGAGCACCGTCTCGGTCGATACCGGGCGGCCTGTGCGGCGCATCGCGGCGAGGACCGGGTCGATAGGAACCCCCGTTATCTCGTAAGCGCGCACGAAGGCATCGGGCATCCCGAGAATCACGCCACTCTCGAAACCACCTGCCGAATCGAAGGTATACAGGCCAACGCTTCCCATCTCGCTCGCGGCGAGTGCGCGGGCTGCTAACGGTACGAGGTGGGACCCTCTTTGCATGGACGAAGGCTACACTGGCCCGCAGCACGATCAAGCGTGAACGCGCTTTAGCCCTCGTAACTCCGTCGCAGTCTTAGCGCCGACCTTGCGCCGCCGCCGTTTTCGGCCTGCCAGGCAACTCTGAACGGAAGCCTTCACAAACGTTTCAAGGTCGCAGATTTGTCGAAGCAGCCTAGCTGCTCACCGACGTGGACCATTGGCAATTTCAATGTATCCAATAGACATAATCTGTTTCACTCATTGACGGTCGCTATGCCATAGAGCCCGCCAATGGCGGCCCGCTCCGCCAGGAGTCGAAGGCTAGAAGGGCAGACCGTTTATGATCCGATCGCTGACCTACTTCGTGTGGCTGCTGTTTGCCGGCAGTCTTCTGGCCGGCTTCGGCCTATGGGCCTCGCCCGGTGAAGCTTGGACGGCCGGCCCGCTGCGGATCGACGCCTTGACGGTGCTTCTGGCTGCTGCCGTGACCTTCGTCAGCGGCATCGTCCATGCTTTCTCCTTGCGCTACATGGACGGCGACGGGCGCATCGAGGCCTTCTTCCTGCGGCTGACGGCTCTGACGCTGGTCGTTCTGCTGATGATCGCCGCCGATCACCTGCTGCTCTTCGCGCTTGCCTGGGCGGCGATGGGGCTCCTGCTTGCCGACGTGATCGGGCATGTTCGGGCCTGGCCGCAAGCCGCGGCCGCGGCGCGTCTCTGCCGCCGCTGGTTTGCCATCGGCACCCTGGCGCTCGCGACGGGTCTCGCGGTCTTGGCTTTGGCAACCGGCGAAACCTCGATCCAGGCCGTCATCGCCGTCGCGCCTCAACTGTCCGGTCCGGTCCTCACGCTGGCCCTGCTGCCGCTGCTGGTGGCTGCCGCGATCCAGTCCGGCTTGTTCCCCTTTCATGGCTGGCTGATGTCCTCCATGACCGCGCCGACTCCCGTCTCGGCCTTCATGCATGCCGGACTGGTCAACGCCGGCGGCATCCTGTTGGCGCGTTTCGCCCCGGCCTTCACGGCTCAGGTGGAGATCATGACTCTCGTCTTCCTGCTGGGGGCGGTCAGCGCCCTGGCGGGCAGCCTCTTGGCTCTGGTCCAATCCGATGTGAAACGAGGGCTCGCGGCCTCGACGGTGGCGCAGATGGGGTTCATGGTTATGCAGTGCGGCCTCGGGTTCTACGCCGCGGCCATGGCGCACCTGATCCTGCACGGCCTTTTCAAGGCCAGCCTCTTCCTCGGCGCCGGCTCGGCGGTACGGCGGGTCGCGCCAGAGACGCGCAAGTCCGGCCTCGATCTGGCGGGCCTTGCCATCGCCTTGCCGGCTGCCGCGGTCGCCGGCCTGCTGTTCGCCGCCGTCAGCGGGAAGGCGATCTGGCCGGCCGACTCCGGATTGCTTCTGGTGGTTTTCGCTATCCTGGCGGCGGCCCAGGCAGGCTTGTCCTTGAAGGCCTGGACCCATGTTTCGCTGGAACTGCGGTTGATCGCGATCCCGCTGGTGCTTGCGGTCGCCGCCTTGATCTACGGCGTCGCAGTCGCGCTGGCCGAGGCAGCGCTCTCGGGTGTGCCGGGGAGCACCGCACCGCAGCCGCTGGGCCTGCCGGAGCTGGCGATGGCACTGATCTTCGCTGCCGGCTGGCTCTTCTTCGGGGCCGGCTTGCACCGCAAGAACGGCTGGCTCTACGCCAGACTGCTCGGTGCCGGTCAACCCCTGTCGAGAACCGTGACCGATCGTCGGGAGGCATATCGTGTCTGATCAAGCCAGGCTCTCCGCGCAGCTCGAGAATGCGGCGGCTAACATCACGCCCTACTGGCCGCTGCAGAGTTTCATCGCCGCCAACCCGATTCAGGGTCTGGAGCGGCTCGCCTTCGAGCAAGCGGTCGAACTGGGCACCGACCTCTTCGGCGGACGCGGCTACCCCGCTGCGGCCGCCGTCCGGCAGGCGCTTGCCGATGGGCGGATCGACCGGCGGGTCCTGCGGGCCGTCGCCGAGCGCCATGACCGGCCCGATCTGCTGCAGGACGGGCCGGCCGAAGCTCCGGCGACCGCTCCTGCGGAGACAGCGCCCGGGGAGGTGAACCGGGTCCTCATCAAGTGGCTGGCGGCTTTCCTTGAGGAGGGGCAGGCCGGCTGGCCAATGCCGGGACGCGAGCAGGGCTTCTGGCGCGCCTGGCGGGCCCTGGCCCTGCACGACCGAGACCTTCCGAAGCGGACGGAGATCTCCGCCCTGCCGGAGGACTCGCTGGACGCGCTTGCGGCCCTGATGGCCGAGGTGCCGCAGGAAGAGTGCGAGGCGGTCATGACGGCGCATCTGGTCGCTCTGCCCGGCTGGTCCGGTTACGTCAAGTGGCGAGCCGGGCAGCAGGGGCACCCTTGGCAGCAGGTCGCTCCGATCACGCTGATCGATTACCTGGCGGTCCGCCTGACGCTGTCTCGTCTCTTCGAGGAATCCGCGCCGGCCTTGGTATCGGACGGGACTCTCGCCCCGGATGGCGCGGTTTGGCTGGAGGCCTGGGAGGAGAGCTACAGAGAGCCCCTGCTGCAGAACCTGCAGCGGTCGGCGGAGAGCAAAGAGAAGTCAGGTGCGGCGTCGGGCGAGCTGCCGGCGGCGCAACTCATCTTCTGCATCGACGTGCGTTCGGAGGTCTTTCGGCGCCACCTGGAGCAGGTCGGACCCTACGATACGCTCGGCTTTGCCGGTTTCTTCGGCATTCCCATCGCACACCAGGCCTTCGGGACCAAGACCACGATTGCCTCCTGCCCGGTGCTGCTGGAGCCGAAGCATGTGATCCAGGATGCGCCGGCCTGCGGTCACGAGGAGCAAGCGGCGCGGCATCTGCAGGGCTGTGCGCATCTGACAGGTTCGAAGACCTTGGTCGCGCAATTGAAGGAGAGCGTGGCCACACCCTTCGCTTTCGTCGAAACGGCCGGCGGTTTCTTCGGTCTCGCGATGGCCGGACGGACGTTGCTGCCGCGGCGCTTCTCCGAGCTTCTGGCGCGGTTGCGCAATCGCGTCAGCCCTGCCGCCAAGCTGGCCCCGCAGATCGCCCTGTCGTCCTGCGGTCCGCGCGATGAGGACGTGACCGGCTTCAGCGATGCCGAGCGCATCTTCTACGCCGAGGCCTCACTCAGCATCATGGGGCTGACGCGGGATTTCGCACCGCTGGTCCTGCTCTGCGGTCACGGTGGCGAGACGGTCAACAACCCCTTCGCGGCGGGGTTGGATTGCGGCGCCTGTGGCGGCAATCACGGCGGCCCCAATGCGCGCGTCATGGCCGCTATCCTGAACGATCCGCTGGTGCGCAGCGGATTGGTCGAGCGCGGCATCGAGATCCCCGAGACCACGCTGTTTCTGGCTGCAGCCCACAACACCACGACGGACGCCCTCACGGTATTTGATCCGGAGGCCGGTCAGTCGCGGCATCCCGAGGCCTTCGCGAAGCTGCAGTACGATCTGGCCCGCGCGCGGGCTGCGGCCTCGGCGGAGCGCTGCCAGCGCCTGCCGGCTGCGAAGGGAGACAGCCTTGCGGCTGTGGGCGCGCGCGCGACCGACTGGGCGCAGGTCCGGCCCGAGTGGGGTTTGGCGCGCAACGCGGCCTTCATCGTCGGCCATCGCGATCTGACCCGCAGCCTCGATCTGGAGGGGCGCAGTTTCCTGCATTCCTACGATTGGCGGGCCGATGCGGAGGGCAGGGCGCTGGAGGTGATCCTGACGGCCCCCATGGTCGTGGCCGAATGGATCAACACCCAGTACTACTTCTCGACCGTTGACAATGTCGCCTACGGCGCGGGATCGAAGATCACCCACAACGTGGTCGGGACCTTTGGTGTGATGCAGGGTAATGCCAGCGATCTTATGACCGGCCTGCCGGCTCAGTCGGTCATGTCGTCGGACGAGCGGCTCTATCATGAGCCGCTGCGGCTGATGACCGTGGTCGAGGCACCGGTCGCGCGGATTGAAGAAATCGTTCGGCGTAACGACATCCTGCAGACTCTCTTCGGCAACGGCTGGGTGGCCCTTGCGGCTCTGGACCCCGAGACGGGTCGCCTGCAGCGGCGCGGTCGCAATGGGACGTGGCAGCCGGCTTTCTCCGACGCGTCGGAGCGGGCGGCTGCCAAGCAGACCTCCGAAACACCCTGCGCGCCTGTCGCGCAGATTCCCGAAGTCGCCTGAGGCACAGCAGAGACGGACGCTATGACAGTCGAAAACACCGATCCCGAACTGGTTTTCCATCCGCTCAAGAAGATCGAGATCATCGTGAAAGGCGATAAGAAGCAGTTCATCGCCGATCTCCTCGACCGTTCGGGCGCCAAGGGCTACACGCTGGTGCGGGATGTTGCCGGCATGGGCGAGCACGGCTTCCATGAGGGGCGGCTGCTGTACAACGATCAGGCCAGCCTGATCATGTTCATGGCGGTCGCCAGCGACGAGACCATCCGCCGTGTCGCCGCCGGGCTGAAGCCGCTGTTCGAGAAGAACACCGGCGTGATGTTCGTGTCGGATGCTCACGTCGTCCGTCTCGAGCACTTCATGAGCAAGGAACAGGCGGTCGGCTAGGATCGGAGCCCTGGCAGATCGTGCGGGTCGTTCGGGCGGCTCGGGCTGGGCGAAGGACGCCAAGGCCATATCTCTAGGTCGATGACCAGCCTATCGACCCAATCGGCGCGCACCGCGCCCTGTCTCTTGCCCGAAAGCTCTGCCGTATGACTCTCTCGGTTGCCGTCGTCGGTGCCGGCCTGGCCGGTTTGACCTGTGCGCGCCGCTTGGCCGATGCCGGTCTTCGGGTGACGTCGTTCGAGAAGAGCCGCGGCCTCGGCGGCCGCCTCGCCACGCGGCGCGCGGACGCCGGACTGCGCTTCGATCACGGCGCCCAGTTCGTCACGGCCCACGGGACCGCCTTTCGAAGCCTGCTGCAGAAGCTGGAGGCCGCTGCCGCACTGGCCGCCTGGCATCCGCTGGGCAGGGAACCGAAAGCCGAGACACCCTGGTGGGTCGGCACCCCCGGCATGGCAGCTCTGGTCCGTCCGCTCGCCGATGGTCTCGACATTCGGCTCACGACCCGCGTCGTTGCGGTGACGGAGACGGCCGAGGGCTGGCGGCTCCAGTTGAACGACGGGCAAACCGCCGGCCCTTTCGATCGAGTGGTGCTGGCGCTTCCTCCAACCCAGGCGGCCGAACTGCTGGCCGGTCGGCCGGGGGCGGAGGCGCTGTCGGCCGTCCGGGTCGCACCCTGCTGGACGGCGATGCTGGCCTTTGCCGAGCCGCTCCAGGCCAGCTTCGATGTCTGGCAGTCCGGCGAGCACCTGCTGTCCTGGGCCGCGCGAAATGCCTCTAAGCCGAAACGAGACGCTGTCCCGGAGAGTTGGGTGCTGCATGCCGGTCCGGACTGGTCGGCCGCTCACCTCGAGTCCGAACCGGCGGAGATTTTACCGAAGCTGATGGCTGCCTTCGCATCGCAGGTCGGTGCGCTCCCCGAGCCGCTTCATGCAACGGCGCACCGCTGGCGCTATGCGCGAACGATCACGCCGCTCGGCCGCCCGTTCCTGGCCTGCGGAGGTCTTCTCGTCGGCGGCGATTGGTGCCTGGGCGCCCGCGCCGAGGCGGCTTACGACAGCGGCCTCGCCATGGCCGATGCGATCCTGGGCCAGGCGGGCCTGGGAGAAACGGGATGAGCGGCGAAGGGCTGACGAGCTACGGAGCGGGTCTGGAGGTTGCCGTCCTGGGTGCGACCGGTGGTTTGGGCGGCGCCTTCGTTTCGGCGCTGGCCGGCGATCCGGCGGTCGCGAGAGTCCATGCCTTGTCGCGGCGGACTCCATCGTCGCTGCCCGAGGCGGCGCTTTGGCACCCGTGCGATCTGACCGACGAGGACAGTGTCGCGGCTGCGGCGCAGTCGGTCCAGGCTGCAGCCGGAACGCTTCACCTGGTTGTGGTGGCCATCGGAGTGCTGCAGGACGAGGCGCGGAGGATCTCGCCGGAGAAGGCCTGGCGGCAGCTCGATCCGCAGGCCATGGTCGAGGTCTTCCGCACCAACACCGTTGCGCCGGCCCTGGCGGCAAAGCATTTCCTGCCGCTTTTGGACCGTAGCCGCCGAGCCACCTTCGCTGCGCTTTCAGCCAGGGTCGGTTCGATCGAGGACAATCGCTTCGGCGGCTGGCACAGCTACCGCGCCTCCAAGGCGGCGCTGAACCAGCTTCTCAAGACTTTCGCCATCGAGTTGGCCCGGCGCAACCCCTCGGCCTTTTGCGTCGGTCTGCATCCCGGCACGGTGGACACGGGCCTGTCCAAGCCTTTCCAGCGCAACCTTCCCGAAGGTCAGCTCTTCACGCCAGACTATTCGGTGGAGGCGCTGATCGCCGTGCTCGATGGCCTCGGCGAAGGGGACAGCGGCGGCCTGTTCGCGTGGGACGGGACGCGAATTCCCTATTAGAGGACGTTTTCGGGCATCGACGCGGCGCGGTCCTGGCGGCACACTCTGGACCAAACCAACTTATGATAGGGGAGGTCGAAGCTCGTGAAGACCGTTGCTGCCGTGGCTTATCAAGCCGGTAAGCCTTTGGAAATCGAAGAAGTCGATCTGGAGGGACCGCGCGAGGGCGAGGTCCTGGTCGAGATCAAGGCAACCGGCGTTTGTCATACCGACGCCTATACCCTGTCCGGCGCCGACCCCGAGGGCGCCTTCCCGACCATCCTGGGGCATGAAGGCGCTGGAGTCGTTCAGGAGGTCGGCCCGGGCGTTACCTCGTTGAAGCCCGGTGATCACGTCATCCCGCTCTACACGCCCGAGTGCCGCGAGTGCGAGTACTGCCTGAACCCCAAGACCAATCTCTGCCAGAAGATCCGCTCGACCCAGGGACAGGGCATGATGCCCGACGGCTCGAGCCGCTTTTCGAAGAACGGTCAGACGCTGCTGCACTACATGGGCTGCTCGACCTTCGCGAATCACACGGTGCTGCCCGAGATTTCCTTGGCCAAGATCCGCTCCGATGCGCCCTTCGAGAAGGTCTGCTACATCGGCTGCGGCGTGACCACCGGCATCGGTGCGGTGATCTTCACGGCCAAGGTGGAGGCTGGCGCCAACGTGGTGGTCTTCGGCCTCGGCGGTATCGGCCTCAACGTCATTCAGGGTGCCAAGCTGGTCGGTGCCAACATGATCGTCGGTGTCGACGTCAATCCGGCCAAGCAGGAGATCGCCCGCCAGTTCGGCATGACCCACTTCGTCAATCCGAAGGAGATCGAGGGTGATGTGGTCGGCCATATCGTGGAGCTGACCGGCGGCGGCGCCGACTACAGCTTCGAATGCATCGGCAATGTCGAGCTGATGCGCCAGGCGCTGGAGTGCTGCCACAAGGGCTGGGGCGAGTCGGTCATCATCGGCGTCGCCGGCGCGGGACAGGAGATCGCGACGCGTCCCTTCCAACTGGTGACCGGCCGCGTCTGGAGGGGGACGGCTTTCGGCGGCGCCCGGGGCCGGACCGACGTGCCGCGGATCGTCGACTGGTACATGGACAACAAGATCAATATAGACGATCTCATCACCCATGTGCTGCCGCATGCCCAGGTCAACGAAGCCTTCGATCTGATGCACCGCGGCGAGTCGATCCGCAGCGTTCTGACCTACGACTAGGTTCGGAAGCCTGACGGCCCGCAGAGTTCTGTCTCGCTCCCCCATCTGGCCACCCACGAGCGTATCCCCGATGTTTGGCCGGATGGGAGCGGGATCGAACAGTGCAACCGCAGAGCTTCTCATAAACGCAACAGAACACCGCAGTCGCGAAGCGATTTCTAAAAATGGAGACGAGGGCACAGCATGACGGTGACGCTGCGTAGCGAGCATGGCTGCTTCGGCGGCAAGGTCGGCTTCTATAGCCACCGGTCGAAGGAGACGGGGACGGAGATGAACTTCTCCGTCTTCCTGCCGCCCCAGGCCGAAAAGGCACCGGTTCCGACCCTGACCTATCTGGCTGGGCTCACCTGCACCGAAGAGACCTTCATGATCAAGGCCGGTGCTCAGCGGCTCGCCGCCGATTACGGCCTGATGCTGGTCTGCCCGGACACCTCGCCGCGTGACGTCGCACCGGCCGACCGGGACGGCGACTGGGACTTCGGCTCCGGCGCCGGCTTCTACCTCGATGCGACGGTCGCGCCCTGGTCGCAGCACTTTCGCATGTATAGCTATGTGACGCAGGAGCTGCCGGACCTGATCGCTGCGGAGTTCCCGGCCGATCCCAGCCGCCAATCGATCTTCGGGCACTCGATGGGCGGTCACGGCGCCCTGATCTCGGCGTTGAAAAATCCCGGACGCTATCGCTCGGTCTCGGCCTTCGCGCCGATCTCCGCGCCGATGCAGTGCCCTTGGGGCGAAAAGGCCTTCACCGGTTACCTCGGCGATGACCGCGCGGCTTGGGCGGCCTACGACGCGAGCGAACTGGTCAAGCAGGCGGAGGAACGCCTGCCGCTGCTGATCGACCAGGGCGGTGACGACCAGTTCCTGGAGACCCAGTTGAAGCCGGAGATTTTCGAGGCCGTCTGCGCCGAGGTGGGGCACCCGCTTGAGCTACGCCATCAGCCGGGCTACGACCACGGCTACTACTTCATTTCGACCTTCATGGCTGACCACCTGGCCCATCACGCCAAGGCTCTGGGGCTGGCCTAGCCCTCAGGCCTCAAGAGAAACCGTCTGCGGCTCACGGGGTTCGGCAAGCCGTTCGGCGACCATGCGCTGAAACGCCTGGCTGGTCTTCTCGAAAACCGGCGAGAAGACCGCTCCCGTCATGGCCGGCGAGGAACAGCCGCGGTGCAGTCGGCTGACGATGTCCATGTCCTCGCGGTTGATGTCGGCGAAGACCTTGTGCATCTCGGCCTTGGCTTTGCTGTAGCGCCGCTCAAGGGACTCGTCGCCGACGCTGAAAAAGTAGAGTCGTTCTTTCGTCTCATTGGGACCCTGCGGGGTCAGGACGTAGGCGAAAAGAGAATCGGCATGCAGGCCGAGCAGCACGTTGGGGAAGAGGGCAGGGTACTCGCCCCGCTCTGCCAATTCCGCCGGCAGGTCGGGGAAGGTCGGGAGGGGTCCGTGCGGGCGCGGCGGCGTGACCTTCCGGCTGCCGACGCCGACGAAGAGGTCGCCGAACAGCTCGAAAGACTGGTCGATGCCGGAGAAGCCGTTCAAGCTGGGGTGAACCCAGGGCAGGTGGTAACGCTCGACGAAGTTTTCGATGGCCAGCTTCCAGTTCGCCGGAAGCAGAAAGTCCTCGGCACTGCTGAAGCGCAGAAGGGAGAGGTCGTAGGCCGCCCAGCGGTCGGCCAGAGGCGCGATATCCTCATCCAGAGACGGCGCCAAGGGATCGAGGTTGACGAAGACGAGTCGTGCCCAGGTGGCGCAGCGGACCGGTTTCAGCCCGTGCAGGGATCTGTCCAGCGTCGGCGAATCGTGGACTCCCTGGCCGCAGATATGCGGTGTCTTCTTGAGCGTGCCGTCCAGCCCGTAGGTCCAGGAATGGTAAGGGCAGGCGATGATCTTGCGCCGTCCAGCATCGGTGACGAGCAGGGCGCCGCGGTGACTGCAGATGTTGTGAAAGCACCGCAGATAGCCCATCTCGTCACGTACGAGGAACAGAGGCCGCCCTGCCACTTCGACCGGCATGACGTCGCCGATGCGCGGCAGGTCGTCCTCGGCGCCGACGCAGACCCACGAACTGGCGAAGACTCGCTCCTGTTCCAGCGCGTAGACTTCGGGGTCGTTGAACATCCAGCCGGGCAGGCCGCGGGCCTGTTCGACCGGAACGGACAGGCCGCCGAGCGCGTTGGCGAGGTGCTCCTGAGTCACTGGTATACCTGGCGGCATGCTCGACCCTTCCTTTGTCGGACAGGCAGCCTCGACCGCCTTAACGGTAGCTTGACGGTGGAAGACTAGAAGCCTTTGGTTACATCCGACTTTTTCGATTTGATCTGCGACTTTGCGACGTGATTTGCCATAAGTCTTGGTGCGCCGAATGGAACCGCAGTTTTGTTGGTTTTTCCGGGCCAGTCTCGTACCGTCGCGCCATGCAGTTGTGGGGCGGGGGAACGGAGGAGGCTTGCCGTACGCGTTTGCGGCGCGTGGGGTCTTTGCTTGCCGTCGTCTTTGGACTGCTGTGCCTTGACGTTGCACCTCCGGCGGCGGCCGCCGACACGGATCCCAAGCCCGAGCTGGGTAGCCAGCGGCAGGAGCGAGAGGCCGAACCGGCGCAACGGGGGGTCGACTATCGCTTCGAGCTGATCGGCGATCTGCCGCCGACACTGCGCGGGCTTATCGACGAGGTCTCCCAGTTGGAGGCCTTGCGCGACCGGCCTCCGGCGACCCCTGCCGCGCTGCGTGCGCGGGTGCAGGACGAAGAGGAGCGGCTGGAGGCGGCGCTTAAGTCGGCGGGCTATTACGCCTTCGCGCTGACAAGCGAGATCGATACCGCGCAGAGCCCAGCCGAAGTGACGATCTCGGTCGAGCCGGGGCCGCAGTTCACCCTGGCCGACTACAGCATCGTCTACATCCCCAGTGCGCCGCAGCCGCCAGGCGACGGCAGATCGATCCCCACCCGCGCAGCCGATCTCGACCTCACGCTCGGCATGCCGGCCGAAGCTGCGCCGCTGCAGGCGGCCGAGGGCCGGCTCCTCTGGCTCTTGTCTTTGTCCGGTCATCCCTACGCCACAATCACGACGGCACGCTACCAGGCGGACCACGCACGCAGCGAACTGACTGCGACCGTGACGATCGAGCCGGGTCCGCGGGTCGTCTTCGGCCCTTTAACCATCGAGGGTTTGACGGACGTCGAGCAAGACTACATCCGCGATCTGGCCGATTGGCCCGAAGGCCAACTCTGGGATGCCAGGGTCTTGATTGCCGTTCGCAACCGGATCGCAGCAACCGACCTCTTCGAGAGTGTGCTGATCGACTTTCCGGACACGGCGCCGGCGACGGCCGGTCCGCTGCCTGTCACGCTCGCTCTGCGCGAACGGTCGCACCGCTCCATCGGCGTCGGCGCAGCCGTGACTTCCGGCGAGGAGATTGCCCGTGCCAAGGTCAGTTGGGAGCATCGCAATCTCTTCGGCAACGGCGAATCGCTGCGGCTGGAGGCGCTTGGCTCTTTCCTCCGGCAGGAGGCCCGTGCGACCTTCCGGCGACCCAGTTTTCTGCAGCTCGATCAGGCGCTGATCGCCCGAACTTCGTTCCTGCGCGAGGAGAGCGATGCCTTCGACGAGACCACGGCCGCCGCTTCGCTTGGCGTCGAGCGGTCGATCGGCGAGAACTGGACTGTCGAGCTCAACACTGCCATCGAGTTCAGCGAGCAGACCGACAGTTTCGGGACGGACCGCTTCACGCTCGTCGGCCTGCCGGCCAGCGTTTCCTATGATACGCGCGACGATCTTCTGGATCCCACCCGCGGATGGCATATCACCTTCGGCGCGGCGCCCTGGGTCAGCGTCGGTGAACGCGACAGCCAGTTTCTGATCGGCGAAACCAGCGCGGCCACCTACTGGAGTCCCTTCGAGAGTGACCGGGTGGTCTTCGCCGGCCGCACGCGCCTGGGCGCACTCTTCTTCGAAAACGCGCCTGCGGTTCCGGCCAGCCGACGGTTCTACTCCGGCGGCGGCGGTTCGGTGCGCGGCTTTGAGTTCCGCTCGATCGGCCCCTTGGACGGCGATAACGATCCGCTGGGCGGTAAGTCGGTGGCCGAGGTCGGGCTGGAGATGCGCCTGAAACTGACCGAAACCATCGGCATCGTTCCTTTCCTGGACGGCGGACAGGTCTTCGAGGACACGCTGCCGGACACCGACTTCGATTGGCAGTGGGCTGCCGGCTTGGGCCTTCGCTATCACCTCGGCTTCGGTCCGTTGCGCTTGGACGTGGCTGTGCCGCTCAACCCGCGCGACCAGGACGACTCCTTCGAGTTCTACGTCTCCATCGGACAGGCCTTCTGACATGGCGGAAGGTGAGCTGCAGGGAGAGGGCGAAGCGAAGGCCGGAGGCGAACTGCGGGCCGAGCGGAGGCCGCCGGGCCCACCGCCGACGCGTCGGCGACGGCGCCGTTGGATCTGGCGGGGATTGGCGGCTCTTGTCGCCTTGCCCGTCGCCTCACTGGCTCTTGCCCTGGCCGCGCTCCAGACCGGACCGGGTCGGGATGTCTCGATCGGTCTTGTTGAAGGGGCTGTCTCGGGACTTGAGATCGGGGCTTTGGAGGGCACTCCGCCCTTCGAGATCGTGCTGTCCGATGTGACCTTGAGCGATCCGGAGGGGGTTTGGCTGTCTTTAGACCGCGGCCGTCTAGTCTGGGATGTCTGGGCATTGCTCGGCGGCACCTTGGCTGTCGAAGCGCTGGAGCTGGGAACCCTAGAGGTTGCCCGCGCGCCTGTGGCGGAGGCCGCTGCGCCGGGGCCCGTCGAAGTGTCGGATGGCGGGCTTGGCCTCCCGCCCGCCTTGCCGGTCGGGTTGCGGTTGGACCGTCTGGCGGTCGAGCGCCTGTCGCTTGGGCCCGCTTTGCTGGGCGAGCGTTTGGACCTGTCCATCGAGGGGCAGCTTGCGGCTGGCGGCGCCGAGCGCATCGACTCCTCGCTGCGTGTCCTCCGCCTCGACGGCGAGGGAGAGATCGCGGCCCAGGCTGTCTACCTGCCGCCGAGCGGCCGCTTGGAGACTGAGGTCGAGGCATCTGCGCCGGCCGGCGGCCTTGCCACGCGCCTGCTGGGTCTGCCGGGGGCGCCGGCGCTCTCGCTGCAGCTTCGGGGGGCCGGTCCGCTGGTGGGATGGCAGGGCGACTGGTCGTTCCAGGCCGGCGATGTCGCGGACGGCAGCGGGCAGCTGACGCTGGAAACGTTCGAGCCGCTGGGTCTTGGCCTCTCCGGGCAAGCGCGGCTGGCAGCGCTGCTGCCGCAGGATCTGCGGCCGCTGCTGGAGCCTCGGGTGGATTTCGCGCTCTCGGGCAGCTACGGCGAAAGCGTCGGCTTGGTCGTGGAGCGATTGGAGACCGGTGCCGCCGGCGTCACGGGGTTTGCGGACCTGAACCTGACCACGGACCGTCTGTCCGCTCAGCTGGAGGCGACCGTGACCGATCCGTCGGCGGTAGCAGACGCGATTGCACCGGCCAGCCTGTCCGGCGGTCGTGTCTCCGTGATCGCCAGTGGATCCCTGGCAGCTCCGGAGGTGCTGTTATCGGGCGAGTTGGAGACACCGGCTGCGCTCGGCTACGGTGCCGGTCGCCTGCGGGTGAACGGCCAGGCGTTCGGCATTCCGGCCGATTTCGAGCTTGAACTCTTGGCGGAAGACCTCTCGGGTCCGCCTCCGCTTGGCGAGGTCGTGGGGGCCGAGGTCGCTCTCTCGGCACGCGGCCGGCTGTCGCCCGAAGCGGTCAGGTTCGAGCGTTTGGCTGCAACCTCTCCTGCGTTCACGGTCGAGGGTGACGGCACAGTGGAGCTTGCCGGGCCGGCGGCCGACATCGCGCTGACTTTGACCTATGCGGATCTCGCCCGTCTGGCGCCCCTGGCCGGTCTGGATCTCGCCGGCCGCTGGCAGGGGGACGCCTACCTGAGCCTGGCTGCGGAGGGCAGCCTCTCGGCCATCCTGAGCGGGCAGGCAGACGAGCTGCGCCTTGGGCTTCCGGCCGCCGACGCGCTCCTGGGGGCGGCTCCAACGCTCTGGGCCGATGTCCGGATGCAGCCGGACGGCGGAGTAGACCTGCAAAGCTTGCGTCTCGACGGCGCGGCGCTTGCGGTTGCCGGACAGGGTCAAGTCGATTCCCAGGGAGACGGCTTGGAAGCCGAGCTGACGGTCGGGCTGCCGGATCTCGGACCCCTGTCGTCGCCGGAGTTGCCGCTTGCCGGGGCGGCGTCGCTGGAGGCTCAGCTGCGTGGAAGCTTGACCGCTCCGGAGCTGACCTTGAACGCTGCCGCGCCCGAACTCATCGTCGCCGGTCATGCGCTGAGCGATCTTTCCGCGACGGCCCGCAGTCGTGGACTGCCGCCCGACCTGACGGGGCGGATCGATCTGGAGGCCACCACGCCGCTCGACCGGGTGGTGCTGGGCGGTGACGTGGCCGTCGATGCCACGTACCTCCGCCTTGACGATCTGCGACTGACACGCCGAGGCGACGCGCTCACTGGCGACCTGGTTGTGCCCTTGACCGGCTTGCCTGCGGACGGACGTTTGGCCTTGCAGGTTGCGGACCTGGGTGCCTATGCGCCGTTGGTTCCGGATCTGGCGGGAGGCAGTCTTCAGGGAAGCCTCGATCTTGCTGCGCGCGCTGAGGAGCAAGCCGCCGATCTCGCGATGGACTTGCGCGACCTCCAGCTCGCCGACGGGACGCAACTGGCGGCCGCCGAGATTGCCGCGTCCGGTGAGAACTTTCTGACCGCACCGGTCCTCTCGGCAACGCTAAGCGGCAGCGGACTGCGTGCCGGTACTGCCAGTCTCGAGAGACTGGCCGCGCAGGCCCAGGGCTCGCTGACCGATCTCGCTGTTGCACTGGAGATCGAGGGGCAAGTCGAAGGAACTGAGCCGCAAGCCTTGGCGCTCGCGACCGAGGGTCGTTTGGCAGTGGGGGAGACTCTCCAGATCGACTTGTCTCGGCTGGAGGCGGACTACGGGGCGCTGGAGGCGCGCCTGACCCAGCCGGCGCAACTGGCCTTCGGGGCCGGGCGCCTCAGTGCCGAGGGTGTCAGGCTTGGGTTCAACGAAGGCGAAATGGATCTCGATGCCGAGATTGGCGGCGGCAGGGTCGAGGGGCGCCTGCTCCTGCGCGGTCTACCCCTATCCCTGGCGGAAGCAGCCGGTGGCGAGATGCCTCTGGAGGGGCGTCTGCAGGGCGAGGTCAGCCTGACCGGACCTCTGCCGCGCCCCGAGGGCCGGCTGACGCTGCGCACCGAGGGACTGCGGTTCGCCGATCGCGTCGCCGACGAGACCTTGCCGTTGAACCTGGAGGTCAATGGTCGCTTGACGGCCGGCCGCCTGCAGGCCGACGGTCGGTTGTCGGGCTTCGCGGAGGAGTCCCTGGAGGTCACGGCAGAGCTTCCGCTCTTGCTCTCGGACGCGCCGCTTGCTGTCGAGTTTCCACAGGACCAGCCGATCGCCGCCGCCGCGCGCTGGTCGGGCAACCTGGCGCCGGTCGTCGGCCTCTTGCCGATCGACGTGGTGCGGATCGAGGGGCAGGGCGATCTCGACTTGGCCCTGAACGGCACGCTCGCCGTCCCGCGGGCCAGTGGCTCCTTGACCGTTGTCGACGGGCTTTATGAGAACTTCACCCTCGGGACGCTGCTGCGGCCCTTCGACCTGCGTGTCGAAGGCGATGGCAGCCGCTTGGTCTTGCGGGGGTTTAACGCCCAGGACGGCGACGGCGGCCGCCTGAGCGCCAGCGGATGGCTCGATCTGGCGGGTGAGGTGCCGCGGTTTCAGGTTGATGCCGAGGCCAGTGCCGCGACCTTCGTGCGGCGCGACGACTTGACCGTGCAGTTGAGTTCGCGCCTGTCGCTCGCGGGAGATCTCGATGCCGCGACCTTGGCAGGAGATATTGAGTCCGACCGGATCGACGTTAGCCTCGCCGGAGAGCTGCCGCCCAGCGTGGTGACGCTGGACGTCGAAGAGATCAACAACGGCGAACCGCAAGCAGCGGCTGCAGAGCAAGCAGGACCGGACCAGGGCCTCGCCTTTCTCAGTCTCGATGTCGGGATCGCCATCCCGGGGCGTCTGTTTGTGCGCGGTCGCGGCCTGGATTCGGAATGGCGTGGAACCTTTCGCGTGACCGGCACGGCGGCTGAACCGCGCCTGCTTGGCGACCTGCAGCCGGTGCGCGGTCTATTCGACTTCGCAGGCCGTCGTTTCGATCTGGAGCAGGGCAGTATCGCCTTTGCCGGCGGTGCGGACCTTGATCCGCAGCTCGACCTGAGAACGGCTTATCAAGCCGATGGCTTTACCGGCCGTATTGCGATCACCGGACCGGCCTCGGCGCCGGTCTTCGCGCTGTCCAGCGAGCCGCCGCTTCCGGACGACGAGATCCTCTCGCGCATCCTCTTCGGTCAGGGCACGGCGCGGCTGACGGCGGCCCAGGCGGTTCAGCTGGCGCAGGCTGCCGCGGCGCTGACCGGCGGCGGTGGCGGCGGTCTCTTGGACGTTGCCCGCGATACCCTTGGCGTCGATGTTCTGACCATCGCGCCCGGTGTCGACGAAGACGACTTGGGCCAGGTCGAAGCCGGCCGCTACCTGGCCGACGGCCTCTTCTTCGGTGTTCGACAGGGGGCCACGCCCGGCAGCTCCAGTGCTGTGGTGGAGTGGGAGGTCACGCCAAATCTCACCCTCGAAAGCGAGGTCGGCGGTGCCACCCGCGACAGCAATGTCGGCTTCAGCTGGCAGTGGGACTATTGAATTCCGGAGAGGCCGGCGTTCGGTCGGCGCCTTTGCGGTTGGCCTGAGCCGCCGGATTCGCTAGCTAAAGCGGCTCGCCACGAGGAGCCGACAGCCGCATGACCGACCGCCCGTTGCAGTTCTACAACAGCCTGACGCGCGAGCTCGAAATCTTCGAGCCGCTGGACCCGAGCAATGTGCGGATCTACTCCTGCGGTCCCACGGTCTACAACTACGCGCACCTGGGCAACCTGCGGGCCTACCTTTTCGTCGACACGCTGCGCCGGACCTTGATGTGGAAAGGCTACAGTCTGACCCATGTCATGAACATCACCGACGTGGGGCACCTGACCTCCGACGCCGACGAGGGCGAGGACAAGATGGAGCGCGCCGCCGAGCGCGAGCAGAAGACCGTCTGGGATATTGCCGCCCACTACACCGAGGCCTTCGAGCGCGATCTGGCCGGACTGAACGTCCTGGAGCCGTCGATCTGGTGCAAGGCGACCGACCACATCCAGGAAATGATCGACTTCGCCTGCGACATTGCCGAGGGCGGCTACACCTATGCCTTGGAAGACGGCCTCTACTTCGATACGGCCAAGGTCCCCGATTACGGCTATCTCGGCCGGCTGGACCTGGAGGGGCTGGAGGAAGGCAAGCGGGTCGCCGGTCCCGGCGGCAAGCGCCACCCCAGCGACTTTGCGGTCTGGCGCCGCTCGCCCGGCGACGTGCAGCGCCTGATGGAATGGCACTCGCCCTGGGGCATCGGTGCGCCGGGCTGGCATCTCGAATGCTCGGTCATGTCGATCAAGTATCTTGGCCGCCAGTTCGACATCCACACCGGCGGCGTCGATCACCGTCAGGTGCATCACTGCAACGAGATCGCCCAGAATCAGGCCTACACGCGCAGTGGGGCGACCGGTGCGCGCTACTGGATGCACAACGAGTTCCTGGTGGTGCGCGACCAGAAGATGGCGAAGTCCGCCGGCGGCTTTCTGACGCTCTCGACCGTGCGCGACAATGGCATTCACCCGCTGGTCTATCGGCTGTTCGCGCTGACTGCGGCCTACCGTTCGCAGCTCGAGTTCTCCTGGGACGCGCTGGTGGCGGCCCGCGCCCAGCTGCGCCGTCTGCTGCTGCGCATTGCCGAGTTGAAGGCGAAGGTCGGGCCGGCCGATTGGCTGCGCACGGCCGGCGAGGCCAAGTACTCCAAGGGTGCGTCCTTGAGCTATCTGCGCGACGAAATCGAAGGACCTCTAAGTGAGGCCGCCAAGGCCTGGGTGGACAAGCTGGATGCCGCGCTCAGTGACGATCTGGCAACCCCGCGGGCCCTGGCCGACCTCGGTGAACTGGTCGAGATCAAGCAGCTTTCTGCGGAGGAACGCCTGCGTTTGGTTGCCACTTACGATCTGGCCCTCGGCCTCCAGTTGCTGACCTTGGAGGCCAGCGACCTGTCGCTCAAGCCGAAGGCCGCGGCCATCGCCGAGGCGGAGATCGACGCGGCCATCGCGGAACGGATGGCGGCGCGCAAGGCCAAGGACTTCGCTGCTGCCGATGCTCTGCGCGACAGCCTGTTGGCAAAGGGCGTGGCCCTGATGGACGGCCCCGAGGGGACCGCTTGGGTCTGGGAACCGCTGATCGCCGAGGATGCCTGACGCCTGCTTGGATGACGCGCCGATCCGCCCCGCCCGGCTGCCGGGCGGTTGAAACGGCGCTGGTCGGCGCCCATAACTCCCGCCACACCCCGGTAAAATCTTCAGAGAGTCCCCTGTCTATGACGAGCCAGTGTCGATGACCAGCCAGACGGCCGATCGCGTGATCCCGAGCTTCACCGAGAGCCTCGATTCGGTCGCGCCGCTTGGACGGGACAGCGGCAAGGTCGGCTTCATCTCGCTGGGCTGCGGCAAGGCGCTGGTGGATTCCGAACGCATTCTGACCCGCCTACGCGCCGAGGGTTACGAGATCGTGGCCGACGTGCCGGGCGCCGATCTGGTTGTGGTCAACACCTGCGGCTTCCTGACCTCCGCCAAGGAGGAGTCCCTGGGCGCGATCGGACAGGCGGTGGCGGAGAACGGGCGCGTGGTGGTGACCGGTTGCCTGGGCGTCGAGCCCGAGCGGATCATGGCTGCCCATCCGGAGGTGCTCGCGATCACCGGGCCGCAACAGTACGAGCAGGTGGTCTCGGCCGTGCGCGAGGCGCTGCCGCTGAAGCAGGACGCCTTCACCTCGCTGTTGCCGCCCTCCGCGGTGCAGCTCACGCCGCGCCACTACGCCTATCTGAAGATTTCCGAAGGCTGCAACAACCGCTGCAGCTTCTGCATCATTCCCTCGATCCGCGGCGATCTGGTCAGCCGGCCGGTGGACGAGGTGCTGAGCGAAGCCGAGCGCTTGGTGCGCACCGGCGTACGCGAGCTGCTGGTGGTCAGCCAGGATACCTCCGCCTACGGGCTCGACACCAAGTACGACCCCCGGAGCTGGCATGGCGTCGACTACCGGACCCGCATCAAGGATCTTTGCGAGGGGCTGGGCCGGATCAGCGAGCTGGGGGCCTGGGTGCGCCTGCACTATGTCTATCCCTATCCCCACGTCGATCAGCTCATACCGCTGATGGCGGAGGGCAAGATCCTGCCCTACCTGGACATTCCCTTTCAGCACGCCAGCCCGAACGTGCTGAAGACCATGCGCCGCCCGGCCAATCAGGAAAAGGTGCTGGACCGCATCAAGGGCTGGCGGCAGGTCTGCCCCGACATCGCCATCCGCTCCACCTTCATCGTCGGCTTTCCGGGCGAGACGGAGGAGGACTTCGAATTCCTGCTCGATTGGCTGGAGGAGGCCGAGATCGAGCGAGTCGGCTGTTTCCGCTACGAGCCGGTGGAGGGCGCCCGCGCCAATGCGCTGCCCGATGCCGTCCCGGAGGAGGTGAAACAGCAGCGCTACGAGCGCCTGATGCTCGCTCAGCAGGAGATCTCCACCCGGGCGCTCGCCAAGCGCATCGGTCGCACGACCCGCCTGATCGTCGACGAGGTGGACGAGGAGGGGGCCATCGGCCGCACCGAGTGGGACGCGCCGCAGGTCGACGGCATCACTTTCCTGCAGGGCGAGACGGACTTGCAGCCCGGCGACATCGTCCCGGTACGCATCGATCACGCCGACGAGTACGATTTCTGGGCGACGCGCCTGCCGGCGGGGTGACGAGAGGCGGCTTGCCGGCAGCTCGCTCCATTGGAGCCGCAAGGCTCTTTCAAACAAACATAACCACGAAAAAACACTGCGCCGGCGGTGAGGCCGGCGCAGTTGTTCGGAACTCGTGATCGGCGAGTTCGCACTCGCCGAAACCGCTTACTTCGGGCGCTTGGCCCCGTAGCGAGAGCGCTTCTGCTTGCGGTCCTTGACGCCCTGGGTGTCCAGCGCGCCGCGCACCACGCGGAAGTAGACGCCGGGCAGGTCGTTCGGGCCGCCGCCCTGCACCAGCACCACGGAGTGCTCCTGCAGGTTATGGCCTTCGCCGGGAATGTAGGCGGTGATCTCGTGGCCGTTGGTCATGCGCACGCGCGCGACCTTGCGCAGCGCCGAGTTCGGCTTACGCGGCGTCACGGTGTAGACGCGCGTGCAGACGCCGCGGAGCTGCGGGTTGTTTTCCAGGCCGAGGCTGCGACCCGCGCCGGCTTTGTCTTTGCGCGGCTTGCGGATGAGCTGATTGATCGTGGGCATAATCGCTCTATGGCTGACGTGTTTCGAGAGAGCGCGCCATGTAGCCGATCCGCGGCGCCAGATCAAGTGTAGCGGCGGCTTTTTCTCGGCTATCCTGGCGCTATGCACGCATCTTCCGGCCTGACTCTGACCGCCAGCGGTCATCCCAACATCAAGGCCAGCCACGCCAAGACTCTCGAACTGCTGCCCGAGGCCGAGGTCAGCCCGCGCGGAACCTGCGTTCTGGGCGTCGGTTTGCAAGGCGATCTGGAGGCTTTGGCGCGGCTGCGCGGCGATATCGAGATCGTTATGACCTGTGGCGGGCGGCAGGAACAGGTCCGGGCGACGCTCAGTCCGACGTGGTTGCACTGCGAACCGCTCATCCTGCGCCGCCGCCAGACGCCGCTGGCCCGCCGCACCCTGGGCTTCGCCGCCGACAAGGGGGCGGCGGACCTGGACCGTGGCTTCGTGGCCGCCCTGGCCGAGGTCTCGGCGCGGGTAGAGCTGCAGGTCTGTGAGCTCGGTGGAGCCATACCGCCGGGCGCACTCTTTCTGGGGCAGCCGGAGGGGCGGGAGGACGCCAGGCTGCAAACGGCCCAGCGATTGGCGGATCTGCGGCTGACCGACGATCTGGCCGGATTGGAGTCGGAGATCGCAGCCGGCGGGCGAGTGCTGCTGCTCGACAGTGATCCCTCGTGTCAGGCCGAGGCGGTACGCCGGGCCAGGGCGGCGGGCGGGCAGGCGACGCTGGTGGGCGGATGGAGCGCCGCGGCCGGCGCCAGGGCCCTCTCCGGTTTCGCGGCGCGGGTCTGCAGCCAGATCACCGACTGGCCCAACGGCAAGCCGGCGCGCCGCGATCTGCTGGCCCGACTGGCCGACTCCGGCGCCGCTCTGCTGCTGCCAGTGCCTGCCGGCCAGGGCGAGGGGCTTCTTACGCTTGCCGCCAGGACTCTCGGGGAGCGCCTGTCGGTCCTGGTGGTTGCACCGAACGGGCCTATGGAAGAGGTCCAGGCCGGCGCCCTGAGCGAACTGGCTGCGCTGCGTCTGCCTCGCGACGAGACCTGGCTCGTGGTCGCCGGCGCCGAGCCGGCCGCATCGTCGGAGGCGCTCGATCCGAAGCTGCAGGCCCTTGCACAGCGTCTGCAGGCGGCCGGCGTTACAACCAAGACGCTGGCCGCGGCGCTGGCGGAGACTGCGGATATCTCGAAGCGGGATGCTTTTAATGCTCTCGTGAAACTTGAGAAAATCTAATTTATTATTTGATTATAAAACTCTTTTGCTCTCAATCGTGAGCGTTCCGCGACCACTGCCGACAACGAGGCGGCGGCCCCAGGAGGTTCGTTCCGGCAGGTCGCCGAGCAGCGTTTCGATCTCCGTGATCTCCAGGCCTGCGGCCTTGTAGGCCGGTGTCAGCCGCTGCGCCGCGATCTCCGCATCCAGGTCCGAGAGGCCCAGACGGTCGCGTTGCTCCGCATCCTGAAAGGGTGCCAGATTGATCAGCAGAGCTACTCTTGCGCCCGTTTTGGCACAAGCTGCGATTCCGCTCAGCACCTCGGGCAACGGTTCCGTCACCGCCTTCAGCAGCGAACCCCAGGGGTAGTTGATCGTGATTTCGTTGCACCGCCCGATCAGTTCGGGCGGCAGCGCTTCCGCCCGGCCGACGACGTAGAGCGCGTTGGCTGCGCCACCCTTGGCGGGTTTCGCCCGGGCTCGTCGTGCGCTTTCGGCCATGGCCTCGGCGACCGCGTCGAGCCCGATGCAAAGCGTCTCCGGTTCGGCGCGTGCACGACGTAGCACGAAGGCCCCATCGCCGGTGCCGAGATCCAGCGCGACCCTGGCAAAGCCTGCCGCCAGTTCGGCGAAGGCCTCTGGCGGCAGCTCGCGGTGTTTCTTGCCTTCGACGATGCGCATGCGGTTCGAATCGTATGCAGATTGCTGGCGGTCGCGGTCTGGGCGGCGCTAGATTGCCAACGCACAGCGACGCACAGGGAGATACAGGAAGGTCATGGAGCAGAATCTGCGGGTCGACGGCAAGCGCCTCTGGGACAGTCTGATGGAAATGGCGCAGATCGGCGCCACGGAGAAGGGCGGTGTTTGCCGCCTGGCGCTGACGGAACTCGACGGGCAGGGCCGGGATCTCTTCGTCCGCTGGTGCGAAGAGGCCGGCTGCAGCATCACGGTCGATGGCATCGGCAACATCTTTGCCCGCCGGCCCGGCCGCAACGCGGCGCTCGATCCGATCGTCACCGGCAGTCATCTCGACAGCCAGCCGACCGGCGGGAAGTTCGACGGCACCTACGGTGTCCTGGCCGGCCTGGAGGTGATACGGACTCTCAACGACGCCGGCTACGAGACTGAAGCGCCAATCGAAGTCGCGGTCTGGACCAATGAGGAAGGGTCGCGCTTTGCGCCGGCCACCTTCGGCTCCGGCGCTTTCGTCGGCGACTTCGACCTGGCGGCCTGCCTGGAGACCAAGGACGTCGACGGCAAGACCGTCCGCGAGGAGTTGGAGCGGATCGGCTACCGCGGTCCGGAGCCGGTCGGGCAGCATCCGATCGGCGCCTATTTCGAAGCGCATATCGAGCAGGGCCCGATCCTGGAGGCGGAAGGCAAGACCATCGGTGTGGTCACCGGCGGCCAGGGGCAGCGCTGGTACGAGGTCACCGTCACCGGACAGGAGGCGCATGCCGGCCCGACTCCGATGGCGCGCCGCCGCAACGCGCTGGTGGGCGCGGCCAGGATGGTGGAGCTGGTCAACCGGATCGGTTTCGATTTTCAGCCGGATGCCTGCGCCACGGTCGGCATGCTGCTCAATCGTCCGAACTCGCGTAACGTCATTCCTGGCCAGGTTTGGTTCACCGTCGACCTTCGTCATCCCGACGAGGAGCGTCTGGCAAGCATGGGGGCGGCACTGCGCGAGGGCTGCCGGGAGATTGCTGCGGCGGCGCAGTTGGACCTGGAGATCGAGGAGATCTGGACCTTGCCGCCCATGCCGTTCGACACCGCCTGCGTCGACGCGGTGGAGCGCGGCACCAAGGCGGCCGGCTATCCCTATCGCCGCATGGTCTCCGGCGCCGGCCACGACGCGCTCTACGTGTCGAAGGTTGCGCCCACGGGTATGATCTTCGTCCCCTGCGAAGACGGCATCAGTCATAACGAGATCGAGAACGCCACACCGGCGGATCTGGAGGCCGGCTGTAACGTCCTGCTCGCCGCCATGCTCGAACGGGCCGACGCGCTAGCCGAGTAGCCCCTTCGGAGAGGAGGGCTTGCGGCCGCTCGCCGCGCCTGTGCTAGAACGCCTGTCTTTGCAAGCGCCGAACGCCTGTGCGCGCGCTCGGCTATCCGGCGAGGGATCATGGACGGAGGGGATGGCGACATCTTGATGCAACGGCTGCAGGCCGTTGCCGCGCGTGTGGAGACGACCCTGGAGGCCTTGCTGCCGGCCTCCGCCAAGCCCTACGCGCAGGTGATCGAGGCCATGCGCTATGCCAGCCTGGACGGCGGCAAGCGGCTGCGTCCTTTCCTGGCCGTTGAGAGCGCCGCTCTGTTCGACGTTCCTGAGGATCGGGCACTACGCGCCGGTGCGGCGGTGGAGATGGTGCACTGCTACAGTCTGGTGCACGACGACCTGCCGGCGATGGATGACAGCGATCTGCGGCGCGGTCGGCCGACCGCTCACAAGCGCTTCGACGAGGCGATCGCGATTCTCGCCGGCGATGGCCTGCTGACCGAGGCCTTCACCGTTCTATCCGATCCGGCGACCCATCCGGAGGCCGCTGTTCGAGTCGCCCTCGTTGCGGCCTTGGCGCAGGCAAGCGGCAAGGATGGGATGGTCGGCGGTCAGATGATCGACATCTCGCCGGAGCGCCATGGCCTCGACCTGCAGGGCATCAAGACGCTGCAGGCCCTGAAGACCGGAGCGCTGATCGGCTTCTCCTGTCAGGCCGGTGCGATTCTGGGGCAGGCGACGGCAGAAGAGCAGGCGCGGCTGGCGGGCTATGCCGCCGACCTGGGACTCTGTTTTCAGATCGTCGACGATCTGCTGGACGTGACCTCGACGGCCGAGGACCTGGGCAAACCGGCCGGTCAGGATGCGGAGATGGGCAAGGCGACCTTCGTCGCCTTGTTGGGGATCGAGGGCGCGCGTGTGGAGGCTGAGCGTTTGGCCGATTCGGCTGCCGACCGCCTGAGCCCCTTCGGACCGCGTGCGGCAACGTTGCGTCAGTTGACCCGCTTCGTGCTCGAGCGTTCCAGCTGACCTCTTATTCGGATGACCAAGCGGACCGAGGGCGGCCAGCTTTGCGCTGCCTGACGGCCGATCGCGATGCGATCTAGTTGGTTTGCGGCGTATTCGAAAGCCGGCCGACCTGCTGAGCGATCTGGTCGAGCAGATGATCGACGCCGCCGTTCCGCAGGACCGAGTTGAACTCGCTGCGCCGCAGCGCCAGTTCGCTGATATTGCCGTCGAGGTAGACGTCGATGATGCGCCAGTCACCGCTTTCGGTCTGGCGCATCAGATAGTTGATGGCGATGGTCTCGCCCCCGCCGGTGATCAGCCGGTTTTCTACGATGGTGCCACCGCGCGGTGCCTGGCTCGTGCCTTCAATCCGCCAGGTTTCACCGGAATAACCGTCGAAGCGCGCAGCGAAGGTGGAAATACTGAGATCGGTGAAGTAGGCAACCAAATCCCGCTTTTCGTCGTTGTCGAAGCGATCCCAGTAGCGTCCTGCGGCGAGTCGCGCCATTGCCGGCAAGTCGAAGGTCTCGGTTAGTACGGGAGTGAGGTAGGTTTGTCGGCCCTGAAAACCCAAAGCCTCTGCGTTCTGCATGACATGCAGCAGTGCATCGTTCACCGTCTGCACCGTCTCGGCAGGTGTCTCGCCAGCCCGGGCCGGTGCTGTTAGGAGCAACCCGGTAACGACAAGGGCGGCCAGAAGTCCGCGAGATACGGCACGCAGATGGACGGCTGAGAGGTCCAAAACGTTGTTTGTTGTTGGAAACACTTGGAGGCTCCAGATGACTGTCGCGGCGTTCTTTCGGGCGGCGAGCTGCGACGCAGCCCAACCATCGGTGTAACAGTGACCGGCGTCAATCCACGACACGGTTGGCTTGCGGCATGGCTAGGTTGGCTAGAGCGCCGGGCTTGGCGAGTCTTGTTTTTGGCCGTCGTCTTCACGGCGACCTGCCTATGGTACGTAGCAACAGCGCTCGGCATCGACATGGGCACCGAGGGCATGATTGCCGAGGAGGTTCCTTTTCGGCAGAGCAGTATCAGCTTCGAAGCACTTTTCCCTCAGTTCTCCGATACGCTCGTCGTCGTCATCGAGGCGCCGACTCCCGAAGACGCCGCACGAGCTTCCGATGCGCTTGCGGCCAGACTGGCAGCGCAATCAGGGCTTTTTCGTGACATCTATCAACCGGGTAGCGAGGCCATCTTCGCCGAAGCCGGCTTGCTGTATCTGGGACTGGATGAGCTCTATGCCTTGTCCGACCGGCTGGTTGCCGCGCAGCCGCTCCTCGGGCTGCTGGCGGATCGGCCGGATCTCGGTGGCCTGTCTCTCGTGCTGCAGCAGGCAACCCGGCAGCCGGACCTGCTGGCCGAACCGGAGGCAGCCGTAGCGCTGGCGGCGCTGTTGGACAGTATGGCTGACGTGACCGAGGCACAGGCCGAAGGTGCGCCCCTGGCTCTGTCCTGGCAGTCCTTGATCGCTGGCGACTCGGACCTCCTGGTGTCGTCGCGGCGATTCCTGGTCATTCGGCCCGAGCTGACCGAGGGTGCTCTTCAGCCGGCTGCGGCTGCGATCAACGGTCTGCGCGCCGAGGCCGTCCAGCTCGGTCTGACATCGGACAACGGCATCGAGGTTCGCTTGACCGGCAATGTGGCGCTCAATCACGAGGAGCTTCTGGCGGTGGAACTGGGGGGCTCGACCGCCGGACTGCTTTCGCTGCTGCTCGTCGCACTGCTGCTGGTGGGGGGATTGCGATCCAGTCGTTTGGTGTTCGCCGTCGTCGTGACGCTGCTGTTGGGGCTGATCTGGACGGCTGCCTTCGCGACCTTGACCGTCGGTAGCCTGAACATGATTTCGGTCGCCTTCGCCGTGCTGTTCATCGGTTTGGGTGTGGACTTCGGCATCCACGCCTGTCTGCGCTATCGCGAAGAGAAGCGGGCGGAGCGCTCTGCGCCCTTGCCTGCGGCCTTTGATTCCGCCGGGCCGGGCATCCTGCTGTCCGCGATCTGCGCTGCGGTCGGCTTCTTCGCCTTCCTGCCCACCAACTACCGGGGCTTGGCCGAGTTGGGTTTGATCGCCGGCGGCGGCATGATCATTGCTCTGGTCGCGACCTTTACGGTTCTGCCGGCGTTGCTGGCCGCACTGCCGCTGCAGCGAGTCGGGCCGCCGCGTCACGGCGGTGGGCGGCGTCTGCCGCGTTTGCCGCGGGCCGCGACCTTGGTCGCGGCGGTCGCCGTGACCGTCGGAGCTGCCGCGGCGGCGCCCGGCGGTGAGTTCGATTTCGACCCGATCAATCTGAAGGATCCGGCTTTCGAATCCGTCGGGGCGTTCTTCGAGCTGGCCGAGGCGGTCGAGACCACGCCCTATCTGATCCACGTGGTCAGCGACGATGCGACGGAGGCGGCGGCGCTGGCCGAAAGGCTGGCGACCTTGCCGGAGGTGAGCTCCGTGCGACGCTGGTCCGATTTCGTCCCGAACGGCCAGGACGACAAGCTGATCGTCTTGGATGATTTGGCTTTCCTTCTGCAGCCGCTCCTGCTGGCGAACCCGAACCGGGAGGCTCTCGATCCGGCGGCACTGGACGCGAGCTACGCAAGGCTGCGTCAGATGGCTGCCGCAGCGGCAGGCTTGCCCGGCCCGGTCGGGCCGGCAGCGGCACGCCTGAACGCGGCCTTGGAGGTCTTGTCGGCGCAGCAGGCGTCTCCGGCGGCCGAACTGGACGAGCGCTTGATGCGCCACTTCCCAACGGCGCTCGAGCGGTTGCAGACTTCGCTTTCGGTGACCGAGCCGATCGGACAGTCGGCTCTGCCGCCGGAGCTGCTCAGCCGGTGGCAAGCTGCGAACGGGGCTGAGCGACTCGAAGTGCGCCCGACCGAGCCCTTGGTCGACAACGCCGATCTGCGCCGCTTCGCGAATGCCGTACTGGCCGTGGCCCCGCAGGCGACTGGGGCGCCGGTGATCATCAGCGGTGCGGCCGACGCCATCCTGGAGGCCTTCATCCTTGCCAGCAGCATCGCCTTCTTCGCCGTCCTGGTGATCTTGACCGTCGTGCTGCGGCGGCCGGTGGAGATCGCCCTGGTCTCTCTGACGTTGCTGTTGGCTGCGCTCTGGACGGCGGGTGCCGCTGCGCTGATGGGGCTTTCGTTCAACTTCGCCAACATCATCGCTTTGCCGCTTCTGTTCGGCCTCGGGGTCGCCAGTGCCGTTCACTTCGTGCTGCGGCTGCGGGAGGAGGGAGATGGCGAGGCGGTGCTGCGCAGCTCTACCTCCTCGGCTGTTCTCTTTTCCGCTTTGACGACCATGGCGGCCTTCGGCAGCCTGGCGATCTCCGGGCATCACGGCATGGCCTCGATGGGCGAGCTGCTGACCCTGGCCATCACCGCGACGCTGATTGCGACGCTGGTGGTGCTGCCCGCCATGATCGATCTCCTGAGCAAACGCCGCCGAAAGACCCCGTCATGACCATCCTGGTCACGGGCGCCAGCGGTTTCATCGGGGCGGCCGTGGTCCGCAACCTCCTGGCGCAAGGGCACGGGGTACGGGCTCTGTTGCGTCACGGCAGCCCGCGCCTCAACCTGAAAGACCAGGATGTCGAAACGGCGATCGGCGACCTGCGCGAGCCCGCATCGCTCAAGGCGGCGCTACAGGGATGCCGTGGCCTGGTCCATGCGGCTGCCGACTATCGGCTCTGGATCCGCAACCCCGCCGAGCTCTATGCCACCAACGTGGAGGGCAGCAAGACGCTGCTGCGCCTGGCTGCGGAGGCTGGTGTCGAGCGCGTCGTTTATACCTCCAGCGTCGCGACGCTGAAGCTGACCGGAACGTCGCAGTCGGCCGACGAGACCTACGAAGCGACGTTGGCGGACATGACTGGCGAATACAAACGCAGCAAGTTTTTGGCAGAGCGGGCCGTGCAGGAGCTGGTCCGCGAGGAAGGGCTGCCGGCGGTTATCGTCAGCCCGACCGCACCGATCGGTCCCGGTGATGTGAAGCCGACACCCACCGGCCGCATTGTCGTCGATGCGGCCACGGGCAGGATGCCGGCCTACGTCGATACAGGACTGAACGTGGTGCATGTGGACGACGTCGCCGAAGGACACCGCTTGGCATTCGAAATCGGAAAGGTCGGGGAGGTCTATATTTTAGGCGGAGAAAACATAACACTAAAAGAAATTCTTGATATTGTAGATGAAATTATAGGGCATCGTCGACGCCGTCCACGGCTGTCGCACCGCTTGGTCTTGCCGCTAGCGCACGCGGCCGAATCCTGGGCGCGCCGCTTCGGGGGCGTGCCTTTCGCCACGGTGGACGGCGTCAAGATGGCGGCGAAGCCGATGTTCTTTTCGTCCGACAAGGCGGAGACGGCGCTCGGCTACCGGCATCGGCCGGCGCGCGAGGCCATAGAGGATGCCCTGACGTGGTTTCGGGTTCACGGCTACCTTGGGGCGTCTCAGTAGAGCTCCCTATATCCTTACGATCCGCAGGGTGGACGGCAGCGCCGAGAAGGTCCATTTTCGCCTGCCGGAAGACGTTGAAATCCTGTCGATTCGTGCCGGAGGCCATGCCTCGGGGTGGGAACCTGCGGGAAGAGATGCTTGGAGAGGTGGCTGCGGTCCTTGGCCACCCAGACTTCGTAGATGGAGAGTCCGACGTGGCAGTTCCCTTGCGCCAGCACCTTGCCATCGGTTGGTACATCTTCAAGCAGAAGCTGAAGGGGAATGAGCGCTATCCCCTGGTGCTGATGCTGGAGCCCCTGTTCCAATGCAATCTCGCTTGCGCGGGCTGCGGCAAGATCGACTATCCGAAGCAGATCTTGCACCGCCGCCTGTCGGTGGAGGATTGCCTGGCCTCGGTGGATGAGTGCGGGGCGCCCATGGTGGCGATTCCCGGTGGCGAGCCCCTGCTGCATAAGGAAATCGGCGAGATCGTTGCCGGCATCGTAAAGCGCCGGAAGTTCGTCTCTCTCTGCACCAACGCGCTGCTGCTCGAGAAGAAGCTGCATCTCTTCAAGCCGTCGCCTTATCTCTTCTTTTCCGTCCACCTCGACGGCCTGAAGGAAGAGCACGACGCCTCCGTCTGTCAGGACGGCGTGTTCGATCGCGCCGTGAAGGCGATCAAGGTCGCTCAGGACAAGGGCTTCCAGGTCAACGTTAACGCGACGATCTTCGACGGCATGAAGCCCGACCGGGTGGCCGCCTTCCTCGACTATGCGCGCGACATGGGGGTCAACGGAGTCACGATCTCGCCCGGCTTCGCCTACGAGCGGGCGCCGGATACCGAGCACTTCCTCAGCCGGCAGAAGACCAAGAAGCTGTTCCGAGACATCCTGGCGCGCGGCAAGGGCAAGAAGTGGCCGCTCAGCCACTCGTCGCTCTACCTCGACTTCCTGACCGGCAACCAGGACTATCGCTGCACCCCCTGGGGCATGCCGACCCGCAACATCTTCGGCTGGCAGAAGCCCTGCTACCTGCTGAACGAGGGGCATGCGCCGACCTTCAAGGCGCTGATGGAAGAGACGGACTGGGATACCTACGGCACCGGCCGCTACGAGAAGTGCGCCGACTGCATGGCCCACTGCGGCTACGAGCCCACGGCCGCCATGGATGCCGTGAAGAATCCCTTCAAGGCGCTGAAGGTGGCGCTGCGGGGCCCGCGCACGGATGGGCCGATGGCGCCGGAAATCCCCTTGGACAAGCAGCGGCCGGCCGAATACGTCTTCGAAGACCTCGTCGCCGAGGCCATGACCAACTCCGACCGGCGCGCCGCCGAGGAGCGGGCGCGTTCAAAGGGCGAGGGGGCGAACCAACAGGCGGCGCAGTGAGGCCTGAGCGGCGGCGCGTGCGCGTCCCAATCTGATCAGTTCGGGTAGGGCAGTCGGGTTCTGCAAGAGGCCGCGCAGCAGCCGTCCCATACGCGGTCGACCGCTGTCTTCGTCGATGGCACTGATCGCCAGGAGGGGCAGGGGCGTCTGCACGTCGTCGAGCACGGCGCGCAGGACGGCGAAGGGTAGACCGGCTTCCTCGGCGACCTGCGCAACGGCTGCGCTTTCCAGATCGACTGCTGTCGCGCCTGTGGCGTCTGCGAGGCGCCGTTTTGCAGCCGGCTCCGCGACAGCTTCGGACGGGGTCGCGACAGCGCCATGCCGCACCGTCAGACCGAGCGTTTGCGCCGCTTTGGCGAAACGCTCACCGACAGCCGGATCGCAGCGACTGCGCTGGCCCTGCGCGCCGATCACCTCCGTGGCGATCACCAGATCGCCGGGCCGTAGGTCGTTCGATAGACCGCCACAGTAACCGAACGACAGCAGACAGCTCGGCCGCCTGCCCAGCAGCTCGGGCGCACGCCGCGCTGCAGCGGCTGCCGTGCCGCCGCCGATGACGATGACGATGTCGGGGGATTTTGGCCAGGACTGACTGGCCTTGCGGAGCAGGTCGGCCTCTTCGGCCAGGCCGACCAGGACGGCGAGCGAACCCTCGCCGTCGGTCACATGCCGACCTCGATTTCGCCGGAGTTACTGCGTTGCAGGTTGGCGTAGCGCGACAGTGCCCAGAGCGGGAAGTAAGCCGCGTAGCCGTGGTACTTCAGATAGAAGACCCGGGGGAAGCCCGTGCCGGTCCAGAAGGGCTCGTCCCAGCGTTCGCCCTCGCGTGGCGCATTCACCAGGTGCGCCACGCCCTTCTCGACCGTCTCGCTGTCGACTTCGCCGGCGGCCATCAGGCCGAGCAGCGCCCAGGCTGTTTGCGAGGCCGTGGAGCCCTGGCAGGCGTCCTTGCGGTCGGGGTGGTAGCTGTCGAGGCTCTCGCCCCAGCCGCCGTCGGGCAACTGTCTGGTCTTCAGCCAGGTCACGGCCTTGACGACCTCCGGCCGTGCCATGTCGAAGCCTACGGCGTTAAGGGCGCAAAGCACCGACCAGGTGCCGTAGATGTAGTTCGAGCCCCAGCGCCCGAACCAGGAGCCGTCGTCTTCCTGCTCGCGCAGCAGATACTGCACACCCTTTGCCACGGCCGGATGGTCGAGGCCGTAGCCCAGTTGGCCCAGCATCGACAGGCAGCGTGCGCTCACATCCGCCGTCGGAGGATCCAGCAGCGCCCCATGGTCGGCGAAGGGGATATGGTTCAGGTAGTAGTGAGTGTTGTCGGCATCGAAGGAGCCCCAGCCGCCGTTGGTCGACTGCATGCCCAGGATCCAGGTGGTGGCCCGCTCGATGGCGTCCTTGTAGCCCTCCGGATCGGCGCGGTGCAGTGCCATCACCACCACCGCCGTGTCGTCCAGGTCCGGATAGTGGGCGTTGGCGTACTGGAAGGCCCAGCCCGACGGCTCCAGGTGCGGGCGCTCGATCGCCCAGTCGCCTTTCACGTCGGTGACTTCCCGCTCCAGAATCCACTCGGCGGCCTTGCGCAGCGAGTCCTCGCGGCCGGAGACGCCTGCTTCCTGTACGGCGTGCATCGCCAGCACCGTGTCCCAGATCGGCGATACGCAGGGCTGGCAGTACAGCGTCTCGCCCCGGTCGTGCAGCAGGTTCTTGATCGCCTGCTTGCTCACCATGAAGTTCGGGTCGTCTTTGTCGTAGCCCAGGGCGTCGAACATCATCACGGCGTTCGCCATGGCCGGAAAAATCGCGCCGAGGCCGTCTTCGCCGTTGAGACGTTCCAGGGTCCAGGCGACGGCCTTGTCGACCGCCCGCTGGCGCGCGCCGGACGGCATCAGCGGCTCGACGCTGCGCAGCACGCGATCCAGGTTCACGAAGGCCGCGCCGAGAACGGTGCCGTCGACGTTGGCGATGTAGTCGCGCTCCTGCTCCGGCGGCGTGACGAAGAGTTCGCGGATGTGGACGCCGCGCGGATTGCGCGCCTGCGGCTTCAGCGCCATCAGTACCAGTAAGGGTACGATCACGGTGCGCGACCAGTAGGACACCTTGCTCAGGTGAAAGGGGGACCAGCGCGGCAGGTGCATGATCTCCACCGGCATCACCGGCACGGCGCGCCAGGGAACCTGCCCGAACAGTGCCAGCGCGATGCGGGTGAAGACATTGGCCTTGGCCGCGCCGCCGGCCTCCAGGATGCGCTGCCGGGCAGCGGCCATGTGCGGCGCCTCGATATCTTCGCCCGTGAGCTTGAGCGCGTAGTAGGCCTTGACGGTCGCGGAGATATTCATTTCGCCGCCGTGGAACAGCGGCCAACTGCCATCCGGATTCTGGATTTCGCGCAGGTGTTTGGCGATCTTGACCTCTTCGGCCGGATCGACCTCGTCGAGGTAGTGCTGCAGCAGGATGTACTCGGCCGGAATGGTGGAATCGGGCTCCAGCTCGTACAGCCAATGGCCGTCGGAATGCTGACGGCCCAGCAGGCCGTCGCGCACCTCTGAAATCGTGGAATCGACACGGTCCAACGAAGGTTTGTCGTCGAACGCCGGCATCGCCATGAAAACGAACCTTCCCCTACGTCATTACCTGGAAAGACAGCGCCTGCCCGAACCCTCTGCCGCCGGCTCCAGTTGGGAAGCCGGTCCTTGGCAGCGGGCGACCGCGATCGTCTTTCGAGCTCCGACCTAAGCCCTCGCAGTGTGCGCCGCAACACAAGATGGGGCGACTATGCCTCCTCGGTTGCACTAAAACAACCTTTCAGCACAACCCCTTAGTGATCTCCCTCATAGCAGGCCGTAGCGGAGGGCGATCCAGAGTTTGTGACTCTTGGAGAGCTTCACGGAGTCGCCGCCAACTTCCCAGCCGTTCGCTTGCATACGCAAGAGCTGGCGCCAATACACCTCCATCATGACGATGGCGGTTTTGGGTTTGCGCCGGCAGCGCCGGATCAGCTCGCGCGCTCGGGCGAAATGCGCCAGGGCTTGGGCCGCCAAACGGTCGCAAACTTGCGGCAGGGCAGGGTGCTGTAAGATTTTTGCGGCATCCCGGCTTTCGATCCCCGCCTCCTGCAGCAGGTTCGCCGGCAGGTAGAGGCGACCGCGTGCCGCGTCCTCGGTTCGGTCGCGCAGAATGTTGGTGAGCTGCAGCGCCTCGCCGAGCGTGATCGCCAGTTCGCGCGCGTTGGCGTCGCGCTCGTCGAGTACCTCCAGGGTCAATACGCCGACGGCCCCGGCGACTCGGCGGCAATATAGCTCCAGAGTCGGCCAGTCGGGCCCCTGCAGAGCGTCGAGCAGATCCATCTCCATGCCGCCGATCAGCGCGAGGAACTCGTCCTGCGACAGATCGAACCGCCGGACCGGCTCCGCCAGGGCGATGGCGATGGGGTGCGTCACCGCTTCGCCTGCATAGAGACGGGCGATCTCGGCCCGCCATTCGGCCAAGGCGGCTTTGCGTGCCTCGAGCGAGCCCGGCTCGTCGGCGATATCGTCGATCTCCCGGCAGAAGGCGTAGACGGCGAACATCGCCTGCCGCCGGGGCGCGGACAGCAGCTTCAGCCCCCAAACGAAGGAGGTTCCGGCCGCCTCGACCCGCGCGCGCACCCAGGCCTCGGCCGCCTCGCGCGGCATGGCGGGCAGGGCGAAGCGGGCGCCGAAGTCGGGAGTCGAATCGGGAGAGGAGTCAGCGGTAGCCATGGCGCCGCAGTCTGGCGGAGCAGGGCCGGCGGCTCAATGCCCGCCGTGGGATCTGCCTCAGGTTTGTTGGCTGTTTCCGTGTCGGGCCGTGCCGGCGGCCTGTGCCCGGCCTTTCCAGCCGCCGCCCCGGCCGCTGTGGTAGCGGCGGGCAGAGTCGAGGGTCATACTGCTGTAGAGCAGCGCCGCCAGAGGCAGCAACGGCGCCAGCCAAAAGGACTGGCGATAGTGTTGCAGGGTCGGGACCAGGGCCAGGGACATGGCGACCCAGGTCGCCAGCGCCGCAAGACCGGCGGCGGTCACGTCGTGCAGCGGCCAGGTCAGCGTCAGCAGAGGTGGGACCAGATAGATCAGCAGCATGCCCAGGACCGTTCCGGCCAGCAGCCAGGGCGAGTGGTGGAGCTGCGTATAGGCAGTCCGTGCCACCATCCGCCAGATCTCGCCCAAGCTCTCGTAAGCCCGGGCCGAGCGCGCATGGCCGCTGGTGCCGAGCCAGATGCGACCGGCACGGCCCTCTGCGTCGAGGGGCCGGCCCTGGCGTTTGATCTCTCGGCCGAGAGCGCAGTCGTCGATGATCCGGTCGCGGATCGGCGCCAGGCCGCCCGCTCGCGCGAAGGCGTCCCGGCGCAGCAGGATGCAGCCGCCGGCGGCTGCTGCGGTTCGCGCCGTCGGTTCGTTGACCCAGCCGAAGGGGTAGAGCTTGGCGAAGAAGAAGACAAAGGCGGGAATCAGCAAACGATCCCAGAAGGAGACGCAGGCCAGCTCGACCATCTGGGAGGTGAGGTCCAGGTCCTCGGCCTCGGCCTTGGCCATCAGGCAGCGCAGATTGTCCGGCTCGTGCAGGATGTCGGCGTCGGTGAACCAGAGGTACTTGGCCTCGGGCAGTATCCGTTCCGCCTGGCCGACGGCGGCATTGAGCGCCCAGAGCTTGCCGGTCCAGCCCTCCGCGAGCGGCGGCGGCGAGACCACCGTCAGCCTTGTGTCGGCCCCGAGATCCGCTGCGGTTTGGCGGGCGATGTCTCCCGTGCCGTCGTCGCTGGCGTCGTCGGCCAGGACCACCTGGACCGGACCGGGATAGTCCTGGGCAAGGATGGATCGCAGCGTCTCGGATAGCACGTCCGCTTCGTTGCGTGCCGGAATGCAGACCGCCACGGCCGGCCAGCGGCGCTCTTCGCCCGCGTCGGGCGGACAGCGGAAACGCTCGCGCCCGCGCCAGAAGCCGCCCCAGAACAGCAGCAGGACGATCCAGATCAGCAGCGAGAGGGTGGCCAGAAGCGTCAGCACGCCGCCCGTTCCGGCAGAGGCTGCAGCGCGAGGGCGGCGGCGGTCTGGCCCGAGGTGACGGCGCCCTCGATGGTTGCCGGCAGCCCGGTGTCGGTGTAGTCGCCGGCCAGCAGCAGGTTGGACAGGCGCGTCCTCGGCTTCGGCCGCAGGTGCAGGTTGGCCGGGGTCTGGCTGAAGGTGGCGCGCTTCTCCTTGACGATGCGGATCGGCAGTTGCCGCTGCGCGGGGTCGGGATCCAGCGGTAGGGAGAGGGCCCGTGCCACCTCGGGCCAGAGCCGCTCGGCCAGTTCCTCGGCCGGGCGGTCCACCCAGCGGTCGGCGGCGCTGACCGTAACCGAGGCCAGGCCGGGACGCAGGAAGATCCATTCCGCAAGCCCGCCGACGAGCCCCAGCAGTCCGGCGCCGTCGGGCAGGCGCGCCGTTTCAGGCACCGCGACATGGGCGTTGACGATGGGGTCGCTGCCTTCGGGCAGGCGAAGCTCCGGCAGCAGATCGGCCGCCACCGCAGGCGGCGTCGCCAGGATCACGCGGTCGTCCGGGCCGAGGGGCAGGGTCTCCGTCCCGAAGTCCAGAGCGGTGACCCGCTGCCCCTCGCAGGCCAGCCGGCGCAGGCGCAGGCCATGGCGCAGAACGGCGCCGCGGCGCTCCAGCGTTCGCACTGCCGGCTCGACCAGGCTGGCGTCCAGGCTGTCGCGGGCGATCAGCGGTTTGCAGAAGGCGGCGCCCTTCAGGAAGGTCTCGGCCAGAACGGTCCAGAGCAGCCGGGCCGAGGCGCGTTCCGGCGCCGCGTTCAGGACCGCCACGGTCAGGGGCCGCCAGAAGCGCGTGTCGGCGGGCTCGGCCGTGCCGACCGCCTCGGCCACCGTGGTGTCGGGCCCGGCCAGACGCAGATTGACCGCCTTCAGGAAGTCGACCGCCCGCGTGCCGGGAATGCGTTTGGAGGGTTGGAACACCCACCAGGCGACAGGCCCCTCGCTGGGCGTCAAACGCCAGGTTTCGCCGCTCGCCAGGTCCAGGAAGGGCAGAGGGCCGTCGGTCGGGGACATCAGCGTGTCGCCGGCACCGATCTCCTCGAGATAGGCCAGGGCCGCCCGATTGGCCGAGAGCAGCAGGTGGTTGCCGTTGTCGATGGTGCGGCCGATCACCGGATCGTGGTAGCTGCGGCAGCGCCCGCCGGCGCGCGGCGCGGCTTCGTAGAGCGTGACGGGCACGCCTGCGCCGCTCAGCCGGACGGCGGCGGCGAGCCCCGCCATGCCGGCCCCGACGACGTGAACTCTCGCGTTCCCG
>JBQLZH010000009.1:0-231963 GCA_052168175.1 Kiloniellales bacterium
ACGCTCCCGAAACAAGACCGACATAACCCGTCCCGATCATCGCGACACGCATGGCACCCTTCCCCTCTTCAGCTTGGGCCTCTCAGCCCGTGGATGCGGCCACCGATTCCGCCCGCCGATCCCAACCACCGGTCTCAGCGGAGCATCTGCCCAACCAAACGGAAATTCTTAATTTGCCACTTGAGACGAGAGAGCCCGATCGGCGGCGTCGTACCGAAAGACTGCTGCGTCGGCGCACCGAGCTTCTCCTGAATGACCTCGGTCAAGGACCCGCAGTTCGGGTGATCCAAGACGGTCTGCCACATCCGCCGCTGATTCCAGGTAAAGGGCGGCAGGGCACGAATGCGCTCCGACAACCTATCGTGCGGCAGAGTCCCAACTTCCGAGAGCGCACCGCAGACCTGCAGCATAGCCATCGTCCGAACGCATTTTTCGCAGACACCGCAGTTGCCGCCAGGCACGTCGTTCAGCCAACAAACGCGCAGATGCTCGAGTGCCAGGGGGAAGTTTGCAAGTGCTGCGATCTTGTCGATCCGTTTCGCACCGGAATCGTCGTAGACGATCTCAACACTCCTGCAGCTCCAGCTCTCCACCAGGATAGGATCGGATCCCCAGGCAGTCTCCCGCCCGCGTGGCGAAGCATCGCTGCTGGGCACGAGCACGCGGCCGACATGGCCGGCCAGCAGCAGCGCCATGGAGGCAAGAGCCGCGCCATGCATCACCTCCCAATTCAGGGAGCGGAACAGGCGCAATTCCCTCAGGTTTGTCTCCATTTCAATGAGGAACTGACCCGACTCCTCGGCAACACGGCGCAGCGGCGGCAAGGTGTTCTGGAGAGCGGCCTTATCGCTGCAGGGAATATCGAAGCCAACGACGTAAATGAGAGCGTCAAGATCGGCCGTATGGCGGCTGAGCGTGTAGAAGGAGTCGACACCGCCTGTGAAGAAAGACGCACTGGCACCAGCCCGTGGCCGTGCCCTGCGGATATCCGCCTCTACGTCCTGCTGCTCCAGCCCGAAGTGACGTTCTACAAACTCCGCAACCAGGGGCAAACGGCTCGCGAATTCCGGATCTAGAGGACCGTCGCAGCGCAAGACTGCATTCTGGTGCATGGCGATCAGATAGAAGGCGGATACCAGTGCCTCGCTACTCGATACCAAGGGCACATTCGCCCTGACATAGAGATGCTCGCCGCAGATATCGGCATCGAGACGGCTTCCGCCCGCTTCGGCAGTGACGCGCGGGGCGCCAATCTTCAAGGTTTTGGTCAGCATGGGCGCGAACCTACGTGCGACCACCGGGACCGGAGCGGGCTCTGTTGGTGAAAAACCGGTGGCCTCCGGGGGCCGCGCGACGTCACAGCCATGCTGCGGCAGACGAGGCCGCGGGCCAGTCGAAGGCGCCTGCGGGATTGTTTACAAAATTATGGCTCCGCTGCTTGACAGAGCGCTCGGAAGCAGTGTGTCGCGAATAGGGAGTATCGATGGCAACGCAACGGCAGGTATGTGCAAGAAATCGTGTTTTGCGCCGGCCTACGCGGGTCTACGACAGGAGAAGATAGGCACCCGCTCCGACCAAGAGCCATGACCCGACACCGAACAAGCACCAGGCCAGGATTGGCGGTCGCCAAGACACGACAGGCGCGGTGTCGACGGTGCTTGGAACGGTCGATGGCGACCAGTTCCGGCGCGCCCGATCAATCGAGGGCGCGTTCAAACATGCTTCCGTGCGCCCATTGGGTTCGGCGGTGCTCCACCTCGCCTCTGCCTGCATAACTTTATCCCCTTCGCACGCCCCTCGGCGCCACAGCCTTCGCTCAGCTTGGCCCTGCAAGCTTTGCCATACGGTTAAGCCTCGCGGGGCAAGCAGTCCCGACATCGCGATAGAAGGGACTGACCCGATGGCAAACCTCTCGGAACGACCCCGTGTGCTGGTTACCGGCGGCGCAGGCTACGTCGGCAGCCACGTCTGCAAGGCGCTGGCCGCTGCCGGCTTTCTGCCTGTGGTCTTCGATAACCTGTCGCGCGGCCATCGACGCGCCGTCCGCTGGGGACCGCTCGAAGTGGGCGATATCCGTGACCCAGCTGCACTGGCACGCGTGCTGATGGAGCACAAACCGGTCGGTGCCCTGCACTTTGCCGCCTTCGCCTATGTCGGTGAATCGGTCGAGAACCCGCTCTCCTACTACGACAACAACGTCGCCGGCACCTTGACGCTGCTGAACGCCCTGACGCTGTTCAAAGTCAGAGCGCTGGTCTTCTCCAGCACCTGCGCCATCTTCGGCCAACCCGGGACGCCGGTGATTTCGGAGGATCTCCCGAAGAATCCGATCAACCCCTACGGCCGAACCAAGCTGATGATCGAGGCGGCCTTGACCGATGCCGGCGCGGCCGGGGATCTGCGTTGGGTGGCTCTACGCTACTTCAACGCCGCCGGCTCCGACCCCGACTTGGAGGTGGGCGAGGACCACGACCCCGAACCGCATCTCATTCCCCGTGTTCTGATGGCGGCAAGGGGCCGCGTGGGTGCCCTGGACATCTTCGGAACCGACTACCCGACGCCAGACGGCACCTGCCTCCGCGACTACGTACATGTCTGCGACTTGGCGGACGCTCATGTCGCCGCCCTGAACCGCCTGTTGGACGGCGGCACGTCAGGTGTGTTCAACCTCGGCGCCGAACGCCCCATCTCGGTGCTGGAGGTGATTGCCGCGGCGGAACGTGTCACCGGCTTGGGCGTACCTGTCCGCCAAGCCGACCGTCGGCCTGGCGATCCGCCGAAGCTGGTCGCAGACTCGGCAAAAGCACGGTCGGACCTGGAATTCCGCCCGCGCTTCACAGCCATCGAAGAAATGGTGGAGCACGCCTGGCGCTGGCAGCAGACCAACGCCTGATCGCTAAACAAACGGCCGAAAGAGAGAAGAAGCGCGGTGAGCTTGGCTCACCGCGCTTCTTCGACGTCGTTTAGAAGGATCTGAGCGCTACTCGGCAACCTCCGCGATGGCGGGAGCTGCAGCAGGTGTGGGAACGAAAGCCGGCATGTCCTCGGTCTGCTGCGCGAGCAGATCGCTGAAGTAGGCGACTGTAGACTGCAGCCCGGTCTCCAGCTCGATCGTGGGCTGCCATCCCAACGCCTTGCCCGCCAAAGTAATATCTGGCCGGCGCTGCAAAGGATCGTCTTGCGGCAACGGCAACAGCACGACGCGGCTACGCGAACCGACCATCTTGATCACTCGTTCTGCCAGCTCGCGGATGGTCATTTCTCTGGGGTTGCCAATGTTGACAGGCCCCGTAACGTCGTCCGGTGCGTTCATCAAACGCACTAAGCCATCGACCAGGTCGTCGACATAGCAGAATGACCGGGTCTGCGATCCATCACCGTAGACGGTGATGTCCTCCCCCTTCAGAGCCTGGACGATGAAGTTGGAAACCACGCGCCCGTCGTTGGGCAACATACGCGGGCCGTAGGTATTGAAGATCCGGGCCACCCGAATGTTGAGACCGTGCTGCCGGTAATAGTCGAAAAACAGCGTTTCGGCACAGCGCTTACCTTCGTCGTAGCAGGCACGCGGTCCGACCGGATTGACACTGCCCCGATAGCTCTCCGGCTGCGGATGCAGTTCAGGGTCGCCGTAGACTTCGGATGTCGAGGCCTGCAGGATCTTGGCCTTCACGCGCTTGGCCAAGCCAAGCATGTTGATCGCGCCGTGCACGCTTGTCTTCGTGGTTTGCACGGGGTCGAACTGGTAGTGCACCGGCGAGGCCGGGCAGGCCAGATTGTAGATTTCGTCGACCTCCACATAGAGCGGGAAGGTCACGTCGTGGCGGAGCATTTCGAAGAACGGCTCCGACAGAAGATGGGCGATGTTCTCGCGACGCCCGGTGAAGAAGTTGTCGACGCAGAGCACCTCACAACCGTCGGCGAGCAACCGCTCGCAGAGATGAGACCCGAGGAATCCAGCGCCTCCGGTAACCAGAACGCGCTTGCGTAGTGCATGCGGCATGCCGTTGTTCCTTTCTACGCTTCTTGGGACACCGCAAAGCGAGCGGCATCGGGGATGCAGGAAAACGAGAGGCCGTCCGAAGAGGTCGGACGGCCTTGGGGCTACATGGCGTTCTCGGCCTCCACCACCTTGAAGACGGTTCGGGCGAGAATCTTGATGTCGAGCCAGAGCGACCAGGTCTCGATGTACTGGAGGTCTGCCGCGACGCGATCGATCAGCTTCTGCTCGGTATCGGTCTGCCCGCGCAGGCCGCTGACCTGGGCCAGCCCGGTGATGCCCGGCGGCACGCGATAGCGCGCATAGAAGTCCTCCACGACCTGGTCGTAGAGCCGCTCGCCGGCCTTGGCCTGAAGGGGATGCGGACGTGGGCCGACCATCGACATTTCGCCGCGCAGCACGTTGATCAGCTGCGGTAGCTCGTCGAGGCTGAACTTGCGGATGATCCGGCCAACACGGGTGATGCGCGAGTCGCCCGGCATCGTCAGACGGCTACCCTGCGGGTCGCTGTCTTCGTGGCGCATGCTACGGAACTTCAGCACTCCGATATGGCGACCGCCGTATCCGTATCGCCGTTGCACGAAAAACAGCGGTCCCGGGCTCTCCAGCTTGACGGCCAGAGCGATCGCCGCGAACAGCGGTGCCGTCAGCAACAGAAGGCCGCCGGCAACCACGACGTCTTCGATGCGCTTGAGCATCATCTGAGCGTCGTCCAGCGGGCGACGTGCCAGCTCCACCATGCCGGCACCTTCGAAGTGCAGCAGCCGGGCATCGCCGAAACGCTCCAACCCCTCGATGTTGAGCAGGATGTCGACAGGAAGCTGTCGCAGTTCGCGCAACCCATCAGACAGGCGGTCCACCTGATCGAGCGGTGCCGAGACGATGACGCTGTCCACGAGATCGGCGCGACAAGCGGTCAGCAGAGCATCGAGTCCCCCTTCACGAAGGCCGTCGCGCAGCCCGGCGCTGTGAGGGGCGTCGTCATAGATCCCGACGACCTGCGGCCCATGGCGTCCAAGCGTCGACCAGCGCCGGATCAGATCCTGACCGCCTGCACCTGCGCCGAAGATCGCCACCCGTTTGCGCAGACGCCCTGCATCGGCAAGGCGCTGCAGACGTCGCGCGAAGAGCAGACGGGACCCGATCAGATAGACGGTGCCGGACGTGAAGAAGCACAGCGCCCAGAGGCGCGAAAACTGTTCGCCGAGCTGCAGCCCGAAGCTGAGCACGATCAGCAGCACCACGGACAGGCTCCAGGCTGCAAGGGCGTTCCGGACCAACCCGATCGAAGACGGATTGCTCTTAGAGGCCACAGCCTGCTGGATGACGAAGTGAAGCGCCGCAGCCAGAAGGGCGACGAAGAGGTAGCCTTCCCGCGCCTCCAGACCCAGGCGCTGCTCGACGACGATGAAGTAGAGCAGACCGCCGAGGCCGAACATAACCGGCAGGTCGAACGTCCTCAGAACGCGGTGACTCAAATCCGGATTAATCCGCGCGGACGTCGCGCGCGCTCTGCCTTCGGTCCACTCGATCGAGGCTGGCATTCACGTGCCCCCCTGTCCTGACGCTATCTCTGCGAGGCAATCTCGCAGCCACGCGCTATGTCGCGGTGCAACATCTTGAGGAGATCGTGATAAATCAACCTTAGCGAAAATAATGTCCTAGACTTCCTTCCTTTTTTACAGACTGTGATTTGGAGTTTTATTGATCTCACACATGACTAACCGATTTGTCCCTGCAATACCTTTTGAACATCCCGGATAAATCACACCCGCCATGTCGAACGTCACGGAAGGTGCGTCTGAACGGGAGCGATACTGAGAGACACAACCCAATAGCGCGGACGGGGAAGGCAAAGGGTCTTTGCGGTTCACACGTAGACTGGTGACGGGGACGCTGTGGTCGAGCGCGGAGACACTGGTTCGGCAAGCGCTCAGCCTCACGGTCTTCGTAATGATCGCCCGCCAGGTCGGTGCCGAAGCGATCGGTACCGTGGTGCTTGCGATGTCTTTGATCGCGGTCTTCGAAGCTGCGGTCTCCGACGGCGCGGTCGAACGTCTCGTACAACGCCACGAAATCGAACCGCTGCATCTGGACAGCGCCTTTTGGGCCGTCACGCTGCTGGCATTGGCACTATTCGGCGCGCTCGTCGTCGGGGCACCGACCTTCGCCAGCCTGTTCGATGCGGACCAACTCGCGCCGGTGCTGCAGGCTCTGGCGCTCTATCTTCCGCTGTCAGCCCTCGCTGCGGTTCCGACAGCGCGTCTGAAACGCGACTTGCGCTTTCGCCCCTTCGCCCTGCGCGCACTGATTTCGCTCGGCGCAGGCGGCGGCCTCGGACTATGGCTCGCCTTTGAAGGCGAAGGCGTCTGGGCGCTCGTCGCCATGCACCTTACGACCGCGACCACGTCGCTCCTGTGTATGTGGATCGCCTCGGGATGGCGTCCGAGACTACAGCTGTCCTGGCGCCATCTGCAGGATCTGGCTGCCTATGGCGCCTTCAGCACCGGCAGCCGGTTGGTCATCATCGCCGACCAGCGGATTGCGCCTATCGCCATCGGCCTCTTCCTCGGCGTTGCGGAGGTTGGCTTTTTTGCCATGGCGCGACGGGTTCTGGAGCTGCTGACCCAGCTTCTGCTGTCGCCGATCAACCAAGTCGCGCTGCCAGCTCTATCGCGTTTTCAGTCCGATACCCCGCGCATCAATGCCCTTCTGCGCTTCCTCGAACGGGCCATCGCCTTGACCAGCTTCCCAGCCTTTCTGGGCTTGGCCGCGATCGCACCGCTTGCCGTGGAACTCGTGCTCGGGCCGGACTGGCTGCCGATGGTGCCGGCCCTCCAGATCCTCTGCCTGGTCGGTCTACCGATGGCTATCGAGTTCAATACCCCGGTCCTGGCACGGGCTCTCGGGCGCCCGGATCTCTCCCTTTATCTCGCGCTGGTGTCCTTCGTCGCCGGGCTCATTCTGATCCCCCTGGCGGCAACCGAATCCATCACTCTAGTGGCAGCGGCCATTCTGGCCCGACAGCTTCTTCTCGTCTGGCCGCTTCGTGTCTTTCTTGTTCGCTACCTCACCGGCCAAGGTTTCCTGGTTCGCTATCTTTCGCTCGCAGCGATTTTCGGCTGTGCAGCCGCAATGGCCGGTGCCATCGTGGTCGCGCTTGCCTGGATCCCGGTAGAGGCCTCGAGCCTGCAGTTGACCGCCGCCGCCGTGGCGACCGGAGTTCTCGTTTTTATCGTATTTCTGTTACTGTTTGCTCGCCATACGTTGGTAAGTTTAGCCTACGAAGCTCGTCAAAGACTTGGAGCCGCGCAGACGGCCTCGATCGGGAGTGGGGAATGAAACGCCTACCGTTGCTTGCCTCTATGTTGATCATGGTCGTCGCCTTGGCGTCCTGTGATAGCGTCAGCGATCTTCCGCCCATCGAAGCACAACAGCAGCCAGGCGAGTATCTGCTCGGTCCTGGCGACGAGATCCGGGTGACCGTGTTTGGGCAGCCGGAACTCAGTAGCTCTTACCTGGTCTCCGACGCCGGGCTGGTGGCGATCCCATTGATCGAGGGCGTGGAAGCGACCGGCGTGACCACCGACGCACTGGCCGAACGGATCGCTGCCGAGTTACGCGGCGCCCAGGTCGTGTTGGAGCCATCGGTGAGCGTCGAGGTTCGCGCCTACAGGCCCTTCTTCATCCTGGGTGAAGTCACCGCCCCGGGACGCTACCCCTACGTCAGCGATATGAGCGTGCTGACCGCCGTCGCCATTGCCGGAGGCTTCACCAGCCGGGGGCGCCGCGACGTTTTCGAGATCACACGGGCTCAAGACGGTACGACCTTCCAAGGTCAGGCCGGACCGGAAGTGCGGGTTCAGCCAGGCGACGTGATCAGGGTCCTGGAGCGGTACTTCTAACGGCGGCCGGCAAGCATGCGTGGTTTGGCTGCATTTCTGCTCGCCTGTTCAACGGCGTTGACCGCGCCTGCCGCCGTGCGGGCGCAGGAGCTGGGCGGCGCTCTACGCTTCGGCCCCACCACCGTGTTGCCGACGCTTGGTTTCGGGATCTTGGCCAACGACAATGTCCGGGCCAGCGAGAACGATGCCGAGAGCGATATCGCGGCCATCATCCAGCCCGGCCTGCAGCTGCGCCTCGATGGGCGCGACTTCGACTGGGCCCTGTTCGGATCGGCTCGCTTCGATCGCTATGCCACCGAGACGGACGAAAACGAGGAAACCTACAACGCCTCGACGTCTCTAAACTACACCGCGACCAACGACCTCGATCTTGACGGAGGGCTGAGCTTTACGCGCGCAAGCGAAGACCGGACCGATGCCGACACCGATGGCGGAGAGCGCCGTTTCGTGTTCAACGACTACGGCCTCAGCGCGGGCGCCCGCTGGCGTCCGAATCGCATCAGCTTTGGACCGCGCCTGGGCGTCACGCGGCGCAACTTCGACTCCGAGGACCGGGCGGACCGCGAGTTCACGCGCTACGACGGTAACCTTAGAGTCGGCTTTCGGATCTCTCCCGCGGTCAACGTCTTCGTTCAACCTGGCGGGACCTGGCGGGACTTCGACGACCCGGACAGCGCCGGACTCGATCAGGACTCCGTCACTTACCGCGGTCTCGTCGGCAGCAGCTTCGAACTCGGCTCCCTGATCGAGGCCGAGTTCGGAATCGGTGTGTTCAGCGAGGACTTCGTCGACAACGACCGCGAAGACTTTACAGGCCTGCAACTCAGCGGCAGCCTTACCTGGAACGTTACACCGCTGACCGACATATCCCTCACGCTCGACCGGCGTGAAGAGACCAGCTTCGTGGAAGAAGATGGCGTACAGTCCGACGCGCGGATCCGTACGGAAGCACGACTGGACGTCGAACACTCCCTGACCCGCCGTGTCTCTCTGGAGGCCGATGCGCGGCTGCGTCTGGACGACTACCAAGGCATCGACCGCACCGATACCCGCTTCACTATCGGAGTCGGAAGCAGCTACAGCATCAACCGCTGGGTCGCGGTCACTGGCCGCTATCAGTTCGACAATCGTTTTTCAGATTCCGACGATGCGGGCTTTACCCGCAACAGCATCTTCGTCGGTCTGCGCAGCGGCCTTTAGATCTCTCACGCCTACAATCTAAGTTACCGTAGCCGCATCGGCCGCACTCAACCCTGGCAAACCCGACAGCCAGGTTTCGACGTAGGCGCCCGTCTTGCCGGTCCGGCTTTCCCGCCAGCGCACCCGGCGATGCACGAGCAACGACATCAGCATTCCGTGCAGGCGGTCGGAGTCGACCTCCGCAAACTGCGAGAGATGCTCGGCCCCCCTGGCAACGGCCCGCTGCGCCAGCCGCCGCCAAGCGCCGTAGATCGGTAGGGAGACAGGAAGCCGGTCATCGAGACGATGCAGGCGGCGTAAAAGCGCATAGGCGCGACGATCGCCGGGCGTATAGATCTCCGCCCAGTCGAAATAGGTGCCGGCGACGACCGTATGGTCCGGTGCTACCAACGCTTCCACATCCTGGCGTGCCAACCGCAAACTTCCCTGTCCCTTCCTGTTTGCAGCCTTCTCTAAAGGCGGACGCTCGTACAGACAGTGGGCCAGGTCCGGCACGAGATAAGCCCGGTCTCCAAGATACTCCGCAACCCGCCCGTGCGAGTTTCGGTCACGCAGGACCAGATGGAGGTCGCGGTGCCGCGCCCAGCGCTGCATGCAATCGCGAAAGCTCTGCCTATCGGAAAAGTGCAGAGACTGCGGCAGGACAACGATACGATTGTGCGGAAAGGCGGCGACGACAGCCTCGCGAAAATCCTGATGTCCGGGCCAGAGGTCACCGAGGTTGCCCCCGGCGTGCAGCACCACTACGACCGAAGGGTCAAGCTTGCGCTGTAACCAGGCTCTGCCGTTGAACATAGAGGCACGGCCAAGAACCCGCAGCCCTAGGTCGGCAAAGAGCTGTTCCGCCGCTAACTGCAGGCAGAGGTCACCAACGTTCAGATGCAGGGGATAGTCGAGATAGACGATCGGCCGATCACTGGGCAGAAGTGCGCCGAGCGCGAGAACCTGCGTGCGCAGTCCACGCAAGCGTTCCTGCAGCTCCCCAACTTGGAGCGAGGCCGCCGCATCGCGCAGCGACGAAAGATCGACAACGTCTGCCGTACTGTGCGCCGACTGGCTAGCCATGGGCCGGGTCTTCCCCCAGCCGCCAATAGAGAATGGCGCCAGCGAACAACCACGGCAAACGAACGAACTGGCCAACGACAGCTCTCAAATAGCGCGGCCAACTCGGCAAGGGGTAAGCGGTGCGCCGCAGCGGCACCAACTGTCGCAGCAAGATCGCGAGAACGTCCAGACGGCCGTGCAGCAGATGCTTGGCGTAGAAAGCGCCCCGACCGATCCGGTAGCCGCGGTGGAGACGCCGGATCTCGGGCAGCGAGCGTCGCCCATGATTGTGGGAAACCAGGAAGCTCGGGTCGTAGACAACATCGTAACCGGCCCGATAGATGCGGTAGACCATGTCAGTGTCTTCTGAGGACTTGAAGCGGCTGCCGGCGCCGAAGCGCGCATCGAACACACCGATCCTGTCCAGAACAGAGCGCCGGATTGCCATGTTGCACCCCAGCACCAGAGCGTGCAGGTCGGCCGGGCGAGCCGGTCGCTCCAAATGCGGCGAAGGCTTGATCGTCTCCGGTAGATCCTCAGGGTTATGCAAGCGCACCTGCCCGCCAGCCAAACCGATCGCCGGCTCGGCCTGCATCACATGAATCGCCGAAGCAAGCCAGTCGGGCGTCACCAGACAGTCGTCGTCCGTAAAGAGAAGGATCTCGCCGGAGCTGGCAAGAATTCCCGCGTTGCGGGCTCGGGCCAGCCCCGGTTCCTCCAGATAGACCCGACGAATCGGGATCGGGCTGTCGATCGCCGCCTCGGCCACCACGTCGGCTGTTGCGTCACGAGACCCATTGTCCACCACGACAACGTCGATCCGCAGTCCGGGGGGACGGGTCAGGGCCTTGATCGTGACAAGGCAGCGTGCCAGATCATCGGCCCGGTCGCGGGTACAGACCACGATGGACACGCTTGTCTCATCGGCCTCGTGCCGTTGCAGTCGGCTCTCCTGCGCTGCGGTCACGCAAAGGCCTCCTCGTAAGCGGCGAAAGCGGCGTCCCGACTGTAGCGGTGCCGATAGAGTTCCAAGGCTGCCTCGGAACAGGCACGGTTGATAGCCGGGTCGGTCAGTTGCTGCAGAGGCCCGACGAAGTCGGCCAGCGTCTCACGCACAAAGCCTTCGCGACCGTCGACCACCTCGATCCCTTCGACTCCTGTCGGAGTGGAAACGACCGGCAGGCCCCGTGCCAGGGCGTCGATAATCTTAATTTTCACGCCGGTCCCATAAAGGACCGGTGCAATCAGCGCAGTTGCATCGGCAAGAGCCGCATCGAGGTCTTCGACGAAGCCGTGCAGCCGCACCCGTCCGCCCAGACGCGCCGCTTGCGCCTGTAAGTCCGGTCCGGCGCCGTTGCCAACGATTTCCAGCGTCGCGTTGGGAAGGGCCGCGAAGAGCTGCGGCACCGCTTCGGACAGAAAACGCGACAGTCCGTAGGCGTTTGCGGGATAACCGAGGTTGCCCAGAAAGAGAAAGCGTGGCGGGTCGAGCGGTCGCGGCTCGAGACGGCATTCCCGAGCTTTGATGTAGGGCGGCACGCTGACGATGTTTTCCGCGCCGCTGCGCTGGCGAAGAATATCCGCTTCCTGACCGTTAAGCAGCAAACAGCGGTCGAAGCGAGGCGGCGCTGCGTCCTCCGCAGCTTCCATCAGCACCATCTCGCGCATCAGCAAGGCCCGTTGCAGCCGCGGCAGACGAACGACACGCGTCATCCAGCTCGGCAGGAAACGTGCAAAGGTCCCAAGGCTGTTGAGCTCGGCCTCTGGATGCTTGTCGAAGGTCTCGATCATTCGGGCGTAACGCCGCGAGTAGAGATCATCCAGATAGAGAACCTTGCGTGCCCTATCCAAGGGCAGACGATCCAGCACCGGTACAACCCGCAAGGTGTCGGCGATCACCAAATCTGGCGCGAGCTTGGCGACGAGCCGCGCCAGGGTCTCTGCCGCGCCCGTCGCGCCGACCGCGGCGATCTGCAGCGGCATCCGCCGTCGAACCAGACCCTCGACCGCCATAGTGCCCAGGCGCCTCCAGGCGGGATCGATCTCCGCCTCGTAGAGATCGACCGCTAACCTGTCGCGTTGCTCCGGCCGATGTGGCGCAAGATGAGCGTAAACGATCCGCTCGCTGCCGGCTGAACCGGCCGCCCCCCGGCCCTGCAGCCACTCGAGAAACCCCGACATCACGACCTTGCGGCCGACGTCGGCGGGCTTCGGGTAGCTGCTGCTAAGGACCAAAGTCGTCATGACGGCGCCACCAGCTGCTTCCGCTCGGCTGGCACATAGACGGATGCTGGACTGAGGTAACCGTCTTCCGTCGATTGATAAGCGCCGTAGCGCTTGAGATCGACTTGCGTGAAAACGCAACCCAGCAGAGGCGCCTGAAAAGCGGCCAAGAGATCCAGCGATTGCCGCAAGGCGCTGCGCTTCGTTCGGTTCCAGCGGACCAACAGCAGACAGGCGTCGACTCTCCGCACCAGAAGGCTGGTGTCCGGCAAGGTCAGAAGCGGCGGGGTATCGACAATCACCAGGTCGAACCGCCGCCGCGCCTCACGCAGCAGAACATCGAGCCGCGGATGCTCCAGGTAGGCCAGCGGATCGACCGCGTCGCTGCGCGGCCGCAACACCCGCAAACGGCCGGCCGCGCCCCGCCAGGTCAACTGATCCAGCCGCTCGGGAAGTTCCATGGCAGCCGCCAGATCGGGATCCTCGCCGCCCTCCGGATCGCCGGCCGGATAGGCGCGGCTGGCGTCGCGTTTATGCAGATCGAGATCGATCAGGAGCGTTCGCCGTCCAATCGCCGCCGCCTCTTGCGCCAAGCCGATTGCCGTCAGCGTCTTCCCCTCTCCGGACTCGCCGGAGCAGATCATCACGCAGCGCAGATTGGCGCTGTTATCGCCGTGACGGATGCCTGCATAGAGGCGCCGCATGGCCTGAGCGAAGGCAGGGTCCGGCCGCCGCTCCAACCTGCGGCGCGCGGCTGGGGAACGGACGCGCAGACCACGCACGCGCGGCAGGACGGCAAGCAGCCGCATGCCGGACAGCCGCCGCAACTCAGCACCGCTCTTGACGCGCTGTTCTGTGACTTCGCGCAGCACGACGTAGAGGCCGGCCAGCATCAGGCCGGCAGCGAGCGAAAGCGCGAGGAGGGCCTTGCGGTTCGGCTGACTCGGCGACAAGGGTGCCTTGGCCGGTGAGATCATCATAGCGGTCGGTTGCTCGATCTCGCCGGCGCCGACCAGTTGGTTCGCCTGGGTCTGGAAGCTATCCAGGGCGGTTCGGGCAGACTCGGCATCGCGCTCGAGTTCGGTCAAGCGGATGTAAGCCTCGCGCTTCTCGTCGATACTGTTCTTCAGCGTCTGACGCGCCTGGGCGATCGACTGCTCGCGCGCTCGCGCGTTGTCCAGCCGCGCCTCCGCCAAGGCCACGATCTTCTGAACTTCTCCACCGATCCGCCCGCGAAGCTCTGTCAGCTCGCGACGCGCCGAGACGACCTCCGGATGCTGCGGGCCACGCGTCGAAGACAGCCTGACCAGGCGGCTTCCGAGCTCGATCTCGTCGGCACGTAACCTTTGAATCAAGGGCGCATCGACCGCCAGCGAAAGGGCTTCGGTCGCGGAGCCGGTCTCGGCTGCGCGCCGGACTTCGGAGAGTTGCGCCTCGGCACGAGCCGTATCGGCCTGCGCCTCCACCAAGCGGTCCGACAGGCCACTCAGCTCTTCGAGCTGCAGGCTACCCGACTGTCCCTCGAAGAGATCTTCGGACTGGCGGAAGGTTTCAACCGCCTCTGCCCGCTTGACCACATCGCTGCGCAGCTGCGCCAAGCGCTGATCGAGCCAGGTGTCGAGCTCAGCCAAACGTTCGACGCGTTCTGCACGTTCGGCCGCGACGTAAGCTTCGGAGATGCCGTTGGCCAGCCGCGCCGCAGCCGCAGCGGAGCGCGACACGGCCCCGACCTCGACCACGTAGGATCGACCGCGCGGCTCGACGGCTACAGACCCCTGCAGCCGAGCCAGTACTATTCGCCGTTCCAGCTCCGGATTGCGCGCTCGAGGTTCGGGGGTCAGGCCGAGCATGGCCAGCAGGCGTTCGCGTCCATCCGCGAAGGCGGCGCGGATCGGCGGCAACTCGAAGTCATCTTCCAGCCGTGGATTGAACTCGGGGTCCGACGTCAGGTCCAACCGCTCGACGACACTGTCGAGCAGTCCCGGCGAACTGAGAATTTCCGCTTCGCTGAGCACGGTGGGGAAACCCGGTTCCCCGCGCAATTGGTCGATACGCACTTGCAGGCTTTCGATGCGTTCGCCCCGGACCATCACCAGCGCTTGCGCCTCGTACTTCGGGATCATCGCCGCAGTCGCCAGCATCCCGAGCGCGAGAACGACGCCAATGATAAGACCGGCTGCAAACCAATGCCGGCGGATCATGGCAAAGATATCGCCCAAACCTACAGCGACCGGCGTGTCGTTCACCGGACCCGGAAGGCGGGTTGCAACGACGTCGCTCATGGCGGAATCCCTTGATGTGAGAGGCGGCGTTCGGCCGGTGAAGGGTCTCCAACCCGGGCCATCGCTCGGACGGCCTGCGGCGCGACGCCCGGCGTGGCCTCGGCCTGACGGCACAAGAAAGCTCCGACGGCGCCGATCACCAGCGGCAGGTAGAAGATCGTCAGATCGCGATAGCCGGAGACGAGGGACTGCGAGAACAGCAAACAAACGGCAATGGGCAGGAACGGCCGAAGATCGGGACGACGGGCCATGGCCGCAGCCGCCACGAAAAGCAGCAGCACCGGATAGTAGGTGGCCAACAAACCAAAGCCGCCACTTTCGGCCAGCGTCCGGATCACGGCGCTGTCGATGCCCTTATCCGGAATATCGAAGGCCTTCCAACTCCAGTCGACGATGTGGTTGACGTAGGGGTCGAAAAAGTCCGGGTCGGAGACCATGCCCGGCCCAGCGCCCAGAACCGGATGATCGCCTGCAATAGAGAAGCCGGCCAGCATCTTCTCCAACCGACCGGCAGAGGAGAACTGGGCATCGGTCGCCGCCAAACGGCTCTGATAGAGCGGAAAGAAAGCAGCGGCGAGCAACAGAAAGAAGACCATATGCCGCGCATACTTCTTCAGCGCACCGAACAGGTCTCGCTGCATCAGTGTTTCAGCGAGCAACAACGCCGGCAGAAGAAAAATAATTGTCGAGGACTTGGAGGCGACATAGCCAGCCAACAGCAGCAGCAGAGCCGGGAGGCTGCGGAAAAGCGGAAGGATCGCGCTGTCTTCGCGCTGGCGTTCAAGGTAGACCGCCAGTAAGGCCGGCATCATCACCGTTGCCAGCAGCGATGCCTCGGCAGTGAAGGCCATGCCTCGCCCCCAAGGTGCGATCAGCTCGAAATTCTGGTTGTTGGCAAGCCGGAACGCGAAGCCTAGGAAGGTCGATGTGGTGAACTGCAGGACGGAGGCGGCGGCGGACAGCAAAGCGCCGAAAATGTAGCCATTGAGAAAGGCGACGCGGAGCGACCGCTCCGCAAGCAGGTAGCCGAAACCCAAGGCAGCCAGAGCCGCCGTGGTCACTTGGAAAGCGAAGTAGAGCAGAGACGCGCCGGGATCGACCGAGGTCAAAGCCGACAAGGCGAGGGCGGTCCCGACCATCATCAGCCATCCCAAAGCACCGATGGGCACGCCGCCACGGGCAATCACGCCCATCGCAATCACAGCTGCCAGCAAGGGTAGCAGAGGTTGCACACCGATGCCGCCGGCGTGCAGCAGGGAGACACCGGGCATCGTCAGTGCAACTCCGGTTGCGGCGGCGAGCAGAACCAGCAGCATCGCCCCTCTCCTCAGCCCGTTGAGAGCTTGAGCGCCGCCTGCCCGGCCGGCATCGGGCCGCTAGGCAGAGCCGTCACGTCGGGTGACCAGCCGTCACTCAGCTCGCGGTAGATGTCCAGCAACCGCTGATCCAGATCCTCACGGTTGAAGGCGCTCTCGACGCGTTGACGGCCGGCTGCGCCCCAGGCAGGGATCTTTTCCCTTTCTCCGGCGACGCGCAGAAGCGCCTGGGCAAGCGCGGACGTGTCCCGCTCGCGGACCAACCACCCGCTGCGGCCATGCTCGACCAGCTCGGGGATGCCGGCATGCTCGGTGGAGACAACGACCAAGCCCCTTGCCAGGGCTTCCATCATGGAGACAGGGATACCCTCGCGCTGGCCGGAAGCCGTGGTGTAACTGGGGTGCAGGAAGACCTCGGCCTGCGACAGCTCCTCGGCGACACGCGATTGATCCACGGCACCAAGAAAACGGACCGCGTTTTTCAGGCCGAGTTGCTCGGCCAGGCCATGCAACTCCGCCTCCATGGGCCCGCTGCCCACGATGGTGAAGGTGAAGTCGAATGCCGGGCGCTGCCGCTTTGCCTCGGCCAAGGCGGCTAAGGCATCCTGAACGCCCTTGCGCGGTGAGAGCCGACACACGGTGATCAATCGCAGCGGTTCCTCCGGCGCCGCACGATGCGGCGCGAAGGCGTAGCGGCTGCAATCGATGCCGACATGGTGGACCCGAACGCGCGCCTCCGGGAACCCATGCCGCACAAGCTCATCGGCCCAAAAGCGACTGATTGCCAGATGCAGATCGCCTCGCGCGGACAAATAGCGTAAGGGGCGCGGGCCGTAGGTATCGTCGGCCCCATGCATCGTGGTCACCAAGGGTCCCTGCAAAAAGCCCCGCTCCCGCAGGTACGCTGCTCGCACACCGCCATCGCCAAAGTGGGCGTGGATGACGTCGAAGCGCGGATCCGCCGGCAACTCTCCGGTCACGCTGTAGAGCAGATCCAGGCCGAGCGCGGCGCGCCCCAGCGCGCCGACATTGCAGGCTGAAGCCCAGTGCCGCGCCCGGCGCAACGACCGGGACTGCCCAAGTCGGCGCGGCAGACCTGCAAGCCGGGCCGCATAGCCTTGCGGACGATCGAGATAGCAGGTGAGGTCCTGCAACCGATGCTCGGTGACTTCCGGATGCGTAAGGCTGTCGGGGCGCGGTCGATGCGCGATCACCTGAACCTCGACTCCGGCACGCAGCAAGGCGAGCACGTGGTTCAACACGAAGGTTTCGGAGAGAGCCGGAAAGTCGCCGGCAACGATCGCGACCCGCATGGCTAAGGTCCCGTCGCTTCGGACAGAGGCTCGGGAGCGGCCGCTGGCCGTTCGGTCTGCTGCCGCTCGATGACGCGGCGATAGATCTCGCGATACCGCTCTGCCAGACGTGTCCGCCCGTCATTTGGTGCGATCGCGCGCGCGCCCTCCGAAAGCTGCCGGCGCAACGTGGATTCCTCCACGAAACGACCGAGCGCCGCGGCGAACTCCTCCATATCGTCCGGGTCGAACAGCAACCCGTCTCGACCGTGGTTGACGATCTCCGCGAGTCCGCCGCGCCGAGCCGCAAGAACCGGGCGGCCCCACCAGTGCGCCTCGCGCGCCACCATGCCAAGCGGCTCATGCCAGACGGACGGCACCACCAAGGCATCGATCATCGGGTAAAAGGACTCGGCCTGAACCCAGCCAAGAAACTCCACCGGCAGCCCTGCAGCCTGCCGCTTGAGATCCGCCTCCAGTGCCGGACTGCCGGTGCCGCCGATCAGCAACCGCGCTCGACGCGCGAAACGGTCAGCCGGCGTGCCGGCAGTCATGCGCCGCATGGCCTCGATCAAACGGTCGACGCCCTTGGTCGTATGCAGCCGGCCGATATAACCGAAGGTCACCGGCGGTGCCGGCTCCCGGTCGGTCGCCTCGGCCGGCAGTGGGGGATGTTGCGGGCTGCCGTGCAAATGCCAGGTGCGAACGATCGGCTGTTCTTGCGAACTCTGAAAGTAGCCGTTCTCCAAGTGGCGCTCGAGGACGGCCTGGGACAAGCCGACCACCGTATGAACGGCCTGCGACCCGACCCGGCGCAAGGTCGTTGCCGCACGGCAGTCCACGCACTGCCCGGTACAGGGGCGTCCGCGCCGAAACATCGTCCCGCGCGCGCAGATGAGGCCGTAGTCCTGCGTGGTGTGGACCAGCGGCAGACGGCGCACGGCTGCTGCCGCCATCGCCTGGGGACCGAAGCCGGTAATATTGCTGGTGTGAACGACATCGGGCTTGAGCCTGTCCATCAGCCGACCAAGCCGTTGCCGGGCCATCAGATTGGCTTCGCCAAGCAGATACCAGGCACCCCGCCGCCAGCGAACGCGGGAGGGTGCCAGTAGATCGTTACCGAGAGGATGGGCGGCGAGGAACTCGACCGTCAGGCCATCCGGGCGCTCGACACGCCAAGCGCCTTTTGCCGCCAGAGCCGCAACGGTCACGTCGCAGCCAAGCTCCAGCAGGCCGTCCGCGAGCGCCCCGACCATGATCTCGGCGCCGCCGACGACCTCGGGCGGGAAGAGGTTTGAGATCAATAGGACACGCATAGGAGTCTTTCGCTCGGCGGCACGACAGGCTCTCCGGAGTTGACTGGTGGGCACCGCGAAAGTCCGCGCGACGGGGTGACCACGCTAAGCTGCAGTCTTACCGGCGGCGCTATGCTGCGCTGCAATCATGACTGCGATCATGCTGTGGCCTGAGTGGAACAGGCGTCGCCCCACGCGGATCACACGATGTCACCACTTCAGGACCTTGGGTCACCACTTCAGGACCTTGGCCGGAAGGCAGACGTCAGAAGATGGCGCTGCGACCCATTCAGGCGCATCTGCGGCAGGGCCCGATAGGCCAGCGGGGAGACGAAAGCGACGGCATAGGCAGCCAGCAAGCGCGCAGCACGCAAGGGATCGAGCTCCCCGTGGCGGACAGCGGCGCCGATGGCACCCAAGGCTGCGAGAGGTTGTTCGCGTGCCAGCAACGGCGCTCGTCGCGCCCGAAAGGCGCGGTAGGCCGCCGGCGAGATCGCCGCGCGGACGCTTTCGAGCCAGGCCAGGCTGGCGAGAGGGTCGGAACGGCGCGAGATCCGCACGCCGGCATGGTCGTCACGATAGATAACCAACGGTTCTGACAGAAAGGCGAAGGCGCCTCCCGCCGCGGCCAGGCGGATCACAAAGTCCCAATCCTGATGGGCCGGCAAATCGGCACGAAACCCGATCTCCTGAGCCAACCCCCGTGGCAGCAGCAGACTACTGGTTTGCATCCAGCCGCCGCGGCGCCAGAGATAGTCGCCGACATCCTCCTCCGCGCCGATACCGCGGCCCGGCAGTCGAATCTCGCCACCTCGGCCGCGCACCTCCAGCGCACAGTAAACCAGCGTGCGATCCGGATCCGCAGCCTGACTCCAGACCGCGACCTGACGCTCAAGCTTTTCCTGACGCCAAATGTCGTCGTCATCGAGAAAGCCGATCAGATCGCCCCCGGCGTTTGCGATACCGAGATTACGGGTTCCACTGCCGCCCATGGATCGCTCGTTGCGGAGCAGACGCACGCGCGGATCGTCACCAAGGGCCGCGCGCGTCGCCTCCGGGTCGCGTGACGCGTCGTCGACAACGATCACCTCGAACACAGGACAGCTCTGGTCCAGAACGCTGGCGACCGCCTCGGCAAGGCAGTCGGGTCGGTCACGTGTCGGAATCACGACGCTTACCCTCGGCCAGTTCACGGCTGCCTCCTTTGCGTCTCAGACTGGCCCGCTTCAGACTGCAATTTGTCCCCCGGCAGTTCCGACCCCGACTCTTTTGCAAATCCTAGATTGTGTGCGTCGATCCGATGGAGACACCGATCTCTTCGTGAACCCTCTGTGACCGAGGTGGCGCCAAAAATGGGGAATCTGCTTAAGTCTTGCATGCCGAGTGCCTCGACCGCTTGGCACCACTTTCGAGGCGCGGCCGCATTGTGCCTAGCCGGATTGGCAACTGTGCTCCTGCAGATGCCCTTCCCCGGTGCGGCATACGGCCAAACGTCAACACCCAACGGCGTAATCTCCGTCACCGACTTCGGTGCCATATCCGACGACGGCCAGGACGACAGCGCGGCCTTTCGGCAGGCGCTCGAGGCTGCGCCGGTCAACGGCTTGGTCGTCGTACCGGCAGGCCGGTACGAACTCGATAGCACCGTGACTCTGGAAAACAGGCATCTTCGGGGCGAAGGTCTGCCGACCTTGCTGTGCCGTATGACGGACACCTGTATCGAGGTAGCCGGGTGGCAAGGCGACCGCAGCCAAGGCGGCGCGGCCAGTCAGCTTTTCGGGTCTCGGCTGGAGAGCTTGAGGCTTTTGGGCGAAGGCGAACTGAGGCGTGCCGTCTGGGTCAGTGTCGGCGACTACCCCCGGCTCGAACGCCTTCTGATTCAGGACATCACAGGCGACTGCGTTCTGGTTCAGCCGAGGCGCGACTTCGCCTGGATCGAGAACCTGAGCGTCAGTGAAGTGAAATGTGATGGGATCGGTCGCGATGGCTTCGTCGTGAGGCTGCCGGAGGAGGGCGATCAGGTTTTCGTCAATGAGAGCGTCTGGTCGAACATCGAGACCCGCGGCGTTACCGGACGGGCCTTCGTGATCGACAATCCCTCGCTCATCGGCGGCGGCGAGGCCAAGATCAGCAAGCTGCAGGTGCAGTACAGCGAATTCGATTCCGCAGGTAGCTCGGCAGCGCCAGTGGTCAGCCTGGAGACGGAGAACGACGGCCTGATCGAGTTCGTTCTTTTTCACTGGGTGACGATCGAGAGCACGCGGGCCACGCGCCGTGGTCCCTGCCTGGAAGCTGATGCGAGCCAGGGAGGACGTATCGAACGCGTGCATGTGCGCGGTTCCATCTGTTACGGCACCGGCTCGGGCGTCGCCAGAAGCGGAAACTCCGATGTCAACGTCGAGGATTCTGCAGGCTTCTAAACCAGCCGCGTCGCCGCGCTACAGCTCTTCGGGGCGAAGATCCCGGTCCAGCTTGCGGGCGACGACATAGGCCTCGGGCTTGGCGCGCTCACCTTTCTGCGAAAGGGTATGAACCGACACCGCGAACCCTGCGGCCCGAGCCAAACCTTGTACGAGGTTGAGCGTCGCACCCTCGTGCGGCTCGGCAGAGGCGTCTTCGGAAAGCGATGCATCTACAATCAGCACCAGCCAGCCGAAGGGCTTCAGACACAGCCGCCAGGCCGCGAAGGCATCGGCATTCAGCGGCACGTCCACACTGCTTCCGACCCAGATCGCATCGAAACCTTGGCGCGGTGCCGACGGCAGCAAGGGATCGCCGACCACACCACGGATCAAGTGGCCCATACCTTCGGCTTCGGCAACGGCCTCCAACTCCGTGAGATGTGCCGGCTGGGGGCTGACGACCAGCACCGGCGTTATGAACCCGCGCGCCAAGGCAAGCGGTACCTCGAAAGGCTTGGCGCCGACATGCAGCAGTCTCGGCCGAGCAGGCAGCCCGCGCAGGCCGCGTACCATCTTCTCATACTCGACGCGCCGCAGAGCCGTTGTCAGCCCATCGGGATCGCGCGACGTCGGCGGTACCGCCGGTACGTCCAGTTTCGCATCGGGCTCCAGCGACAGATTGTCCGGAGAAACCGGGTTGATCGAGAGATTGCGAGACATTCTGGTATCGCTCCGCATGCGTAGAGAGGAAACCCGACGGACCTCGTCCGTGCAGTCGAGCAGGTGGCGTCCGCTATCGCCAGTGACGCAACCTCATCCAGGCTTGTCGCAACCTCCCCCAAACGTTAGAGCAGTGTTCTTGTTTAGGATGAAATCCTGTGTGAGGTCGCGTGGCGCGTCGAGAGACGAAATAGAGCGTCGCGCGGGACAAACAGGGGGCGTACTTGTGGCAAATTTGGATTGCAACTACTAACAATCGTACACCGCTAGATAAATTATCCAGAAAAGATGATACCATAGGGTGCAGCAAATTACCTTAGGTAGCTACCTTATTCTCGTTTAGCGGGTGGGCAAAATGACACCTTCCGGCTGGCAATTCGCAGGTTCCACGGAGATATGGCGTGCGGCTTTGCCATCCTCCGAAGCGAGCGCCCCTGTAGCCGACCGCTTCTCGGTCATCCCGTATAGCCCCGGCTCAAAGGAAGAACGGGGACACGACGGAGCAGCTCGCAAAAACATCGCCACGGCAAAGTCACTCTAGGGGCAACCAACCCGGACAACCTATATGGCGGGATTGGAAACAGCACGGTCGATCGCGGGAAGAGACTGGCAAACCGCGCGCCGATGTTCGCCCACAGCGTTCGTAACACGACCAAGAGAGGCATGCCGGGGATGAGCGTTCAGGCCGGGGTGGCCGAAGATACCTTGAAGGAAACTCTGGAGCGAGCCGGCGCGGTACAGAAGTGGCTGCTCGGCGAAGCCCGTTTTATCGACGATCCGGACACGGCTACGGCAGGTTTCGCTCAGCATTTGATCGATGCCGGTCTTCCGCTCGACCGGATGTCCAGCGCCATGCCCACGCTCCATGCCGTGCGGCGCGGTCTCGGCCGAACCTGGGTCCGTGACAGCGGGGTCGAAGCGCTGGACTTCCCCTGGGGGAACGAAGCGGTCTACGAGGCAAGCCCCTACTATAAAGCCCACCGAACCCGCGAGTGGGTGAGCTTTCGGCTGAAAGACGTCGAGGACGAGGCCTTCAATATCGTTCCCGACCTGCGCACTGCAGGCTACAGCCATTACGTCTGCATACCCATCTTCTTCCGCGATGGCGCCGAAGGCGGGATGACCTTCGCGACCTCTCGACCCGAGGGCTTCAGCCCCTCCGATCTAGCCCTTCTGCGCGCGGTCGAACCTGCGATCGCCACGGTGCTGGATCTCAATCGTGCCTGGCGGCTACTGCAAGAGACCTTGAGGATGTACGTCGGCGACGAACCGCACGCGCGCATCCTTTCGGGCGAGGTCCGCCGTGGCGAGGTTCTGCGCATCCACTCGGCCATCGTGTTTGCGGACATGCGCGGCTTCACCGCCTTGTCCGAAACCATGGTCGCTGAAGAAACGGCCGCTCTGCTGAACCGCTACTTCGACTGTGTGGTGCCACCGATCGAACAGCGCGGCGGTCAGATCCTGAAGTACATCGGCGATGGCGTGCTGGCGATCTACCGTGACGGCGAGACGAAGCAAGCAGCCTGTGTTGCAGCCCTGGAGGCTGCCGGCGACATCATCGCACGTGTCGAGCAAGACTGCGTCGACGAGCCCGAGAACGCCCGCTTCGGCATTAAGATCGCGCTGCATTACGGCGAGGTCGCCTACGGCAACATCGGATCGGGTGCGCGGCTGGACTATACGGTCATCGGCAATGGCGTGAACATGGCCAGCCGACTCTCGGACTTGGCCGGACAACTCGACCGGCACTTGGTGGTCTCCTCCGATTTTGCCGAGATGCTGCCGGATCGCCGGTTCCAAAACCTCGGCCAGCACAGCCTGCGCGGGATCGCGGGCCCGCAATCCGTTTTCGCACCGGCGGATTGACCGCGCCGCTCTCCGGTTCGCGAAACATCGCCCGAACGTGGATTGACGGCAAGCGAGACACGTTGGAGATCGCTCCGACGCGTCCGGGTACAGGGAACGGCTTGCCCGCCTCCCAAACTGACGGAGGGACGGCATCGATCGCGGCATGCCGTCATGCCGGCCATGCTGCCGTGTTGGGTGCGTCCCGCGTCGGAAGCCCTATAGTTGTCGGCAAAGGTGATTGAATGAGGGATGAAAACCATGTTGGGCGTCGCAGAGAAGGCGGTAGACACAGCCAAGGCTGAAAAGGTCTCGATCTATCAGCCCGAGCAGGAGGGCCTTGCTTTCCCGCAGATTCCGGTCTTCGAAGACCCCGCCGCGGAGCGGCAGCACCGCAAGGAACGACTGGTGGCAGCCTGCCGAGCCTTCGCACTGCAGGGGTTCGACTACGGCTTTGCCGGCCATATCTCTGTGCGCGACCCCGAACATCCGCACCTCTATTGGACCAATCCGATGGCAGTGCACTTCAATCAGGTGAAGGTCTCGAACCTGGTGCTGGCTGACCACGAGGGGACGGTGGTCGAGGGTCGACATGCGCTCAACCGAGCGGGCTTCGTGCTGCATGCTGCAATCCACGAAGAGCAACCCGATATCGTCGCGGTCTGTCACGCTCATACGCTTTACGGCACCGCCTTTGCGGCCCTTGGCAAACCGCTGGCCCCGATCAGTCAGGATGCCTGTGCCTTCTTCGACGATCACAAGGTGGTGACGGACGAAGCCGGCGCCGTGACGGTGAAGGACGGCTCGGGCAACAGCATTGCCGAGGCATTTGCCGGCGTACGCGCGGTCATCCACCAGAACCACGGCCTGCTGACCGGCAGCCGTCATTCGGTGGACGATGCGGCCTTCTGGTTCATTGCCCTGGAGCGTTGCTGCCAACAACAGCTGGCCGTCGAGGCCACCGGCCAAACCCCACTACTGGTCGCTCCGGAGAGCGCACGCCACAGCCGCGAACACGTTGGCAATGACTTCATCGGCTGGCTGCATTTCCAGACCATCTGGTCCGATCTGCAGGCGAGTCAGCCGGATATGTTCGACTAGCGCAGGTCCGGCGGCTTTCGACGCTCTTGCTCAAACATCCGCCGCACACCAAAAAACCGAATAGACGGGATAAATAACAACTTAAAATGATTCACCCGTGGCGATGCGTCCAAGAATCGCCCATATTGAAGATGTGGATAGTCGGATAGCCGGCGTCGAGACGCCGGGTTACGGATCGGTTGTCATGTCTTCAGCCCCCCTGGTCGAGCTTTACGAGAGCCTGCGTGACCTGCCATGGGACTCCTTGACACTGGATGGTGGGACCGATCCTTTCTCCTATCGCCTGGTGGGTCGACTGGCCGAGCGGGACGTGACGATCACCATCGACGACGATCCACGGGCGACCAACCGTCGCTGGGTGGTCGAGATCGAGGGGGCGCGCGCCAGCGGCAATCGGGAAGCCGCAGAGTTCCATCTCTTCGAAGGCGATAAGCCTTTGGCGGACTATTTGCGTCGCCTCAGTGAAGACGCCACCTGACCGGCAGTCCTAAGTCGGCACAGCAGAGCCATTCCTCCCGCCTAACTCGTGATCCGACCGGGCGGCGTTAACTCTTGGCTAACCTAGATATCGGAGCCTAAGGCGGTCTTCGTCAGAGGCCAGCCGCAGCATGAGCGCCGATTCCTTGTCCACCTTGCCTCAAAAGCAGCCTACCAAGGCTTCCGTTGAGCGGCGCAAAGCCTTGCGAGTCGAGGCAGAAGGCGTGCAGATCACAGTGCAGGTCGGATCGGACAGCTTCACTGGTGAGATCCGGGATATCTCCCGGGGCGGCCTGCGCATCCAGGTCGTTTGCGCACCTATCGTCGGTCAGAAACTCGCCGTTCGGCATAGCTTGGCCGGCACCTTGACCGGAAACTGTGTCCGGCAAAGCGCCGATGAGATTGCGGTCGCCTTCGAGCCAGCGGAAAGCGAAGTCGAACGTACGCTCCAATGCCTGGCTCTGCTGCTAGGCCAATCCGCAGGCAAAGGGCTCTGATCGCCCAGTCGCCTGGATCGCCGGCGTCCTAGCGTGGCAGTTCCAGCCAATCCGCGATCAAACGACGCGCGATGGAGTCGGTCCGCGGCAAGCGGAACGTATCGTCTTCGGGCGACTCCAGAAGCTCGGTCCGGGTGAACCAACGGGCACTCTCGAGCTCCTGAGCGTCAATCTGCAACGGACCGAAGTCGGCGATCGCGTGGAACCCGAGCATCAGCGAAGAGGGGAAGGGCCAGGGCTGGCTGGACTGATAGGTAACGTCCCGCACCTTTAACCCCACCTCTTCGAACACTTCCCGGACCACCGTGTCTTCAAGACTTTCGGCGGGCTCGACGAAGCCGGCCAAGGTGGAGTGCATACCGGCGGGAAAGCGGGCCTGACGGCCAAGCACGCAGCGGTCGCCACCATCGTGCACCAGCATGATCACCGCCGGATCCGTACGGGGAAAGTGGAGTGCGCCGCAATCCGGCGTCTGACAGCGCCGCAGATGGCCGCCCTGCTCGGGACATGTCGGGCCGCCGCAAAGCCCGCAGAAACGGTGGCGGCTGTGCCAGTATATGAGGGCTCGGGCGTGTGCCAGGATGGCGCCCTCGTCGCGCGGCAGAAGCGGCCCGATGCGCCGCAGGTCGGCGAAACTGCCGAGCCCGGCCAAGGCCGGTGCGTGATCCGGCGTCTCCAGATGGCCAAGGTCGAGGGCAAAATGCGCAACGCCGTCGCAGAGGCCGAGAAAGCACACGGCGGCTCCTCCCACCATCAAGGCGGCGCCCCGGTCGGCGGGGAGGAAAACGGCAGCAGCGCCGTCCTGCCCATCCTCGCGAAAGAGATGACGGTCCCGCCAGACAGGGACGAAACGGCTGGTTGAAGCCGCCAAAACGTTCGCCAACCAGGCCTCGTCGCGACGATGCTGCTCGGCCCGATCCAGGGGGCCGGCAGCATAGACGTTGGGCGTGAGCGCCGTTGGTGAAGGTAACGAGCCGGGCCGAATCATGGCGGCGAAATTGGCACGATGGCTTGCCCTAAGCAACGCGGCGCAGGACACTGGCATATTATGGAAATGTATCCGACGCGGCGCAGCCTTCTTGCCGGCCTTGGCGCAGGTCTGGCCACGGCTTGCCTCGCCAGGCCGTCTTCGAGCCGCACGTCTCCGGTCTTTCCCGCCGACTACAGCCTGCGCTTTGCAGCGGAAGCGGCCGGCCAGCCCGCAGGCGATCACCGTTTGACGGTCCAGCGCAATAGTCAGACGGGGCGCCTGACCGTGCGCAGCGAAAGCCGCCTGTTCCTGCCGAACCGAACGCAGTCCAACGGCTTGACCGCCCCTCTGGCCTTCGAGCACTTCGCCGAGGAGACCTGGGCCGACGGCTGGCTGCACGGCCTGGTCAGCGACAGTCGCGTTGGCTCAAGCCGCCACCAGGTTCGCGCCTGGCGACAGGGCCGGGCGCTGCGCGGTACCCGTGACGGTCGGGGTTTCGCACTCTCCGGCTACCTGATGACCGCCTCCGGCTGGCATCGCGACACGCCGTTGGCCGAGGGGCTCGTCGATGCCGTCGACGGCAAGATCAAGCGTGTCCATGGCCTCAAACGCGCCTCGGAGCAGGTGCAGACCGGCTGGGGACCGGTCGAAGCGACACGCTGGACCCTGAGCGGGGAACTCCGTCGAGAACTCTGGTATGACGCCGAGGGCCGCCTGATCCGCTTCGCACTGCCCGCGCCTTCCGGTACCGCCGTAACCGCAACGGCGCAGGAGATTGGCTGATACGGCTGACCTTTTCCGCGCTGCCTGCGGCGCAAAGAAGGCCCGGCCAGGGCAGGTGCCCAAACGCCCTCTTGCCGCCGGGGGCGGACAGTCTGATATAGTCGCGTCGTGAGGCTGGCGGCGGACGGTCGCCTCGCCAACCCGGTCAGGTCCGGAAGGAAGCAGCCGTAACGAGTTTCCGGTCGGGTCGCCGACCAGTCTCACACCCAAATCCCTGCCAGCCGCCGTTTGCCCTGGCCCGAGCCGGAGAGCGGATGCCGGATAAGCCGGACAGCACCGAAGACGTAGCCGAAGAGATGGCCGAAGATTTAGCTGTGCCAACCGCTGCGGCCGCCACTCCCTACCGGGTGCTGGCACGGAAGTACCGCCCGGCCAGCTTCAAGGATTTGATCGGACAGGAAGCGTTGGTGCGTACCCTGTCTAACGCGCTGGCCACCGGCCGACTTCATCACGCTTTCGTGCTGACCGGTGTGCGCGGCGTCGGCAAGACAACCACAGCCCGCATCATCGCCCGTGCGCTCAACTGCATCGGCCCGGACGGCAGCGGCGGCCCGACGCCCGAGCCCTGCGGCGTCTGCGAGAACTGCACGGCCATTGCAGAAGACCGCCATGTCGACGTGATCGAGATGGATGCGGCCAGCCGTACAGGCGTCGACGATATCCGGGACCTGATCGACGGCGTGCGCTACCGCCCGGTGTCCGCACGCAAGAAGGTCTACATCGTGGACGAGGTCCACATGCTCTCGCGCAATGCCTTCAATGCGCTGTTGAAGACGCTGGAGGAACCGCCGGAGCACGTCATCTTCATTTTCGCGACCACCGAGATCCGCAAGGTCCCCGTAACCGTGCTGTCGCGCTGCCAGCGCTTCGACCTGCGCCGGGTCGAGCAGGCGGTGCTGGTCACGCACTTCCGCGGCATCTGCGAACAGGAGGGCGTCGGCGCAGAAGACGAAGCCCTGGCAATGATCGCGCGTGCCGCCGACGGCTCCGTGCGCGACGGACTCTCTCTGCTCGATCAGGCAATCGCGCTGTCGGGCGCAACGGTCGAGACAGAGCCGGTGAAGCGCATGCTGGGCCTCGCCGACCGGGCGCGGATCTACGACCTCTTCGCCGCGACCATGGCCGGCAAGACGCCCGAAGCTCTGGCCATCCTGCGCGATCTCTACGACGGCGGCGCCGACCCCTTGGTGGTGCTGCAGGACCTGCTGGAACTGACCCATCGGATCACCCGGCTGCAGTTGGTCCCGGAGCAAGCCGGAGAAGGTCTGCCCGAGACCGAACGGGTACGAGGGCGCGAACTGGCAGACAAGCTGGACGTCGCCACTCTGGGGCGCACGTGGCAACTGCTGTTGAAGGGTGTCGAGGAAACGCAGCGAGCACCTGCCCCGCTACAAGCCGCCGAGATGGTGCTGATTCGCCTGGCCTACGCAGCCGACCTGCCCAATCCGGCCGATCTGGTGCGCCAACTTCGCGAGAGCGGAACGGCCAGCGGCGGCATGTCGGACAGAGCCGCGAGCCCCCCGGCGTCGAGCGCGCCTCAGGCTAACACGACACAGAAAAGCACAACGCAGGCAGCAGCCCAAATACCGAGCAGTGACGGCGGCGCCCGCGCCATCGGCAATGGCGGCGGAGCACAGTCCGCGGCACAGCTTGCGGTGGAGACGACAGCGCCTCAAACCGAGATGCAGGTGCAACCGCAGCCGCAAGCGCCAACCGCAGCGGCCGATAAGCCGCATCCGGAAAGCTTCGAGGCTGTTGTCGCGCTGCTTGGTCGCCTGAAGGAAGTGCGTCTGGTCCACGCTCTACGCAGCGATGTGCGGCCGGTCCGCTGCCAGTTTGGACAGCTCGAGTTCAATCCTGGCCCAAACGCGCCGAGCGATCTCGCCGGCCGTCTATCGAAAATGCTCGAGGAAGCGACCGGCCATCGCTGGATGGTCAGCGTCTCCAGCGAACCTGGCGAAGCCACCTTGGCCGAGCGTGAGGCCCAGGCCGAGCGCGATGCCTACGCCCGGGCACAAGCGCACCCCTTGGTGCAAGCTGCCTTCGAGACTTTCCCAGGCGCCAAGCTGCGCCGCGTGACCGGCGGGCTTCCGCTCGATGGACTCACCGACGGACCTCCCGATCCCGACAGCCAGAACGAGGACGAGGCATGAAGAACCTTGGCCAGATGATGAAGCAAGCCCAGCAGATGCAGCAAAAAATGGCCGAGATGCAGGAACGTCTTGCCGAAGCCGAGATTGAAGGTCAGGCCGGCGGCGGCCTCGTCAAAGTCACCATGACCGGAAAAGGCGACGTTAAGGCCGTGCGTATCGATCCCTCGCTGGCCTCGCCAAGTGAGATCGAAGTGCTGGAAGACTTGGTTCTGGCCGCCGTAAACGATGCCCGGGCCAAAGTCGAACAGGCTGCCGGCGAGCAGATGAAGGAGATCACCGGCGGCCTGGACCTGCCGGGAGGCCTCAAGCTGCCGTTCTGAACCAACAGGACGACACAGGTAGCGATACTCTCCAGAGTGCCATCGTTCGCGCTAGAAGCAGTTTCGTCTCTATGGAGGACGCGAATCGCCCTTTAACCCAGTGAGCGACCCTGTCTAGAAGTTCGGGGCGAGATTGGCGTCTCCGCGCAAACGCTCCAGGTACTGCATCAGATTGTAGATGTCCTGCGATGTCATGCGGAACTGAGGCATCGGCCCGTGCGACGTCGACAGCCAGGCATCGAAACGGGTCGGAGTCCAGTATCGGGAACGGCCGGCGATCTCGTAAAGCGTCGGACGCGCACCCGCGAAGGAATCGCCGATGGCCTCGTGACAGTCGCTGCATTTCTCTTCGGCGAGAGCTTCCCCCTCGTCCGCTGGCGATGCCAGTCCTGCTTCTGCCAAGCAGAGCAGAGTTGTCACGAGAACCAGCGACCGCAACATCAGGATCAAGTGTGATAACCGCATCTCGCCCGCCCTGCCCGGCTTCTCGCTGTCGCGAAGGGCCGAAGCTAACGACCGTGGGGCGACTGCCTCAACTGTCCGGACGAAGGACGGGACGAACGATAGAGGTAGAATCGATGCCCCGGCGTCGTCCGGCACACCTATCGGTCGCCAAGCATGCCCACCATCGAGGTCCAGCTATCGATCGGACTGCCGCCCACGCGCAGGTAACCGCCGCCCCTTGGGTCGAGCTGACTGGTCCAGCCACCGATGGTGCCGGCTGCCGAGGTCGCGTAGCGATAGTAGCTGGAGCCGTTACGCGTTCCCGGTACGAAGAAGGCGTTGAAGGAGCCCGCAAAGTCGCCTGGACCGCGCCAGGTGCTGCCGCGGAAACCTGGAAGGATCTGGCCGCTGGCATCGCGGAACAAGACGCTGTTGCCACGGCTTTCTTCTACCGTGCCAAGACCGCCGAGGGGATCGCGCACCAAGTTGTTGGGACGAACCCTGAAAACCTGATCGAGAATGACCGCTTGCCGGCCGGCGGTGGACATGCCAACGCCGCCGTCGGGCGTGTTGAAAGAGAACGGCTTGTTGTTGAGTTGTGCTTGAGCCGGCAAAGCCAAAGACAAACCGATAAGCGCGGCACCGAGGAAGGTCAGCAACCTCGCGGATAAGGGGACGCGGATCATGCCTGGGCCTCCTGATGAGCCAAACAGCCGGTACCGTCGAACACTGTACCTGCCAGCAGCGGCCTTGGATTAGGACGGAGCTCGGGCGGAGCTCGCGTCACGATGCTTCCTATGGTGGGCACTCTGCGTTGAGCACTCAACGGCTCAAGCGGCTACCCCTCCCAATGCGATCAAACCTCCCTGAACGTTTGAGGTAAATCAGGGCCGTAAATAGCCCGTTTGGGCGAGTCGATACCTCCCCGGCTGAGACCCAACCGCCTTGCCGGAGAATTGCCGCCACCTCACCAGGCAGCCTAGCGTCAAGCTCCGAACCCAGGCAGCCCGAGCGACATTGGCTCGCAACGCAAAAGACTTAGGAGAAGCCCTCATGCGCAAGACTCGCAGGATCGCCAAAGCGCTATCTGCCGCAGCGGCGCTGACGGCGCTGCTAACCGGCCCGGCCGCTGCCGAAACCAAGCAGGTGCAGGACTGGAAAGTGACCTGTACCGGCAACGGTTGCGCCGCTCATTACGACGGTCAGGGTGTCCAGATGGTTGTAGGTAACGCCGGGCAGGGCGGTAAACGGATGTCCTTTCGCATCAGCCCGACCAGCGCCGAAGGGGAGCCCATGGCAATTCGGCTGGACAGCGGTTGGCAAGCCGGCTTGACCATCGACGGCTGCACTCAACAGTCCTGCCAGGCGTTGGTCGCAGCAGCACAGTTGCCGACCGTCGAAGCCGCCTTCGCCAGGGCGCGCGGAGGCGTCATCGCCTACAAGGCTGGCAACAGAATGGTGATCGCTCCGATCTCCCTGATGGGCTTTTCCGCCGCCAACGGCATGGTGCGGTAGCAACAGAACGCGCTGCGCGTCTCTGAAAAGCCAGGGCAGCTCAAAGCCCGGAGCATATTGATATCTGGCAACCCGCGATGGCCCCAGGCACCCATGGTTCCTGGACGAGCGCTCGTGTCGTTCCAGCCCGTAGGAATCCCGAAACGTCGACCAGCGAACTAGTACGGCTGGTCTAATCGAACTAGTCCGTGCGGCCAATGGTGCGAGACGGGCGAGGAAGGCATCCTGTGACCTGCCCCGGACAGAAAGGCTGGCGCAGCCGGCAAAAGAAGTAGAGGGGCGCGACAGGGCGGTGTAACGGCGCAGAGTGGGATCCCCGATCAGATCATGAGAGAGGACCGCAGGAGAACCGTCATTCCTTGTCGAACCCGAAAGACCAAGCTAGGGGCACCAGGAAGGGAGCCGAGAAGATGGGGACCGTCGAAAGGAATAGTATCGTTACCTTGGTGAGTCAGAACACGCTGTTCCGCGCGGGTCTGGCGAGCCTGCTGATGGAGATGGAGTTAGGCGAGATCATCCAAGCCGCTTCGCTGAACGATCTGCATAACAGCGGACGCATCTTCAACGACGACAGAAAGATGATCCTGCTGATCGACGTTTCCGGACAGCAGGCGAACGCCGTCGACTTGGTGGCACGCGGACGCAGCTACTTCGAGAAGGCGCGCATCGTCATCATGACGGACGATATCAACATAGAAACCATGAGCCGCTGTTTTGCAGCCGGACTCGACGGCTATCTGCTTGAAGACATTTCACAACAATCGCTGGCCGACAGCCTGCGTCTGGTGCGCTTGGGCGAGAAGGTTTTTCCCTCGCGTCTGGCCTCGATCATCGTCGACTACTCAAGACAACTTATCGAGCCCCAGATTTGCATGGAGCGAATCCGCGCCCACCACCTCTCCGACCGCGAAGCCCAAGTTCTTCGCTGTTTGGTCAATGGAGACTCCAACAAGCTGATCGCACGCAAACTCGACATCACCGAGTCGACCGTCAAGGTTCATCTCAAATCGATCTTGAAAAAGACTGAGGCGGGAAATCGAACTCAGGCGGCAATCTGGGCGCTCAAGCGCAGCAGCGATCGGGATGGATGGAAAACGACCACTGCAACCCCCCTCGCGGCCGCACAATAAGACGCACCTCAGCAGCCTACGCGCCAGCTCTCAAATCGGGCTGGCTGCGGGCTGAGATTTTGGCCGAGGCAGGATATACGATTAGGCGAGACAGGGCAGTCGACCCGGGTCAAGTCGAACCATACCGAACTACACGGGCAGACCGTTACCGATGGGCCGGCTGCTATCATTCGCAAGATGAACCGAGAGCGCCATCACGGCTACCTGCGTTCGGTTGGACAAGCCCAGGCGTGCGATGATGTCGTGAACCGTCTTCTTCACGGCAGGTTCGGACAGATGCAGGTGCCGGGCAATCTCGCGGTTGGTGTAGCCGCCGGCCAGTTGGCTGAGAACCTTGAGCTGGTCGATGTTGAGAGCGCGAAGCGCCTGGCGTCGACGAAGGTCATGGCGCTGCGGGCCGACGAGCGAGTCCGGTGCCGTCCAGTAACCGGCCTCGGCCAGACGAACAATCACAGGCAACTCTCCCAAATCGACCTCCAAGAAAACCCAGCCGTCAGCCACCACCACGCCAGGTCGCCCTCCTGTCCAGTCGCCGAGCGACATCAGGGCTATAATCGGCATGCGACGTGACAGGGCTGCATAGTCGCGCAGGCTGACCCGATCCAGGGTTTCCAGAAGTTCGTGCCAGACGACCGCCACATCGTAGTCGCCGGGATCGTCGCGCAGTTTCCCCAATAGACCTCCGGAGAGACGCGGCGTTCGCTCGACCGAAACGTTGGCCAACGAGAGCAACTGCTCTTCGGCTAAGACGGCTGGACTTCGGTCGGGTCCGATCAGCAACACCCGCATGGCCCGCGCGACCCCTCGCTTTCTTTTTCTTCTCGTCTCGGCGGTCTGTAACTCCGCCGAACGTCGCTCTGGCATCCCCACCAGTTAAGCGGTCGCCGAATGTCCCCTCCAAGTGCCTGAGCGGAGAAAAACTTCTGCCGAATTCGCCCGATCGGGCGCAAGCGACTAGGCCACTGCGCATGCGGTCATCGGCCGTTCGGGTAGGGCACCTCTACCCGCGGCGGAGATCTCCACCCGATTGCGTACAAGCGCTTGGCCAAACGCCCTTGCGAAGCGTCCGTTTGCTACATGTCCTCTCCATCGCCCTCCGCAGATACTTGCCTGGAACGCAAGTAGCGCCGCTTGACACCGCCTCTTCGGTGTCACGGGGATCGTTCTCCCCGGTCGTGCGGGTCAGAGCTCAAGGCCAGTGGGGAGGGCACGAAAGATGACAAGGGCGCTGAGTAAGCTCGGGGCGACAGCAGCTATTGCCGGCGCTCTCCTGGTAGCGGGTTGCTCGACCGGCCCTTACCCGAAAGAAGGGTTCGAGCCAACTTTCTCTTTTCCAGTTACTGACAACCAGACTCCCTACAGCACCTGTCTGGCAACGCTCAGAAATCTCCCGGGAAACAATTTACCGATCTTCGCAGTGGGGGAGATCGCCGATAAGACGGGTCAGATCAATTACGACGAAAACGGCCATGCGCTGACGCAGGGTTCAACGGAGATGGTGATCTCCGCGCTCTATAAAACGGGCAAGGCGCGTATGGTCGAGCGTTTCGACCTTCGGATCCCGCTGGCCGAGGTACGCCTCTCGGAGCAGGGCCGTCTCAATCGCAAGATCGAAGACTATGGGCAGTTGCCGGCCTCGGACTTCGTGCTGGTCGGTGCGCTCACCGAGCTGAACTACAACATCGTCAGCGAGGGCGCCCAACTCTTTATCAAGGGCATCGGCGGCGGGGCACGCACGGTCGTGATCAACGTTGCCCTGGACCTGCGCGTGATCAACTCGCGCAATTTCTCGGTGCCCTACGTCACCTCTCTACAGAAGCAGATCTATGGCTTCGAAGTCGAAGCCAACATCTTCCGCTTCTTCGGGGACACCTTGGTCGAATTCGACGCCGGGCGGATCCAAAACGAACCGCTTCAGCTCGGCGTTCGTTCGGTGGTCGAGATGGCCGTCTATCAAATCATGACGGACTTCCTCGGCCTGCCGGCAACTGATGGATGCGATCTCGTGAAGACCGACTTCATGGGTGAGCATCTGAAGCGGTTCGAATCCTGACGCAAACCAAGCTGAAGCAGGAGTAGTCGTGACATGACCAGATATCAACTTTTAGCGGGAACGGCGATTGTCGCCGGCACCGCGCTGACCGGATCGCAGGCCATGGCCTTCGACGAGGTCCGCTGGACCTGGACGCTGGACGCCAACACGACCATCGACCAGACCATCACCACCACCACCGAGTTGGTGCCGAGCGGCTTGGCGGCCGTCGAAGACATCCAGATCTTCATCGGCAACCTCAACGCAACCTCGACCGTGTCCAACGTCGTCAACGAGCAACCGGCGACGGAAGGCGACACAATCGATGTACCGCTCACTCTGACCATCGAGGGTGATGCCTCGGCAACAGGTGAGACCAATCTCCAGGCCAACGCCAACGCGGTGGTAACCGACGCCGAAGACAACGAGTTGGCCATGGTATCCGGTGCTATCAACAACTCCGGCGTTGATCCGGAGGGTAATATCGGGGATTCCACCAACTTCGTGGTGAGCGTCGAGATCCCTGGCGAAGGCCAGGCCTTCGACGCAGTCGACGAGCTGCCGGAGGTCATCAGCACAGCAGCGGCGATCGCGAACAACGCCAGCATTACCAGCCACGTCAAGACCGACGTGCATGACACCCAAATCCTGTTCGACGCAGACGACGATTCGTCGGGCAGCTACACGATCGACACACTCTCTTCAACCACAACGACCACGAGTGCAACGAGCAGCTCGTCCGCGAGTTCCTCGTCCTCCGAGTCGTCCTCGTCGTTCTCCAGCCTGGAGACTTACGACAAGGCGTTCGACCTCCTGATCACCGGAACGCTTGCCTACGACAAGTCGAAGGATGTGACGGCCACGGTCGATCTCGACGAGACTCTGAGTGCCAGTGGGACGAAGTCTGCGAACAGCGACGTGAACGCCGACGTGGACTTCTCCGGTGACTTCAGTGCTACCGCCAACGCAAACTCCAGCGCCTCCGCGAGCTTGGATCAAAGCGTCGACGTCGAGCACCACGGCGAGGATATCATCGACTTCGATGTTGCCGTCGCAGCTTCGAAGGACCTTAACGTAGATGCAAACGCCGACGGTTCCTTCTTCGGCAGTGCAACTTACGAGGCGTCGGAGACCCACGACTCCTCTGCCAACCTCGACATCGCCAAGGCCGTCGACCTCTCCTCGAACGAATCGAAAGTCCTGGATGTCGACGTGAGTGGGTCCTTGAGCAAGTCGGGGACCTGGTCTTTCGAAGAGGCTTCCGCGAACGCCTCCTCGTCCTCCACGTCGAACTCGTTCGAGACTTCGTTCAGCACGGAGACCACCACAACCGCCACCAACGACAGCAAGAGCGTTGTGACGGATGGTGACCTCTTTGCGCTCGATACGGCCTTCGGCCTCTGGGGCGACCTGCTTGACCAAGGTGTAAACACCGGTCTGGCAACGACTCTGAGCTTGATGGTCGCGGCCGCCTACGGCGGTCTCGAACAAGCAGAGATCTCGTCCGACTCCTTCGTGGACAACATCACGAACGCGTCAGTCGACAGCTCGGCCTTGGCCATCGGCAACAACAAGTCGATCACGGTCGATGCGGCCACGGACGGCGACGCGATGCTGGTGGCGGACGTCAACCAGTTCGCCTATGCCAACGTGAACGCCAACTCGGCGGTCAACGGCGTGACGGTGAGCAACTACGTGAACCTGGGTCAGATCGATCGCGCTCTGGTTCGCTCCAACGCCACGGCAATCGGCAACAACCTGAGCGTCACTGTGAATTCACCGCTCAGCCCCGACAACGGCGACGAATAATCGCCGAGCGATACAACGCGAGGGAGGTCGGTTCGCCGGCCTCCCTCATCTTCTTTAGCGACCTTCGAAACGCGTCTTCTTGGGAGTTCGACAGTCATGAGCAAGCACACCAGAACGATCACCTTAGGGATTGCGGCGTCGATGGCCGCGATCTTGACCGCCTCCCCCGTCGCCGCCCAGATGTTCGAACGCGCCTACAGCTTCACGGGACGCGATCGCGCCTCGCTTGCCGTGGTCATGAAACAAGCCGAAAGCGGCATGTTCGACGGCACCAGCTCAGGCAGTTCAGGCATGAACTACAACGTCACCAACCTGATCTGCGGTGGCGATTCCGGCTCCGCCAACGCCGACGGTAACTCGGCTTGTATGATCCTCAACAACTCTACCGGCAATGTCGGCGCCGACCAGGACTCCATTGGCGACCAGGGTGCCAACTCCACCGTCGACACGACCCAGAACAATGGAGGCGAAGGCAGCCTTTCGAGCGCTCTAAACGGGTTGAATGGTGGCAGCGACAGCAGCAGTGGCGACGGAGATCCGCCCTCACCGCAATGAAGTCACCCCCTCGCGCAAGTACGCATGCAGGGCGAAACGGAATCGATACCGTTTCGCCCTCTTCTTTACCTAAAGGAAACTGGAGGCCGCTGATTTGGTGACCTCTTGTCTGTCTCGCTTGGGTGCTGATCCGCAGGGGACGATGCAGACGTGCCGGTACCACGGGCCCCGATAACCAGCGGGAGCGAAGAGAAGGGCAATCGCCCACAGCCAAAGGCGCTCAACCTGCGGTCAAGCCAGGAGGAAGAGCGCTCCGAGCAGAAAAGCGCCTGACATAGCCAGACGCTTTTTCAGAACGCAAAGAGATGACAAGCGGAGACTGCGGCATACACCCTCCCCTGCCCTTCGGGCAGTGTGCCGCGGAGAGGTCAAGCGGGATCGCTCTCAAGACCGCAAGGCTACTTCAACTTCGAAGGGGAACGACGTTAACGCTGCTGCGAGGCATTTTGTGTGGCGAAGACGTCCTGTTGCTGCTGCCAGGTTTCTTCGCCGCCGCCGCTCTGCCCGTCCTGCTCGCAGACCATCATCGAGACCGGCGACTGCATGCCCGGCAGGCAGGTTGGGCGTACGCTGCAGCGCTTCCCTGCAATGGTCTCCTGCCTGGCGACCGCGGCCTGTTGCGTTGCCTGGACCGAGACCAACCTGTCTTCCGAGATGCGGGGCGGCAGGGGCCCACGCAGGCCTTCCGGTGCGGGACGAGAGGCCGAGAGCGGCATATCGGCTGGCTTCATGCTCCCGTCATGGCCGTCGAACTGCCAGCCGCTATCCCCCCAAACGCCGGCGGCCCGCTCTCCACCCTCCGCTAGCTCGGACTCGGCGGAGGCCACTTGCATGCGCGTCAACCTCGCCGAACAGCTTGGGGAGACTTGGTCATCGATGCCTGAGAGGGCTTGCTGGATCTGCGCGCCTGGATCTGCGCCGTCACCTGACGGTGCGGCTCCTCCGCCTATCGCAGCGCTAAGAACGTTGGTCGCGATACCGGCAAGCGTCAAGGCCACGCACCCCGACAGCCCGACGGTCGAAACCGTGAGTGTCGAAACCAACACTATCTGTCGGAATCTTCGCTTCATGATCGAGAGTTTGGCCGAAGCCCGAGGCGGCGTCGCCTGTCTTGCCGGTGCCTCGCGCCACTCCTTGGAGGCGCGCATCCAGCCCAAAGAGGTAGCGAGCCAGAATGAGGTAGGTCATAAGAAACGGTGGATCAATTTATCCAAATGATCGATTATAAGATCGAAGAGCCTAAAAAGACTAAATTTTGTCACCATGCACAACGGCGTTTAGCAAAACTTGAGAGTTTTCAGGAGAGCGGCTCTCGTTAGGCGGGCGGTGAGAATAACCCGTAGGAGAACCCGCAAGCGCACTTGGTAGGGGGGATCCGCGATGCGCACCATTATTGCCGATGATCATCCTGTAGTGCGCGACGCGACAGCTTCCTTACTGCGCAATCGCTATGGCGAACAGGCGGATATTGTCTGCGTCGGGACTTACGATGCGTTGCTGTTGGCGCTGAAGATGGCGCCGGTCGACCTCATCATCGTCGATCTGGATATGCCGGATCTCGGTTCGACGCGAAACCTGACAACCGTTATGCGCGAGGCCCGCGAGGTCCCGCTAATCGTCTTCTCGTCATCGCGGGCGGTCTCCGTGATGCGCTCGTCCCGGCAACAAGGCGCCAGTGGATACGTCTGCAAGTCGGATTCGCATGACACCCTGCTGCGGGCCGTCGAAGTCGTATTGGAGGGAGGACAGTTCTTCCAGGAAGAGACGGTCGCCCCCTGCCGCGCATCGGAGCACTTTCTGCCCAGCAGTGCCCCGACCGCGACTGCGGAGGAGTCACACCACCTTCGCAAGCCTTGGAAGCCGAGACCCACCGATCTGCCGTCCTTGACACCGCGGCAGCAGGAGATTCTGCAGTGTCTAAGCCAAGGTCTCTCGAACAAGGAGATCGCCCGTGCCTTGGGGATCTCGGACTCGACCGTAAAGGTTCACATGCATGGCCTGTTCGAGCGCTTGGGCGTGCAGAACCGCACCCAGGCAGCCCTGCTTGCCCGCAGATCGGAGAATCCCGGACAAGGCACCGGGCGGGACGCCGACCAGGACGTCGATGATTGCGCGGCCGATCTGCCATTGCCCCGCCAGACCGGATCATGAAGCCAGTGCGCCACGCTTTGTGCGGTACCTCCTGAAGGCATGCCGTCACCAGTCCGGAAAACCGGAGCGCTTGGCGGAGACCCGTCATCGCTCTGTTTCATCGCCAGCACGAAAGCGTCACACTGCCGCAACACGACCGTGATTTCGCATCGTTAGCTTGCCGCCCTTCATGACATTCGGTTCAAACGAGGGAGGTAGAAATGCAGCTCACGCGGAAGCTGGGTGGCCTGACGACAGCGAGTCTTCTTGCAACGGCAAGTCTGCTGATGGCGACAGAGAACGTCGCTGCACAGGAACCCACGAAGTTCGAGGCCAAACTCGTCGGGCATGCCGCTTTGCCGGCCAGTACCTTCGTGCCGCCGCCGACCGATGCGCCAAGCCTCTTCGCCACCTCTGGAAAGTTCACGGGCCCGGGCAACCTGCGTGACGAAAGCCTCTACTCGCGCGAGGGGCAGACATGGCTGTCCGATCCCGACGCGCCACGCATGACAGGGCTCTTCCTCCCCTTCACCGGCCAACCGATCCAGGGTTTCTCTGGAATCAAGACACTCGGCAACGGGGAATTCCTGGTCCTGATCGACAACGGCTTCGGCAACAAGGCCAACTCGCCCGACGCCATGCTGATGGCCCTGCGCGTCAGACCCGACTTCGAGAACGGTCGGGTCGAACTGATCGACACGATCTTTCTCAGCGACCCGGATGGCGTGGTGCCGTTCCGCATCGTCACCGAAGCGACGGAATCCCGCTACCTGACCGGCGGCGACTTCGATCTCGAGGGCATTCAGCCGGTCGGCGATCTGATCTGGTTCGGCGACGAATTCGGGCCTTACATCTTCGCCACCGACCTCGAGGGACGCGTGGTGCGCTTCCTGGAAACCGAGGTGGAGGGCGAGATCGTCAAGTCGCCCGATCACTACAGCCTGGGCCTTCTGGCCACGCCCGACGGAACGGTCGACTTTCGCGTGCGCCGCAGCCGCGGTTTCGAAGGCATGGCGCAGACCATGGACGGCCGCTTCCTGCGCCCGATGTTCGAGGCGCCTCTCTGGGACGCCGAAACCGGAGATTGGGAGCGCCACGAGGGTCGGCAGTTCTTACGGATCATCGAACTCGACGTCGAGACCGGCAGCTTTACAGACAACCAATGGCGCTATGTCCTGGAGGCCGACGGTCACAATATCGGCGACTTCAACATGATCAGCGACACTCTCGCGTTGGTGATCGAACGCGACGGCAACGAGGGCGACCCGCGCCTGGCTTGCGACGGCGCCGTTACCCCCGAGTGCTTCAACGCACCGGCCCAGTTCAAGCGGGTCTATCTGGTGGATTTCAGCCAGACGGACACCCAGGGCACCATCGCCAAGCTGGGATATGTCGATCTGCTCGACATCGCAGATCCGGACGGCGTCGCCCTTAGCGGCACAATCGACGGCGTCTTCACCTTCCCCTTCGTGACCATCGAGGACGTGGATCTGGTCGACGACCGTCACATCATCGTGGCCAACGACAACAACCTGCCCTTCTCCACGGGCCGCGAGATTGGCGTTGCCGACAACAACGAGTTCATTCTCCTGGAAGTTGCCGATCTGCTGGCGCCACTCCGCTAATCCGTCCGCAGACAGAGGATCGAAAGGGCGGCGATTGCGAAAGTCGCCGCCCCATCTCCGCTCACTCGTTTTCGAGCCTTCAGTAGCCACGAAACCGGAAGCCCCGTGGTTTTTGACCAGAACAGATCGTGTCGTATCCGGATTTCTTGGGGAGCTTCCAAGGCCGCCCAAGCCCCATCTCGCGGAGACTGAAACCAAATCATCGAACTGCAGCGGCCGAGACCGTTAAGGCGGCATCCCTGGAGGGCCGGACGATTTCGCCCGATGGCTCTCAAGGCGCTCCAGCTTACAACCTAGCCGCTTGCGAGCCAGTCGATACCACTCGCGGATGGTCGGCGGACTTCTCTCAACTCTCCGAATGAGGTACGACTGGTGGAGGGGAAGTTCGTTTGAGGAAAGAGTTATGCAGGTGCAAAGCTTGATCGAGCCGTCGACGGCGCTGTCGTTCCGAGGCGACAAAGTCTATGGGGTGGGCGGACGACTGCTGGCGCTTCGGCTTCGGTTCCGGGCTAACTGCGGCGCGCTGCAGCAGGTTCTCAAGATCCTCACGGACGACGACTACGTCGCACGCTACTACGAGCCGTTGCCCCCAGCCGACCAGGACTTCCTGGACTCTCTTCAGGGGCATGAGTTCCCTCGCGAATTCGGGAAATACTTCTCCTCGTCCGCCGCGCTGGGGACCTGCATCGCCGGCATTCTGAACGCCTGGCGGGAGTCCGACTACCTGATGCGCGAGGTAGGAAGCGACTTCGGCGACCCGATCTTCGCCGACTGGGCCAACGCCCGTTTTGCACTCACGGGGTATCTCGACGCCATCGGCCGGGGCGATTTCCTGGTCGCCATGCTGCTGGATTGCCACAACGGTTTACGTGACCGGGTGGATGAGACTCCGGCGGAGCTAGACGCCTATCTCGCGCGTCTGCGCGGCTGGGCAGATATCTAAGCGGCCGCGATACCGGCCGCATCTCGCAACATCACGTCCGACTATGCCGGGACCTGAGACATCCTGCCTGAGAACGGGAGTCATGTCGCAGGCAGAAGCGAGCCGACCTTTCTTTACACGATCGCGCTTCAGGACGCGCAGCGCAGATCGGCAGCACGGGCGTGCCCTTCCATCCCTTCAAGACGCGAGATACGCGCCGTCGTGGCGGCAATCTCGCGGATACCCTGTGCTGTGCCTCGTTGCCAAGTAACGGTCTTCATAAACTTATGAACCGACAGTCCGCCGGTGTAGCGCGCGGCGCGCGATGTCGGCAGCACGTGATTCGGACCGGTGCACTTGTCGCCCATCGAAACCGTCGTCTCCGCGCCGAGGAAAAGCGAGCCATAGGCGCGCAGCCGGGCGAGCCACCAATCGAGATCGGCAGCCTGAACATGCAGGTGTTCCGGCGCGTAGTCATCTGCCGCCTGCGCCATTGCCTCGCGATCGCTGCACAGCAGAACTTCGGCGTGGTCGCGCCAGGCGGCCTCGGCGTTGGCCGCGTTCAACTCCGGCAAGGCTTTGATCAACTCGGGGGCGCGCCGCAGGACGGCCTCGGCGAGACCGCGGTCGGTGGTGGCCAGCCACACCGGCGAGTTGGCGCCGTGTTCCGCCTGGCTGACCAGGTCCCAGGCAACCGTCTCGGCATCCGCCGTTCCGTCGGCCAGCACCATTGAGTCGGTTGGGCCAGCCACCATGTCGATGCCGACGCGCCCGAAAAGCAGGCGTTTTGCCTCAGCCACGTACTGGTTGCCGGGACCGACCAGGATATCGGCCTCCGGCTGCCCGAACAGGCCAAAGGCCATCGCGGCAACACCTTGCACGCCGCCAAGATTGAGGATCACGTCGGCACCGCAGAGCTTCATCGTGTAAAGGATCGCAGGTGGGATCCCGACCCCCGGCTGGGGCGGCGAACAGGCAAGAATCCGCTCGACGCCGGCGACCTTGGCCGTGGTGATGGTCATGATGGCCGAAGCCACGTGACTGTAGCGGCCGCCGGGGACGTAGCAGCCGGCCGTGAAAACCGGAATGTGCTTCTGACCGGCGAAGACACCCGGAACCACTTCGATCTGGCAGGGCGCGATGGTCGCCTTTTGGGCCTCGGCGAAGCGGCGGATGTTATCGTGGGCGAAGCGGATATCCGCCTTCAGATCCTCCGGAAGCTGAGTCTCAGCAGCGGCGATGGCCTCCTCGGAGACCAGAATCTCACCCTCCCAACGGTCGAACTTCTGCGCGAATGCGCACGCAACCTGATCGCCCCCCTGCTCGATCTCGTCGAGCAGGGCCTGAACAGTGTCGCGCAAGTCGCGTTCGGCCGTCTCCGCCGGTGCAGTGGCCTTCTTTAGATACTCGATTGTCATGTCCGGTCTTTCCGTCTCATCGCAACGCTTACTTCTGATCGGCCCGGCGGAAGGCACCCTGCACAATCCGATCGATCACCATGGCGACGAACAGAATGGCAAAGCCGCCGAGGAGCCCAGGCCCCTTGGCCGCAAACTGCAGGGCCTCCAAGATCACCTGGCCCAAACCGCCGCCGCCGATCAGCGAGATGATGACCACCATCGACAGGCACATCAGAATGGTCTGGTTGACGCCGGTCATGATCGAGGGTTGCGCCAGCGGCAGTTCGACGTCTTTCAGGATCTGCCAGCGCGACGCGCCGAACGCGCTCGCGGCCTCCTTAATGCTTTCGGGCACGCCACGTATCCCGAGCGCCGTCAGGCGGATCACCGGCGGCATGCCGAAGATGATGGTGGCGAGAATGCCCGGGGGATTGCCGGTCCCGAAGAAGGCGATGATCGGGATCAGATAGACGAAGGCCGGCAGCGTCTGCATGAGGTCCAGCACCGGCTCTGCGGCGCGGTAAGCGCGTTGCGACTTGCCGAACCAAACCCCGAGCGGAATACCGAGAATAACGCAGATGACGACAGCGGCACCCACCAGTGCGACGGTCTCCATGGCGATTTCCCAATAGCCGAGAAAGGCGATGTACGCGAGTGCAGCGGCAGTGAAGATGGCGACACGTGGCCCTGCCGAACGCCAGGCAACGACACAAATCACCGTCATGACCACCGGCCAAGGCGTGCCCATGAGAGCCAGAGAGATCGTGTCGAGAACGCTTCTTACGCCAAACACAATCGAATCGAACGCCCCCGCACCGCCGCGCGCAGCAGCATCGATCTGGGCCTCCAGCCAACGCGCAGAAACCGTGTAGTGATCCGGATCGGCCGGGAAGGCCGTCAGGAAGGGAGTCACGTCTTCGACCGTGAAGCGGTAGATGGTCAAGGGCGCCACAGCCAAGGCCAGAACGACGCCGAGAATGAGGTTGCGCGGTCGCACACCGGAGAACACCGAGGCCGGGTCGATCCGCCAACGCGAATACTGCTTCTCATAGACGATGTTGGCCCAGACGCCCTGCGCGAGCTTGAGCACGAGCAGCAGAACCAGACCGGTCAGCAGGATAGCGGTCGCATCGGCGGCAGCCGCGGCAGCCGTCTCCCGGCTGCGCTCGGCGGCCCGCAGAAGATTGCTGGCCAGAGTCTCGAAGCGACTGGGATCCTCGCCCGCCAGCCGGGCCGATTCGGCGCGCTCCAGAAAATCCTGTGCACGCGCTTCCTGGCGTGCTGCCTGAGCCATGTTGTCGGCGCCTAGCTCTCCCCAGGTTCCGCGCCCGATCTGCACCCAGGCGATGATCTCCAGAATCAGAAAGGCCCAGAAAAACCCCCAGACGCCGCGAGCGGCAGCCCAGATCGGACCTAGGACGGCGGCGGCCCAGTTGAAGGTCAGCGGGACACCGCGTGTGGTGTCGTGAATGCGGTGGAAGGCCTTGGCGTAGTAGGTCGGGTTGCGTTCGACGAACTTCGCGATAGAGGCGTCGAGCTCGGCGTGATCGACCTCGATGTCGGCAACAGCCGAGACCGACGGAAGTTCTGTAGGCGCCTCTTGCTTCACCTCCGGTTTGACTTGGGGCTTCATCGACTCCCTCCCTGGATACCGCGCAACAGGGTGGACTTGCTGATGACGCCGACATCGTTGCCGCCTTCGGTGACGATGACGGGCGACTCGCCGGTGACCGAAAGATCGATCAGGGTATCGAGATCGGTGTTGCCATCCGCACGGGGCGCGCCGTTGAGCGCAATGCGTTCGGCCTCGGACAACGGTTCCATGATCGTGTGCGCGCGCACCAGTTTGAGCCGGGATATGCCTTGTACGAACTCGCGCACGTAGTCGTCGGCGGGACTGGTGACGATTTCCTCTGGCGTGCCGATCTGGACGATCACCCCATCCTTCATGATCGCGATGCGGTCGCCGATACGGATCGCTTCGTCGAGATCGTGTGTGATGAAGAGGGTGGTCTTCTTGAGCTGATCGACCAGCGCCTTGAACTGATCCTGTAGCTGTAGCCGGATCAGCGGGTCGAGCGCAGAGAAGGGCTCGTCCATCAGGAGAATCTCGGGGTCCGAGGCGAGAGCGCGCGCAATGCCGACCCGTTGCTGCATGCCGCCGGACAGCTCGCTGGGCAGCCGGTCTTCGTAGCCCTCCAGGTTCACCAGACCCAGGGTATGATCGGACACCGCCCAGCGGCGCGATTTGGGCACACCACGCACTTCGAGCGGATAGGCGACGTTGTCGCGCACGGAGCGGTGCGGCATCAGCGCCATATGCTGGAAGACCATGCCGATATGCCGAGCGCGCATCTCGCGCAATTCCGGGGGTGTCATCGCACCAACGTCGCGCCCGAGCACCCGGATCGTACCCGCCGAAGGTTCGATCAAGCGATTAACGTGACGTACGAGCGTCGACTTGCCGGACCCCGACAAGCCCATGATGCAAAAGATCTCGCCACGAGAGACTGCAAAGTTGGCATCCCGGACGCCGATCACACTGCCGAATCGATCGAGCGCTTCGGATTTTGAGAGACTTTCGGCCTTGGCTGCCGCAATGGCCTCGTCGGCACGCGCGCCAAACACCTTCCAGACGTCGGAGAGCTCGACAACCGGTTCCGTCATGACTGCCGTCCTTAATCTGCGACCGGCAGGCGGGGGTGCAGTGCCGGCGAAGCCGGCGGCCGCACCCCCGTCGCCGGTTCAGTGGATCACTGGGTCAGCCAGCCAAGAACGACGTCTTCGTTCTCATCTACCCATTGGCGGGCGAAGACGGCGGGATCCATGTCCTTCAGCGTCAGGGCATAGCCCATCTCGCTAAGCGCTTCCGAAGGCATCTCATAGGCATCCAGCATCGCCGCCACTTCCGGGAAGTTGTCGCGAATGTTAGCCGCGTAGTGCAGATGCAGCGTCGCGCCCTTCCAGGCGGTCGAAGCCTCGGAAACCTCGAGCCAGGCCGGATCGTCGGTCGGCTGTACGATGTTCCAGGTTTCCGGATCGTGCGCCGGCTCCTCCAGGAAGGTCAGGTCGTAAGCGACGAAGATGAAATGCGGGTCGTAGCAGAAGCCGAGCCAGGGCTCCCCGGCCTCGACGGCCGCCCCCAGCGCACCCCAGGCAACGGTCCCGTCATACTCCTGAAGGTCCAGCACCTGATCGTAGCCATAGGACTTGGCCCTGATACGCTCGATAATGGTCGATGCCCAGCCCGGTGCGCCGATCCAGATCTCCGGCGTACCGTTACCGTCCTTGTCGAAGATCGCCATTTTCTCGGGATCGGTGAGATCCTCGATCGAGCGGATGTCGTACTGTTCGACGACATAGGTCGGCACGCACATTCCCTGCACCGCCTGCACCGGGTTGTCGTTCATGATGACCGACTGGTTGTCCTTGACATAGCGGTCGTGCAGGTTCTGCTGATTGGGCATCCACACTTCGGGGTGCAGATGCATCGAGCCCTGATCCATGGCCTCGAAGATGATCGGGTTCGTGCCGTTCTGCAGCTCGACATCGAGACCGAAATTCTCCTCGATCACGACTTTCAGGACGTTGGCGGTCGCACTGGCCGCAGGCCAGTTCGGCACGCCAAGCACCAGGTCGGCCGCCGAGGCCGAAGAAACGGAAACCAGACTGAAGACGCCCGCCGCAAGGGCGAACCGAGTTGTCGACTTAATCATGTTGTAGTCTCCCTGTTCTGTCGGCCGTCTGCTTTCGCTTATGCCGCCGCGCCCGACCGAAGCGCGGCGTTTTGTCTTTCAGAGAAGCCGACGATTGTGTCGGCAAGCACGTCTATGGCGTCGAGAACCGGCACGGTTCTCGGCAAGTCGTCGGCGATCACCGAAATCTCGGTGCAGGCAATAGCAAGCGCCTCGGCCCCCTCGGCGATCAATGACGCTGCAATTTCTGCCAAAACCGCCTGCTCAGACGGTCCGCAAGTTCCGCGCTTCACGGCGCGGATGACGTCCATGACGTCCACCTGTCGCTGTGGGAAAACCGCCTCGATTCCGAGAGAGGCGAAGGCCTTGTCGTAGAGGCCGGTGATCTGCACCGCCGTCGAGGCCAGCATCCCGATACGTTGCGGCTGCGGAGCCATGGCCGTGAAGCCTTCCGCCGTAAGCCCCACCATATCGAGCACTGGAACATCACCGGCAGCAGCACGGATTTCAGGTAGATAGGCGTGAGCGGTGTTGCAGGGCATCGCGAGCGCCGTCGCGCCCATGGCAACCAGACGCGCGGCCATCGCAGCCAGCACCGGGCCCGGACTCTCACCGGTTCCCTCGATCAGCGCCTCGATGCGCGAGGGAACCTGCGTGTTGCTGTCGACGAGCAGCGGCACGTGATCGCTGTCGTCCTGGGCCGGCGTCAGGGCAAGCACTCGAGTCATCAGCAGGATGGTTGCCTCCGGCCCCATGCCGCCGAGGATTCCGATCGGGTGCTTCACGGACCGAGCCCCCATCACGCAGCGCTCCTATTCGACACTGTTTTCGCGCAGAAAGCGATAATGTCGCCGATTTGACCGCAATCTTCGAGTGAAAAGATGAGCGGGATCCGCATGTCGAAAAGGCCGGACAGAATCGCATCCGTCTTTGGCAGGGATTGCTGCTCCAGATAGCGCCAGCTCTTGTGATTGCTGGTGAAGGCAACCGGTTCGTCATTCCCGAACCACTTCAGTTCGACGCCCAGCGCCTCGTTCGCTGCCACGAACTCCCGGGCCGTCCTCTCGGAGATGTCGGGAATCAGGAACTGGATCGAGCTGCCGACGTAGCGCTCTTCCGGCGGACGGACCGGCACGAGCAAACTCCCGATCGCGCGCAGCTTCTGTTCGATCACCCGGTAACGCTCGTTCCAGCGCGCGCAGTTCGCATCAAGGCTGGCGAGTTGTGGCCGCAGGATCGCAGCTCGCAGATTATCCATACGCCCAGACCAGTTCGGCGTCTCCAGGCGAACGTCCGCAAAGGCTTCAGGTCCAGGCGCGGCTCCATGGCGCTCATACTGCATGTACGACCCCGACAGCACGATTGCCCGCGCCATGAAGCCAGCATCGTCGGACGTGAGCAAGCCCCCCTCGCCGGAGTTCAGGTGCTTGTAGGTCTGGGTGCTGAAGCAGCCGGCGAGGCCGAAGGACCCACTGTTTCGTCCGCGCCACTGGGCCCCCATGGTATGGGCACAGTCTTCGATCAGGATCAGCCCGTTGGCCTCGACGAAAGTCGAGAGACGGTCCATATCGGCCAAGTGACCGCGCATGTGGGACAGCATCAGAAAGCGTGCACCGCTTGCTGCCCGCTTGCGGTCGAGATCGTCGAGATCGATGATCAAATCCCGAGTGGTCTCGACGAGAATCGGCCGGCCGCCCGCATTGACGATGGCCCCCGGCACCGGCGCCAGAGTAAAGGCATTGGTCAGGACCGGCTCGCCGGGCTGCAGCCCGGCCGCGCGCAGAGAGATCTGCAGAGCATAGCCACCCGACGCGCAGGCCAAGCAGTAGCGGCTGCCTTGGTAACCGGCATAGTCGCGTTCCAAACGCGCGGCTTCGGAAAGCTCTTCACCTAGCGTGTTGTAGCGATGTAAGCGCCCGGACCGCATAACTTCGACAGCCGCGGCGATGGCGTCCTCGCCGATCGGCTCTTGCTGCGTGAAGCTGCCAGTGAAGGGGCGAGGAGACATTGCGCCGGCCTAGCCTTCCTTACTGCGCCGCAATCGGCTCGGAAATCGGAGCATAGTCGAACGCCATGGTATAGCCAAAGAGTGCCGCCGAGCCGCCAGTGTGCAGGAAAACGATCCGCTCTTCCTTCTGAAACTGTCCCTTGCGAATCAGATCGATCAGCCCAGCCGCACCTTTGGCCGAGTAAACCGGGTCGAGCAGGATGCCTTCCAACTGGGCGAACAGCTCGATCGCCTCGATCGTGCCCGGCGTCGGGATGCCATAGCCCTCGCCCACGTAATCCGTATTGGCCAACACATCTTCGCGCGAAACGACGCCGGGGCAGCCCAGCTTCTCCGCCGTCGCTACCGCCAACTTGTAGACATTCTCCTCCTGCTTCGGCTTCGGCGCGCGGACGCCGATACCAAGCAATGGGATGTTGGCATTCATCGCCTGCAACCCGACCACCAGACCTGCCTGGGTTCCCGCGCTACCGGTGGCATGGACGATACGGTCAATCGCCAACCCGCGCTCGTTCGCCTGATTGACCAGTTCGAGCGCGCAATTGACGTAACCCAGCGCACCGGTCGGGTTCGAACCGCCGCCGGGGATCGTGTAGACCTTGCGACCGCCGGCGCGCAGTTGATCGGCAACCGCCTCCATCTCGGCATGCATATCGAGACCCGAGGGACGCTTCTCGGCCGTTGCACCATGCAGATAATCGAGAAAAACGTTGCCGTTCTCGTTGTAATTCTTGTCGTCGTAGCCGGTGCGGTCCTCAAGCAGAATATGACAGTCCACGCCGAGCTTGGCTGCAAAGGCGGCTGTCTGGCGGGCATGGTTGGACTGGGTGGCCCCTTGAGTGACCACCATGTCGGCACCCTCGGCTTCCGCCTCGGCCATCAGGAATTCCAGCTTACGCGTCTTGTTACCGCCAGTGGACAGGCCCGTGCAGTCGTCCCGCTTAATCCAGATCTCAGGGCCGCCGAGTTCTTTGGACAAGCGATCCATTCGTTCCAGCGGCGTCGGAAGGTGGGCCAAGTGGATGCGCGGAAAGCGGGAGAGATGCATCGGACAGACCCTTCCTTGAGTTTCGGCTTATGCAAAAAACGATCTTTGCGCGATGCATTCCGTTGAGCAAATGCGAATTTCTGGTGATAATATGCAATTTCGGCATTTTGGATAAGCAATGCGGCTTGAGTGGATCGAAGACCTGCTCGCGATCATGGAAACCGGGTCGCTGAGCCGCGCGGCTGAGAAGCGTTTTCTGACGCAACCAGCCTTCTCCCGACGTATCCGCTCGATCGAGGACTACATCGGCGTCGAACTCGTTGACCGCAGCCGCAAACCCATCCAGCTCAAGGCGTCCGTCCTCGACCAACGCCAGAGGATGCAGGAGCTTGCTGCGGACCTGCGTCAGCTCGCACTGGAGCTCAAACGGCGGGACCGCACGGCGCAGAACCGGGTGGTTGTCGCTAGCCAGCACGCCATCACGACCTCGATGGCGCCCCACCTGCTCAATCGGATGTCCGACCCGCGCGATCTCAGCATTCGGCTGCGTTCGGCCAACCGCAGCGAATGCTTGGTTCTCCTGATGACGCGTCAGGCGGATATCATCCTGGTCTACGAAAGCGGAGAGGACCGGCTGACCGCCGACGAAGACTTCATGCAGCGCTGTGACGTCGGCCGCGAATGGCTGATCCCCGTCTACGCGACGGACCGCTTGAAACAGCTCAACGAAGCCTATGCCATGGGTGAGCTTCCGATCATCGCCTATCCCCCCGACGTCTTTCTCGGCAGCCTGCTGGAGAAAGAGGTCTTCCCGCGCCTGCCGGCGCGCAGCTTCATCCAACGCAAGGCCGAAACCGCCCTGACGCCGGCTGCGCTTCAGCTCGCCGTGGCCGGCGTCGGCGTGGCCTGGGTTCCCCAGTCGCTGGCGCAAGGCGAAATCGGCCGCGGCAGCCTGACGGCGCTCGGCAACATTCTGCCGACCAGCGAACTCTCTATCGCCGGACTGCGCCTGAATGCGCCGAAGTCAGCAGCGGAAGACCAGATGTGGCGGACCGTTGCTTCTCTTTCGCGAGAAGAAACGCCAGCTTAGTTCGCAGAAAACTGGAAAATGGTGGAGCCGAGGGGAGTCGAACCCCTGACCTCAGCAGTGCGATTGCTGCGCTCTCCCAACTGAGCTACGGCCCCGACCGGAAGGGGGCAGACCGATGTCGCACGACTGATTACGCGCTGCCCCTATCGAGGCGGCGGATATTGGGTAGCACCCTGCCTGTTGTCAATCCCGCGCCTCATCGACAGGGTCCAGTGTACATGAAGGTGTAAATGAGGGCCTTGGACATGATCCGGTCGGTCTTCGGTTGACTACCGAATGCGGAGCACGCGGAACCGCCGTGATCGGCAAAACGTCTTGCCATTTTCCACCGCGATCCGCACATCTACGGGGCCTTGCCCGAAGAGGTGTAGAAATTCTGTCGGCTGTCGGCGCTGCAAAGGCCCATCAGACCGGATCCACGACGAAGGAGCCACCGCGAAACCCATGTCCGCCCTACTTTGGCTGTTCGACACGGTTGTCCAGATCTACATGATCTTTCTGATCGCCTCGATCGTGCTGTCGTGGCTGATCGCGTTCAACGTGGCCAACCCTTATAACCAGTTCGTCTACACGATCCGCGACTTCCTGGCGCGAGTTACCGAACCGGCGCTGCAGCCGATCCGCCGCATTCTGCCGGATCTCGGCGGTATCGACCTCTCGCCGATGGTGCTGATCATCGGTATCATCTTTGTGCAGCGCTTGGTTCATGAAGCTTTCGGAGCCATGGCTTACGGCATGTAGCCGCGCAGGAATCGTCTTGCCGTCGTTTTCGACGCCACCCGGCAACATCTAGATAAGTAGACAGCATAAGCCTCGCGCCCGCAGTGACGCATTTCTGCACACGCATGTCGTCCCCATGCTGGACGGCATCGTTGAATAGGTCGTAAAGCCCGAACCATCGGAAATGGCGGCGAAAGGAAAGCGGGTGGCGACGACGGGGGTGGCGACAAGCGTAACAACGGCAGAGATCATCGACGGCAAGGCCTTTGCGGCACAGCTGCGGGCCAAAGTCGCAAGGCAGGTGGCGCAGTTGGCCACCGAAGGCCTGCAGCCCGGCTTGGCCGTGGTCTTGGTCGGCCAGAATCCGGCCAGCGAAGTCTATGTGCGCAACAAGGCTCGCCAAACGCTAGACGTCGGCATGCGCAGCTTCGAGCACCGGCTGGACGCCGAAACCAGTCAAGACGAGTTGCTTGACCTGGTCGAATGCCTGAATCGGGATCCGGCCGTCCATGGCATCCTGGTTCAGCTTCCCTTGCCCGCGCAGATCGACGCCAACGCGGTGATCAATGCCATCGACCCGGCCAAGGACGTCGACGGATTTCATGTCATAAACGCGGGCCGGCTCGCGACCGGACAGGACGCTCTGGTGCCCTGCACGCCGCTCGGCTGTTTGATGCTCCTGCAGGATCGCCTGGGCGACCTCTCAGGCTTGCGCGCCGTCGTGCTGGGCCGGTCCAACATCGTTGGCAAACCGATGGCGCAGCTACTGTTGGGCGCGAACTGCACGGTGACCGTCGCGCATTCCCGCACCCGCGACCTGCCGGCGGTCTGCCGCGAGGCAGACATCCTGATCGCCGCCGTCGGCCGCGCAGGCATGGTTGCGGCCGACTGGGTCAAACCGGGCGCCACGGTAATCGACGTGGGCATCAATCGGCTGGAGCCGGAAACTCCGGGCGGCAAGGGCAAGCTGGTCGGCGACGTGGACTTCGAGGCGGTCAAGGAGGTCGCCGGTGCGATTACCCCGGTCCCCGGCGGCGTCGGGCCCATGACCATCGCCTGCCTGCTGGCCAACACCCTGACGGCAGCCTGCCGCGCGACCGGCCGGACAGCGCCACGCCTCTAAAGGGCTGTAGCGGCCTCTAACGGATCCTCCAGGGGCGGGAGTTCCGTAAGAGTCTGGGCCGGTTCGGTGGCCTCCGTCATCTCGAAACGCGGGCTGTCGTCGAGATAGGCCTGCACATGCATCACGACGGCATCGGGCCGCAGCAGAACGACGCCATAGGCTGGCGGCTCGTGACTGCCGGGCACGTCCTTGCGATGGAACTGCAGCAGCACCTGGTGATTGGTCCCCGGCAAGGTCGAATAGGGAATGCCGTGCCAGGAGCCCGCGATGGTGCGATGGATATGGCCGAAGAAGATATGCCTGAGCTGACCCTGCGCCTGGAGCAGCGGCAGCAGTTCGTCGGCGTTCTGCAAACGGATCGCGTCCATGCCCGGGATGCCGAGGTCGAGCGGCGCATGATGCAGGAAGAGATAGACCGGCTGCCCCTTCGCCGCGATCAGAGTCTCTTCCAACCACGCCAACCGTGCCTCGCAAAGCCGTCCACCGTCGCTCCCGGGGATCAGCGTATCGAGAAAGACGAAAAGGCCGGCTTCGGTTTCCTCGACCCACTGCACGAAGCCTTGAGGGTCCGTCGGACTGTCCGGAAAGGCGGCCAGGAAGTGGGCACGGTCGTCGTGATTGCCGAGAATTAGGCGATAGGGCACGGCCAAGCGGTCCAGCACCGCCCTGAGATCGGCATAGGCGCCAGGCTCGCCCCAGTGGGCGAGATCGCCGGTGACCGCCACCATCGCAGCGTCTGCATGACGCCGGTTGATATCGGCCACCGCAGCAGTCAAGCGCGCCCGGGGATCCAGAGCGAAGAGTTTGCGCGGGGCCGGCACCAGATGGGTATCGGTAAGGTGTATGAACTTCACGGGATGGCTCCTTGAGTATCGAGCGCAAGAGAAAAAAGGCTGGCCAGGTCGGGAGCGACGGCGTTCCGGTCGGGCCCGATCAGCAAGGCCGGTATCCCAAGGGCTTCGGCACCCGCAACATCGGTGCTCGGGTTGTCGCCGAGCATGACGGCGTTTGCCGGCCTTGCTCCGGCAGCCTCGAGTGCCGCCTGGAACAGGGCGGCCTCCGGCTTGCCGAAAATCCGCGGAACCGCATCCGGCGCGACGGATTGCACCGCTGCCAGCAACGATCCGGTCTCCGGTACCGGACGGCCGTCGAGGCCGGGATGCGTCAGGTCCGGATTGGCCACCCACAACTCGGCGCCGTCCGTCAGGAGGCGCGCAATGGCCCGGAGCCGGTCGTAGTCGAAACCCGTGTCACGGCAGAGCGCAACGATCGCCGCTCCCTCGTCGCGCCGCGGGATGCCGAGCCGCTCGGCTAGTGCCGGCATCTCCCCTGCCGCTGCCAGTGACACCGGCGCGCCCGGTCGCTCTACGGCCAAGCGGCGCAACAGTATCTCGCCGGCCAAATGAATGCGTGCGGGCTCGATCTTCAGGCCTCCGGCCGCCAGAACATGGGACAGCCGTTCCGCCGTATCGGTCGAATTGTTGGAGACGATATGGAGGCGGGGACCGAGCCGCTGCGCAAGGCTGACGGCGCCCGGCAGGGGGCGATTGTCCACGGCGAGGCAACCGTCGAGGTCGGCGAGCACGACATCCGCTGAGAACAGGCTTTGAGGATCGAAGGGCATGCCCTTACCTGCCATCGGCTTCATGACGGATTCAATCTCCGACGGCTGCAGACACAACTGAAGTCGTCAGCGTCGGCAGAACGTCACCGCGACAATCGCAGCCTTGCGGCGCAACGGCAAAGCGGTTAGCGAGACAGCCTGTCCCGCAGATAAGCGACCCGTCAGAGCATGCCCGAAAACCAGTTCTCCACCGCAACGTCCAGTTCCACCGCTCCCTTACCCTTGCGGCCGGAAGTGGAAAGCCTCGACGAATCCGGGATCGTTGAAGTCTGGAAACTCGGTTTCAGCCGCGACGACGTTGTCGGCCTCTGGGTCGGCGAGGGCGACCTGCCGACACCGGATTTCATCAGCGACCCGGCCATCGCCGCACTGAAATCCGGCGAGACCTTCTACTCGCAGAAGCGCGGCATTCCAGCGGTTCGCAAGGCTCTGGCGGACTATTCGGCCCCACTCTACGGCTTCCGTCCCGACGAAGAGCGAATCACGCTCACTCAGGGCGGTATGAACGCGATGATCGTCGTTCTGCAGGCCTTCCTGCGTCCTGGCGACCGAGTGGCCATCGTCAGCCCGATCTGGCCGAACATCGTCTCTGCCGTACGCTTGATGGGGGGTGAGCCGGTCCAACTCTCGCTCGACCACGGACCCGGCGGCGGCTTCCAGCTCGACTTGAACAAGCTGGAAGACCTGCTGAAGACCGGTGTGCGCGCCCTTTTCATCGCGACGCCCGGCAATCCGACCGGATGGATGCTGGACGAAGCCGGCATCGCCGGCGTTCTGAGCCTGACCCGCAAGTACGGCGTCTGGCTGATGACCGATGAGGTCTACAACCGCTTCACCTACGAACGCCGTTCCGCCCCCTCCTTCCTGTCCCAGGCCGAAGCCGAAGAGCCGGTGATCGCCGTCAATTCCTTCTCGAAGGCCTGGGCCATGACCGGCTGGCGCCTTGGCTGGATCGTGCACCCGCCGATGCTCGGAGACATCTTCGACAAGATCATCGAGTTCAATACCTCGGGCGCGCAGGCCTTCCTCCAGCATGGCGCCGTCGCCGCATTGGAACAGGGCGAGCCCTTCGTCACGGAGATGGTAGAGCGCTGCCGGCGCGGACGCGATTTGATCTATCAAGGCCTGGCCGATCTGCCGCGCGTGACCTTGGCCAACCCGCCGGGCGCCTTCTACAGCTTCTTCAAAGTCGAAGGCGTTCAGGATTCCCTGGCCTTCGCGAAGCGCCTGGTGCACGAGGCTGGCGTCGGTTTGGCCCCCGGCTCCGCCTTCGGGCCCGGTGGCGAGGGGCATCTGCGGCTCTGCTTCGCCAGCTCCGAAGCACGGCTCAGCACCGCTTTGGAGCGGATGCGACCGCTCCTGTCTTAAACACGACAACTATTTGGAATTCCTAAAGAAATTCTTTGCAGATCCCTGCATGGACTGCATGAGGGCTGCGTGAAACCGGCATTGGTATCGACCTGCCGCTACGAATATCTGCGGTTCGACAGGCAAGTTCCAACACTGGGCTCTGCCGTAGCAACGCGAGCCGGAGATTAGTTCCATGGCCTACAGAGCTTTCGTCGCCGACAACACCATTCCTGGGCTCGGCGCCAGCGACTTGGCGCGCCGCGCCGCCGTCCACCTGGGCGATAGCATGACCGGGTTCGGCGCCAGTTTCCGGGCAGAGATCGCCGCAGCTCGGCAAGAGCTGCGGATGCGACGCGACCTAAGCGGCCTCGGCGCCGAAGCTCTGACAGACATCGGGCTGGATCGCGATCACCTATAGGGCGACTTGCATTTGGGTAAGATCACCTGAACGCGAAACGCGCCCGCAGTGAAAGCTGTATCTGCTTTCTCATGTGGCTGGAGAGCGCTCCACGTTCGAGGTGGAGGCGACATCGCTTCGTCCCTGGACGAAGAGCCTAGGACGCCACGCGGTCCTGAAGGACGCCCGTGAGACAGGGCGCAAGGGCCGTTTCATGAGCAGCGTCGTCGCGCGCCTCCAGATGAACGACCTCCTTACTATCGGCCGCCACCGCATAGAAGAAGACGTCGAGCACGCAGTCTCGCCCGCGGTACTGCCAGACCTCGGCAGGCCGCTCACGGCGCTGGGCTCTCGGTTTGCCGAGCGCCGCCAGCAATCGCTCCGGCGGCGCCCCGATAAGCTGCGCAGGATCGCGGGAAAGCCCGCCCTCAAACGCAGAAGAGTCCGTGGCGGCCAAGGACTCGCCGATACGGTCAGGCTGGCCGGTCACGCAACCAGCCAGCCATAGAACCGCGGAAAAAGCCGCAACGATCGGCGTAGCTTTAAACACGCCTCTCATCCCCCCAAGCACCCGTGCGGCAACCCCGGTTACCCGGGACGCCCTGGTCTCGCGTCGCTCTCGGAAAACCAAATGAAAGCGGGCGAGACAATCATCCTACAGCCCCCCGTCCGGGAGACAGGCGCGGTCAGCCCGCCGCACCTCCGGCTTTCGCTGCGCCGCTTTCCGCCTTTGCGTCCTTCTTGTCCTTGCCGAACATCGGCATCTCGTTTTCGCTCTCGCCGTCTGCGCCCTTTGCAGTCGAGGCGCCGTTGCCGACCCGCGGCTGCTCGGCGGCACTACCGCCGGCCGGCTGAGCGATTTCCTCGATGCTGCCGTTGACACGGCCACCGCGCTCAATCTCCAACTCCGCGTAGCGAAGCGTGCCCTTAACCTGGCCGGTCGCGCGGAGAACCAGTCGCTCGCGTACCGTCAACTCACCGTCGAACGTGCCGCTGACCTCGGCGATATCCACCTCGGCCCGGCCCTTGAAGAGGCCGCTCTCGGCGATTTCGAGAACCTGTGCGTCGGCCAGATCGGCTTCGACCTGTCCCTCGACCACCAGCTTGTCACAAGCCGTGATCTCGCCGGCGAGGCGGATATCGCGGCCGACGATCAGCTTTTTCATTTCGCCGTCTCCGCCGCCCTGAGTCGCAGCGGGCTTGCGAGCCGCCGGCGTCGCGCTGCCGCTGCCCGCCTGATAGCCAGTCGGGCGGACCGGCGGCTGGGGCTGGCGTTCTAACAAGGCCGACGCATCGGGTTTGCTGGCGCGCGCCGCGTTGCGCGCGGCCTCGCTGCCGGTCTCGGTCGACTGGGGTGTGTCTGGTTTGCGCTTGCCGAACATAACGGCTCCTTTCGCATCAGGCGGGGGAGGGAACGGAGGTGGCCGCGCCTTTCGTGCGCAGCCCCTCGAAGACGTGCAGCATGAAGGCGGCGGCCACCAGCGGCACGATGACGTTGAAAACGGGGATCCACATCAGCAGCGCGATCACCAATCCGGCAAAGAAAACCTTGCCACCATTTTGCCGTCTCAAATCGCGCACCTGGTTGGAGGCGGTGCGGCGTACGGCGATCATTTCGAAGTACTCGCGTCCGAGAAGATAACCGTTAACGCCAAAGAATACAAAAGGCGCAATCGGTGCCGCCAAGATATAGAGCGGCAGCAATAGCAAGTTGAGACCGACGGTGACTACGAGCAACTTCAGACCGTCCCCAATCGCCTCGTTCAACGGTTGCTCACGGGCCGGCGGCAGGTTGGGGTAGTGACGTGCCTCGACCGCCTGGCAGACCTTGTCGATGAAGAGACCGCTCATGATTCCCGAGGCAACGCCGGGAAAGAAGATGGCCGAGGCGACGATCAATGCGAAGAAGCCGCCGAGGCCGACCAGCCAATCGAGCAACCCGCCCCAGAAGCCCTCTGCACCCAACCAGGCCTGCAGCCCGGCGGCGCCTGCCGACAAGCCCCAGATCGCGAACGCCCAGACCAGCACCAGAACGGCCGCAGACATACTCAGGGTCAGCCAGATCACGCGCCGCGAGGCGGGATCGGAAAGTTGGCCGAAAGCTTTGCTGAGCGCCGATACCATAGGAAGGCGTGTTAACCCGAGCGGTCGTGTCTCTCAAAGTGGCATTTTCGAGGCGGTCTCTAAAATTCGAGCAGTCTCGTACGGCTCTCGGCGCCGCGAGTTCGCTGGACCTTCCACGCCGGCTCGGGTAGGGATGGCGCGATTACCCAAGCGATGTGCCAGGCTCACATCCTGGAGCAGAGTCGCACAAGAGACCTATCGAATGGACGGACCATGACCGCAGCCGAGCTGGACGTGGTGGGAATCGGCAATGCCATTGTCGATGTCTTGACCCACGCAGAGGACGATTTCCTGGCGTCGCACGGCCTGAACAAAGGCACTATGACGCTGATCGACACGGACCGCGCAGAAGCCCTCTACGGCGCAATGGGTCCGGCAGTCGAGGTGTCGGGCGGCTCGGCCGCCAATACCATGGCCGGCATTGCCTCCCTCGGCGGCGCCGGAGGCTTCATCGGCAAGGTCCGCAACGATCAGCTGGGTGGTATCTTCGCACATGATATTCGCGCCGGAGGCATTACCTTCCGTGCGCAGCCGGCAACCGACGGACCGCCCACGGCGCGCTGCTTGATCTTCGTCACGCCCGACGCTCAGCGCACCATGGCGACCTACCTGGGCGTTTCGGTTCAGTTCGGACCGCAGGACCTGGACCTGGACCTGCTGCGCAGCGCGAAGGTCGTCTATCTGGAAGGCTATCTGTGGGATGCCGAACCCGCCAAGAAGGCCTTCCTGGAGGCTTCCAAGGCCGCGCATTCCGCCGGCCGGAAGGTGGCGCTCAGCCTGTCCGACCCCTTCTGCGTCGAGCGGCATCGCGCCGCCTTCCGGCAGCTAATAGAGGGGCATGTCGACATTCTCTTCGCCAACGAGGCGGAAATCACCGGCCTGTTCGAGGTGGAAGACTTCGACAGCGCACTGCAGCAGGCGCGCGGTCATTGCGAGGTGGTAGCCCTGACACGTAGCGAAAAAGGCTCCGTGGTGCTCGCCGGCGAAGAGGTCCATGTCGTCGACGCGATCCCACTCGGTCCGATCGTCGACAGCACCGGCGCCGGCGATGCCTATGCGGCGGGTTTCCTCCATGGCTACACCCGCGGCCACAGCCTCTATCACTGCGGTGAACTGGGCTCCCTTTGCGCGGGCGAAGCGATTTCCCATATGGGGCCGCGACCGGAGTGTTCGCTGAAACAGCTCGCCTCCGAAAAACTTAACCTTTCGTGAGATCCGAGACGTGACAGACACTCAGCCCCACGGCAGCGGGGTCAACCCCGGCTTGCGCAATCTGGCGATCATCGCCCACGTCGACCATGGCAAGACGACCTTGGTCGACCAGTTGCTGCGCCAGTCCGGCAGCTTTCGCGAAGGCCAGCAGGTGGCCGAGCGCGCTATGGATTCCAACGATTTGGAGCGCGAGCGCGGGATCACCATCCTGGCGAAATGTACCTCGGTGGCCTGGGGCGACCTACGCCTCAACATCGTGGATACGCCGGGTCACGCGGACTTCGGCGGCGAGGTCGAGCGTATCCTCTCGATGGTCGACGGCGCCTTGCTGCTGGTCGATGCCGCCGAAGGGCCGATGCCGCAGACCAAATTCGTGCTGGCGAAGGCGCTGAAGCGCGGTCTGGCACCTATCGTGGTGATCAATAAGGCCGACAAGCCCGATGCCCGGCCCTTCGAGGTGCAAGATGAGGTCTTCGACCTTTTCGCAGCCTTGGGTGCAGACGAACGGCAACTCGACTTCCCGACCCTTTTCGCGTCGGCCAAGCAGGGCTGGGCGGTTGCCGATCTGGAGTCGCCGCGGGAGTCCCTGACACCGCTGTTCGACCTGATTGTGCAGCAGGTGCCAGCCCCGCAAGTCGAGCCCGACGCGCCCTTCGCCATGCTGGCCACGACCCTGGAGTCCGACCCCTTCGTCGGGCGCATCCTGACCGGGCGCATCCACTCCGGCGTCGCATCGGTCAACATGCCGGTCCGCGCGCTCTCGCGAAACGGCGAGGTTCTCGAAGAAGCCCGGCTAACCAAGCTGCTCGCCTTCCGCGGTCTGCAGCGCGTTCCGGTGGAGCGCGCAGAGGCCGGCGACATCGTCGCGGTGGCGGGCCTCGCCAAGCCCACCGTGGCCGACACCCTGGCTGCACCGGGCGTCGAGACGCCGCTGCCGGCCGAGCCGATCGATCCGCCGACCCTCGCCATGACCTTTTCGGTCAACGACTCGCCCTTGGCCGGCCGTGAAGGCGACAAGCTCACCAGCCGAATGATCCGCGACCGCTTGTTGCGGGAAGCCGAAGGAAACGTCGCGCTCCGTATTCAGGAAACAGCCGACAAAGACGCCTTCGAGGTCGCTGGTCGCGGCGAGTTACAGCTCGGCGTGCTGATCGAGACGTTGCGGCGCGAAGGCTTCGAGCTTTCCATCAGCCGGCCCCGTGTTCTGTTCAAGGAAGAGGGCGGACAGCGGCTGGAGCCGCTGGAGGAAGTCACGGTCGACGTCGACGAGGAGTTTTCCGGTGCAGTCGTCGAGAAGGTCAGCCAGCGCAAGGGCGAACTGACCGAGATGCGGCCCTCCGGCGGCGGCAAACAGCGCCTGGTCTTCCTTGCACCGGCGCGCGGCCTGATCGGCTACCACGGTGAATTTCTGACCGATACCCGCGGGACCGGCGTGATGAACCGCGTGTTCCACGGCTATACGCCCTACAAGGGCCCGATCAGCGGCCGTCGGTCCGGCGTGCTGATCTCCAATTCCGACGGTAACGCCGTCGCCTACGCCCTTTGGAACCTCGAGGAGCGCGGCGTTCTCTTCGTCGAGCCGGGCACACCGCTCTACCTGGGCATGGTAATCGGTGAGAACAGCCGGCCCGGCGACCTGGAGGTCAATCCGACCAAGGCCAAGCAGCTCTCCAACGTGCGTGCCTCCGGCAAGGACGACGCCATCAAGCTGACGCCGCCGCGTCGCATGAGCCTGGAACAGGCTCTGGCCTACATCGAGGACGACGAACTGGTCGAAGTCACGCCGCAGTCGATCCGCCTGCGTAAGCGTCTGCTCGACCCCCATGAGCGCAAACGCTGGGAGAAGAAACGCGCCGCAGAGGCCGTATAACGGCCGAACAGCGCCTTTTCGCCTTACGCGTCCTTCACACCCCCGTGTCTTGCCGACTTCGGAAGTTTCGGCCATTTAGCGGGGCATGGAAGGCGCCATTCAGTTCCTGCTGTCGTGGAAAGCGATCTTGGTCGGCCTCTGGCTCGCCACGTTTTTCCTGGCCGAACGCTTACGCCCCGCGGCTCAGCCGCCGGAGCAGCCACGGGGCGGCGAGGCGGGCTTCGGCCTGAAGCGCCTGGGACGCAACGCGGCGCTGTGGTTGGGGAACGCCGGCCTGTCGCTGGTCTTCGTGGTGCCCGTCAGTCTCTGGGCAGCCAGCGTCAGCCTGGACTGGCGTCCTGACTGGTGGTCGGGCTGGCAGGGCCTGCTGATCGACCTGATCATCTTGGATCTGGCGATCTATTGGTGGCACCGGGCCAACCACGAGATCCCCTTCCTCTGGCGCTTTCACGAAGTCCACCACCTGGACCGTTTTCTCGATACGACGACAGCGGTCCGCTTCCACTTCGGCGAAGTCGCACTCTCGGCCGGCTTCCGCGCCCTGCTGATTATTCTGCTCGGGTTTCCGATCGTCTCCGTGTTGGTCTTCGAGATCCTGGTGCTGATCGCAGCGATTTTCCACCATTCCAATCTGCGCTTGCCGCAGGGCCTGGAGCGGGTCCTCGGCCGGCTGATCATCACGCCTGAGATACATTGGGTTCATCACCGTGCCGTCCGGCGCGACACCGACAGCAACTACGGGACGATCTTGAGTATCTGGGATCCGCTGTTCGGTTCGCGGAGCCCGACGCCCCGCCGTCCGGAGATGAAGATCGGTGTCGAACAACGGGTCGAGCAGAGCCTGACGCAGCTTCTTGTGCGGCCCTTTCTCTCCGAAGCGGCACGCACCACCCCGCCACTATCGGACCCGGGCGGGTCGCCTGCCGAGAGCCGGTCTCCCTCCTAGACGGCATTACCGCCGTGAGAGCTTCTAGTCAGCTTACCGCCGTCCGAGGCCCACGTTGGGGAGATGGCGGCTTTCGAAGCGTTCCCTGTCGACGGAAACGCCCCAGCGCGGATCGACGAGGGATACCTCAGTCGCGACCCCCTGCACGTCGATCACGGTCCAGCCAAGCAGGGAAAGAGGCTGTGGGGCGAAGCGCAGCACCAGCTCACCACGGTCAGGTGCATCAGACTCGCGAATCCGCACCGATAGCTCCGTGGGCGAGCGCCGGAGGCCCACGACCTCGATGCCCTCGGTCAGAGTCGCCCTCTCCCTCAGCACCATCCAAAGCGGCGTTTGCCACAGCGGCACGAAGGTGGGCTGCTCGAGTTCGCGGTCGTAGTAGAGCAGCTCCAGGCCATTGGCGATCAGGAGGATCGGTACCGGATCGTCGTATTCGAACCGCATCCTGCCAGGCCGTTGCAGCCATACGGAGCCCCGGGCAAAGCCGCCGTCGGACGACACCTGAACGAACCGCGCCTCCAGGGTACCGATGCTGCGGAGATAGGTCTCCAACCGCGCCAGATCCTGTTGATCTTGAGCGGTGAGTTGAACCGGCTCCGACGCTTCGACCTGAGGCGTGGGCCCGACAAGAGCAAGGGCCAGGGCAGCACCGCAGATCAGCGCAGACAGACAACGACGAGACAGCATACCAAAAAGCTCCTGAGAGAACCGGATGCAGTCGAGCAGAACAACGGATTGTGGCGCTACCATGCGGAATCGATGGCCTAACCGCAGATGCCTGCTCAAAACCGCGGCTTAGCGGTTACCGCCACCCAGTCCCTCTAGACCGAGGTTCGGCAGATTGCGGTACTCAAAGAGCGAATCGTCGAGCGCGACATCGAACTGCGTGTCGACCAGAGAAACCTGGATGATATAGCCCTCCTGATCGACCACCGTCCAACGCCGCAACTCCAAGGGACTGTCGCTGAACAGCAGATCGACCTGCGCGCGGCCCAGCGCGCTCTCGCCCAGCATAGATACCAGCAGCGCACCCTGCCCGCGCTCGACCGCGAGGACGTCGACCGTATCGGAAAAGTTGATGGGGTCGCGGGTCAGAAACCAGAGCGGCGACTGCGACAACGGAATCTGCGAAGCGCTCTCGATGGACTTGTCGTACATCACCATGGTGTGACCGTCGGAGATCAGCAACAGCGGAACCGGATCGTCGTATTCGAAACGCAGCTCGCCGGGGCGGCGCAGATAGATATCACCTTCGCTGAAGTGGCCCGTCGAGGTGATCTGTACGAAGCGACCGCGGACTGTGCCGATTTGGTTGAGATAGTCCTCGGCACGGGCGAGATCGGCGCGGCCCTCGGCAGTCAGCGGCTCCGCCGTGCGCCAGGGTGCGGCGTCTTCCTGTGCCTTGACCGAGCCGAAACTCAACAGCATCGCCAGAAGAACACCGACACCGATCCGCGACAAGACTGGGAACAGGGGCACGACTTTAGTCTCCGTCCGATCCGTGATTGGGCAACAGAATCTCCCGCTTGCCGACGTGGTTGGCCGGGCCGACGATGCCCTGCGCCTCCATCTCTTCTACGAGCCTGGCAGCACGATTGTACCCGATCTGGAGCTGCCGCTGGATAAAGGACGTGGAGGCTTTACGGTGCTGCGCGACCACGCCCACCGCACGGTCGAACAACTCGTCGCCCGAACCACCGCCGGGAAGGTCCAGTTCGCCGCCGCCGGTCTCCTCTTCGTCGGTCACACCCTCGATGTAGCTCGGTTCGCCCAGCGCCTTGAGATAGGCGACCACGTCTTCGACCTCCTGATCGCTGACGAAGGGGCCATGTACGCGGCTGATCCGCCCGCCATGAGCCATGTAGAGCATGTCGCCCATGCCCAGCAGGTGCTCACCGCCCGACTCGCCCAGGATCGTGCGGCTGTCGATCTTGCTGGTCACCTGGAAGGAGATACGGGTCGGGAAGTTGGCCTTGATGGTCCCTGTAATCACGTCCACCGAAGGGCGTTGGGTCGCCATGATCAAATGGATGCCCGCGGCGCGCGCCATCTGCGCCAGACGCTGGATCGCCGCCTCCACCTCCTTGCCGGCGACCAGCATCAGGTCCGCCATCTCGTCGACGATGACGACGATGTAGGGCAGCGTCTCCAACTCGAAGGGCTGTTCTTCGTAGATCGGCTGCCCTGTGTCCGGGTCGAAGCCGGTCTGCACCCGGCGGGTCAGGACCTCGCCCGATCGCTGCGCCTGCTCGATGCGGGTGTTGTAGCCATCGATGTTGCGAACGCCCAAACGGCTCATGGCACGGTAGCGCTCTTCCATCTCCCGCACGGCCCATTTGAGCGCGACCACAGCCTTCTTCGGGTCGGTCACCACCGGGCTGAGCAGATGCGGAATACCGTCGTAGACGCTCAACTCCAGCATCTTGGGATCGACCATGATGAAGCGGCACTTGTCCGGCCCATGGCGGTAGAGCAGCGAGACGATCATGGCGTTGACGGAGACCGACTTGCCCGAGCCGGTGGTTCCGGCGACCAGCAGGTGCGGCATGCGCGCCAGATCCACCATCTGCGGGTGACCGCCGATGTCCTTGCCAAGCACCAACGGGAGGTTTCCGCCGGCCTTCTCGAAAGCATCGGCGGCGAGCAGCTCGCGCAAATAGACCGTTTCGCGTTTGGCGTTCGGCAGCTCGATACCGATCACGCTGGAACCGGGAACGACCGCCACGCGCACCGAGATCGCCGACATCGAGCGCGCAATGTCGTCGGCCAGATTGACCACCCGGCTGGTCTTGGTGCCCGGCGCCGGTTCGAGTTCGTAGCGGGTCACCACCGGGCCGGGGCGGACCTTCACGATCTCGCCCTTGACGCCGAAGTCTTCCAAGACGCCTTCCAGCAGGCGCGCGTTCTTCTCCAGCGCATCCTGGCTCTGGGCACCTTCGCGGCTGCGCGGCGTCGGCGCCAAGAGCGCCAATGGCGGCGGCTCATAGCTGCCGGTCTCCAGAGCCAGTCGGCCCTGGGCGGCCTCGCGGCCACGTTTGCCAGGCTGGGGTTTCGACTTCGGCTCCACGCGGGTGGCAGCGGCCGGTTTCGGCTCGCTCGCCTGCGCCGGGGTCTCTCTTTCCGCCTCCGGCGCCGTGTCCGAACCGAAGTGAGGTTCCGCGCGCAGTCGCCGCTTGCGGGCAGTGCCCCCGGCCTTCGCCGTCACCTCGGGCTGACGCCCAGCTGTAAGGCCGCGCAGCGACCGGTAGGCCAGCGCGACACCACGGTTTGCAACCACCAGAGAGCGCCTCAGGCCACGGGCGGCCGCACGGTACTCGCCGCCATCTAGCGCCACCAGATAGATAAAGGCCGCAAGTGCCGGTAGGGCCGCCAAGAGCGCCCCCACCCACTGCGGAATCGGACCAAACAGGGCCAGAGTCCGAGTCAGGTGGCCAAGCAGCAGATCGCCCACGAAACCGCCGAGACCGGCGGCTTGCGACCAGCCGTCGGGGCGCGGCAGCCCGTCGAGCGCCATAGCCGCAAGCAACAACATCGCCGGCAGCAGCGCCAGACGCAGGCCCCAACGCAGCAGAGCCTTGTCGCGCAGCAGCCGCCAGGCCCAGCCAAGCAGCACCAGAGCGATCAGACTGGCAGCCACCCCAAGTGTGGCCAGCAAGAGATCTGCAGCCCAAGCACCAGGGACGCCAAGCAGGTTGCGCGCAGCGGCATCGGTCGCCACGTTCGGTCCAGGGTCACCGGGATGATAGGTCAAAAGCGCCAGCAGACCGGCCAGACCGAGCAGAAGGGCTGTGCCACCGAGCGCTTCGGCCCCGCGCTTCCGGAGGAAATCGCCGGCGCCGGCAGGCAGCAGCCGCAAACCGCCACTGGCCTTCCCGCCACTGCGTCGCTTTCCGGTCGCTGTTCCTTGCAGTGCCATGCTCCGCTCCTCGGCCACTGTCGCGCGGGCTCCAGTCAGTCGCCGGCCCGTCGTGCTCCCCATCACCTCTGGGGGTCGGCCCCCTCACCAAGGACTTCAACGAGGCGCGCCAACGCCCGTTCCGTCGTCTCGCCGTCATAGACCAGGGCCACCCGGATGTAGCGCTCACCGGCGTTGTCGGGCAAGTCGGCCGGGCCGGACATATAAGCCCCGGGGAGGACGCGCAGACCCGCCTCTGCCCAGAGCTTGCGCGCGGCTGCGACTCCGTCGCCGACATCGAGCCAGAGGAAAAAGCCGCCGGCCGGTCGGCTGTAGCCGTAGCGGCCCGCAAGAACACGCTCAGCTCTATGGAAGAGATCGCGGTAGTAGGCGCGGGTCTGTTCCGGCAAGGCTGCATCGCGCCAGAGGCGCGCACCGGCGCGCTGAACCGGGACCGGCACGCCGGCCCCGCCGATCCTCAGACAGGCATCGACACGGTCGACCAAGGCCGGGTCACCCGCCAGAAAGCCGCAACGCAGACCTGCGGCGCTGCCGCGCTTCGACAGCGAATGAAAGACCAGAAGCCCGTCGAGCGATCCGCCTTCCGCCACCGCAGCCTGAAGTGCACCGCTCGGCGGCGCGTCCAGATAGACCTCTCCGTAGCACTCGTCGGCCAGCAGTGCGAAGCCGCAGGCCCGCGCCAGACGCAGTGTCGCGCGCCAGCCTTCCAGGTCCAGGGCGGTGCCCTGCGGGTTGGCTGGACTGCAGAGGTAGGCCAGCAGGCTGGTCCCGAGCGTGTGCGCCGGCAGGCTGGCCAAGTCCGGCAGAAAGTTGGTCTCCGCCGACGCCGGGACGAAAACCGGAGCGAGCCCGGCAACCGCGGCAGCGCCCATGTAGCAGTGGTAGCCCGGCGAGGGCAGCAGCACGGCGTCACGGTCGGGTTCATTTTCGGCTGCCGCAGTCGCCAATGCCAAAGCCGCGAAGAACAAACCCTCTCGGCTGCCGGGCAACGGCAGAATGTGCTGCGCCGGGTCCAGCCAGCCGGTCGGCAGCTCGTAACGGCGCTCGAGATAGGCGACACAGGCTTCGGCGTAGTCCGCCGTACCGCGTGGCGGCGGGTAGCGGCCCCAGGCACCGAGGTCGGCGCTCAACTCCTCCAAAACATAAGCCGGCGGAGGGATTTGCGGATCGCCCACAGAAAGATTGATCGGCCGGCCGTCGACACTTGGCGCCGGCCCCGGCGGAACGTCCGCCAGCAGGTGGTTCAGACGGATGAAAGGGTGAAAGTCGCGAGGGTCTCGCCGCCGGGCGGACCCCTGTTGTACCCCGCCCCTCGACAGCGAGGGGGCGGACTCGACGGGATCGCGTGACAGTTCGGCCGACTCTCCGATGTCGGTCGCCGTAGACATGGACTGCGGACCTTCTCCCTCTGCCGCGAAGCGCATCCGGCACGGCTGGCCGCCCCCTTCGCACTTCTTGCGGTGAACATCTTGTGTACCATGCCGGGCCACGGCAGGGACAAAGCAAAAACGATAGGCCCGTTCATTCAAGGGCTTAGCAATTTCTAGGGTCCAGCGACACGCGACTCCCAAGATGTCGTCAGAACGAATCGTGTTTGTTCACGGTTCCGATTCGCCTCGGAGTCGCCGCCGAGTCGCAGACCAGAAGCCCAAGATCTAGTATGCCAGATCTTTCCGCGCCAGATCCGTCAACATCAGGCCCAGCCAAGCCAACGCAATCAACGGCCGTCAGAGGCCGTGCCGTCCGAAGCCGAGGCCGTTTCCGGCTCGCGCCAGAAGCGGATCGCAACCTGATGGACCAGAACGGCGATCAGCGCTCCAGCGGTCATCACGTAGACCACCGCGTAAGGTTCGACGCTCTGCAGAAAGCCGACCGACTGACTGGTCGCCGCACCCAAGCCAAGCTGAAGGAAACCGGCCAGGCCGGCAGCCGTGCCGGCGAGGCGCGGATTGACGCTGACGGCACCGGCAATGCCGTTCGGAATGGCCAGACCGTTGCCGACCGCGACCAGCAGCATCGGTACGAACAAAGCCCAGGGAGCCATCGCACCGGCCAGGAACAGGCTCAAGGCCGTTGCCGCGCCAAGAAACGCCAAGATCGTCCCCAGCGCGATCATGCGCTCTACGCCAAGGCGCTCGGAGAAGCGCCCCGCCAGACCGTTGCCGGTCATGTAGCCGAGACTGGAGAGGATGAACCAGAGGCCGTACTCAACGGGACTGCGCCCCAGCACCTCGACCATCACGTAGGGTGCGCCGGCGAGGAACGAGAAGAACACCGAAGATGTGAAACCGGTGGTCAAGGCATAGGCGTTGAACCGCGGCCGTCGCAACAACCAGCGATACCCCTCCAGCAACCCGCGCCATCCGCCGCCGAGGCTGCGGTCATGATGGGTCTCGTGCAGATAGACATGGCAGGAGAGCACGACAGCAAGGCCTGCCGCGGCCAACAGCCAGAAGCCGGCCCGCCAGTCGAAAGCCTGATCCAGCAGTCCGCCGATCACAGGCGCGATCATCGGCGCCAGCACCCAGGCCATGGTGATATAGCCGATCATGCTGGCAGCCTTTTCACGGCCGTAGAGATCGCGGACGATGGCGCGGGCCAGCACGATCCCGGCCGCGCCGCCCAAGGCCTGGGCCATCCGAGCGGCGATCAGCAGTTCGATGCTGGGCGCAACAGCCGCAGCGAGACTGCCGGCGACGAAGAGCCAGAGCCCGGCGATCAGTGTTGGCCGGCGTCCGAAACGGTCGGACAGCGGTCCATAGATCAGCTGCGCGGCAGCCAAGCCGATCAGATAGAGGGTCAGCGTCAACTGCGCCGTGGCATAGGGAATGCCGAAGGCCGCCTGCAGACCCGGCATGGACGGCACGAAAAGGTTGAGTGCCAGCGGCCCGATCGCGGAAACCGCAACCAGGATCAGAAGGGACGGCTTCGGCTGGGACGCACCGCCCGCGTCACGGGCGCGCGCCGCTTCGTCACGCGGCATGAAGGTAGATCCGATCGGCTGGACAACGGGCAGGCGGCAACGGCCGCTGGGCTGCACCTGCTCTATGATGGTTGCTCGCCCATAGAACGGCAAACCCCGCCTGTGCATGGCTGGGTTCAACGACGGTTCCGGATCCGCCGGTGCCAATGGGTCGCTGCACCTGTCACACGCTGCGCACGAGCCCCCGGTAGAGCCGCATCTGACCTCGATCGTGGACGAGAAACTCCGGATGCCACTGCACGCCGATCAAGAACTCTTGACGAGGCCCTTCGATCGCTTGCACCACCCCGGCGCGATCGCGCGCCACCACGGTCAAGTTCTCCCCCGGGCGGTCGACCGCCTGATGGTGCAGCGCATTCACCCGGGTGCGGTCGCGCTGCAAGATCCGATGCAGCCGGCTGCGGTGCTTGATGATCACGACTTTGCGCGGCAGCGTCGTCCGCAATTTCGCGGCATCGGCACAGACGTCATGGATGTCGGCATGCAGGGTGCCGCCACGGGCGATGTTGACCATCTGAGCGCCACGGCAGATACCGAGCACCGGGCGTCCGCGCGCCATCGTGAAATCCAAGGCACGCAGCTCCAGGGCGTCCCGTTCCGGATCAAGCCGGATCGCCGGGTCGATCTCGCCGCCGTAAAGGCTTGGCGCGACATCGTCACCGCCTCCGACCACCAGTCCGTCCAGCTCTGCCAGCCGCAACCCTTCGTGCGGGAGTAAGCGCCGCGGCCAACCGCCGGCACGCAATACGGCGGCTGCGTTGAACAGCCACATGCCCCGGCTGCCCCGGCGAGACAGGGTGACACCGATCAGCGGACGCCCCCTCACTGCCGGTCCTTCGTCGGATCTGCGGCGCCCTCCGCCACGGCATCGGCCAGCGCACGGGACTGTGCCGGCCATCCGAGCGGGATCACCTGATATCGATGCCGACCGTAGAGCTCCATACCCTGCTGCAGGCGACGGGGGTCGGCCGCCAAGCGCTCCACCGCCACCCATCGGCTCCACTCCAGCGTCAGACTCCAATCCGCCAGGTCGAAGCGCGTATCGGGCAGCCGGTAGTGGAAGGTGGGGCGCGCCTTGATCTTCTCGTCGGGCAAGCGATCACGGACTTGCTGCGGTTCCAGGAACGCGAAGAGCGGCAGCAGATCCAGTTCCCGGTTCCGGGTCGGATTGTAGGCCAGATAATCCCGAACCAGACTGCAGCGATCCGGCGCGTAGTCTGGATGGAGCACGCGCTCCATGTAGGCATTCGGGAAGGGATCGACGAAGGGCGTCAGACGGCGGCGCAGGTCGACGGCGATCTCCTCGCGCAGCCAGTCGGACAGCAGCAGGTAGGCCCGCAAAACCGATAAGAGATGATCCACCTCGCTCGAGGCGATCTCCGGATTGAGCTGCGTGCCGTAGGCCGACAACAGGCCGCTCCGCGTTCCGCCGGCACCGGCCTGGCGCAAGGCGGCCACAAGCCGATCCAGGTCTCTCAAGTCGCTCCAGGCAACCGGCGGCGCGACGATCTCGACCGGCATCCAGAGCGAGCCGACATCGCCGACGGTTTCCGCGACATCGGCCTCCAGCTCCTCGACCAGGCGCTCCCACTCGTCGTTCTGCGCCGCCGGCACCGGAGAGGCCGGATGGGCCAGCGACATGTCTAGCTCAACCCTGAAAACGCCGAATCTCGTATGCTCGACATCGACCCGGTAGGGATCCTTCCAGACGAGGCGTCCACCGAAAAGACGACGCAGCAGGGCAGCCGTCTCGGCGCAGTCGAGACCGTCAAACTCGATCTCCACACCGACGCGACGCGGCACCCCGGACTGGTTGAGACACCAGGGCGGTTCTGCAAGAGACTGCGTCATTGCCGGGCTATAGGTAGCAGAACTGTATGTGAGCGACCGAATTCCCGGGCCAGGGACCGCAGGCTGGGTACGCGGTTGCCCGCAAGCAGGCGCTTAGCGACCGGCGCTCCAGGGTCCCGCCTTGGGGGCCTGCCCCATCTCGCCGGCCAACGCACGCAAACGGGCGATCCGATTGCCCGTGTTGGGATGGGTCGAGAACAGACTGTCGACGGCCTGGGCATGCAGCGGATTGATGATGAACATGTGCGCTGTTGCCGGATTGCGCTCTGCCGGTTGGTTGTCGATCCGCGCGGCGCTGGCCTGAATCTTCTCCAGGGCACTGGCCAGCCAGAGAGGCCGGCCCGAGATCTCCGCGCCGATGCGATCCGCCTCGTACTCGCGAGCCCGGCTGATCGCCATCTGCACGAGGGCGGCCGCCAGCGGCGCCAGGATCATCAGGGCCAGGGTGCCGATCAGGCCAAGCGGGTTGTTGCGATTGCCGCCGAAGAAGAGCGCGAAGTTGGCAAGCATGGAAATGGCGCCGGCCAGCGTCGCGGTGATCGTCATGATCAGCGTATCGCGGTTCTTCACATGGGCCAGCTCGTGCGCCATAACGCCGGCGACTTCTTCGGTCGAGAGGCGCTCCAGCAGGCCCGTGGTGGCCGCGACGGCTGCATTCTCTGGGTTGCGCCCGGTCGCGAAGGCATTGGGTTGCGGATTGTCGATAATGTAGACCTTGGGCATCGGCAGGTCGGCATTCCCTGCCAACTGCTCCACGAGGCCGTAGAGGGTCGGCGCAGTCCGGGCATCGACCTCGCGGGCGCCGTACATGCGCAGCACCATCTTGTCGCTGTTCCAGTAGGCGAAGAGGTTCATCCCGCCGGCCAGAACCAGCGCGATCAGCAAGCCGGCCTCGCCGCCGAGCATGAAGCCGATGCCGACGAACAGCGCCGTCATGGCCGCCATCAGCATGAAGGTGCGCATCATGTTCATGGACTGCAGTCGATCCTCGATAGCCTGTAAACGACAGGGTCATTGCCCGTCTGCTAGCAAATGGAAGCCGCCGCAAACCCCTTCAAGCCTTGGCAGCCGCCGGCGGCGGCGCCATATCCGAGGGTATGTTCGAACTCTTCAAATCCCATCGGCCGCGCGACGCCAAGCCTGCGAAGGCCGCCCCGGAGACGCAGCAGAGCAAACGCCGCGTCAGCCCAGCCGATCTGGCCCGCGCCGAAGCGGAAGCCGCAAAGGGTCCCAAGAATGAGGCGAAAGAGGGCAAGATCGAAGAGCTGGGCGGCCCCGACGGTCCGGAGCCCACCCGCTACGGCGACTGGGAACGCAAGGGCATCTGCTACGACTTCTAAATAGCCCTGTCGGGCTGCACTGTTCCGTCCCGCGCCGCTAGGCGGCTTTTCAGAAGGCTCTCCCCTAGCCCTGCCGCTGGCGGTAGAGCAGACGGAGGCGCAGGGCGTTCAGCTTGATGAAGCCTTCGGCGTCGCGTTGGTCGTAGACCGCATCGTCTTCGAAGGTCACGTGCTCCAGGCTGTAAAGGCTGTCCGGGCTCTGGCGCCCGACGACCTGGATACCGCCCTTGTAAAGCTTGAGACGGACGCGCCCGTTGACCTTGGTTTGGCTGTGGTCGATCGCGGCCTGTAGCATTTCGCGCTCCGGGCTGAACCAGAAGCCGTTGTAGATCAGCTCCGCATAGCGCGGCATCAGTTCGTCCTTCAGATGCAGCGCCCCGCGGTCCAGCGTGATCGACTCGATGGCGCGGTGCGCCGCCTGCCAGATGGTCCCGCCAGGCGTCTCGTAGATGCCGCGGGACTTCATCCCGACGAAGCGCCCCTCGACCATGTCCACTCGGCCGATGCCGTTGGCGCCGCCCAGCTCGTTCAGGCGCGTCAAGAGTGCGGCGGGCGAAAGGCGCTCGCCGTCCACGGCCACGGGGTCGCCGCGTTCGAAGTCGATCTCGACGAAAGTCGGCCGGTCCGGCGCCTCCTCGGGCGCGACGCTGCGTGAAAAGACATGCTCGTCCGGCGCCTCCCAGGGATCCTCCAGGATCTTCCCCTCCGCCGAGATGTGCAGCAGGTTGGCGTCGACAGAAAAGGGCGCCTCACCGCGCTTGTCCTTGGCAATGGGGATCTGGTGCTGTTCTGCGAAGTGGATCAGCTTGCTGCGGCTGGTCAGGTCCCATTCCCGCCAAGGGGCGATCACCCTGATGTCCGGATCCAGCGCGTAGTAGCTGAGTTCGAAGCGAACCTGATCGTTGCCCTTGCCGGTGGCACCGTGGGCCACGGCATCGGCGCCGGTCTGTTCCGCGATCTCGATCTGCCGCTTGGCGATCAGCGGACGGGCGATCGAGGTTCCCAGCAAATAGACGCCTTCATAGAGCGCATTGGCGCGGAACATCGGCATGACATAGTCGCGCACGAAGTCCTCGCGCAGGTCTTCAATGAAGGTGTTCTCCGGCTTGATCCCCAGCAGCTCGGCCTTGTGTCGTGCCGGCTCCAGCTCCTCGCCCTGGCCCAGGTCGGCCGTGAAGGTGATGACCTCGCAGTTGTAGGTCTCCTGCAGCCACTTGAGGATGACCGAGGTGTCCAGCCCGCCCGAGTAGGCGAGCACGACTTTCTTGATATCAGACATGGGACGGGAAGCACTCCGGAACCGGACGGGAAAAGCGGCGCGGAGTATAGGGATGGCGGCGAAAGGGGCAAGCAATGAGGCCTTCTTCCGCTAGCGGGAGGTACTTTCGCTGGCGATTCCCGTTATACGGTATGTTAAGAGCCTGACTTCTACTCATCGTGTGAGGCCGAGCGTCGTGACCGCGCGCTCATTTAGCAAAAGAAGAAAACCGAGGTGAGCCGCATATGTCTCCGACACCTTCCAAGGCGATGGCAAGAGTTACCGCAATCCTGGCACCGTTCCGGCTCACGGCCTGTGCCTCCAGCGAGTTCGAGGCGGTTAAAGGCTATCGGCGCCGCCGAAGTCTCTTCCGTGCAGATTTCTGAGATTCTTGTCGAAGTCGACACCAACCGCCCAAACCAAGAGTTGGTGCGAGAGTTAGAGACCAACCTGCGCCAAGCCACCTCGACCTGCGCGACCGGGACCGTACCCTACCGCATGGATGTCCGCGTTCTGGATTTCGAGGATCAGAATGTCGGTCAGGCGATCATGGTCGGCGACGCGATCGAGCTGAAGGGACGCGTCGAACTGACGGAAGTCGCCACGGGTCGCAGCGCTGGCGACTACTACATCGAGCATAGTTTCTACTGGGGCGGACTGATCGGCGCCGCGATGATGTCGGACGCCGAGAAATCGCTGAGCCGGGAATTCGCAGTCAGCGTTTGCGAAGAAGTCTTCGGGCAGACCTGGGACCCAGAGGGCTAGCTTCGTTTCAGCCGCTCCGCATCTGAGCGCTCGCTCTCAAGCGTCGAGCTTCGCCGCCTCACGCTCCGCCTTTTTCTTCCGCTCGCTGGCGCTCTTGAGCTGGCCGCAGGCGGCCAGGATATCTCGGCCGCGCGGCCGGCGAACCGGGGCCGAGAGGTGGCGCGCGGCCAGCAAGTCGGAAAAGCGCTCGATCCGCTCCCAGCTCGAGCATTCGAACGCGCTGCCCGGCCAGGGGTTGAAGGGAATCAGATTGATCTTGGCCGGCACGTCCTTCAGCAGCCGGGCGAGGCGATAGGCGTCCTCGTCGGAATCGTTGACGCCGGCCAGCATTACGTATTCGAAGGTGATGCGGCGCGCGTTGTGGATGCCGGGATAGTTGCGGCAGGCCGCCAGCAGCTCGGCGATGGGGTACTTCTTGTTCAGCGGGACGATGCGGTCGCGCACCTCGTCCGTGGTGGCGTGCAGACTGACCGCCAGGTTGAGGCCCAGTTCCTCGCCGCAGCGCTGCATCATCGGAACCACGCCGGCCGTAGAGAGCGTAATGCGGCGACGGCCCAGAGCGATTCCATGCGCGTCCGTGACGATCCTCATCGCCTGGGCGACGTTGTCGTAGTTGTAGAGCGGCTCTCCCATACCCATCAGCACGATGTTGGTGAGCCCGCGATCTTCCTTTGGCGATGGCCATTCGCCGAGGAAATCCCGCGCCAGCATGATCTGCCCGACGATTTCTCCAGGCGAGAGATTGCGCACCAGCCGCTGGGTGCCGGTGTGGCAGAACTTACAGGTCAGCGTGCAACCGACCTGGCTCGAGATGCAGAGAGTGCCGCGATCGCTCTCGGGGATGTAGACCATCTCCGCCTGGTTGCCGTCGGCGAAGGTCAGCAGCCACTTCTGGGTCCCGTCACTGGAAACCTGGTGGCTGGCCACGCCGGGACGGTCGAGCAGGAAGGTCTCCGCCAGCTTGGCGCGGAAAGCCTTCGAGAGGTTCGACATGGCGGCAAATTCGCTGGCGCCATGGTGATAGACCCACTGCCAGAGCTGCTTGGCGCGGAAGGCCGGCTCGCCGAGATCGCGCAGCGCCTCGGTCATCTCGACCAGATCGAGACCGATCAGGTTGCGCTGAGCCGTGCCACTATCGGCAGGCGGCGCAAAGACCTCGGCATGAGCGGCATTCGACATGGCGGCTTACTTAAGGGAGCAGCCCGGTTGGTGCAAGAAAGCCCCCTGCTCGAGACGGGCCCCGGAGAGGCCGAAACGCCGACGACAGGCCTCTCAGGCAACCGGAAGCCGCCAAGTCTAACGGTCGGGATCGCGGCTCCTAAAGCCCACAGGCCTCGCGCGAGGCGCGGTGGGCGGCGGTGAAACCGCGTAGCGAATAGGTATCCCGGGTCGCGGTCCCGCGCGAGGAGGTGCCCTCGACCACCATCTCGATCCCGTTGATCATGGCCTGAACCAGCGCCTGATTGCCTTGGTCGTCCAGTGCCCAGGCACCGTCATCCTGGGTGAACAGCGTGAACTGCCGATCGCCGACCGTCACCGTGACGGAGCTGCCCTCCCTGAAGGTATAGCCGGCTATGAAGGTCGCTTCATCCAGGCGACGCTCATCCGGGCGTTGGGCGACCATCGCGTAGATATCGCCGCGACGGGTGTAGTTCCCTTCGTCCGTCTTGGGTCGGCTCACGATGAAGCAGACCGGCTGGTCGTTTTCCTGGGCCTGGAAAGCGCTCCAGTCCGTAAAATCTCCGACACGCTGCACTGTCTGTGCCGCGACAGGAAGCGAGCTAGCGACAGCCAAGGCAGCAGCCAGGGCGGCGATAGGGGCGGCGGCGAACGCCACGGATGTCAGGTGCTTGAGCATGGCCGCATTATAGGTGTCGCGACGCGCTCCGCCAGTCCTGGCGATGCGCCGAAGCCGGTGAAATTTCATGGCGGAACCTCAGCATCATCCAGTTGGCGTTTCACGGCACTCCGCCGTTGTATCGCCGACTCCTGCCGGCCCGGCCCACCCCGCAGAATTCGCCGAAAAGAGAGTCACACAGACGTGATCCGCTTGAGGAGGTGGGACGTACAACAAAACGATGGAACAGACGGTTGAAACCGCCGACCCCGGTGTGGAGCTTCACAACGTGGTAGCTGCCCTGAGCACGGTCCCTGTTGCACATGCGAAGGGCATCGCGTTTGATAGCGACATGTCCGTGAACGATCCGGTCGCTGCAACGGTCGACGAACCGACCCCTGAGCAGCTTCTTTTCGCTGTGGCCGAACGGCGGGATCGCGCGGCCTTTACCATCCTGTTTCGTCACTTTGCCCCGCGGCTGAAGGCTTATTTGATGCGGCTGGGGGCAGAGGCGGGCGCTGCGGAAGAGCTAGCGCAGGAAGCGATGATCATGGTCTGGCGGCGGGCCGAAACCTTCGACCCCGCCCAGGCCAGCGTCGGCACCTGGATCTTCCGAATCGCCCGCAACAAGCGGATCGACGCTCTCCGCCGCGAGCGGCGGCCGGAATTCGATCCGGAGGACCCTTGTTTGCAGCCCGACCCGGCACCAGCGGCGGACGGGCAGGTCGAACGAGGCCAAAGTGACGAGAGAGTGCGGGCTGCCCTTAAGACTCTGCCCGCGGAACAGGCAGAAGTGGTGCGTATGGCTTATTTCGAAGACAAGGCCCACGGCACGATCGCGGAGGAAACCGAGCTGCCGCTCGGCACCGTCAAGTCGCGGTTACGACTGGCCATGGGGCGGCTTCGCAAGGCCCTGCGCGAGGAGAGTTTGACGTTATGATTGCAACACGCGTTCCCGAAGAGATGCTTCTGGCCTACGCCACCGGTGCGCTGAACGAGCCGCTCTCCCTGGTGGTTGCTAGCCACATCTCCCTCAATCCAACGTCGCGCGCGGAAGTCGAAGCCTACGAACAGGTCGGCGGCGCGCTGCTGGAGGATCTAGAACCGGCAGCACTGTCCGACGACGCGCTGGAGCGGACGTTGGAGTTGATTCAACTGATCCCCCAGGACGAGACGTCGGCAAGCGAGCAGATCTGCGCCCCCGTGAAGCCACAAGCGGCCGACGGTCTTGCGTTGCCGTCGGCCTTGCGCGACTACATCGGCCCGGATATCGAGGCTTTGGAGTGGAAGACGGTGCTGCGCGGTGTGGAAGAAGCCGAGTTTTCCGTCGGTGGCGACGGCGCACGCACGCGCCTGATGCGGATCGCGCCGGGCGCCGGCGCGCCGCGCCACACCCACGGCGGCATGGAAGTGACTCTGGTGCTGGAGGGGGCCTACCGAGATGCTTCGGGTCGTTACGCCCGCGGCGACGTGCAAGTGGCGGACGACGGCGTGGAACATGCGCCCGTGGCTGAAGATGCCGGCACCTGCCTCTGTCTGGTGGTCAGCGATGCGCCGATCCGCCTGACAGGCTTCTTTGGCCGTTTGCTCAATCCCTTCATTCGTCACTAGCACCGCCAGCAGCGTCTGGCAGCACGACGGCCTCTAGGGGTCCTTGGCGGTCCGGATCACCGGGCCGCCGTGCACATGATCCGGCAGCGGGTCAGGTTTCATGCCGGGTTTTGCCGGGCGACCCGCGAAACGACCCATCGAGAGCATACGATCGTACATCACGAGGGCGCCGGCGATCCCAACATTGACGCAGAACTTCGTGGGGATCTTCACCACCAGATCGCAGCGTGCCTGTAGCTCCGGCGAAAGGCTCCCACGCTCTGGCCCCAGGACGTAGGCGGCAGCGAGCGGGTGCCGAAAGCTCGGCAGGTCGACGGCCTCCTCCGTCAACTCGACACCGACCAGACTGCAGCCGCGCGGCAATTGGACCTCCGCCAGGGAGTTCCAAACATAGAGCGGCAGATGTTTCGAGGCATCCGAGGTGTCGGACTGGCGGACCTTGCGCGGCGGAAAGGTCGCCTCCAACGTAAAGAAGAAGCTCGCACCGAAGGCGTGAGCCGAACGCATCAAGGTCCCCAGGTTCATGGGCTTGCTGATTCGTTCCACGCCGAAGCCGAAGTAGCCGCGCATCTTTCCACCTGCCGCCTCGGACCGTCAGAGCACTTGGCCGCGCATCCAGCGCGAGGCTGCGTCTCTGAGCTCCGAAAATCAGTCCAGCCTCGTGCGTTCCTACCGCTCTACCCGAACGCACGACGCCTTAGCGCCGTCCCTTCCTTGCATGACCGCGGAGGCTTGGGCAAGGTTCACCGCCCGACCCGACCCCGTCCCTTCCAGAGTTCGAACCGCACATGCCCCCGCCAGCCAACCGTCAGGACAACCCTTCTCACAACCCTGACCGGTCTGCCGCCACGCCGCGTCCGCCGGCCGACAACCCGGTACTGGTCGAGGTGACGCGCGGCGACATGGTCGAGAGCCGGCATCGTGGCGCCTTTGCGGTCTGCGATACAGAAGGGCGCGTGCTGCTGTCGACCGGCGACGTGGAGAGAACGATCTATCCCCGCTCGGCGATCAAGCCGCTGCAGGCCTTGGCACTGGTGGAGTCCGGCGCCGCCGAGGCCTTCGCCGTCAGCGATGCCGAGGTGGCCCTGGCCTGTGCCAGCCACGACGGCGAACCGCTGCATGCCGAGGCAGCCTTGCATTGGCTGCAGCGCATCGGCCTCTCGACAGACGATCTGGAGTGCGGCGCCCACTGGCCGTACCACCAAGCCAGCCTGCGCGCGCTCGCTGCCCACGGCGAGACACCCACCGCGGCCCACAACAATTGCTCTGGAAAGCACGACGGCTTCCTGACTCTCGCCAAGCACCTCGGAGCACCGACGGCCGGCTACATCCGTTTCGAGCACCCGGTTCAACAGCGCGTTCTCGGTATCCTGGAGATGATGAGCGGATTGGACTTGCGCGATGCCCCACGCGGCATCGACGGCTGCGGCATTCCGCAGTACGGCATGCCCCTTGGCAACGTAGCCCTGGCTTTTGCGCGCTTTGCCGAACCGGACGACCAGCCGGAGCGGCGCCAAGCCGCCTGTGCCCGCGTGCGCCGGGCGATGACGGAGCATCCGGTCATGGTGGCGGGTCACGAGCGCTTCTGCACCAGGGTCATCGCTGCCACCCAGGGCCGGGCGCTGGTGAAGACCGGCGCCGAAGGCGTATTCGCCGCCGCGGTTCCGGAACTCGGCCTGGGCGTCGCCATCAAGATCGATGACGGCGAGAAGCGGGCCAGCCAGGTGGTGATGGCCGGATTGCTGGATCGTTTGGGCGTGCTGGATGAGGGCGCGCAGCAGGTGCTTGCTCCCCTGCTGGCACCACCGGTGCTGAATCGGCGCGACGAGACCGTGGGTGCCATCCGCCTGGCACCCGAAGCCATCACCTGAAGGGACTCCTGGTTATGCGCGCCTTGGTTTGTACAGCCCTCGACGACGACTCTCTCGGTCCCGGCGAGTTACCGCGGCCGGAGCCGGGCGCTGGCGAAGTTCTGGTGAAAGTCGCCGCGGCCGGCGTGAACTTCGCCGACACCCTTATGGTGCGCGGTCAGTATCAGGAGAAGCCCGAACTGCCCTTCGCGCCGGGGCTGGAGCTTGCCGGCCTGGTGGACAGGCTTGGCGACGGCGTGACCGGTCTGACACCCGGGCAAAGAGTCATGGCTCTCACGGGCCGGGGCGCCTTTGCCGAGTACGCCGTCGCCAAGCAGAGCGACGTCTTCGCGTTGCCGGAGGAGATGGACTTCGACACGGCGGCTGGTTTTGCCGTGACCTACGGCACCGCCCATGGGGCGCTGCGTTGGCACGCCGATCTCCAGCCCGGCGAGACGCTGATGGTTCACGGCGCCGCCGGCGGGGTGGGCCTGGCCGCCGTCGAGTGCGGTAAAGCGCTGGGTGCAAGGGTGATTGCCTCTGCCGGCGACCCGAGAAAGCTGCAGGTCGCTGTCGATCACGGAGCCGATGCGACCATCGACTACCGCCAGGAAGACGTGAAGACCCGGATGCGCGACCTGACCGAGGGCCGCGGCGTCGACGTGGTCTTCGATCCCGTCGGCGGACCCGTGTTCGACGCCTCGCTGCGCGCCACGGCCTGGGGCGGCCGGCTGGTGGTGATCGGCTTCGCGGCCGGTGAGGTGCAGCAGATCCCCGCCAACATCCTGCTGGTGAAGAACATCTCGGTGCACGGCATGTACTGGGGCTCCAACCGGGCGATGGCGCCGCAACGCCTGGCAACGCAGTTCGCGGAGCTGTTCGACTGGTACAAGGCCGGCAAGATCAAGCCCTACGTCAGCCAAGGCTACACGCTGGCAGACGGCGCACAGGCAATTGCCGACCTTCGGGCGCGCAAGACCACCGGAAAGGTGGTTATCCGCCCGTGAACGTGTCCGGTAGCGACGACGACCCCGTCTCCGCCCAATACGAGGCCTATCCCTACCCGGCTCGCGATCCGGCGGAGGAGAGTCGGCGCTTGGTCACCGGCTCGCCCAGCCGCTTGCTGGAGATCCGCCACTATCTGCTGGCCGGCGCCCCCTTGCCGCAGAGCTTCCGCGCCTTGATCGCCGGCGGCGGCACGGGCGACGGCACCGTCATGCTTGCCCAGCAGCTGGCCGACGCGGGTCGGAGCGACGCCGAGGTGGTCTATCTCGACCTCTCCCGGGCCTCGCGCGCGATCTGCGAGGCCCGGGTGCGACGGCGTGGTCTGACCAACGTCAGCTTCCACAGCGGTGCGATCGAGGATCTGGCTCGCCTGGATCTCGGGAGCTTCGATTACATCGACTGCTGCGGCGTCCTGCACCACCTGACCGATCCGACGGCAGGCCTGCAAAACCTTACGGATGTACTCACGCCATCGGGCGGCCTGGGCCTTATGGTCTACGGCCGGTTCGGCCGTAGCGGCGTCTACGAACTGCAGGACGCACTGCGACGCTTGGGAAAGGGCTTGGACCTGCGTGCACGCGTACAGCTTGCGAAGACCCTGCTGCCCGCGCTGCCGAAGACCAACCTCTTTGTGCGCAACCCCATCGTCGGCGACCACAAGCGCAGCGATTCGGAGCTTGTGGATCTGCTGCTGCATGAGCGGGACATCGCCTATGACGTTCTCGAACTGGGGGCGATGATCGCGAGTGTCGGGCTGCAGATTGCCGCCTGGATCGAGCCCCTACGCTACGATCCTGCAACCTATCTGCCGCCGGGCCTGCACGAGAGGCTTGAGGGGCTAAGCCAGCTTGAGCGTACAGCGCTGGCAGAGCAATTGGCCGGTAATCTCAAGACGCATACGCTGTACCTGAGCTTACGTACGCACACGGTTGCCCAGCCGCATACAACAGCCGTACCCACTTGGGTGGAGTGGGAGGGAGCAGCGGTGGCTGCCATGATCAAGCGCGAGGGCGCGCTCGCCGGCGGTTTCGACGGCTTGCCGTTGCGCCTGGACTTGCCGGGGCGCGCCGCGGCCTTTGCGGAACTCTGCGACGGCCGGCGCAACCTCGCGGAGATCGAGGCGGCCTTGAAAGCGCGCTTCCGCGATTTGCCGCTTGCCCGACTGCAAAGCGAGATCGCGACCTGCCTGCGTGTCTTCGGCGGCGTCAACCGTCTGTTGCTGCTGGAGCAGTCCTGATGCCCCGCCCCATCCTCTATGGCGCGGACTACAGCGTCTATACGCGCATCGCCAAGTTGGCTCTGGCCGAAAAAGGTGTGGCTTATGACCTCGAAGCCATCGACATCTTCGGCGAGGACAGGCAGCCACCGGCCTGGTACGCCGACCTGCAACCCTTCGGGAAGATTCCCGCCCTAAAACACGACGATCTCATACTCTACGAGACGCAAGCGATCGCCCGCTACGTCGACGCCGCCTTCGCCGGCCCGGCGCTGACGCCCGACACCTCAGCCGGCATCGGCCGCATGGCCCAGATCATGGGTGTGGCGGACAGCTATGCCTATCCACGGCTGGTTTGGGGCGTTCTGGTGCCCGAACGGAAAGGGACACCCCTGACGGACGACGCGCTCGACACCGCCACGCAGTGTCTGGCCGCGCTCGACAGCCTGCTGGCGGAGCCGTTTTTCCTCGGTGACTCCCTGACCTTGGCCGACCTGCAGCTGGCACCGATGCTGGTGTATCTGGCCCTCGTTCCCAGCGGCCTCGCTCTGCTGGATCGTCATCCGCGCCTACAGACCTGGCTCCGTGGCATGCAGACACGCCCAAGCCTCACGGCAACCCGCTATCCGGCAGAACACCGACAAGCTTCGTCTACAAGCACCCTACTGGGTGAGCGCACACCAGCCTTGCACCTCCAGCAGTGTCCAGGAGGCCGGCCGACAAGACGCCGCTAGGAGGCCATCTCACTTGCGAAGCGGTCCATGCGGCCGGCCAGGGCGATATCCTTTTCGGTCAGGCCGCCGGCATCGTGCGTCGAGAGGGTCACCTCGACTCGGTTGTAGACGTTGAACCATTCGGGGTGATGGTCCGCGACCTCCGCCACCATCGCAACCCGCGTCATCCAACCGAAAGCGGCGTTGAAGTCCTTGAACTTGAAGGTCTTGGCAATGGCGTCCCGGCCTTCGACCTCGGCCCAGCCATCGATCTTCGCGAAGGCTTGTGCACGTGCCTCGCCCTGCAGCCTCGTTGTCATTTCCCCGCGACTCCTCTTGCAGTTTGCGCAATTGCCGTTATTTCTGCGGCGCAATGCCGCAAAATCCATCCCAACGTACGCCGCACAGCCTTTTGACCGCCGCGGCTATAGATCGAGCCTGCCGGAGCGCCGGTCTTGCCCGCCCTCTCGACGTGGCCGCGCTTGGCGACCCGGTCAAGCCGCGCTAGGTTCCGCCAATGAGTCTCGCCATCATGACCAGAAACGCCCAACTGCAGGCGACCTCGACGCCGCCCAGCCTCGCCGACCTGGAGGCCATGGCGCGCGAGCAGCTGGCAGCCATCCCGCCCGAGCTGCGCCGGCATCTGGGCGATCTGGTTATCCGCGTTGACGATTTCCCCGACGAGGAAACCATGGAGGAGATGGACCTGGAGTCCCCCTTCGATCTCCTGGGCCTCTACCGCGGCGTCGACCTCCTGCAGCGCTCCGTCAGCGACCAGCCCCAGGCGCTCGACATGGTCTACCTCTATAGGCGGCCGCTGCTCGATTACTGGTGCGAAACCGAAGAGGATCTGACCCGCATCGTGCGTCATGTGCTGATTCACGAGATCGGTCATCATTTCGGCTTCTCCGATGACGACATGGAGCGCATCGAACAAGGCGCCTAAGATCGGCTGTCAGCTGCGCGCCGCTCGCGTTTCCCGATAGAGCACGTAAAGGCCGCTGCCGACCAGCAGTACCGCGCCTGCCCAGACCCAGGCGTCGGGCAGCTCGCGCCAGATCAGCCAACCGAGCAATGTCGACCAAAGCAGCGCCGAGTAGTCGAAGGGCGCGAGCACGGAGGCGGGTGCGTTTCGGAAGGCCAGCGTGATCCAGTAGATCGAAACGCCGCCGAGCAGCCCCATCAGTGCGAAAACCGCAAGATCGGCCAGGCTGGGCGTAACCCAGGCAAAGGGAAGGCTGATCCCAGCCACCACGGCGATGATCAAGGCGTTCCAGAACACAATCGCGGCATTTGCATCGGTCCGCGCAAGCACCCGCGTGGTGATCATAGCCAGCGCATAGCAGACCCCGGCGACCAGAGGCAGGATCGCCGCCCACTGAAACGCCTCGGAACCTGGCCGCAGGATGATCATGGCGCCGAGAAAGCCCACCGCAACTGCGGTCCAGCGCCGCCACCCGACCGTTTCACCCAGCAGCGGGACGGAAAGCGCCGTGACGACCAGCGGCGCCACGAAGGCGATCGCCGTGGCCTCGGCCAAGCCCAGGTATTTCAGGCTGGTGAAGAAGGCGAAGATCGCACCCAGGCCGGCCAGAGCCCGCACGCCCTGCATTCTGAGATTGCCGGAGCGCAAGCTTGGCAAGCCGCCCTCCGCCCAGACCAGCACGAGCGCCGGCAGCAGACCGAAGGCCATGCGGAAGAAAACGATCTGATTGATCGGGTAGTCGCCGCTCAGCCACTTGGCGAACGCGTCCATTCCGACCATCCCCAACACCCCGAGCAACATCATGCCGATGCCGAAGCCGATACGTGAGGAAGTCGCCTGGGGTGCGGCAGCCCGCATGACTGGTCCGATTCGCGCTCGAGTGGAAGGTCGCGCGGACATCGCGCGGGTACGCTTGCATAGCGCAGAAACGCGGCGTACCAGAAGAGATGGATTTCTTGTCGAGTCGTTTTGTTCCGCAGCCGGAAAGGGCCCCGGCGGGATCGACGGACAAACCCGGCGAAGGTGACGGGGTCCGGCGACCCGGGTGGACACGCGGCCGGATACTGCAGTTGCTGGCCGACCGTGGGCCGACGTCGGCCACGCGCCTCGGCGACGCGCTCGGCGTCAGCGACATGGCCGCCCGGCAGCATCTGCATAGCCTCGCCGCCGAGGGACTGGTTGCCTTCGAGCTGGCACGCGGAACCATCGGCCGCCCGACGAAGCTATGGCGCCTGACGCCGCAAGCCGAGGAACTCGCGGCTGGCGATGCCGCCGACGGTCATGCCCAGTTGGCCGCTGAACTGCTGGCCAGCCTGGAAGCGGCGCTGGGCACGAAGGGAGCGGCCGAGGTCCTGGCCTTGCGGGACAAACGTCTCGCCAAGCTCTATGCCCGGACGATCGACCGCAAGGCGCCCTTGCGCGCCCGGCTGGAGGCGCTGGCCAAGCGCCGCACCGCCGAAGGCTACCAGGCCTCGCTGGAGGTCTCGCCGGACGGCTGGTATCTCCTGGCGGAGGCGCACTGCCCGATCCGTGCGGCCGCCTGTGCCTGTACCGCGCTCTGCGACGGCGAGGCAAAGCTCTTTAGAAAAGCTCTCGGCAAGGATGTCACCGTCGAACGGCGTGAGCATCGTCTCTCCGGCGACAGCCGTTGCAGCTTCGCCGTTCGCCGCATCTGAGCACGGCCTATTGGGCGCAGGCTTCGCGAACCTGTGACAACACGCCCGGCAGACCGGTCACATCAAACACGGCCGTCGCTTCGTTCGTGCGAAAGGGTGTTGCCCGGACGACCAGACTGCGGCTCCCCTGCAACTCCGTCAGAAAGATACCCGCCGCCCGGCTCGTCCAAAAGCCGAGACTGCGGCGATCCTCGGCGATATCGAAGTCCCGTTGGCGCGGCAGCGCTTCGTCCAGCCGGTAAGTCATGACCGCGCCGCCGGTATGCTCGGAGAAGTAGGCGCCGCCAAAGTGGACCCAGACCTGCAGGTTTGCGTCACGGCAGGCCAGATGCAACGAAGCCCGGACCAACGCGCCGAAGCGGTCCTCGAAGGGTGCCAGCGCCACGATCGCCACCTCCACCTCGCGCCGATCGTTCAGGGCGGACGTCGTCTCGTAGAACGACCAGCGCGGCGCACCCTGCCCCGCGGTCCTGTAGGCCGCGTCATAGCAGGCCAGCCGGGCGGTATCGTCTAGAACGCCGGCGCAGTCGGCGGAAGCCAGACCGTCACGAGCCCAGCAAAGTCCTGTCACGCAGACGACAAGGAGCGTTGCCAAGATATGCATAGGACAGTCAACGTACCCGGGGCGCAATCCAGTCTCGGATGTAACTGCCTTACAACAGATCGATCCAGGCTATCCGGTAAACGCTCAAAGGGGTACCGCAGGCTTTCAAGAGGCTCCGATATCTCACCTAAGCTTCCGCCGTTTCTGCAGTGACGACGAAGGAAAGTTGGAATGCCAGCGACGACTCGGGTCGAACTCCTCGCCGTAACCGAAAAAGAATACGGCAAGCTCATGAAGACGCTTGAAGATATCGAGGCGGACGTTGCGTCGGTTCCCGGGCCGGAAGAGGGTGTTTCAATCAAGGACACAGTGGCCCACCGCGCCCACTGGCTCGATCTCTTTCTAGGTTGGTACAGCGATGGGAAAGCGGGCAAGACCGTGCAGACGCCGGCGCCTGGTTACAAATGGAACCAGCTCAAAGACTATAACGAGAAAGTCAGACAAGCCTCCCGAAACGAGACTTGGCCGGACATCCTTGAGAGGTTCCAGGGCAAGCATACAGAGCTGCTGGCGCTGCTGAACAAGCTAGACGAAACCGAGCTTTACGAGCCCAGTCGCTACGGCTGGACAAACGATTGGACGCTGGGCCGCTGGGCGGAAGCGTCCGGCGCCAGTCACTACCGCTCCGCCAACAAGTTCATTCGCAAGACCTTACGCAGTCTCTAGGCTGCGCCTGAGACCCTGCAGGGACCTGGCGCGCGCAAGGCAGACAACTGCCCCTCGAAGCCGGTCCCTAAGCCCGCTGGCGTTCGCCCTGGCCGATCGGATGCTCCAGTCGGTCGATCATCTCCTTGGGGACGATCTGCCAGAACTTGTCGCGCTCCAGCGCCCAGTCGACCAACAGGCGCTCCGCGAAGCGCGACTGGGTCTCGCGCACATGCTCGCCGACCAGATCCCGCAGCAAGGCTTCGTAGTGCTCCGTCTCGACCCGTTGGTAGATCACGGACTCCGGATTGACCTGCTGCGGGAAAAGACCCTCCGGATCGTAGACGAACGCCATGCCTCCGGTCATGCCGGCACCGAAATTGAAGCCGACCGGCCCCAACAGCACCGCGGTTCCACCGGTCATGTATTCGCAGCCGTTGGAGCCGCAGCCTTCGACCACGGCGACGGCACCGGAATTGCGCACGCAGAAGCGCTCGCCGGCCTGCCCCGCGGCAAACAGCTTGCCGCCTGTCGCACCGTAAAGAACCGTGTTTCCGATGATCGTGTTCTCGTTCGTCGCCAGCGGCGACTTGGTCATCGGCCGCACCGAGATGGTGCCGCCCGACAGGCCCTTGCCGACATAGTCGTTGGCGTCGCCAAAGACTTCCAGCTTGAGCCCCTGGACAGCCCAGGCGCCAAGCGACTGTCCCGCCGAGCCGCGCAAGCGCACGGTGATGTGCCCCGGCTTTAGGCCGGTCATGCCGAACTTGCGCACGATATAGCTGGACAGCTTGGTCCCGATCGCCCGCTGCGTGTTCCGGATGGCGTACTGCAGCTGCATCTTCTCGCCGTCCTCGAAGAGCGCACGGGCGTCGGCGATCATCTGGGCGTCCAGCGTCTCCGGCACCTCGTTGCGGCCCTCGAGCGTGCAGTGAACCGGCAGACCCCCGCTGTCGGCACGCGCCAGCAGCGGATTGAGGTCCAGATCGTCCAGATGCGGTGCACCACGGCTGACCTGAACCAAAAGATCCTTGCGCCCGATCACCTCGTCGAGCGAGCGCACGCCCAGCTCGGCCAGGATCTCGCGCACCTCCTCGGCGATGAAGGAGAAGAGGTTCACCACCTTCTCCGGCGTGCCGGTAAACCTGTCCCGCAAGCCATCGTCCTGGGTGCAGACGCCGACCGGGCAGGTGTTCGAGTGGCACTGCCGCACCATGATGCAGCCCATGGCCACCAGGGAGGCCGTCCCGACGCCATACTCCTCAGCGCCCAGGATCGCGGCGATCACGACGTCACGGCCGGTTTTCAGGCCACCGTCGGTGCGCAGCTTCACGCGATGGCGCAGACGGTTGAGGGTCAGCACCTGGTGCACTTCGGAGAGACCCATCTCCCAGGGGACACCGGCGTACTTGATCGAGGTCTGCGGGCTGGCGCCGGTGCCGCCGTTATGGCCCGAAATGAGAATCACGTCGGCGTTGGCCTTGGCCACGCCGGCCGCAACGGTGCCCACCCCAGAGCGCGCGACGAGCTTCACGCAAACCTTGGCATCGGGATTGATCTGCTTGAGATCGTAGATCAGCTGGGCCAGATCCTCGATCGAGTAGATGTCGTGGTGAGGCGGCGGGCTGATCAGCATCACACCCGGCGTCGCATGCCGCAGCTTGGCGATCATCTCCGTGACCTTGAAGCCTGGGAGCTGACCGCCTTCGCCCGGCTTTGCGCCCTGCGCCACCTTGATCTCGATCTCGCGGCACTGATTGAGATACTCGGCCGTCACACCAAAGCGTCCCGAGGCCACTTGCTTGATGGCGGAGTTCTCGTTGTCGCCGTTGGCATGCGGCGTGAAACGGCTGGGATCCTCGCCGCCCTCGCCGCTATCGGACTTCGCGCCGATCCGGTTCATCGCGATGTTGAGTGTGCCGTGCGCCTCGGGCGAGAGCGCGCCTAGGGACATGCCCGGCGTCACGAAACGCTTGCGAATCGCCGTAATCGATTCGACCTCGTCCACGGAGATCGCCTGATCGGGATCGACCTTGAACCCAAGCAGATCGCGCAAAGAGGAAGGCGGCAGCTTCGCGTTGCCCTCGGAGAACTTCTTATAGGTCGAGTAGCTGTCGGTGGCGACGGCCGCTTGGAGCGTGTGAATCAGCCCCGCCTCCCAAGCGTGCTGCTCACCGCCGCGCCGGTAGCGGTAGAAGCCGCCGACCGGCAGCGCGATCACGTCCTCGTCCCAGGCCTTGCGATGCAGCTCCAGAACCTTCTGCTGAATACCGGACAGCCCGATGCCCGAGAGACGACTCGGCATGCCGGGCAGGAACTCGTCCACCAGGGTGCGGGACAGACCGACAGCCTCGAAGTTGGAGCCGCCACGGTAGGAGGAGATGACGGAGATGCCCATCTTGGACATCACCTTGAGCAGACCGTCGTCCACCGCCTGGACGTAGCGGCGAATCGCTTCCTCCAGGGACATCTCGCCGAACAGGCCGCGGGTATGCCGGTCGGCGATGGACTCCTGTGCCAGATAGGCGTTGACCGTGGTCGCTCCGACTCCGATCAGCACCGCGTAGTAGTGCACATCGATGCACTCGCCGGCCTGAACGTTGATCGAGGTGAAGGTGCGCAGGCCCTCGCGCATCAGGTGGGTATGGACCGCCCCCGTGGCGAGAATCATGGGGATCGGGGCCTTGTTCGACCCGACGTCGCGGTCGGAGAGCACCAAATGGGCGGCGCCACCGCGCACCGCGTCCTCGGCCGCGCGCTGGACCCGCTCCAGCGCCTCGCGCAGAGCGGGCTCGCCGCCTTCGGCATCGAAGGTGCAGTCGATATCGACCGCTGCCTCGCCCAGATGCTCTCGCAGTGCCGCGAAGCGCGCATTGCTCAACACCGGTGAGTCAAGCTGGATGATCGAGCACTGCTCGGCCTTTTCCTCGAGAATGTTACCGAGGTTGCCCAGTCGGGTCTTGAGGGTCATCACCCGTCGCTCGCGCAGGGAGTCGATCGGCGGATTGGTCACCTGACTGAAGTTCTGCCGAAAGAAGTGGTGCAGACCGCGGTAGCGGTCGGACAGCACGGCCAGCGGCGTGTCGTCTCCCATGGAGCCGACGGCCTCCTTGCCGGTCTCCACCATGGGATGGAGAATCAGCTCCAGATCCTCCATCGAGAGGCCGTAGCCATACTGACGGCGGCGCAGCTCCGCCTTGTCGAAGCTGGGCGCCTCAGGCCCGACTTCGAAAGCCGTGTCGGCCTCGACGATGCCGCTGACCCACTTGCCCCAGGGGCGGCGGGCGGCTTGCGCATCCTTCAGTTCGCGATCGTGGTAGAAGCGGCCCTTCTCGAGATCGACAGCCAGCATCTCGCCGGGACCGAGCCGGCCCTTTTCAACGATGGTGGCTTCGTCGAGCTTGACCATGCCCGTCTCGGACCCCGCAAACAGCAACCCATCGTCGGTGATGGTGTAGCGCAGCGGGCGCAGGCCGTTCCGGTCCATACCGGCCAGCACCCAACGGCCGCCGTAACCGCAGATCGCCGCCGGGCCGTCCCAAGGCTCCATCACGGAATTGCAGTAGCTGTAGAGATCCTTCCAGTCCTGCGGCATGGGGCTGTCCGGACTCCAAGCCTCCGGGATCAGCATGGTCTTGACCATCGGCAGATCGCGGTCGCCGCGCACCATCAGTTCGACCACAGCGTCGAGCGCCGCGGAGTCGGAGCTGCCGGACTGCACCACCGGCTTGAGATCGTCGACATGGGCGCCGAAGGCATCGCTGGCCATGCGGCACTCGTGGGCCTTGGTCCAGTTCACGTTGCCGCGCAGGGTGTTGATCTCGCCGTTGTGGGCGATCACCCTAAACGGCTGTGCGAGGCGCCAGGTCGGAAAGGTGTTGGTCGAGTAGCGCTGGTGGAAGATCGCAAAGTTGGACTCGAAGCGCGCATCCAGCAGATCGGGGTAGAAGATCGACACCTGCTCCGCCAGGAACATGCCTTTGTAGATGATCGAGCGGCCGGACAGCGAACAGATGTAAAGGTCTTTGATCGACTCCGCCTCAGCCGCCTTCTCGATCCGCCGGCGAATGATAAAGAGGTCGATCTCGAAGCGCTGTGCGTCGACGCCCTTCGAGTTCGCGATCATGATCTGCTCGATCTCAGGGCGCGTGGCATTGGCCTTCTCGCCGATCACGCTGGTATCCACCGGAACCTGGCGCCACCCGTAGATCGAATAGCCGAAGTGGAGAATCTCTCGCTCGACCAGAACGCGGCAACGCTCCTGGGCGCCGTAGTCGGTGCGCGGCAGAAAGATCATGCCGACGCCGATCTGGCCGCGGCCCGGCCGGTGGCCGGTGCGCACGATGTGCTCGCGGAAGAACTCCTGAGGGATCTGTACGTGGATTCCGGCGCCGTCGCCGGTCTTGCCGTCGGCATCGACGGCACCGCGGTGCCAGACCGCCTTCAGGGCTTCGATCGCCTTCTCCACCACGTCGCGGCGCGGCCGTCCGTCGATCGAGGCGACAAGACCGACGCCGCAAGCGTCGTGCTCGTCGGCGGGATCGTAAAGGCCGGTTTCAGCCAGCAGGGCGGCTTCGGGGGTCTGCGCGTCGAGAGGCATCACATCGATCCTCGAAAGTCACATGTTGTCTTGAAAGGCTTACTCGGCAGCAACGGCAGGGACGGTCTCGGCACCGCCGGCAACCTTGGCCTGCAGGTACCCGTCGATCTGCTCCGCAGCGTCGCGACCGTCGCGGATCGCCCAGACGACCAGCGAAGCGCCGCGCACGATATCGCCGGCGGCGAAGACGCCGTCGAGCGAGGTCATCATGTTCTTGTAGCTGACCTTCAGGGTACCCCAACGGGTGGTCTCCAAGGCTCCCGCCTGGAACTTGTCGGGCAGATCCTCGGGATCGAAGCCCAGCGCCTTGATGACCAGATCGGCCTCCACGGTGTAGGCACTGTCCGGCAGGATCTGCGGCGCCTGGCGCCCGGTGGCGTCGGCCACACCCAGGTGAACGCGGCTGGCACGCACACCGGAAACCGTCTCGTCGCCGAGAAAGGCTTCGGGCGCGGAGAGCCAGACGAACTCCACCCCCTCTTCCTCGGCGTTGGCGACCTCGCGCTGCGAGCCCGGCATGTTGGTACGATTCCGGCGATAGAGACACTTGACCGAAACGGCGCCCTGGCGCACCGCCGTGCGCACGCAATCCATCGCCGTGTCTCCGCCGCCAATCACGACCACGCGCTTGCCATCGGCGTTGAGCGTGCCGTCGTCGAAGGCCGGCACCTCGTCGCCCAGGCCGTTGCGGTTGGACGCCGTAAGATAGTCCATTGCCGGCTGAATGTTCGCCAGCCCCGAGCCCGGTGCCTGCAGGTCGCGCGCCTTGTAAACGCCGGTGGCGACCAGAACGGCATCGTGCTGAATGCGTAGCTCATCGAGCGTGGCATCCCGGCCGACCTCGAAGTTGAGCTTGAAGGCAACGCCGGCGTCGGCGATCAGACGGGCGCGGCGCTCTACAACCTCTTTCTCCAGCTTGAAGTTGGGAATGCCATAGATCATCAGTCCACCGATCCGGTCGTAGCGGTCGTAGACGGTGACCTGATAGCCCTTGCGGCGCAGCTCCTCGGCAGCGGCGAGACCGGCCGGACCGGCGCCGATGATGCCAACCGACTGCGTGCGCTCCTTCGTCGGTTTGACTGCCTTGACCCAGCCCTTCTCCCAGGCAGTATCGGTGATGTACTTCTCAACGGCACCGATGGTCACCGTTCCGTGGCCGGACTGCTCGATCACGCAGTTACCTTCGCAGAGGCGATCCTGCGGGCAGATTCGGCCACAGATCTCTGGAAAGTTGTTGGTCGCCTGGCTGACTTCGTAGGCCTCCTCGAGGCGGCCTTCGGCGGTCAGCATCAGCCAGTCTGGGATGTTGTTGTGGACCGGACAATGCACTTGGCAGAACGGGACGCCACACTGGCTGCAGCGCGCCGCCTGCTGCGCCGCTGCGGCAGGGTCGAACTCGGCGTAGATCTCGCCGAAATCGGCGCGGCGCGTTTCGACGTCGCGTTTATGCGGCGTCTTCTGCTCCGTGGTGACGAACTGCAGCATCTGGTTCGGCATGGCCGAGCCCTCTCCCTCCCGAGGATTCCTTGTTGCGCAGACCGGCCAGCGCCGCCTCGTTCACCGCAAAGCGGGCTTAGAGAAACGAGAGCGCGGGCCAGAGCCGCCGCCCCACAGTCCATCATCTGCGAAACGACCGGCTTCGGTCCGCGCCCTATCGCCGGAACGACTCTGGGCTTAGCCTCAGGTCGTAGACGCTCACCGCGCAATTTTTGAGCAATTTCATGCTCTCAGTTATTTTTATACCGCATAGCGAGGGCGCTGGGAAGTGCATTTTCGACCAAAAGGTCAATAATATTGACCATTTTTGCAATGCAACACTGCATCAACTGCATTACACCCGACACCAAACCGCTCTATTGCCTCGTATAGTCTCGAAACAGGATTAAATTTCCCGCAGCGGCGACGCGGCAGGACTTGCTATCAGAGGCGCCGAGATCGCGAACCTCGCGCCGGGGAGACCTTCGTCCGTGCCGCTCCTGCTGCTCGCCATCCTGGCCCTCGTCCAGGGCATCACCGAGTTCCTGCCCATATCCTCCTCCGGCCATCTGGTGCTGGTCTGGGAGATCTTCGACCAGACAGCCACAGAGGGCGTGCGTGCAGTCGAAGCGGAGCGCCTCGATCTGGACGTGGCGGTCCACGTGGGCACGCTCGCCGCCGTCTGCCTTTATTTTTGGCGCGATATCTGGCGCATGGCGATCGGGTTGCTGCGCCTGGCCACAGGCCGGCGCGACCCTGGCGCGCGCTTGGCGGGTCTTGTCCTGCTGGCCTCTCTGCCGATCATTCCCGCCGGCTACTTCGGCAAAGATCTCGTGCTGGTTTACTTTCGGGACATAGCGGTGATCGGCTGGACCACTCTGGGCTTCGGAATTCTGCTCGGTCTGGCCGACCGTTTCGGCATGCTGATCAACCGGCTCGAACACCTCGGCTGGGTGCAGGCGCTGGTGGTCGGCCTGGCGCAGGTGCTGGCACTGATTCCTGGCACCAGCCGATCGGGCATCACCATGACGGCAGCCCGCTTTCTCGGCTTCGAGCGCTCGGAAGCGGCCCGTTTCGCGCTGCTGCTCGCGATCCCGGCCATCGCCGGCGCCGGCAGCCTTGCCGGGCTCGATCTCTACCAGACCGGCGACCTGTCGCTTGGCCGAGATGCCGCCATTGCCGCGGCCCTGGCCTTCGTAGCCGCCCTCATCGCCATTGCCGCCATGATGGCTTGGCTACGCCGCGCAAGCTTCACACCCTTCGTGGTCTATCGGATTCTGCTGGGCATCCTACTGCTCGCTTTGGTCTACGGCGGGGTGATCTAGCCCTCGGGCGTCTGCGCCACGAAACGGCCGCCGGGACGGTAGCGCTCCAGATAGGTTGGGATGATGACCTCGCAGGCATGCGGGGTGTCGATACCCAGATCCGCCAGGGTCAGCGCATCGGCCGCGACCACGTTGTCCCGCTCCAGCAGCTTGACCTGATCGCGGGTCAGCGGCGGATCGGGCAGCAGTTGCAGGACGCTGCCTTGAGCATAGGCGATCGCCCAGGGCACCGGCACCAGAAGACGGCGACGGCGAATGGTATCTAGCAGAAGCTGCAACAACTCCTTGAAGCTGTAGACGTGCGGACCACCCAGTTCGTAAGTCCTGCCGCGGGCATCCGAGCGCTCCAACCCCGCCACCACGGCATCGGCCACGTCACCGACATAGACCGGCTGGAATTTGGTCAGGCCGCCGCCGATCAAGGGCAGCGCCGGCGCCAGGCGGGCCATCGCGGCGAAGCGGTTGAAAAAGCCGTCCTCCGGCCCGAAGACGATCGAGGGCCTCAGGATGACCGCTTCCGGGATCGCAGCGCGCACCGCTGCTTCGCCGAGCCCTTTGGTTCGCGCATACTCCGCCTCACCTTGGGGGTCAGCACCAATTGCCGAGATCTGCACGAAGCGGGTGATGCCCTCCGTGGCGGCGGCTTCGGCAATCCGCTTGGCGCCGAGATGCTGCACCGCCTCGAACGTCTGCTGGCCGCCTGCCGCCAAAATTCCCACCAGATTGACGACCGCATCGGCGCCCTGAACCGCGGCCTTCACCTCGGCATCGCTTTGCAAGCGCGCCCGTAGCGGCACGATCTGCCCGACGTTGCCGAGCGGTTTGAGGAAATGCGCCTGCCGCGGGTGGCGCACCGCCACACGCACGGTCCAGCCGCGGTCGGCCAAGCGCGACACGACATAGCGGCCGATGAAGCCGGAGCCGCCAAAAATGGTCACCGTCTGGCCTGCCATCGTCTGACTCTTCTCCCTACGCCTCGGATCGCTGTCGGTCACTGATACAGGTTTTCGCAAAGGCGCCTCATAGCACCGCGGCGCGTCCGTTGACAGCCCGCAACCACCCTATATCTTCGCCGCATCCTTCCCTGGCAAGCCGCCGCGCCGTCGCATCAACGCGCCTGCCGCCCGGCGCACTGCCCCGACCTTGCGGAACTTTCCCGATGACGCAAATCACCCTTCACCACGGCGATCTACCCGACGGTCTCGACCTCGGCCCGATCGTTGCCATCGATACCGAGACTATGGGGCTGCGCGTTCCGCGGGACAGGCTTTGCCTTGTACAGCTCTCGTCCGGCGACGGCACGGCCCATCTCGTGCAGCTGAACGACGGCCGCTATGCCGCCCCCAATCTCACGCGTCTTCTGGCCGATCCGCAGGTCCTGAAACTCTTCCACTTCGCACGCTTCGATCTCGCCGTCCTGAAGCATTGGCTGGGCGTCGACTGCCAACCGGTGTACTGCACCAAGATCGCCAGCAAGCTGGTGCGCACCTTCACCGACCGGCACGGTCTAAAAGACCTCTGTCAGGAGATGCTGGGCGTCTCCTTGTCCAAGCAGCAACAGTCGAGCGACTGGGGTGCGGCGGAGCTGACACAGCAGCAACAGGCCTACGCCGCCTCAGACGTGCTGCACCTGCACCGGCTGAAACAGGCGCTCGACGGCATGCTGGCCCGCGAAGGCAGAACTGCCTATGCGGAGGCCTGCTTCACATTCCTGCCAACCCGAGCCGCACTGGATCTCGCCGGCTGGGACGAGGTGGACATCTTCGCGCACTCTTGAAACCCACCGGGTTACCTTGTCCCTTCGGATCGCCGTCCGAATGCGGTTTTTGCCAACCTGTCCCACGGAGAGCATATGAGCGGCCAGGGCGGACAAACCCAACGTAGAGGACCGGGGAAAGCGGCGAAGCGACCGGTTTAACTGGCGTCAGCCACGGTCGACAGCGTAAACACGTACCATGACCATGGCGCAGAGCAGCCCTGAGCAACCTGGTATGATGGCGGCCGAACGCCCGCAGCGGAAGCAGCGCAGGACGGCTCCGCCCCGACTATCGGGCCGCAGTGCTTATAGCCTCTTCGTGAGTGCTATGAAGGTTGTGCTTCCTGCGGTGGCCGTGGGACTGGTTCTGCTGATCGCAATCTGGCCGCAGATCGAGAAAAGCGGAGGCTTCCGCCTGGATGCCGTTGACAGTCTGACCGATACGCCGATCCCAGAGGAAGCCACCATGATCAACCCACGTTACGAGGGGATCGATGAGAACCGACGGCCCTTCATGATCACCGCCGATATCGCCCGTCAGCTTCAGCCCAACGACCGTGAAACGATCGATATGCAAAGTCCCGCCGCGGATCTCTTCGACGATGCCGGCAAATGGCTGGCGATCACGGCAGACAACGGTGTCTATCAGCGCGATCAGGAAGTGCTGCTGCTGGACGGCAACGTCAACATCTTCCACGACGACGGCTATGAACTGCAAACGGAACAAGCGGTCGTGGATCTGGCCACGGACCTGGCGACCAGCAGTACACCGACCTTTGGCCAAGGCAGCTTCGGCACAATCACCTCCGAGGGCCTGAGGGTTGAAGAGCGCGGCGCGCGGGTCTTCTTTACGGGACGGGCGCACATGGTGCTCTATCCGACCGATGAGGAGACGGGGGATCAGGGCATGGCCCCCGCCGAGACGCCACCCTACGAGGCTGAGCCGTGAAACTGGTCGTGGCAATGCTGGCTTCGCTGATCGCCGCCGGAGCCTTGCCGGTCGGCGCCTGGGCTCAAAGTCTGGGCGGGTTGGCCACCGGAAGCGGCGAGCCCTTGGAGATCTTTGCGGACCAGGGCATCGAGTGGCTGCGATCCGAAAAGAAGTACGTCGCCCGCGGCAATGCCCTAGCGCGCCAGGGCGATACGCAAGTCGCCGCCGACGTACTGACGGCCTTCTATCGGGACAGTGATCAACAAACGCCAGACGAGGCCTCCGTGCAGGGCGGAAGCGGTAACATCTACCGCATCGTGGCCGAAGGCAACGTGGTGATCACCTCTCCGGACCAGACCGCTTACGGCGATCTCGGCGTCTACTTCGTCGATCAGCAAATTGCCGTGCTGCGCGGCGACAACCTGCGGCTCGAGACAGCCGAAGAGGTGGTAACCGCGCGCGACAGCCTGGAATACTGGGAGAACTTCGAAGGGACACCGGTGGCCGTGGCGCGCGGCGACGCGGCCGTCACGACAGACCAGCGGCGGCTCGAGGCCGACGAGCTGGTCGCGACCTTGCAGCCGAATCCGGCCGGCCAAAACGAGATCGTACAGATCGAAGCCTTCGGCGATGTCGAGATCTCGAGTCCCCAGGAATACGCACGTGGTGACCAAGGTATTTACTATGTTAAGGAAGAGCTCGCGATACTGACCGGGCAGGTAAGGATCACCCAGGGGGAAACGCAGCTGAATGGTCAGCGTGCGGAGGTAAACTTGGCAACCGGCGTCAGCCGTCTGCTCCCGACCGAAGGGGGTCGGGTCCAGGGTCAGCTTTCCGGGCGCGGGTCGGGCAATTCGTCGTTGCCTGCCAGGCCCGAGGACCAGGACGAAGGGGCCGAAACGAGCCCGGTGGCGCCTCCGGCGGTGCCGCCTGGAGAAGCCCCACCCGAAAGCGAGGACGAAGCGCAGTGACCGAGCCGTTGGATCCGAGCCAAGAGACGCCGCCCGAGGCAACGCCAGAGTCGGCTCTGGGCGCCGGCTGGACCCCGAAGCTCGTCGCCGACAATCGCGGCCTGGCAGCGGTCTCCGTGGGGAAATCCTTCAAGAAAAGGCCGGTTCTACGGGATGTCACCGTCGCCGTGGAACGCGGCGAGGCTGTCGGCTTGCTGGGTCCCAACGGCGCCGGCAAGACCACCTGCTTCTACATCGTCATGGGCCTGCTGCAACCCGACACCGGCTACGTCATGTTGGACGGCCATGACATCACCGACCTACCGATGTACCGGCGCGCACGCCTGGGTATCGGCTATCTGCCTCAGGAGGCCTCGATCTTCCGCGGTTTGAGCGTGGAGCAGAACATTCGCGGCGTACTGGAAGCGGTCGAGCCCAAGAAGGAGCGGCGCGAGCAACGGTTGGAAGAGCTCTTGAACGAGTTTGGCATCAGCCACCTGCGTCGCGCTCCGGCCACCGCACTCTCGGGTGGCGAGCGGCGACGCTGCGAGATCGCGCGCGCCCTTGCCAGTCAGCCCAATTTCATCCTGCTCGACGAACCGCTGGCCGGCATCGACCCGATCGCCGTCAACGACATCCGCGAGTTGGTCAGCCACCTGCGGGACCGCGGCATCGGCGTTCTGATCACCGACCACAACGTCCGCGAAACCCTGGAAATCGTGGATCGCGCCTACATCATCCACGACGGCCGCGTGCTGATGGAGGGCTTGCCGGAGGAGATCGTGGCGCACCAGGACGTCCGTCGAGTTTACCTAGGCGAAAGGTTTAGTTTGTAACGCTTTTTGCATGTCCGTCAGCCAACGCCTCGAGGTCCGCCAGAGCCAGTCTCTGGTGATGACGCCGCAACTGCAGCAAGCCATCAAGCTGCTGCAGTTGTCGAACCTCGAACTGTCGGACTACGTGGCCAGCGAGATCGAGCAAAACCCGCTGCTGACCGCTGATGAGCGCGGCTCCGCGAGAGAAGAAGGCGACTGGCGCGAGCGCTCCGCACCTGACCAGGCCGACCGCCCGACCGACACCTCTACGGAGGCCACCGACAGCGCGACTTCAGCCGCCAGCGACGTGCTGACCGGTGAGCGCGACGCGCCGCTGGACGCCGAGGTCGCCTACGACGATCTCGGCCCGGCAGATGGCGCACCGGGTCCGGCGAGCGATCTGCCTGCTCTTCCGCAATCGCGGGGTACCGACTCGAGCGATTTCCAGGACTTCGACCAGCGGCTTGGGCAAGCCCAGAGCCTGAGAGACCGACTTGTCGAGCAGCTGCACCTCAGCATTGCGACCGGCGGCGACCGCTTGATCGGTCTCTACTTGATCGACTGCCTGACGGAGACCGGCTACCTGGGCGTTTCGCTGGAGGAAGCGGCAGAACAGCTCGGCGTCGTCGTGGCCGAGGTAGAGCGTGTGCTGCAGGTGCTACAGAGCTTCGAACCGACCGGGATCTTCGCGAGAACGCTTCAGGAATGTCTTGCCTTGCAGCTCGCAGAACGCAATCGGCTGGACCCGCTGATGGCCGGTCTTCTGGAGCACTTGGACCTGGTCGCGGCGGGCGATCACGCCCGATTGCGCAAACTCCTCGGCTGCGATGCGGAGGACTTCGCGGACATGCTGGTGGAACTCCGCAGCCTGGACCCCCGGCCCGGCAGCGGCCTAGACGAAGGGCCGGCAGAGGCGGTGGTGCCCGATGTCCTGATGCGATTGCTGCCGAACGGTGCCTGGTCACTGGAGCTGAACCCCGACACGCTGCCGCGAGTCCTGGTCGACCGCACCTACTACGCCCGAGTCGCCGGTGCCTGTCGGCGCAAGGAGGATAAGGAGTATCTCTCGGAACAGCTCCAGTCCGCCAACTGGCTGGTCAAGGCGCTGCACCAGCGCGCCACCACCATCATCAGGGTTGCTGCGGAGCTCGTGCGTCAGCAGGAAGGCTTTTTTCGCCATGGCATCAGCCACCTGAAGCCGTTGATTTTGCGGGATGTCGCCGAGGCGATCGAGCTGCACGAATCGACGGTCAGCCGAGTCACGGCCAACAAGTTCATTGCGACACCACGCGGCACTTTCGAACTCAAGTACTTCTTCACCACGGGCGTCTCAGGCGCGAACGGAACCGAAATTTCCGCCGAGTCGGTGCGCCACCGGATTCGCTCAATGATTGACGGTGAATCGCCGCAAAAAGTGCTTTCGGACGATACAATCGTCGATCGCTTGCGTGGCGAAGGTATCGATATTGCCCGTCGCACAGTCGCCAAATACCGGGAATCTATGCGTATTCCGTCATCGGTACAGCGCCGCCGGCAAAAGGCTCTGGTCGCCTCGTAGAATAGAGCGCTTGCAGCCTCGCGATCACGCCCCGATATACCCGTTACGGGAAAGGGGTGTGGCACTTGCCCAGTTCTATTGACGCCCGTTTGGGCCGTCATTATGGTCCGCGCCTTCGTTGGGGGCGGGTGGTGTTTTCGGCCGCTCAGGGAGTTTCGGCCGGTCGTGAGCCTCCTAGTGATGACGACATAGGGTTTTCTGTGGACCGCGAGATGAATCTGTCGGTCAAGGGTCGACAGCTTGACCTCGGCGACGCTTTGCGCGAGCACGTGGCTGCGAAGCTCGACGGTGTGTTCGAGAAGTATTTTGGCGACGCCATCGAGGTGGTCGTGACGCTGTCGCGCGAAGGGCACCTGTACCGCAGTCTTGTCCAGGCACATGTCGGGCGCGGCATCCAGGTGCAGGCGACGGCCGATGCTGGCGAAATCTACGCGGCCTTCGACGCCTCGGCAGATCGTTTGGCGAAGCGCCTGCGCCGCTACAAGCGCCGCCTGCGCGACCACCATAAGGGAACGCCCCAGCTTGCGGGGATGCCAGCCTTACAGTACGTGCTGGCAGCACCGGGCGATGAAGAGGAAGAAGAGGCGGCTGGCGGCGAGGAAGCCGCCCCGCCGATTATCGCCGAGATGGAAGGCGAGGTGCCGGAGCTGACGGTAAGCGAAGCGCTGATGCGTCTCGATCTGTCGGACGAGCCGGCGCTGATGTTCCGCAACCGAGCCCATGGTGGGCTCAACATGATCTACCGCCGGCGTGACGGAAACGTCGGCTGGGTCGACCCGCGAGGCAACCGCGGCGCCTGAGGCGCCGGCGGCCCGAGCGATGTCGGATCCGAATCGATCGAGGGTTGTCGAACGATGAACTTGAGCGAATTGCTTACGCCGCAGGCCGTGATTGCGAGTCTGAAGGTCAATAGCAAGAAACAGGTGCTGCAGGAGCTCTCCAAAAAGGCGAGCGAACTGACGGGCCAGTCGGAACGCGCGATTTTCGAAGTTCTGACCGAGCGAGAACGCTTGGGAACGACGGGAGTCGGCCACGGAATCGCGATTCCGCACGGGAAGCTGGCGGCTTTAGACCGCCTTTACGGCGTCTTCGCACGGCTGGAAACGCCGGTGGACTTCGATGCCATCGACGAGCAACCGGTCGACCTGGTCTTCCTGCTGTTGGCACCTGAAACCGCCGGAGCCGACCACTTGAAGGCCCTGGCCCGGGTCTCCCGCCTGCTCCGCGACCGCGCCAGTTGCGACAAGCTGCGAGGCACCGATTCGGCAGACGCTGTCTATGCTCTGTTGACGGAGTCCGCCGCCAGTCACGCGGCTTAGGGTCCGGTCCTAGGGCGGCTACTGCCCAGCAACCGGATCGGCGGCAAGCTGCGGGTCGATCCGTTCCTCGAACCAGTTGATGCGCCAGTCGAGGTGTGCGCCGGTCGAGCGACCAGTGGAGCCGACCGTGCCCAGGCGATCGCCCCGCGCCACACTGTCGCCCAACGCCACCTCCAGGCTGGCCATGTGCAGAAAGGTCGAGCTGACGCCGTGGCCGTGATCCAGCACGATGGTCCCGCCGGTATAGTAGAGATCCGGCTCCGCTAGCCGTACGATACCGCCGGCCGGTGCCAGGACCGGCGTGCCCTCCGAGGCAGCGATGTCGATCCCGTAGTGCGGCTGCCGCGGTTGGCCGTTGAGAATCCGTTGGCTGCCGTAGACTCCGGTCACGACACCCTCGACCGGCTGGCTGAAGGGGCCGACGAAATAGGGGAGCGGTGTGTCGTGGGCGCGGGCTTCCGCGACAAGGGCCGCGTCGCGCTTGATGCGCTCCCAGACCGCCTCCGGCGGCGACACCATGGTCTGCGGCAAGCCGTCGATACGCTGTATCTGATAGTGACGCTGCACCACGGTCAGAGTTACGGCTTCTTGCCGGCCATCCGGCGCTGTAAGGCTAAGCGTGGCACTTGGCGCCGCGTCGCGGCCGAAGCCGACAACGAAACGCCCGTCCGAACCGACGCGGACGGCGCGACCGTCGAAATGCACCTTGCTGTCGGGATCTGTCCGGCCGTACAGCAGGCCGCCCTGACTTGCGCCGCCGCTTAACTCCAGCGCCGCTGCGGGCGCGGCGGCGAGCAATAGAACGATCACGGCCAAACGACCGATCACAACAGCTCTCCTTGAGTCGGTTTCGAGAGAGCTTTTTTCGAGCGACGCTTAGGCTTCGGAGGCTCACCGCCCGCTCCGCCACTTCGTCCGGCAACCGCCGGTAAACGGCCGTCACGGAACTCGAGCTCCAATCCTTGGCCGTCGGCGATCTGGCCCGCACGCGTCAAGACCGCACCTCCAGAATCTCGAACCGCGACGAAGCCGCGCTCCAGCGCCGAGTGGTAGCTGTAGCTCTCCAACAAACGTCCGAGTTCGCGTAGGGCCGCATCGCAATCGCGCTGTCGTCTCTCGACCGCACGAGCGAGGCGCTCACCGGCATCGAGACGCTGCAGCTCCTGAGCTCTCTGCGGCACCTGGCGGCCGGCCAGAACCGGCAAACGCCCGGCAATCTCGGTCAGCTCCCGACCGTTCCGGCGAACCTGGCCCGCCAGCGCCGTTTCCAGCCGCTCGCAACGTTCCAACAGCATCTCGTTCGCCCGGCGAAGCTGCTGGCGCGGATCCGGCAGACGTGCGGCGAGCCCCACCACCTCTTGCCCACGCTGGCGCAGCAGACCACGCACGGCAAGGTCCAGGCGCTCGACCCGCTCGTCGAGCCGCTGGTTCAGTTCGCCCAGCAGCCGCACGGGATCGGGCAAACCGCGACCAAGCCCCTCGACTTCGCTTCGGCGATGCGTCAGCAGGCGACCGGCTGCGCCGGTCAAACGCCGTTCGAGATCCTGGAGCTGTCCCAGGAGATCGCTGCGCACGGGCACGGCCATCTCCGCCGCAGCCGTGGGCGTGGGCGCACGCCGGTCGCTCGCAAAGTCGATTAACGTGGTGTCGGTCTCGTGGCCAACGGCCGAGATCAAGGGGATCTGCGATTCCGCCGCGGCGCGCACCACCACTTCCTCGTTGAAGGCCCAAAGATCCTCCAGAGAGCCGCCGCCACGCGCGACAATTAGCAGGTCCGGCCGCGGGACAGCGCCGCCCGTCACCAACGCGTTGAAGCCGCGGATGGCCGCAGCCACCTGCTCGGCAGCGCCTTCGCCCTGGACCAAGACCGGCCAAACCAAGACGTTTCGCGGAAAACGCTCCGCCAGGCGATGCAGGATATCCCGGATCACCGCGCCGGTCGGCGAGGTCACAACGCCGATCACTTCGGGCAAGAACGGCAGCGGGCGCTTGCGGTCCTCGTCGAACAGCCCCTCGGCGGCCAGTGCCTTACGCCGCTGCTCCAGCAGCTTGAGCAGCGCACCTTCACCGGCCAGCTCCAGGGAGTCGATCACGATCTGGTACTTGGAACGGCCGGGATAGCTGGTAATCCGGCCGGTGGCGACAACCTCCAGCCCATCCTCCGGAGCGACCGACAGGCGCCCCGCCTGGCCGCGCCAACAGACGGCGTCGAGCACCGCGTCGCTGTCCTTCAGCGCCATGTAGAGATGACCGCTGGCCGCGCGCTTGAAACCGGAGATCTCACCACGGACGCGCACCCGCTCGAAACTGCCTTCGAGGGTGCGTTTGATCGCCTGGCTGACCTCCGAGACGGAGAACTCGGGCAGGTTACTCGGGCGGGTGGGAGGGGTTTCGGAAAACTCGCTCATAGCTGGGCCTCATGCTACAGGAGCCGCCCGGCGCTGCGAAAGGCGCTAGAGCAGGGTGGCCTCAAGCGGAGTCGTTTCGGCGATCCCGCCTAAGGCGTGAACCCTGTTCTCTTATAAGGTTAGAGAGCGATTCACACTCCAAGGCAGAAGCCTAATCAACGTTCGGGAGGCAACAGCGAATGAAGGTTCTGGTGGTCGGTGGTGGCGGGCGGGAACATGCCCTCTGCTGGGCAATCGCAGGCTCGCCGTTGCTCGACAAGCTTTATTGCGCCCCAGGCAACGCGGGAATCGCGGAGGTTGCCGACTGCGTCGATATCGCCGCCGACGATCTGGATGGCCTGGAGGACTTTGCCAAACGGCAGGATCTGGATCTGGTGGTGGTCGGTCCCGAGGCGCCCCTGGTGGCCGGACTGGTGAACAGGCTGGAGGCGGCCGGGATCCGCGCCTTCGGTCCGCGCAGCGAGGCAGCCGAGCTGGAGGGCTCCAAGGGCTTCATGAAGGATCTCTGCGCCCGTCATGATATCCCGACGGCCGCCTATGCCCGCTTCGACACTGTCGAATCTGCCAAGGCCTACCTGCGGGACCAGGGCGCGCCGATCGTGGTCAAGGCCGATGGCCTGGCCGCCGGAAAAGGCGTGACAGTGGCCCAGACTCTGGAAGAGGCCGAGGCGGCCGTAGAGGCCGCATTGTCGGAAGGTGTCTTCGGGACCGCCGGCGCCGAAGTCGTGATCGAAGAACTGCTGGAGGGCGAGGAGGCCAGTTTCTTCGCCCTCTGCGACGGCGTGACCGCGCTGCCTTTGGCCAGCGCCCAGGACCACAAGCGCGCCTTCGATGGCGACGAAGGGCCCAACACGGGGGGTATGGGCGCCTACTCCCCTGCCCCGCTGGTGACGCCCGAGCTGGCCGAGCGAATCATGAGCGAGATCGTGCAGCCGACGGTCGCCGCCATGAAGGCCGAAGGCCGTCAGTACAAAGGCGTGCTCTACGCCGGAATCATGGTCGCCCCGGACGGCACGCCCAAGCTGCTGGAGTACAATGTTCGCTTCGGCGATCCGGAGTGCCAGGTGCTGATGCTGCGTCTGATGAGCGACCTCCTGCCCGCGCTGATCGCGACCTGCGACGGCCTGTTGCAGGCCTTCGACCTGCGCTGGTACGAGCGCACGGCCTTGACCGTCGTACTGGCCGCAGAGGGTTACCCCGGCGCCTACGACAAAGGCACGGAGATCCGCGGTCTGGAAGAGCTGAAGGGCGATCCGGATCTGGAGATCTTCCACGCCGGCACACGGCGCGATCCCGACGGCAGCCTGCGCGCCGTCGGCGGGCGGGTGCTCAACGTCACCGCCCTGGGCGACGAAGTCTCAGCCTCCCGCGAGAAAGCCTATGCCGCCGTCGACAGGATCGACTGGCCCGAAGGCTTCTGTCGCCGCGACATCGGTTGGCGGGCGCTGGAACGGTAACGCAGATCAGGTCAAACGCTCGTCAACCGAGATAGCACGCCCAAGCTTTTCCTTCGTGTTTCGGCTCGATGATCTGGGGATGCAGGATCTCCGCCAGCAGCTCCGCCGACTCCACCAGGCGCGGACCGGGCCGGTTGAAGAACTGGTTGCCGTCGGTCACGTAGACCTCACCTTTCTGGACGGCGGAGAGACCCTGCCAGCGGGGATCGGCATCCAGCGCCGCCATCTCCTGGCGGGTCCGCTCGAGGTCGAAGCCGCAGGGCATCATGACCAGCACCTGCGGATCTGCGGTCTGAAGCTGGGTCCAATCCAGATAGCCGGAGTGCTCGCCGGGCTTGGACAGCACGTCCCGTCCGCCGGCCGCGGCCACCACCTCCGGCATCCAGTTGCCGGCATCCATGATCGGGTCGAGCCACTCGATGCAGCCGACCTTGGGACGGGACCGGGAGCGTAGCCGCTCCTCCAGCTTGCGCAGGCGGCCCTGCAGATGCTCGACCAGCGCTTCGCCGCGCAGAGGTTCACCGAGCGACGCAGCGACCCGGCGGATATCGGACCAGACGTGATCCAACCGACTGGGCTTGAGCGACACCAGGTCTGTGCCCGTCCCGATCCAGTCGCAGACCGCGGCCTCCACGTCCGACAAACTGACGGCGCAAACTTCGCAGAGGTCCTGGGTCACAATCAGATCGGGTTGCAGCTCGCGCAGGGCCTCGGCCTCGATGTCGTAGACCGCCAGGGCATCGGTCAGGATCTCGCGCACGGCCCGGTCGATCTCGCCACTCGGCGCGGCGGTATCGAGGCGCGCGCGGGTCAGCATGGGCAGCGCCTTGACCTCGGGCGGGAAGTCGCACTCGTGGCTACGCCCGACCAGACGGTCGGCGCACCCCAGGGCACAGACGATTTCGGTCGAGCTGGCGATCAGCGAGACGACGCGTTGCGGGGCGGGGTTCTGAGAAACGGCGGAGTCGGTCATAGAGGCACTCTAACAAGATGGCACTGCCTGCGCGATTGCCGCTTCGCTCCCGAACCCTATCTTTGTTGAAGATGTCACACTACCGACCGGAGACGACCTGACCGATGCGCCGGATCGCCCCGCTGCTCGCCGCTCTCGTGCTGTTCCTGCCGCCTTCGGCTCAGGCAGAAACCGCACACAACTTCGCTTTTACCTCGATCGAGGGCGAATCCTTGCCCCTGAGCGACTTCGCAGGAAAGGCCGTGCTGCTGGTCAACACTGCATCTTTCTGCGGCTTCACACCGCAGTACGAGCAGCTTCAAGCGCTCTGGGAGGACTACAGGGACCGTGGCCTCGTCGTGCTCGGCGTGCCGTCCGACAACTTCGGGGGCCAGGAATACGGCGACAATGCCGAAATCAAGCAGTTCTGCGACGTAACCTTCGGAATCGACTTTCCGATGACGGAGAAGCAGGACGTCCGGGGTCCCGGCGCGCATCCGCTCTACCTATGGATCGGCGGGCAACTTCAGCAGAATGCCGAACCGCGCTGGAACTTCCATAAGTTCCTGATCGATCCGGACGGCCGGGTGGTCGAAGGCTTCGCCACCACCACGCGCCCCGACGCGGAACCGGTGATTGCGGCCATCGAGGCTGTGCTGCCTGCCAACTAGGCCGGCAATGCGCCGTTGAAGGGCGGTTAGAGGATCGACGCCAAGGCCGCCTCGCGGATGCCCGACAGAGTCGTCGTCGGGGTGATCGCTTGCGGATCGATCCTGAGGTGCAGCAGCGCCGGACCGCCGCAAGCCAGTGCCGCCTCGAAAGCCGGGCCGAACTGCTCCGTCGCCTCGACCGTCCAGGCCTCCAGCCCGTAGCTGCGGGCGAGCGCTGCAAAATCCGGATTGGTCAGAGAAGTTGCGCTGACCCGCCCCGGATAATCGCGTTCCTGATGCATGCGGATGGTGCCGTACATGCCGTTGTCCAGAACCAGGAAAACGATCGCCAGATCGTATTGCACGGCCGTCGCCAGTTCCTGTCCGGTCATCAGGAAACACCCGTCGCCGGCGAGAGCCACCACAGGCCGCTCCGGATGGGTCAGCTTGGCGGCGATCGCCGCAGGAACTCCGTACCCCATCGAGCCGCTGGTCGGCGCTAACTGGGTGCGCCAACGCTGCCAGCGGTGAAAGCGATGCGCCCAGGCGGTGTAGTTGCCGGCGCCGTTGCAGAGGATCGCCTCGGGCGGCAGAGAATTGCTCAGACCAGCGAAAATCTCGCCCAACTGAAGCGGTCCATCGAGCCGGGCGGGCGTGGTAAAGGTTTCGAAGTCGGCGCGCGCCGCCGCCGTGTCCGCGCTCCAGACGGGCGCGTCAATCGCCAGGCGTTCGGCCAGAGTCTCGATCACTCGGCCCGGCGCTGCACAGACTGCCAGCGTCGGGCGGTAAACGCGCCCCAGCTCCTCCGGATCCGGATGAATATGCACCAGCTTCTGGTCCGGCAGCGGCGCCTTCAACAGCTCGTAGCCTTGGGTGGTCATCTCGCCCAGGCGCGGCCCCAAGGCGATGATCAGGTCGCTCGACTCGATCCGTCGGCGCAGATCAGCTGCCAGGCCGATACCGACATGGCCGACATAGCTGGGATGCTCGTTGTCGATGTAGTCCTGGCAGCGGAAGGAAACGCCGACCGGCAGCGCGTTGGCCGCGGCCCAGCGCTCCAGCGCCGTCTTGGCCGCATCGGACCAGCCACCGCCGCCGACCAGCACAAAGGGGCGCTGTGCCTGCTGCAACAGCGCTTCCAGAGCCTCCAGGTCCGCTGTGCCGGCTCCCGCCAGGTTGGGTGTAATGGCCGGCATGTCCGCCGCCGTTGCCTGCTCGACCAGCATGTCCTCGGGCAACGCAAGGGCCACGGGGCCCGGCCGGCCTGAGGTCGCTACAGAGAAGGCGCGCGCGACGAACTCGGGAATGCGCGCCGGATCATCGATCTCGGCCGTCCATTTGGTCAAAGGCCCGAAGAGATGGGTGTAGTCGATTTCCTGAAAGCCCTCGCGGCCGCGCAGATCGCGCGCAACCTGGCCGATGAAGAGGATCATCGGCGTGGAGTCCTGAAAGGCGATGTGCAATCCAGCACTGGCGTTGGTGGCGCCGGGACCGCGCGTAACGAAGGCGATGCCCGGCCGCCCGGTCAGCTTACCTTCCGCTTCGGCCATCATCGCCGCACCGCTCTCGTGGCGAGTCACGATAAACGGCAGGTTCGGCCGATCGACGAGCGCGTCGAGCACCGCCAGGTAGCTCTCGCCCGGCACGCCGTAGGCCCGGCGTGCGCCATGGATCAGCAGTTGATCGACCAAAATCTCGGCGCCGCTGCGCGCCATAGCCCTTCTCCTCAAGCTTCGTCGTTGCGCAGCGCGGCAATCTGCGCCCGCGCCAGTTCGTCGACCCGTTCGTTCTCGGCATGGCCGCTATGGCCGCGCACCCATTTCCACTCGACCTGATGGCTTGCGAGCGCCGCGTCCAGGCGCTGCCAGAGATCCTGGTTCTTGACCGGTTTCTTGTCTGCAGTCTTCCAACCACGCCGTTTCCAGCCGGGCATCCATTCGGTTACGCCCTTCATGACGTACTGGCTGTCGGTGGTCAGCACCACCTGGCTCGGGCGCTTCAGCGCCTCCAATCCATGGATGGCCGCCAGCATCTCCATGCGGTTGTTGGTGGTCTCCGCCTCGCCACCCGCAAGCTCGCGCTCGTGCCCCTTCCAACGCAGGATCGCACCCCAACCGCCGGGCCCGGGATTGCCGGAGCAGGCGCCGTCTGTGAAGAGTTCGACCTTTTGACCGCCAGCCACCTTGGTCACGCCAACTCCAGTCCATAGGCGCCTGGGCCCCGCACCTCGGCATGGAAGCGCAGCTTCTTGTAGTACTCCAGCGGATCCTTCGGTTTCACGAAGGCGCCAGGCGGATGGTTCAGCCAGTCATAGAGCCGGGTCAGCAGGAAGCGCATGGCCGCCCCCCGCGCCAGCACCGGCAGCGCCTCCAGTTCGGCTCGGCTGACAGCGCGCTCGCCGGCATAGCTGCGCAGCAGGCAGCGTGCCTTGGTCGCGTTGAAGGCGCCGTCTGGCTCGAAGCACCAGGCGTTGAGGCAGATCGCGAGATCGTAGGCCAAGAGGTCGTTGCAGGCGAAATAGAAGTCGATCAGACCGGTCAGCTTCTCATGCCGGAAGAAGACATTGTCGGGAAAGAGGTCGGCATGGATCACCCCGGCCGGCAGATCCGAAGGCCAGTTGGCCTCCAGAAAAGTCAGTTCCTGCTCCAGTTCCGCCGTCAAACCCGGTTTCACCTCGCCGGCACGGCCGGCACAGGACTGGAACAGCGGCCGCCAAGCCTCGACCGAGAGCGCGTTGCGCCGTCGCAAGGCGAAATCGCTGCCGGCCTTGTGCAGGCGGGCCAAGGCCGATCCCAGTTCGCGGCAATGCTCCGGATGAATACGTCGGGGCCACAGCCCTTCCAGGAAGGAGATGATCACTGCCGGTCGGCCGACCAGCTCGCGTAGCGCCCGGCCGTCACGCGCATGGACTGGGAGGGGGCAGGCGATATCGCGTTCGGCCAGATGCTCCATCAGCCCCAGGAAGTACGGCAAGTCCCTCGGGTCGACGCGCTTCTCGTAGAGCGTGAGGATGAAGTTCCCCTGCTCCGTGGTCAGCAGGAAGTTGGAATTCTCAACCCCCTCCGCGATGCCCTTGAAGCCCAGCACCTCGCCGAGATCGTAACCGGCGAGGAAGGCTTCCAGCTCTTCGTCGGAGACTTCTGTGTAGACCGCCATCCGCACCCGTTGTGCCCGGTTCAGTTGGGCGTCCAAGAGGAAGGTTCAGTTCGTAGCTGCGGGCATCAATGCCACGCCCATACTGAGAGCGGAAGGGCCTGGAGAACCTCATCGCAAACAAATATCTTGTATACATGATACTGTTATACGAATATCTTCTGCATTAGGCATTAGGAACGAACGATGGATCGCATCGAGGACTGCATCAGTTTCCTGATCGGCAAAGCCGCTCAGCAGACTGCGCGGCGAGCACGCGACAAGCTCGCGCCATTCGGTGTCACGCCCGTTCAGTACGCTGTCCTGCATGCGCTCTGGCAGCAAGACGGGCAAAGCGGCTCCGAACTCGGTGCGCGGCTCGCAATCGACAGCGCCACCATCACCGGGATCGTGGATCGGCTTGAAGCCGCAAAGCTGATCGCGCGACGCCCGGATGAAGCGGGCGACCGGCGAATCAACCGCGCCGTCCTGACCGACCACGGCCGGTCGCTGCAAGTCCCTCTCGACCTAGCCATGGACGAACTCAATGCGGAGGTCGCAGCGGAGTTGGGCCACGACGATGCCAGACTGCTTTGGGCGGGGCTTCGACGTCTCGGCCGGGTCGGCACCTGACAGGAGAGCGTGATGTTCGATACGAAAATCGCGATCGTCGTTCGCGAAGACCTGGCCGTTTGGCAGAAGTTAAATGTGACGGCCTTTCTGACCAGCGGCGTTGTCGGCTCGGACACGGGTTTGCTCGGCGAGCGCTATGAAGATGCCGCCGGGAACCTCTACACCCCCTTAGCCATCCAGCCCATGATCGTGCTCAGCGCCGACGCAAAGATGATCAACACAATCTACCGGCGCGCACTCGAACGAAGCGCACGACTGTCTCTTTACGTCGAGGACATGTTCAAGACCGGCCACGATGCTGCGAACAGGGCCGTCGTGCGGCAATACGAGCCGCATGAGATGAATGTCGTCGGCCTGGCTTTGCGCGAAGACAAAAGGACCGTCGACAAAATCACCAAGGGCGCAAAGATGCACGCTTAAGGGGACGAACAATAATGCGCGTTCATCTAGTCCATGCGCACCCGGAACCAGGCTCTTTCGTCACTGCGATGCATGATGTCATCAAAGAGGAATTGGAACAACGCGGCGATAACGTGACAGTTTCCGACCTCTACGGACAGGGATTCAATCCTGTACTCTCAGCCCAGGACTTCGGCTCGCGTCAGCGCGCCGATCATCTCAACTACGCGCTGGAGCAGCGGAAGGGATATGAGACAGGAACTCTCTCGGCCGACATTGCACACGAGGTCGAGATGGTACTCGCCGCGGACATGCTCGCTTTCACCTTTCCAGTCTTCTGGTTCAGCGTTCCGGCAATCCTCAAAGGCTGGATCGAGCGGGTCTTCTTATCCGGCCCCTTTTATAGCGGCAAGCGCATCTACGGCCAGGGTGGACTCGGCGGCAAGCGGGCCCTAGCAGCGCTGAGTCTTGGCGGACGCAGACACATGTTCGGCGCGGACGGGATCCACGGCGACCTGGAGACCGGCCTACTGCGCCACTTCTTTCAGGGCACGTTGGGTTATGTCGGCCTCAGGGTGCACCAACCCTTCGTTGCCTATCACACACCTTATCTTGATGACGAGCAACGTCGAACCCTGCTCGACGATCTCCGAGGGTATCTGCGCAGTCTCGACGAACAGCCCAGCTTCACCATGCCGGACCTAAACCATTTCGACAGTGTCTTCGCCCGTAAGCCTGCAACGAAAGTTCGCTGAACCGTAACCTTACGCAGCACCTTGCCGCGTGCGTCGGCCGTCGTCCTCGGTCAGCAGCATACGCGGCAGTTTGAAATGAACGTTTTCTGTGACCGTCTCCGACAGGCGGATGGCCACGTCGTGGCGTTGCTTGAAGGCCTCGATGACCTCCTGCACGAGAATTTCAGGCGCGCTCGCACCAGCGGTCAGGCCGACGTGCGTTACGCCCTCGAGCTCCGCCCAGGGAATGTCGGCGGCGCGCTGCACCAGGAAGGCCTTCGGACAGCCGCTCTTCTCCGCCACCTCGACCAGACGTTGGGAGTTCGAGGAATTAGGCGCCCCGACCACAAGCAGCACCTCGCAGCGGTCGGCGATGTCCTTGACCGCCTGCTGCCGGTTCGTGGTGGCATAGCAGATGTCTTCCTTCTTCGGCCCGCGGATCTTCGGAAAACGCCGTTTGAGTGCATCTACCACCGCAGCCGTGTCATCGACGGACAGCGTCGTCTGGGTAATGTAAGCGAGGTTCTCTGAGTCGCCGACCTCCAGGGCTTCGACGTCCGTGACCTCCTCGACCAGCTGGATCGCACCCTCCGGGAGCTGCCCCATGGTGCCGACCACCTCCGGATGACCGGCATGGCCGATCATCAGAATATGATGGCCATCCTTGAAGTGGCGCTCGGCCTCGACATGAACCTTGCTGACCAAAGGACAGGTGGCATCGACGTAGATGAGGCTGCGGCGCTCCGCCTCGGCCGGCACCGACTTGGGCACGCCATGGGCGGAGAAGATCACCGGTGCATCGTTGGGAACCTCGTCCAGTTCCTCCACGAAGACCGCCCCCTTAGCCTCCAGGCCCTCGACCACGAAGCGGTTGTGCACGATCTCATGGCGCACGTAGACGGGCGCACCGAACTTTTCGAGCGCCCGCTCCACGATCTCGATCGCGCGCTCGACGCCGGCGCAGAAGCCGCGAGGCGTGGCCAGTTCGATGGTTACCGTTGCGGCTTTCGTGCCGGGCTCACTCATTCCTGCTCTCTCCCGTCCTGCAGGGTTCGCCTTCACCCTCGTTTGATGCCTACAGCCGCTGCCTGCGGTCACCGGCCGCGTGCAGCGACATTGCGTTAGGGGGGCCGCCCGCGCTATCCATCCTGGCCTAACATAAGACCGCGGAGCGAGAAAAGCGACATGGCGGAACAGCCGATTCCGGCCCAGAAAGCCCCCTATCAGGCCAAGGTTAAAGCCGGCCGCACCTACTACTGGTGTTCCTGCGGACGTTCGGCCAACCAGCCCTACTGCGACGGCTCACACGAGGGTACCGGGCTGGAGCCGCTTGGCTGGAAGTGCGAAACGGAGGGCGAAGTCTGGTTCTGCGGCTGCAAACAGACTGCGAAGCCCCCTTTCTGCGACGGCACGCACGCCAAGCTGTGAGCCGATTCCTCGCGATTCTGGCGCTGCTCGCTCTCACGGCCTGCGGCATCTTCGAAGGCGACGACGGCCCGGTGATCGTCTGCCCACGCATCGTCCCGGTCGTCGACGCCCGGGAGATGACCCGTTTCGTGGGCGACGGCCGCGACCTGACCGAGGTCGATTTTCGCGCGCGACTGGCCGATGTGCGGGCCGAATGCGAGGCGGACGAAGAAGAGATCGAGCTCACGCTGCAGGTCATTCTGTCCGCCACGCGCGGCCCTTCCAACAGCGAGGGCGCCGCCGGTTTCAGCTATTTCGTCGCCGTGGCGACTCGCGACGAAGAGATCTTGGCCCGCGACGAATACGCCGTCTCGCTTCCTTTCGAAGGGAACCGCAACACCGTCGGCCTGCTCGACGAAGTGGATGTGGAAATCCCCCTCACCGAAGGCGAAACCGGCCGAGAATACCGCATTTTCCTGGGCTTGGCGCTGACCCCGGGCGAGTTGGAATGGAATCGGGCGAATCGCTGACCCGCACCTAACTCGGCGGGGCCGATTGACTTCCGGGCCTTGATCCTTACTCTCAGCTTCGCGTCGTTAGGGCCTCGCCTGGGAGAGATCGGGCCGTTCGCCACTATGGCCGCGGACCCGACGCCGAAGGAGCAACCGCCCCGGAATCTCTCAGGCACAGGGACCGGGCGAGTCTGACACGACGCCTCTGGAGAGCGGGTGCGCCCTAGCGATTTGAGGGCGGCGCCCCACCGAAGGGGTAAAGCCGCCGACTGGTCTTGGAAGGCGGCCAATCTCTCAGGTTCGGTGACAGAGGGGGCTTCGAACCGTCGGCCACGCAGGTCGGCGGAGGTTTCGAGGCTCCTGAAGGATTCGTGCCGAACCCGATGACCGACACCCCGACGACCGAGGCAACCGCGACAACGGAAGCCCTTCCGACACCGCTGCTCACGCTGCACCGGGAGCTTGGCGGCAAGCTGGTGGACTTCGCCGGCTATCTGCTGCCGGTTCAATACCCGGCCGGCATCATGGCCGAACACAAACAGTGCCGCGACGCGGCTGCGCTCTTCGACGTTTCCCACATGGGCCAGGTCGAACTGCGCGGCGCCGAGGCCGACGCCGCGCTGGAGCGCCTGGTTCCGGGTGAGCTGCAAAAACTCGGCGTTGGGCGTCAGCGCTATACCTTCTTCACCAACGACACCGGCGGCATCCTGGACGACCTGATCGTCGCGCGGCTGCAGGACCGGCTGTTCGTAGTGGTCAATGCCGCCTGCAAGACGGCGGACATCGCGCACCTGCGGGCCAACTTGCCGGGCATCGAAGTCAAGGAACTGACCGACCGGGCGCTCATCGCAGTGCAGGGGCCGAAGGCCGTGGATGCCCTGGCCCGCCACGCACCGGCGGCGGCGGACCTGACCTTTCTCTCCATCGCCGAGATGGAGGTAGCGGGCATACCGGCTGTCGTCAGCCGCTCCGGCTACAGCGGGGAAGACGGCTTCGAGATTTCCCTGCCGGCCGCGGACGCCGAGGCCGTGACCCGCAAGCTGCTGGCGGAACCGGAGGTCGAACCGGCCGGCCTGGGTGCGCGCGACTCGCTGCGACTTGAGGCAGGACTCTGCCTCTATGGCCATGACCTGACGCCGGAGACGACGCCGGTCGAGGCCGGGTTGACCTGGGCCATCGGTAAGCGCCGCCGCGAGCACGGCGGCTTCCCCGGAGCCAGCGTCGTCCAGCGACAGCTTGTCGAAGGGCCGCCTCGTCGCCGCGTCGGCCTGAAGCCCGAAGGCCGTGCACCGGTCCGAGAAGGCGCAACACTCACGGACGCCGAGGGCAAGAAGGTCGGCGTCGTCACCAGCGGTGGATTCGGCCCCACGGTCGGCGGACCGGTTGCCATCGGCTATGTCTCGGCTGGGCTGGCCGAGATTGGCAGCAGGCTGTTCGCAGAAGTCAGGGGCAAACAGCTTCCGGTCACAGTGACCGAGCTGCCATTCGTTCAACAGCGCTACGCAAGACCGTCGAAATCAACAGGGGGCAAGTCATGAGCGAGACCAAGTATACCGGGGATCACGAGTGGGTGCGCGTCGAGAGCGACACCGCAACAGTCGGCATCACCAACTACGCGCAGGAGCAGTTGGGCGACGTGGTCTTTGTCGACCTGCCTGAGGCCGGCGCCAACCTCGATAAAGGCGCCGAGGCCGCCACGGTCGAGTCCGTCAAGGCCGCCAGCGAGGTCTATGCCGCCGTCTCGGGCGAAGTGATCGAAGTGAACGACGCACTGACCGACGAGCCGGGGCTGGTGAACAGTGCACCCGAGGGGGATGGCTGGTTCTTCAAGCTGAAGCTCAGCGATCCAGCGGAGTTGGGCGAGCTGATGGACGCCGCCGCCTACAAGGACTACTGCGCCGGGCTCGAGTGAGCCGCCCGCCCCAGCTTCCCGAAACGAGGACCAAGCCATGTCGACCCGCCAGAGCCCCAGCGCATCGCCGCGCGCCTCCCTGAACCAGCTGGAACAGCGTGACGACTTTGTGCGCCGCCATATCGGCCCCGGCGAACCGCAGATCGCCAAGATGCTGTCCGATCTGGGCGTCGACAGCCTGGACGCCTTGATCGACAAGGCCGTGCCGAGCCAGATCCGCATGGAGCGTCCGCTCGACCTGCCGCCGGTTCTGAGCGAACGGGAAGCGCTGCATCGCCTCCGCGAGATGGCGGACCGCAACAAGGTCCTCACATCGATGATCGGCATAGGCTACTACGGCACCGTCACGCCGGGCGTGATCCAGCGCAATATTCTGGAGAACCCCGCCTGGTACACGGCCTACACGCCCTATCAGGCCGAAGTCAGCCAAGGCCGGCTGGAGGCACTGTTGAACTATCAGCAGATGGTCATCGACCTGACGGGGCTGGAGATCGCCAACGCCTCGCTGCTGGACGAAGCCACCGCGGCCGCCGAGGCCATGACCCTGGCCCGCCGGGTGGCAAAGGCCAAGGGCAGCGCCTTCTTCGTCGACCGCGACTGCCACCCGCAGACCATCGCCGTGGTGCAGACGCGCGCCGAACCGCTGGGCATCGAGGTGATCGTCGGCGATCCGCTGAGCGAGCTGCCGGACACCGGACTGTTCGGCCTGCTGCTGCAGTATCCGGGCTCGAGCGGCGAGATCCGCGATTACAGCCAGGCGGTCGAGGCAGTCCACGCGCAGAAAGGCCTCGCCATCGCCGCCACCGATCTGCTGGCGCTGACCCTGCTGACCCCGCCGGGGGAATGGGGCGCGGACGTCTGCGTCGGCTCCGCCCAGCGCTTCGGCGTCCCGATGGGCTACGGCGGCCCGCATGCCGCCTTCATGGCCACCAAGGACGCCTACAAGCGTCAGACACCGGGCCGGATCATCGGCGTATCCGTCGACCGTTTCGGCCGCCCGGCGCTGCGCATGGCGCTCCAGACGCGCGAGCAGCATATCCGGCGGGAGAAGGCGACCAGCAATATCTGCACCGCGCAGGTGCTGTTGGCGGTGATCGCCGGCATGTACGCCGTCTACCACGGCCCGGACGGTCTCACGACCATCGCCCGCCGCGTCCACCGCTTCGCCGCGATCCTGGCCGAGGGACTGCGTCGCCTGGGCTTCGAGGTGGCGACCGAGCGCTACTTCGACACCCTGCAGGTCAAGGTTCCCAACCGCGCCCAGACCCTGCTGATGCGCGCGCGCGATGCGAAGATCAATCTGCGCGAGGTCGATGCCCATACCCTCGGCATCTCGCTGGACGAGACGACTCGCCGCGCCGAGATCGAGGCGCTGTGGCGGGTCTTCGCCGCCGACGCTGGTGAGCGCCTGGATATCGAAACGTTGGACGAAGCGGTCGAGGAGGCCTTGCCGGCGGAGCTGACGCGCAGTTCCTCCTTCCTCGACCACGAGGTCTTCCACCTCTATCACGGCGAGACGGAGATGCTGCGCTACCTGCGGCGCCTGGCCGAGAAGGACATCGCCCTGGACCGGGCCATGATCCCGCTCGGCTCCTGTACCATGAAGCTGAACGCCAGCGCCGAGATGATGCCGGTGACCTGGCGCAACTTCGCGCACCTGCACCCCTTCGCGCCGCTCGACCAGACCCAGGGCTATCAGCAGCTCTTCGAGGAGCTGGAGGCCTGGCTCTGCGAGATCACCGGCTTCGACGCCGTGTCTCTGCAGCCCAATGCCGGCAGCCAGGGCGAGTACGCCGGCCTCTTGACGATCCGCAAGTACCACCAGAGCCGCGGAGAGGCGCAGCGGGACGTCTGCCTGATCCCGACCTCGGCGCATGGCACCAACCCCGCCAGTGCCGTCATGGCCGGCATGCGGGTCGTTCTGGTGGAGTGTGACGAGAGCGGCAACATCGACGTCGAGGATCTGAAGGCCAAGGCGGCCGAACACGGCGAGCGACTGGCGGCCCTGATGGTCACCTACCCCTCGACCCACGGCGTCTTCGAAGCCGCGATCAAGGAGATCTGCCAGGCGGTCCACGATCATGGCGGCCAAGTCTACATGGACGGTGCCAACCTGAACGCCCTGGTCGGCATCGCACGCCCGGCCGAGATCGGCGCCGACGTCAGCCACATGAACCTGCACAAGACCTTCTGCATCCCGCACGGCGGCGGTGGACCGGGCATGGGGCCGATCGGCGTGAAGAGCCACCTGGCCCCCTTCCTGCCGGACCACCCGGTGGTGGCAGGCGTCAATCCGGCGGCAGGAGAGGCCGGCACCATCGGCGCCGTGTCGGCCGCGCCCTGGGGCTCCTCCTCGATCCTGCCAATCTCCTGGGCCTACATCGCCATGATGGGCGGACCGGGCCTGACCCGGGCCACCCAGCTCGCGATTCTGAGCGCCAACTACATGGCGAAACAGCTCTCGGCCGCCTACCCGGTGCTCTACAGCGGCCCCGACGGCCTGGTGGCGCACGAGTGCATCATCGACACCCGCGTTCTGAAGGACGAAGCGGGCATCACCGTCGACGACGTGGCCAAGCGCCTGATCGACTATGGCTTCCACGCCCCGACCATGTCCTGGCCGGTGGCCGGTACCATGATGATCGAGCCGACGGAATCCGAAGCGATGCGCGAGCTCGACCGCTTCTGTCAGGCCATGCTGGCGATCAAGGCGGAGGCTGACGCGGTGGCCGCCGGCAAGCTGTCCGCCGAGGACAATCCGCTGGTGAACGCGCCACACCCCTTGGCCGAGGTTACCGCGGCGGACTGGACCCATGCCTACAGCCGGGCGCAAGCCGCCTTCCCGGTGGAGTCGCTCAAGCAGGACAAGTACTGGGCACCGGTCGGCCGCGTCGACAACGCCCACGGCGACCGCCACCTCGTCTGCACCTGCCCACCGTTGGAGGCCTACAAGGAAGCGGCGGAGTAAGTGGAAAAGAGCCAGAGTCCTAACCCGTCAATGTCGTGTGCGCGCCGGGAGCGGATGTTGCCCTTGCTCGATCCAACGAGTTAAGACCACCTCTTAACGCGCCTCTTCGACGGTAGAAGGCGTGGCAGGGTTCGTATGGTAGGATCTGGCGGTGAAAACCGTCGTGACCGCCAAGCCTTTGCCTCGGACCCCAGTGCAGAAGCGCTCCGGCGTTTGCGTCGTCGCCTTCTCGGAGCGTTCGGACGGCGCTGTTATGCGTACTGAGCCATCCGGAACGCCTGCACGAATCGTCCTGCCACTCAGTGGGAAGCTTGAGGCCTCGCTGGCCGACAGAGAAGTCAGGTCCTTCGAAGAAGCCTTTGTCGTCGCGGCAGGAGCAAGCCCGGTCTCCACGTCGCACAGCGGACAACTCGACTGCATCGAAATCCTGCTGCCGCCCTGGGGACCACGTCTATTGCTCGGCGAACGACCGGTGGCGATGGACGGACCCGTCAGCTTGGCCGAGATGGACGTGGCCACTGAGGTGTCTCTTGGCGGCACTGTTTATGAGCTTTCAGCCTGGATCGATCGAACACTTCGGGACGAACACTGGTTGCCAAGCCGGGAAGTCCGTTATGTGACACGCCGCCTTCAGCAGTCGAAAGGACGAACGCGCGTTTCAACACTCGCGGATGAAGTCGGCTGGTCTGAACGCCACCTGTCGGCCCGCTTCGCCAACGCAACAGGCATGGGTCCGAAGCGATTTGCACGCCTCGTCCGCTTCGAGGCCGCGCGACATACCGCGCTAACGACGACAGCCCGGCTTGCGGATATTGCAGCGGCCTGCGGTTACGCCGATCAGGCGCACATGACCCGTGAGTTTTCTGAGTTCGCAGGATCGTCGCCAGCTGCCGTTAGAGCGCGATCATGCCGGATAATCTCTGACAACGCAGAGTTCGTTTTCTTTCAAGCCGGGCCCTTTTAGCTCGAGCTATGAAGAGCCAGAACGCGACTTGATGGGACTGAGATTTATGGCACTTCACGGCATTATCACCCACGTCGAGATCGGCACCGACGATGCAGAAGCGGCGGCCAGATTCTTCTCGGACGTGTTCGGCTGGCGCTTCGTCACCGCGCCAGACGGCAATGGAGAAGGCTGGTTCGAGATACCGGGCGGCAAGATCGGCCTGCACGGCGGCAATCCCGGCTTCGGACTCGTTCCTTACCTGCGCGTGGACGACATCGATCTCGCTGTTGCCCGAGTGCGAAAGCAGGGCGGTGAGGCGGAGGACGTCGTCACCGAGGAGGGTTGGGGGCAATTCTCCAATTGCAGAGACCCGCAAGGCCTGCGTTTCGGTCTTCACCAGCCGGACTGAACTGAAGCGTTCCGCAGGTGGCTGTCTTCACCGCCACTACCGTCAGCTCCTGGTTAGAGGTCCGGAGCCTGGAGTGCGATGCCTCTCTAGATCCAAGACGAGAGCCTGTTCTAGTTCAGCTTCTTGACCACACGGACGATCCCCGGATCGTCCGTGTGGCGGGAGAGCGTGAAGCCCAGCTCCTCGTTCATCTGGAGCATGCGCTCGTTCTCGGACAGCACGTCGCCCCAGACCTCGCCGATGCCCCGCTCCTCGGCATAGGCGAGGATCCGCCGCATCAGCAGGTAGCCGAGCCCGCGGCCCTTGAGCTCCGAACGGACGGAGACGGCGTACTCGGCACGGGCGTTGTCGGGGTCGGCGGCGATGCGGACGACACCCCAGATCTCGCCGGACTTGTCCTCGGGCTCGGCGACCAGCGCCATTTCGCGGTTGTAGTCGATCTGGGTCAGCCGCGCCGCCGACTCGTGGTCCAGCGCCTTCATGTAGTGGAAGAAGCGCATGTGCACGTCTTCCTGAGTCATGTTGCGATAGGTCTCGACCAGCGCGGTCTCGTCCTCCGGACGGACCGGCCGCAGTTTCACCTCTGTGCCGTCCCGCAGCTCACCGGTCTGTTCCAGGTGCTTCGGATAGGGCCGGATCGCCAGGCGCCAGGCGGCACGGCGGCTGGCGTCGGGTGCCGGCTGTACCTTGACCCGCGCATCGAGCGCCAGGACGCCGTCGGCATCGGCCAACAGCGGGTTGATGTCGATCTCCGCGATCTCCTGGAAGTCGGCCGCCAATTGAGACAAGTCGATCAGGGCGCGGGCGATGGCGTCCCGATCGGCTGCCGGCTGGTCGCGATAGCCCTCCAGCAGGCGGTGGATGCGGGTCTCCGCCATCATGGCGCGCGCCAGGGCCATGTTCAGCGGCGGCAGGGCAAGCGCCTTGTCCTTGACCACCTCGACCGCGGTGCCGCCGGCGCCAAACAGGACCACAGGGCCGAACTGCAGGTCCTCGACGATGCCGAGGATCAGCTCGTGGGCGCCGGGACGGCGTGCCATCTGCTGCACGGTGAAACCGGTGATCTTCGCATCCGGCTGGGCCTCGCGGCAGCGGCGCAGCATACGCTTGGTTTCGCGCTGCAACTGTTCGGCGCTCTCGATATCCAGCTTGACGCCGCCGACGTCGGATTTGTGCGTGATGTCCGGCGAGAGAATCTTGAGCGCCACCGGGTAGCCGAGCTCCTCGGCGGCGGCGAGGGCCGCCTCGGCGTCAGCGACCTCGCGGGTCTGCACCGTCGGAATCCCATAGGCAGCCAGAACACGCTTGGCCTCCGGCTCGGTCAGCCACTCCCGGCCCTCCAGAAGAGCGCCGTCCAGCAGACTCCGCACCGTCTCCTGGTCCGGCTCGGCATGCTCCGGCACGGAGTCGGGCGTCTGCATCAGCAGTTCCTGGTTCCGGCGGTAGCGGACCAGGTGCATGAAGGCCCGCACCGCCTGTTCCGGCGTCGGATAAGTCGGCAACCTCTTTTCGGCAAAGAGCCGCCGGGCGGCCTGAGGCGCCTCCTCGCCTAGCCAGGCCGTGAAGACCGGTTTGCGGCGGCCTTCGGCCTCCTCGATAGCCTTGACGACCGAGGTCGCGGCCTCCAGCGGGTCGGCGACGGCGACGGGACAGTTCATGACCAGCACGGCGTCGATCTGCCGGTCGGACAACAGGCCGGAGAGCGCGGCCTCGTAGCGTTCGCCCGGTGCATCGCCGATGATGTCGACGGGGTTGCCGTGGCTCCAGGTGGCCGGCAGGACGGCATCCAGGCGCTCCAGCGTCTCCGGCGACAGCTCGGCCAGCTTGCCGCCGCCTTCGATCAGCGCGTCGGTAGCCAGCACGCCGAGACCGCCGCCGTTGGTCAGGATCGCCAGGCGCTCGCCCACAGTGCGCGCCTGGCGGGCGCTGTTCGCCAGGGTCTCGGCGGCGTCGAACAGTTCTTCCAGGGTGTAGACCCGCAGCATGCCGGCCCGCTTGAAGGCGGTATCGTAGACGGCATCGGACCCGGCCAAGGCCCCGGTGTGGCTAGCCGCAGCCTTCATGCCCTCCGCGTGGCGGCCGCCCTTGATCACGATCACCGGCTTGGCCCGCGCCGCCGCGCGGGCGGCCGACATGAACTTGCGGGCATGCGTCACTGCCTCGACGTAGAGCAGAATCGCGCGGGTGTCCCGGTCGTTGGCCAGGTAGTCCAGCAGGTCGCCGAAATCCACGTCGGCCATGTCGCCGAGCGAAACCACCTTGGAGAAGCCGATACCGCGCGGCGTCGCCCAGTCGAGCATGGCCGTGACCATGGCGCCGGACTGGGTCAGGAACGCGAGATTTCCGGTCTTGGCGCCGATGTGCGCGAAACTGGCATTCAGCCCCAGGGGCGGCACCATCATGCCGACGCAGTTGGGCCCGACCAGGCGCAGGGTGTGAGGTTGCGCGGCGTCCAATACCGCCTGTCGGCGCCGGTGTCCCTCCTCGTCGCCGCCCTCGCCGAAGCCGGCTGTGATCACCACGCAGGCCTTGGTCCCCCGCGCGCCGAGCTGGCCGACCAGGCCGGCGACCGTATCGGGCGGCGTGCAGATCACGGCCAGATCCGGCGCGAAGGGCAGGCCTGCGACGTCCGGATAGGCCAGCACGCCTTCGACCGCTTCGGCCTTGGGATTAACCGGCATGACCGGGCCGGCGAAGCCGCTGTGGAAGAGGTTGCGGGCCACCACCTGGCCGACCGACTTCTCGCGATTGCTCGCCCCGATCAGCGCGATCGAGCGGGGGGCGAAGAGCTTGTCGAGATGGCGGACGGACATGGAGGCTCCTTAGGACTCGAAATATGCTGCATTGCAGCACGAAAGACGCGGAGCTTAAACTGGGAGTGTTACCGGCGTTTTGCGATAGGTCAGGCGGAGTTGCCCCCAGAAGCGCCCACCCCGCTCAATCGCCCGCCGCGTCACCCCGCGCGCTCGGGAAGGCTCTCCGCCGCACTGGGTTTCGTCCTGATCGGATAGAGGCGTGCCAGATACCAGAGCAGCACCAGCCCCGGCACCGCCAGCAAGGTGGTGGCGAGGAAAAAGCCCGGCCAGCCCAGTGTCTGCGCGAACCAACCGGAGGTGGCCGCCAGCACCGTCCGGCCGAAGGCCATCAGCGAGGACAGCAGCGCGTACTGGGTCGCCGTAAAGGCCAAGTTGCAGAGCGAGGAGAGGTAGGCCACGAAGGCGGCCGAGCCGAGCCCGCCGGTGAAGTTGTCCGCTCCCACCGCGATGGCCAGCGCCTGCAGATTGTCGCCCTGGGTCGCCAGCCAGGCGAAGATCAAGTTAGTGGCGGCCTGCAGCACGCCGCCGACCGCCAGCGCCGGCAGAATGCCCAGCCGCGCCACCAGCAGGCCCCCGGCGAAGACGCCCAGCATGGTCATGACCACGCCGAAGACCTTGGTGACGCTGGCGATCTCCACGCCGGAGAAACCGAGGTCGACGTAGAAGGGATTGGCCATCGCGCCGGCCACGGCGTCGCCGTACTTGTACAGCAGCACGAAGGCCAGAATGACCAGCCAGCCGCGCCGCTGGGCGAAGTCGGTCAGGGGATCGACCGCCGCATGGCGCAGCCAGGCCACCGGCTCCTTCGGCGGCGGCGGGCGGCGGTTGACCGGCTCGGCGCCGATCAAGGTGCCGAGGATGCCGATACCGATCAGCGCGGCCATGATGGCATAGACCCAGGACCAGGCGATGAAGTCGGCCAGCGCCAGCGCGCCGGCACCGGCGGCCAGCAGCCCGACCCGGTAGCCGGCCTGGGTCATGGCCGCGCCGGCCCCCTGTTCGTGTTCGGCCAGGATCTCGATGCGGTAGGCGTCGATCACGATGTCCTGGCTGGCCGAGAGAAAGGCCATCAGCAGCGCCGCCACCGCCAGGAAGCCCAGCGACTGCGCCGGATCGCCCTGCCCCACCAGCACGATGGACCCCATCAGCAGGAGCTGGATGGTCAGCAGCCAGCCACGGCGGAGGCCGAGCCAGCGGGTCAGCAGCGGGAGCCGGACGTGGTCGAGCAGCGGCGCCCAGAGGAACTTCAAGCTGTAGGGCGTGGCGACGGTCAGCAGGCCGCCGATGGCCGCGAGGCCGACATCGGCCTCGCGCAGCCAGAACGACAGGGTGGAAAAGCCCAGCAGCAGCGGCAAGCCACTGGAGAACCCCATCAAGAAGATGACGAGCTGGCGCCGCGTGAGGTACACGGCAAGAGCCTCGCGCCACCCGCGAGCGTCGACTGAAAAAAGCGCGGCCATCGGCGAAGGTTCTAGACCCGCCGCCCGGGTCGCGCCAAACGCGAAGTGATGGCCGGAGTGTGGCCAGATCAGGGAGGAGACTGCGGCTGTGTTCGTGCTGGGCCTGACCGGCTCCATCGGCATGGGAAAGTCGACCGCGGCCGGCCTGCTACGCCGCCTGGGCCTGGCAGTGCATGATGCCGACGCGGCCGTGCACGGTTTGCTGGCGCCGGGGGGCGCGGCGGTGGCGCCGGTTTTGGCGGCCTTTCCCGATGTGGCAGCGCAGGACGGCGGCATCGACCGTAGGGCGTTGGGCGCTCAGGTTTTCCATGACGCCGCCGCGCTTAAGCGGCTGGAAACCATCTTGCACCCGCTGGTTCGCAGCGAGGCGCTGCGCTTCCTGGCGCGGCAGCAGCGCCTCGGCGCCGCCGTCGCCGTCCTGGACATCCCGCTGCTCTACGAGACCGGCGGCGAGGGTCTCTGCGATGCCGTCGTGGTGGTGACCGCGCCGGCCTGGCTGCAGGCCCAGCGGGTGCTGCGCCGGCCCGGCATGACGCCCGAGACCTTCGCCGCCATCAAGGCCAAGCAGCTTCCCGACACGATCAAGCGCCGTCGCGCCGACGTCCTGGTCCAGACCGGCCTGGGCAAGGGCGAGACCTTGCGGCGACTCCGCTCGATTGCAAGACTTGCCGCAGGATGCAAGGGACAGGCTTGGCCGCCGCGGCAAGGCCGCCCGCAGGTGCTCTCCGGGACACGCAACGGCGACCGGATAGGACGTAAGACGCGAAACACCGCTGGGGATCGGGAGGCTTAGGACTGTGCGCGAGATCGTGCTGGATACCGAGACGACCGGCCTGGACCCGCTGCAGGGCCATCGCATCATCGAGCTGGCGGCGCTGGAGCTGGTCAACCACATGCCGACCGGCCGCGCCTGGCGCGAATACATCGACCCCGAGCGCGAGGTGGAAGAGGACGCGCGCCGCGTCCACGGCATCGATAACGCCTTCCTGGAGGGCAAGCCGAAGTTCGCGGCGGTGGCCGAGGGCTTCCTGGAGTTCCTGGGCGACGCCGCCATCGTCGCCCACAACGCGTCTTTCGACATGGGCTTCCTGAAGGCCGAGCTGCTGCGCCTTGGCAAGCCGGAACTGCCGAACAGCGTGATCGACACCCTGGCGATGGCGCGACAGCGCTTTCCCGGCTCCCCCAACTCTCTGGACGCTCTCTGCCGCCGCTTCGAGGTCGACAACTCCTCGCGGAGCTACCACGGCGCCCTGCTGGACTGCGAACTGCTCGCCGAGGTCTATCTGGAACTGCGCGGCGGTCGCCAGCCCGGCTTCAGCCTCGCCGAGGAGCGAGGCAGCAGCAACAACCGAAGCGGTGCCACATTGGTGTCGCTCGACAGCACCGCCAAGAAACCCCGCCGCGACCCCCGCCCCCATGCGCCCACGGCGGAAGAGGTGGAGGCCCACCGCGCGATGCTGGAGGGGATCAAGGACCCGATTTGGGGACGGGGCTAGCCTAAAGTTACGAGCTCGTTCCGCCCCAAGCCCACGCGGTGGCGAAACCGAGAAACTGGCCAGGACACCCCGCATGCTGGAGCGTCTTGTTCTATGGCGGCGTCTGGATCTACCCGGCCACGACGCCTGTCGCATTCGACGGCAGGGGACGAGTTGGATCCTCGAAGGCACCGCCGTCTTTGCGCAGCAGGGCCGGCCGTCCCGGCTGAGCTATGAAGTCGTCTGCAATGAAGACTGGACCAGCCGAACGGCCCAGATCTCCGGCTGGAGTGAAGACCGCGAGATCGACCTGAAGATCGAATGCGACGGCTACTGCCTCTGGACGGTCAACGACAGAAGCGTTGCCTCCGTCGAGGGCCTGGTGGATCTCGACCTCGGCTTCACCCCCGCCACGAACACCAATGCCATACGCCGGCTGGACCTTGCCGTCGGGCAGCGCTCCGACAGCGTCGCAGCCTGGCTGGATACCTCCGATTGGGCCCTCAAGCGTCTTGAGCAGTCCTACGAGCGAATAGCGGAGGACCGATATGACTACCGTTCAAAACTGCACGGCTACCGCGCGGATCTGACAACCGACGCCTTCGGCATCGTCGCCGAATACCCTGACCTTTGGAGTCAGGAGAAGTAGCCGAGAGCTCTGGCTGAGGGTCAACCAAAGACAGGGCGCCGAGGACGCAAAGCCCTATCGGACCGAGCGGCCCTTCAATGAGACGACGCCCAGTCCAGGGCATCCTCCAAGCGATCGTCACCCCAGAAGAGTTCGCCGCCGACGACGAAGGAGGGGGCGCCGAAGAGTCCCTTTTCCTTGGCTTCCTCGACGGTGGCACGGAGACGCAGCTTGTTCGTCTCGTCGTTGGCCGCGGACAAGACATCGGCCGGTGCGCCGGCTTGATCGGCGAGCCGGCTGAGCAGGCTTGCGTCGGTGATATCGGCACCTTCGGAGAACTCGGCATGAAAGACGCTCTGGCAGAAGGCCCGCCCCCAGTCGGCATCCAAACCGATCAGCGCGAGGCGGGCGGCCTTGAGGCTGTTTTGCGGGAAGGGAACGTCATCGCTTGGCGCCCAGCGCCTGAAGGGAATGCCGAAGCTGGCAGCGCGGCGTTCCAGATCCCGCCACATGTAGTCGCCCTTGGCCGGATAGAGGTTGAAGGGCGAGGTGGTCCAGCCTTGTTCCGCGAAGATCGGCCCGAGCAAAAAGGGACGCCAGGTCACGGCGACGCCGCGGTCGCGGGCCAGGCCATCCACCCGCATGATCGAAAGATAGGAGTAGGTGGAGGCGAACTCGAACCAGAACTCCATCTCCTTCGCCACGGCGTTCTTCCCTCCACTCGGCCTTGTCGAACGACTATAACCGCTGACGGGACCAGGGTCCCGCTCAGATCGGCTTCAACTCGGGGGCCGTTCTACTCCCACTCCATCTGCTCGAACACCCGCCCCGCGTTGCGGGTCGCCAGCTGTTCGAAGGTGTCGAGGTGGGCGAAGGGCGCCTGGTCGACGTAGTAGGCCTCCTTCAGGCTACCGCCGGCGTCGATCAGGCTGCGGATCTCGCCGCGCAGATGGACCAGGTAGTCCTTCGTGTAGCGCCGCACCTGATCCATGTTGGTCGGGTGGCCATGGCCGGGGATCACGTAGGTGGCGTCCAGCGCCTCGAAGGCCTCCCAGCTTTCCAGCCAGGCAGCGGTGTCGGTGTCGTCGAAGATCGGCAGCAGGCGTTCGTGGAAGGCCATGTCGCCGGAGATCACCAGACTGACATCGGGCAGCCAGACCACGATGTCGCCGGGCGCGTGGGCCGGGCCGAGATTCTTCACCTCGACGCGAAAGCGGCCCATCTCGATCACCTTCTCGTCCTCGAAGGTCTCGGTCGGGCCCTGTACGCTGGTTCCCTCCGCCTTGTCGCGATTGTAGTCCTGCATGCGCGCCAGGATGTCCGCGCCGTGGGTCTCGAATTCCTCGGCGGCATAGCTCTGCGCGAGGATCGGCACCTGCTGCTCCGCCCAGTAGCTGTTGCCGAGCATGGCGTGGCCCTGGCCGTTCTCGTTGATCACCAGCCGGACCGGCTCGTCGGTGACAAGCTTGATCTCTTCGTGCAGCGCCTCGGCGAGCAGAGCGCAGGCGCCGGCGTTGATCACGATCACCCCCTCGCCGGTCACAAGGAAGGAGAGGTTGTTGTTGTGCCCCGAGTTCTCGTAGGTCGGTGGCGCGGTGGCGCCGATCGCCGACCAGACGTAGGGGATCACCTCCACCGGTTTCTGATAGAGCACGGACTGTGGATACTGATCCGCAATCTGCTCGCTGGCGGCGCTCGGCGATGCCGCTGCAAACAAGACCGCAAGAACGGAGAGCTGGGCACGCATCTGGGTTTTCTCCCTAACAGGCGGTTCTACGACCGCTGAGGTCGCGACCCTGCCCGCAAAGCCCCGCCCCTCGGGATACATCCGAACAGGGAAGGCTATAGAGGCAGGCCGCGTCACCGTTACGTTCGACAGGCCATTATATATTCAAAACAGAATGTGAAAACCGCCACCGGACGATGGGCGTAACAGCCGAACCGCCCCCATAGCCTGCCGCGCCGGGGCGAACCCGGCTGGATCGCCCCATCTTGTTCCTCGGTCTCCCGCAGCGCACAATAGGGTCTTCACAGAAGGAGCGCAGGCGCGGGGGCGCCGAGATCGGACCATGACCACCCTCTCCGTCCGTCATTCGACGGTCTACCGCTATGCGCGGCCCGTCCGCTTCGGCGAGCATCGGCTGATGTTCCGGCCGCGCGACAGCCACGATCTGCGCGTGCTCGACACCTCTCTGACGATCTCACCGGCCGCCGAGGTGCGCTGGCTGCATGACGTCTTCTCCAACTCCATTGCCATCGCCAGCTTCGCCGAACCGGCCGCCGAACTGCGCTTCGAGTCGCGCATTACCGTGGAGCACTATGGGCTGGAGGGGCAGCCGGACTTCCCGCTGGAACCCTACGCACGGACCTACCCCTTCAGCTATCCCGTAGAGGAGATCCCGGACCTGGGCCGTACCACCGAACGGCACTATCCGGACCCGGAACGCAAGATCGACGCCTGGGTGAAGGGCTTCTTCCACGGGCGCAGCTCGGTCGATACGCAGGAGCTGCTGACCGAGATGAACCGGACCATCGGCAGCCAGTTCGGCTACCAGCGGCGCTACGCCGTCGGTGTCCAGACGCCTGTCGAAACACTGGAGCTGGGCAGCGGGTCCTGCCGCGACCTGGCGCTCTTCATGATGTCTTCGGCGCGCAGCCTGGGCTTCGCCGCCCGCTTCGTCACCGGCTACCTCTACGATCCGGCCCTGGACCGCCAGGGGACGGCGCAGGCGGGAGGCCCCGGCCCCTATCAGCCTGCGCTGCAGCCGGACCCGGCCGAAACGGCGATTCGCGGGGCCGGCGATACGCATGCTTGGGTGCAGATCTATCTGCCGGGCGCCGGCTGGGTGGAATTCGACCCGACCAACGGCCTGATCGGCGGCAGCCGCCTCATCCGCGTCGGTGTCGCCCGTGATCCGAACCAGGCCATCCCGTTGCAGGGCACCTATATCGGCGCACCGGAGGACTTCCTGGAAATGTCGGTCGAGGTCGAGGTGACCCGCAGCGATCATCCCACACCGCAACTCGCCGTCGGGTAAGGGGGCTTTTGAAGAACGCCTCTCGGTGCTCGCAGGGTTCCGCTTTTTGAACCCTTGCGGGTTGCGCTGTTCCGTCCCGCTCTCCCACCCATCCAGGACACTCTCGTGGGTGGCCGGGTGGGAGAGCGGGACGGAACCGCGTCAGCGCAGAAGACGCCTTTCAAAAAGGCGACGGCCCGCCGGGGGTCGGGGCCGGCGGGCCATCTTCCAGCCTGCTTTGGGGGGCATGAGAGGCCGGCTGGGAGCCTCGACAGAGAGGGGAAGTCTCCGTGATTAGAAATATCGTTCTGGAAAGTGGCTGGCGCTGGCCCGAATTAAGGCGAGAATGTGTTTTATCGGCAACAGTCGACAAAAAAATGCAATATAGCTTCAACTAGCTGAATTACATGATTTTTTCCGCTAAGATATAGACTTCATCACTCTCGCCGAGAGCGAAAGCCGCCCCCTCCGGATCGGCAAAGAGGGCTGTCACCGCCAGATTTGCCTCGGCCATCATTCGGCCCAACTCGGCAATGGTGAAAACCCAGTGGCTGGCGTCGCGAACCAGACGTTCGCGGCCCCGCACCAGGCTATAGCGGGTGTCCAAACGGCCAGCCAAAGCGTCGTAGCCGTTCTCCACCGTCACCGCGACATCCCCGACCTGCAGATCGGCACGCGGCGTCAGACCCGGCAGCAGACACTCGGCTGCCATGGCCGAATGCAGCAGAAGGCGTCCGCCGGGTCGTAACGACCGGCCGAAGCCGGCGAATACCTTCCGGCAATCGTCTGGCGGAAAGTAGCCGAAGGAGTTCCCAAGACAGACGATACCGCGAAAGTCCGCGTCGAAGGGCAGCGCACGCATGTCCGCCTGCCGAGCATCGAGCTCCAACTTCGCCGCCTCTGCCGACGCCCGCAGCGGTTCCAGCGCCTCGGCGCTCAAGTCCAGGGAAGTGACACTGTAGCCACGCGCCGCCAGCTCCAGACTATGCCGGCCGGTGCCGCAAGGCACATCGAGCAGTCTGTCGCCCTCGTCCAGATCGAGCAGATCGGCTGCGAGGTCGGCCTCGGCCGCAATGCGCTCGTCGGGAACCGCCTGTCGCCACATCTCGACGGCCAGGCCGGTGAAGAAGCTGCGGTACCATTCCGGATCGGGCGGCGCGGAGCCAGCCGCACCCGTCTCCCGATCAGTCATGACCGTCCGTCACGACCGGGCATCGCGCGCATCGATAAAGGGCCGTCAGTCATAGCTGCGGGCGTCTTCAATCACCTTGCCGTCGTTCGGCAGCTCTCCCGGGTGCACGAGGCTGACCTCGCCGCGCAGCTTGCAAAGCGACTGCAGGGTCTCGCCCAACTTCTCCGGAAGACCCTCGTAGGAGGTCGTGACTTCGCAGATCAGGGTCATGCGGTCGGCCTCGCCATGGCGGTCCACCACCAGCCGTGCCTTGGCCACCTGGGGGTGGCGCGCGACCACGGCGGCGACCTGCTCGGGATGGACGAACATCCCCTTGATCTTGGCCGTCTGATCGGCCCGGCCCATCCACCCTTTGATCCGCAGGTTGGTCCGTCCGCAGGAACTCTGCCCGGGCAGCACCGCAGAGAGATCCCCCGTGGCCAAGCGAAGCATGGGATAGACCGGGTTGAAGCTGGTCACCACCACTTCGCCGACCTCGCCCTCCGCGACCGGGTCGCCGGTCCCCGGGCGAACGATCTCCAGGATCACGCCTTCGTCGACCACCATGCCCTCGCAGAGACCCTCCGGCCCGTCCGTCTCATAAGCGACGAGTCCCAACTCGGCCGTGGCATAGCACTGCCGCACGGCGACGCCGCGCTCGGCATACTCCTGGCGCAGAGACGGAAAGAGCGCGCCGCCGGAGACCATGGCCTTGGTGATAGAGCTCAGATCGAGATTCAGTTCGACGCCCTTGTCGAGCAGCACTTTGAGATAGTCCGGCGTACCGGACCAGGCCTGCGGCCGCAGATGCGCGATCGCCTGCACCTGCTGCTCGGTATTGCCGATCCCAGCCGGCACCACGGCGCAGCCCAGAGCGCGGGCACCCCAGTCCATAATCCAGCCGCCGGGGGTCAGGTGGTAGGCAAAGCAGTTGTGCACCAGCTCGCCGGCGCGAAAGCCGGCTGCGAAGAAGGCGCGGGCGATGCGCCCGTAATCGCTGTCGCGCGCTTCCATCTCGAAGATCGGCCCCGGCGACACGAAGACCCGTCCGGCCTCGCCAGGCGCGGCTGCGTTGAGCCCGCCGAAGGGCGGCGTCGCCTTTTGCAATTCGATCAGATCGTGCTTGCGGGTGACGGGCAGCCGGGTCAGCGCCGACAGATTCGTCAGAACGGAGGGGTCGACCTCGCACAAACGCTCCGCCCAACCGCTGGCCGAGGCCTTCAGCCGCGCGACCTGCGCACGCAAGGCCTCCAGCTGCGCTGCGCTCCGCGCGTCCGGGGCGCGGGTTTCCAAGGCGTCGAAATGCCCGTTCGTCGTCATAGGGCCATTCACCTCGAAATCAGCTCAGCCAGCGCTTGCGACGCTTGTAGTGCTTTACGTCGCGATAGCTCTTGCGGCCGGTGGCCGAGAGGCCGAGGTAGAACTCCTTGACATCTTCGTTCTCGCGCAGCTTGTCGGCAGGGCCGTCCATCACCACACGGCCGTTCTCCAGAATGTAGCCGTACTTGGCATAGCGCAGCGCCACGTTGGTATTCTGCTCGGCCAGCAGGATGGTGACGCCCTCCTGCTCGTTGATCTTCTTGACGATCTCGAAAATCTGCTCGACCAGTTGCGGTGCCAGCCCCATCGAGGGCTCGTCCAGCAGCACCACCTTGGGTCGGCTCATTAGCGCCCGGCCGATTGCCGTCATCTGCTGCTCGCCGCCCGAGGTGTAGCCGGCCTGGCTGCTGCGCCGGTCTTTCAGGCGCGGGAAGTAATCGTAGACCATCTCCAGATCCCGCTGGATCCCGGCGCGGTCGCCGCCGCGGGTGTAGGCACCGGTCAGCAGGTTCTCCTCGACGGTCAGATGCTCGAAACAGTGGCGCCCTTCCATCACCTGGATGACGCCACGCTTGACGAGATCGTTCGGCGTCATGTCGTCGACCGCCTCGCCCTCCAGTTCGATCGACCCCTTCGTCACCTCGCCGCGCTCGGCACGCAGCAGGTTCGAGATCGCCTTGAGGGTGGTGGTCTTGCCGGCGCCGTTGGCGCCAAGCAAGGCAACGATGCCGCCCTTCGGTACCGTCAGGGAGACGCCCTTCAACACCAGGATCACGTGGTCGTAGATGACCTCGATGTTATTGACCGACAGCAACGGCCGCTCGGCTGCGGTCGCGTCCTGCGGAGCGCTTTCGGCGGCGAGGTTCGGCTGCGACATGGCGGACTGACTCCCTATCGAGCTCTTTTGTGAAATGGCGCACCCTCGGACGCACCAGGCGCCATCGCCCAAGAGCGGCTTTCGCTTGGTCTCTCCGAGGTGAGCCCCCGCCGCCGGTCGGCGACGAGGGCTCTGCTCGGCTCGTTCCTCCGCTTGCTCAGCGCAGGCTTACTCGCAGGTACGCGGGGTGATGCCCTTCTCGGCGGCATAGGCCAAAGCATCGGCCTTGTAGGCTGCCTTGAGAGCTTCACGCCGCGGCATGTACCAGTCGGAAATGATGTTCCAGCTTTCACCATCCCACTGCTGCACGAAGGCCTGACCACCGCCTTCATGATCCTCGCAGGTGATCGCCACCGGCTTGGTGAAGCCGGCCATCCCGAGAGACGCCAGTGTCTCCTCGGTCAGGGTAAGTGCCTCCCAGCCGTCGCGGATCTGCTCGCCGGTCAGGGTCTGGCCCTCGCCGTGGATGGCTTGAGCGGCCCGGATCGCCTCGACCTGCATCGCCATCAGGAAGATACCGCGGTTATAGAGCACCTGGCCCCAGGCCGCCTCGCGGGCCGCCTCGGCATCGCCGCCATAGACGTGCTCAACGACATCCTGCAGCACCTGATAGTCCTCGCCCGGCGCATGGAAGCTCAGCGCCTTGTAGCCGGCGGCGTCGCCACCGGCCGGAATGACATCAGGCTCGGAGCCGGACCACCAGACACCGATGAAGCGGTCCATCGGATAGCCGACCGCTGCGGCCTCCTTGACGGCCGTGGAGTTCATCACGCCCCAGCCCCACATGGCGACCCAGTCCGGACGGATCTGACGGCCGATCTGCAGCCAAGTCGCCTTCTGCTCCAGCCCCGGGTGAGCGACCGGGAAGAGGAACAGCTCGAAGCCCTCTTCTTCCGCCAGCCGCTCGAGCGTGGCGATCGGCTCCTTGCCGTAGGCGCTGTCGTGATAGACCAGCGCGATCTTCTTGCCCTCCAGGCTGCCTTCTTCCTGGTCTGCGATGTACTGGATGATGACGTCAGCGCCCGACCAGTAGGTCAGCGGTGCGCTGAAGACATAGGGGAAGACGGGCCCGTAGGCGGCCGAAGTTCGGCCGTAGCCGGACGTGAAGAGCGGGATCTTGTCCTGGGTGGCCCGGTCGATCAGCGCATAGGTGATGCCGGTCGACAAGGGCTGCACACCAGCCGCGTCGGGCCGCTTCAGGCGCTCGTAGCACTCCACGCCACGGTCGTTGTTGTAGCCGGTGTCGCACTCCTCCCAGACCAGTTTGACACCGCCGACACCGCCATCGCGCTCATTGATCAGCGTCAGATAGTCTTCCCAGCCCTGGGCAATGGGAATGCCGTTGGGGGCGTAGGGGCCGGACTTGTAGACCAGCAAGGGAATGTATTGCTCCTGTGCCGCCGCCGGCGCTGTCGCCGCCGTGGCCAGAAGCGCCGCACCTGCCGCGGCGATACAAAGGGACTTGAACCGCATCTCAATTGCCTCCCTAGAGTTTGGTTCGATCCTTGGTCTTGGATCCCGATTAAGCCTTTTGGGGGCCAGGGACCTCGAAATAGGCTAGCAGCTTGCCTGCGCGCCCGCTACGGCGCAAACCCCAGTCGTTAGTAGGGGAATGGCCAGAGCCTCAGCTTCTCCTTGGCCAGAGTCCAGAGTCGCGCCAGGCCGTGCGGCTCCACGATCAGAAAGAACACGATCAGCGCGCCGAAGATCATGAACTCGATGTGCGCGACCAGGGCCACCGAGATGGTGGGATCGATCATCAGCATTCCGTTGTTCAGCGCCAGCGGCAGCAGCACGATGAAGGCCGCGCCCATGAAGGATCCGAGGATCGAACCGAGCCCGCCGATGATGATCATGAACAGCACCTGGAAGGAGCGGTTGATCTCGAAGGCCAGCGCCTCCACGGAGCCGGTGTAGCAGAAGGCCCAGAGCGCACCCGAGATGCCGATGAAGAACGAGCTGACCGCGAAGGCGGAGAGCTTGGCGAACATCGGGCGGATACCGATGATCTCGGCGGCGATGTCCATGTCGCGGATTGCCATCCAGGTGCGCCCGATGCGGCTACGCACCAGGTTCTTAGCCAGCAACGCCAACAGCGCCACGAAGACCAGAAGGAAAATGTACTTGGCCTCGGGCGTGCCGGAGGTGCCGGTGACCACCACGCCGGGGATCACCTCGCGCGGCGGCGCCGAGATCACGCCGGAAGGGCTGTAGTTGGTCCACCAGCCGAACTTGTTGAACATCCAAATCAGGAAGAACTGCGCCGCCAGGGTGGCCACGGCCAGATAGAAGCCCTTGATGCGCAGCGAAGGGATTCCGAAGAGGATACCGACGAAGGCGGTGCCCAGTCCCGACAACAGGAAGATCGCGACAATGTGGATCTCGGGAAAGGCGATGGTCAGCTTGTAGGCGAAGAAGGCACCGCAGGCCATGAAGCCGCCGGTACCGAGAGAAAGCTGGCCGCAGTAACCGGTCAGGATGTTCAGCCCGATCGCCGCCAGGGAAAACACCAGGAACGGCACCAGGATCGAGTTCAGCATGTACTCGTTGGCCAGCAAAGGCACGGCGAAGAGCGCGAAGGCCAGCAGGAGCAGGATGCCCCATTTGTCCTGGGCGATCGGAAAGAGGGATTGGTCCGCGGCGTAGCTCGTTTTGAACTGGCCGGCTTCGCGATACAGCATGTCGGTCTAGACCCTCTCGATGATCTTTTCGCCGAACAGTCCCTGCGGCCGGAACAGCAGGAAGACCATGGCGAGCATGTAGGCGAACCAGTCCTGGATGGCGCCGCCGATGGCGGAGCCGATGAAGTTCTCGGCGACCTGCTCGCCGGCGCCGATGATCAGGCCGCCGATGATCGCTCCGGGGATCGAGGTGAAGCCGCCGAGGATCAGCACCGGCAGCGCCTTCAGCGCGATCAGCGCCAGCGTGAACTGCACCCCCAGCTTGCCGCCCCACATGATGCCGGCGACCAGCGCCACGATCCCCGCCACCGACCAGACGATGGCCCAGATGGTCTTGAGCGGGATGCCGACGGACAGCGCCGCCTGGTGATCGTCGGCCACGGCGCGCAAGGCGCGGCCGGTGCGCGTGTACTGAAAGAGCACCGCCAACACGGCAACCAGCAGGGCGGCAGAAAGGGCGGCGATCACGTCGAAGGAGTTGACCAGCAGGCCGCCTTCGAAAACGCCCGGCAGCAGGAAGATCGGATCCTTGGGGATGCCGATGTCCAGCACCTTGACGTCAGAGCCCCAGAGCGTCTGCCCGAAGCCGTCCATGAAGAAGAAGATGCCGATCGTCGCCATGAAAAGGATGATGTGCGGCTGGTTGACCAGCGGACGCAAGACAACGCGTTCGACGGCGATCGCCACGAGCACCATGACGCCGGCCGTCAGCACAAAGGCGATGATCCAGTGCACGCCCATGCCGATGAGGCCGACCATGGTCAAGGCCGCGAAGAGAACGAATGACCCTTGGGCAAAGTTGAAAATGCCCGAGGCCTTGAAGATCAGCACGAAGCCGAGGGCCACCAGCGAGTACATCACGCCCTGCAGCAGACCGTTGAGGATCACCTCGAAATAGAACGGCCAAGTGAAGAAGCTGATCAGACCGGCGGCGGCCAGCCCCTGATGAAAGTACCCAAGCGCCGCTATGATGACCGGCACTGATACGGTCCAGATGGCGATCGTTCGGAGGTTCATAATCTGTTGCGAGTCCCCAATTGGCCCGTGACGTCTGTGAAGGCCACCTAGTGGCTGACGCCCAGGTAGGCGTCGATCACCGCCTGATTGCTACGCACCTCGTCGGGCGTGCCGTCGGCCAGCTTGCGGCCGTAGTCGAGCACCACCACCCGATCCGAGATATCCATGACCACGCCCATGTCGTGTTCGATCAACGCGATGGTCGTGCCGAACTCGTCGTTAACGTCCAGGACGAAGCGGCACATGTCCTCTTTCTCCTCGACGTTCATACCGGCCATTGGCTCGTCGAGCAGCAGCAGGTCCGGCTCCATGGCCAGGGCTCGGGCGAGTTCCACGCGCTTTTGCAGCCCGTAGGGCAGACGGCCCACCGGCGTCTTGCGGATATCCTGAATCTCCAGGAAATCGATGATCCGCTCGCAGAAGGCCCGATGCTCGCTTTCTTCGCGCTGGTTCGGGCCCCAGTAGAGCGCCTGCAGAAAGATGTTCGATTTCATCTTGAGCAAGCGCCCGGTCATGATGTTGTCGAGCGTCGACATGCCCTTGAAGAGCGCGATGTTCTGAAAGGTTCGCGCGATGCCGGTACTGGCCGCCTCGTGCGGGCGCATCGCCTTGCGATGACGGCCCTTGTACATGATCGCGCCTTCCTGCGGCGTGTAGAAGCCGTTGATGACGTTGAGCATGGACGACTTGCCGGCACCGTTCGGGCCGATGATGGCGCGAATCTCCCCCTTCTTGATGTCGAAGGAGATATCGGTCAACGCCTTCACGCCGCCGAACCGCAGCGTAATGTTGTTGACCTCCAGCAGCGTTTCGGAGAACTGCCGCACAGGACTCGGCGGAGCCGACGGTTCGGCGGCTGACTCGGCGGCTGCGGTCTGGGAAGCGTCAGGCATCGGCGAAGCGGCGTCCAGGTTGAAGGGAGAGAAGAAGTCGTCGCCGAGACTCTACTCGGCTGCGGCCTTTTGTGCGTTCGGCGCGGCAGCGACCGGGAAGGTCTTGGCCTCCAAGATCGTCAGGTTGGCTTCGATCTTGCCTTTGCGGCCGTCTTCGAAGGTCACCTCGGTCGAGGCGAAGACCTCGTCCTGGCCGCTGTAGAGAGCGTCGATCAGTTCGCCGAACTTCTCGGCGATGATCCGGCGGCGCACTTTACGGGTGCGGGTCATCTCGCCGTCGTCCGGGTCCAGTTCCTTGTGCAGGATCAAAAAGCGCTTGATCTGCGTATGGCCGAGATGACTGTCGCTCGACAGGTCCTGATTCACGGATTCCACATGCTCGCGGATGATGTCGCGGACCTGAGAATGCTGCGAGAGCTCGATGTAGCTCGCATAGGCGATGTTGTTGCGCTCGGCCCAGCTTCCCAAAGCCGTCAGATCGATGTTGATGAAGGCCGTGGCGTAGTCGCGCTGGTCGCCGAAGGTCACCGCTTCCTTGATGTTCGGGAAGAATTTCAGCTTATTTTCGAGGTACTTGGGCGCAAAGATTTTCTCGCCCGTCATGCGGCCGACATCCTTCGCACGGTCGATGATCCGCAGGTGTCCCCTGTCGTCGAAGAAGCCGGCATCACCGGTGTGAACCCAGCCGTCCGGCGTCTTGGTTTCCGCCGTCGCCTCGGCGTTCTTGTAGTACTCCTGGAACACGCCGGGACCGCGGAACATCACCTCGCCGTCCTCGGCGATCTTGACATCGACACCGGGAGCCGGCTTTCCGACCGTATCGGCATAGATCTCGCCGTTCGGCTGAATGGTGACGAACACGCTGGCTTCCGTCGACCCGTAAAGCTGCTTCAGGTTGACGCCGAGCGATCTGTAGAAATCGAAGATATCGGGGCCGATCGCCTCGCCGGCCGTGTAGGCGAGGCGAACGCGCGTCAGGCCCAGCGTGTTCTTCAGTGGCCCGTAGATCAGCAGTTCGCCGAGACCGTAGAGCAGGCGGTCTCCGAAAGGCACGGGCTGCTTGTTCAGGATCTTGATGCCGGCGCGTTTCGCGACCCCCATGAAGTAGTGGAACATCTTCCGCTTCAGGCTGCTGGCATCTTCCATCCTGATCATCACGGTGGTCAGGATGTTTTCGAAGATCCGCGGCGGCGCGAAGAAATAGGTCGGCCCCAGTTCACGCAGGTCGTGCATCACCGTTGCGCCCGACTCCGGGCAGGAGACGCAGAAACCCGCCGCATAGCTTTGAGCGTAGGAGAAGATATGGTCGCCGACCCAGGCCATGGGCAGATAGGCGAGCATGTCTTCCTTGTCGGTCAGCCCCTCGAACTCGGCACCGTTGCGGGCCGACTGCAGCACGTTGTCGAAGGTCAGGACCACGCCCTTGGGGTTGCCCGTGGTGCCCGAGGTGTAGGCCATGATCGAAACGTCCGATCCCTTGGCCTTGGCGGCCTCCTCCGCGAAAAACTGCGGGTGGCGCTTCGCGAAGTCCCGCCCCTCGGCCAACAGGGAGTCGTAATGGTGCAGGAAATCCTGCGTATAGTTTCTCAGCCCGCGCTCGTCGTCGTAGACGATCTGCTTCAGGGTGGTCGTGCGCTGCATGACCTCGAGAAGCTTGTCGACCTGCTCCTGATCCTCGACCAAGGCAAAACCGACCTCGGCATGATCTAGAACGAAGGCCATCTCGGCCGCAACGGAGTCCTGGTAGAGCGGCACCGGCACACCGCCCAGCGCCTGCACGGCACACATTGACCAATAGAGCCGCGGGCGGTTGTCGCCGACAATCGCCATGCGGTCGCCACGCCGGAAGCCGCGCTGATGCAGACCGCAAGCCAGCGCCTCGATCTCGTCGCGCGCCTCCTTCCAGGTATTTGTCAGCCAGATGCCGTAGTCCTTCTCGCGCATCGCCGGCGCGTTGGGACGAACGTCCGCATGGTGCAGCAGCAGCTTCGGAAAGGTGTCGAGCTCAGTGCTCATCCTGGCCTCCGAGCTTGGGAGACCTTGAAAGGCACCGATCGGACTGGCAACAGTAAGGGTCGGAGCTGCCTGCTCCTTGTCCCCACCTGTCTCCCGAACAGCGCTCTTTCACGGATCCCGTGGCTTCTTGAACCACCCTGAACGTACCGGAGAGGTCTGCAACCCCTCGGCCCGCCGGCCACGTTGATCCGACCTCCCGAGCTATGCGTTTTGTTTCTACCTTACGTGCCGCCAGCGCGGCCACTAGCACTAAAGGCGAAAGGTCGGATAGCGTCAAGACCTCAGCTATGACACGAATAAAGACAGCAGCTCCCGTGACCCTCGCACGCCTGGACTCCCGCACCGAAAACCTAGATGTGGCCGGCCATCGTCTTGCCGCCCGGTGGCTTGCGCCTGAGGGCTTCGACACCGACTCGGCAAAGAACCCGGACTTGGCGTCGACACGATCGAAATCTCAACCGACCCTGGTGTTTCTGCACGAGGCGCTCGGCTCGATCGGCCAGTGGAAGGACTTTCCCGACGCACTGGTCGCGGCCACCGGCCTGCCAGGTCTGGTCTACGACCGCCAGGGTCACGGCCGGTCCGAGCCACTGGCGGCCCCCCTGACGCTGCCGCGCCCGCTTGACTATCATCACCGCGAAGCCGAACAGGTGCTGCCGGCCCTGCTGGATGCCAAAGGAATCGAACGGGCGGTTTTGATCGGCCATTCCGACGGCGGCACCATTGCGCTGCTGGCCGCAGCGGCGCTCCCGCAACGGATCGCGGCGGTCGTCAGCGAGGCGGCCCACGTCTTCGTCGAGGAGATTTCACTGCAGGGCATTCGCGACGCCTATGCCGCCTGGCAGAAGGGCGGCCTCAAGGGCCTTGAGCGCTACCACGGCGACAAGACTTCGGCCCTCGTGCGCGCCTGGGCCGAGACATGGCTGGACACGGCCTTCCGCGACTGGTCGACCGAAGCCGAGCTTGCCGGCGTGACCTGTCCGCTGCTGGCGATCCAAGGCGTCGACGACCAGTACGGCAGCCCCGAGCAGGTCGCCCGCATCTGCGCCGGAGTCGCCGGCCCGGCCGAGCCGTTGCTGCTGCCCGACTGCGGCCATGAGCCCCACAGCGAGCAACGCGACTGGGTGCTGCGCGCAGTCCGCGACTTCCTGGCCGAGCACGCGCTGCTGCCCAGAAGGTCGGCCCCCTAGCCGGCCAGCAAATCGGCGGCTGGACAGGCGGCGTCGAATCCATACATTAGCGGCACGTTCGAATGAGCGGTTTCCCGCGGACATGGTCGCTACCGGTCGCGGGGCGCTTCGCACGGCGAAGGCGGTCCGCCCTGACTTTCAGGGGAAATCCGACCGGAGTCCGGCCGCGGGGCGTCCGCCGTCGGCCTGTCTGTAGGTGCGCCCACCGGCCTGACGGCCGCGAAGAGGCGCCGGATCAGCGATTGGGAGATCGAGAGCCGTGAAACTCGGGAAAGACACACTGAACACCCGCCGCCAACTGACCGTAGGCGGCAAAACATACGACTACTACAGCTTGGAGGCCGCGGAGGCCCAGATCGGCGACATCAGCCGTCTGCCCTTCTCTCTCAAGGTCCTGCTGGAAAACCTGCTGCGCTACGACGACGGCCAAAGCGTTACCGTCGACGATGTCAAGGCGCTGGCCCAGTGGGTCGCCGACCGCCGAAGCGACAAGGAGATCGCCTACCGCCCGGCCCGCGTCCTGATGCAGGACTTCACCGGCGTGCCGGCGGTTGTAGACCTGGCCGCCATGCGCGAGGCCATGACCAAGCTCGGCGGCAATCCGGAGAAGATCAATCCGCTGAGCCCCGTCGACCTGGTGATCGACCACTCGGTTATGGTCGATGCCTTCGGGGGTCCGGAGTCCTTCGCCAAGAACGTCGACCTGGAGTTCCAGCGCAACGGCGAGCGCTACGAGTTCCTGCGCTGGGGCCAGGGCGCCTTTCAGAATTTCCGCGTCGTTCCGCCGGGCACCGGCATCTGCCATCAGGTGAATCTGGAATACCTGGCGCAGGTGGTCTGGACGACCGAGGTCGACGGCAAGACCGTCGCCTATCCCGACACGCTGGTCGGCACCGACAGCCATACGACCATGGTCAACGGCCTGTCGGTCCTGGGCTGGGGCGTCGGCGGTATCGAGGCCGAAGCGGCCATGCTCGGCCAGCCGGTCTCCATGCTGATCCCCGAGGTGATCGGGATGAAGCTGACCGGCGAACTGAAGGAAGGCACCACCGCCACCGACCTGGTGCTGACCGTGACCGAGATGCTGCGCAAGAAGGGTGTGGTGGGCAAGTTCGTGGAGTTCTACGGCGACGGCCTCAAACACCTGACGCTGGCCGACCGCGCCACGCTCGGTAACATGTCGCCGGAGTTCGGCAGCACCTGCGCGATCTTCCCTGTCGACCAGGAGACCCTGCGCTATCTGGAGTTCACCGGCCGCGACCCCGAGCGGGTGGCGCTGGTCGAGGCCTACGCCAAGGCCCAGGGCATGTGGCTCGACGCCTCCACACCGGAGCCGGTCTTTACCGACAGCCTGGAGCTCGACCTCTCTACCGTCGAGCCCTCGCTGGCCGGACCGAAGCGTCCGCAGGATCGGGTGCCGCTCTCGACGGCCGCCCCGGCCTTTGCCAGCCACTTGAAGCAGGAACTGAGCGCCGATGCCGCCGCAGCGGCGGATAAGGGCGTCAAGGTTGAGAACAGCGACTACGAGCTGAACCACGGCGACGTGGTGATCGCAGCCATCACCTCCTGCACCAACACCTCCAACCCCAGCGTCATGATCGCGGCCGGACTGGTGGCCAAGAAGGCTCACGAACTGGGCCTGGACGTGAAACCCTGGGTGAAGACCTCGCTGGCCCCCGGCTCGCAGGTGGTCACCGACTACCTGGAGGCCTCCGGCCTGCAGACGCATCTGGATGCGTTGGGCTTCGATCTGGTCGGCTATGGCTGCACCACCTGCATCGGCAACTCCGGCCCGCTGCCCGACCCGATCGCCAAGGCGGTCGACGAGGGAGACCTGCTGGTTTGTTCCGTGCTGTCGGGTAACCGCAACTTCGAGGGCCGCATCAACCCGCATTGCAAGGCGAACTATCTGGCCTCGCCGCCCCTGGTGGTGGCCTACGCCCTGGCCGGCTCGATGCAGGTGGACCTCCTGAACGATCCGCTCGGCACCGGCAAGGATGGCCGGCCGGTCTACCTGAAAGACGTCTGGCCGACCAATCACGAGATCCAGGACGTGCTGCTCGCCAGCCTCACGCCGGAGATGTTCCGCGGCCGCTATGCGGACGTCTTCAAGGGGCCGGAAGAGTGGCAGCGGATCAAGACCAGCGAGGGCGACACCTTCACCTGGAATCTCGGCTCGACCTATGTGGCCTACCCGCCCTTCTTCGACGACGTCGACCCCGAGCCAGCGCCAATCGGGGACGTTTCCGGCGCCCGCGTGCTGGCGATCCTGGGCGACTCCGTGACCACGGACCACATCTCGCCGGCCGGTGCGATCAAGCGCGAGAGCCCGGCAGGCACGCACCTGCTGGAACATCAGGTGCCGCAGAAGGACTTCAACTCCTACGGCGCGCGCCGCGGCAACCACCGCATCATGATGCGGGGCACCTTCGCCAACATCCGCATTCGCAACGAGATGGTGCCGGGAGTCGAAGGCGGCTTCACCAAGTACCTGCCCGGTGGCGACGTCATGGCGATCTACGACGCCGCGATGAAGTACCAGGAAGAGGGCGTGCCGCTGGTGGTGGTCGCGGGCAAGGAGTACGGTACCGGCTCCTCGCGCGACTGGGCGGCCAAGGGCACACGCCTGCTCGGCGTGAAGGCCGTGATCGCCGAGTCCTTCGAGCGCATCCACCGCTCCAATCTGGTCGGCATGGGCGTGCTGCCGCTGCAGTTCAAGGCCGGCATGGACCGCAAGTCACTCAAGCTGACCGGGGCGGAGACCTTCGACCTGCACGGCCTAGACGACAACCTGGCACCGCGCGTCGACGTCGCCTGCACGATCCAACGTCCGGACGGCACGAGCGAGGAGGTCACCCTGCTCTGCCGCATCGATACGGCCGACGAGCTGGCTTACTATCGCAACGGCGGCATCCTGCACTACGTGCTGCGCAACCTGATGGCCGAGGACAAGGTCGCAGCCGAGTAACCTTGAGCCTTCAACCGCCGAGGGTCCGGCGCGGCAAGACCGGGCCTCGTGCGATTTGGACAAGTACAGGCTAGAAAAAGGGGGCTTCAGCCCCCTTTTTTGCGTCTGCTCTAAGCCGCTTCCTGCGGACTGCGCCCGAAGCGCTCGGACAGCGTTTCGATTCGGCGCAGATAGGCGTCGAGCTGCGCCATGGTCTTGGACTTGTCTGCACTGTCGTCCCGCAGCCAGACCCGCAGGGTCGCCAGGTAGATACCGACCAGACCCTGCACGCGCAGCAGGCCGCGCCAGCCCTCGGTCGGTACCGCCGCGGCCTCGAGCATCCAGCCCATGGAACGCGATAGCTGAGGCAAGCCGCCGAGCGCCGAGACCGGATCGGACCAGAGGTCGGCAAGAATGTTGCCGACCGCATCGCGATAGGGCTCCAAGGCATCGAAGCGGCGCATCATGACGTCGAACAGACGATCGCGGGCCGGGCTGTCGTCCAGGCCATCCAGGTCTTCGGAGAGGACCTGACCGTCGATCCGACGCGAGAAGGCCGCAAGAATGGCGCCCTTTGTCGGAAACACCGGGTAGACCTCAGAGAGCTTCAGTCCGGCTTCAGTGGCGATCTCCGAAAGGGCGATATCCGCCCAACTGCGCGTCGCCGCCAACGCCAGCGCCGCGTCCAGCGTTGCCGTAGCCACATCGCGGGGAGCCGAACTCTTCTTCGCCGCGCGCTTCCTGCTCGCAGTTCCACGGGTGCCGCCGGACTTGCTGCTGGTCTTCTTGGCTTCGGCCATCGTCTTGCCTCACAGACTCGATCACACCGCTACAGAGTTAGGGCGTAAGATCGGGCGCTCCTAGCCCTGCTGATGGTCTCTCCTGACGGAGCCAACCGTTCCCGACGTAAGTGTGACCAGTGCTTCGGGGGTCAGGGCGAAGACTGCGTTGGGTGTGCCGGCCGCCGCCCAGATCTCGTCGAGTTGCAGCAGATCCTCATCGATCACGGTGATCGGCGGGTCTACATGGCCGACTGGTGGCACGCCGCCGATGGCATAGCCGGTCGCGCTGCGGACGAAGGCCGCGTCCGCCTTCTCCAGGGCCTCACCGACCAAAGCAGCCACTTTGCGCTCCTCCACGCGGTTGGTGCCGCTGACCACGACCAGAATAGGGCGGCCGCTCTCCCGCCCCTTGAAAATCAGCGACTTGGCAATTTGCGCAACACGACAGCCGATGGCAGCCGCCGCGTCGGCCGCTGTCCGGGTCGACTGGGGAAACTCCCGGACCTCAGCTTGCAGCCCCGCCTCAGCGAGTGCCGCCTGAACTCGTTCAGCTGCCGGCTTGAGCGTCACGGCTGGTGTATCACGACCTGAGCAATCAGGAGGCGAGCTCGCGGCTGCGACGTGTCGCAGCGGCAATCGCCCTGGTCATAAGGGGTTGCAACCCCTCCTCCGCCATCAGCACCTTCAGCGCCTCCAGGGTCGTGCCACCAGGGCTGGTGACATTCTCGCGCAGGGTAGCCGGCGACAGGTCGGACCGATGCACCAGCTCGCCGGCACCGGCAACGGTGACCCGCGCCAGACGCTCGGCCAGCTCTGCGGGCAAACCGGCCTCGACACCCGCTTGCGCCAGTACCTCGATCAGCAGAAACACATAGGCTGGGCCGCCGCCGGACAGGGCGGTCACAGGATCCATCAGCGCTTCGTCTTCGATCCAGGCCGTCTCGCCCGCCGCGGCCATCAAGTCGGCACAGAGCGCGCGCTGCGGCGCGGCCACCTGCGCATTGGCGTAAAGCACCGACATGCCGCGTCCGACCGCAGCCGGCGTGTTCGGCATGGCCCGCACCACCGCTGCTCCCGGGGCGAGCAGCGCCGTGAGGCTCTCGACCGTCTTACCGGCAGCGATTGAGAGAAAGGCCGTCTGCGGGCCGACCAACCAGGCCAGCGACGGCACCGCACGCTCCATCATCTGCGGTTTCACCGCCAGGAGCGCCACCTTGGGTCGAAGGTCGCGCCCAAGCTGTTCTGCGGCAACGACATGCCGCACGCCGCGTTGCGTAAAGTCTGCGACCGCAGCGGCGTGCGGCTCGATCACCGTCACCTGCTCGGCGGGCAGCCCCCTGTCCAGCCAACCAGACAGCAGGGCACCGCCCATCTTGCCGCATCCGAGCAGCAGCAGCGGCCCGTCCAAAGACATCATATAAACTCCGAATACCGCCGAGACCCAGCTCGCGCTCCAGGGGCGTCAGGCTTCGCCGACAGTATCCATCATTGCTGCGGCCATGGCCTCCTCGACCTTCTGACCGCCCCAGATCACCAGTTGCAGGGCCGGGAACAATCGCTCGCACTCGCCAACTGCGGTATCGACCATGTCCTCGAGCTGCTCGACCGACACGCCCGAAACCCCGCGGAGCGGAATGGTGTGGCGAAACAGCAGCAGCCCATCTTCCCCTGTGAAGTCGAAGTGGCCCAGCCACAGCCGCTCGTTGGCCGCAGCCAGAAGCTCGAGCACGGCCGTACGGCGCGTGTCCTGTACCTTCACATCCAATTGGCAGGAAAAGTACATGGCGCAGCTGTCCGGCTGCCAGATCACGCAGAGATGGTAGTCGGTCCAGTGCCCCTGAACCTGGACGATCATCTCTTGATCGCTGGAGCGGTCGTGCGCCCAGTCGTTGGCATTGACCAGTTCTTCCAGCAGATCGAGGGGATTGTTGGTGACGAGGGCTTCCTGTGCCGTGAGGTCCATGGCGAAGCAATCTCCCGAGTTGCCCTACCGACGGCGTTTGCCGACGGTAGCAGGCCGCAGTGACTCAGCTATATCTCGTGGTACCCCCGAGATATTTGGCTAGTCTTGCGTGGCACCTACCACATTTAGGCTGCCAAACGCTCTTCGCGTCGTGCAAGACATGGACGGCTGAAAAGAATCCACAGGCCAAAAGTTTCACGGGACCGCAACGTCGGGCACCTGGAACCTCGGTTAGGACTGCCTCTCGACAGCGCTGCTGGTTCGGTCTACCTATGCGCTGCGCCGTCGGACGTGGTACTGGATCGTTCCAAGCGGCGTTGGCGCCCGTAGCTCAGCTGGATAGAGCGCTTCCCTCCGGAGGAAGAGGTCGGGAGTTCGAATCTTCCCGGGCGCGCCATTTCTTCCGAACATGGTCACCCTCTCGTGCGGCACTGGAATTCGCACTCTGTTCGAGCGGCTCTGCCACCGTCGTTAATCTTTGGCAAAGCGGATCGCGAGATGCTGCGCTGCATGAGCATCACGACATCTTCTTCGAAGACCCATCGCGCGGCGGCACGCCTGAGCACGATGTGGCATCTGCTCGCGGGACTGCCGCTCCCGCTCTTCGATAGGACGCGCAGCCTGCCGCAACGGTTGTTGCACGGCCTCGCCTTGCTGCTGTTGAGCCTGGCAGCGCTCACGGGGCTCTACTTGCTCAAGTCTGCCGTCGGCATCGACCTGATCGCCAACGGCGGCGTCCACGACACACTCGACATCTTGAAGCTCAAGATAACGCTGCTGTTTCTCGGCTAGCGCAGCGCGAGAAGCGCACAACCGCTCGACGGGCAGCGCCAGGGTGTCTCGCACCGGTTTTCCGCGCAATGGCGTCTGAACGAGTGCCATACTCTCTTGGCACCATCGCGCCGCATGACACGCCATGAAACCAGCCCCTCAATCCCAAGGATCCCTTGACGAATCCGCCGGCGATGCCGCGGAGACAACTCCGGTTCTGCCAGCCGCTCAGAACGTTGCCCGTGGCGTCGCCCGTCTGTTCGATGCCATGGGTCTGGTCAGCCTGCCGGAAGTGCCGCTGGCGAACGGGCGGCGTCTCGATCTCCTGGCGCTGGGCGAAGGCGGCGCCCTCTGGGCCGTCGAGATCAAGACCAGCGTCGCCGACTTCCGCAACGACCGGAAATGGCCTGACTACCTGGAATTCTGCGAACGGCTCTACTTCGCAGTACCGCCGGGCTTCCCGCAGGAGATCCTGCCGCTCGACCAGGGCCTGATCGTCGCCGATGCCTATGATGCGCGGATCCTGCGCGAGACCGTCGATCGCAAGCTTTCCGCCGCCCGGCGCAAGGCGCTGACGCTCCGCTTTGCCCGCCTTGCGGCTCGCCGGCTGCTCCACAGCCAGAGCAGCTAGATCAAGTCCTCAGTCGCCACCCGCCCCTTCCAAGGCAGGAAGGCCGGCACGCGGCGGCGATAGTCGCGATAGACCTCGCCGTAGAGCCGGACCAGCTTGCGCTCCTCGAACCAGGTCCCGATCACGAGGTAGGCCGAGGCCCAGACGGCCGTGGCCAGCGCGAAGGGGCTATCGACCAAACCCCAGAGCAGCAGGAAGGCGGCACTGTAGAGCGGGTGGCGTACGTAGCGATGCAGCCCGGCGACGACCAGCGGCTCCGGCGCTTCCGACTCGCCGGGCACGGCCCGTTGACGCAGGTACCAGAGGCCGCCGAACCGCCCGAGGTCGTAGTCTTTCAGGGCGAAGCCACCCAGCAGCAAGGAGGCGATCACGCCAGCCCACTGCAAGCCGGTCAGCCAGTCAGGCCGATCGAAGGGCACGACATCGGCTGCCAGCCAGCGTCCGAATCCCCAGACGGCGAGGACGTGCAGCAGCGCGATAAGATTGTAGCCCAGCCGCGCCGCCGCCCCGAAAGCCCGAGCCAGCAAGGCGGCTCCGGCGCCACGGGCGAGCAGGCTGTGCAACAGGCCGAAGCTGATCCAGGCCAGAGCGTAGAGCAGATGCGCCGATGCGCTCAGCGCCCGCCGCTCCCGCTCAACTTCTCGACCGTTCGGCTCGTCGAGTGGCCATCCTTCAGATCGGCCAGCAGAACCCGGCCGCCCCGCGCCTTGACCAGATCGGCACCGACGACCTCCGCTTCATCGTAGTCGGCGCCCTTCACCAGAAGATCCGGCTCCACTGCGGCGATCAGGTCATAGGGCGTGTCCTCCCCGAAGATCACCACGCGGTCTACGTCGGCAAGAGAGGCCAGCACGGCGGCACGTGCAGCCTCGTCTTGTACCGGCCGCGTTTCCCCCTTCAGGCGTTTCACCGAGGCGTCGCTGTTGAGGCCGACGATCAGCCGGTCGCAGGCGGCACGCGCCTGACGCAGCAGATGCAAATGCCCGGGGTGCAGGATATCGAAGCAGCCGTTGGTGAAACCGACAGTCAGCTTTTCGGCCTGCCAGCTCCGAGTATCGGCGGCCGCGGCCGAGCGGTCGACGATCTTCGCCTCTGCGCTCTGCAGGCGCGCCGTTTGACCGGCCCGCAGCAACTCCCCCGGGGAAGCGACCGCAGCGCCGCGCTTTGCGACGACGATGCCCGCCGCAATGTTGGCGAGCCGCGCCGCCACCGGCGCGGCCAGTCCGGCGGCGAGCCCCGCGCCGAAAGCCGCAACGACGGTATCGCCGGCTCCCGAAACGTCGAAAACCTCCTGAGCTTTCGCCGCCAGATGCACGACATCGGCGACACCACCGCGACCGTCACCGGTCACCAGGGTCATCCCTTGCTCGCTGCGGGTTGCCAGAACCGATCCAACTCCGGCTTCCGCGATGAGCCGTCCAGCCGCCGCCGCGACCTCGGCATCGTTCCCGGTCGGAAGTCCGGTGGCCTCCGCCAGCTCGCGACGGTTCGGCGTCACGAAGTCGGCGCCCGCGTAGCGGCTGTAGTCGCGGCCCTTGGGGTCTACGACAATCGGCAGACCGGCCGCGCGCGCCGCCTCGATCAGGCGACGGAGCAGATCAGTCTGGAGAAGGCCCTTGCCGTAGTCGGAGAGCAGCAGGGCGCGAGCCTGGCTGAGCAGATCGAGCGCATAGCCTTCCAAGGTTTCCAGGGCTTTGGCGCGCGGAGGGCCGCCTGCATCCCAATCGGCCCGCAGAATTTGTTGGCCGCCGCCGATCAGGCGCTGCTTGACCGTAGTGGCGACACCCTTGTCCTTGATCAGATGAGCGCCGCCGCCCAGGGCTTCGCCGACCAGATGCTGAACCTCAAGGCCGGCCGTGTCATTGCCGATGACACCGCAGAACAACGGCTCGGCCCCAAGAGCGGCCAGGTTACGCAGCACGTTGCCGGCACCGCCGAGGGCCGTGTCTTCCGTCAGGACACGCAGGACCGGGATGGGTGCCTCCGGCGAGATCCGCTCGACGACGCCAGTCACGTAGCGGTCGAGCATGACATCGCCGACCGTCAGGACCTTCACCCCGGCAAGGGCCTGTAACTCTGCGGCTAGATCGGTCATGACGCGCGAGGAGATCCCGCGGAAAGATTGCACATCGATCGCTTGGCTAAGGCAAAGCCGTTGCTCAGGCAAGCCAATCTGCGGGCGACGATGCCTCAGGCCTGCAAGAAGCGGCGCTCGGTGCCGTCCAACACGAGCGCCGTCAGCCGCCCGCCATAGACGGCACCGGTATCGATTCCGATGCGGTTGCTGCGTTCTACGGGCTCGGAGTCCGGCGTGTGACCGTGCACCACCACCTTCCCGAAGTCGGCCTTCGACTGCAGGAAGGGATAACGGATCCAGATCAGGTCCACTGGGTCCTGGGCGTCGAGCGGAACACCGGGCCGGATACCGGCATGCGCGAAGAAGTAATCGCCTTCGGCATGGCTGGTAGCCAAGCCCTCCAAGAAGGTGCGATGAGCCGGCGGCAGAGCCGCAACAAAGCGCCGATGCAGAGAGAGCAGTCGATCTTCCTCGCCCGGAATGTCTTCCTCGACGTCGATACCGTAGCTGGCTAACGCCGCATCGCCACCGTTGATCACCCAGTTGGTTCCGGCATCCGGGTCGATCAGGAACTCCAGGAGCAAGGCCTCGTGGTTGCCCTTGAGCGTCACCACCTCGAAATCTTGCGGCGGCTCCGTAATCAAATGTTCGATGACGCCAGCCGAGTCAGGTCCGCGGTCCACATAGTCGCCGAGATAAACGAGCACGCAACGGTCGGCATCGCTGTCGGCGGCATCGGCGGCAATCTGCCTCTCCAGGTCCAGCAGTTGGTCGAGCTGACCGTGAATGTCACCGATCGCATAAACGCGCGTGCCGACCGGTACCGCCGCCGGAGGGCCGGCAGGCCGCATCTCGCGCTTGCTCCAGAGTCTTGCGATCGACATCGACAGCTCGTGTTCCACTTACGCCCTAAGACATGGGGCCGGGAGCTGCATGAAAAAGGGCGCAAAGGAATGGGCAGGCCAGACGCCGGCACAAAGGCAACGCACGTTGCCTACTGAGCGGCCGTCGCGTCCCAGTGCTGGCGGCCACCCTTATTGTCGAGGTAACTGACCAGAGCCGCGACGACACCGCGGTCATAGCGCTGCCCCATGTCAGCAAGCAGTTCGCCGAGCGCCTCGTCGACAGGCAAGCCGGCACGATGGGCCCGCGCGCTGACCATGGCGACGAAAGCATTGGCCACCGCCAAAATCCGGGCTGTCGGAAGAATCTGCTCGCTCTTGAGGCCCTTCTCTCCGGTGCCGTCGATACGCTCCTGCACCTGATTCAGGGTCTCGACCACAGGACCATCGAAGCTGACATCCGACAGCAGCTCGGCGCTGGCGTTCATGCAGGCGCGAACCTTGGCCCGCTCCGCTTCGCTCAAAGCGCCTTCGCGGGTCAACAGATCCTCGGGCACCAGGATCTTGCCAATGTTCATCAGCAGCCCAGCGACCCGCGCGGTTTCCACGTCGGTTTCATCCAAACCCATCTCTCGAGCCAAACGCTGGCTCAGGTCGCCGACCAGGTGCGAATGATCCGCCGCGTAGGGGTCGCGACGATCGACCACGCTGACCAGAGTCATGATCAGCGCATCGAGCGTCGACTCCCGGCGCGCCCGCTCCGTCAGTTCCGCGGTAACGTCGCGCTCCACCACCAGCACCCCAAGCGGCAGGTTGTCGCTCGGCGGGATCGGAACATGGTCCGCCAGGTAGATGCGTCGACCGCCTTCCACCTTGGAATCGCCTTCAATACGCCAGACGTCGCTGACCGGTTCGCCGCCCTCCAGCGCCCGCTCGGACAGAGCCAATGTACGCGCCGCGGCGGCGGTACCGACGATGGCGGCTAACGACTTGCCGATCATCTCCTCGGGGGCCATGGCCGCACGCTCGGCAGCGAGGGCGTTCGCAAAGCGGACATGGCCGTCGGCATCCAGAATGACGATGGCCGTAGGCTGGCTGTCGGTCACCACCTGTAGCAGATGGCGTTGCTGCGTCAGCTCCGCGGCAGCCGTGGCGTAAAGCTGGGCCGACCTGGCTGAGCGACGCGAGGCGCCATGGCGCCAGACCACCAGAATGATCGCCGCCGCCAACCCGAGAACAAGCAACAAAACGAGCAGGAGACGATTGGCACGCGCGTCGATATCGGCGAGCGCGACGGCGCTGTCGACCTTGGCAACCAGCAACCAATCGGTGCCGGGCACCGGCCGGCCAGTGGCAAGGACCGAAGTCCCGGCATAGTCTTCGCTCTCCAGGAAAGCGCCCGGTTCGTTCAGGGCATCCGCCGCCGCTAGACCTGCGGTGCCGCGATCGAGCCTGCGGCCGAGCGCCGGCGTGCCGTCGGCCAGCGGTGAAAGATACTCGACTGAAGCGCCTTGCGGTCTGACCAGCAGAATCTCGAGACCTTCGACGCGTACACCGGGTTGGCGAAGCTGATTGTAGAGGCCAGGCGCCGCCGCACGGCGACCGACGACCAACCCGACGGCAGTTTCGCCCGATCCGGCCTGTAGCGCCGGAACGGCAGCCGCAAGGGTCAAGAGCACCCCGGCCTCCGGATCGGCATGCAAGGTCAGGTCGGTGCTGCCCAGGCTGTCCGGCATGGTTTCGATCGGCGGCACGGAAAAGTGAGGCGTCGCTACCAGGGGCCGTCCCTCGGCATTGAGAAGTGCCAGACCGACCTGACTGGGCAGATCGACGTTCGCGCGCAAATCCTCTGCCAGGCTCTGGGTCTCGAAGCCGGCCCGCTCCGCCGTCAGCGTAAGCAGACTCCGGAGGTACTGCACTTGACCAGCGGCGTCGGTGACGTCGGCGATGTTCCCTCCGACGACGGCGAGCTCGGTGAGCAGGAGCTGTACACTGGCGTTGCCGGCCAACGCAGCAACGTCGCGTTTCTGGCCCGAAACCCACTGGGCGACGTCGGCAGCACGGCTGTCGGCAACAAGGCCGAGGCGGTCCTGCCAAGCACGCAAATCGCGATCACGTTCGGACTGGACAAAGCCCGTGATCGCCGCGACGCCGAGAGCGCCGGCCAACAGAACACCGCCCGCCAGCGCCGGCAGACGCCAGTTCTTCCACCAGGCGGCTTCGGCCTCTGACGGATCTAGGCTTGAGTTGATTGATCGGTCGGCGTCGTTTGTCACAGTGCCAGAGTCGTCACAGTGCAGGAGGTGTCACAAAGCCTGAGTCTTGGCCCGAGCAGCCCGGATCAAGACAGGGCCCGGATATAGGTAGGGGCCGTGGAACGAGCGGGCGACGGACCGACAAGCCCGGCGACCGAGAAAGGCGACTAAGAGAAAGCCCGTTACGCGGGCAGAACATCATCCCGATTCGCATGGAAGGTACTGGCGCCCGGCTTAAGGGAGTATTAAGCGCAAAACCGTCACCCTCCGTTGCACAGACCATCGAAGCCAGTTCATAACTTTCCGCGCAGCTATAGGCTGAGCTTCAACGGCCTTAATCAACGGGAGACGTTAGAATGCCTCGCCAAATCCGAAAGCGCCACCTTGCTTCGGCCGCGATGCTCGCCGTTCTCTTAGGGGCTGCGCCAGCAGCGCAAGCCCTCAGCTATCCACCGCTCTTCGGCACCAATGAGGCGCGCTCCAACAACATCGCCATGTTCCCCAAGTGGCGCGGTACGCTGGATCGCTATTTCGAGGAAATGCGCCTGCCGGAAGACTGCGCACCCGGCCTCATGAGTCAGTGCCTTCTGCAGGATTGGAAGACCTTCCTCGACAGCCAGCAGGGCCAGGATCCCATGGCCCAACTCAGCGCCGTCAACGCCGAGATGAACCGCAGGCGCTACATTCTCGATCCACCTAATTGGGGCGTACCCGACTACTGGGCAACGCCCCTGCAGTTCATGGAGAAGAACGGCGATTGCGAGGACTACGCGATCGCCAAGTTCATGTCGCTGCGCGCACTCGGCTGGTCAAACGAGTCCATGCGCATCGTGGTCCTGAAGGATCTGAACCTGCAGCTCATGCATGCCGTTCTCGTCGTTTATCACGAAGGCCAGGCCTTGGTGCTGGACAACCAGATCGATCAGGTCATGCCGGCTGAGAGGATCCGCCACTATCGCCCCATCTACTCTCTCAACGAAGACTCCTGGTGGCTGCATCGTTCCTGACGGCGGCAGGTCACCGCGGGGATAGCTCGCGGCGCCGGACGCAGGCCACGATGCGGTAACATCCGCGTACATCGCCTCTCATGCGACGGGCGACCAGTTGCCGTGACCGGCTCCATCCCTCACAATCCTCTTGACCGTTAAGAGAGCTGGGCGCATATGCATGTTGCGTTGCAGCATAATCCAGCGGTAGTCAGGCAGGGTCCGTTGGGGAGCAGGGTTCGGCGGCCGGCGCTGAGACGGTCATCGGGCCGCAGTCAGCGATGCGATCACCCGAGATTGGGAGCCGAGAGCAATGGCCAAGTCTACCAACCCCTTTGAATACGACTTTAGCGCGATGACCGACGTCTCGAAGATGTTCGAGCAGTACAAGATGCCGGGCATCGAGATGGAAAAGCTGGTCGACGCACAGCGCAAAAACATCGAAGCGATCACCTCCGCCAACAAAGTGGCCTTCGAGGGGATGCAGGCGATCATGCAGCGCCAGGGCGAGATCCTGCGCCAGTCGATGTCGGAAGCCTCAACGGTCATGCAGGACATGGCAGCGGCCGGCACGCCGGAAGACCGTATGGCCAAACAGGCCGAGGTCGTGAAGAAGGCTTTTGAGACGGCGCTGGCGAACATGAAAGAGCTGGCGGAGATGGGCGCCAAGTCCAACACCGAGGCGATGGAGACCATCAACAAGCGCGTGTCGGAAAGCATCGACGAGGTTCGCGATGCCGTAACGGCCGTTGCCAAGGAAACCAAAGGCCGAAAGTAGCGGACGGCGGTTTCCCGCCGAAACAGGCCAAAACAGCCTGGCGACACGACCTGCGGCCCCATTTGTTTCAGATGGGGCCGCATCGCTTTTAGGTGAACGAGAGCCGGCCTCAGCCAACCAGAGCTTCTTCAGCCGCTTCGCAGATCTCTTTCAAACTGAAGGGCTTGACCACGACGCGAGCGATGAGCTCGTCGAGATTGTGCGCTCGCTGTTTCTCGGCCGAATAGCCGGTCATCAGCAGAATCGGTAGATCCGGAAGGTCTCGCGCCACCCTCAGAGCAAGTCCGATGCCGTCCAGCCCCGGCATGACGATGTCGGTGATCAGGAGGTCGAACTCCTGCTGGCCGCCCAACGTCTCCAACGCCTGCAAGCCGTCCTCGACGGCCTGCACGTCATGACCGCGGTGGGTTAGCGCACTGGCCACGAAACTGCGCACTGCAGGATCGTCTTCGGCCAACAGAATGCGAGGCACGATTCACGCCTCCTCTCTAGCACTCGGCCCGCAAATCTGACGGTCCGGAGATCTAACGGCCCGAAGTCTCGGGCGTCACTGTAGCAAGCGCACCGAAACCTCGCTCGCTGCCTCCGGCCAAGGCCCCTTGGTGGCAAAGTCGCGCGCCTCACCCGGAGCGATTGGCCCGCCGTCGACCTCCACAGCCCAGCTGTCGATTTGGCTGCCCTGAGCATTCAGCAAAACCACGGCAAGCTGCGGGGCGGGCAAGGGCGCATCGGTTGCGTTGATCACCTGGCCGCTGAGGGTCACCGTCGGCCCGGTCTCTTCCGTGCGGATAGCGCGCCTCCAGTCGAGGACGAAGGTCGGGTTGGTCTGATCGACTGGAATACCGAGCAACTCGTACAGTCGCGCCGTTTCCGGCACTTGAGCGACCACCTGCTCGCGGAAGTACCAACCGCCGCCAACCAAACCGCCAAGAACCGAGAAGAACAGGAGCCAGCCGACCAGCAAACCCCAACGCGGCCCGGTCTCTGGCGGAGGCAAAGGCCGCGGGCGGCGCACCGGCGCGGCTATGTCCTGAGGAAGGCTGTCTCCGCCCTGCTCAGCCTCCAATGGGGGCGCGGGGGCCGCCGCCGTCTTCTCCGCCAGTGCCGCAGCAATGGCCTCCGACTCGACGCCGGACTGAGATCCATCGTTGTCCGATGCCGCCGCCGGCGGCGCAGCGGGCTCGGACGGTGTGGCCGCAGGCTCTTCGGGAAACGCGCGCCACAAGTGGCTACAGGCGCCACAGCGTACCTGCCGCCCCCCAGGGCCCACGGCGCCGTCCGCTACGCGAAAACGCGTGCCACAGTTCGGACAAGCCAGTTCCATAGAAACGACGCCCCGTACCGATACTTCGCTGTCACCGGCGTTCCCAGGTCCCCGGTGTTCGCCGGCCCATTGTCTTCGGACCGTCATCTTGGTCCGCCACCTTATACGCGCGTGGCAAAGAGCCGCGCAAGCAGCGCCCACTGTTGCGGTCTGTGCCTTTTTTCAAGCCGGTAAGGTTCGAACCTGCAAGTTCGGCTTCATCCCGTCCTGGCCAGGCAAGAAAGCCCTGCGACGCCGGACGGCCGCGGCTTTACGCCTGCAAGGGCGCATGTCATGGTCGAAAGGGCTTGTCGGCCGATTCCCACTTTCGCGAACAGGGGCAGGTTGTTGATCCGGCTCGAGGAAGTTACGCTGCGCTACGGCGAAGGGCCGCCTGTGCTGCGCCGCGTCAGTTGCCACCTGGAGCCTGGGTCCTTCCACTATCTGCTGGGCGCCAGCGGCGCCGGAAAGTCCTCCCTTCTCAAGCTGCTCTACCTGGCACAGACGCCGAGCCAGGGCCGGCTCTCGCTGTTCGGGCGCGACGTCGCGCAGTTGACTCGGCGGGACAGGGCGCTGTTGCGCCGGCGAATCGGCGTGGTCTTCCAGGATTTCAGGCTGATCGCGCACCTCTCGGCCTTCGAGAATGTCGCCCTACCGCTCAGGATCGCGGGAGAACCGGACGCCCGAATCAGAAGTCAGGTCCGTGAGTTGATGGACTGGGTCGGGTTGAAGGAGGCAATGGATGCACTCCCACCGACCTTATCCGGCGGACAGCAACAGCGCGTTGCGATCGCCCGCGCCGTCATCGGGCGGCCGAGTCTGCTGCTGGCCGACGAACCGACCGGCAATGTCGACGATCGGATCGCCATGCGTCTGCTCTACCTGTTCCGCGAGTTGAACCGAACCGGAACCACCGTGATGCTCGCCACCCATAACGAATCCCTCGCCGCGCGCATGCCGCAACCCTGCCTGCGCTTGGCCGAAGGTCAGGTCCGAGAGGAGCCGACCGAGGCCGCGCCCCCTGCGGCCGAGCCTGTCGGCGGATAGGACCGATGCGGATCGGCTTTCTACTCTCTCGTGGCGAGGTGCCCTTGGCTCGCGACGTGTCGGCACGCTTCCTGCCGTGGCTGATCGCTTTCATGGTCTATCTGGCTGGCCTGGCGCTGCTGGCAGCCGTCGCCATGGACAGGGTGGCGGCCCGCTGGCAAGGCGACCTGGAGGGCCGCTTGACCGTTCAGGTTCCGCCGCCGTCGGATCCCGGCGACGAGGCGGCCCGACAAGAACGGCTCGACCGGGTCGTGCAGGTTCTGTTGGACACGGCCGCCGTATCGCAGGTGGAAGTGCTGTCTCGCGCCCAAACGGCAGCCCTACTGGAGCCTTGGCTGGGCGAGGCCGCAGCGGCACCGGAACTGCCGGTCCCGGATCTGGTAGCTGTCACCCTGCGCAGCGCAGCGGCAACGCTCGATGACTTGCCGGAACGACTCGCAGCGGCCGTGCCGGGTGCCGCCATCGACGACCACCAACGCTGGCTGGCGCGGTTGTTCGCGCTGGCCGGTTCGATCGAGGCGCTTGCTCTCTTGGTGGTCGCTTTGGTCGGCGTCGCAGCAGTTGCCACCGTGATCTTCGTCACCCGCACCGGCCTCGCGATCCATCGTCAAGTGATCGAGCTGCTGCATGTGATGGGCGCTCGCGACCTTTACGTCGCTGAGCAGTTTCAGGCGCATGCCCTGCGTCTCGGCTTGGCAGGCGGAATAGGCGGTGCCGTCGCGGCGGCCTTGACGGTGCTCGGCATCGGGTGGCTCCTGCGCGGCGAGCAGTCGGTCGTTCTGCCGGGCATTGCATTCGGCTGGGCTCAGTGGTCGATGCTGGCGATCCTGCCGCTGGTGACAGGGCTGGTGGCAATGCTGACAGCACGTTGGACAGTGCTGCGCACCCTTGCGAAGCTGCCATGAAGAAGGCGAGTTCCCGACGCACGACGGCGAGCGACGCGCCTCTTTCCGGAAGCGGTTCTGGAGCGGGGCGCCGCCGGCGGCGGCTCTTCTCCCTCGGCTCTTTGGCTCTCGGACTGTTGCTCGCAGCGCTAATCGGCGGGTTCGTCTGGTTCGTCGGCGAAATGCCGACAGACCTGCAGGATACGGATCAGCGAACCGACGCCATCGTGGTGCTGACGGGTGGCAGCGGTCGACTGACGGCGGGCTTGGAAATGCTCGAGGCCGGACGATCGCAGAAGCTGTTCGTCTCCGGCGTCTATCAGGGGGTCGAGGTGGATGAGCTCCTGCGACTGGCACGCAACGCACCGCAGGAATTGGCGTGCTGCATCGTTCTGGGCTACGACGCCGACGACACGCGCGGCAACGCGGCAGAGACCGCCGCCTGGATGGCGCAAGAAGGCTATCGCTCTCTGCGGCTCGTAACAGCCGTCTACCATATGCCCCGCAGCCTGCTGGAGTTTCGGCGCCGGCTGCCGGACGCTGAAATCGTGCCTCATCCGGTCTTCCCGCAGGGTTTTCGGCGCGACGACTGGTGGGTCTGGCCCGGCAGCTCCGGCCTGGTGATCAGCGAGTACGTCAAATACCTGGCGGCCTTGGCACGCAGCCCTTTCGACGGGTAGAGGCTGCTGATCATGGCGTCTCTGCGTTCTCTCCTCGTCACACTGATCTGGCTGGCAAGCTGCACGCTGATCTGTACGCTCTTGTCCTGGACGCTGCTGGGGCCGCCCTCCTGGTCGCGACCGGTCAGCCGGTTCATGGTGCGCTATACCTTCTGGCTGTTTCGAGTCGGCCTCGGCATCACCTACGAAATCCGAGGCACGATCCCCGATCGACCGGTGCTGGTGGCCGCAAAGCACCAGAGCGCCTGGGAAACTTTCGGGTTTTGCTTGTTCTTCGACAATCCCTGCTACGTGCTTAAGCAGGAGTTGACCTGGATTCCGCTCTTCGGCTGGTACCTTCGCAAGCAGCGCATGGTGGCCATCGACCGCGCCGGCGGGGCCAAGGCACTGCGCGCTCTGCTCGCCAGCGCCCGCGAGCGTCTGGCCGAAGGCCGGCCTCTGATTATCTTTCCCGAGGGTACGCGCGTGCCGCCGGGTGAAAGCCGCCCCTATCATCCGGGCGTAGCGGCGCTTTACCAGTCATTGAAACTGCCCTGCGTGCCGGTTGCACTGAACTCCGGACGGGTCTGGCCGAAGCCGATGCTCGGCAAGCGGCCCGGCCACGTCGTTCTGGAAGTTCTGCCCGAGATTCCGGCAGGCCTGAACCGCAAGGATTTCGTCGCCCGGCTGTCTGCGGAGATCGAAGCGTCGAGCGCCCGCCTGTTGGCAGAAGCGCGGACAGCTCAGGACCGCTAGCCGTTCGCACCTTGTTCTTGAGACCCCAGTGTCATGATCTTACCCTAAACTAAATGACTCGATCAGACGACCTGCGGGGATGACGATGACGAGCGCAGCCGATCTGTCTGCCCAGATCTGGGACATGAAGTACCGATTGAAGGACGGGTCCGGCCAACCGCTCGACGCGACGCGGGAGGATAGCTGGCGCCGCGTCGCCAACGCCCTCGCCTCGGTGGAGGCGCAGCCCGAACTTTGGGGGCAGCGCTTCTTCGACGCGATGTCGGACCATCGCTTTCTGCCTGCCGGCCGGATCATTGCCGGCGCCGGGACCGCGCGGGCGGTGACCCTCTTCAACTGTTTCGTGATGGGCGAGATCCCCGATTCCATGAGCGGGATCTTCGCGCATCTGAAGGAAGCGGCGCTCACCCTGCAGCAGGGCGGCGGCATCGGCTATGACTTCTCGACACTGCGGCCGCGTGGCGCCCGTGTGAAGGGCGTCGGGGCCGACGCTTCCGGCCCCCTGAGTTTCATGGACGTCTGGGACGCCATGTGCCGCACCATCATGTCGGCGGGACATCGTCGCGGTGCCATGATGGGAACGCTACGCTGCGATCACCCGGACATCGAGGCCTTCGTCGACGCCAAGTCGGAAGCGGGTCGGCTGACCAACTTCAATCTCTCGGTGCTGATCACAGACGCCTTCATGTCAGCGGTCGAGGCCGACGCCGACTGGCCGCTCTCCTTTGCCGGCGAGACCTACCGCACGCTGCGCGCCCGCGCTCTGTGGGACCGCATCATGCGCGCGACCTACGACACCAGCGAGCCGGGCGTCATCTTTATCGACCGGATCAATCGCCTCAATCCCCTCGCCTACTGCGAGGAGATCCATGCCACCAATCCCTGTGGCGAACAGCCCCTGCCTCCTTATGGAGCCTGCCTGCTGGGCTCGATCAACTTGGCACAGCTGGTCCGCAAACCCTTCACGAAGCAGGCAGAGCTCGATTTAGAGACACTGGACGAACTGACCTCTTTGGCTGTGCGCGCCCTCGACAACGCCATCGACATCTCGCGCTTCCCGCTGGAGCAGCAGCGACAGGAGGCGGAGGCCAAGCGGCGGATCGGCCTGGGAATCACCGGGCTTGCCGATGCACTGATCATGCTCGGCTTGACCTATGGCAGCCGAGACGCGGTTGCCGCGACCGAAACCTGGATGGCGCGGTTACAGCGTGCCGCCTATCTGGCCTCCAGCGAGCTGGCGGCGGAAAAGGGTAGTTTTCCGCTCTTCGATGCAGATGCCTATCTCGCAACCGAAGGGGCGCAAAGACTGCCCGACGAGGTGCGCCAAGCCATTGCGGAAAGCGGCTTGCGCAACGGCCTGCTGACCTCCGTCGCCCCGACCGGAACGATTTCGATCCTGGCCGACAACGTCTCCAGTGGGTTGGAGCCGGTCTTTGCCTTCGAGTACAACCGCAAGGTGCTGCTGCCCGACGGCAGCCACGACAGCCAGACGGTCACCGACCTTGCACTCCGCCGCTTCCGCGCGCTCATGGGCGACGCGACGCCGCTACCCCCTGCCTTCGTAGATGCCCAGAACCTGGAGCCAGCCGCACACCTGGTGATGCAAGCCGCTGTCCAGCGCTACATCGACAGCTCGGTCTCCAAAACCATCAACCTGCCGGAGGACATCGGCTTCGAAGCTTTCAAGGACGTCTACCGCCAGGCTTACGATCTGGAATGCAAGGGCTGCACCACCTACCGGCCCAGCCCGCTGCGCGGCGCCGTCCTGGAGACGTCGGCGGCGGGTAAGCCCAAACCCGCGGTCACGGTCTCTTCGCCGGAGAGTCCGGAGGCAGTATCGACGGCCGTTGCGACAGAGCCGGAGCCTGCCTCGGTGGTCTATATGACGAAACCGCTGGACCGGCCGGCGGCGCTTCCGGGACGTACCTACAAGCTGACTTGGCCCGAAAGCGACCACGCCATCTACATCACGCTCAACGACGTGGTGCAGGACGCACGCCGTCGTCCCTTCGAGATCTTCATCAATTCGAAGAACATGGAGCACTACGCCTGGACCGTGGCGCTGACGCGAATGATCTCCGCAGTGTTCCGGCGCGGCGGCGACGTGGCCTTCGTGGTCGAGGAACTGAAGGCGGTGTTCGACCCGCGCGGCGGTGCCTGGATGCAGGGCCGCTATGTTCCTTCTCTATTGGCTGCGATCGGCGAGGTGATCGAAGAGCACATGATCGCAATCGGCTTCCTGCCCGAGCCGGTGCAACTGGCCAAGCCGCGCCGTCCCGCAGTCAACGCCGACGACTTGACCGGAACCGGCGAAACGAGTGAGGGGCTGGAGCGGGTTGACCAGTGCCCGAAGTGCGGCGGCCTCGGGCTGGTACACCAGGAAGGCTGCGACCTCTGCACACTCTGCGGCTACTCCCGCTGTCTTTAGGCGCCCCGCTTTAGGACCTCCGCCAGCATGGCCACCAGACTCTGCCGTAATTGCCGCGCGCCTCTTGAGGAAGAGCAGGAAACCTGCCCGGCCTGCCATACGCACAACCCCATCCCCAAGCCGTGGTATGTCCCGATTGTCGGCGGCGCCATCGTTGCCCTGATCGTCTATCTGCTGGTCGATTTCGGGGACGTTGCCCGGGTCCTGGGGATCGGGTAAAGCCGTTCCTGACAGCCGGAGCGCATCGCGGCTTTCAGCAAAGGGCCGCCAAGTCGGCTGGGATGACAACCAACCTCTTCAGCGCTGGTAGGTATGAACACCGATCAGCATATCGACGTGCTCGCCGTCGGCGGCCAATGGGCAGGCGAGGCGGGAAAAGCGGACGAATTCACGCCCCTCGACCGGCATCGTAAAGGCGGCACGCAACGGTCGCCGGGCGGCGATGACCTGCTCATAGGCTGCGGCCATCTGGCTGGAGTGGGGCTCCGGATAAAGCCCGTCGAGCCAGCGGCCCGTCACGTCGCGTTGAAACATCTCGACCAGCCCGGTCCCGAACAGTCGTACCCTGAAGCGATGCTCAGATCGCCCACTCGCCTCGGCACCGCTCGGCACGACATCAATGAGGTATAGCCAGGGGAGAAGCTTCGGTATCTCCAGAGGGTCGACATGCTGGCGCCCCGGTAGGCCATGCGCCGGCTTCACCGACCACCAGTAGTCTTCCAGTTGTTTTAGCCTCGGATGGTCTTGGGCATCGTTCACGGTCGGTTTGCTCGAAATCGACGCGGCCGAATCAGCCGTAAGCCGATTTGCTAACGATATACCCACGTATACACTGCGACCAGGACGTTAATCCAGGCCTCACGCTGCCACCGCGAGGGGATCGGCGAGCTCGTCAGGGGTCGCAGCGCCGGCGTACTTCTCGCAGCAGACGCGCCAGCCGGCGGTCGTGAATGCCCAGGGCGTGCAGGTGATCGATGGTGTTCTGCAGATAATCGCTGCAGGGTCCTTTCTGACCGTAGCCCTGCACAATCAAGTCGGCGATTTGCGCCATCGGCAGCTTTCCGGTGTATTGCGGATGTGCCTGATCGACGACGAAGCCTGCTGCCTTGGCCGTCCCCTCCGGCGTGCGGCAATCGAGCCAGCGCGGAATATAGACACCGGTCATCATCTCGCGCTGCCAAAGGTAGTCCATCACCGCCGCGGTCTCGGCAGCCGGCACACGGAATATCATGCCATGACAGCAGCCGCCGCGATCCAGGCCGAGCACGAGGCCCGGCCGCTCCGGCGTGCCCCGATAGCGATGAGAGTAGACGCAGAAACGACGGTGATAGCCGTAGAGCAGAGCCTGGCGAACCTCCAGGTGCGGAAATCCGGGGTTCCACATCAGGGAGCCGTAGCCGAACACCCAGAAGTCCTGGCCGGCCGCCGGCACCAGGCGCTCGCGCTGGACAGGCTCCTCGTAGAGTCGCCGCAAAGCTTCGGCGGATGGCGGTTGGGCAGGTCTCAAGTCGGTCATGGCTACCGGTTAAGGTAGGAGCCGCCGGTCGCCGTTCAAACGTCGCGACCGTCAGAGGTCTTTTGATGGAGCGCCCCAGAGCGAACACTCTGTCGGTCTGTGCTCAGGGTCGCGCTTTAGGCTCTCGGGGGTCGAAGCTGCCGGCCTGATGCTGCTCGATCACGCCGCGGCGGGCTTCGCGGGTGCGGCTGAAGAGATCCTCCAGAACCTCACCTTCGCCCCAGCGGATGGCACGCTGCAGCGCGGTCAGATCCTCTGAAAAACGTTGCAGCATCTCCAGAACCGACTCGCGGTTGTTCAGGAAGACATCACGCCACATCACGGGGTCGGAAGCGGCGATTCGGGTGAAATCGCGGAAGCCGCCGGCGGAATACTTGATCGCCTCCTGTTTGGTCGACTCCTCAAGCCCCATCGCCGTGTGCACGATGGTATAGGCGATCAAGTGCGGGAGATGGCTGGTGATGGCCAGAACCTGATCGTGGTGGCCAGGCTCCAGCACGTCGACCGTCGAACCCATGGATCGCCAGAGCCAGGCGACGCGCTCCACGGCTTCTGCATCGGTTCCCGGCGGCGGGGTCAAGAGACAGTAGCGCTGTTCGAACAGCTCGGCAAAACCGGCCTCGGGACCCGACTGCTCCGTCCCCGCAATCGGGTGTCCGGGCACGAAGTGCACACCTTCCGGAACGAAGGGCCCGACATCGCGGATCGCCGCCTGCTTGACCGAGCCCACGTCGGTTACGATCGCACCGGCTGCCAGGTTTGGCTGCATGGCCTCCGCCACGGCCGCATAGGCGCCGACCGGAGTTGCCAAAACCACCAGGTCGCAACCGGACACGGCCGAGGCAGGGTCTTCGAACATCTCGTCGCAGAGCCCCAGTTCGAGCGCTTTGGCGCGCGTCTCGGCCGAACGGGCACAGCCGACCAGGCGCTCCGTCAGGCCGAGCCGGCGCATCGCCAGAGCCATGGAGGAGCCGATCAGCCCGACGCCGATCAGCGCTACTTGGCGAAAGGCTTGCCCCTTCGAACCGGCGGTCATTGCGGATAGTCCTGGAGAGCCGCCACGACCGCGCGCATCTCGGCCTCCGTGCCGATGGTAACACGCAGATATCCGGGCAGACCGTAAGCGGCCATCGCGCGCACTATGATACCGCGGTTTTTCAGGAAGTCGGCGGCAGCCGGAGCATCGGCAAAGGGCACGAGTACGAAATTGCCTTCGCTCGGTTCGATGCGAATGTTGAGGCGGGCCAACTGCTCGGCGAACCAGGTACGCCACCTGGTATTGTGCTCCACCGAGTGCTGCAGGTGCGCCTGGTCGTCCAGCGCCGCGACGGCGGCAACCTGGGCAGGGCGGGTCACGTTGAAGGGACCGCGCAGACGGTTGAGCACATCCGCCACCTCAGCAGGGCCGTAAGCCCATCCGATGCGCAAGGCAGCCAAGCCGTAGATCTTGGAGAAGGTGCGGGTGACCACCACGCGCCCCGTCTCCTCGACCAGCTTGAGGCCGTCGCTGTAGTCGGGCGCCTGTACGTACTCGACATAGGCCGTATCGAGGACCAGCAGCGCCTGTTCCGGCAACCCCGCAAGCAACCGACGGATTTCCGCATCCGGCAGGTAGCTGCCCGTCGGATTGTTCGGGTTGGCCAGGAAGACCAGCCGCGTCTTCTCGCTGGCATGAGCCAGTAAGGCATCGACGTCGGCCGTCAGATGGCGCTCGGGCGCCGCGACCGCCGTCGCACCAGCGGTCTTGGCCGCAATGGGGTACATCAGGAAACCGTGGCGGCTGTAGAGCACCTCGTCGCCCGGTCCGGCGTAGGCCCGGACCAGCAGGGAGATCAACTCGTCGGAACCGTTGCCGCAGACGATTCGGGCGGGATCCAGGCCATGACGTGCCGCCAAGCTATCCCGCAGAAGCGTGGAGCCGCCGTCGGGATAGCGGTGCAGGTCGCCAGCGATCCCCGCATAGGCCTCGACTGCCTGCCGACTCGCGCCCAAGGGATTCTCGTTGGCAGCCAGCCGGATCGGCTCCGCGACGCCCGGAATCTTCGCCTCGCCGCCCACATAAGGCTCGACCTCGTAGATGCCAGGGCGAGGCGTAAAGCGCGAAGTCCTGGCGCTCATCGCCGCCCCCGAGTTCCAGGATCGACGGACGCCATTTCCTCGTCGCTCAAGGGTACCGGATAGCGGCCGATCACCCAAAGCCGACTGACGCGCTCGCCCGCCGCCTCGACCAAGCCGGACAGGGGCGGATCCTCCGTTCCCTCCAGGTAACCATCGACCTCTGCCAGACAGTAGCAGTAGGGCGCGTCTTCACTGTCGGTCCAGGTTGCCGTTTCGCGCGCCACCAAACCGGCTTTGGCGAGCAAATCCTTGAAAGCGGCGCGACTCATACGGTCCTGGATCTCGGCGACGAGGAAACTGCGGTCGTCGCCGCTGGGTTCGGGCGGGCCGAGAGCCACCACCAGCGCTTCGCTGTCGCTACCGCGGTCGCGTGGCCAGGGAGCGAAGGGCAGCCGGGAAACGATGCGGGGTACGTCGGCACCGTCGCGAGCCAGATGACGCCACCAAGGATCCCGGGTATCGCTCTGGATCGGCGGCAGCACGCCAAGCGTCGCCTTGCCGCTCGCCACCTCGTTGAGCACGCGGACACTGGAGCCCTGTTCCGACAGCGGCGTCAGCACACCGAAGGTTTCGCGTGCCAGATCTCGCAGCTCCGGGGCTTCCTCGCCTGCATAGACGGATAGGCTGAAGGGGCCCTGCTGTTGTGCGGAGTCGGCCATAATCTCGCGCCACAAGCGAAGCAGAACGGCCTTCGGCAAGCTCCCGCGATGGCGGGCGACCAGATTGCGCATGATCGCGGCCTCTCGCCCCGGCCGGACGTGCGGGCGGCTGCGTTCCTTAATCTTGCCGATCTGCTGTGAAACCTCGGTCCGACGGATCAAAAGCTCGTGCAGCTGCGCATCGATCTCATCGATCTCGAGGCGCAGATCATTCAGTTTCGTGGCGGTGGCAGACATCGAGACAGCTCAGGCAGTGGTGGTTCGGCACCCGTCCTGGCCGGGCGCGGTTTCAACGTGGCTTGATGGACAAGGCCCGATGGACGCGGCCAGCGGATGGGCGCCCACCGAGAGAGCGCTTAGTGATAGTCGGTGGCTGGGCGGAAATCAAAGCCAACGTCGCAGCGGCTGGACGACCGCGGTCGCGAAGGGCGGAACAACAGGCGCAGACATGCAGTAAGGGCATGGCACGCTCGCCACACTGTGGCCCGACGGTCAGTGCGGTGCCGTTGACTTCATCGCGCCAAGGTTCCTTATTGAGTCAAACTTTTCTATCTAACCCCCTCAGCCGGCACGAAGGCCGTCGCCGGAAAGGCCCGAATGTCCCTGCTTGCCACCCGCAGTCACCAAGAGCGCATCGATCGTCTGCCGGGCCACCGGGTGGCCTTGGCCAAGGACAGTCCGCTGCGCCTGACCAGCGGCGCAGAGTTGAGCCCGATGACCGTCGCCTACCAGACCTACGGCCAGCTGAACGCCGACAAATCGAACGCCATCCTGGTCTGCCATGCCCTGACGGGCGACCAGTTCGCCGCCGAAACGCATCCCGTAACCCGCAAGGCCGGCTGGTGGTCGCTGATGGTGGGGCCAGGCCGCGTTCTGGACAGCGACCGCTTCTTCGTGATCTGCGCCAACGTCCTGGGCGGCTGCATGGGCACCACCGGCCCGGCCGACCTCAATCCCGAGACCGGCGAACCCTGGGGTCTCGACTTCCCGGTCGTCACAATCACCGACATGGTGGAGGCGCAGCGGCTGCTGCTCGACCACCTGGGCATCGACAAGCTTCTCGCGGTGATCGGGGGTTCCATGGGCGGCATGCAGGTGCTCGAATGGGCCGCCAAGTACCCCGAGCGCGTGGGCGCCGCGATCCCGCTGGCCACCGCCTCCCACCATACCGCCCAGAACATCGCCTTCCACGAGATCGGGCGCCAAGCGATCATGGCCGATCCTGACTGGGAAGGCGGGGCCTACTTCCGCTCCGGCAAGAAGCCGCGGCGCGGTCTGGCAGTGGCGCGCATGACGGCTCACGTCACCTACCTGTCCGAGCCGGCACTGCATCGCAAGTTCGGTCGCCGGTTGCAGGATCGCAAGGGCCTCTCCTTCGGCTTCGATGCGGACTTTCAGGTGGAGAGCTACCTCCGCTACCAGGGCAAGTCCTTCGTCGACCGCTTCGACGCCAACTCCTATCTCTACATCACGCGGGCCATGGACTATTTCGACCTGGCGGAGGACTACGGCGGCAAGCTCGCGGCCGCCTTCACGGACTCACCGGTACGCTTCTGCGTCGCCTCCTTCACCTCCGATTGGCTGTTTCCGACACCCGAAGCCAAGCGAGTCGTGCATGCGCTCAATGCTGCGGCCGCCGACGTCAGCTTCGTCGAGATCGACAGCGACAAGGGCCATGACGCCTTTCTGTTGAACGAGCCGGAGCTGCACGCGACGCTGCACGGATTCCTCTCCGCCCAGTGCGAGCGCAATGGCATTCCGACGGCGCCGCTCGCCTTGATCGAGGAGTCTGAGATCGGGGAGATCGAGGAGCGCGTCACGTGAGCCCGCTGGACAGTCCGGCCCTGCGCGCCAAGAACGCGGGCAGGCACAGTGGTACCCGTCCCGGCATGCGGGCCGACCTGCAGCTGATCGCCGATATGATCGAGCCGAGCAGTCGGGTGCTCGACGTGGGCTGCGGCGACGGCCAGCTTCTGCATTACCTGGTCGAGGAAAAGAGCGTGGTCGGGCGCGGGTTGGAGCTCTCCCAGGAGGGCGTCAACGCCATGGTCAGCAACGGTCTGTCCGTCGTCCAGGGCGACGCCGACACCGATCTGATCGACTTCCCCGACCGCGCCTTCGACTACGTGGTTCTGAGCCAGACGCTACAGGCGACCCGCGACCCGCGCTTCGTGATGGAGCAGCTGGTGCGGATCGGCCGCCGTGCGATCGTTTCGTTTCCGAACTTCGGCTATTGGCGGGTCCGCTTGCGCCTGCTGTTCGGCGGACGTATGCCGGTGACCGAATCTCTCCCGGACCGCTGGTTCGAGACGCCGAACATTCACCTCTGCACGCTGTTAGACTTTCTCGAACTCTGCCGCGCTTGCGGCATCACCGTCGAGCGCGGCCTGACCCTCGACAAGCGCGGAGAGGCGCAATCGATCACCGGGCGTCCGCGTGCCAACCTCTTCGCCACCGACGGGCTGTTCGTACTGAGCCAAGACTAGATCGGAAAACCCGGCGGGAGCGGAGCGCTGTCCGCCGTCAGGGCCAGCGCCTTGAAGAGGCGCCCCATCTGATCGGGTGCCACAAGGCGCCGAAGCGCACTGTCGATCTCTCCCGCCTGCTGCGGTGTCGCCTTGGCCTTTAGCGCCTCGGCACGGGCTTCGACGCCGAGCGCTTGCAGCAGTCGCCCCTGCTCCATAGGGCCATGGGCCGTTACACCGGCGGCGGCGAAAGCCAAGGCTTGGAAGTCGACGTGAGCGGTCAGGTCCGCCGCTCCTGGGGCATCCAAAGGATCGGCGGTTTCATGGCGCGCCAGCGCCTGCAGGGTCTCACCGGGTCCGCTCGGAAAGTAACCGTAGTCCACCAGAAGTGCCGCACCGCCGCTCATCTGCAGACGTCGGCCGATCTCGCCAACAATAGCCTCGGCCGCCGTGCAGGCCTCCACCAAGGCCCCCACCGGCGCCGTCAGCTTTGCTGGCGTCAAACCAGGCGGGTGCCCCGGAAGGCGAGGGCCGAGAACCCACTGGAAGCGCTCTTTCTCGTCCAGTCCGACGCGCCGCTCGGCCCAGCCCTCCGGCAGCTTCAGATATTGACGGATCGGCAAGGCGTCGAAGAACTCGTTGGCAAGCAGGAAGATCGGCGCTTCGGGCAGTTCCTCCAGCGTGTCGGCCCAGAGGACCTCCTGACCGGCCAGGGCCTGTTGTTGAACCGCGCGTAAACGCGGACTCGCCTCGACCAAGACGATCTCTGCGGCTGCCGTGAAGGCCGGCAGCAGTCTTAGCGCACGCAGTGCGTCGGCCATCAGCGTGCCGCGCCCCGGCCCCAGTTCGACCAGCAAACACTGGGAAGGCTCGCCCTGCGCCTGCCAGCAGGCACCGGCCCAGAGCCCCAACAGTTCTCCGAACATCTGGCTGATCTCCGGCGCGGTCGTGAAATGACCGGATGCGCCAAGGGGATCGGCTCGGGTGTAGACCCCTTCGGCCGGATCGAACAGGCAAGCAGTCATGTATTCGGCAACGGACAGGGGGCCTTGCGCCCGGATCCGCCGGGCAAGCCGCTCGGAGAGAGCTGTCACGCTGCCTGTTGACGCCGCGACCAGAGGATCAAGGCGATGCCGCCCAGCAACATAGGCAGCGACAGCACCTGGCCCATCGTCGCACCGGCAAAAAGGAAGCCGAGAAAGGCATCCGGCTGGCGGAACAACTCGCCGACAATGCGTGCGGCGCCGTAGCCGGCCAGGAAACAACCGGTCATGTAGCCCTTGTGCTGCAATCCGCCGCCACGCACCAGAACGAATAGCAGCAGGAACAGCAATAGCCCTTCGAGGGTCGCCTGATAGAGCTGGCTCGGGTGGCGTGGCTCCGGTCCGCCAGCCGGGAAAACCATACCCCACGACACCTCGGTGACGCGGCCGTAGAGCTCTCCATTGATGAAGTTTGCCAGCCGCCCCAGGAACAACCCGATCGGCGCTGCACAGGCGATCATATCGGTGAGATGGAAGAAGCCGCCTGCGCGCTTACGCATGAACAGCCACATGGCCGCGATTACGCCGAGCAGGCCGCCATGGAAGGCCATGCCGCCTTGCCAGAGCGCCAGAGCGCTCAAGGGATTCTCCACGAACTGGCCGGGCTGATAGAAGACGACATAGCCGATGCGCCCGCCGAAAACGACGCCCAACGTCGCCCAAACCAGAAAGTCGTCCATGTCCTCCTTCGACAGATCGGAGGGCGAGCGTTCGGTCAGCCAACGCGCGTAACGCCAAGCCAGCAGCAGGCCGACGATGTAGCTCAGTGCATACCAACGAATCTGGAAAAACCCGAGATCGAGCGCGATCGGATCGATGTTCGGAAAGGGAATCGCGGCGAGCAAAGGCAGCAGGTCAGGCATAGCGCGCGCGGCTCCGGTTAGCGTTCGGGTCTGTTGGCGACAAGGATCTTCGGCTCGCAGGCAATCGCGCAGTGAGCTGCCGACAGCGTCGTCTTGAACGGTGGAGCGCCTGTCGTAGCCGACCTCGTGCAATCGCTCAATTCGCGCTTGCGTGAAGGACGGATGCGCGTCCCGACCGTCCATGCCGTTCCCAGCCCGTCGGCCATTGCGACGCACTTGCCGCGGACCGCCATGGCCGAGATCAGATTGAAACCGTTTGGTCCGGCGCCGCCGGTGACCAGAAGCATGAATCGCCTTGTAGCGTCTCGCGCTCTTGATCGCCAGAGCCGGCAGGCGCACCTTCACAGGAACACGAGGTCAGGCCGCGAAAGGGAGGCAAAAGCCCCATGCAGACACAGAACAAAGTCATCGACGACTTGGCCCGCCTGGCCAGCAGCGCCTTGGGCGTCGCAACCGGCATGCGCCACGAGGCGGAAGCCCAGCTCAGGCGCCAGTTCGAGCGCATCCTGGCGGACATGGACCTGGTCACCCGCGAGGACTACGAAGTCACCAAGGCAATCGCCGAAACCGCGCGCGCCGAACAGGAAGCCCTGGCCGAGCGCGTCGCCGAGTTGGAAGCCAGGCTGGCAGAGCTGGACAAACCCAAGAAAGCGCCCGCGAAACGCGCGCGCAAGGCGGCTCCCAAAACCAAGACGGCCGACCAAGACGCCGGAGAAAGCTAGTCCTCTAGGCTACGGGCTGAGAACGGCGGCCGCTAAGGCGGCTGACATTGATGCCCAGCAACACCAGGGCCAGGGCCACCCAGGCGGCCTCGCTCGGCAATTCGCCGAGGAATACCCAGGCCCAGAAGACGCCGAAGACGGGCACCAGGTAAGACACCTGGCTCATGTAGATGGCCCCGGTGTCCTTGATGAGCTGAAAGCGGAGCAGATAGGCGACGCCCGAGGAGACGACGCCGAGGAAAACCAGCGCCGCCAAGGCTTCGCCGCCGGGAACGGTCTGCCATGGCGGGTCCAGCAGCAGCGCGGCCGGCACGAGATAGAGGCTGGCCGTCAGCAGAACGGCACCTGCCGAAACGCGCGAATCGAGATGCGAGAGCTTGCGGGTCAGGAGCGCCGAGAGGCTGTAGCAAAACGACGCGGCCAACACCGCCAGCTGTCCGATCAAGGTGGTCCGCCCGCCGAGCAGCCCCTCAAGCCCCACCAGCATCGCCATGCCGGCGAACCCCAGCATCACGCCGGTGAGCTTCTGCCAGGTCAAGCGGTCGTCCGAGGTGAAGACGTGGTTCAACAGCAGCGCGGCAAAGGGGCCGAGCCCCATTAGGATCGCCGCCATGCCGGCCTCGATGTGCTGCTGCCCCCAGGAGATCAGCAGGAACGGCAGGCCGGCGCCGAATAACCCCACCAGCGTCAGCAGACCCCAGTCGCGCGGTGCATGCGGCAGGCGAAGGCCGGCCGCAAAGGCAAAGCCGAGCAACAGTGCAGCCGCCAAGACGACGCGGAAGGCGGCAATGGCCAGCGGCCCGAAGGACAGCAGTGCCACCTCGATGCACATGAAGGCCGAGCCCCAGATCGCGCCGAGTGCCACCAGCTTGATCGCGTCTCTCGCGGTGGCCGGACGGATCGGCGTCATTGCCCCGCCTCGTCGGAGGCGGTCTCTTCCGGATCCTCAGCCAGATCGGCAACCAGCCGTCGCTCGGCGGCGCGATCGCTGCCGGACGGCAGCGGAGCGGCCCGGTCGAGCATCCAGGCTGCCACGTCGGCCGTCACCACGGCGCCCTGCAGATCGCGGAACAGCAGGTGCCACCCCTCGGGATAGTACGCCAGACGCTGCGTTTCGCCGCCCGGCAGGTCGCGCCAGGCCTGCAGCGTGGGCGCCTTCGGCACCAGTTCGTCGTTCGCGCCGTAAAGGAACAGCAGCGGCAACTGGACTTGCGGCGCGGCGGTGAAAGCGGCATCCATCAGATCGACCAGACCGGCGAGGGCATCGATCCGTGTTTCCTTGATCACCAGAGGGTCCCGGCCGAGCGCGATCAGCGCCTCGCGATTGTCGGAAGGGCGAATCTCGAAGCCCGCACCGCTGGGCGTCACCCAGGGGAAGAAGGTTCGCCCAAACCAGAGGGCCGTCCGTTGATACCAGGGCTGCGTTTCGCGCGCCCAGACCGCTGGCGCAGCCAGGATCAATCCGTCGACGGGCAGCGGTTCCGCCTCGGCGGCAGCAGCCAAGAGCACCGCCCCGCCCATGGATTCGCCCAGCAGGTAAAGCGGTACACCGGGATGTTGCGCCCGCAGCAGGCCCGCCGCTGTACGGACGTCCTGGGTCAGGACCTCGACGCCTGGCCAGAGTCCGCGCGCCGGCGCGCCGCCGAAGCCGCGCTGATCGTAGGCATAGACGGCGATCCCCAGCGCCGCCCAAGCCGGGGCCGGATCGCTCCAGGCATGGCCATAGTCGTTGAAACCATGCAACGCCAGTACGACAGCCTCCGGCGCGTGAGGATTGGGCACCCAGGCACGCAAGGGCAGGTCGAGTCCGTCAGGGGTCGTAAACCGCCCGGTCTCCGGTTGCAGAATGTCGAGCCTGGGCTCGGTCGGACCGGGTCCGGGCGGCGCAATGCGCGCGCAGGCAAGGAGGCCTGCGCAGAGCAAGGTGATCAGGAAAAGTCGCATCGCTGCGGAGCCGAACACCGGGACCCGCACGGTCCGGCCCTATCGAGCCGCAGTCGCTGGAGCCGTAATGCCGGTCTCGCTATGCGCGCCTCGGGTGAGCTGTAGGAAGATGTCTTCCAGATCCGCCTCGTCGGTTCGGATGTCCTGCACACGCAGGTCCGCCTTCGCAAGCGCATCCAGGATATCGGCGACCGGGCTCTGGCTGGTCTGGTAACGGAAGACCAGACGATCCGCACCGACCAGTTCCGGCTGGAAACGCTCCAGCAGCTCAGGCACGGCCTCCAAGGGCGCAACGAGCTGAACCTGAAGCTCCTTGCTGTCGAGCCGGCGCAGCAGCTTGGGCGTCGGCTCGCAGGCGATCACCTTGCCATGGTTGATGATGGCAATGGTGTCGCAGAGCTCCTCCGCCTCCTCCAGATAGTGGGTTGTGAGCAAGATGGTGGTGCCCAACGCATTGAGGTCGCGAACCCGCCCCCACAGCTGTTGGCGCAGCTCGATGTCGACACCGGCCGTCGGTTCGTCCAGCACCAGCACCGGCGGGTTGTGCACCATGGCCTTGGCAACCATCAGGCGCCGGCGCATACCGCCCGACAGCGTACGGGTGTAGGCCTGAGCCTTATCGGCCAACCCAAGGATCTCCAGGATTTCCATGGTCATCCGCTCGCGCGGCGGCACGCCGTAAAGCCCAGCCTGCAGCTCCAGCAGCTCGCGCGGCGTGAAGAATGGGTCGATGTTCAGTTCCTGCGGCACCACGCCGATCGCCGCGCGCGATTGGCGCGTCTGGCGGTCGATGTCGTAGCCCCAGATCTTTGCCGTTCCCTCGCTCTTGTTCACGAGACCGGCCAGGATGTTGATCAGCGTCGACTTACCGGCACCGTTCGGGCCCAGCAAACCGAAGAGGCTGCCGCGCGGGATGGCGAGATGCACGTCGTCCAGTGCCCGCTTCGGGCCGGTCTTGCCCGCGCCGCGGTAGGTCTTGCCCAGGCCGATGACCTCGACGGCGTTGTCGGGCAGGCTGTCCTGGGAAGCGCTGGTCGAGGCTGCAGGCATGGTGCGGGTCGGCTGATCCTTCGGCATGATGGCGCCCTACCTAGACCGACGAGCGGTGAATTGCCAGTGTGGCGGCGCACTGCGGCTCGGCAAGACAGCGTTTCCAGAGACGGTGCCGGAAGCGTTGAACCGCCGGCCCCGCGCGCTATAGTCGCCGCGAACCGAAACCATCCGTCCTTGCCGCCAGAGAGAGTTCCGAAGCGCCATGGCCAGCGACCAGACCGCGCCCGAACCGACCGAGATCTTTTACGTCGACACCGAGACCATCGCGTGCGATGGCGGCGACGGACCGTTGGGTCATCCCCGCGTTTGGCTGAATATGGAAGGCAGGGGCCAGATCGACTGCCCCTACTGTGGACGGCGCTTCATTCTGGAATGCTAGAGGCGCCACCGCAGCCACATCCCGGCACCTGCTGCCCCGCAACCGGAAGCTCAGTACGCCAAATCCTAGTGGAGCGTCGGCTCGGACTGGCCGCCGCGGGCAGCCGCCAGAGCGCGAATGCGGCGCACCATGGAAAAGAGGCCGTTGCTACGGCTCGGGCTCAGGTGACCAGCCAAATCCAGGCGGTCGAGAGCGCCCCGGGCGTCGAACTCCAGGATTTCCTGTGGCGTGCGGCCGTTGAAGAGGGTGAGCAGCACCGCCACCAGACCCTTGACAATATGAGCGTCGCTGTCGCCGCGGAACTGCAGCGCGCCAGGCCGTTCGGCGTCCTCGGCAACGAGCAGCCACACTTGGCTGACGCAGCCCTCGACCTTGTACTCCGGCACTTTCTCCACGTCGTCGAGCGGTGTCAGTTCCTTGCCCAGGTCGATGATGTAGCGGTAGCGGTCCTCCCAGTCGTCGAAGAACTCGAAGGTTTCCGCCAGCTCGTCCAGCCTGGGGTCGGTGACGCTCTGATCGCTCATGTCGACCAAATAGGCTGCGCAGCGCCGCCAGTCCAGAGCAGGATGCGTGTGATGGCCGCGCTCTAGGCAGAGGTCGGCCGAGCGCTTCAGCCCTGCCGCTGCACCACGACATGCCCATCCTGAACCTTGACCCGGTCGCCGGTCAGCGCGTCGAGCATTTTCTCGACAAAGCTCTGGGGGATATCGCGGGTGATGAAGACCAGCCTGGTTTGCGGCGTTTCCGTCCAGTCTTTCAGCCAAACCACCGGATGGAAGACGTGCTGCACGCCGTGGACGACAGCCGGCGTATCCGGATATTCGGCCACCTGAACCACGCCCTTGACCCGCAGGAGGTCCTCGCCGCGGTTCGCAATCAGCAACTCGAGGAAGAGGTTGAAGGCCTCGGCCGGGATCGGCTGGTCTCGAACGACGCAATAGGCCCGGATGTGATCGTCATGGCGGTTCACGTCGTGAGCATGGTCATGATCGTGATCGTGATCGTGGTGATGGTCATGCTGCTCCGCCTGCGCGGCCAGATAGGCCTCCTCGCGCAGCCAGGCCTCGACGTTCGGACTTTTGGTCTTGGGATCCCAAAGGCCGAGATCGAAGAGCTTGCTCGGCGCGATTTCGCCGTCGACAGCCCGCTCCAGGCGAGCCCCAGGGTTCATCTCCTTGACCCGCGACCAGAGTGCCGCAGCGTCGGCCTCCGGCAGGTCCGTCTTGGTCACCACGATCCGGTCGGCCATGGCAGCCTGCTTCACCGCCTCCCGGTGGGTGTCCAACGTCGCCATGCCGTTGACGGCGTCCAACGTCGTGACAACGCCGTCGAGGCGGTAGCGATTCACCAGGCGCGGATCGTTGACCAGGGTGTGCACGACCGGCGCCGGATCGGCCAAGCCCGTGGTCTCCACCACGACCCTTTGGAAGGGCGGCAGTTCTCCAGCCGCGCTGCGGCGCTGCAGGTCGCCCAAGGTTTCGATCAGATCGCCGCGCACGGTGCAGCAAAGACAGCCGCTGTCCAGCTCGACGATCGTCTCCTCCGCCGAGGTCATCAGCAGATGGTCCAGACCGACCTCGCCGAACTCATTGATCACGACCGCCGTGCCGGCCATTGCCGGATCTTGCAACAGGCGACTGAGCAGGGTGGTCTTGCCGCTGCCGAGAAAACCGGTCAGCACGGTGACGGGCAGGAGGTCCATGAAAGGTCCTTACGGAACAAGTGGCGTCAGACCCGCATATCTGAGCGCCGCCGAGGGTGCGTGCAAGCCCGCCCTTGCTTTCGACATCGGCCGGGGCAGACTGCGCCTAGTCGGAGAAGAGGCCGAAGAAGAAGGGAGAGGCACAATGGCGACCGTCAAGCTGATCGACTACGAGGAGGCGGGCCCCGAGGTGCGCGCCGTCTACGACGACATCATGGCGACCCGGAAGAGCGATTGGGTCAACAACTTCTGGAAAGCCCTGGCGGTCGACCCGGTTCTGCTCCGCCGCACCTGGGAGTCGGTCAAGCAGGTGATGGCGCCGGGCGCTCTCGACCCCCTGACCAAGGAAATGATCTACGTGGCGGTCAGCGCGACCAACGGCTGCGGCTACTGCATCAACTCGCACACGGCCGCCGCCCGGGCCAAGGGCATGAACGACGCCATGCTGGGCGAAGTTCTGGCGGTCGTCGGCATGGCGAACGAGACCAATCGCCTGGTTCAGGGCTTCCAGGTCGAGCTTGACGCTGTCTTCGCGGACGGCGGCCGCGAGACCTAGGAAGGGCCCAACAGCATGACGACGCTGGAGCGACCGGCGGAAGCGAAGCGCCTGACCGCGACCCTGGCCGGCGGAACGGCGGTGCTGCTCTGGGCGCTGCTGGCGCTCTTCACCACCTGGGCGTCGGGCATTCCGCCCTTTCAGCTCGTCTCGCTCTGCTTCACCGTCGCCGCGCTGATCGGCTTCGGAGTCATCGCCCGCAAAGGGCGGGCCGGCTGGCAAAGCCTGCGGCAGCCGGTCGGCGCCTGGGCACTCGGCAGCTTTGGCCTGTTCGGCTACCACTTCTTCTACTTCATGGCACTGGGCAACGCGCCGGCGGTCGAGGCCAGCCTAATCGCTTATCTCTGGCCGCTGTTGATCGTCGTCTTCTCGGCCTTGCTGCCCGGCGAGCGCTTGCGCTGGTTCCATCTCGCCGGCGCGTTGCTCGGCCTGGCGGGCGCCGGCCTGCTGGTCACGAAAGGCCAGAGCCTCGCCTTCGACCCTTCTTACAGCCTTGGCTATCTGGCGGCGGTGGCCTGCGCCCTGACTTGGTCGATCTACTCCGTGACCAACCGCCGCTTTGGCCAGGTGCCGACCGAGACCGTGGCCGGTTTCTGCGCCGCCGCCGCCCTTCTTGGATTCGTCAGCCACGGCATTTTCGAGACCTGGGTGATGCCCACGGCCGGCCAATGGGCGGCGATCCTGCTGCTCGGCCTCGGGCCCGTGGGCGCCGCCTTCTTCGTCTGGGATTACGGCACCAAGCACGGCCATATCCAGGCCCTGGGCGCCTTCGCCTATGCCGCGCCGCTGCTCTCGACCCTGCTGCTGATCGCCTTCGGCCAGGCAGAAGCCACCTGGAGCGTCGCGCTGGCCTGCGGCCTGATCGTCGGCGGCGCCCTGCTGGCTTCCCTGGAGCTGCTGCGCCGGCGCTAGAGCGCGACCGTCTCAGACGGAAGCGTTTCGCGTCCGTCTACTCCATCACCCGCTCGATGCGCTTTTCGATGGCGTCCCAGATCAGGGCGGAGAGGTTGGCGCCGTCGAAGCGGTCGATCTCCTGGATGCCGGTGGGGCTGGTGACGTTGATCTCGGTCAGATAGTCGCCGATCACGTCGATGCCGACGAAGATCAGCCCCTGCTCACGCAGGGTGGGACCGAGCGCGCGACAGATCTCCAGGTCGCGCGGGGTCAGCTCCGCTTTCTCCGCCCGGCCGCCGACATGCATGTTGGAGCGGGCCTCGCCCTTGGGCGGCACGCGGTTGATCGCGCCGGCCGGCTCGCCGTCCACCAGGATGATGCGTTTGTCGCCCTGGCGCACCTCGGGCAGGTAGCGCTGCACGATGATCGGCTCGCGATAGAGCTGCGTGAAGAGTTCCAGCAGCGCGTTGAGATTCTCGTCCTCCGGCATCAGGTGGAAGACGCCGGCACCGCCGTTGCCGAACAGCGGCTTGACGATGATGTCGCCGTGCTCTGCTCGAAAGGCAATGGCTTCGTGCCTGTCGCTGGTGATCAGGGTCGGCGGCATCAGCTCCGCGAAGTGGGTGACGAAGAGCTTCTCCGGTGCGTTGCGCACGCTGGTGGGGTCATTGACCACCAGTGTTCTGGGATGGACGTGCTCCAGCAGATGCGTGGCGGTGATGTAGGCCATGTCGAAGGGCGGGTCCTGGCGCATCAGCACCACGTCGACCCCGGCGAGGTCGAGCGTCTGGAAGTCGCCGAGGCTGGCGTGCGCGCCCGACTCGCGCCGCACCTCCAGCCGACGAGCGCGGGCCGTCAGCCGGCCGTGATGGAAGCTGAGGTCCTGGGGCAGGTAGTGCCAGAGCGCATGGCCGCGCGCCTGCGCCTCCAGCGCCAGGGCAAAGGTGCTGTCGGCGTCGATGTCGACCCCTTCGATCGGGTCCATCTGAATGGCAACGGCCAGAGCTGTCGGCGAGGCGGACATAGAGGATCGAACTCCCGGCTACAGAGATTATGGGCTCTCTGGTAGCACCCGCTTGACGCGGGCGGAAGCGGCCGGTGCGGATCAGGTCAGTTGAGTCGCGTGCGCAACTGGCGGAGCAGCTCGTCGGCTTCCTGCCTCTGGCTGCCGGCCGGAGCCAGCTCCAGGAAGTGCTCCAGGCTGACGATGGCGGCGCGCAGATTGGACAGATGGGCGTGCAGCAGCCCGGCCTCGCGCCACAAACCGGCGCGGTCCGGCGCGATCAGCAGCATCGACTCGACCAGTTCCAGAGCCTGTTCCGGCCGCTGCTCGCGCAGGTGGCGGAGTTTCAGGTTGTTCTGCAGCCGCAGCAGCGTATCGCGGTTGCTGACGGGGGCGTAGTGCTCGGGCTTGAGTTCCGCCTCGAGGCCGGACAGCACCTTGAGCAGTTCGCGCAGATCCGCCGCCTGCAGCTCGCGCAGACTGTTGAAGGGATCGACCACCGCGCGCTCCGATCCGGCCTGAAGCTGCAGCAGGAAGTGGCCGGGAAAAGCCAAGCCCGACACGTCCCACCCCTGCGCCCGGGCGGTCGCGATCACCAGAATGCCGAGCGCCACCGGCAGACCGCAACGGCGGTCGATCACCCGCATGAGGTTGCCGTTCTGCAGATCGTCGTAGGTTTCCTCGTCGCCGGCATAGCCGTAGCGCCCGAAGATCACTTGGCGCAGCACCTCCAGACGCATTTGGAGTTCGCTCTCGCCGTCGGATTTCGCGGCCAGATCGCGGGCGTCGCGCGCCAGCAGCGAGAGGTGGTGACGGTAGCGGTCCAGAGGCAATTTCGGCTGGTCCAGGGCCGCCAGAAGCAAGGCGGTCTCGGCCAGATCAATCTGTATGTCGGGCAAGCTGCCGACCTGGCGCAGGGCGGACTCCAGGTCCTGCCGGCCGCTCGCCAACGACCAGTTCATCGCCGCAGTCCCGAAAGACGACGGGTGGCATATGTCTCCGACCCGGACATCATCGCAGCAGGAGGGTAAGGCGTCGGGCGCAAAATGCCAGAGGGTGATTCCAGTCGCCGCCCGAAGGCAATCGATCCTCAAGGCCGCCAAGCGTCTGGCAAATGGCGCGGTCGCTGTCCCGGAACCAGAAGCAGCGCATCGAAACGCAGGTCGAGGCCGGCAAGATCCGGCCGACCTGCCAGCCAGGCTTCCGCGGCGCGCAGAATCCGCCGCCGCTGATGCGGCGTCACGGCCTCCAACGCAGCGGCAAGGGTGGCGCGCCGCTTGACCTCGACGAAGGCGAGGCAGGAACCGCGCCGGGCAACCAGATCGATCTCACCGACCGGCAAACGCAGGCCGCGCGCCAGGATGCGATACCCTTTGAAGCGCAGCCACCAGGCCGCCAAAGCTTCGGCCTTGCGACCGGCGCCATAGGCCCGTCGGCGCGCCTCAGTCGTGCGCATCGTCCGACTCGTCCGCAGCTTCCGCGCTTAACTCCAGTGCACGGCCGTAAACCTGTTTGCGCGGCAGACCGGTCGCCGCCTGCACGGCCTGCACCGCATCCTTGAGACTTCCGCCGGTCGCGAGGGCGCTGCGCAGCGCCCTGTCCAGCGCCGCGGCATCCGTCGCTTCGTCCAACGGCGGGCCGACGATCACCACGATCTCGCCCTTCGGCTGCGCCTCGGCGCCGTAGGCGGCCGCCAACTCGGTTAAGGACCCACGTCGCACTTCCTCGAACAGCTTGGTCAACTCCCGCGCGACCGCGGCCGAGCGCTCGCCGCCCAGCGCCTGCGCCATGTCGGCCAGGCTGGCCGCAAGGCGCTGCGGCGCCTCGAACAGGATCAGCGTCGCCGGTACCGGCTTCAGCTCTGCCAGCCACCGCAGCCGCGCGGCGCTTTTGGGCGGCGGGAAGCCCGCGAAACAAAAGCGGTCGCTGGGCAAACCGGCAGCCACCAATCCGGCCAGCACCGCGGAGGGACCAGGGACCGGAGTGACCCGGATCCCCGCCTCCACCGCCGAGCGAACCAGCTTGTATCCAGGATCTGAAACAAGTGGCGTACCGGCGTCGCTGACCAGTGCCACGGTCTCGCCCCTTTTGAGCGCTTCGATCAGTTTCGGTCGTACGCGGGCCGCGTTATGTTCATGGTAGGCGATCAAAGAGCGATCGGAGCGGTCGAGGCCATGAGCCTGAAGCAGTCGACGGGTGTAACGCGTATCTTCGCAGACGAGGATGTCGCTTTGCGCCAAAGTGGCGAGCGCGCGCAGCGTGACATCCGCCAGGTTGCCGATCGGGCAGGCGACGAGATACAAGCCCGGATGGAGTGGCTTCAGAGGCGTTTCGACGCGCAGCAGGGGTGCCGCCACAGCGGGGTCGCTGCCCGAATCGCTCGCCGCATCGCCGCTGCCTTCGTCCTGAACGGCGAGGTTACCGTTACCGTTTCCACCAGCGGGAGTGGGTTGTGATCCCTTCATGCCTGCCTTTCACTGCAGCCACCGGCCTGTCCAGCCGGATTGCGGTCGTCGGACTTCTGTTGTTGGGCCTGGGGGCCTGCACCGATGCGAATGATGCCCCACCCCAGAGCGGTACACAAACGCCACCCCCGATCGTCGAAGCCCCTCCGCCTCCCCCGCCGCCGCCGCCGCGCGAGCCGGGCGAAGCAACGGTCGCACTTCTGCTACCGATGACCGGCGCCCAGGGAACGCTCGGTCAGGCCTTACTCAATGCGGCGCAGATGGCGCTGTTCGATATCGGCGGCTCCAACTTCGCGCTAACGCTGCACGATACGACCGGCCGGCCCGACGGCGCAGAGCGGGCCATGCAGGCGGCTCTGGCGGAAGAAGCCGACCTGATCCTCGGGCCACTCTTTTCGACCTCCATCGCGGCAGCGGCGCCGCAAGCCCGCAACCGCCAGGTCCCGGTCGTCGCCTTCTCCAACGACCGCACGGTCGGTGGCCGTGGAGTCTGGGTGATCGGCCTTGATCCCTCAGCCCAGGTGGATCGGGTCGTTGACTACGCCACCCGGCAGGGCCTGACCCGCTTTGCCGCACTGGCGCCGCGCAATCCCTACGGCGACGCTACTTTGCAGGCGCTACAGCAAGCCGCTACACGCTACGGCGGCTTCGTGGCCCAGGTGGCAACCTACGATCCCATCGCCGTCACCGACGCCGGACCGATCGTGCAGCAGCTCGCGGCCGCCCGCGACAGTTACGATGCCCTGTTGATCCCGGCAGGCGGCAGCGAGCTGCTCGGTATCGCGCCGCTGTTGCCGTTCTACGATATCGACCCGAGTCAGACTCAGTACCTCGGCACGCAGCTTTGGGAGGATCCGAGTCTCGGTCAGGAGGGTGCCCTGGTCGGCGGCTGGTTTGCCGCCCCCGAGCGAGCCGGCTGGGAGGCTTGGGCGAGCCGCTATCGCGAACTCTACGGCGAAACGCCGCCGAGACTGGCCTCGCTCGCCTACGACGCGACGGCTCTGGCCGCCGTGCTGGCGCGCGAAGCGGAACAGGCAGGCACGGCACCGGACTATGGTGTCGAGGACCTGACCGACCCCAATGGCTTCGCCGGAGTCGACGGTATCTTCCGTCTGCGGGGCGACGGTAGCACCGAGCGCGGGCTGGCCGTGCTGCAACTGCAGCGCAACGCCATCGAACTGCGCGAAACCGCACCGACCAGCTTCCAACGGCTCGGCTCCTAGAGCGACAGCCCGAAGCGCTCCATCAGAGCCCGCTCGCCACGCGGCGTAAAGGCGACGATGCGTGTACCCTCTTCGCGGCGCGCCCAGCCGAGATCGAAGATTCTCTGCAGAAGCGCGGCACCGAGCGCGCCGGCGAGATGGCTACGGCGCGCGCTCCAGTCGAGGCAGCTGCGGCAGAGCGGCCGACGCAAGCGGCGCAGGGCCTCCAGATCGATACCGAATGCGAGCATGCGCGCTTCGCCTTCGGCCGTCAGGTCCGGCCCCTCGCCGCGCAACGTCAGATCGCCATTGCGGACCAGGGCATCGAAGAGGGCAACGCCGAAGTCGCCGGCCAGATGGTCGTAACAGACCCGAGCCCGACGCAGCGCCGGCTCCCTGGGGCCGGTGCGTACCCGCTTCGGAACCATCTCCGACGCGAAACCCATCAGGCTTTCCAGCAGGGCTGCGACTCGCTCGTCCGCAAGCCGGTAGTAGCGATGACGGCCCTGCCGCTCGACGGCGATCAAGTCGGCGTCCAGCAACCGCGCCAAATGGGCGCTGGCCGTCGGCTTGCCGATTCCTGCCTGCTGGGCCAGCTCGCTGGCCGTCAGAGCCCGGCCCTCGATGAGCGCCGACAGCATGTTGGCACGAGCCGGATCGCCGATGGCGGCGGCGACGTAAGCGATATCGGGACCGTATTTCATATTTCGATTTTGAGCGAACCATCGGCTACCGGCAAGCTGATATGAAAGGACTCGAGATGCGGGATTGGCCCGCGCGACAGAGAGGAAGTGCAGACCATGATCGCGGTGATCTTCGAGGTCCGGCCTCATGCGGGAGAACGCGACCACTACCTGGCAATCGCCGCCGACTTGCGCCCCTTGCTGGAGCAGGTCGACGGCTTCATCTCGGTCGAGCGCTTCGAGAGCCTGGTCGAGCCGGGTAAGCTGCTATCGCTGTCCTTCTGGCGCGATGAGGAGGCGGTGCGAAACTGGCGCTGTGCCGCGGCCCACCGCGACGCTCAGGACTGCGGCCGTGCCGAGATCTTCAGCGACTACCGCCTGCGCATTGCGGGAGTCGTTCGCGACTACGGCATGTTCGACCGCGCTCAGGCACCCGCTCGGGAGGCCGAAGCTCGCGCGCCAGCAGCCCCTCGAGCAGGTCGCTCGACGGCAACCGCCAAGGGGCCCTTGCGCCGACTTGCCCTGCGACTGACGGCAAAGCTCGGTCGCCTCTATGCGGCCTACTGCGCGGAAGAGCACCTGAACGAACTGGACGACCGCCTGCTCAAGGACATCGGCGTGACACGCAGCGAGATCCAAGGCGCCGTCTGGGGCTGCAAGGCGGCCCCGTCGGAGAGGGCCGGACCGCTGGAGCGGGCGCCGCTTCTCTGGCAACAGAGCCATAGCCGCGGCAACGACTCGGGGATTGGCCGAAGGTTCGGTCCAGAGACCGGCCCCACGATCGCCATGGGACGCCTCTCTTTCCCGCTTTGACGGGCGCGCCGGGCGCTGATAGTCAGACGTCCATGCAACAGCCCGTCCGGATCGCCCCGTCCATTCTCTCCGCCGACTTCGCCAGCCTGGGGGAAGAAGTGCGCGCCGTCGATGCCGCCGGCGCCGATTATCTGCACGTCGACGTGATGGACGGCCATTTCGTCCCCAACATCACCATCGGCCCGCAGGTCGTCGCGGCACTGCGACCGCACTCGCCCAAGCCCTTCGACGTGCATCTGATGATCGCACCGGTCGACCCCTACATCGAGGCCTTCGCCAAGGCCGGCGCCGACATCGTGACCGTTCATCCGGAGGCCGGCTACCATCTGCATCGAACCCTGCAGCTCATCAAGTCCTGCGGCAAGAAGGCCGGAGTCTCGCTCAATCCGGCGACTCCGGTGTCCGTCGTGGAGCCGGTGCTCGGCGAGCTCGACTTGATCCTGGTCATGAGCGTCAACCCCGGCTTCGGCGGACAGAAGTTCATTCCCGAGGCTCTGGACAAGATACGCGCGCTCCGGAAGATGATCGACGCCAGCGGTCGCACGATCGACCTGGAGGTCGACGGCGGCATCAATCGAGAAACCGCTCCGCAAGCGGTCGCGGCCGGCGCCGACGTTCTGGTCGCCGGCACAGCGACCTTCACCGGCGGGCCGCAAGCCTACGCCGGAAACATCCGCGCCCTTCGCGGCGCCTGAAGTCCGGAGGTGACCGGGCGCCATGGGCGAGCGCGGATTAGTCCAGTCCTCCACCTCCAGGACGTCCTCTCGCCGCCGCGGCGCAGCCAGACGCCAGTCCAGCGCCCTTGCGCGCTGGCAGGCCCTCTGGAGCCTACCCCGGCCGTTGCTGCTCGGCCGTCTGGCCTACGCAGCGAAACGCCCCTTCTTCACGCTGCCGTTCTACGACTGGACGCTCAGCGGTTGCGACGCCCTGACCCCCAGCGCGACGCCGCCCGACCCCTGGCCCGGCGACGTGGATGCCGGCAGCGCCGTGCTGGAAGGCCGCTGGTCCCTGGCCGGTCAAACTCTGCTGGATCCCCAGCCGCTGTGGTGTCCCGACGGCGCGGAAGCGGTGTGGTTGGACGAACTGCATGGCTTTGCGTGGCTGCGCGACTTGCGCGCGACGGCCGGAGATACGGCACGACGGCGCGCCCGCGAGCTCACTGAGAGCTGGTTGGCGCAGCACGGCCGTTTCGACCGTGTCACCTGGGCGCCTCTGACCGTCTCGCGCCGTCTCTCCCACTGGCTCGGACAGTGGGACTTCTTCGCCGCCAGCGCCGAGACCGAGTTCCGCCGCGCTCTACTGCATTCCGCCGCCCGCCAAACGCGGCACCTGGCCCGGGTACTGCCAGCCGGCCTGGCAGGCGCCGATCTGGTGCTGGCCCTGCGCGGGCTGATCATCGCCGGTGCCTGTCTGCCCGGCTGCCAGGCCGCGATGCGGCGTGGACTGGCGCTACTGGAAGCCGAGCTAGCCCGCCAAATTCTCCCCGACGGCGGACAGATCGAGCGCAGTCCGGCACATCATCTGGCCATGCTGCGGGATCTGATCGATCTGCGGGCTACGCTGCACGCCGCCGGCCGGAAAGCACCGCCCAACCTCGTCACCGCGATCGAAACCATGGCGCCGATGCTGCGCCTCTACCAACACGGCGATGCAGGCTTGGCGCTGTTTAACGGCAGCGCCGCCGAGCAAGGCTTCAAGGTCGACCTGGTCCTGCAGCGTGCGGACGCCCGCCGCCGACCGCGCATGTCGGCTCCGCAAAGCGGGTTCCAGCGGCTACAGAGCAGCCGCACCTTGGTCATCCTCGATGCCGGCCCGCCGCCGCCGCCGGGTTACGATCGTCAGGCGCACGCCGGGACGCTCGCCTTCGAGCTCTCGGTCGCGCGCGAGCGCATGATCGTGAACTGCGGGCCGGGCACGCCGGATCTGCCCACAGCCTATCGCGGCCTGCTGCGCGGGACACCGGCGCACTCGACCCTGACGCTCGGCGACATCAACGCCTCTCCGCTCGGTCGTGGCGGCGGCATCGTCGCCCGCGCCGTTGTCCCCTATTGCGAGCGCGACGAGGCGGACGGCGCCCTGTGGGTGGAAGCTGCACACGATGGCTACGCCGACCGCTTCGGGTTCCGCCATGTGCGACGCCTCTACTTGAGCGCAGGCGGCGAGGATCTGCGGGGCGAGGACCGGTTGCAGCCGGTTGAGAGCAGCGCAACACGGCGCGACGTCGATTTCGCGATCCGCTTTCATCTCCATCCCGAGGTTCAAGCCAACCTGCTGTCGGGCGGCGGGGCTCTCCTGCGCTTGGCCAAGGCCGGCGGCTGGCGCCTGCGCGCCAGCGGTGCGGAGATTGCCCTGGAAGAGTCCGTTTACCACGGAGGCCCCGCGGAGCGTCGCAGCCAGCAGGTGGTGCTCAGCGGTCGCTGCCCGCCCGAAGGCGTGACCGTCAAATGGGCGCTACGCCGGGAAACGAAGACAAGAGATACGAAGGGAACGGCAGGGGGAATGACGGGGGGAACGACAGAGTGATCGAGTATGGCCGGCGATCGAGCTGGGGGCAGATCTGACATGGTCCCAACACCAACCGCCGCTCTGGCCGCCGCCTGCCTGCTGGCTCTTTTCGTCTGGTGGGCCATAGGGCGCCTTCTGCCGAAGCTGCGGGAGATCGCTTCGCAGCAGCCCAACGGCCGTACCGGGGAAAGCGAGGCGACTCCACTGGGTGGAGGTCTGCCCCTGGTGGGGAGCCTCCTGGCGGTCTTGGCGCTCTGGGGCATCACGTTCGGCAGCGACGGCCTACCAGGACTCTGGACCGTTCTGGTTGGGGCCGTGCTGCTTGCCATGGTGTTCTGGCGGGACGATCAGGAGCGGCTGCCACCGGGCTTGCGCCTGGCCGTGCAACTGGCCGCCGTGCTGCTGGCGATCGGCGGGATGGTCGGCGCCCAGCCGGTGACGCAGGGCTTCCTCCCACTGTGGGCCGATCTGGCTGTCACGGCATTGGCCTGGATCCTGTTCATCAGTCTCTTCGACTTCATGGACGGCCTCGATGGCATCGCAGCCGTTGAGACGATCTCTATCGCCTTCGGCGCGGCCGTGCTTGCTCTCCTCGGCGACTGGCCGCTGGCAACACTCGCGCTGGCTTTGCTGCTGATCGGCGGAGCTGCGGGTTTTCTGCCGTGGAACTGGTATCCGGCCAGGGTCTCTCTGGGCGGCGTGGGTACCCTACCCCTCGGCTTCCTACTCGGCTGGCTGCTGGTGATCGCAGCCGGCGAAGGAGCTTGGGCAGCCGCCGCGATCCTGCCCGCCTTCTACTATGCCGATGCCGCCGTTACGCTGCTGCTGAGGGTCCTGAACCGCAAGAAGCCCTGGCGGGCACAACGCAGCCATGCCTATCGGCGCGGGATGGATCAGGGCCGCTGCAGCCTGGCAATCGCAGGCTTCAACCTTCTGCTGCTGGCCCTGGCTGTCGCTGCGGAGACTTGGCAGCCCTGGGTACCGCTGGCCGCAGCGGCGGCAATGACCGCGATCTTCATGATCTGGCTACGGGGCGGCGTTGCGCGCCCTGCGGATTCGGTGTAGCCCCACAGCCCCGCCGACATCCTTTCCAGACCGATCGCCCCTGCAAGCGATCGAAGCTAGAGCGACAAGACATGAGCACTGCCGCCGATCATCACGCCAATCCCGACGCCGCCCTCGACCTGGTTCCGCTGCGCCGGGCGCTCTTGAGCGTTTCCGACAAGGAGGGCTTGATCGACCTGGCGCGCGCCTTGCACCGCCACGGTGTCGAGCTGATTTCCACCGGAGGCACCGCAAAGGCCATCGCCGAGGCCGGCCTGCCGGTCGCGGAAGTGGCCGAGACCACCGGCTTTCCCGAGATCCTGGACGGCCGGGTCAAGACCCTGCATCCCTTGGTGCACGGCGGTCTGCTGGGCAAACGCCTGGACCCGACCCACAAAGAACAGATGGAGGAGCACGGCATCCGGGCTATCGATCTGCTAGTGGTGAACCTCTATCCCTTCTGCGAAACGGTCGCGCGTGGCGGCGACTTCGAGACCTGCATCGAGAACATCGACATCGGCGGGCCGGCGATGATCCGCGCCGCCGCGAAGAATCACGCCGCCGTCGCCGTGTTGACCGACCCTGCCGACTACTCCGCGCTACTGAGCGAACTGGATGCTGAAGCCGGGCAGACCGGCGGCGCCTTGCGCCGGCGCCTCGCCGCCGCCGCCTTCGCTCATACGGCCGGCTACGACGCAGCTGTCTCCGGATGGTTCGCACAGCAGCTGGACGAGCCCTTTCCCAAAGAGCTTGCCCTCGCTGGGATCAGGGTCGAGACGCTGCGGTATGGCGAAAACCCGCACCAGCAAGCCGCCTTCTATCGCTCTGGCCAGGCCCGCGCAGGCGTGGCGACGGCGGAACAGCTCCAGGGCAAGCAGCTCAGCTACAACAACATCAACGACACCGACGCCGCCTTCGAACTGGTCGCCGAGCTCGAGCGACCGGCCGTCGCCATCATCAAGCACGCCAATCCCTGCGGCGTCGCTGAGGGCGAGAGCTTAGCCGAAGCCTATACCCAGGCCCTTGCCTGCGATCCGGTCAGCGCCTTCGGCGGCATCATCGCCGTGAACCGCCCGCTCGATACCGCGACCGCGGAGAAAGTCGCCGAGCTCTTCGCCGAGGTGGTGATTGCGCCGCAAGTCGAGGCGGCTGCGCGCGACCTGCTGGCCGGCAAAAAGAATCTGCGGCTGCTGGCGACCGGCGGCCTACCCGACCCGGCCGAACCCGGCGTCACAGCCAAGGCCGTTTCAGGCGGCCTGCTGGTGCAAAGCCGGGATAACGGCCGCGTTGCCGCCGATCAGCTAAAGGTGGTGACCCAGCGTAAGCCCACGGAGGCGGAGATCGCCGACCTGCTGTTCGCGTTCCGCGTCGCCAAGCATGTCAAGTCCAATGCCATCGTTTACGCACGCGGCGGCGCTACCCTCGGCATCGGTGCCGGACAAATGAGCCGCGTCGACTCCGCCCGCATCGCCGCCGTAAAGGCGGAACAGGCCTTCGGTGCCGGCGCGGCCCAGGGCTGCGTCGTCGCCTCCGACGCCTTCTTTCCCTTCGCCGACGGCCTGCTGGCGGCAGTTGAAGCCGGCGCCACGGCGGTCATTCAACCGGGCGGCTCGGTCCGGGATCAGGAGGTGATCGCCGCCGCCGACGAGGCCGGCCTGGCCATGGTCTTCACCGGCATTCGGCACTTCCGGCACTAGACGGAGTTCATCTCGCTCGCAAGGCAATCGGCGGTAGACCTACAGGATGCCAGACAGCCGGTTGCACTGCAGCGAGAGGCTGCTAAAGTGCGCCGCGCCGCCGGGGCGACCCGTTCTCGGGGTGGCTGGCGGCGGCTGAGATTTCCATCGCGACCAGTGGCCTGTCCCGAGTTTCTGCTGACGGGCAGATCCGAAGGGCCGCGCCGGTCGCGCCTTTCCCCAAGGCTCGGTCTTAAGGGCCACACTATCGAGCGAAAGCAGGCATGAACATCCACGAATACCAGGCCAAGGGCCTGCTCGGGACGTTCGGCGTAGCGGTGCCCAAGGGCGGCGTCGCCTACACGCCGGACGAGGCAGTCGCCGTCGCGCGCGATCTCGCCGGCCCCGTTACCGTTGTCAAGGCTCAGATCCACGCCGGCGGCCGCGGCGCAGGCCACTTCGCCGGCGATCCGGACGGCAAGGGCGGTGTCAGGATCTGCAAGTCGAACGAAGAGGTGGCCGAGGCGGCGCGCGCCATGCTCGGCAAGGTGCTGATCACCAAACAGACCGGTACCGAGGGCAAGGAGGTCAAGCGCCTCTATGTCGAAGAGGGCTGTGACATCGCCCGCGAGCTTTACCTCTCCATGCTGGTCGACCGTGCCGTCGGCCGCGTGGTGGTGGTCGCCTCCACCGAAGGCGGGATGGAGATTGAAGAGGTTGCCGCCGAGCAACCCGAGAAAATCGTCAAGGAACCGGTCGATCCGGCCTTGGGCCTGATGCCCTATCAGGCGCGCAAGATCGCCTTCGGCCTCGGCCTGGAGGGCAAGCAGGTCTCGGCCGCCGTGAAGTTCCTGACCGGCATGTACAAGGCCTTCGTTCAGCTCGACGCGTCGCAGGTTGAGATCAACCCGCTGGTCGTCACAGGCGACGGAAGCATGCTGGCGCTCGACGCCAAGATGAACTTCGACGACAACGCGCTGTTCCGCCACAAGGACGTGGAGGACATGCGCGACGAGGACGAAGAAGATCCGATGGAGCTCGAGGCGCTGCGCCACGAGCTGAACTACGTCAAGCTGGACGGCAACATCGGCTGCATGGTCAACGGCGCCGGGCTGGCCATGGCGACCATGGACATCATCAAGCTCTACGGCGGCGAACCGGCCAACTTCCTGGACGTCGGCGGCGGCGCCACCAAAGAGCGGGTGACGGCCGCGTTCAAGATCATCCTCTCGGATCCCAACGTCGAGGGCATCCTGGTCAACATCTTCGGCGGTATCATGCGCTGCGACGTCATCGCCGAGGGCGTGGTCGCCGCGGCCCGCGAGGTTTCGCTGCATGTGCCGCTCGTGGTCCGCCTGGAGGGCACCAACGTGGAACTCGGGAAGAAGATCCTAGCCGAATCCGGCCTGCCGATCGTCTCGGCCGACAATCTGGCCGATGCCGCGGAAAAGGTCGTCAAGGCCGTGAAGGAGGCCGCTTAAGCCATGGCCGTACTGGTCGACGAGAACACCAAAGTCATTTGCCAGGGCTTCACCGGCGCCCAGGGCACCTTCCACTCCGAACAGGCCATCGCCTACGGCACGAAGATGGTTGGCGGTGTCACGCCGAATAAGGGCGGCACCACCCATCTCGATCTGCCGGTCTTCGATACCGTCGCCGATGCGGTAGGAGAGACGGGCGCTGACGCCAGCGTGATCTACGTGCCGCCGCCCTTCGCCGCCGACGCCATCCTGGAGGCTGTGGATGCCGGCATCCGCCTGGCGGTCTGCATCACCGAAGGCATTCCGGTCCAGGACATGATCAAGGTGAAGCGCCGGTTGGTGGAGTCCGACACGCGGCTGATCGGCCCGAACTGCCCCGGCGTCATTACGCCGGACGCCTGTAAGATCGGCATTATGCCGGGCCACATCCATCAGCGCGGCAAGATCGGCATCGTCTCGCGCTCCGGCACGCTGACCTATGAGGCGGTGGCCCAGACCACTGCTGCGGGCCTGGGTCAGTCGACCTGCGTCGGCATCGGCGGCGACCCGGTCAATGGCACGGACTTCGTCGACTGCCTGAAGATGTTTCTGGAGGATCCGGAAACGGAGGGCATCATCATGATCGGCGAAATCGGCGGCGACGCCGAAGTGAAGGGTGCCGAGTTTCTTGCCGAAGCCAGCGTCAAGAAGCCGACCGTCGGTTTCATCGCGGGCGTCACCGCTCCTCCGGGTCGGCGCATGGGCCACGCCGGCGCAGTGGTCTCCGGCGGTAAGGACACGGCAGACTACAAGATCGCAGCCCTGCGCGAGGCCGGCATCCATGTGGCCGACTCGCCGGCCAGTCTTGGCAGCACCATGGTCTCCGCTTTCGGCAGCTGAACCTGAAGGGGGTGATCCCGCAACACCCGAAACCGCAGCCCGGTCTTGCCTTGTGGACCGTTAACGGAATGGTGTTGCGGGCTATGGCATATTACATGGTGTAGTACGAGCGCGCGGCGGCTTGAGCCGTCGCAAGAACCAGGACAGGGCGGCCGCAGCCGTCCACAACGAGCGAAGGACGGCGGGGGCCGTCGCGGCGGACCGGCCCAGCCGAAAGACAAGCATGACGGACTCTGCCCGCGCCTCCCAGGACCCGGACGACGCCTCGCTTTTGCTTGGCCCGGGCGCAACCCAGCTGTTCGACCTCTACGATGCCTATCGGGCCGATCCCGGGTCCGTCGGCGACAGCTGGCGTCAGTTCTTCGACGATCTGGACGAGGGCGCACGGCGGCTCTTGACCGGCACGCACGACGGCTCCCCCGGTACGAACGGCGCGGCCGTTCCGACCCAAGCCGCGGCTGGAGCCGCTCCACTGACAGCGGACGCGCTGGCGGAAGATCATGTCAGGCGCGCCACGGTCGACTCGATTCGCGCCCTGATGCTGATCCGTGCCTACCGTGTGCGCGGACACCTGGAGGCCGAACTCGATCCGCTCGGCCTGGCGCCACAGATCAACCATCCGGAGTTGGACCCAACCTCCTACGGCTTCACGGAAGACGATCTGGACCGCCCGATCTTCATCGACGGCGTACTCGGGCGCGAGGTCGCGACCCTGCACGAGATCGTCGAGATCTGCCGCATGATCTACTGCGGCTCGATCGGCGTCGAGTTCATGCACATTCAGGACCCCGATCAGAAGCGCTGGATCCAGGAGCGCATTGAAAACGAGGCGCTCAACCGCACCGCCTTCACGGTGCCCGGCAAGCGAGCAATCCTGGAGCGCCTGACCGCGGCCGAGACCTTCGAGCAGTTCCTCGACAAGAAATACACCGGCACGAAGCGCTTTGGCCTGGAAGGGGCCGAGGCGATGATCCCGGGTCTGGAACAGATCCTCAAGCGCGGCGGTCAGTTGGGCTTGAAGGAAGTCGTGCTCGGCATGCCGCACCGCGGCCGCCTGAACGTGCTGGCCAACTTCATGGGCAAGCCTTACCAGGCGATCTTCCACGAGTTCCGCGGTGGCGCAGCTCACCCGGAGGACGTCGGCGGTTCCGGCGACGTGAAGTATCACCTGGGAACCTCCAGCGACCGCGAGTTCGACGGCAACACCGTACATCTGTCGCTGACCGCCAACCCATCGCACCTGGAGGCGGTCAACCCCGTCGTGGTGGGGAAAGTGCGCGCGAAGCAGATGCAGCATGGCGACACCGACCGCACCCAGGTGATGGCTCTGCTGCTGCACGGCGACGCTGCCTTTGCCGGCCAGGGTCTGGTGCCGGAGACCCTGGACCTGTCGGAGCTGAAGGGCTACCGCATCGGCGGGACGATCCACTTCATCGTCAACAACCAGATCGGCTTCACCACCAATCCGGTGAATGCGCGCTCCGGCCCCTACTGCTCCGACGTTGCCAAGATCATCCAGGCGCCGATCTTTCACGTGAACGGCGACGACGTGGAGGCGGTGGTGCACGTGGCCCGGATCGCCACGGAGTTCCGCCAGACCTTCAAGAAAGACGTCGTCATCGACATGTTCTGCTACCGCCGGCACGGCCACAACGAGGGCGACGAGCCGGCTTTCACCCAGCCTTTGATGTACGACCGCATCAAGAAGCACACGACGGTGCGCACGCTCTATGCCGAGCGGCTAGTTCGCGAAGGCGTGGTTGCCGAAGGCGAGGCGGAGACCATCGTGCGCGAGATGTGGGATCGGCTGGACCGCGACTTCGATGCCGCCAAATCCTACAAGCCGAATCGCGCGGACTGGTTCGAGGGCGCCTGGGCCGGCTTCGACAAGGCGCGCGGCTATGACGCCCGGCGCGGCAAGACGGCCGTGCCCCTGAAGACCCTGCGGCAGGTCGGCGAGGCGCTGACCCGCGTACCCGATGGCTTCAGCACCAATCGAAAGATCGTCCGGCAACTCGAGGCCAAGAAGAAGATGATCACCTCCGGGGAGGGGATCGACTGGGCCACGGGTGAGGCTCTGGCCTTCGGCACGCTGGCGCTGGAGGGTCACCCGATCCGCCTGACCGGTCAGGACTCGAACCGCGGCACCTTCTCCCAACGCCATGCCGCCCTGATCGATCAGAAGACCGAAGAGACCTACAAGCCGCTGGAGCATGTGGCTGAAGAGCAGGGCAAGGTCGAGATCATCGACAGCCCCTTGAGCGAACTGGCCGTGCTCGGCTTCGAGTACGGCTATTCCCTGGCCGAGCCGCGCGCGCTGGTGTTGTGGGAAGCGCAGTTCGGCGACTTCGTGAACGGTGCGCAGATCATCATCGATCAGTTCATCGCCTCCGGCGAGGCGAAGTGGTTGCGCATGTCCGGCCTGGTGATGCTGCTGCCGCACGGCTACGAGGGCCAAGGACCGGAGCACTCCTCGGCCCGGCTCGAGCGCTTCCTGCAGCTCTGCGGCGAGGACAATATCCAGGTGGTCAACTGCACCACGCCGGCAAACTACTTCCACGCCCTGCGTCGGCAGATCCACCGCAACTTCCGCAAACCGCTGGTCGTCTTCACGCCGAAGTCGCTGCTGCGCCACAAGCGGGCCGTCTCCAGCCTTTCGGATATGGCCGGTCAAAGCTCCTTCCACCGCATCCTTACGGAACCGCAACTGCCCTGCACGAAGCAGAAGGCGCGCCAAGTCGTGCTCTGTTCCGGCAAGATCTACTACGACCTTCTGGAAGAGCGGGAAAAGCGCGGACAAACCGACGTGCACCTGCTGCGGCTGGAGCAGCTCTACCCCTTCCCCGCCGATGCGCTCGCGCAGGAACTGGAGGGCTATCAGCACTGCGCATTGGTCTGGTGCCAGGAAGAGCCGCGCAACATGGGCGCCTGGTCCTACGCCGCCGAGTTCGTCGAGGAGATTGCCGAGGAACTGGGCTTCTCCCAACCGCGGCCGCGCTATGCCGGCCGGCGGGTGGCAGCCTCACCGGCAACCGGCCAGCATTCGCGCCACGTGCAGCAGCAGACCGAGTTGGTCGATCAAGCCCTGACGGTCGGCCTGTCGCATCTGGGACGCATCGCATCGCGCAAGGCCGATGAAGCCCGCCAGACTGGCGCGGGGTCGGGCGGCAAGGCGAAGGAAGCGGCCGAGTAGGTCGATCCCCGCGAGATCGACCGCGGAATGGCCAGATGTCAGCGGAGCGAGTCCGCTTAGAAGGGCGTAAGAGAAGGTGAGAGATGGCGAGCGAGATCAAGGTCCCCACCCTCGGTGAATCCGTCACCGAGGCGACCATCGGCCAATGGCTGAAGCAGGTTGGCGACAGCGTTGCAGCCGACGAGGCGGTGGTCGAACTGGAGACCGATAAGGTCACTCTGGAGGTCAACGCGCCGGAGGCCGGCGTACTCAGCGAGATCCTGGCCGGAGAGGGCGAAAACGTCGAGGTCGGTGCCTTGCTGGCGCGGATCGGCGAAGGCGGCGCCACGGCCGGCAAAAGCGAAACCAAAGCTCCCGCTGCTGCAGCTGCTCCCGCACCGGCTCCGGCCTCAGCTCCGGCTCCGGCGGTCGACGCCCCAGCCCCCACTTCGGCCGCATCAAGTGGCGGCAACGGCCAGACGGTGGACGTTCCGGTGCCGAGCCTGGGCGAGTCCGTGACGGAAGCAACGGTCGCCAAGTGGCTGAAGACCCCCGGCGAGGCGGTCAAGGCAGACGAGGCGATCGCCGAACTGGAGACAGATAAGGTCACTCTGGAAGTCAACGCACCGGCAGACGGCGTGCTGAGCGAGATTCTCGCCGAAGAGGACTCGACCGTCGAGGCCGGCGGCTTGCTGGCCCGTATCTCGGCGGGTGCCGGGACTGCAACGAGCGCCGCGCCGGCACCTGCAGCCGCTCCTGCGCCGACCACGGCTCCGCCCCCTGCAGCGGCGGCGGCCCCCGCGAGCGGTCAACTCGACCCCGGCTCCGTTGCCCGCAGCGGCAGCGGCGGCAAGATTACCGCCGAAGACCTGCGCGGCTGGCTGTCGGACCAGACGCCACCCTCGGCACAGCATCTCTCGCCGGCCGTTCAGCGGCTGGTCGAACAACACGGACTCGATGCCAGCCTGATCGAGGCCAGCGGGCCCAAGGGACGCATCACCAAGGAAGACGTGCTCGACGTCGTCGAGGGACGCAAGCCGCTGCGTAGCCGCGCCGCGGCCGGGTCAGCGTCGGCGCCGGCCCAGGAAGCCCGGGTCCAAGACACCAAAGCACCGCTGCCGAGCGGCACCTCTGGCCCGCGCGAAGAGCGGGTCAAGATGACCAAGCTGCGTCAGACCATCGCCCGCCGCCTCAAGGAGGCCCAGAACACCGCGGCGATGCTGACCACCTTCAACGAAATCGATATGAGCGGCGTGATGGCGTTGCGCAGCCGCCATAAAGAGGCCTTCGAGAAGAAGCACGGCGTCAAGCTGGGCTTCATGTCTTTCTTTGCCAAGGCCTGCGTCGCGGCGCTGGAGAGCTTCCCGGCTGTGAACGCCCGGATCGACGGCGACGAGATCGTCTACAACAAGTTCTTCGACATCGGCATGGCCGTCTCGACGCCTCAGGGCCTCATGGTCCCGGTGGTCCGCGATTGCGACGCCAAGTCCTTCGCGGCCGTCGAGGCCGAGTTGGGGGATCTGGCCGGGCGCGCACGCGACGGCAAGATCAAGATGGAGGAACTGCAGGGGGGCAGCTTCTCGATCACCAACGGCGGCATCTTCGGCTCGCTGCTCTCGACGCCGATCCTCAACCCGCCGCAGGCCGGCATCCTCGGCCTGCACAAGATCGAGGAACGGCCCATCGCCGTGAAGGGCGAAGTTGCGATCCGCCCGATGATGTATGTCGCCCTGTCCTACGACCACCGCCTGGTCGACGGCCGCGAGGCGGTCGGCTTCCTGGTCAAGGTCAAGCAAGCCATCGAGGATCCCGAGACGCTGCTGCTGGATCTCTGAGCCAGACTAGGGCCTCTAAAACTGGTTCCTTCGTCCTGCGGCGGCGAGGATGCACTCGATCAGCTCTGCCTTTGCATCCGCATAGGCGTTCATGTCGGCCCAGTCCTGCGCCGCCAGGCGCTGCTTTAGATTCTCGTACCGCTGGCGGTCTTGAGGACTGTTGCGGAGGCGGTCTCGAAACCGCAGATATCGCTCGATCTCGGAGGCGTCCTCCGAGAAGACGTGAACATGAACGTCTCTCTCCGCCGTCCTCAGCATACGGTGCTCCTCGAACGCCGGCTCGCGAACGCGAAGCTGATATCCACGGGCTTGCAGCTCGGGCAGGTAAGAGGCTTCATCCCCGGAATCGGCAACGATCAAAAGCATGTCGACGATGGGTTTGGCGGCGAGACCGACAACAGCCGTTGACCCGATGTGCTCGATGCCCAAGGCGCGGGCGCCGAGCGCTTCCGCGACGATGCTCTTGTGGCGGTCGAACTGCGCGCGCCATTCCGGCCGATAGGTCGACAGGACAATATCTCGTTTCTCAATCCCGCCGATAAGTTCGGTTTGCCGCGTCGTTTCGGTCGGTTGGTCGGTCACGTTTTTCGCCAGAGTATGTAGTAGAACTCAATTGTCTCCTCGAAACCGTCATCCGTCGCATAGTCGGCGAGCCTGCTCTCCAGTTCGCGTTTCAACAGCTGGAACCTGTCGCCGAGCAACCGGGGCGAAGCGCCAGACAGGGAGCCGACATAGCCGATCAACTCGGGCAAACTCCACCTGTGTCGCACCGGGAAACTGTACTCGGCGAACTCCGTGAAATTCAGTCGTTCCAGGACGGCTTGGTGGGTGAGGCCCCGCTCGGGGTGCGCAGCGACACCGGTCGCCGGAGGGCCGGCCTTCTGTTGACCACCCGGGCCGATCCACTTGCGCAGAATCTCCGCAGCAGCGGCCTGCCACGGCTCCGTACCGCTATAGATGCTGCTTGACCCCATGATGGTCAAACAACCGCCTGAATGGAGCCACCGGCGGCAGTTCTCGGCAACAGCAAACCGGTCCAACCGGTGAAATGCATTGCCAATAGAGATCAGTTCACAGGATTCGTCTTCGATGCAGACGTCTTCGGCACACCCCGCGTGCCAATCGATATTGTCGATCCCGGCAGAGGCGGCTTCGCGACGTGCAACGTCAAGCATCTCGACTTCCTGGTCGATCGCCAGGACCTGCCGAAAGTGTGGCGCCAGCGGTATTGCGATCTGTCCGGTGCCGCAGGCTAAATCGACTAGCATACCTTCGCTTCCGGCAGCCGACCGCTGCAACAGACCCTCTAGCAGGACCTTCGGATAGGGAACCCGATACCGAGCGTAGTTCTCCGCGGCACCACGAAACAGGTCGTCGGGACAGTCTGGTTTCACGGCCCAACTCGGACGCCTGTCCACGGGGTCACCTTCGGTGCAGAGGCGCTGAGACTGTTACGTCAAAGAGAGCAGGCTGCGCATCCTCCGCCCTAGGCCTCTTTCTCCAGCACCATGACTCGCGAAAAGTAGGCGCGCTCCACCGAGAGAGTCCTGAGGCCTGCATCCGCGAAAAGAGCTTCCAGATCGGTGGTGACATAACTGCTGTAGTAAGGCTCGTGAAAGGCAACGGGGAAGTAGTCGAGTAGCCCGTCATAGCTGGACTGGTCACCTTTCTGGATCGAGTCCACGAAGAGCAAACGGCCGCCGGGCTTCAGAACACGGGCGAGCTCGGCGGCCACTTGCGGTCGAACCTTCGGCGGCAACTCGTGGAACAGGAAGATGCAGCTCGCCAAGTCGTAGCTGGCATCCGGCAGGCCGGTGGCCTCGGCCGCGGCCTGGCGCGTCTCCACGCCACGCCAGCGGCGCAGGTTGTGGGCCGCCTGGGCCAGATAATCGGGACTGAGATCCAGCGCCGTAACCTTCAGGCGCGGGTAGTTGTCCTTGACGAAGGTAAGGAAGCGCCCTGTCCCGCAAGCAATGTCGATCATCCGTGTCTCGGCGGAGCGACGGTCGTGCAGGAATTCCGCCAGAGGCACCAGCGCCTGGCGGCGCATGGCGTCGGCGCCGCCGGTAAAGAGCACCTCCACTTGATGATCGTAGATCTGCGCCGAATCCGAAGACAGCCAGCCGTCGGACTGGAAATGAAAATTCTGCAGGTAATAGCGCGGGTAGCTGGCCCGGTCGGCCTGGTCCAGCACCTCGTCGTGACCGCCGCTATGGCGTCGCCGCTCCACCGCTCGCAGATCGCGAAAATAGCGTGACGCACGGCGCAAGGCACCGACCGGCTCATCCAGCAGGTCGTGCGGCATACGATAGAGACCCGCTTCGATGTTGGCCCAATCGCGCTGTAGCAGCGCTCGCAAGTCAGCCAGAATTTCGTCCTGTCCGGCGAAGGGGCCGGGAATCGGCCGCTTCGGCTTGACCGGACGGGTTAGGCGGGCCGAGAGCGCGTACTGGCCAAAATAGACGCCGACCCGCGCGGTCTGTCCCAGCGCGTAGGCGGCTCGAGCAACGGTAGACCGAGCAACCGTAGACATCGCGTATCAGCTCCTTCCCGTCCTTACCTCGAACACTAGCGCCCTTTGAGGCCGCTGCGCAAAACCCGGCGGGTCGGCCCCCGCAGCAGGCGCTCGGGCAACAGCTTGGCGATCCCGCGATAGGCACGATTGCTGGTACCGACGGTCACCACATCCTGACGCCCAAGGGCGCGCAGCGCCTGGCGGGCCACCTCAGCCGGCGTACTGGCCTGCGCTCCCGATAGCTCTGACCCGCCGCCAGCGCGCTCGAAGAAGCGGGTTCTGGTCGGCCCGGGACAGACCGTCAGCACGTCAATCGGCTCATATTCCAGCTCGCTGGCCAGACCTTGAGCGTAAAAGTAGTCGAAAGCCTTGGTCGCTGCGTAAGTTGCCAGATAGGGCAAAGGCTGAAAGGCTGCCGTCGAAGCAACCACCACCAGGCCGGCCCGCTGTCCGTCGTCCCTGGCCCGCTTCAGCATATCGGGCAGCAGTGCTCGGGTGATCACGGTCGGCGCAACGACGTTGACCTCGACCATCGCGCGTTCCGTTACCGGCTCGTTTTCGACCGCTCGGCCGAAAGCCCCCAATCCAGCGTTATTGACAAGCAGGTCAGGCCCAAAGCTGTGCGAGGCCGCAATCAGATTGTCGCGCCCCTTGTCTTCCGACAGGTCGGCCACCAGCCTCTCGACATGGCGACCGTCTCGCGCCAGCTCGCTGGCCAAAGCCTCCAAGGCCGCACCGCTGCGGCCCGTCAGCAGCAGATCGGTGGCATCGGGCAAAGCGCGGGCGAAGGCCTCGCCGATCCCGCTGGAGGCTCCGGTGATCACGGCGCGTTGGTAGCGGCGTCTCGTCATGCCGCTAATGTGTCCCCCCCTGGCTGGAGATCAATCGCAAGATCGACCTCCGGGCGAAACTGAAGGAGAAGCCCCCTTGCAGAGGATTGCACCTGGCCCGGGTCAGGAATCGGTCTGGGACTACCCTCGCCCGCCTCGGCTGGAGCCTGTCGCAGAGCGTCTGCAGGTGATCTTCAACGGCGTCACCCTGGCCGACAGCACCCGCGGTCTTCGCATTCTTGAGACCAGTCATCCACCGACCTACTACATCCCGCCGGAGGACGTGCAGACAAAGCTGCTGAAATCCGTGTCCGGCCGCTCACTCTGCGAATTCAAGGGCGAGGCGGCCTACTGGACCATTAAGGTTCAGGGCCGCGTCTCGGAACGAGCGGCCTGGTCCTATCCCGCACCCTGGCGACCCTACGAAACCCTGAAGAGCCACTACTGCTTCTATGCCAGCCGGGTCGACGACTGCTTCGTGGGCAGCGAACGGGTACAGGCGCAAGACGGCGACTTCTATGGCGGCTGGATCACGAGTCGGGTCGTCGGCCCGTTTAAGGGCGCACCCGGCACGTTAGGCTGGTGAGCGGCAGGGTGGGTTGCTGGCGGGAGCAAGCAAGCGCCGTCCGGCCTTGCCGGAGAAGCTGCGACGCGTTCAGAGCTTGGGATACACCCGTCGTGTCGGCTTGATGCTGACGGACTGGAACAGGCCCGCCTCCGCATAGGGGTCCTGCTGGGCAAAGGCCTCGGCAGCCGTGCGATCCGGAACGTCCAGGATGATGAGGCTGCCCGCCGGCGTGTCACCGTCCTCCCCGATCAAGGGACCCGCGTAAACGAGCTGATCCGAGTGACGCTCCAGAAAGCTCAGGTGCCGGGGACGATTGTCCTTTCGAACCTCGACCGCACCCGGCTTGTCCGTACAGACAAGCGCAAACAGCATTGCTTCCGCCTCCACCACCGTTCTCCGGTTTTTCCGCGCGAAAGCCTAGACCAGCCGATGCGTCAGGGCCAAGCCCATTCGCAGAAATACAAGCTCTAAAGGCTGAGATTGAAGGCGATGGAGATGCGTGTGGCGGTTCCGCGATAGGGACGCACCGCGTGGCTCAACCAAGAGGGGAAGAGAACCAGCAGCCCGCTGCGGGGGCTGACGGTCTCGCTGGCGCCCATAGCCGCGCCGCCGGTCGCGGCCACCGTCAGGCGCGGCGCATACATGGCCGGAGCCACACCGCGCGGATCCTGGATCTCGAACTCGCCGCCCAGCGTCGGGTCTGCCCCGATGCCGCCGTCGTCGACATAGTAAACGCCGGACCAGAAGCAGCCCGGATGGGTATGGAACTCGTTCCCGTGGCCGCTGCGGTTCACGTTGGCCCAAGCATTTGCCTTCCACTCTGGGCGTACTTTCTCACCGCTGCGATCACAGGTGAGATCGTCGGCGAGACGCTTCGCCCCTTTCAGTAAGGCTGCCGCCGGCTTACCGCCCCACTCGGCGAAATCCCAGCTCGACTGCCAGCCGCCGAGGTTGGAATGTTCACTGCCGGTATGCGTTCGCTCGCGCTCCAGCACGATCCGCTTCAAATCGGCGTTCAAAGGCTCCGCATTCGGAAGCTGGAACAGGGCCACCGGCGTGGGGAACAACAGGCGCAGCTGCACCTGTGCTTGCTGAGCAGCAGGCCGTTCCCCGGGGGACTGCGTTTTCGCCGCCCGAGAGATTGAGTCCGTCATGAGGCGACATCCAGTTCGGGGGCCGGGGCATGCAATTCCTCCAAGGGCCAGCGCGGACGCGCTCTGGCATCCAAAGTATCGCGCTGCCCCAGGCGCAGGCGTTCCAATCCGGCCCAGGCAATCATCGCGGCATTGTCGGTGCAGAGCTTCGGCGGCGGCGCAACCAGCTCAGTCCCCTCGGCTTCGGTCAGAATGGTCAGTGCTTGTCGCAGGCTGTCGTTCGCGGCCACGCCGCCCGCTACCACCAACGGCCCCGGCTGGCCGGTATCGGCACGGAAGCGCACCAAGGCGTTGCGGGTACGGTCGACAAGCACCTCCGCCACAGCCGCCTGGAAGCTGGCTGCCAGGTCGGCCCGGTCTTGAGACGATAGCGCCCCCAATTGCTGGACTTGCTGACGCACCGCAGTCTTGAGCCCGGAGAAGGAAAAGTCACATCCCGACCGTCCCTTCAGAGGGCGCGGCAGGGCAAAGCGCGCGGGATCGCCCGACTGCGCCGTGCGCTCGACCGCCGGCCCGCCGGGATAGTCGAGCCCCAACAGCTTGGCGGTCTTGTCGAAAGCCTCACCAACCGCATCGTCGATCGTGCCGCCGTAGCGACGATAGCGGCCAACGCCTTCGACCGCGAGCAACTGACAGTGCCCTCCCGAGACCAACAGCAGAAGATAGGGAAAGGTCAGGCGGTCGGTCAGCCGCGCGGTCAGGGCATGACCTTCCAAGTGATTGACGGCGACGAAGGGCAGGCTGCGCGCCGCGGCGATGGCTTTGCCGGTCATCGCCGCAACCAGAACGCCGCCGATCAGCCCGGGTCCCAGGGTGGCAGCCACGCCATCCAAGTCGCCGAAGTCGACCTGGGCGTCCTCCAGCGCCTTGACGATCAAACCGTCGAGATGGTCCAGATGACTGCGTGCGGCGATTTCAGGAACCACACCGCCATAGGGCCGATGTTCGGCAAGCTGCGAGAGCACCAGGTTGGCGCGAATCTCGCCCGCATCGTTCACCAACGCGACCGCCGTTTCGTCGCAAGAGGATTCCAGGCCGAGGACCAGCATGGTGCTTACATGGGCAAGAAGGACTGCCTTTGGCAAGCGCGCGCCCGTGTTCATCGCGCTGTTCGGCGCATTGCTTGGCTGGAACGCTGCCAGTCTGGCGCAGTCGGACCTGCCCCAAGGCGGTTCAGCATCATCGGATCTGTGGCAGGTGCCGGGCGGCAGTGGAGTGTGGCTGTCGCCGGCTCCAGCCCTTTCGGGCGATGGCCCGCTAAAGCTTGCCGACCCCACCACCACGGCGGTGCTGATCTACAATCACGGTAGCCGGTCGGAGAGTCAGACGGACCTCTGCAATCCGCTAGCCGAGGACGGCAATACCACGCCATCGATCGTGCGGGCCTTGGCGGGCGACACCCTTGCTGGACGGCAGCTGGCCGTCTTCGTCTTTTGCACAGGCACCAAGATCGGCAGTTTCCGGAGTAACGGCGGCGGCGGAACGCCGAAGTTGGCCGGACGGCGTGAGGATATCGCGCAACTCGTTGATGCCTTTCGCGATGCCGGGCAACCGCCCGAGTTGCTGTTCCTCATGGGGCACTCCGCTGGCGGTTTTGCCTCGCTGCTGGTCGAGAGCGCGTCTCCCGAGGCGCAGAATGCCGTGATCGCCTTCGCTCCGGCTTTCGCGGGCCGGCGCAGCGATCGATCGCCGGCTTGGCAGGAGCTGCGCCAAACGTATGTGCGGGAGCTGAAGCGCGGCGGACCAGCCGACGCGCTGGTCTATGCCTTCCAAGGCGATCCCTACAATCGGCCGGAGGATCTGGCGTTCCTCGCAGGCATTCCAGGTGTAACGCTGATTCAGCACTTCAATCTCGGCAGGGGCGACGGCGTTGGCTGCGGCTTCGCCGACCCGCATCGAACGGTCCTCCTGGACTGCTTTGTCCGTGCCCAGGAGGAGACATTGCGGCGTTACCTCGCCGGGCGCCTGCGGGCAAAGCCTCCGGCGACCTCGGAATAGGGGTGACCAGGCCACGCCGTCGCTTGCCAAGCCCGCAGAGGCTGCGTAAGCCTTGGGCGCTATGATTACCTCCAGGTCTCCCGCTGCTCCTCTGGTTCGCCTCGGCACGCGAGGCAGCCCACTTGCCCTCGCTCAAGCGGAGGAGGTGAAGCACCGCCTGGTTGCCGCCCATTCGGACCTCGCCCCGGAAGGTGCCGTCGAGATCGTCGTGATCAAGACGACAGGCGACCGCGTGACGGACCGGCCGCTGGCAGAGATCGGTGGCAAGGGCCTTTTTACCAAGGAGATCGAAGCGGCATTGGCAGTAGGCGAGATCGATGCCGCAGTTCATTCCATGAAGGACGTGCCGACCTGGTTGCCCGATGGGATGACGCTGGCCGCCTTCCTACCGCGCGAGGACGTTCGCGACGCCTTTTTCTCTCCCCATGCCCAGTCCATCGCCGAACTGCCCGAAGCGGCTCGGGTCGGCAGCGCTTCCCTGCGCCGCCAGGCACAGCTCCTGCTGGCACGGCCGGACCTCAAAGTAGGTCTGATCCGTGGCAATGTGGAAACGCGGCTGCGTAAACTGCAGGCGGGCGAGGTCGATGCAACTCTGCTGGCCGTGGCGGGTTTGAACCGCCTGGGCCGCAGCGACGCCATTCAGGTCCGCCTCTCGACCGAAGAGATGTTGCCGGCGGTCGGTCAGGGTGCTGTAGGCATAGAGGTGCGCGCGGCCGATGAACGTACGTACGGATACATACGTTCGTTGAACGATGCCGAAACGGAAGCGCGAGTCTGCGCCGAGCGCGCCTGCCTGGAAGTGCTGGAGGGCTCCTGCCGCACACCCATCGCCGCCTTGGCCGAGACGTCCGGCCATGATCGCCTGCGATTCCGCGCTCTAGTGGCTGAGCCGAACGGCTCCGCCTCCTGGCGCGCCGAACGGGAAGGGCCGCTTTCGGATAGTCTTGCGCTTGCCCGGGACGCCGGAGCCGAACTGCGCGCCGCAGCCGGAGAAGCCTTCTTCGAGCGCTTGGCCGACCTCTTCTGATGCGCCTGCTGGTCACCCGGCCGCGCGAAGACGCAGACCGCTTCGCCAAGGCACTGACCGCGCGAGGCCACGAGGCGGTGATCTCTCCGCTGCTTACAGTCGAGATCCGCCAAGAAACTGTCGATTTAGCTGGCGTTGGCGCGCTGATCTTCACCAGCGTCAACGGCCTGCGCGCCTTCGCCGCCAACAGCACCGAGCGTAGCCTGCCGGTCTACGCGGTCGGCGACCGCACAGCGATCGCAGCACAGGCAGCTGGCTTCCCAGACGTCCGGTCTGCCGCCGGCGATGTCGAAGCGCTGAGTGCAAAGATCGCCGCGACCTGGAAGCCGTCGGCAGGCACCCTACTGCATGCCGCCGGAGTTCGGACAGCCGGCGACTTGACCGGACAGCTCGAGGCAGCGGGATTTTCACTTCGCCGCAGGGTCCTTTACGAAGCCCGGCCGGCCGAGACTCTACCGGAGGCGGCACGTACGGCACTCCAAAGCGGTAAAGTCGACGCCGTCGCCTTTTTCTCTCCACGTACGGCAGGCACCTTTGTTAGGCTTGTACGCGCGTCCGGCTTGGAACGTTCGACTCACGGTCTTTCAGCCGTCTGCTTGAGTCCGGCCGTCGCAACCGAGGCGAAAGCCTTGATCTGGGCAGACGTACGGGTCGCGGCTCAGCCGACGGAAGCGGCTTTGCTCGCGACGCTGGGTGGCAGCCGGCAGGCAGGGCAGCAGACAGGGCAAGAGGACGCAGGCATGGCTCAAGACAGCGACAAGCCCCGGAAAGACACAGTCTCGGAGACCAAACCGGGGGCAGCGTCCAAAGCCGAGACCGCCGCGGGCAACAGCAAAGCTGCATCGGCAACTCCGGTCGACACCGGACCTGCGAAAGAAGCCGTAAAAGGCGCCGCGCCCGCTGCTGCCGGTCCAGCGAAACAGTCGGCCAAGCCTGCGACAGGCTCTGCGACGACCTCCATGACGGAGTCTGCTGGGGATTCCGCGGCGGAGCAGGTGATCGCGCGCTTCGGAGGCCTGCGCCCGACAGCCACCAAACTGGGCGTGGCCGTCTCGACCGTGCAAGGCTGGAAGGCCCGAGGCCACGTTCCCGAAACACGTCACGAGGAACTGCGCAGCGCCGCCGCGGCCCATAACATCGACATCAGCGATATCGATCTGACCGCACAAGAGTCCGCGAGCGCCGACAAGCAGACCGGCGAAGCGACGAAGACGACCGTCAATCCCTGGGCTATCCCGGCCGAAGGCGGCAAGCAGGCTGATACCGGCTCAACACCGGCAAGTGCTGCGGCAAGAGAGCGATCGACGGCAGTCTCGTCTGCCGCCGGCAAGACGACGGACGAAGAGGCAGTCGCCGACCGGCAGGACGAAGACCGCGACTTCCGAGAGATGGAACACGATGATGAGCGAGACCACGTCGAGCCGGGCGAACGCCACGACACAGCGCCGACCACGTCGCGGGGCGGCGGCATCTTCCTGGGTTTGGTTCTGGCCATTCTGCTCTTCGTGGGCGGGGCCGTCGGAGCGATCTTTACCCGAACCTACTGGGAACCCTATCTGCCGGCCGTGCCCGCAGACAGTCTGCAAACGGATCTGGATGCTCTAAGCGACCGTGTCGCGAGCTTGGAAAGCGCGCCGCCGCCGGCCGATCCGGCCCGCCTGGACGCGCTGTCGCAACAGCTCGACGAGCTGACCCAGGAAGTCGCCCAGCAAGCAGGCAGCGCCCCTAGCGACAGTGTGGACAGCGAAGCCCTCGCCGATCTGGATCGGCGGATCGCGGTGCTGGCGGCGCAGGTGCGGGAGACAACGACGGCCGCCGATCGTGAAAGTGCCGCGCCGGCTGCGCCCAGCGTCGACCCGGCCACGGTCTCCGGCCTGGAGAACAGGGTCGGCGAGTTGCAGTCGGCACTCGAAGAGCTGCGCGGCGCGGTGGCCGAGAACAGTAACGCCACAGCCACTGCCGCCGCGGCAGCGACTGAGGCAGCAACCGCAGATGCCGCCGCCCTCTCAGGTCTAGAGTCCCAGCTTGGGGACCTGCAGGGCCAACTGGAGCAAGTGCAACAGCAGGCGCAACAGGCCCTCAATGCCAGCGCAGGCGACAGCGGTCTGGCACTGGCACTCGGGCAGTTGCGCGACGCTCTGCGGTTCTCCGCCCCCTTCGAGGTCGAGCTGGCGGCGGTCCAACGCCTGATCCCCGAAGGTGATCCGCTTTTGGAACTTCTGGAGCCCTTGGCAGCTCATGCAGTCAGTGGCGTCCCGACGCGGGACGAGTTGGCCATGCGGTTCGAACCGATGGCGAAAGACGCGGTTGCCGCCAGCTACGACGACAGCTGGAGCGGCCGTCTGATGTCGCGGGTTTCAGGGGCCGTCAGCGTTCGCCCGGTCGGCGAAGTCGAGGGCGACAGCCCGCGCGCAAGGATCGCCAGAGCGGACGCGCGCCTCGCCAACGAAGATCTCTCCGGCGCCATCCAAGCTCTGTCGGGTATGGAGGGAGCTGCGGCAGCGGTCGCGGAGCCCTGGCTAACCGACGCCAATGCCCGTTTGACGGGCGAACAAGCCCTTGGGGAGCTGACCCGACGGACACTGGCCCGGCTGACGCCCGCCGCAAGCCCGGCAACCGAGTAGCGGAGGAGGACTGGCAATGATCCGTGCTCTGATCTACTTCAGCTTGGTCGCTCTCGCGATTGCCGTCGCTTATCTGCTGGTCATCGTCGAGCCCGGAGAGATTGCGGTGCAGTGGCTCGGCTGGCAGGTCCAGACCTCGATCGCCATTGCCATTCTGGCCCTGATCTTCCTCTGCGTTCTGGCTGCTGTCGTCTATCACGGTTGGCGTTTGCTTCGCCGGGCGCCGCGCGACTTCTGGAACCTGCAGGGTCACGAGCGTCGCAACCGAGGCTACCGAGCGCTGAGCCACGGCCTAGTCGCCGTTGCGGCCGGGGATCCCCATGAAGCCAAGCGTTGGGCCAAGAAGGCTGAAAAGCTGCTGGATGACCAGCCGTTGTCCCGCCTGCTCTCGGCGCAGGCAGCGCAGCTGTCAAGCGACGCCGGAGCAGCCCGCAATCACTTCGAAAAAATGCTGGAAGCTCCGGAGACACGCTTTCTCGGTCTGCGCGGTCTGCTGATGCAGTCACTGCGTGACGGCGACGACGCGGCAGCACTGGAGTATCTGCGCCAGGCCAAGGACCTGCGACCGGAGACGCCGTGGGTGATCGATCATCTTTTCGAGGTGGCGCAGCGCCGCGGCGACCTGAAGACCGCCGAGCAGGCGGCCTTGGCGGCCGCCCGCTATGCCGTTTGGCCACGCGAGGAAGCCTATCGGAAGCGCGCTGTCTTGCTGACCGCACGGGCGGAACGGGCGGCCGCCAACGGCGATACCACCACGGCGCTGCAAGAACTGGAGGAAGCGCTGAAGAGCGTGCCGGATCTGGTGCCGGCGGCTGTTCTGCGCGCGAGACTGGAAGCCGCACGCGGCAAGGAGCGCCGAGCCGCCAAGTTGCTGGAGGCGACCTGGAAACGCCAACCGCATCCGGATCTGGCTGAAACCTATCTGGCACTGCGCCCCAAAGAGACGCCTCTTTCGCAGGTCAAGCGCATCGAGAAGCTGACGGCCAGCTATCCCGATCATCTGGAGTCTCGCGTGGCTCGCGCCCGCGCCGCGCTGGCGGCCGAGCTGTGGGGCGAGGCCCGCAAGCATCTGCAGCTGGCCGGCGGTTTGCGCGCCGACCGCCGGGTCTGCCACCTGATGGCCGAGATCGAGCAGAGGGAGCACGACAACCGAGAAGCCGCACACGACTGGCTGCGTCGGGCTGAACAGGCGGACCTGGAGCCCATGTGGGTCTGCGACACCTGCGGTGCCGCAACCCGCAACTGGACGGCCGACTGCGGACAGTGCGGCAGCTTCGATAGCCTGGCCTGGCGCAGCCCGCTGCAGACCCTAAGCGAGACCGTTGCGGACAGTGAGACACCCGGCGCCTCCGGCGATGCCAACAAGAACGGCGGGCAAGACGGCAACGCCAGCGAAGATAGGTCTACGCTCACAGGCCAAGCCGTGGTGATCAGCGAGAAGCGGACACCGGCGCCCGCCGCATGAAGCGGCGCCGGAACGCCAGACCGAATGCGAGGTAGGCCTAACCAGGCGTCAGCGGCCGGCAGCGTGCCGCCGGCAGGTCGATGATCACGGCGGTGCCTTCGCCGGTACGACTTTCCAGTGTCAGGTATCCACCGTGTAACTCGACGAGCTGCCGACAGAGCGGCAATCCAAGCCCGGTGCCTTCCTGACGCTCGCTCTGAGCGCGGTTGAGCTGGGTAAAGGGCTCGAAAACGCGCTCCTGATTCTCCGGTGCGATGCCGATGCCGCTGTCGGCAACCACGACCCGCACGCCACCTGCAGGCTCACGAGTCAGCGTCACCTTTACCGACCCGCCGCGCCGGTTGTACTTCACGCCATTGGAGATGAGATTGAGTGCCACCTGGCGCAATCGCCGGACATCGCCGCGGATCTGCGGCAAGGGGTCGACCTGAACCTCGACCGTCACGGCGATGCCTCGCTCTTGAGCGAGTGGGCGCAGCATGCGGACGGCTTCGTCGAAGATGACTGGCAGATCGCAACGGCCTTCATCCAGCTCCAGCTTACCAGCCTCCACCTTCGAAAGATCGAGGATGTCGTCGAGGAGTTGCAGCAGATGCAATCCACTGCTGCGGATGTCGCTCAGGTAGTCCTGGTAGCGCGACGAGCCGAGCGGCCCAAAGACCTCCTGCTCCATGACCTCGGCGAAGCCGATGATCGCATTCAGCGGCGTGCGCAACTCGTGGCTCATATTGGCAAGAAAGGCCGACTTGGCGCGACTGGCTGCCTCGGCTTCGGTCCGAGTCTCGAGCAGGGCTTCGCGAGCCCGCATCTGCCCGGTTATGTCCTGCACCGTACCTTCGTAATAGAGTGGTTGGTCGTTTTCGTCGCGAACCAGGCGGGCGCTTTCTGTGATCCAGATCCGCTCCCGGGTTCGATGGCGGTAGACTTCGCTGACGAATCCCTCGACCCGACCGTCGCGTGCGAGGTGGTCGACGAACTGGTCGCGGCGTTCCGGATCGACATACCATTCCTTGGCGATGTCGTTGATGGCCGCCAGCAACTCCTCCTCCGTCTGGTAACCGTTGAGCCGAACCAGCGCCGGATTGGCCCGCAGTTGGCGGCCGTCCAGCGAAGAGCGGTAGATGCCGATGGTTGCGTGCTCGAAGATCTCCCGATAGTCGCGCTCGGCAGCCACCAGGGCCTGTAGCGCTTCGACCCGGCGGGTAATGTCGATGATGGTCCCGATGTAGTAGGCCGGCTGTCCGGCAGGATCGCGGACCAGAGTCGCCGTCTCCGACACCCAGATCGGTTCGCCGTCGATCCGCCGTGCCTCGATTACGAAATCGCGGACCTGACCATGGCGCGCAACCAGCCGCTTGAACTGATTGCGGCGTTTCGGATCGGCATAGAGTTCGCGAATGTCGACCTTCAGCATGGCATCGACCGAGTCGAAGCCGAGCAGTTCTGCCAGCGCGGGGTTGACCATCAGGTAGCGCCCATCCGGCGTCGACTTGAAGATGCCGACCCCGGCATTGTCGAAAATCAAGCGATAGGCCTGCTCGTCGAACAGCGCAGGGTGGTCGGTAACCGTACTGCCACCTGAAGGATCGGCTGGCGTGAGATCTTCAGATCTTGGATGATGATCGGCAGCGCGGGGCTCGGACATCGAACTGAGGCCGGATGCGGAGGCAGGGTCCAAACTGCGGCCATCCCCTTGCACGCCGGGCTCGCTCTTGCGCTCAGCCTCGTCTGGCCACCCTGGAAGCTGCCGAGCCATCTGCCGATTCCGTCCCCCCAACTCCCGTCGAGCGCCTTTATTGACTGCCAGCCCGGTCTGCGACGGAAGCGCGTACTATAGATCGGCATTTCTAGGCACGCGACGCTTAACAGCTAAGAAACGGCGCGTTGAGCGGCCGATAAGGCCTTTTCCCGCTCCTGCACCGACCCGGTGACCTGCTTTCTGGAGGCTGAAGCCTATCTTACCGGCGCATTGACGGCGCCCGGCGCCTGGATTACCTATGCGCTTTCGCCACAGGCGACCGGGTCTTTGGCCGGATATTGGGCACCTCATCGAAGATGAGCCCGCTTCGCCGACGTAGCTCAGGGGTAGAGCAACTGATTCGTAATCAGTAGGTCGCAGGTTCAAATCCTGCCGTCGGCACCACCTTCTCTTCTCACAGTGCATAAGCGCCGCGTCGATTGTTCTTCCGCTTATCATCGAGCACCGACGTCAGGCTGCAACATGCTTGTTTTCCGGCACGCAGCTTGAAGCAGTGGGACTAGCCGGCAGCCCTCCTGTTGCCGCTGCAGCTACACCTTACTCTACAGGATGGAAGAGGTGGACCGGCTACGGCGATCACCACCACAGCACTTCACTTGTAGCGCTTCATGACAAAAGCGTACCACCCCACCACTCCATGGTGTTCTCCTAAAGTAGTCTCATTCAACTCTCTCAATAGACTTCACGCCTGCAGACACCAGAGAGGCTGCGGGCGACGTGGCATTCACCACACGACTGGCGAAAATAGCGACAAGAGCGGCGGCGCTCGCACTTTGCATTGCCTCCACGGCCGAAGCGCCCGCACCGGTCGCCTGTCGCATGCCGCCGCTCTCCCCTCTGCCCGATATCAGCAGCGGATATGGCCCGAGAAACGGGGGTTGGCACGCCGGGATCGACCTGCCAGCGCCGATCGGGACGCCCGTGCTGGCCGTCGGAGCCGGCATCGTCGCACGCGCATCCGGTCATCCGACCTTTGGGCGGGTGATCCTACAAAGGTTGGGGTCCGGCAGCCGATCCGGCCTCGGGATCTATGCGGTCTATGCGCATCTCGAGACTTTCGCAGTGCAGAGAGGTCAGCTCGTAGCGCCGGGCACAGTGATCGGTACCGTCGGTAACAGCGGTCGCAGCAGCGGCCCGCACCTGCACTTTTCTATTTTGCTGGACGTGCCGGATGCCAAACTGCGGCACAACGGTCCCATCGGAGTTCGCGAACGCGACTATGCCGTCGATCCGGCACAAGTGGCAGGCTGTACCTCCAAGCGCTAATACCCGGTAAAACCGCCTTTGCCGCAGCGACCGGCGGTCACCACCAGAAAGATGACGATCGTTCGGAACCATGGCGATTCCGAACGACCGTGTCGCATCGATCCTCGATGCGAAGAGCAAGTGTAGGCTGCAACTCTACAGACTGTAGAGCCTTACCAGAGTATGCGCGCTCTAGGCGGCCCGGAGACGGTCCAGAACCTGGCGCGCCGCCTCGTCACTGTCCTGGATCAGCTCCTCCCACCAGGACGGCTCGATCACCTGCGGGTCGTAGTGGATGGTCAGGGTAAACATCAAGGGGTTCACACTCGCCTTCTCCACCCCTTCGATAGCGTCCAATAACCGGCCGCCGGTCGATTTCTCGATCTTCTTCAACACGCCGATGGCGCCTATCCGGTAGCGCAGCTTGATCTTACCGTCACTGTGCCCAACAATTCGTACGTGCGGGCGCAGGTCCATGACAAGGTTCTTGTCGATAGCAGGCATACTCTTCTCCATACAAGCCAGCAGAAAAATGAGACTCGACAGATCGAGTATTGAAGCCGTTCGACAGCTCCGCAATTTGGGGAAAACTGCAACCTCTATAGGGTTCGCAGCACGGCAAGGAGCGCAGCACGGCAAGACCTGCCGGCACCGCTCCACCTGAGACCCGGCCGCGACGAAATCGCGGCCGGGCACTGCTGAGACTCACGCTGCCTTCGACTGGGCCAGCTGAGCATAGAAGGCCGTTTCGAAGTCCAGATAACCGCCAAAAGAGGCCGGATCGCCGAAGGGCAGAATTTGCGTTGCCCAGAAGCCGCCATAGCCGTTCTTGCGGTCAATCCAGTAGAAGAGGTTGGCCAGCCCCGCCCAGCCAAGCGCACCGGCAGGCCGCCCGGTCGGCGCCTCTTCGTCGTTGACCATGAAGGAGAAAGACCAGGATTTCGAAAGACCCGGGAAAAACTCGGCATCGTTCGAAAGAGATGGGATGACGCCGGGAAGCATCGTCACCTTCTTGTCGCCAAGGTGATTCTTCTCCGCCATCCGGACGGTCTCGGCCTTGAGAACACGGCCGTGCTCTCCCTGCCCGTCATTGAGCCACATCCGAATGAACCGCATGTAGTCGCCGACTGTCCCGTAGAGGCCATGGCCGCCCATGTGGACTTCAGGCGTGGCCGTCAGCTCGAACTCCATCGGCGTCAAGGAGCCGTCAGCGTTGCGCGCGTGCATTCCGGCCAGTCGTTGGCGGATGGAGTCATTGATTTCGAATGTCATGTCGCGGATGCCCAGAGGCTCGAAGATGCGTGTTTCGAACACCTCACCAAGCCTCTTGCCGGTAATGCCTTCGACGACCTGGCCGCACCAATCGATGTTTGTGCCGTACTGCCATTCCTCGCCGGGATCGAACAGCAGAGGAGTCATCAGGGAAGCTTTCGATGCCGTGATGACGCTCGCTTGACCCTGTTCCTGAGCCAAACGGTTGTAAGTCTCGCTGAAAAAGTCGTAGCCGAATCCTGCCGTGTGCAGCAGCAGCATCCGGGTGGTGACGTCGCGCTTCGGTGCACGCAACCGTGGCTGTCCGCCTTCATCGAATCCTTCGATGACCTTCAGTGTGCCGATATCGGGAGCGTAGTCCTTGGCCGGCGCGTCGAGATCGAGCTTACCGTCTTCGACAAGCTGCAAGACGGCGGTGCCGGTGATCGCTTTGGTGGTGGAAAAAAGCGCGAAGGTGCTGTCGGTCGACATCTCGTCGTCTTTATCGAGCTGGCGCTTGCCGGCCGCACCTTCATAGACGTTTCGCTCGCGATCCGTGAGCATGGCCACCACGCCAGGAACTCGCGGGTCTGAGGTCACGACCCCGTTGAGTATGGCGTCGGCGGCTGCCTTGAAGTCCGTAGCCATTTCGGTTCCTCCCAAACTTGAATGTGTTTTTTCACTTCGACCCAGATCGACGGTCGGCCGAATGGGGCGCGATATTCAGCGCGCACCCCATTGGGCATTGAATAGAGACGTACTGCCCGGAAGTTGATGGCCCAGAGACTGATTGTCCTGAGACAAACTTCCGGGGCGCACGGCCCCTACTGCATGGCGAAACCCTGGTAACCGCTCGCGGCGACTTCGTCGCACTTCTTGCGATAGGTGCCGACTCCGCCGGTATAAGACAGCACGCGACGTGGCTTGCCGGGGATGTTCGATCCCAGATACCAAGAGTTCGTCTTGGAGATCAGCGTGGCATTAGCCGTTTCGTCATGGTGTGCGACCCAGTTGTCCTCCATCTCTGCGGTCGGCTCGATAACCGAACGGTTCTTGCTGCGCATGTACTTTATGCAGTCGCTGATCCATTCGGTCTGCTGCTGTAAACAGGTGGTCATGTTGCACAAGGCCGCCGAGGGTGCCAAAGGCACGGCGGTCGTAAACATGTTGGGATAGCCGTGGACTTGGAGGCCCATGGTGGTGCGAATGTCCCGGCCCCAGTCTTCCTTCAGGGAGCGACCGTCGCGACCGCGAATGTCGATGCGCGTCAGAGCGCCTGTCCCGGCGTCGAAGCCCGTTGCCAGAATGATGATGTCGAGCTCGTGGACCGTGCCATCGGCCGTCTGCAGACCTTCCGGAACCACGCGTTCGATCGGATTGTCTTTGACACCGACAGCCTCCACGTTCGGACGATGGTAAGCCTCCAGGTAGTTGCTCTCAAGCGGAACGCGGTGCGTCCCGAACCCATAGTCCGTCGGGATGAGAAGGTCGCACAGCCGGGGGTCCTTCAAGCGCGCGCGCATCTTGCCGCGCACGAATTCGGAGATCTCTTGGTTGACCGTGTCGTCGAAGAACATTTCGCCGAAGGACGCAAGCCAGAGCTTGAGCGATCCGTTCTCGTAGACGGACTCCAGAACGTTGAGGCGCTGCTCCGGTGTCAAGTCTGCCCATTGATGTTCGAAGTCGTACTCGAAACCGGTGAAGGTATAGGGAAGCGTGTTCCGCAATTCCTCGAACCGCGCCTTGTAGGCCGCGACATCCTCCGGACCGTATTTTGGGCTCTTCATCGGCAAAACGTATTGAGGCGTCCGAACAAAGACCTTCAAATGCCCGACTTGGCTTGCGATGGTCTGGATGACCTGGATACCCGTCGCACCGATCCCGACGACGCCCACTCGCTTGCCGGCAAGATCGACCGGCTCCTGCGGCCACCGAGCCGTATGGAATATCTGCCCCTTGAAACTGTTTTGACCTGGGAACAGGTCGCTCACGGGAGCTGAGAGCATTCCGCCGCAGGTGATCAGAAACTGTGCGTCAATCGTCTCGCCGCGGTCGGTCTCGATCTTCCAGCGCTGGCTGTCTTCGTTGTAGTGAGCCGCCGTGATCGTGGTTGAGAAGCGGATGTCCTTGCGAAGATCAAGGCGGTCGGCGACGTAGTTCATCCACCGCTCGATTTCTGGTTGCCCGGGGAAACGCTCGCTCCAACTCCATCCCTTGTAGAGCTCTTCCGAGAAGAGATACTGGTAGATGTAGGCCTCGGAGTCGAACTTCGCGCCGGGATAACGGTTCCAGTACCAGGTTCCGCCCACGCTTGGCGCAGTGTCGTAGGCCCGAACGTTCAACCCCTGAGCCCTGAGCATGTGCAACTGATAGAGCCCTGCCACGCCAGCTCCTATGACGAGCGCATCCAGCTTGACTGCTTGGTTCGCCCCCTCCGTAGAAACCGCATCCTCGATCGCCATGTTCATAGGGTCGTCTCCTCCAGCTCTTTTAAGTTGACGCCGGCCATTTGTTTATCCGACCAGCGCGCGGAGGCCCGGTGGGCGGTCTAAAGACCCTGCATGCAGCTCCGCTTCTGAAAAGCGTGAGTTCGCCGCCGAATGAGTGTCTTGAAGGATGCTGGCAATATTTTGAACGATCGGTGGGCCAACCTCATCGCATCGGCTCAGGTCGGCCTTCTCGTTAGGCATCTCGCATTTTAAGCGCGGCAGCTGTCGAAAGCGGCCGGTCGAGGGTTCTCAGATGCCTTTTCTGAATTGGCCCGGCGCGACGCCCAGTTTCGCACGAAACATGCGGGTCATATGCGCCTGATCGGAAAACCCGCAGCAGGCGGCAATCTCCTTCAGCGCCAAATCTCCGTTTCGCAAAAGCTGCTTGGCGCGCTCGAGACGCTTCTCGATCACGAAGGCATAGGCCGAACGCCCAAGCGTCCGGCGCAAATGCCGGTTGAAGGTCCAGACGCCCATCCCGAAAAGCTGGGCCATGTCTTCGAGCGTTATGGCACCATCGAGGTGCGCGTCGATGAACTCTTCCAGTCGAGCAATCTCCCTAGGGGAAAGCGCTCCCCGGTTGCTCGCTGTTTCGCAGACGCAGGACGCATAGCCCCTCAGAAGCTGCACCGCGAGCTGAACGCCCAGCGCCTCGACATAGAGCGGCCCGCCAACGCCAGGAGCCATCGCCTCGCGTGTAACTTCGTTCGCAACGTGCGTGACGATGGGGTCCGACTTGCACAAGATGTCGTCGAGGCGAACCTCGGAAACCTCCCGCCCACGAAGGTCGCTTGCGGTGCGAGACATCAGAGCATCGGACAGATAGAGGTGCGAAACTTCGACCCGTTCCGTCCAGTTCCAGTGCGACTCTGCGGAGCGTGATAGCAGTGAGAAGTCGCCCGGCCCGCAATGCGTCCGCGTCCAGCGCCCGTCGAACTTCCTGTTCATGGGCGTCTTGCCGCGGCGATACTGGACAATCATGAAAGAGTTCATGGGCGGGATTTCGACATCCTGCCCCTCATAGCGATATGTCCGCTGAGCGACGTCTTTCCACCCCAACGGATCGCTGGCGCAGACGATTTTCCCCGGAACCCAAACCGGCAATTCAGCAGGCGTAATCAGGGGTTTCGGGCGTCTCTTCTTATCTCCAATCTTAGGGCCCGGCTTTCGATAGGTGACATCTCCGTCGGGGTACCGATCGTGAGAAGGCCTGCTTGCGTCCGGTCTAGGCATCTGTCGGCTAGCCTTGGTTGGAAGTCCCACCGATGACCCTGCGAGCCGTATACGATGCAGCAAAGTCGACTGACGTTCAATTCCCTTGGGCTCCACTGCCCAACCGCATCGACTTAAGCAATTGAGAATCAAGGAGAGGCAGCAGCTTGCTCCACAGGGACCAAGCCTACTGCGCATGACTTTCGTCTTGATGAGCGAACGCCTGGACGGAGCCTCTATCATATAGCAAGCGGTGCAGACCTGAACCGGCTGGTGCACTGCAACATACAAGCTGCCCGAAGCTCATTCGGGCGATCTCTCCTAGTTACAAGGCAAAAGAGCTAACTCGGGGCTTGGAGAACAGGGCGCGATCTAGACGGGTCGCTTGACGTCTTGCAGATCATCGAGCGGTCCCAGGTCCAAACGCAGGTCAGCGTCGCTCAAACCGAAGGTGATCTTGAGTTCCTGCATACGCTGCTCCAGACGAAGAAGCGTCTCGCCCAGCCGTTCGATCTCGGCATCGTCGAGCTGTCCAGCATCGACGCGTCGGAGCGCCTGTGCTTCCAGCAGCTGCCGGATCAGCTCCACGATGCTCAGCACCAGTTTGGTCAGGCCCCGCTCCGCGGACTTCGGGTCGAGCTCGACACGTGCCGGCGGCCCCATGCCGATGGGCATATCTTCTTCATATCCGTCACCCGCAGCTTCCCTGTTTCCTGGCTCGTCCGGCGCCGAGAGGATCTTGTCGTCCAGGTTCCAGGCCTTCATGCCGACTGCAGCTCCTGCTGAAGGGTGAGCAAGTCCTCCTTGACGAAGGAATAGGGAGGCCAAGGTCCGCTGGCCAGCAGCGACAGGCGACCGGCCGTCTCCCGAGCCACAGCCCTTTCTGCGGCAGCGACCTCCATCTGGAAGGTCGGCATGGCGTTCCAGGGAACCAAGTAAGCCGTTCGCCAAAGACGATCGGGGCGTTCAGACGGCAGCCTGCGACGGCAGCGCGACAACTCCAGCAGCCTGCAGTCCAGGCCCGCAACAGCGGCCTGAAGCTGCTGTGCCCCTGCACTGCGAGCTTCCGCCTCTCGACGCAGCCGCTCCAGATAAGCGCGTCCGGTCTCAGCCGCCGCTGAGCCGTCACGCTGGTCTTGCCGCTCGGCCTCCGGAGCGGTAAGCCGAGCCGACAAGCCGAGCTCGACGCAGCCGGAGACGCGATCCAGGTTGGCGAGGATCGCCGTCAATCGACTCTTCGCGGCAACGGCCACCGGGTGCAGGTCAGCAACGACTGTACCGAAGCGGAATGGCAGGATTGGGCGCATGGCTGCGAGCGCCTCGACCGCCGCTTCGTGCTCGCAGAGCGCAGAGAAACTATGAGACGGTGCGTTCGCCACCTCCCCGACCGCGAGTGTTACATCACCGAGCGGGCGAGGCTGCAGAGTTACACCGCCGAGCCCGAGTATCTGCGGAAAGGGGAAGAGATCGGTCTTATAGAGAGCGTAGAGATAGATCACCGCCAGCTCCTTCAACCAACCCTGCCGCCGTCTCCGAGGAAGCCAGGATGGCTTTCAAGCCCAGGTACAGGAGATCGACACCGGCAACGGAAATGACAGCGTCGCCTCGGATAACCACGCCCTTGGTCAAGGCACGATCGAGCAGCTCCGCCAGCACGAGACGCTGTACAGGTGTCCCGATCGCCGGGGGCGGTTGAGAGATCATGTTGACGCGCCATCTGCCACGCGACCTGCGACCCGAGCTGCATCCGAGGATGCAGCACCGTCGGCAGCGATCATCGCGAAGCTGTAGGGCGGTAGCGGCCCGACAACATCGAAAGACAGGCCCGCCCCCATGTGGCGCCGCGCAAGGGCGGTGATGGTCTGTTTGAAGTGCTCCTCGGCGTCCAAAGGCACCAGATAGGCCACGTTTGAGAGCAACTCGCGCCCGCTACCGATGTCGGAACCGTCTCGGCTCGCCGCCGTCCCTATCGGTTGTACTTTGTTCGCCCGGACCGTTTCGGCAAGTGCCCTATGAACGGCGCCTGCTCGGTCCGCGGCGGACCCAACCGCCGCCTCCCGAGCCAGGGTCTCCAGCTTACGCCGCAGGAAGAAGGCTGTTCCACTGCCCACGGTCGCGACACGGCGTGCAATCTGTGCCAAATGCGGTGCGGTGGCCGTAAGGTGCGCGCAAAGCGTCTTGTAGTCGACCGACAGCTTGACGCCCCATTCACGCGCCCCTTCCACCACTCCAAAGGCTGCATGGAGGTCGGCGCGATACCGCTTCAGAGCCCGTAACAGAGCCGCTTCATCTGTGAAGAGCGTGCAGAACTTGAACGGCAGTACGGGTGCCGTCGGCAACGATGCGAGAACACGATGATGATCGAGCACCTGCGCCTGAACCCAGGCTTGATCTCGCAGTCGTTCGGCCAGAGCTGCTTTCGCAAACGTCGCTTGCGGCACGTCACTGACCAGTGCGACTAACCCGTCGAAGGGGATCATACGCACGGCGTTACCCGGCAGCAGCCCACCCAGCGACAGATCACGGGCTAGTCCGGCCTTCTCGGCCCGAACCACACCATAGAGATAGAGCAGCGTCCCGGTGCCCTCGGCATGACAAGGCTTCTCCAGTAGCGTCGCAGGCGTTGGCATCATGCAGTCCTCTCTCTGCGGGTTGCCTCGAGCGCTCCGGCAAAGTCGGCGTCCGTTACCACGGCCGGGCCGGCAGCATCTGGGCTGAGCCGACGCCGGATTGCGCGCACGGCGGCGTTGCGGCAGAGCGCGGCCAGCGCCGCACCGGACCAGTCCGCGGTCTGCCGCGATAAGGCCGAAATCGCGACATCGCCCGCCAGCGGCATGCGGTCGGTATGGATGCGCAGGATCGCTTCGCGTTGACCGTCATCGGGCAGCGGCAATTCGATCAGACAGTCGAAGCGGCCCGGACGGATCAAGGCGGGATCGAGCCGGTCGACGCGATTGGTTGCCGCGATGACCGTGATGTCCTGCAACTGCTCCATACCATCGAGCGCCACGAGGAACTGAGCGACCAGACGCTCGGACACCGGGTCCTCGCCGCTGCCCCGGCGGGGTGCGACAGCGTCGATTTCGTCGATGAAGACAACGCAAGGCCTGGCTTGCTTTGCCTTGCGAAAGAGCTCGCGCACGGCACGTTCGGACTCACCGACCCACATGCTGACGAGCTGCGGCCCTTGCACGGCGATGAAATTGGCTTCGCATTCGCCGGCTAACGCGCGCGCCAGCAAGGTCTTCCCGCGTCCGGGTCCTCCGTGCAGCAGAATGCCACGCGGCGGCCGCACACCCATGCGCGCGAACAACGGGCCATGGGTCAGAGGCAGGACTGCCGCTTCGTGCAGAGTCTGCTTGATCTCCTCGAGCCCGCCGACATCGCTCCAGCGGGTTTCCGAGATATCGGCCGCGATCTCGCGCAAGGCGGAGGGGCCAACCTCGTTAAGCGCCTCCTCGAAGTCGGCGCGCTCCACGCGCAGCTCGCTCAGCCTGTCGACAGGCACCACGCCCTCGTCCAGATCGATATCCGGCAACAGGCGTCGAACGGCCGCCATCGCCGCCTCCCGGCAAAGCGCGGCAAGATCGGCGCCGACGAAGCCGTGGGTGATCCCCGCAAGACCATCGAGGGTCACACCCTGTCCCAGGGGCATGCCGCGACTGTGGATTTCCAGGATCTCCATTCGACCGTCCCGGTCGGGCACGCCGATCTCCGTTTCGCGGTCGAAGCGGCCAGGGCGGCGGAGGGCCGGATCGATACTGTCGGGGATGTTCGTCGCCGCCGCGACGATCACCTGTCCCCGGGTATTCAGACCATCCATCAAAGCCAGCAACTGCGCGACCACGCGCCGCTCCATCTGGCGGTCGCTGTTCAGCTGCGTACGGCTGGGCGCGATCGCATCGATCTCGTCGATAAAGATGAAGGCGGGCGCATTCTGCTTTGCTTCCTCGAAGACCTTGCGGAGATGCGCCTCACTGGCACCATAGACCTTGTCGATGATCTCGGGCCCGTTGACGTGAATGAAATGCACGTTCGCCTCATGGGCGACTGCACGCGCAATCAGAGTCTTACCGGTACCGGGTGGACCGTAGAGCAAGACCCCTTTGGGTGGATCGATGCCGATATGCTCGAAGACCTCGGGATGCTTCAGGGGCAACTCGATGATCTCACGAACGCGCCGAACCTCCTTGTGCAGACCGCCAATATCCTCGTAGGTCACGGCGCTCTGAGCGTCGGCCGTTCCTTCGCAGCGCACCTGGGTCGTTCGGTCGAAGATCACCTGCCCCGGGGGATCGCTGCGCTGAACCACGAAAGTGTGCGGTTGCGGCCCGAAGGGCGTGACCCGTACGCGGTTGCCGCGCTGGACCGGAATGCCGTCGAGCAGCTTGGTGAGATATCGGGACGGCAGACTGCGTCCCGAAGACTCGACGGTCGCCAGCACGACCGAACGTGCCCGTCGAGTGACCACCCGGCGAACGGTCACGTGCTGATCGAGGCCGGTTCCCGCATTGGCACGCAGAATGCCATCGATCTGAATTAGCCGCTGACCGCGCTGATCGGTGTGCGCTGGCAGCACCCGGCAAAGCGCACCATGCTTACCCAGGACCTCGACGACGTCGCCGATTTCCAGCCCCAGCTCGCGCATGTCGCGCGGGTCCAGGCGCGCGATGCCTCGACCCGTGTCTTTGGCCATGGCTTCGGCCACCTTCAGACTGCCGCCGAGTATCTCGGGGACGGTTTCGGCAACAGAGGCATCTGCCGGCGCTGTCATAGACTGCTCTCCTTATCGAGGTCGATGGGCGGATCGGCGGCAACTGACACACGCTCGGTTTCAACTGTCTCATGGCCGTCCGCCTCAATGCCGGCCGCCGCCATATCGGGTGAGGCGAGTCGTTCCAGTCGTTCGATCCGCTCTCGCAGATCCCGGTTCTCCGCCTGCAGCTGCTGAGCCCCGGTCGACAGTGCCGGGTCGCTCTCCCACCAGTTGATGCCGATCTCCCGTGCCCGATCGACGGACGCGATCACCAGCCGCAGCTTGATGGTGAGCAATTCGATTTCGACCAGCGAGACGGTAACGTCTCCGGCGATAACGACGCCCCGGTCCAGAACCCGTTCCAGGATATCGGCGAGGTTTGTACCTCCGGTGGCGTACTGCATCGCAGGAGCGCTCCCTAGTCGTTGACCTGGCCGCGCAGGAAGCGCCGAAGCCGCTTATAGGTCTCCAGTTCGCCTTCAGCGTTGAGGATCGCCTCGTAAGTGGCCAGTACGTCGCTGGTCGAAGGTACCCGCCGCAGCTCCACCAGGTTGACGTAGGCGCGCCAACCGCCCTCATGTTCCTCCATTGCAGAGACAGTCGCCACTTCGAGGCCCGTGATCTCCTGCAACTGCTGCTTCGCCTTGCGTGCCGCCTGCACCACGGTCAGCAACGGCTTCGCAGGCGGTGGCGCGACCGGTGCTGTCGGTTGCACCGCGTCCGTCTGACCCTCAGTCGATTGGCTATCCGTTGCAGGGTCCACCGGCGCCGGCTGCTCTGCTGCCGAACGCGTCGCTTCTTGCTCTGGCGGCGCGGCCGCCGCATCCGGAACACTAAGTCCAGGTGGCATATTGGTGTTGGTCATGAGTCTCTACTCTCTCCTCTGGCTCTCGCGGATCGCTTTCAGGCGTTCGAGCAACAGCGTCTCGCCCTCCTCCAACTCGTCTTCGGTGATCTGGCCAAGGTCGTACCGGAGCTGCAGATCCTCTAATTCCTGCTGTATCTTCTTCGGATCGAAGACCTCGGCCTCGACCCGCTCAGCGAGTTTTCCGGCGACCCAGAGAAAGCCCTTGGCTGGCGCGGTGACGGGCCCGGTCAGCAACTTCTTCAGGAGACCCATGGACGAATCGCGCTTCGCGACCGCAGTCCGCTCTAGGCTTGCGGCGTTGGAGCCAGATCAACGAAATTGTAGGGGGCGGTGGGCCCGACCAGCTTGAACAACAAGCGCTCGGCATTGGTCGCATCCAGCTTCGAGACGGCTTCATCCAAAGCATCGACCTTGGAGCGATCCATCAGCAAGGCCGCGTTCAGCACCATCTGTTCGCCGAGCGCGTCCAGCCGTTTTGCGCGGTAGGCCAGAGGCGCTATGTAGTTCAAGAGTTCCTCGGCCTCGTGCGCGCGCTTATCGGTGACGGCCGCCTCTAGCAACTCACCGACCTTCACCCGTTCGTAGTAGGATTCGTCAGGTGATCGTCCCAGCAGCGAGTCCCGCAGTTGGGCGATATCCGGTCGGGATTTGAGAATCTCAGCGTAGAGCACGCCCTCCATCCAGAAGACTTTCAGTCCCATTTCGACGCGCCCCTCGAGATCGGCCAGAACCGTCCGGATGGTCTCGCGCTGAGGTTTCAGCAAGGTCTCGTAAACGGCGTCACGCGTGGGCGCCACGCTCCCGAAACGGATGGGCACGATGGTATGCTCTGCCATAACGGTTTCCAGCACGCGCATGTGCGCCGTCAGATTCCGGCGCGTTCCATCGTACTCCGCCTCGGGCGAGGCACTGACGACGGCAGAAAGCCCGTCAAAGGGAAGGCTGTAGACCTTGTCGCCGGCACCGCCTATGCCGTCGACGTCGAACGTCATGGGTTCGTTGGCGGCAATGACGCAGTAGAGATACTGACCCTGCGTCGACGGCTCGCTACCCGGAAGAGGATCCTTATTGTCGGTGAGATGCCTGTCCATCGAATCACGCACTCCTGTGCTTAGGTTGAGATTGAAACCAAAGACGCCTCCCTTCGGCGGGCGGTCGTCACCTGGCTGTCATGTCGCAGCGTCCGACCCGGAGGCGCTTTTGCCTAGTCGGACGTTGAGCATTCCGTTGTTGCAGCTTTTCTCCATGCGATCGGGATCGACGGCCGCAGGTAAGGCGAGGCGGCGGCGATAACCGCGGATCCCCCTGGCGGTGAGCGTGAGCGCCCGCCCGTCAGCCTCGATGCTGATATCCACGTCGTCCAAACCACAGCCTGGCACTTCGGCCGCCACGACGATCTCGTCATCCTCATCGAAGAGGTCCACAAGCGGTTCGCGCATACGCGACGTCGTCACGGTTTCGGTCTCTCCCGCGGACGCTCCTGCCCTTTGGTTCCCAGCCGCCTCGCTACAGGTTCGGACACGCAGATTGGCGTCGAGTACCCCCGAGCCGCCGTCGGCTCGATCGCGCCCACCGCTCAACGGCACCTGGACGGAGCGGGAGATCTCCGTTGTGCCCTGTTCAAGAGCTTGGCCGGCCATCTTCGCCAGCAGGGTCAAGCCCTCCAGCAAAAGGCTCGACTGACCGCTATCACCGCGAAACGGTGGCATGCTGGACGGTGGTCGTTTGTTGGTCATGGTCTGATTTCCCTATGCTGTCACCGGCGAGATCCGGAACGTCTCGCCAAGTACGATTCACTGCCGTCGTTTCACTGGCGCAGGCTGAGAGCGCTCGCCGGAGGGTTGCGGCGGCGAACTCGGAGGAATGGAGACACCGGTCACTGCATGGATCGCGTCGATTTGCGCATCGAGCCGCTGCAAGCGTGCGAGCGTCGACCTCTGTTGTTCGACCCAGACTCGATTGAGGCGCTCCAGCAACAGTTTCTGGTGGTTCAGCCTGGCGAGCTTCGAGATCAGCCGGCTGCGATTCTTCGGCTGCAGCGGATCCGCCCGCTCGCTCGGCGTCACAATGCTGTGGAGGCCACGCGCCTTGGAGTAATCGCTCATGCTGTACCTCCGATTGCTGCGATTTCCGGGGTCGACACACCAACGGCAACGCCCACTGGTTTCGACGATCGCGCCATCTCCTCTTCAAGGATCGGACGCGGAGCTCCATCGAAGTGATGGCAAGCCAAGGCTGTGAGGAAATCGCTGCGCGCAGCGCGCTGCTTCGGATCCTTCTCGCTGCCGCAGCGGGCCTGCAGAACGTCGGCGCAAATCCGTTCGATCAGAGGGTTGCGCATGGTCAGCTCGAGACTGCCCGCTTCGACAATCTTCGCAATCATGATGGACGCACGTAGCGTCGGAGGTTGGTCGTAAGCGCCCGACTGCCGATAGGCGCGGACGAAATCGACAATTCGTTCGGCAACACCGCGCGATACGCCGGAGCGCGACAAGGTGACGTCGATCTCGGTCTCGCGATCCTGATGATCCAGATCGATGGTGATCATGCGGTCGGCGAGGGCATCCTGGACCGTGTGCGTGCCGGCATACTCCGTGGGATTGCTGGTCAGGATCAGGGCAAAGCCTGGATGGACCTTCAGGTATTCCTCGCGCTTGCTGTGCGAGGGCATGACCAAAACGCGCTCTTCAAGCACGCCCAGGAAGATGTTGTTGGCCGAAGCCGGAGAGCGATTGAACTCGTCATAGACAAAGGTATGGCCCTCGCGGCAGGCGACGGTGAGGCGATGGTCCTGCCAGCCTTGAACCGCGTTCTCCTCGACCTTCGTAACTGAGTTGACGAAGTTGTCGACGACGCGGGTTGTCTGATAGCCAGATTTGGTTCCGACCAGATCGGCAGTCGTCATGTTCTTGTCGCCGACGACGAGCGAGATGGGGCGTCTGAGCGTATTTGCGACATGCATGGCAATGGAGGTTTTCCCGCAGCCTGCAGGACCGCGAAGGTGGACCGGGATACCGGCACGCAGGTAGGCACGCATACGATCCGACAGCTCGTTAATACGCTCATTCTCCACGAAACCGGATCGGGGTTGACGATGTGACCGCTCGGGCGTCGACGGTCCCTGTGCCGGATCGAAGGCGCTCATGCCGCTCTCCTAAAAGACTGCTGCGCATAGGACGGGCTGTTAACCGCGTTGATCCCCTTGATATGACGCCGGCGACACGCTCTCCGACACGTCGGATAGAGTCGGTGCGGACCGGGGCGTGTCGGCTGGCAGAAGCTGTTGAACAGCCTCGGTGGTTTGGGCCGGGTCGATTACGGTTACGGGGAGCCGAGCAGCCGCCCGAAGGGATCGCCGACGTTTGACTGCAGCCCAATTCGCACTCAGGCGGGCCCGCTCGCTGCGATGGGCCGATAGGACGCTGGCCGTCGCCGCGCGCAACTCGTTCAGCTCCTCGGAGAGCTGCGCCCGCGTGCGCGCCGAGCGGTTTGCGCGCTGGTCACCGAACTCTGCGAGCAAACGCTGCGTATCGCGCCGGCGCTTCGCAATCTGTTCGTCCAGTTCGGCGCGGAACGCCGCCATCTCCTGCCGCCGTGCCTCCGCGAGATCGTCGGTGCCGTTCCTCAGGTTTTGGACGGCGTCTCGAACCTGGTGACGGAGCCGTTCGACATCGGCGTTCAGATTGAGCAGCTGTGCCCGCATCTCGTCCCGAATGCGGCGGCGCAGGAAGTTGCGTTCATTCCTGAGGCCCTGGAGTTCATCTCGAGCATGGAGGAGCTGCGACTTGGCCGCCGAGCGCAGATGGGTAACCGCCTCACGCCGCGCGGCAGACTCCATGGCACGCACCTCGCCGTCTATCTCGCGTTGGCGCGCCGCCATGTCGATCGTCCGGATCAGGTCGTGATACTCCTCGTAACTCGTCATGATCTTCAGGCTCCTGCACGACAGGGTCGGGCGACAGTGGTTAGGTAGCGGGGGCGATTAGCTCGCGAGAGAACCGCGCGACTGGCCACAACGAACAGACGGGGGGAGGGCTGCTTACAGGGGAGAGGCAAGCCCAGCATCTGCCGTCGGGGGCCAGTCGCGCAGCCCCTTGCCGGCGTTACAGGTACGCTGGCTCGGGACTTCCACCGATCCCCACCGCAACGGCTTCCGAAGCGTTGGAGGTGAGGCCGATTGCCTCCGCATACTTCAGGTAGGTGTCGACACCAGCCACGACGACGCGTGCTTCGATGGCAAGCAGCTCGATACCAACCAATGATACGCGCGCCCAGGCGTCGACCACGATGCCCTTGTCCAGGATACGGTCGATAACCTCGGCAAGACTGTTGGAGGCTGCAGATTTCTCAATGGCCACGTGTTTCTCCTTTATGTCGTAATCACGATGGAATGACGTCGAACGGCAGAGAGAGGAAAGCACTAATCCGGTAGAAGATAAATTTGGTGGAAACGGTATTGGGAGCTTTGGGATTTCCCCTATTTTCCCGATTGCAATACGGAGCGGGAAAGAGACAATATCTTACTCATCTCAGGTGTAGACGGATCAGAGGGGAACGTGGCGGCAACGCAGTCCGGACACTGGGAAACCCAGGCTGCCATGACAACGGAGGAGCGCTGACCGAGCTTGCGCATCATCCCAGCTCGATAGATTTCGATTGCTTTCGGACTGACCTCTAGCACTCGGGCGGTTTCCTTGTTGGACAGCCCTTGCAACACCAGCTCCAGAACTTGACGCTCTCGCCGAGACAGGGTCGCGATACGCTGACGGCGGTCCGCACAGACCCGCTCGGCCGCAATAGCCTGCCGGTCGCGCGACAAAAGCTGGAGTATGCGCGTTTGCAGCAGAAGCGGATCGACCGGCAGATCCAGGAGGTCCTTCGCACCAAGTCGCATCGCCTCAATCGCAACTCGGCTGCTCGGAGCTTCTCCAAGCATCAGGATCGGAGCCGTTGGTCGGCGCTGGAGAAGCTCTGCGAGCGTGTCGAGGCCACCTGACGGCGGCAGCAGGAGATCGATCAGACTGCAACTGGGAACATCGGTTCGAAAGTGTTGCAATGCCTCCGGGCCAGAGGTCACCTCGATGAGATCGATACCGGCCGCCGCCAGATCGCGGCGCACTTGCGGCGGCAGCCATTGCGGATCGCCGAGGGCGGCCAACACCTGTGCGCCCTCTGCTGTCTCGAAAACCTCCATCGCCATCTTTCGCCCCATTCCACAACCCAGGGAGGATTTGACACCTCCCGACAAACGCTGCGGGACCGTAACAAAATCAGATAAACGGCGACGCGGAGATATGGAGGCTCAACAGAAAACACCAATGAAAACACGTAATTGCTGAATTATATTAAATAAATATAGAATATACTCCAAATACATAATAAATTTGTTCTGAATATTTCTTCCAAAAAATGGAAATTTTAAGATCAGAATGTCCTCCATTCCCGACTCAAGCAGTTTTATAAATCAAGTGCTTGCTCTGATTTTCTGAATCAACAAATCATCATTCGATAAATCTGATGTCTGATTTTGCTTGAAACCTTATATCTGAAAGGGTTGCATCGATACGGCTCGAACCAATAATACAAATATCATGAAAATATCACCACGATTTCTGGGGGAATGTTAAATGGGATATAGTTTTCTTAATATTATGCAAAATAATTATCCACAGAACCCAGTTCTCTTCAGACCTCAGAGACTCTACAACCTTGATGGTGGACGTAAATACATCACTGGACGCGAACGAGATGCGGCTCTCGCCGTAGCTCGTTTGCGCCGGCCGGTGATCTACACATTCTTTGCAACGCTCGCTTACTCTGGATGCCGTCTTTCGGAAGCATTGGAATTGGATGCGTCCCGAATCGATTTTGAACAGAGCGGTCTTATCTTTCGAACTTTGAAGAAGCGACAAGCAGGCGTTTTTCGTCTCGTGCCTGTACCGGCACAGCTGCTGGAGGATCTTGACACCACGCATGCCATACGCGCGCGCCAGCACGAGCAGCGCGCGGCAAAGCAGCCGCTGTGGACCTGGTCTCGCACACACGCCTGGCGTTTGATGAAAGGCATTTTGTGTGAAGCTGGAGTGCAGGGTGCAGCCGCCACCCCAAAGGGTTTGCGGCACGGCTTCGGCGTAACCGCCGTCACCAAAGGTGTACCCTTGAACCTCGTACAGCGATGGCTTGGCCACACCCAACTCTCCACCACCGCAATCTACGCCGACGCGCTGGGCGACGAAGAGCGACACATCAACACGCGCATGTGGAGCTGACCCATCGAACGCTTAGGAGCTCGGCCAAAGTGTAAATTCTATAGCTTAAATGTGACAACTCTGCGTTCGTAGCGTCAGATCTTGGATACCTGTCTCAATCTTTGTATCCTGCCAAACATATACTCTTGGCGGGAATCTTGCAGGCTCGGCAATCACTTCCCTGCCCGCTCGGACAGAAAGTTGCCGTTGACGACAGAAGCAGGGCCATTGTGCCGAACGATAAGGGCAACGACGCTGTGGCGTTGCGCGTAGACACCCCCTGGAACCTGGGCTAGGGTGTCCATTCCGATGAAGCTGTTCGTCGCCGTCTTGGCTTTTGATGACAGTCAAGCGTTGAACCGGGCAGGTCTTTCGCTAGGTTGTTAGGCGACGCCGCGAAAACGGGCAAGCTGAGCTGACAGCGTGCGCACCAAATCTCCGATATGTATGAGCAGCTGCAAATCGACGTCGATCGACCCTCGAGCGGTCGCACGATCGCTTTTTAGTCAGCGCAGAGCGGTCGACGCCGTTGAACTTGAGCTCGTGCGGCAGCGGTGCTGAGGCAGCACGCGCGTCGCTAAGTTCGATCCCCGATGTGTTTGGAAAGAGGTAAGATGCCATGACGCGCCGATCCAATCCCCGACCGACACAGCATCCCCCGGCATCGGAGATCGAGCGCCTCATCACGCAGTTCCGCACAGTGCGACGGCGAACGCTGGACCTCGCAGAGCCCTTGAGCGCAGAGGATCAATGCATTCAGTCCATGCCGGATGTCAGTCCAACCAAGTGGCACCTGGCACATACGACATGGTTCTTCGAGGAGTTCATCCTCAAGGCGCTGGCTGAAGACTACGAAGAGCTCGATCCAAATTTTGGATTTCTCTTCAACTCCTACTACGAGCAGGTCGGCCCGCGGCACGAGCGCCCCAAACGGGGCTTGTTGTCCCGACCACCTCTCGAGCAGGTGTTGCACTACCGGGCACACGTAGAGACAGCGCTCGAACGATTGCTGGCAGCGCACCACGATCAGGCCGCACAGCTCTGGGAGCTGCTGGAGCTCGGCTGCCATCATGAACAGCAGCATCAGGAGCTGATGCTGACCGACATCAAACATGTTCTGTCCTGCAACCCGCTCAAGCCCGCATATCAGGCGCCAAGACCGCGCGACGCCAGCCGGACGCGCACGTGGGATTGGATCGAACGGCCTGGCGGTTTGGTCGAGATCGGGCACAGCGGTGACGACTTTGCCTTCGACTGCGAAGGGCCGCGCCACAAGGTGTGGCTGGAGCCGTTCAAACTGGCGAGTCGGCCGGTCACCAATGGTGAGTTCCTGGCGTTCATCCAAGATGGCGGCTACACCCGCGCGGAACTATGGCTGTCCGATGGCTGGGCCGCCTGCCGCCAACACGGCTGGGAAGCTCCTCTTTACTGGGAGCGTGTCGCAGATGGCGACTGGCGGATCTTCACTCTCGCCGGACGACGCCCGCTCGATCCCGACGCGCCCGTCTGTCACGTCAGTTACTTCGAGGCCGATGCCTATGCCCGCTGGGCCGGAAAGCGTCTACCGACCGAGGCCGAGTGGGAAATCCTCGCCACCCCGCTAGCGCCTGCCGGCAACTTCGCGGGCTCGCGCGAGTACCATCCGGTGCCGGCGCGAGGCGAAGGCCTGCGCCAAGTCTACGGCGACGTTTGGGAATGGACGGCCAGCGCCTATCGCCCCTATCCGGGCTTCAAGCCGGCCGAAGGGGCGGTCGGCGAATACAACGGAAAGTTCATGTCCGGCCAGATGATCCTGCGCGGCGGCTCCTGCGCAACACCCGAGGGACATGTACGGCCGACATATCGCAATTTCTTCTATCCGGCCGACCGTTGGCAGTTTACGGGCATCCGCTTGGCCGACGACTGCGCGCGCCTCAGCGTACAGGTTCCGCCACTGGCCGAAACCGAAGAGGCGCAGGGTGCGCCTGCCGACCCTTCGACCCTGGCGTTTCTCAATGACGTGGTCGTGGGACTGTCGGATAAGCCGAAGAGCCTGCCGGCCAAGTGGTTCTACGACGAGACCGGCGCTCAGTTGTTCGAGGCGATCTGCGATCTGCCGGAGTACTATCCGGCACGGACGGAGACAAAGATCCTGGAGCGGGTCGCGCCGGCCCTGGCCGAGGCGCTCGGACCGCAGCCGGTCCTGGTGGAGTACGGCTCCGGCTCCATGTCCAAGGTCAGGCATCTGCTCGACAACCTTGACACTCCCTATGCCTTCGTCGCCATCGACATCTCCGGAGAGCAGCTCAAACAGGCTGCACGCGACCTCGACACCGCTTATCCGGGGCTGCGTGTTCACACGATCGCCAAGGATTTCACGAAGCCAATCTATCTGCCCGACTGGTTACAGGAGGCGGGCCGGCGCTGTGCCTTCTTCCCCGGCTCGACCATCGGCAACTTCGATCCTCTGGAGGCCGGGCTGCTGCTGAAACGCATGCGTGAGGCCGTAGGAGACGGAGGCGCACTCGTAATCGGCGTTGATTTGAAGAAGGACACGGCACGACTGGAAGCCGCCTATGACGACGCCGCCGGCGTCACGGCACGGTTCAACAAGAACGTTCTTGCCCGCATCAAGCGCGACCTTGACGGTGACGTCGACCTGGAAGCCTTCGAGCATCTGGCCTGGTTCAACGAGACCGCAGGTCGCATTGAGATGCATCTGCGCAGCCGCAGCCGCCAGACGCTGACCGTCGCAGGACACCAGTTCCATTTCGAGCCCGGCGAGACCATCCATACTGAGAACTCCTACAAGTTCACCGTGCCCGAGTTCCAGGCTCTGGCCAGGGAGGCCGGGTTCAAAACAGTTCACACCTGGACAGATGCTGAAGAGCTTTTTTCCGTCCATCTGTTTGACGCGGACTAGCTCATAGTATCGAGCCCTATGCGACCTGCAGCCGCGGTCTTCGCTGCATCGTCGGTGGCGGCACGAGCGCCTGAGAGGCAGCAGGTATCACACTTGGCCTGGCTGACTCTGCATAGTACGATTGTCAGTCCAATGTTAAATCAGTTCACACAATGAAAAGTAGGGGAGAAACGACATGAAGTGGAGCGTACCGCGCATTGAGGAGATCTGCATCGGCATGGAGATCAACGGCTACTTCCCGGCCGAACTCTAAACCCGATGAAACGCTGAGTGCCGACGACTCCGAGAAGGAGTTGCATCGGTACGATCAGTCCGAGATCGGCAGCTGGTGGCGGTCGACGCGAAGATATCGCGGAGACGCCATCAGCTCGCTGACCTGAAGAACAGTGCAGGTGCGGCGACAGCTGCGGCCGTTGGTTCTCTTTCCCTCAAACGACGCTAGAGTTACGGTCTGCTTGACTGCGTTCGCCCCGGTAGGGCCGCGCAAATAGCTCTCGTCATCGCAGAGCAACAGTCGCCAATTGCCTTCCGATCGGAGAGGCTATGAACGACGGCATACAGAGATCAGCCGAAGATAACAGAGTATCCCTGCTTCGAAAGACGCGCGGCTTTCTGAGCGATCTGGCGGGCCGGGGGATGGTGGTGCTGGGATGAGCGAGGTGACGGTCGCAC